>JAGPCY010000005.1 GCA_018057825.1 Kofleriaceae bacterium | reverse complement strand
CACCCCGCCGAGGCCCCACCACCCCCCGAAGCCCCACCACCCGCCGAAGCGCCCCCACCCGCCGAACCGCCAGCACCCGCCGAGCCGCCAGCACCAGCCGACCCGCCCGCACCCGCCGAGCCGCCACCACCCGCCGAGCCGCCAGCACCCGCCGAGCCGCCAGCGCCCGCCGAGCCGCCAGCGCCCGCCGAGCCGCCAGCACCCGCCGAGCCGCCAGCACCCGCCGAGCCGCCAGCGCCCGCCGAGCCGCCAGCGCCCGCAGAGCCGCCAGCGCCCGCCGAGCCGCCAGCGCCCGCACCCGCCGAGCCGCCAGCACCCGCCGAGCCGCCAGCACCCGCCGAGCCGCCAGCACCCGCCGAGCCGCCAGCACCCGCGTTGCCCGAAGCGCCAGCGCCCGCAGAGCCAGACGCACCCGCGCCCGCAGAGCCAGACGCACCCGAGCCCGCAGAACCAGACGCACCCGCGCCGCCCGACGCACCCGCGCCGGCGCTACCAGACGCGCCCGACTGCGCCGCCGCGTCGCGTCCACCCGGCGTACCCGCAGCGGCCGTCGGTCCATCGTTGGCCGCGCCGCTACCGGCCCCGGCGCCCGCACCGGCGCCCGCGCCCGCCGCACCGCCAGCGGCATCGTTGCGCTGACCAGGCGTGCCTTGACCAGGCGCGCCCGCGCCCGCGCCACCCGCGCCACCGGCACCCGCGCCGCCCGCGCCCGCGCCACCGGCACCCGCGCCGCCAGCACCCGCGCCGCCAGCACCCGCACCGCCCGCACCCGCGCCGCCCGCGCCCGCGCCGCCCGCACCACCGCCGGCCGCGCTGCCCTTCTTCTCCTTGACCTGATCCTTGGCCTTGTTGCCGGCCTGGCCCGCTCCCGCGGCGCCGCCCAGCCCGCCCTTGGCCGAGCCGCCCATCATCTGCATCGTCACCTTGGACCCGATCGTCACGGTCGCCGGCGACTTCACGTTCAGCGCGCCGTTGGTGGCGACCACCATCTGACCAGTCGCGCTCGCGGTGATCGCGCCGGTCTTCGCGGTCATCTTCACGGTCTTGCCGTGGATGACGACGTTGCCCGCGGCCGCCTTGATCGCGATGTCCTTGTTGGACTCGATGTTGACGGTCTTGGCCGCCACGTCGAGGACGACCTTGTTCTTCTTGGTCGAGTCGACCACCGTCACCTTCTCGGCGCCCTCGGTGTCATCGAAGATGATCCGGTGACCGGTCTTCGACTTGATGACCTTGACCTCGTTCTTGCCGTTGGCGTTGGTCTCCGGCGGCGGCTCGTTCTTGTTCCACAGCGAGCCGATCACGATCGGCCGCTCGACCTCACCGTGCTCGAAGACGACCAGGACCTGGTCGTCCTTCTCGGGGAGGAAGTAGGTGCCCCGCTCCGGCCCGGCCATCGGGATCGCGATCCGCGCCCAGTAGGTCTTCTCGTCGCCGGGTAGCCAAGGGTACTTGACCTTGACCCGGAACGGCTGGCCTTCGTCCTTGTTGTCGACGACGACGGCCAGGTAGACCCCGCGCAGCTTGTCGGCGCGGACGGCCTGGGGATCGGTGCGGTCGGGCTTGATCACGGGGTCATCCGATGTTGACGGTCGCGCCTTCGTACTTGCTGGCCTGCGACGACGACATCGTCGTGGTCGCGCCCTTGAGCTCGAGGTTGCCCTTGGCGTTGATGTCGAGCTTGTCGTCGGCAGAGATCTCGACGTTGATGCCTTCGATCGTCAGCTTGCCCGAGGGGCACAAGATGTTGAGGTTGCCGGTCATCGAGCACGCGCCGACGCCCTTGTCGCCGGCGCCCTGGGGCTTGGGCAGCTCGTGGGCGTTGGGCCCGCTGCCGCCCTTGGCGAAGTTGCCGATCGAGAGCTGCAGGGCGTCGGTCTTGTCGCGGAACGTGACCTTGGGCTTGTCGGAGTCGTCGAGCAGCATCCGGTGCCCGCAGCGGCTCTTGTAGCCGCGGAACTCATTCTTGCCGTCGGTCACGGGCTCCGGCGGCTTGTCCTTCTGGCTCCAGATGCCACCGAGGACGATGGGCTGACCGATGTCGCCGCCGACGAACATCACGGCGACCACATCGTCGACGTCGGGGATCATCCACCAGCCGAACTTGTTGCCGCACATCGGCGTCGCGATCTGCGCCCAGTGCGCCTGATCGACGTCCCCTTGATCGAGCCACGGCAGGCGCACCTTGATCCGGCCGAGCTTCAGCTCGTCGTCCTTGTTCTGGCACACGATGCCGTAATAGACCCCGGCCAGGGTCCCGTCGTTCGCCCACCACCGGTCGCCGCCAGCCCGCACGCTACGACCCCTTCTCCGCGTCGCGGGCCAGGCGCAGGAAGCACGAGTAGCCGCCCTCGGTGCCCTTGTTGTCCGCGGTGTAGCGGTGGGTCACGCCGGCGACCAGGTACTTGCCGTTGAAGCGGTCGCTGGCCTCGTCGAGGTTGACCTTGATCTTGATGACGATGCCGGCCTTGAGCTTGTTGTTGCCCATGGCCTCGGCCTCGGCGGTCAGGTAGCCCATCGACGCCTCGCCGAGCTTGGCCTTGGCGATGGCGTTGGCCTCCTCGACCGACATCACCGGGTGATCGACCACGTAGGTCTGCACCGTGCCGAAGCTGCCGAGGCCGGAGGCGGCGTTGCTCGAGCCGAGCGGCGAGGACTGCGGCTCGGCCTCGCCGACCACCTCCTCCTTCTTCTCGGGATTCCAGCCGCGGACCGTGACCTTCTTCAGGACCTGCGCGGTCGACAGCCGGCCGTTGAACGACTTCAGCTTGTCGCCCGAGCCGCCCTTGGGCTGCTGGTCCATCACGAACTCGAGACCGGAATCGGCGTCGAGCTTGGGGGCATCGAAGAACAGCTTGGTGTCCTCACACCACACCGCGAAGCCCAGGCGCGCGGCCCGGACCCGGATGAAGCTGAGGTTGTCCTGGTTGTGCTGGTAGATGTGCTTGTGGGTGATCTTCGGCGTCGAGCCGCACTGCGCGCTCAGCCCGCACTCCGACGCGATCGAGCTGACCACGTCCTGGTCGCTCATGTCCTGCCAGGTCTTCGACTTCCGACCGCGCAGCAGGCGATGCATCTTGGTGAAGGCCCGGACCGACAGGCGGTGGTCGCCGCCCTGCTTGTACGCGCACTCGACGCCGACGACCTCGCCCTTGAAGACCGTCTGCTTGTCGCCGCTGCCGGCGCCCGACTCGCTGCGCCGGGTGCCACCGCCCAGCTTGATCTCGACCGTGTCGGCAGCCTTGTACTTGCCGTTGTACTGGTTGAGCTTGTTGCGCAGCGTGACCACGCACATCGCCGGCTGGTTCAGATCATCGTCGACGATGATCGCCATGACCTCGTTGTTCTCGATCTTCTGACCGGCGATGGTGACTTCGAAGTCGACAGCGGTAGAGGTGTTGGACACGGTTCACCTGCTTCGTTGCGGGATCGTGGCGGGAAGATCAGCTAGCGGTCTGAGCGCCACTGGCCCCGCTCGCGCCCTTCTTGAAGGACGCGCGGCTCGCCTCCTTGCACTTCACGGAGCAGGTGCACCGCACCGGCGTCCCGTTGGGCAAGAACATCGTGTACTTCGTCGAGATCGACTCGATCACGCCCTCGAAGGGCGGCAGGCCGCCGCCCCACAGGATCTTGACGCGGGTCGGCCGCTTCTTGTCTTCCGAGCCGTTGGGGTCGATGACCATCGCCATCTGCAGCAGCGGCGCGACGTAGGCAGCGTGGACGTTGGTCTCGGTCTCGTAGCCGTCGAAGAACAGCTCGAACGACATCGACCGGCCCTCGGCCGCCGTGAACTGCATCTCCGGCTGGTCGCCGGTCGAGGTCGCCGCCTTCTGCCAGGGCACCGACTTGTCCACCCCGAGCTCCTTCGGGTTGTACTGCGCGATGACCGGGGAGCCCGCGTCGAGGGGGATGATCGTGAGCTTGGCGGTGGCGGAGTTCTTGATGCTCATTGGAATGGATCTCCGGAGCGGATGCGGGTGAGTTCGAGGAGCGCCATCACTTCTTGGTAGACCTCGTGGGCGAGCCGCTCGACGTCGGGCTTCTCGACGCCACCTTGCTTGCCACCGCCCTGCTGGGGCGCTCCGCCGCCACCACCCGAGGTCGAACCGCCCTTGGTCGCGGCGGCGATCTGCTGCTGCGGCATCGAGGTCACGAGGACCATCTGGGCGAGGGTCGCGGCCGCCCGGTCGTCGCCGCTGCCCGAGAACATCTTCTCGGCGGCGGCCTCGAACCAGGCTGGGACCTCGACCTCGCCACCGCCAAACTGCGTGAAGGTGCGCCCCGGGCGGCTGCCCGTGAAGCCGGCGGCCGGCGCCGGGCGGGGAGCTGGGGCGTTCTCGACGTAGATCGGGGCCTCGACCCGACTCGCCGGGCCGCGCATCGGCTCGGCGCCGCCAGCGGACCGCACCTCGGCCATCGACGGATGGACGAAGGAGCCCAAGAGGTCACCGGCGCGAGCGGCCAGGCCCGCGAGGCCGGGACGGGACTCGCCGAGGCCGGCCTCGACGTCGCCGGCGCGCGCAGCCTCACCGGCGACCAGGTCGAGATCCCCGCGGTAGACGTGAGGCAGGACGGTCCAGGCCTCGGCCGCGAGCTGGCGCGTGGTCCGGGTCTCGCCGTCGCCACGGGTCAGGAGCGACATCGCGCGGGCCGCGCGGGCCGACGGCGACAGCGACTGCCCCTCGGCCGAGCGCGCGAGCGCGACGTAGACCGACTCGAAGCGCTGGCGGGCCAGCGCCGGCATCGACCACGCGGCCGCGGTCTCAGCGGCCTCGGCGTAGTCGTCGCTGGCGGCCGACTCGACGCCAGGCGCCCGCGCCAGGCCGGCGACGGGCGCCGCGCCACCAGGGGCAGCGGCGGGGAGTGCGGTCGGGGCGCCGGTGGCGCCGACGGCGGTCGCGCCGCTCATCGCGGCCAGCGCGGCCGCGCGGGGACCAGCGCCGGCGCCGCCCGCGGCGATCATCGCCTCGATGGCGCCATCGCCGCGCGGGAAGGCGGTCACCCAGGTGCCGAGCTCGGCCACCGCCTGAGCGGCGAGGAGCTCGAGGGCAACCACCGGCAGGCCGGCGGCACCCTCGGGAGACATCGCGTTCAGGCCGAGGGCCGCGGCGGTCGCCGACGGCCACAGATAGGCGCCGCGCGGCGCCCGGCCGACGCCGCCGAGGGCGGCGCCGCCACGAGCCGGCCACATGCCGGGGGTTCCAGCCGCCCACACGAGGCCGGGGTCCATCGACGGGTCGAACCCGGCGGCCTCGGCCGCGGTCCGCTCGACGGCCGGCATCGGCGTCGGCGTCGAGGATGCGCCCGGGGCGGCGTCGGATCCAGCGTCGACAGCCGACGGCGCGAGGGCCGGCACCGCGCTCGTCGCGGCCGCAGCGCGGGTCGGCGCCGCGACAACCGGGGCAGCGCCAGGACCCTGGGCAGCCCCCTGGACCGGACCCTGGAACGCGCGGAGGAAGGTGAGATCGAGCGACGCCGCCAGCGACGCCATCGCCGACGGACCGCCGGCAGCGACGCGCATCGCCTCTGCGGCGGCGCCCGCCGGCAGGCCGTAGACCCGCGCCGCGAGCACCATCTCGGGCGTCACGAAGTCGTAGGACAGACCGCCGGCGACCCGCGACTCGCCGATCGACCAGGCCAGCGCCGACTCGGCCAGGCTGCCAGGTCGACCCACCGCCAGGGACGGCGCGTGGAGCCGCGGAGTGACCTCGCGACCCTCGAGGGCGACGACGGGCATCGCACCGGCGAGGGCGGCCACTCGGCTGCTCGCGGGGGCGCCGAGGTCCTCGGCCCCGTGCGCGGCCTCGCCAGCGGCGAACGGACCGCCCGCGAACTGCCCAGCACCCTGGGTCGCGGCGAACTGGGTCGCGGCGAACTGGGTTGCAGCGTGGCGAGCCATCGCCGCGCCCAGCGGCGACGTCGCGCTCTGGCCGACACCCGCGAGGGCCGGCAGCGCGAACGGCAGATCGAGCGAAGGCACCGAGGTCGTCGACGAGACCAGCGGGGCGTGGGCCGCGTGGGCCAGGGGCACCGCGGCCGCCGAGGTCGGGCTAGCGAGGAGCGCGCTGCGCAGCCCGAGCAGTTCGCGCTCGACGACGGCACGCCCAGCGTGCTGCTCCGCGGCGTGCGCGGCGGCCTGCTCGACCGCGGCCTGCTGCACGGCCGCCTGCTGCACGGCCGCCTGCTGCGCGGCCGCCTGCTCGACGGTGGCCTGCTCGACCGCGGCGCGCTCGGTGGACTGCGTTACCGCGGCCTGCTCGACCGCGGCGCGCTCGGCGACCAGCTCGGCCGCCTGCGGGCGAACGTCCGTCCGAGGCATTCCACCGGTCTCGGCGGGGCTGACGAGCGCAGCGCTGCTCGCGCCGCCCGAAGCCGACGCTGCGGCGGCCGTCTGCATCGCCGCCAGCGCCGCCGGCGACATCGCCCAGGCGGCGGCCGGCAACGCCCGGGGGCCGACATTCGCCGCCTGCTGGGCGGCGGCCTCAGCGCGGCTCGCGCGCAAGGTGATCGGCACGTCGCCACCGAGGGCGACGAACGTGCGATCGGGCGCCGCCGCGGCCAGGCGAAGCTGGACCGGCGCCAGCGCGAGATCGCGCAGCGACCAACGCATCGAGGCGGACTCGTCGGGCGCGGCCTGGGCTCCGCCCAGACCGGTGCCGTCCAGGCTCATCCCGGCCGGGCTCACACCCGCGGCCGCGAGGTTCATCATCGTGGGCGCGCCGGTGAGCACGCCGACCGGCGAGGCCGCTCGGGCGAGCAGGCCCCCGAGGTAGGCCTCGGCGACCGCCGCGCCGCGCAGCGCGCGCGGGTCGAACACCGGAGCGCTGGTCATGGGCATGACCGCGGCGAGGGCCGCCGCCATCGGCGACGAGGCGAGCCCCGACGCCAGACCGGCATCGGGCGCCGTCGGCACCGAGATCGCGGCCAGGTCTGCGACCGAGGCCGGGCCGCGGGCCGCGACCAGATCGACCGGGGCCATGACCGGGGCGGTCTCCCGAGGCGTCTCCCGAACCGTGTCTCGAACCGACGTCGGAGTCGACGGCTGGGCGCCGACCGGCGCGGGCGCCGACGGACCGCGCGGCGCGGGCGCCGCCGCGGCGGCAGCGATCGCCGCGAAGACCGCATCCGGCACGGCCTCGCCGTCGTCGATGCGCAGCGGCGCCGACGGGCGCGGCGCTGCGATCGTCGGCCGCGCGCGCTCGGCGAGCGGGGCGACCACCGGCGAGCGAGCCGCGGTCGCAGCGATCGCCGCCGGACCGAGGGTCGGGTGAACGTAGACGATCTCCGGCGCACCGACCGACAACGTCCGCAGGCTCGGCGCGATCGACTCGGCGCCGTTGTCGAACGACTGCAGCGCGACCGGCGACGCGCCGGCGAAGCGAGCGAGCCAGCGATCGCTCCAGGTCAGGTGATCGACGCCTCGCACCGGCGCGGCCGCCGCCGCCGCGAGGGCGCTGGCCGGGCGGGCCGCCCAGACCGGGGCGAAGGTGCCACCCGAGGCCGCAGCCGACGGCTCGAACCCCGCAGCCGCAGACGACTGCAGCCCAGCGGCCGCGGACGACGGAAGGCCCGCGACGGCGGACGACTGGAACCCCGCGACGGCGGACGACTGGAACGCCGCGAGGGGCATCGCGAACGGCGACGAGGTCATCGGCTCGCGCTGGAGCATCGGCCGAGCGACGGCCTGCGCCGTCTCCATCGACGTGACCAAGCCACCGAGGCCGGCCGGCATCGCGACGCGCGGGCCGACGATCGGGGCGAAGTTGGCGGCCGCAGCCTCGCTCGCGCGCGCGGCCTGCTCCGCGGCCCGGCCCTGCTCGGCGGCGCGCGCCGCCTCGGCGATGGGCCCGCTCGACGCGAGCGCGGGCGACGCACCAGCCGCCGAGGGCGATGAAGATGCTGCAGCCGCGGTCCGGCTGGTCCGCTCGGCGACCGCGGCGAGCAGGAGCTCGACGGTGCGGAGGGCGGCCGAGGCCTGCGACGACCCGTGGGCAGCGTCGGCCAACCGGTGCTCGGCGGGCGACAGCGAGCCACTCGAGCCACTCGACTCGACGCTCGGAGCCCCATCGGTCGACGGCGCCAGCGCCTCGGTCGCGGTCGGCAGCGCCGAGGCGCGCATCACGTCGACGCGAGCGTCGATGCGCTCGATCGAGGCCCGCGCGGCGTCGACGGCCGCGACCTGGGAGATCTGAGAGATCCGGGGCGCCGCCGTCAGGCTGGCCGTGAAGGCCGTCGGCGCAGACGACATCGCCGTCGTCGAAGCCGCCGGGATCGAGATCGGGCTGGGCGCGAGCTCGCTCGGGCGGACCACCGCGAGCCCCGACCAGATCGGCGACCGCTCGGCGACGCCGGGCAGGCCCGAGGCCTCGACCGAGCGCATGGCGCCGGCCACGACCTCCGCGGCCGCGGCGGCCGCGAACGGCACCGAGGGCGACCACATGCGAGCCGCGGCCAGGGGGCCGGGCTCGGGGAGCGCCGACGGGCGCATCGACGGCGCCACCGTCGCCATCACCGGCGGGGCGAGCACCGGCATGGCGACCTGGCTCCACGCGGTGTCTCCCGCCTCGCGGGTCCGCATGAACGTACCGCGGGTCGTCAGCGCCGACGCGCGCGGCGTCTCCTCGAGCCCGTAGCGGGCCGCCGCCATCCAGTCGAGCTCGTCCTGGAACCACGGCCGCGGGAACAGCCACGACACTTCAGGCGCCGAGCGATCGCGGGTGCCGCTCGAGGCGTACGACGAGAACATCCGCGACGCCGCCGAGTTCGAGCCCGCCATCCACGGCGACACGACGCGGTCGGCGAAGGCCAGCGAACGCATGCCGCCGCCGCGGGTCGCGCCCTCGCCCTCGGGCGCCCAGCGCTCGACGTGGCGATCGCTGGCGTGGAGCGCGCTGCGCGACGCGGCCCCGTGGAACACGGGACCGGACAGGGCGGCGGAGAGGGCGCGGTTGTCGCTCATCGGTTCTCCAGGGACGTGCGCGAGGGCGCGCGCGGCGGAAAGCTCAGACCTTCTTCAGACCTTCGTGCGCGATCTCGATGGTCTCGATCGAGACCTCGCTCTTGCTCGCGTCGAACTCGGACATCTCCCACTTGCACGGCCAGGCCTCGGAGAACTCCCAGGTGATCTGGGGGTTGCCCTTGGTGTCGAGCTGCTGGATGGTGCCGGTGGCGCGGGTCTTGGGACCGGGGTTGCGCCACATGTCGCGCCAGGCGATGAACTCGGGCCCGGTCAGGCCGCGCTTGAGGACGATGTTCTTGAACTTGGTGGCGCCGACGAGGCGGTGGGTGGTGGCGTTGTTGCCGCCCTCGCGGTAGTCGAAGACCTCGGTCTCATCGCCGAGACCGCCGGCGCTCTTGAACAGCGCGACGGCCGAGATGCCCGGAGCGTTGACCTGGACCTTGAAGCAATAGGCGAGATGGGGATCGTTGTTGCGGCGTGCCATTGGTGGGTTCCCTTTCGCTTCAGGCGCCTTCGCCGGGGCCGTTCATGTCCTGGACCAGCGAGACCATGATGAACTCGGTCGGCGACACCGGCGCAACCCCGATTTCACAAACCAGGCGGCCGGCGTCGATCGTGTCAGGTGAGTTGGTCTCCTCGTCGCATTTTACGAAGAAGGACTCCTCCTCCTTCCCCGCAAACATCCCACGCTTGTACAGATCCCCCAGGAAGTGGGTGACCAGGCGGGTCACGAGCTGCCAGGTGTCGCGGCTGTTGGGCTCGAAGGTCAGCCAGGCGAACCCGGACTCGAGACTCCGGCGCAACATGATGAAAAGACGGCGGACGGTGACGTACCGCCACTGCGGATCGGACGACGCAGTCCGGGCGCCCCAGGGCCGCACCCCGCGCTGGATCCTGAACGTATTGACAGCGTCGTGATTGAGCAGGCCGACGTCGTCTTCGCTGACGCGCAGCGACATGTCCTCGGCCTCGGCGAGCTCCACGTTGGCGGCAGCCACATGGACGCCGTGGCTACCATCCCGGAGCCCCAGGACTCCGGTGATGTAGGCGGACGGAGGCAAAGCTCGCACCGTGCCGCTCGGGTTGCGGCCGCGCACCCACGGCCAGTAGTAGGCGGCGTAGGAGCTGTCCAGGCGGCGGCGCCAGGTCCGCGCGAAGTCGATGAGCTCGCTCGGCTTGACGTGGCGGGTGCTCGGGTGCGGGATGTCGAGGATCGCGAAGCGGTCCTTCAGGTTCTCGCACAGCGTGACCATCTCCTGCTGGACGTGCTGAGCGTCGAGGATCCGCTGGGCGTGAGGCGGGGCGTGGGCGCCCTCGCGCTCGTAGAAGAACATCGCGTCCGGGCAGGCCAGGATCGCGACCTCGTCGATCGGCCCGAGGGCCTTCATGCCGCGGCGATCGGCCGGGCCGCCGTCGATCCCGATCAGGTCGTCGGTCGTGAGCGCGTCGACGCCGTCGCTGCCGCCACCGAGCCTCGTCAGGGGCAGCGGCTCGGGCAGGTTGTGCGGCACGGGCGACTTGGTGAACAGATCCTCGACGCGGATGAGCCGCGAGCTCTGCGCGACCACCCGCGGCGCGTAGTGGCGCGACAGCGGCGACATCTGCAGGTGGCGGAACACCTCGCGGCGATCCTTGAGCGTGACGTGGAGGTCGAACTCCATCACCTCGAGGAAGACCAACGACGAGGTCATGTAGCGGCGGTTGACCGGCGTCTCGTTGCCCCACCGCACGACCGGATCGCCGCGATCGGTCACGCCGACAGCGGTCAGGACCACGTAGTCGGCGTTGTCGCGGTTGTGGATCTTGACCAGCGCGCCGACCTCGAAGCCGCGCGTCGACTCGACGATGGCCTCGCCGGCGCCGACGTCGATCGTGTACTTGAGCTTGACCTTGGCCCCGGTCTGGTGCTCGGCCTTGACCCAGATGTTGTTGCCCCAGGTGCCCTCGTTCATCGCGCGGATCCGCAGCGACGGCTTGTTCCAGTCGTCGACCTGGATGTGCGCCGCGCACTCGGCGTGGTCGGCGGTGCGCTGGCCGACCGGCGCGGTGTGGGCGACCCGGACGACCCAGCACGGCCCACCGCCGTTGCGGAAGTGGGCGTAGACCGAGTCGGTCAGGTAGTAGCGCTCGGTGTAGCCGAACACCTCGACGAACTCGTCCCAGTTGGCGACCCGGACGGGCTCGTTGAGCGGCCCGCGCTGCGTCAGACCGGTGAACCCGGTGACCCGGGTATCGGCGATCGCGAGGTTGGGCCGGTCCGGCTCAGTGAACGTCGCGTAGACACCCGGGGCGCGAAAGTCGGCGGCAGAACGCATGGGCTCCTCGGTGCGAAGTCAGCGGCTTGGGAACGTCGGGCGGGGCACCACGAGGTGAGCCCCTCTTCGTCGTGGGGGAGGGCGTCCGTGGTCCCTCGCCGTCCCACCTCGCGGTCGTTCGAGTCGCAGCGGACAGAAACGTGACTGGGCGACGGTCGTGAGCACTCTCAGCTCTGGCGGCGGGCTTCGTTGATCTCGCGGTTGATCCGCGCGATCTCGCGAAGCCAGGTGTGACGCTCCTCGTGCTCCATGTCGAGGATGACGTCTTGCGACCAGTGGAAATGGTACGCGATGTACGCGATCTCCTGGAAGAGCTGCTCGCGGGGATAGGTGGCGACCGTCGCCCATACTACCCCGGGGGGCGGGCGTCGCCTCCCTCGGTGATGAGCGCGCCGGTCGCCATGTCGACGTCGAACTCGTGGGCGCACTTCGGGCACGCGATGTGGTGCTTGGGCGTGCCCTGCTCTTCGTTGATCTTGCGGTAGAACTCCTGCAGGTACGCCAGGTCGGTCGAGAACAGGTTCTCGATCGTCTCGACGTTGATGCGCTCGATCGTGCCCAGCTTGGTGACCACGCGGGACAGGAGGATGATCACCAGGTAGGCGCGGTTCGATTGCACCCGGTAGTCCTGCAGCGGCACGATCTCGTCGCGCGCGGTGGCCAGGCGCATCGTGCCATCGCGGTGCAGGTTGCCCTCCGCGTCGACGAAGCCGCGCGGCAGGCGGAAACGGTACTCGGTCTTGAAGGACATAGTGCTCGGGTTGGTTGGCGCGTTTGGATGGCGACGGGGGGCCCCCGGCCGCCCGTCACGGAGACGACCGAGGAGCCCCAGAAACACGACGGCCCACCTCGGTCAAAGGTGGGCCGCAGCGTACCACGCTTGGTGGCTAGATCACTTGTCGATCTCCTTGATGTTCAGCTCGAACTCCTCGACCGAGAAGGTGAGGGTGAAGCTGGCCATCTTGTCCGCGTTCGACTCGGGCTTGTCGAGGGCGAACGAGGTCAGGCCGCAGCCCTTCAGCACGATGTCACCGAGCGCCTTCTGCAGCGACGGGTCCATCATGGTGACGGTGATCGCCAAGTACTCGTCGGCGGTCAGCTTGCCGTCCTTGATGACCTTCTTGATGTAGTCCAGGTGCGAGTCGAGCGACCGACCCGAGATCTTGAACTTCACGTCGCCGCTGTCGATGTTGGCGTAGTGCAGGGCCTGGAGGCGCTGCGAGCCATACGACTCCTTGGCGAGCTTGGCCGTGATCTCGGGGAGCTCGACCTCCTGGATCCACTGGGTCTCACCGACGAGGCCGTCGACGGTGAAGTTGTTGGTGCCCCACTGCTTGTGCTTCTTGCCCTGCTCGGTCGTGATCTTCCCCGAGGCCTTCGACCACTCGATGGTCTCGGCCTCCCACTTGAAGTCGATCATGAACGGGTTCTTGCCCTCGGCGGCCGCCAGCTTGGGCAGCTTGAACGAGGTGATGTTGCCGACCGTCCAGTCGACGCGGCGGATGCCCTCGAAGTTGTGGTTGGCCTGGATGATGGCGCCGTCGGCGGTGACGACGTCCTGCTTGACCAGCGACATGATCCAGTCGCGGGCCTTGCCCATCTCGGACACCGAGTACGAGGCCTCGAAGCCGGTGTGCTCGTACTGGCCACCCGCCTTGGCGGTGTGGACGAGCGAGCCGACCTTCGACTCGACCTTGGCCAGCTTCATCTCGGGGAAGCCGACGTTCTTGACCCAGCCGGCCATCTGGCCGTCGATCTCGATCGCGTAGTTACCGATTGCGTGTGACGGACGATACGCCATGTGTTTGTCTCCTCAGGGGGTTGCGGTTGCGGACCGCATCGGGAGGACGCTGAGAGCCATTCAGTTCGGTCGACTGGTCCCGGTCGGGACCCGCAGGTGCCGCGGAATGGGTCGCAGAGGCCCCCCATGCTTCGTGTTCGCCCTCTCTTACGAGCGGGGCTCGGGAATCCTTCCCTACGAAACGTGGGGGTGATCGCCGCGGCGGTGAGGCCGTCGGCGATCACCTCCGTCGGTCACTCCTCGACGCCACCGCCGGCGGCCATCTGGCCGATCCGGAAGATGACGAATTCCGCGGGCTTGACCGGGGCCAGGCCGATCTCGCAGACCAGCTGGCCGGCGTCGATGACCTCGGGCGGGTTGGTCTCGGCGTCGCACTTGACGTAGAACGCCTGCTCCGGGGCGGTGCCCATGAGCGCGCCGTTGCGCCACAGGAGCGTGAGGAACGACGAGATCGTGCGCTGGACGCGCTTCCAGAGCCGGTGGTCGTTGGGCTCGAAGACGACCCACTGGGTCGCGCGCTCGATCGAGGTCTCCACCATGATGAACAGGCGGCGGACGTTGATGTAGCGCCAGCTCGGGTCGGTCGACAGGGTGCGGGCGCCCCAGATGCGGATCGCGCCGTTCATGAAGCGGATCGCGTTGATGCCCTTCGGGTTCAGCAGGTCCTGCTCACCCTTCGAGACGTTGTACTTGAGGCCGAGGGCGCCACGGACGATCTCGTTGGCCGGGGCCTTGTGGACGCCGCGCTCCGAGTCGACGCGCGAGTACACGCCGGCGATGTGGCCCGACGGCGGCACGTAGACGTTGCCCTGCTCCGGGTCGTAGACCTGGATCCACGGGAAGTAGTACGCGCCGTACTTCGAGTCGCGGGGCTTCGGCAGCTTGTCGACGCCACCCGAGATGGTCTCGGGCGAGTCGAGGATCGCGAAGCGGTCCTTGCGGGTCTCGCAGTGCGAGAGGATCGCGTCCTGGATGGCCGGCGAGGTCTGGCCCGGGGCGGCGACGAGGGCGATCTCGTCGATCTCGTCGAAGCACTTCAGGCCGGTGCGGGCGCCGGGGCCGCCGTCCTTGCCGATGAACAGACCGTCGCGGCCACCGCCACCGACCGGGGCAGCCGCCGCCTTGGCGTCGGCCTTGTCGCCTTCCTTGGCGGTGGTCTTGGCCGGCGCGGCGTCAGCCGGCGCGCCGACGTTCACGACGAAGCAGCGCGAGCCGCCGTTGTTGAAGAAGCCGTAGACGCCGTGGACGAAGGCCTGGCTGCACTCCTTGAAGTCGCCGAAGGTCTTGACGAACTGCGACCAGTTGGTGATGAGCACGGCCTCGTTGACGGGGCCCTTGCTCGACTCACCGAGGAAGCCGACGGTGTTGGTACCGACGGCCTCGATCGGCTTGGAGCCGCGATCGACTTCTTCGACGTACACGCCTGGAGAGAGGTAGCTAGTCGCCATTTCGAGAGTCCTCCTGTTGTTTCTTCCGATCGCGGTCGGTCGTTAGCCCGGCTGGCAATAGGTCGACGGAGGTCGACGCGCCTTGGGCCCTTGGACCGCTCGGTTGAACCTTGGTGAGTGGCTGCACCGTGGGTGGCGCCGAGGCGCCCGGTCAGCCGTTGCCCTTCTTGCCGCCGAGATCGAGCCGGCGGGCGAACGGGTTGGGGCTCGGGCCTTGCTCCCGAACCTTGGGGTCGTTGACGTTGCGGTACTCGAGCTGCCGAGACCGGACGCGCTGGAACTCGGACATCTTCTCGGGGACGATCGGGACCGAGGTCCAGCACTGGATCGCGGGGCGGACCGGCTGGTTCAGGCTGCCCCAGAACCGCGCGAGGGTTCCCTCGTCGAGGCGGGTGTTCAGGTGAAGCGGCAAGCCGGTGAACTCGTAGCCGTACATCGACTCGTCGAAGGTGGTGCCCTTCAGGCGGTCGCGCGGGATCTCGGTGTTGTCGATGATCGTGCGCAGGACGAGGCCGCACAGGAGCTGCTCGTCCTCGGGCGTCTGGGCCCACGCGGACACCAGGTAGTCGAGGCGCACCCACAGCCGCCGCCGCCGCATGAACTCCTTGATCGTGCCGTCCTCCTGCGCGACCTCGACGACCTCGTGGACGGCCTGGGACTCGTAGCCCTCGGGATCGAGCGCGATCTGGTAGAGGTAGATCGACACCGCGGGCAGCTTGCCCTCGACGGCTTCGGGCTTGGGCGCACCGTCGACGATGTGGACCCGCTTGTAGCCGTTGCGCTTGAACTCGTCCTGGAACAGACGCGACAAGGAGTCCGAGGTCTCCTTGATGACGTGGTGCTGCGGCGTCTTGGCGGCGACAGTCATGCGGCAAGGTCTCCGGTGGTGTCCGCCCCTTCGGATCACCAGCGCGCGAGGCAGGCGAATCGTCTGCCAACTCCCTCGAGAGCTACAAGCCCTCGCGCCACTTTTCGGAAGACCTCGGAGTGGCAATCTTCGGCGGGCGATGACGCGTCGCGCCGCAGCGTCGCCGGTGTACGGTCGCTCGGTGCCACCCCGCCCTCACCTCTTCGTCTGCACCAACCGCCGCCCCGACGGTGGCCGGGCGGCCTGCGGATCCCGTGGCGGCGAGCAGGTCTACCAGGCGGTGGTCGCGGCGGCGCTCGCGGCCCGCGCGCCGCTGCGCATCACACCGTGCGGATGCCTCGGCCCGTGCTTCGACGGGCCCAACGCCATCCTCTACCCGACCGGGGTGACCTGGACCGGCCTGACCCCAGCCGATGCGGCCTCCCTCGTCGCCGCGGCCGGCGGGGACGAGTCGGCCGACCTGGCCGCGCGCCGGTGGGACGTCGAGCCGTAGCTCACGGCGGCCGACGCTTCGGCCCCTTGTACGTCCACTTGTCCGGCAGCTTCGTCGGCTCGTAGGCCGCCCCGATCGACAAGATCTTCTCGGTCGCCGTCGAGCCGCACTTCGGGCACGCCGGCGGCGACTCGCCCGACTTCACCATGTCCTCCCAGCGATGCGCGCACGCGGTGCAGGCGAGATCGAACAGCGGCATGGCAAAACCATACCGCCCCGCCCGCTTCGCGAGCAAGGCGCCTCCCCGTCCCTCGCATCGATCGCGCTTGCCGCATCTGGTGATGACTCCGGAACTCGTCGGACATGACGCCGTCGGCGTGGGCCTGCCCGTCCCTGCTCTCGCCTCGGTCGCGCGTGGCTCGTCGCGAGGCGGGGATCTGGTGATGACTCACGCGCTCGTGGGACATGACGCCGTCGGCGCGGGCCTGCCCGCGTCGGTCGACCTCGACGCCGACGCCTCCCCGCTCACTCTGCATCGACCTCGCAGCCCTCGCGCCACCGCGGACACCTGGGATCGATCCACCCGGGCTGCCCTCCCGTCGGAGCTCGCGAGGTCGGCGCCAGCGCCGGGCCTCCCTTGAGCACCGAACGGTTTGAGATGCCTGCTGCGACGCGGCCGTGTGGGCACCTCCGGGCGTACGTCCGATGCTCGCTCGTCGTGTAGTTGACTACACTCCTCGCTGCGCTTCGGGCGTGCGCCCGGATCTGCCTCACACGTCCGCGTCTCGCGACGGCATTCAAACCGTTCGGTGCTCCGGGCGGCCGGCCCACGCCTCCTCCGTGCCCTCACCACCGAAGGCCAGCCATTCACGCGGCGTATCGCCACGTGGTCACCACCACCCCGCGCTGAACCACTCGGCGCCCCGGAGGGGCGCGTCTCGGGTGGGGGACCCGCCGGGGACCTGGCCCCGGCGGGGGAGGGTTTGGTGACAAACCCTCCCAGAAAACTCATTCGCCACGTGGTCACCACCACCCCGCGCTGAACCTCCAGCCGACCGGAGGGAGGCGTCTCGGGCGGGGGACCCGCCGGGGACCTGGCCCCGGCGGGGGAGGGTTTGGTGACAAACCCTCCCAAAAGGCACGGGGGACCCGCCGGGGGCGTGACCCCGGCGGGGAGGGTTTGGTGACAAACCCTCCAGTTAATAGCACAGCAGCGCGTCGAGGTTGGCGCGCTCCCAGGCGCGGGCCTCGAGGTAGCGCGGGAAGCTGGCCTCGGCCTCGAGGAAGGCGTGGGAGTGGAACTCGCGCCGACCGTTTCTGACCTTGATGTCGTGGACCTGATGGAGCATCTCGTGGAAGACGATCCACTCGACGAAGAACCGAGGGACGAACGCGCGGTCGAGGGCGCGGTGGATGCGGATCAGGCGCTCCTCGACGGAGTAGCTGCCCATCTTGATGCTGGCGCGGCGCCGGGGCGCGCCGGTGCGCTGGCCCCAGGTGATCGCGGCGTCGATCGCGCCGGCGAAGTAGCGGTCGTTGAGCTCGTCGAAGATGGCGCGCAGGTCGTGGTGATCGCCGGTCGTGATGAGGACCGGCGCGGCGGGACGACGTCGACCGCGAACCGCGTCGGCGTTGGCGTCGATGAAGTCGCCCAGGACGCGGGAGGCGTCGCGATCGTTGTCGGCGACGTAGCGGGCCAGGGCCCGGGCGATCACCGGATCGGCGTCGGCGAACATGCAGTGCAGACGGACGTCGTAGCTGCGCGGACCGTGGCCGCGCGGGCTGCGGCGCACGGAGATCATGGTGAAGCGGTTGTTGGTGAGGGTGACCTTGACCCGACCGCGCGAGAGGTGAGCGCGGATGCGCGCCGCCAGGGCGGTGGCGGCGTCGGTCACCTCGATGGGATCGTGGCCCTTCTTGGCGCGGCGCAGCGCCTCGGTCAGGCGCGTGACCGTGGCCACCGCGGCGTCATCATCGCCGCGGACCGGACCAGGGGAGCAAGGCGCGGTGCGCATCAGGTCGGAGGACGAGGCGTCCGAGGTGACCGGGCCCAGGATCGGGCCCGAGTCTTCCCAGGCGGCGAGGTCAGTAAGTCGCAACGCGGACTCCTTTATATAAGCAGATCGAGAACCGATAGACCACGGGCGCGGCGAGGCCACGCGGGGCCCCACCACCGGTGGGGTCGCTCCGGGTCGGAGCCCCCACGGCCAGTGCGTCTCGTTCGGGGTCGGGGGCTCGCCCAGCGCGAGGTGCCGACGAACAAAATGCTATCAGCCGCGATCTGAAAGGATCAAGTTATCCACAGCAGGCGGGATCGGATCAGTGTTCCAACGACTGGTTATCAATAGAGAAAGGGGGATCTGATCGCGATGTACGCGAAGATCGCACCCGCGCGATCGGCATGGCGCTCCCCCAGGATCAAGTTTTTCTCGGCCGGGCGGGCGATCCCGTTTACGCGCCGCGATATGGTGCCCGGGCCATGGCCACGTTCCTCGAGCGCCACTCCCGTTCTCACACCTGCGGCCAGCTCCGCGACACCGATGTCGGCAGCCGGGTCGTCCTGACCGGCTGGGTCGGCAGCTACCGCGATCACGGCGGCTGCGTGTTCATCGACCTGCGCGATCGCGAGGGCCTGACCCAGGTCGTGTTCGATCCGTCGTCGTCGTCGCCGGCCCTGGTCGAGTTGGCGTCCGGGCTGCGCACCGAGCACTGCGTCGGCATCGCCGGCGTCGTCAAGTCGCGCGGCACCAACAAGAACCCGAACCTGGCGACCGGGGCGATCGAGGTCTGGGCCGACGACCTCGAGGTGTTCTCGAAGGCCGACACCCCGCCGTTCCCGATCGAGGACAAGCTCGACACCAACGAGGCGCTGCGCCTCAAGTACCGCTACCTCGACCTGCGGCGGCCGAAGCTGCAGAAGAACCTGATCGCGCGCTCGCTCATCACCAAGACGGTGCGCGACTACCTCGGGGCCAACCGCTTCCTCGAGATCGAGACCCCGTTCATGGTGAAGTACACGCCCGGCGGGGCCCGCAACTTCCTGGTGCCGTCGCGGCTCAACCCCGGCGGGTTCTACGCCCTGGCCGAGTCGCCGCAGATCTTCAAGCAGCTCCTGATGGTCGCGGGCTACGACCGCTACTTCCAGATCGTGCGCTGCTTCCGCGACGAGGATCTGCGCCTCGATCGCCAGCCGGAGTTCACCCAGATCGACATCGAGATGTCGTTCGTCACCGAGGAGCTGCTCCAGACGACGATCGAGGGCATGGTCGCGGCGCTGTGGAAGGACGTCCTGGGCGTCGAGGTCACGCTGCCGCTGCGGCGCATGACCTACGCCGAGGCGATGGACAAGTACGGCGTCGACAAGCCCGACCTGCGCCTCGACCTCACCCTGTGCGATCTGTCGGCCGGCTGCCGCGACAGCGGGTTCCGGGTGTTCGACGACACCGTCGCCAAGGGCGGCATCGTCAAGTGCCTGCGGGTGCCCGACGGCGATCGCCTGACCCGCTCGATGCTCGACAAGCTGACCGACTTCGCCAAGCCCTACGGTGCCAAGGGCGTGGCCTTCGTCCGGGTCGGCGAGGGTGGGAGCTGGGCGGGCGCCCCGGCCAAGAGCGTCACCGACGCGGCGCGGGCACGGCTCAACGAGCTAGCCGGCGCCGGCCCCGGCGATGTGCTCTTGTTCGTCGCCGACAAGAGCAAGGTCGCGAACACCTGCATGGGCGCGATCCGGTTGCACATCGGCGAGCTCCTGGGCCTGACCCGCAAGGGCGAGTTCCAGTTCATGTGGTTGACCGACCCGCCGCTGTTCGAGGTCGACGACGAGACCGGCGAGGTGGCGGCCGCCCACCACCCGTTCACCTCGCCGCGGATCGCCGACGAGGGGCTGCTCGAGAGCGCGCCGGGCCAGGTCCTGGCGCGGGCCTACGACCTGGTCTTGAACGGCGTCGAGGTCGGCGGCGGCTCGATCCGTATCCACCGCTCGGACCTCCAGGCCCGGGTGTTCAAGGCCCTGGGCATCAGCGACGACGACGCCCGCGCCAAGTTCGGGTTCTTGCTCGACGCCTTCAAGTACGGCCCGCCGCCCCACGGCGGCATCGCCCTGGGGCTCGACCGCCTGTCGATGATCATGACCGGCGCCGACTCGCTGCGCGACGTGATCGCGTTCCCCAAGACCCAGAAGGGCTCGGACCTCATGACCGACGCCCCGACCGGGGTGTCGAAGAAGCAGCTCGACGAGCTGTTCATCCAGCTCGTCCCCGACCTGCCGATCAAGGGATGAGCGCTCGCCGACCGGGCGGCGCCGTGGCAGGCTAGGTCGATGCCCGGCCCCATCGGCTTCGCGATCGCCACGACGCTGCGGTCGGTGGCGTGCCCCCACTGCGGTCACCGGCAGGCCCGCGCCGCGACCGGCAAGCTGACCTGCAAGTACTGCCGGCGGACGTTCACGCCGCCGGCCGACGCGACCAAGGCCAAGGCCAAGCCGCGCAAGCGGTGACCGGTCAGCGCTCGGCGGGCGCGACCTCGACCACCAGCAGCCGGCCGCGCCGGACCAGCCGCAGCGTGGTCGGCTGCTTGACCGGGTGGCCGCGCAGCGCCCGCACCAGGTCGTCGACGGTGGCGACGTCGACCGCGCCGAGGCCGAGGACGAGGTCGCCGTCGCGCACGCCGGCGGCGGCGGCCGGACTGCCGGGCTCGACGGTCACGACCTCGACCGCCGAGGTCGCGAGGACGCCGTGGGCGCGCGCCAGGCGTCGATCGAGTGGACGGGTGGCGCCACCGACGCCGAGGTAGGCGCGCCGGACCCGACCGCGGGCCAACAGCTCGGCCAGCACCCAGGCCGCGGTGGCGGCGCCGATCGCGAAGCCGAGGCCCTGGGAGCGCGCGATGATCGCGGTGTTGATGCCGACGATGCGCCCGGCGCTGTCGGCGAGCGGTCCGCCCGAGTTGCCGGGGTTGAGCGGCGCGGTGTGCTGGACGACGCCGTCGATGAGGCGGCCGTCGCGGCCGCGCAGCGATCGACCGAGGGCCGAGACGACCCCGGCCGAGACCGTCGACGAGAACCCGAGCGGGTTGCCGATCGCGACGACGAGCTGGCCGGGCCGCAGGGGCGCGGTGGAGAGGTCGCCGGGAGCCGGCGCCGCCAGGAGGGCGGGATCGGCGTGGAGCAGCGCCAGGTCGGTGGCGGGATCGCCGCCGACCACCCGCGCCACGGTGGCGTCGCCGGCCGGCGCTCGGACCCGGACCTCGCGGGCGCCGTCGACGACGTGGTGGTTCGACAGCAGATAGCCGTCGGGGGTGCACAGCACCGCCGAGCCCGCGCCGTCGGCGCCGCGACCACGGCGGCGCGCGACCTCGACCGCGACCACCGCGGGCCCGAGGCGCTCGGCGACGCCGATCACCGCAGTCGAGTAGGCGTCTTCGGCCGCGGCGTCAGCCGGCGCCACCGTCACGACCGGGCCCCGGCGGTGAGCGCGACCTCGAGGGGCGCCCCGCCGCGCACCACCGAGACCCGGACCTCAGCGCCCGGCCGATCCAGGACCGCCAGGCGAAGCTCCTCGGGATCGCCGACCGCGGCGCCGTCGATCGCGACGATGACGTCGCCGACCAGGAGCCCGCCGCGCGCGGCCGGTCCATCGGGCTCGACCGCCACGATCAGCGCGCCGCGTCCGCGACCGCCCGACACCTCGGGCGGGATGACCGCGGTCTGGGCCGCGACCCCGAGGTAGCCGTGGGCGACCTGGCCGTCGGCGACCAGGGCCGCCACCACCCGCGCGATCGTGACCTCGGGCACGCACAGGTCGGCGCCCGGCACGAGGGTCCGGGTGTTCATGCCGAAGGCGCGCCCGGCCAGATCGATCAGCGGCCCACCGGCGAACCCGCGCGGCAGCGCGCGATCGGTCTCGAGGTACACGTCCAGGCGGCCGCCCGCCGGGGTGCGGATCGCCGGGCCGACGACGCCGATCGCGCGGAGCGAGGCGCGGATCGCGCGCCCGGGTCGGGCCAGCGCGAACCCGAGCTGCCCCGGGCTGGCGCCGTCGAGGCCGCGGCGGGCGATCGGGGTCAGGCCGCCGTCGACCTCGAGGACCGCGAGGTCGGTGCCGCGGTCGCGACCGACGAGCCGCGCGGCGACGTCGCGCACGCCGTCGCCGTCGACCACGCCGACCACCGGCGCGTCGGGCGTGTGGAAGCTCGAGGTGACGATCAGGCGATCGGTCCAGGCCACGCCGGTGCCGGCGCCGCGGCGGCGACCGACCCGCACCACCGCCGGCGCGCTGACCGCCACCGCGTGGGACAGCGCGTGATCGAGAGTGGCCAGGGAGGCTTCGAGATCGGGGTTGCTTTGCATGGGACCAACCTGCCCGCGCCGAGCGCCATCGCCCATCGGCCGATCCGCCAGGGACCGCGCTGTCGATGTGCGAGTCACCCTGCCCGATCGGGTGGGGGCCTTGACGCTCGCCTCCCGCCGACCCACGTTGCCCGCTACGCGTTCGACGCGGCCCGCCCATGACCCGTAACCCCACCTTGTCTGCCACCGCCCTGGCCCTGACCTCCACCGTCGCGCCAGTGCCGGTCCGGGTCGCCATCCACAGCGACGACGCGCTCATGCGGGCCAGCGCGCAACGCCTGCTCGCGGCGGCCCCCGAGGTCCACGTCGGCGCGGTCGCCGAGGCCCAGGTCGTGCTGTTCGATCTCGGCGTCGATCGCGAGCGCGCGGTGGCGCGGTTAGCCGAGCTGCGGCGCCTGCGGCCGGCGGTGATCGCCGTGGTCCCCGAGGCCAGCCTGGTCGGCGCGGCGCTGGCCGCTGGCGCGCGCGGCGTGGTCATGCGCGACTCGATCGGGCCGGAGTGGGCGGCGGCGGCGGTCGCGGTCGAGCGTGGTCTGGTGGCGATCGACGGGCCGGCGGCCGGGGCGCTGGCCGCGAGCGCCGCGCCTCGTGCGACTCGTCCCGGGACCGGTCAGCTCACCGACCGCGAGCGCCAGGTGGTGGCGCTCCTGGCCGAGGGGCTGTCGAACAAGCTGATCGCCGATCGCCTCGGCATCAGCGATCACACCGCGAAGTTCCACGTCAACGGCGTCATGGCCAAGCTCGGCGCCGGCACCCGCACCGAGGCGGTCGTCGAGGCGGTCCGTCGCGGCGTCGTCACGCTGTAGCGCCCCTCTCCTCCTCCCGGTCGGACTCGGACTCGGTCTCGGTCTCCGCCTCGGTCTCGGTCTCCGCCTCGGTCTCGGACTCGGTCTCCGCCTCGGACTCGGACTCGGTCTCGGACTCCGCCTCGGTCTCGGTCTCGGTCTCCGCCTCGCCTCCGCCTCACGGCCCGAGGCCGACCCACACCGCGCCGTCGTCGCCGAACTCCTTCTTCCAGATCGGCGCGCGATCCTTCAGCCGATCGATCGCGGCCCGACAGGCGGTAAAGGCCTCGGCGCGATGAGGCGCGGCCGCCGCGATCACCACCGCGGCGTCGCCGATCGCCAGGGCGCCGACGCGATGCTCGATCGCCAGGCGCGCGCCCGGCACCTCGGCCTCGAGCTCGTCGACCAGCTCGCGCAAGACCCGCTCGGCCATCCCGGCGTAGGCCTCGTACTCGAGGCGCTCCACCGTGACGCCGCGGCTGTGGCGACGCACCAAGCCGGTGAACGTACACACGCCGCCGGTCTCGGGGCTGATCACCGCCGCCAGGCAGCGGTCGAGCGACAGCGGCGCGTCGAGGATCGCGACGTGGACGCGGTCGTTGCCGCCGGCGACCGGCGGGATCAGGACCAGCTCATCGCCGTCAGCCAGGACGGCCTCGGCGGTGGTCATGGCCTGGTTCACGGCGATCCGGTAGTGCCCGCGCAGCGCCGCGATCGTCGGGTGGCGGCCTTCGAGCGCAGCCAAGGCATCGCCGGCGGTCGCGCCGGCCGGCAGCTCGAGGTCCTCGTCGGCGCGCCCCAGGCGCTCGCGGAACACCGCGAAGTACAGCACATGGATCCGCATCGCCACCTGTCGTACCGTGGGGCGGCGATGCCGTCCAGGGGCCGCCGGCCGACGCCGACAAAGACACCGACGCCGACGCCGACCGCGGCCGTCCTGACCGCCCACGGCCAGGCGGTGCGGGCGGCGATCCATACCGTGGCACGCACGATCCCGCGGGGGCGGGTCGCGACCTACGGCCAGCTCGCCGAGCTGGCCGGGTTTCCCGGCGGCGCCCGGGTCGCCGGCGCGGCGATGAAGACCTCGACGCCCGCGGATCGTCTGCCGTGGCATCGCGTGGTCGGCAAGCGCGGCGGCCTCGGGGTGATCGCCATCCACGATCCGATCGGCGCCGCGGTCCAGCGCGGACTCCTCGAGGACGAGGGGGTCGCGGTCGATGACCGCGGGACGATCGCGCTGGCCCGGTTCGGCTGGTTGCCGACCGGGTCGGGCCGGGCCCCGCGCGCGCGCCGCCGCGCTACTTGACGATCGGCTGATCCGCGCTCGGGGCTGGGCCGTCGCCCTTGCCGCCTTGGTCGTCGCCGCGGTTCTTGAGCGCCTCGCTGGTCGGCTTGAGGGCGTCGGCGCCCTCGAGCTGGACCGGCACCGTCGGCGCCGCCCCGTTCGAGCCCGGCATGACCGGTGGCGGGGTCACCTCGGGCGGCACCTCGGGCGGCTTGCCGACGTCGTCGCGCATCGGCTGCGGAGGCAGGATGCCGCTCGGGTCGATCTGGCCGATGCCAGCGTCGATCTCCACGCCGATCGGTGGCGGCGGCGGGGTCGGCTCGGGCGGCGGGGTGTCGAGGCGGGGCCGGATCGGCTCGGTGCTCGCGGCGTCACCGCCGCTGCCGCCGTCGCACGCCAGCGCGACCCGGCGGACGTTGGACAGCTTGCCCATCAGCTTGATGTGGTGCATGCCGTCGGCGTCGATCACCGCCGAGCCGAAGTCGCACTGGCTGCGGAACTTGGGCTCCCGGTCGTACAGCTCCTTCGAGCACTTGTACTTGATGCAGCCGGCGATCGGCGAGTCGTTGAGGTTGCGCGCCAGCTTGATCTCGAGCTCGAGGCCGACCTCGCCGTCGGGCGAGTTGAGCGTGAAGGCCCGCTTCTTGGCCACGCCCTTCACGATGTCGATCGCGAGGTTGAACGAGCCGATGCGCAGGGTCGGCACGATCACCCCGTCCTTGGTCCAGGCCTCGTCGCCCGGGCGCTTGCTCTTGGGGTAGAGCTTGGCCTGGCCGTCGCCCAGCAAGCAGCCGCTCTTGCACGCCAGCTCGAAGACGCCGTTGGCCTTGGCCCAGTCGATGTCCTGGCGGCCGGCCACCTTGGTCAAGACCAGCTTGATCTTGCCGTCGGCGTTGCCCGACATCGGCAAGCCGACCGCGTCCGACACGCCCGGGATCATCGTCATCGGCACCTTGGTCAACTTGAAGTCGACCGCGAAGCTCCGCTTGTCGATGACGACCGCGCCGGCGATGCTGCCGGTGCCGGTGGCGATGTCGAGCCCGATCTCGGTCTTGCCGGCCAGGAGCGCCCGGAAGCCCAGATCGATCTCGACCCGCTTGAAGTACATCGTGGTCGACGGCTGGCCGGCCACCGACGGGCGCGAGCGCAGGGTCACCGCGGTCAGGGCGAACCGCCCAGGCACCCATGACCGCTCGACGCCGCCGATCGTCACGTCGTACTTCGACGACAGCGCGTGCAGGGCCTGATCGCGCACCCGCTCGTAGGGGAAGGTCAGGTGCAGGGCGAAGACGAAGGTGACCAGCGCGAGGGCGACGTAGCCGAACACGCGCAGACCGAGACGCAACCGGGGTGACATCGCCATGATCAACCTCCCGCCTGGGCCGAGCCAGAGCCAGAGCCGGAGCCAGCGCCATCGCCGGTGGCCTCAGCGGCCCGCGAGTACGCCGAGACCTCGACCGACAGGTCCATCTTCTCGGGGTCGCGGAAGTTGCGCTTGATGGTGAGCGAGGTGACCGCGACCGCCCGCGAGTTGCCCTCGAGGGCGGCCAGGAACTCGGTGACCTGGGCCAGCGTCAGATCGCGGACGTCGACCACCGCGGCGTGGACGGTGAACCGGCCCCGGGTGATCGGCGAGCGCGGGGTCACGCCGGGGATGGTGATCTTGGCGGTGCCGCCGGCCTCGAAGATGTAGCTCTCGAGCTTCACCGGCTCGGCGCCGATGAACACCGTCGGATCGTTGGCTGGGCTGGGCTTGGCGCTGGCCCGGTACGCGGTCAGCTTGTGCAGCGCGGTCCGGGCCTTGGTGTTCTTGGCCTCGAGGGCGTCGAGCTCGTCCTTGATGGCGAGCGCGACGTACAGGACCATGATCACGACGAACGACACCCCGAGGAGGACGACCATGCGCCGCTCGCGCGGCGAGATCGACTCCCACTTGTCGCGGACCCGATCGAAGGCGGCCATGGCTACATGCACTCCGTGCGGAGGACGAACGAGAACAAGACCTCGCCGTCCTTGCCGCTCTTGGACGGACCGCGCGTCGTGTCCTTGACGCACACCGTGCCGTTGTTGGCGATGCTCTTGAGCGCCGCCTCGAGCTGATCGACCTCCCCTGGGCTCTTGGCCGAGCCCTCGAGATCGATCTTGTTGTCCTTGATCGTCAGCGAGGTGACGTTCAGCGTGACCTTGTCGCGCGGCGGCAGCTTGCTGTTGATCTCGAGCAGCAGGTCGTAGGCGGTCATCTTGGGCATCGGCGACTCGGCGACGCCGCCGGTCGCGGTGGTCAGATCCAGGAGCTCGCGCACCGACTTCGACTTGCCGTCGAAGGCCTCGGCCGACTCGGTGGCGATCCGCTTGGCCAGCGTCTTCTCGGCCTTGCGCAGGGTCGTCATCGACGCGTAGGCCGAGCCACCAGCGAAGGCCAGCACGACCAGGGCGGCGGCGCCGGCCTGCATGATCTTGGTCTTCAGGTAGGTCATGTCGACCTTGAAGGCCAGCGGGCCCTGCCGCAGGTCGAAGCTCGGCCGACCGCCGGCGACGTCGAGGGCGGTCGCGATCGCCAGAGCGCCACCGTCGAGGGCACCGCCCGAGGCCAGGGCCGGGGCCACCAGGTGGGCGGCGTCGGCCGGCGCCAGGGTCGCGACCGGCAGCCGCAGCTCGTCGGCGACGAACCCGGCCAGGCCGCGCAGGCGGCTGCCGCCGCCGCACAGGACGACCCGCGCCGGGCTGGCGCCGATCTTGGCCCGGCACGCCGCCAGGCTCTGCTTGAGCTCGCGGGCCCACGGCACCAGCTCGCCGACCAGGACCTCGTGGACGCGCTGCCAGGCCTCGCTGGGCGCCGGGTTGTCGCTCGACGCCACGAAGCCGTCGGTGTGCTTGGCGTGCTCGGCCTCGGTGAAGCCCAGGCGCCAGGTCCGGGCGATCGCCTCGGTGACGTGGCGGCCACCGCGGGTGATCGTGCGCGACAGGAGCGGCTTGCCGCCGCGGGCCAGGACCACGTGGGTGTGGTCGTGGCCGACGTCGACCACCGCGGTCACCCCGTCGGTGGCGCGATCGAGCCGGGCCAGGGCCGCGACCGGGATGAGGCCCCGGGCCTCGCCGCCAGCGGCCGCGGTCATGGCCAGGAGCTCCTTGGCCCGGGCCAGGCGCATCGAGTAGGTGAGGACCCGCATGCCGTCGGTCGGCGCGGCGACCCGGCCGCGGGCCGCGGCGTCGGCGGCCCCGGCCTCGACGGTCGGCAGCGGATCGAAGGCGTAGACCAGGTCCTCGAGATCGACCGGGACGATGCCCTCGAGCTCGGCGCCGACCGCCTTGTCGAGGTCGGCCCGGCGCAGCGACTTGAACCCGAACTCGAGGACGTGGACGAAGACCTGCGACGCGCCGATGGCGAGGAAGCCGGTGTCCTTGTCGAGCTTGTGCTCGCGCACGATCCCGGCCAGCACCCCCGCGGCCCGGACCTCGTAGGGCTCGGCGCCGGCCGGCACGACGCGCTCGACCAGCTCGCTGACGGTGGCGTGGCGGAAGCCCGCGCTCGCGATCGCCACCTTGACGCTCCAGGCGCCCAGATCGACGGCGTAGATACGGCTCATGGTCGGTTCCTTCGGTGGGGAGCGCTCACGTCTATTCCTCGCGCAGGTAGAGCCAGGCGCCGTTGCGGTTGCGCCCGGCTGGCAGCTTGTCCTTGACCCGGCTCTGCTGCAGGACGAAGTCCTGGTCCCAGGTGGCGCGGATGGTCCGACGCAGCGGGTTCAAGATGCCGCCGCGCGCGACCTCGCCGTAGACCTCGACCTCGTAGAGGCGGATCGGGCCGGCGGCGACGATCTGATTCAACTTGGCGGCCTCGAGCTCGACGCCCTGGAGGCCGGGCGGCAAGGTGATCGGCGAGGCGCCGGTGCCGGTGCCGGTGCCCCCGGTCCCCGTCCCCCCGGTCCCGCCAGCGCCGTCGCCGCCCAGGCCGAGGAGCGCCGCGGCCGGGTCTTTGACGAAGCTCGTGAACGCAGCGACGTCGTTGAAGTAGAAGCCGAGTTGCTTGGCCTGGATGACCAGGTTGGACAGCGCCCAGACGTTGTTCAGGTCGTTGGCCGCCGGATCGTTGGCCCGCGCCGCCAGGGTGATGAGGGCCGCGACGATCTTGGGATCGTCGACCGCCCGCAGGTTGATCTTGCACTCGCCGGCGACCCGGAACGCGCTGCCGAACAAGGTCCAGAACCGCGCGTCGACGCCGCGCACCAGCTTCAGCTCGGAGACGGTGTCGATCTTCCGGTTCTTGGGCTTGTACGGGTCGCGCAGGTTCTCGTAGCCGTAGTCCTCGGGCGCGCCCGGGGTGTCGGCGCGATCGAGGTTGGGGTCGATGTAGTCGAGGATGGCGTCGATCTGGGTCTTGCGATCGCGGCGCCAGCCATCGGCGGTCTCGGTCTCGAAGATCGGGTTGAAGGCGTCGGGGAAGAGCAGCGCCTCGAGGGCCGAACGCACCAGCTTCTGCTGGGCCGGGGCGCCGTCGGCGCAGTTGACGTTGACCTTGCCGTCGATGGGCGTGATCCGGACGCCGAAGCTGCCGAAGCTGACGCCCAGGCCCTTGGTGTCGGCGATGGGCACGCCGATCGCGCTCTCGACCTGCTCGGCGTCGCCGCCGAAGGCGCCCATGAGCGGGTCGGCGAAGTCGGTGACCTGGACACCCTCGAGCTGCGGGAACTGCCGCGCGGCGTTGTCGAGGCGCTTCTGCAGGCGCAGCACTAGGTCGGTCAGGTTGAGCGCCGAGCGCGCCAGGAGGCTGGCCCGGGCCTGGTCGAGGTTGTTGCGCGACTGCAGGAGATCGATGTTGGTCCGGGTGCCGAACTCGTTGACGATGGTCAGGCAGATCGCGACCGCGGTCACCACCGCGAGGATCGCGATGCCGGCCTGCTCGCGCTGAGCCACCGACCGGCGGGGCCGGCGACGACGTCGGGGTTGGGTGGGCGCGGTCATGGCTAGAACTGCAACCGCTCTTCGAGGAGGAGTCGGGCCTGGGTGGTCACCGTCACCTCCTCGCCGCGCGGGTTCTTGTAGGTCAGCTTGATGCGGACCCGGGTCGGCAGGCGGCCGTTCACGCCGTCGGCCTTGGTCGAGTCCCACTCCGACTGCCACTTCTTGTCCTGCCAGTTCCAGTACTCGAACTCGAGCTTCTCGACGTCGCGGATCAACACGTCGAGGTCGCCGGGCTGGCGGTCCCACGGCTCGTTGGTCGGCCGCCGCAGCTCGCGACGAAACAGGCTATCGGTCGACGACGACGGCGCCTTGCCGTCGGGGCCGCGCGGGGTGTCGTCGAGGTAGTAGGCGATGAGGGTCTGGTCCGACTCGTTGCTATCGGCCCACAAGGTGACGTGGCCGAGCGACGAGAAGCGGACCTCCTCCTCCTTGCCGACGAACTGGGTCCGCTTGTTGTCGAGGTTGAGATCCTCGTTCTTCGACAGGTAGGCGCTCTCGAGATCGGCGACCAGGCGGGCCATCGCCAGCCGGACCTCGTGGTTGCGATCCTCCATGGCCTCGAACGACACCCGGGCGTCGGACGCGCCCTTGATGGTCGACCACGCCAGCATCATCATGAGCCCCATGATCGCGATCGCGATCAGGATCTCGATGAGGGTCATGCCGCGGGTCGGCCTCATGTGCCGAGCGCCCCCAGCGACTTCTGCATCCCGGCCGGGTCGGTGACGTAGAGGACGAACTCGACGGCCTCGTCGTCGACCCCGGTCGACCACTTCACCTCGAGGGTGATCTTGCGGATCGACGCCTTCAGCACGCCCTGGATCAGGGCGTACTGGCTGGCGATGAAGCCGCCGGTCGCGGCCTCCTGGGCCGAGTCGGCGCCGCCGCCCAGGCCGCCGCCGAACATGCTCATCATGCCGCCCAGGGCGCTCGAGCCGAACTTGTCGCCTGGCAGGCCCTCGCCCTCACCGTCGGCGCCGCTGCCGCTGCCGCCGCCCGGCCCGGGGTTGGCCGACAGCGCCACCAGCTTCTCGTAGCTCGGCAGCTCGGCCGGCTCGATCGTCGCCTTCCAGGTGATCCCGGGATAGCCCTCGTCGGAGAAGTCGCCCTCCTCCTCCTGCTCGCCGTCCTGGAAGCCCTCGGCCAGGAGCTCCTCTTCGAGATCGTACATCTTGCCCCGCGCCAGGTCGGTCGCGATGCCCATGTAGAACGCCGCGCCCGCGCTGGTGGCGTTGGTGGCGATGCTCTTCACCAGGATCACCAGGGCCATCCCGAGGATGGCCAAGGCCAGCATCACCTCGATCAAGGTGAAGCCCAGGCGGCGAGCGGCGGCGCGGGCGGTCATCGCTCGGCGTCCTCTTCGCCCTTGGCGTTGCGCATGAGGTGGTCCTCGGGATCCCGGGGCGCGCCGTCGATGATCTCGACCCGCGCGGTCAGGCCGTGGAGGTAGATCGAGTGGGTCGAACGGCCGTCGCCCAGCGTGACGATGGCCTTCTCGGCCCGGCCCGACGGGAAGAACGTGATGCTGACCTGGCCCGAGGTCACCGAGTCCTCGAGGTGCTGGACCCAGATCTCCTTGAACTTCACGTCGCGCCCAGTCTGCAGCTTGCGCCGTAGCTCGCGGCCGGTCGAGTCGCCGCTCCACACCTTGCCGAGCTGGGCCAGCTCACTGGGCAGCTTGTCGATCGGGTAGCAGATCCGCCCGCCGACCGCCTGGCCGGCCAGGGCCTGGGCGAAGGCCGCGGCCTGCTCCGGAGTGTCGGCCTTGAGCTGGCCGGCCGGCAGGGTCGACAGGCGGTCTTGAGCCTTGGCCAGCTCCTTGGCCACGGTGTCGGCGTCAGAGGCCTGCTCCTCGTCGGACCGGGTCAGGGTCGGATCGCCGACGCAGGCCTCGACCCAGTAGGTCTGCTGGTCGACGTCGAGCACGATCCGCACCGGCACGCCGCCCTCGAGGGCCAGGACCGGCGCCCGCCGCATGACCCCGCCCAGATCGTTCGTGTCCTCGACCAGCGCCGCCGACGACAGCGTGCGGAAGCCGCTGTAGCCGAGGTAGGCCAACATCCCGACGATCGCGATCACGATCATGATCTCGAGCACGGTCAGGCCGCGGCCGGCCACGCCGCGACCTGCGGCGAGACGGCGGACCCGGGCAGCGCGAGATCGAGCCATGACCTACTCCCAGCTCTTGAGATCGTCGCTGGTGCCTTCCTTGCCGTCCTCGCCCCTGGACATCACGGCGATGCCCGAGGCGCCGGCCGGCAGGTCGCCGCCGCACTTGATCACGTAGGGGTTGCCGAACGGGTCCTTGTCGTCCTTGGAGTTCATGTACTCGGCCAGGTCGGCGAAGGTCGGGCACTTGCCGGAGTTGGACGGCTTCATCGCCCACTGCGGGTAGGCCTCGTTGGCCAGCTTGCGCACGGTCGAGCGCGCGACCTCGCCCTTCGACTCGTTGAAGGACTTGAAGATGCGCGGACCGATGAGCAGCGCCATCACCAACGCGAGGATGGCGAGGACGATCATGATCTCGAGCAGGGTCATGCCGCGCAGGCCGGTGGCGGGAGCGCGGCGCTGGCGACGGGTCAGGACGGCGTGGAGGCGGGACAGGCGCAGCATGGACGATCTCCTAGGTGTGGCGGTCCGGGGGGCGGCTACTTGCCGCCAAACGACCCCAGCGACATGATCGGTTGCAGGATCGAGAAGACGATGAAGGCCACCGAGCCACCCATGCCGACGAGCATCAGCGGCTCGAGCAGCGCGGTCAGCCGGGTCAGGCGCATGTCGACCTCGTTCTCGTAGGTGGTGGCGACCCGCTCGAGCATGTCCTCGAGCTTGCCGGCCCGCTCGCCGACCGCGACCATGTGGGTCATCATCGCCGGGAACTGGCCGGAGCGCTTGAGGGTCACCGCCAGCGACTCACCCTCGGTGACCGCCTGCTTGGCGTCGTCGACCGCCTTGCGGAGGACGACGTTGCCGAGGATCTCCTTGGCGGTGTCGAGGGCGCGCAGCATGGGCACGCCGGCGGTCAACATGGTCGACAGGGTGCGCGAGAAGCGGGCGACGTTGATCTTGCGCGACAGGTCGCCGACCAGCGGCACCCGCAGGAGGAAGCGGTGCCAGGCGGCCCGGCCGCTGCCCTTGATCCACCGGCGGAAGCCCCAGATCGCGCCGGCCCAGCCGAGGATGATCAGGAGGAAATGATCGCGCAGGGTGTCGGCGCTCCAGATGAGGAGCCGGGTGTTCCACGGCAGGGTCTTGCCCTGGGACCGGAACATCTTGGTGATCTCGGGGATCACCAGGACCATCATGATCGCGATGATCGCGACGCCGACGATCATCATGATCACCGGGTAGACCATCGCCGCCTGGACCTTGCCCTTCAGCTTCTGCGAGCTGTCGAGGAAGTCGGCCAGGCGCTCGAGGACCTCGTCGAGGTTGCCGGCGACCTCACCGGCGCGGACCATCGAGATGTACAGCTCGTCGAAGATCTTGGGGTGCTTGGCCAGGGCCTCGGCGAAGGCCGAGCCCTCGTTGACCGCGGACCGGACCTCGCCCAGCGGGATCTTCAGGCGGACGTTGTCGGTCTGCTCGAACAGGGTGTTGAGCGACTCGGCCAGGGCGATGCCGCTGCGCAAGAGCGTCGCGAGCTGCCGGGTGAAGTTGGCGACGTCGGCCTTCTTGACCCCGCCGAAGATCGCCCCCAGGTCGACCTCCTTCGACAGGCCCTTGCCGGTGCTGGCGGCCTTGGCCTGGGCGCCGCCCTTGGACAGCTCGACCGAGGTGACGACGACGCCGTCCTTGCGCAGGAGCGCGCGCACGCCCTTGGGCGAGTCGCCGTCCTTGACGCCCGACACCGCCTTGCCGGTCGGCCCGATGCCCTTGTACGCATACAACGCCATCGTCGGGCTCCTAGTTGGCGTCCGCGGTGGCGAGGAGGACCTCCTCGGCAGTGGTCAGGCCCTGCATGACCTTGCGCGCGCCCTCGGCGCGGAGCGAGACCATGCCGGCGGCGATCGCGGCGTCGCGGATGGCGCCGGCGTCGGCCTTCTGCATCGCGAGCTGGCGGACGCTGTCGTTCACGACCAGCATCTCGTAGACCCCGGTGCGACCGCGGTAGCCGATGCCCCCGCAGCTCGGACACCCGGCCGGCTCGTAGATGTGCCCGGGGGGCAGCGGCCGCTGGCCCTTGACCCCGGGCAGCTCGTAGCCGCCAGCGAAGAACCGGGCTGGCTCGAGACCGAGCTCGCGGACCAGGGCCTCGGACGGCCGCACGACCCGGGCGCACTCGTAACACGGCCGCCGCACCAGGCGCTGGGCCATGAGCCCACACACCGACGACGCGATCAGGAACGGCTCGATGTTCATGTCGGTCAGGCGGGTGATGCCGCCGGCGGCGTCGTTGGTGTGGACGGTCGAGAAGACGAAGTGGCCGGTGAGCGACGCGGTGATCGCGATCTCGGCGGTCTCGCGGTCGCGGATCTCGCCGACCATGATGACGTCGGGATCGTGGCGGAGGAACGACCGCAGGCCCGAGGCGAAGGTCAGCTCGATCTTGGGGTTGACCTGGGTCTGGCTGATGCCCTCGAGCTGGTACTCGACCGGATCCTCGACGGTGAGGATGTTGACGTCGGGGCTGTTGATCTCCGACAGGCAGGCGTAGAGCGTGGTGGTCTTGCCCGAGCCGGTCGGCCCGGTGACCAGGAGGATGCCGTAGGGCCGGCGGATGATGCCGCGGATGAGCGCGAGGGTGTCCTCGGCCATGCCGATGTCGGCCAGGCCGAGCAGGACCGAGCTGCGGTCGAGCAGACGGGTCGTGATGCGCTCGCCGGTCGCGGTCGGCACGGTCGCGACGCGCATGTCGACGTCCTTGCCGGCGATCTTGCGGCGGATGCGGCCGTCCTGGGGCAGGCGCTTCTCGGCGATGTTGAGGCCGGCCATGATCTTCACGCGGGCCAGGATCGAGGCCAGGAACTTGCGCGGGGCCCGCTTGGCCTCGCGCAGCGCGCCGTCGACCCGGAACCGCACGACCACGTCCTTCTCGCCGGGCTCGATGTGGATGTCCGAGGCCCGCTCCTTGACCGCCTGGAACATGAGCGAGTTGACCCAGCGGATGATCGGCGCCTCGTCGTTGAGATCGAGGATGTCGACCAGCTCCTCGCCCTGGCCGAACTCGTCCTCGCCCTCGCCGTCCTTCTTCTCGTCGGACGCTAGCTCCGAGCTCTGGCGCAGGCGGCCGTAGGCCTTGTTGATGTGATCGACGATCTTGCCGGGGGCGGCGACCACTGGATCGACCGGCCCCCCCAGGAGGACCGCGACATCGTCGAGGACGTCGAGGGCGAAGGGGTCGGCCAGCGCCACCAGGATCCGGCCGGTGTCGCGATCGCGGCCGATCGGCAGGACCCGGTGCTGCTTGGCGAAGTTGATCGGTAACGGCTCGAACAGCTCGGCCGGGATGTCCTCGGCCTTGGGCAGATCGCGCAAGGCCGGCATCTCGGCCTGCAGGCCGAGAGCGGCGGCGAGCTGGTCCTCGTCGATCAGGCGGAGGTTGACCAGGATCTGGCCGAGCAACCCACCGCCGTCCTCGCGCTGCTTGGCCAGGCCGCGCTCGATGGCGTCGGCCGGCACCCCCAGCTCGCGGCTGAGCAGCTCGCCGAGGAGCGGCGTCGGCGCTGGACCGAAAGCGGGGCTCGGGTTCACGGCTGCTTGCCTCCGGCCGGCGGGGTCGGCGCCGGGGTCGGCGTCGGGGTCGGGGTCGTGCCCTCGCCGTCGTCGGCGAAGCCGTCGCCCGCGCCCGGCAGGTCGTAGGTGATCGGGCCCGACGGCATGCCGCTCTCGCCGGCCGCCAGGGCCTTGAGAACGTCGCGATCGTGCTCGACGGTCTGGACCGCGCGGTTGATCTCCTCGACCAGGCCGCGCTTGCGCCGGTAGTCGATCCGGGTGTCGAACTTGGCGCGATCGAGGTGGCCGAACGACCGCAGGAACTCGTTGCGCTCGCGGGTCTTGCGCTCGACGATCGCCTGCAGGTCGAGCTGGTCGTGGACCACGTAGGGCGTGAGCAGGAGCAAGAGGTTGGTCTTGCGCTTGTCGCGCTTGGTGTACTTGAACAGGTAGCCGAGCACCGGGATGTCGCCGAGCAGCGGCACCTTCGACTCGCTGTACGACACCCGATCCGAGATCAGGCCGCCGATGACCACGCTCTGCTGATCGCGGACCACCACCGTGGTCTTGATCTTGCGCTTGGTCCAGGTCGGCCCCAGGGTCGGGTCCTTGTCGCCGACGTCCTGGATCTGCTGCTCGATCTTCAGCCGGACCATGTCGCTGGCGTTGATGATCGGGGTGATCTTCATCGACAGCTCGATGTCCTGACGCTGGATCGAGAGCTGGCCGAAGCTCGAGGTCGCGCCCGGCACCTGGCCGAAGCCGCCGAAGTTGACGCCGCCCTGGTACGGGATGTTCTGGCCGACGGTGATCTCGGCCTCCTCGTTGTTGGTGGCCAGGACGTGGGGGCTCGACAGCACGTTGACGTTGGACGACTTGGCGAGGGCCTGGAACAGCATCGCGTAGGACGGGATCGTGGTGCCGATCAGCTCCTGCGAGTTGGGCAGGACCGGGCCGATCAGGCCGCCGATCAGGCCGGTGGCCGAGGCCAGCGAGGTCAGGTCGAGGGACCGGAGGTCGCTGCCCTGGACGCCGCCGAACAAGACGCCGTCCTCGCCCTCGCCGATCGGCAGCCCGCCGTGGAAGCTCGAGCCGAGGTCGAGGCCGCTGCCGACGTTGAGCTCGAGGATGACCGCCTCGATGAAGACCTGGCGACGCGGCACGTCGAGCTCGCGGACCACGCCCTTCAGAGCCTCGAAGTCGCGGCCGCTCGACAGCACCACGAGGGCGTTGGTCGGGGCGTCGTGGGTGATGCGGACCTGGCCCTCGAAGGACGAGCCGCCGCTGACGTTGACGATGTCGTTGCCGGGCCGGGTCGGGCCGGTGGTGCGCCGGGCCCCGGTGTTCGAGCTCGCGCCCGACAGCGCCTGGTTGAGCGTCTGGGCCATCTCCTCGGAGTTGGCGTTCTCGAGGCGGTAGACGTGGATCGAGCCGGACTCGGCGCCAGTGCCGCCGGTCGGGACGTCGAGGCGCTCGACCAGGCCGCGGACCCGGAGGTAGCCGGCCTCGCTGGCCATGAGGATGATCGTGTTGGTCCGCTCGTCGGCCAGGAGCTTCGACGGCACCGCGGCCGCGATCGCGTCCTTGTCGGTGCCACCCGCGCTCTTGCCGCCACCGCCCGGCATGCCCGGGCCCTGGTTGGTGCCGAGGATCTCGGACAGCTTCTGGGCCAGCGCGGTGGCGTCGGCGTGCTTGACCGGGATCGTGTAGATGCCCTCCCCGGAGGCCGGGCGATCGAGCTCGCGGGTCAAGGTGACCATGTCGCGGATCGCGCTCGAGTAGTCGGTGATCACCAGGACCCCGGCCTTGGGCACCGGCTGGATGATGCCGATGTTCGACTTGACCACCGCCAGGGCGTTGGACAGCTCCTCGGGGGCGATGTGCTGCGGCCGCAGGAGCAGGCGCGAGACGTCGTCGGAGTTGGCCGGCGAGCCGCGGCGATAGATCGGCACGGTCTCGCTCTTGGCGTTGGCGGCCTCGACGATCCGCAGGACGTTGCCCTTGGGCACCACGGTCAGGCCCATGGTCGACAGCCCGACCAGGAACAGGCGATAGGCCTGCTGCGGCGTCATCTTGTTGGGCGCGATGACGGTCAGCTTCTTCGACCGCTGGAGGATGCTCGACTCGTAGATGAAGTTCTTGCAGGTGAACCCCATCGCCCAGGTCAAGAGGTCCTTCAGCTCGGTCTCGGGCTTGAGGGTGACCGCGAAGGACTTCTGGGCCTTGCCGCAGTTGTAGAGCTGGGCGTCCTCGCCGGGCAGCGGGTCCGCCGGCGCCGGCTGGGCCACCGCCGATGGCGGCACCGCCGTAGCAGCGACGAACACCGCGACGACGGCGGCACACAGGCGAAGGGTTCGGGGCGAGTGCTTCATGAGGTTTGACTTCGTCGGGTCGAAAACCGCCCTCAGGTCAGATCCCGTCAGGCGTTGCGGTCAGGGTCGGGGTCGGGGACCGGTTCCGGGTCAGGGTCCGGGTCGGGGTCGGGGTCCGGTTCCGGTTCGGGGTCCGGTTCCGGTTCGGGGTCCGGTTCCGGTTCGGGGTCAGGTTCCGCTTCAGGGTCTCCGCGAAGAGTCTCTAGGGATCACGGGGTCGGGTTCTCGCGTTTCGGGTGGGGGCCCCACGTCTTGTGGGGGAGGGTTTTTGCGAAAAACCCTCTAAGGGTCTCAGTGGGGGCCCCACGTCTTGTGGGGGAGGGTTTTTGCGAAAAACCCTCTCTAACGAATCGTGTAGTTCAGGGTCACCGGCTTGCCGCGCCGGGTGACCTCGACCTGGAGCGTGCTGGCGTCGCGGACCTTGGCGTAGATCTCCATCGCTCGATCCATCGAGTTGAGCTGCATGCCGTTGATGGCGTTCATGGTGTCGCCGTTGGAGAAGCCGAGCTTGGCGTAGACCGAGTTGGGGCGGACCGCGTAGAGCTTGAAGCCGTTGGGCTCGCCGTTCTTCGACGACGGCATGACCCGGGCGCCCTTCATGACCGCCGCCGGGTTGGCCAGGACCTTCTCGACCAGCGAGCGATCGATCTCGAAGGTGGTGTCGTCGATCTTCTTGATGCCGCTGTCGATCGCCGCGGTCAGGTCGTCGCCCTCGGCCGGCGGCGCGTCCGCGACCTTGACCGGCTCGGTGGCGACCGGCGGCGGCGGCGGCGCCTCACCGGTGATCGAGATGCGCTCCTTGCGGCCGCTGCCGGTGTTCTGGAAGTCGACGTACTTGTAGCTGACCGCCAGGACCTTGCCCGCGCCGGGGATGTCGGTGCCGACCCAGTACGCGCCCTGCTTCTGGGTGCCGGTGTTGAGGATGGTCGCGAAGTTGGCCGGGTCGGCGTGATCGCGATCGTCGGCGACGTGGGTGGCGATGAGCGACAGCGGCAGCGAGGTCAACGCGACGTAGTTGGGATCGACCGGGCCGCTCGGCTGGACCGCGGCCGCGACCGGCGGCAGGCAGGTCGCGCAGAACATGTTGCGGTCGACCACCGGGGCGCCGGCCTTGCTGCGGACCGCGGCGATCGAGCTGGGCGACGGCGCCGGCGGCTTGACCTTGGGGCCGCGGGCCGGGTCGCCGAGGAACTTGCCCTCGACCACGGCGTTGGTGGCCTTGGCGGCGAAGGTGGCGGAGCCGACGATCGCCAAGACGATCACGACCCAGAAGTAACGGCGGAGCAGGTCCTGCATGGTCACTCTCCTCCCGGCTCGAGGACGTCGTCGCCGTGGCTGCCAGCGGCGGCGCGGTCGGTGGGATCGCTCGATTCGGCCAGGCGCCGATAGATGGTCCGGGTCGCGATGCCGAGGAGTGTCGCGGCCAGGCGCTTGTCGCCACGGGTGTGGCGCAGGGTCTCGCGGATGACCCGCATCTCGATCTCGGCCAGCGGGGTGCCGACCGCGAAGGTCAGGCCGGGGGCGCCGGCCGCGGCCGCGGTCCGGATCTCGGTCGGCAGGGCGTCCTCGTCGATCGCCGTGCCGCGGGCCAGGACCACGGCCCGCTCGATCGCGTTCTCGAGCTCGCGGACGTTGCCCGGCCAGGGATAGTCGGCGAGGCGGGCCAGGGCGGCCGGGGTGCACCCGGCGATCGGCTTGCCGTTCTTCTCGGCGTACAGCGACACGAAGTGCTGGACCAGGATCGGCACGTCCTCGCGGCGATCGCGCAGCGGCGGCACGTGGACCGGGATGACGTTCAGGCGATAGAACAGATCCTCGCGGAAGCGCCCGGCGCGGACCTCCTCGGCCAGATCGACGTTGGTCGCGGCGACCAGGCGGAGGTCGATGCGGCGCGGCTTGCCGCCGCCGCCCAGGCGCTCGATCTCGCCCTCCTGCAGGACCCGCAGGAGCTTGACCTGGACGTGGCGCGAGATCTCGCCGATCTCGTCGAGGAACAGGGTGCCGCCCGAGGCCGCCTCGAAGCGCCCGTCGCGGGCCGAGGTGGCGCCGGTGAAGGCGCCCTTCTCGTAGCCGAACAGCTCGCCCTCGAGGATGGTCTCGGGGATGGCGGCGCAGTTGATCGCGACGAAGGGGCCCTTGGCCCGGGTCGAGTTCTCGTGCAGCGCGCGGGCCAGGAGCTCCTTGCCGGTGCCGCTCTCGCCGAGCAAGAGCACGGTGGCCTCCGACGGCGCGGCCTGGTGGACGATGTCCATGGTCCGGCGCCACGGCAGCGAGGTGCCGATGATCGCGCGCCGGCGGCGCTCGGTGAGCTGGGCCTTGAGGGCGCGGTTCTCGGTCACCAGCGACTGCTTGTCGAGGGCGTTGCGCACCACCCGGACCACGTGGGCGCGCTTGAGCGGCTTGGCCACGAAGTCGTAGGCGCCCTCCTTCATCGCGTCGACCGCGGTCTCGACCGTGCCGTAGGCGGTCATCAGGATGACCTCGGTCTCGGGGGCGACGGTCTTGGCGGCGCGCAGCAGATCCATGCCCGAGGTGCCCGGCATCATCAGGTCCGAGAGCAACACGCCGACCCGGTGGCGACGCAGGAGCTCGAGGCCCTCGGCGCCCGAGCTGGCGGTCAAGACCGTCAGGCCCTCGCGGCGGAAGATCTTGTCGAGGGACTCGACGATCGACGGCTCGTCGTCGACCACCAGCACGACCCGCGACGGGTCCCAGCCGGCGATGCGGGGGGCGCCGCCCGGTCCGGCCTCGGCCTCGGGGCCAGCGCCGGCGGTCACGGCCACCGCCTCGAGGCCCTGGGGCCCGAGCCCGCGGCGGTCACCGGCCCACACCCGGCGCGGGACCGCGCCGGCGGGATGCATCGCGGAGCGTGGGTGGAGCATGGCGTAGCCGACACAATTCAAGCCCGATGCCATCCTTAACCGACCATAAGCGACTGATATTCCGTCCCGCCTCGCCCCGCCAGACCCGGTTGGTGTGCCATCGCGGCAGCGCTGGCCGGGGCTACTGCCAGTTTGTCACGCTCCGGGCTGCGTGAGTCCGCCCGGCCGCGCCTTGGCCAGGGCCTCCTGGGTCCGCGGCAGGGTCACCGTGAACGTCGTGCCTTTGCCGACCTCGGTCTCGACCTCGATCGTGCCGGAGTGCCGGGCCACCAGCTCGTGGACGATCGACAGCCCCAGGCCGGTACCCTCGCCGACGTCCTTGGTGGTGAAGAACGGATCGAAGATCCGCGGCACCACCTCGGTCGGGATCCCGGGGCCGGTGTCGGTGACCTTGACCTCGACGTGATCGCCGACGACCGCGGTGGCGATCGTCAGGGCGGCGTCGTCGCGGCCGGCCATGGCCTGGATCGCGTTGGTGAACAGGTTCATGAAGACCTGGCCGAGCTGGCCGGCGTGGCCGCGGATGCGGCCGACCTCGCCGTAGCGACGCTCGACGCGGACGTTGCCCTTGAGCAGGTGGCGGAGGAGCTCCAGGGAGTCGTCCAGGCTGCGGTTGAGATCGAACTCGACGACCTTGTCGTCGTCGGTGCGCGAGTAGTTGTGCAGCGCGGTGACGATGGCCTTGGTCCGCTGGGCGCCGCGCTGGACCACGCGGACCATGTCGCGGATGTCGGCCGCCGCCTCTTGCTGCGCCGGCGCCGCGGCCAGCTCGCCGATGGCCTCCTCGAGGGGGCCGATGGTGTTGACGATCGCGTTGACCGGGTTGTTGATCTCGTGGGCGATGCCGGCGACGAGCTGACCGATCGACGCCATCTTCTCGGACCGCACGAGCTGGGCCTGGGTCCGGGTCAGCTTGTCGAGGGTCTCGGCCAGCTCCTTGTTCTTCTTGGCCAGGTCGTGGGTCCGGCGCTGGACCGCGCGCTCGAGATCGAGGTTGACCTCCTCGGTCGAGCGCAGCTTGTCGCGCAGGGCCCGGCGCATCTCCTCGAGGGCGAAGGTCAACCGCCCGACCTCGTCGCCGTCGCCGTAGGCGCTCACCGGATCGGCCAGCTCGCCGCGGGCCATGGCGTCGGCGCGCTGCTCGAGGCGGCGGATCGGGCTCACGAACTGCGAGACCGTGGCCAAGACGATGCCGGCGCAGGCCGCGAACAGGACCAGGAAGAACACCACCAGATCGCGCAGCGGCTGCACCATCGACTCGCCGCGACCGCGGTAGTTCGGGTAGAGGACCGCGACCGCGCCCAGATCGCGCAGCTCGCCGCGCCAGCGGATCACCAGGCGGGAGCTGCGGCCGGCCAGATCGGCCGGGCCGAGGGTGATCCACGCGCCCGGCCGCCCGGCGATCGTGGCCGCGGTGTACCAGGGCAGCTCCGGCGCTCCCATCGGCCCGCCGCCGACCGCGACCACCGCCGGCGTCCGCGCCCGGTCGTCGACGTAGTAGACCACCGCCGAGGCCTCCGGCGTGCGCGCGCCGATCTCGCGCAGGGTGCCGGCGACCCAGGTCGGGGTCGGCGGCTCGGCCTGGGTCGCGGCCACCGCCTGGACCTCGGACTGCACCCAGGCCAGGCCGAGCCCGGCCTGACGCGCCACCGCATCGGTCGCCAGGTTCTTGTACTGGACGAAGCCCCACAGGAGCGCCATGCCACACGCCAGCACCACGACGCCGCCGAAGGACAGGAGCATCTTCGAGCCCAAGGACAGCGGAGTCGCGACCGCGCGCACCGGGATGCGGTAGCGGGTCGAGAGGTGGGCCAGGAGCGGCCGCAGAGTGTTGCGATGGCCGAGGGTCTCGTAGATCGACGCGGTCAGCGCCACCACCAGGAGCGCGACCATGCCGACGATCGTGTCGTCGAAGTCGATCGCCAGGTACCAGCGGGCGATCAGGCCGACCGCGATCGCGACCACGATCCAGACCGCGAGGGACACCGCGGCCAGGCGGTACGGGAGGGCCTGGGCCAGGCGGTAGACGCTGGTGGCATTGCCGACCGCGCCGGCGTCGCCGCCGTCGCCACCGGCGGCCGCCAGGTAGCGCACCATCGGCCGGGTCTGGAGGTGGGCGCTCAGGGCCCACGCCGCCCACGCCAGGGCCGCGGCCGCCGGCAGGTAGGTCTCGATCGCCAGGTAGTGCTCGAAGGAGATCGGGACGAAGTAGTAGAGGAAGGCCGACTGCATGATCAGCGCGCCGGCGGCGGCGCCGATCGACACCAGCAAGAGGCGGGCGAAGTGCTCATCGGAGAAGATCCGGATCGGCGGCGTGACCACGAACAGCCGGCCGCGGATCCCGCGCAGCAGCCAATCGAGCCAGGCGGCGCGCAGCGCGGCCAGGGGCGCGGCGTGCAGCCCGGCCAAGGACGCCAGGGCCAGGGCCCGCGACCGATCCCAGCCCTGGTAGCGGACCAGGAAGCCGCCGACCGCCGAGGCCACGAGGACCCACAGCACGATCCGACCGATCAGCGCGCGCAGGGGCACCTGATGGCAGGCCTTGTAGCCGCGGGTCGCCAGGGTCTTGGCGGCCCGCTCGCCGCGGCGGTGCGCGACCACGCAGGCGCGGATCGGCATGAGCCACGCGGTCATGATCGCGGTCCACGCCACCGCGGCGCCGACCGCGACCGGGACGCCGATGCGCAGCGCGGTGCCGGCGGCCAGGCGGTCGAGCCCGAACATGGTCCACAGCGGATACCCGACCACCGCCAGCTCGGCGGCGGCCAGGACCACCCCGAGGATCGCGAGGTGGCGCTTGAACGGCAGCGCGGGGGCCTCGCCCTCGGCGGGCGACAACCGGACGTCGCTGGGTTCGCGAGCGAGCGCCATGCCGGCCGACTGTACCGGAACTCGTCAGCGCTCGTCGGCGCCGCTGTCCTTCATGGCCGGCCGGCGCTGATCGTCGAGGTCGTAGCCGACGGTGGCGGCCGGGTCGGCGCGATCGATGGCCGACGAGGCGTCGCGCAGGCGGAAGGTCGCCGGGTCGAGGCGCGGATCGAGATCGGTGTTGCCGGTGCCCGGGAACCCGCCGGTCACCACGGTGTGGGTGGCGGTGCAGTCGGGGTGACCGCCGATCTGCCCGGCGCCGGTGTTGCCCCACACCACGCTCGAGCGGATCGCGACCGGGGTATTGAGGAGCGCGCACGACACCCCGCCGAAGTTGGCCCCCGGCGCGGTGTTGTTGGCGATCGTCACGAACTCGAAGCGCACGGTCTGGGCGGTGCCCAGCCCGACCAGGGCCACCCCGCCGAACGTGCTGGTGCCGCTGCCGTTGCCGGTGATGAGGGTGTTGACCAGATCGATCGAGCAGGTGTTGGCCAGGAGGCCGCCGCCGCTCGACCCGCGCAGGTGGGCGCGGCGGGTGGCGACCGAGCCGTTGCCGTCGCAGTCGATCGCCGGCGCCCGCACCGCGTTGGCCACGGTCAGCCCGTCGACGATCAGATCCGCGCCGCCGGTGACGTCGAGCACCGGACGATCGTTGGTGGTCGGGCGCAGGGTGGTGGCGTCGATGCCCGCGCCGTGCAGGCGGACGACCCGGTTGGCCGCGACGACGAGGTCCGGTTCGTCGTAGGTGCCGGCGGCGATCTTGATCGTGACCGGGTCGAGCCCGCGGTCGAGGGCGACTCGCACCGAGCCACAGGGCGCGGCGGCGGTGCAGGTCGTGCCGGTGGCGCCGGCCCGGACGTAGAGGATCTGCGCGGCCGCGACGCAGCTCCCGGCCTCGCGATCGCACACGCCGTCGGTCCCACACTCGGCGTCGGTCTGGCAGCCGCGGCATCGATCGGTCGTGGGGTCGCACACCGGCTCGGTGGCGACCGGGCAGTCGGCCGGTCCGGCGCAGCCCACGCAAGCGCCGTCGACGCAGGCCGCGCCACCGGGATCGCCGACGCAGTCGGCCGGGCCGGTGCACTGCGTGCACAGGTAGGTGTCGGGATCGCAGGCCGGCAGCGGGTTGTCGCAGCGATCGCTGGCGTCGCCGGCCTCGCACTCGACACAGCGGTTGTCGATGCAGAACGGCCGATCGGGGTTGGTGCACTGGGCCACCGACTGGCACTCGCCGCCGATGTCGGGGACGCAGGTGCGAGGCGGCCCGTAGTCGCCGAGATCGTCGCACAGCGGCCGGGTCGGATCGGTGCAGACCGTGATGCCGACGTCGGTGCCGCTGTTGCTACACGACGACGTGTCGCTGCAGCAGAAGTCGGGGTTGGCCCGGGTGCCGCAGCCGCCGCTCGCGGCGAGGGCGGCCGCGAGGGCGAAGGCGGCGGCGGCGGCGATGCCGGTGTGCCTCATCGTGCGGACCGACGGTACCACACCGCCTCGGCATGGCGGGCGTGCTGGCGATCACCGCGATCGCGCGCCGCGGCTCACTTGCGGCGGATCGTGACCTTCTTGATCGTGACCGGAGTGGTCGGACGATCGCCGTCGTCGCGCGGCACGCTGGTGATCTTCTTCACCAGGTCGACCTCATCGCACTTGCCGAACACGGTGTGGCGACCGGTCAGCCACGGCGTGGCCTTCTCGGTGATGAAGAACTGGCTGCCGTTGGTGCCCGGGCCGGCGTTGGCCATGGCCAGGAGGCCGGGACCGTCGAGGCCGATCCCGGGCACGATCTCGTCGGCGAAGTCGTAGCCGGGGCCGCCGCGCCCGACGCCTAGCGGATCGCCGCCCTGGACCATGAAGTCGGGGATGACGCGGTGGAAGATGAGGCCGTTGAAGAACGGCGTGTTGCGCTTGAGCTCCTGGGTCTTGGGATCGGTCCAGGGCTTCTGGCCGGTGGCGAGCCCGACGAAGTTGGCGACGGTCATCGGCGTCTCGCGCTCGTAGAGGACGCAGTTGAAGGTGCCGAGCGAGGTGACCAGCTCGGCGCGCAGCGTGCCCTTGCCGGGGACCGCCTTCAGGTAGACCTCGAGATCGCTGGCGACCGGGGCGCGGACGGTGTCCATGGCCGGGGCCCCCGCGGGGGCCGGCGCCGGCGCGACCGAGCCACCGGGGCCCGGGGCCCCGTGATCGTGACCGGCGTGGGGATCGCCGCCGGCCTCGCCGGCGTGGGGATCGACCGCGGCCGGCGGCGGCGGCTCGACCGGCTTGGGCGGCGGCGGGGGCAGCGGCTTGGGCTGGGACCCGCGCTGGATCGGGGCCTCCTCGGACGACTGCTTCGAGGACTTTTCACACGCGGTCACGGCGAGGCCGGCCAGCGCGCACACGAGCAAACGACGCGACATGGCGGGCATGGTGGATCGCCGCCGCGCCGGTCGCAAGCGCGGTGGGCCATCGCGCGGCGCCGCAAACCGGGCGGCGCGCCGGACGGCGCGACCACCGGCGCGTACAATCGCCGGCGATGGCGCTCTCGTTCGCCGCGTGCGCGGATGGCCACCATGTGGCGACCCTGGAGGCCGGCCGACTCGCGGTCTACGCGCTCGACGGCAGCGGCCTGGGTGCGCCGATCGCCACCGCGTCGGTCGATGGCGACGAGGTCGTGGCGTGTGGCAGCGCGCTCCTGGTCCTGGCCGACGACGTCGATCAGGCGCGGGCCACCGCCTACACGGTGCCTGGCCTCGCGCCGCTGTCGGCGCTCGAGCTGCCCGGACGACCGCGCCTCCTCGCGACCGCCGGGCCGACCGCGTTGTTCGCGCGCGCCGACGAGGCCTTCCTCCTGGTGCTCGTCGACGGCACGCTGTCGGTCGGCGAGCTGCGGCCGCCGGCGACCTTCACCCGCGCGGTTGGCGTCGATGACGATCAGCTCGTGACCTTCGGCCCGCGCGGCACCGAGCTGTGGATGCCGAGCCAGCGCCGGCCGACCGCGCGCCTGGGGCTGACCGTGCCGCCCGACATCACCTCGATGGGCGTCACGTTGCGCAGCAGCGCGCTGTGGATGACCGGCCCGCAGCCGATGATCCACACCGCCCGGCTGTCCGATGGCCGCATGACGACGCTGCGCCTCGACGGCGTCCCGACCCGCGTCACCGGGTGCGCGGGCTCGTCGTACCTCCTGGCCGAGCTGGCCGGGCGGCCGGTCGCGATCAACCTGGCGCTGCGGCAGCTCGAACCGCTCGATCCCGGCCCGGGCACGATCATCGGCCAGGCGGTCGGCGCCGATCGGGTCGCGCGCGTCGTCGTGCGCCTCGGCGATCGGGTGGTCGCGACCGCGCTGGGCGCCGATGGCGCGATCGCCACCGCCCTGGCCGAGCCGGCGCCAGCCCCGGCGGCGGTGGGGCCACTGCCACCCGGGCCGCGTCCGGATACCGGCGTGATCGCGACGCCGCCGCGCCCGGGCACGAGCGCCGCTCGGCCTGCGGTGCGCACCGTCGGGGCCGAGGCAGCGCCCGCCAGCGCGCCGGTCGCCAGCGCGCCCGTCGCCAGCGCATCGGTCGCCACCGCGCCCGTCGCCAGCGCCCCGGTCGCCAGCGCACCGGTCGCCAGCGCGCCGGTCGCCAGCGCATCGAGCGTCAGCGCACCGGTCGCCAGCGCGCCGGTCGCCAGCGCATCGAGCGTCAGCGCGCCGGTCGCGACGAACCCGACGCCACCCGCTCCTGCTCCCGCGTCCGCGCCGCCCGCGCCGGCCGACAGCCGCGCGCCGTGGCGCGACCAGCTCCTCGCCTGGGCCCGCGGCGGCCGGCCGATCGCGCCGCCACCGACGGTCCTCGCCGCCTTCGCGCCGCTCGCGCACCGCGGCCGTCTCAGCCCGAGCGCGACCGCGCTGGTGGCTGCGGCCTACGCCGCCTGGCTCGACGGTGACGGCGCCGGTGGCATCGCGGTGGCGCGCCTGGCCGCGCTGTGCGACGACTGGCGTGAGGCCTGCGGCGCCGGCCTGGTCGCGGCCCTGGGCCTGGTGGCGTGGGATCGCGGCCGGGCCCGCCTCGAAGCGCCGCTGGGCGAGCTCCTCGACGAGCAGCGCCCGCGCGGCCTGACGATCGTGGGCGGGCGGCTGCACGCCCCGCCACCGCCGGGCCTGCACGAGCTCGAGCCCGGCGAGAGCGCGGAGCTCGCGCAGCGGTTCGGCGTGGTCGCGATCGCCGGGCCCGACCTGACGCGCAGCCGCCTCGAGGCCTGGCTGCGCGGCCTGCCGCTGGTGATCGATCACCGCGTCGAGCCGGCCGGCCTGCGGCCGGGCGAGGCGCTGTTCTTGCTGCCCGGCCGCTGACGTCGCTGCTAGCGAAACAGCCGGCCGCGCAGCTCGGGCGCTGGCTGGGCGATGCGCTCGAGCTCGACCAGGCGATCGCCCGCGGCCTCGGCGGCGGCCAGGGCCGCGGCGTCGATCGCCGACAGCGCGCCGGTCATCGTGAAGTAGGCCTTGCCGTGGAGGTCGACCGCCAGGCGGACGTCGCGCACGATGACCTCGGCGGCCTTGCACGCGGCGTCGGCGGCGGCCAGGGCCGCGCACACCGTCTGGGTCTCGACGATCGCCACCGCCTCGGCGTCCGGGTCGTCGGCCCAGTCAGCCGGCACCACGACGCCACCGGGCGCGAGCATGGGCCAGAGCTGGGGGTCGGCGTAGGGCAACTCCAGCCGATCGCGCAGGCGATCGCCGGCGGCGTCGCGCCCAGCGGCCATCGCCTCCTCGACCTCCGCGACCCCACCGGTGACGATCACCAGGTGCTTGCCGCCCGACAGCGTGCGCGAGCTGAGGAGCGCCGCCGGCGAGCGCTTGAGCATGGCGTCGGCGACCACCACGCCGCGGGCGATCGTGGTCAGCTCGAGGAGACCCAGGGCCGGGCCCGACGACACCGCGGGCGACGCGGGCGTGGTCACACGAACCGGAACGCCTCTTTGAGGGTGCAGCGCCGCTCGCGGGTGAAGTGCACCGCGGTGGTCAGGCCCTCGCCGGTCGGGCTGGCGATCGTGAACGAGGTGTAGCCCTCGCCGCCCAGGCCCAGGCCGGCGTAGGAGGCGTCGTTCTTGACGAAGATGCTGCAGTTACACACCCGCGCCATCGCCGCCATGTTGTCGATGTTGGTCGACTGCAAGGTCGCGGTGTGGTGGAAGCCGTGCTCGACCCGCAGGCCCATGGCGATCGCGTCGGCGATGTCCTTGGCCCGGACCAGCCCGATCACCGGGGTCAAGAGCTCGTGCTGGACGAAGGGGTGCTGCTCGTCGACCTCGGCCAGGAGGATCTTCAGATCGTGGCCGTGGCCGCGGATGCCCGCGGCCGCGGCGATCACCCCGGCGTCCTTGCCGACCCAGTCCTTGTTGACGTGATCGCCGTCGAGGACCACCTTCTCGACGTCCTTGATCTGGCGCGCGTCGAGGACCAGCGCGCCCTTGCGCTCGAGGTGCCGGACGAGCTCCTTCGCGATCGAGTCGACCGCGATGATCTCCTTCTCGGCGATGCAGACGATGTTGTTGTCGAGCGAGGCGCCGCGGACGATGGCGTCGGCCGCCTTCTCCAGGTTGGCGGTGTCGTCGACCACCGCCGGCGGGTTGCCGGGGCCGGCGGCGATGACCTTCTTGCCCGAGTTCATCGCCTGCTTGACCACCGCCGGCCCGCCGGTGACGACCACCAGCCGGACCAGCGGGTGCTTCATCAAGATCTGCGCGCTGTCGATCGTCGGCTGCTCGACCGAGGTCACGCAGTCGCGCGGTCCGCCCGCGCCGACGATCGCCTCGTTGAGCAGGTGTACGAACCAGTTCGAGACCCGCGCCGCCGACGGGTGGACGTTGAAGACCACCGCGTTGCCACCGGCGACCATGCCGATCGCGTTGCACAGGATCGTCTCGGTCGGGTTGGTCGTCGGCGTGACCGCGAGGATCACGCCGTAGGGCGCCCGCTCGGTCAGCATCAGGCCATCGTCGCCGGTGTAGGCGGCGGGTCGGAGGATCTCGACGCCCGGGGTCTTGTCGGCGACCAGGCGGTTCTTGTTGAGCTTGTCCTCGTAGCGGCCCAGGCCGGTCTCCTCGACCGCGAAGCGCGACAGCGCCTCGAGGTTGGCCAGGGTGACCTGGCGCATCGCCGCGACCATCTTGGCGCGGACCGAGACCGGCAAGCGCTCGTTGGCCTCGAAGCCGCGGCGCGCCGCCTTGACCGCGGCGTCAGCGTCGGCGAACACCCCGAGGGTCCCGCGCGGGATGTTGGGGCCAGCCTTCTTGCCGCCGCCGTCGGGGACCGGGGCCGGGCGCGCCGGCGCCGCGCTCGGGCCTGCGCCCAGGCGCTCGACCACGCGGCGGACGATCTCCTCGATGCGGGCGTCGTCGAGCATCGCCATGGCGACCTCAGCTCTTCACGAAGCGGCGATCGTCGCCGACCGTGATCTCGTCGACGATGGCCATGATGGTGGCGTCGACCGGTCGGTTCTGCGTGACCTGGGTCTGGCGGGCCGAGCTGCCGGAGCAGTACAGCACCACCTCGCCGACGCCGGCGCCGACGGCGTCGACCGCGATCACGATCGACCCCTTGGGGAGGTCGCCACCGTCGACGTCGCAGGCGCGCACGATCAGGAGCTTGACCCCCTCGAGGGTCGGCTCCTTCTTCGACGCGACCAGCGTGCCGATGACCTTGCCGAGGACCATCGCCGGTTACTTGGTCGGGGCGCCGGCCCGGCCCAGGGGCAGGACCGAGTCGACGTTGGCGTGCGGGCGCGGGATGACGTGGACCGAGACCACCTCACCGACGCGCTCGGCGGCGCGCTGGCCGGCCTCGGTCGCGGCCTTGACCGCGGCGACATCGCCGCGGACGATCGCGGTGACGTAGCCACCGCCGGTCTTCTCGTATCCGACGAGCTCGACCTTGGCGGCCTTGACCATCGCGTCGGCGGCCTCGACCATGCCGACGAAGCCCTTGACTTCGATCATTCCGAGAGCGTCAGCCATCGTGTTCTCCTAGAGCAGCGTTACTTCGTTTCGAATCGTATCGCCCGGAGTAGTACCGGGCTGCTTCTTGGGAAGGGCCCGGGTTTCTTCGCAGCCCTTCGCTGAACGTTCTGGGCCGTTTTGGGCGGGGGCCCCGGCGAATGCCGGGGGAGGGTTTTTGCGAAAAACCCTCTCAAGGTCAGGGGTCGGGGTCGGGGTCGGGGCCGTTTTGGGAGGGGGCCCCGGCGAATGCCGGGGGAGGGTTTTTGCGAAAGACCCTCTCAAGGTCAGGGGTCGGGGTCGGGATCTGGGCCGTTTTGGGAGGGGGCCCCGGCGAATGCCGGGGGAGGGTTTTTGCGAAAAACCCTCTGAGGGTCTCAGCCGGGGGAGGTTTTTTGCGAAAAACCCTCTTCATTTATCTACGAACTTCTCCGTAGCCTTACCGGTAACACTGTTGATCGCGCCGATCGCCGCGGCCGCCGCGGCGTCGATCTCGGCCTCGGGGCCCGACATGTAGAGGCGGCCGAAGGCGCCGTAGGGCGTGACGTTGACCAGGGACACCTGGGCGGCCTTCTCGGCCTCGTTGGCGGCCAGGACCACGTAGCCGGCCGGCTCGCACTCGAGGATGAACAGCGACTGGCCGGGGAGGATCATCATGCCCTGGGAGGTGCGGTTGATGATCTGGGTCTGGTAGGCCTCGACCCCGCGGATGATCTGGTTGGTGAGGACCTTGGGCTTGAGCCGATCGGCCTCGCCGACGCCGAGGTGCTTGAGCACGGTGGTGCCCGCCGACAGGACCTCGCCCTGATCGTGATCGTGGATCTCGAGGAGGCCGTAGGCGCGCTCGACGACCTGGACCGCGGGCTGGACCCGGGTCGCCTTCAGGGCGGCGTCGGTCACCTGGTTGATGGCGATCCCCGGCGCGATCTCGACCCATAGCGAGGCCTGGCCGGGCACCGGCAGGAACCCGCGCGCGGTCTTCGCGATGAAGGTCGCGAGCTGCGGCTGGAGCGCGTCGAGGAAACAGTAGGTGCGGAGGACCGTCGCCATCGCGTTCGACGACCCTATCACGCGCGGTCGGCGGGTTGGCAACGCGCCCGGCGCGAATTGCGCGCGCGGAACACCGCGGCGCCACGGTCGGTTGACAGCCCATCGATGCCCTCCCATGGTAGCCGCCCGATGTCACGCTTGGTCGTCGCGCTCGGCGCCGCATGTGCGGTCGCCTCCCCCGCCAGCGCCGGCCCGCTCGGGGCCGCCCTGGTCGCCGCCGACGGCGGCGGCGAGACGCCGTCGCTGGTCGGGGTCCTCACCGGCCCGGCCGAGCCGATCGCGTTGTCGGAGCTCCTCGACCGCGCGCTGCGCGCCGATCCGACGCTGGCCCGGATCAAGGTCGACGCCGCGATCGCCGACGCCGCGATCGCCCGCGCCCGGACCTGGGACGCCTGGGGCGTCGGCGCCGACCTCGACGCCTCGACGCGGTCGGGGGGCGGCTTCGTCAACCGCAGCCGCGCCGTGACCTTGTCGGGCGACCTGTCGCGGCGGCTGCCGACCGGCGGCACCGCCGGGCTCCACGTCGAGGCCGGCTGGCAGGATTCGCGGACCTCCCTGGGCAGCGAAGCGGCCTACACCGAGGCCATCACGGCCAACCTGACCCAGCCGCTCTTGCGCGGCCGCGGCGACGCCGACGTCAAGGCCGCCATCCGCGCGGCCCAGCTCGAGCGCGACGCCACCGCGGTCGCGACCGACGCCGCGGCCCAGACCCTGGTGCGCGACGTCGTCCTCGCCTACTTCGATCTGGTCGCGGCCGAGCGCGAGCTGGCGATCCGCAAGGACAGCCTGGCCCTGGCCCGCGAGCGGCTGCGGGTCACCGACGCCGGCATCGCCGCCGGCGGCGTCGCGCCCGCCGAGCGGATCTCGATCGAGCAGGCCATCGCCACCCGCGACGAGGAGATCCTGAACGGGGAGCTGCAGGTGGTCGAGCGCGCGGTCGCGCTGCGCGCCACCGCCAACCTGCCGATCGGCCCCGGCGAGCTGCTCTTGGCGACCAACGTCGACGCGCTCGACCTGCCGGCGCGGACCTGGGACGCCGGAGCGTTGTTCGCGGCGGCCGAGCGCTCGAGCCCCGAGCTGGCCCGGCTGCGGGTGCTCGAGGCTGGGGCCACGATCGACGTCGAGGTCTCGGAGCGCGGGGTCTTGCCGTCGCTCGACCTGTCGGTGGCGCTGGGCCCGTCGGGCACCGCCGACGATCCCGGCGAGGCCGCGGTCAACCTGGTGACCTTCGAGGACTTCACCGCGGCGGTCGCCCTGTCCTATCGCACGACCTGGGGCGAGGTCGCGGCCAAGACCGTGGCCCGCACCGCGCGGGCGCGGCGCGAGCAGGTGAAGATCGACGCCGACGGCGTGCGCCGTCAGCTCCGGGCCGCGCTGGGCCGGGCCCTGATCGCGGTGACCGCGGCCGAGCGACGCCACGCCCTGGCGCTGCGCACCGTGGCCTTGGCCGACAAGGCCCTGGCCGCCGAGCAGGCCCGCCTGACCAGCGGGCGGTCGCGCAACGTCGACGTCCTGGCGCGCCAGGACGAGCTGCGCGCGGCGCAGCTCCGCGTGGTCCGCGCGCAGATCGAGTGGCACCGGGCGGCGACGACGATCGCGGCCTTGACCGGCGACCTCCTGCCCGAGCTGGGCGTCCAGGTCGCGCGGCCGTAGGCCCGCGCGGCGCCGTCGGCGATCACACCAGGCCGATGAAGCCCATGTGGACGCCACCGTCGCGGCCGTCGCGACGGTACGAGAAGAACCGCGTGGCCTCGCACCGCGTGCACGGCGGCGCGGCGTCGAGGTGATCGCGCGCGACCCCGGCCTCGACCAGCCCGGCGGCCAGCGCGACCCGGAGATCGACGTGCTCTTTGCGCGGCCCGGCGACGAACAGGCCGGGCGCGTCGCCGAAGCGGTCGCGGAACGCGACCACCACCTCGGGCCCGACCTCGAAGCAGCACGGCCCGATCGACGGGCCGAGGGCGACCCGGACATCGGCCGGCCGACTGCCGAGCTCGACCATGCGGTCGATCACGCGGGTCGCGACGCCGGCCACGGTGCCGCGCCAGCCGGCGTGGGCCGAGCCACACACCCGGGCGACCGGATCGGCGAACAGGATCGGCACGCAGTCGGCGGCGAAGGTGGTGAGGACCGGCCCGACCTCGGCGCAGACCAGGGCGTCGAACTCGGGCGGCTCCGGCACCGGCTCACCGACCCGCCAGACCCCGGTCCCGTGGACGTGCCGCATCATCTGCAGGGCCTCGACCGGGAAGCCGACGTGGGCCGCCAGCCGAGCGCGGTTGGCGTCGACCAGCGCAGGATCGTCGCCCCAGGTCTTGCCCAGGTTGAGCGAGGCCCGCAGGCCGGTCGACACGCCGCCGGTCCGCTCGGGGAAGCCGTGGATGAAGCCGGGCGGGATCACCGGCGAGCGCAGCACGCGGAGGTCGTCGGCCATGGCGACTCTTACCGCGCGGCTCGGACGATCACCAGCCGACGCCGACCTCGAACGACGCGAAGGGCTGGACCCGATCGCGCGGCAGGACCAGCTCGGGCGCGCCGTCGACGTAGGCCGAGCCGATCGTGAACGTGGCGATGGCCTCGGCCTTGCCCGCCAGCGGCCGGGTCCACTGCGCCGACACCGAGGCCTCGGGTCCGGCCGCCGAGGCCTTGGTCGCGTCAGGGGCGCCGAACTGGAAGCCGAGCTGATCGGCGGCGACCGAGACCTCGGCGAAGCCGAGCCCAGCGCGCAGCCCCAGGCGACCGCCGCCCGGGGTCGCGCGGTGCACCACCTCGAAGGTCGTGCGCAGGTGCATCATCTCGGCGCCGTCGCCGTCGTGCCAGAGCTGGGCGCCGGTGCCGCAGCTCTCCACGCCGAGGCCGCCCCACACCCGGACCTCGCCGCACACCGTCGGCATGCCGTTGCGATCGGTCGAGGCGCCGCCGATCCGGAGGTTGACGCGAAACGGCGGGTCGTCCGAGACCGGGCCGGGCGCGCCGCCGCGATCGTCGTCGGCGTGAGCGACCGCGCCGGCGAGGACCAGGAGGCCGGCCGCGAGCGAAGGGACGCGCATCGCCGGGAGGGTACCCCAGGTCGACCCAAACGCCAGCGCCCGGTGGTATCGTCGCCGCCATGATCCCGTATACGGAGCTGGCCGCCGCGCTCGAGCGCTGGCGCATCCGCCAAGGCCTGCCGGTCAGCGCGACCCCGATCGCCGCCGCCCCGTCGGTGGCCGCGGTGCTCACGCCGCCGCGCACGGCGCCCCCGCAAGCGCCGCCCGCGATGCGCGCCGCGCCGCCGCCGCCGCCGAGCGCCCCGCCGGTCGTCGCGCCGCCGATCGCCGCCGCACCGATCGCTGCACCGCCGATCGCTGCACCGCCGATCGCCGCGAGCCCCGCCGTGCCCCCGCCGCCCTCGGCCCAGACCCTCGACGAGGTCGACGAGCTCCTCGAGCCGGCCGACGAGTATGACAACGAGGGCAACGACTTCTCGATGACCTTCGGCGGACCGCCGGCCGCGGCCAGCGGTTCGATCGGTGGGACGATCGGTGACGACGTCGACGAGTCGACCCATATCGGCGCGGCCTCGACCACCGCCGAGGACGCCTTCGCCGCGGTGCCGACCACGGCCGCACCGCCGCCACCGCCGTCGGCGTGGCCCGAGGCCCGCGAGTGGCCGGCCGAGGCCACCGCGGCGACCGCCTACGGCTGGGGCTCGAGCCACCGGCCCCCGGGCCAGCCCGGCCAGCCCGGCGACGACGACTCGACGATCGTCGGCGGCGGCAAGAAGCGCTGATGGCGACCGGGTGGCGGCGCGGCGATGCGCCGGGCGAGCTCGCGCCGATCGAGCTGGCCGAGGCCACGCCGGGCCCAGGTCGGGTCGCGATCGCCGTCGAGGCGGTGGCTCTCGACGACGTGAGCGCCACGCCGCGCGGCCGGGTGCCCGGCACCGCCGCGGTCGGCACCGTGACCGCGGTTGGCCCAGCGGCCGACGAGTGGCTCGGCGCTCGCGTGCTGGTCCCGGCCCTCGAGGGCTGCGGCGAGTGCGAGCGCTGTCGCCGCGGCGGCGTCGCGGTGTGCGCGGCTGGCAGCCACCGCGGCGTGACCGGCCCCGGGGCCCTGGCCACCGCGATCACCGCGGGGGCGCGCTGGCTGGTCCGGCTCGACGGCGGCCTGGCCCTCCCCGGCCCCGCGGCTGCCGGCCTGGGCGCCGAGCTGGCCTGGGCCTACGCCCTCTACGCGCGGGCCAGCCTGGGCCCCCGCGATCCGGTGGTGATCCTCGGCGCCGGCGCGCGGGCCCGGGCCGCGGCGGCGATCGCGACCGCCAAGGGGGCGACGGCGGTGGTCGCCACCGACGACGCCGCGACCGCCGCGCGGCTCGGCGTGCGGCAATGCCCGATCCACACCGCGGCGATCGAGGAGGCGCTGGCCGCGGCCGGCGCCGACCCGCGCCCGCGCAAGGTCCTGGTCACCGACGGCCGTCACCTCGAGGCCGCGCTGCGGGTCGCCAACCCGCGGGCGACGGTGGTGGTCGCCGCGGCGCCGACCGGGCCGATGCTCGCGCCCCTCGAGGTGGCCCTGGCCGGCGAGGTCACGATGGCCGGGGTCGCCGGCTGTCACCCCGATCTGCTGCCGGAGCTGGCCGCCCTGGCGGTCCGCGGCGACCTGGCCCTGGCCGACTTGGTCGACGTGGTCCCGCTCGCCGAGCTCTCCGCGGCGTTGGCCGCGCGCGCCGACCGACCGACCGCGACCGGCCTGGTGGTCGAGCTGCCGCGCTGAGGTTCGGAGCGCGCAACGGCGATCGCGACGATCACAACGCGACGATCACAACGCGACGATCACATCGCGACGATCACAACGCGACGATCACATCGCGACGATCACAACGCGACGATCACATCGCGACGATCACATCGCGACGATCACAACGCGACGATCACAACGCGACGATCACATCGCGACGATCACATCGCGACGATCACAACGCGACGATCACAACGCGACGATCACATCGCGAAGACGAGGACGATCACCACCAGCGCGACCACCGCCACGCCGATCGCGACGAAGATCTTCGTGCGCCCGCCCTTGAGCTCGCCGATCAGATCCGCCTCGGACACCGAGCCCGACGAGGCCGGGCCATCGCGCATCACCGGCATCGATGAGGTCTGTCCGGTGCGCAGGCTGTAGCGATCGGCGTCGGTCGACGTGATCGAGCCGTCGTCCTTGTAGCGATCCTCCATCGGCAGCGAGTCGACCTTGTCCTGGGCCGCGCCGTCTCCCGACCGGGCCGCCTCCTCGGCGGCGGCGGCGTCGAGGTCGCCCTTCTTGAACCACAGGGTCTCGCGGAACTGCCCCTTCTTCTTGCCGCCGCCCTCCTTGCGCTTGCCGCCCTGCCCCTTGCCGGCCCCAGCCCCGGGGGCCATCGACGCGCCGGCCGGCGCCGCCTCGGGGGCACGCGCGGGCATGACCGGAGCCGCGGGCGGCGGCGGGGCCTGCTGCGGCAGCTCGACGGTCGGGGTCTGGCTGGGCGCCACCGGGGCGGGCACCGCGGGCGCCGACGCGACCGGCGCCGGCGCAGCCCAGGGCGACCCCGAGGGCGGCGCCGCGACCGGCACCGCGACCGGCACCGGCGCCGACGCCACGGCCGGGACGGCGACCGGCACCGCGGCGACCGGCACCGCGGCCGGGGCGGGCACGGGCGCGGGGATCACCGCCGGCGGGACCACGAGCGGCGGCATGGTCGGCGGCGGCGGCGCGACCACGGCCTCGAGGGCCGCGGCCTCCCGCAGCGCCTCCGGCGGGATCTGCACGTCCATCTGGCGGGTCTTGGCCTCGTTGCCACCGACCGCCGAGACCCCGAGCATGGTCGAGGCCAGCTCCTTGGGCTTGCCGACCCGACCGAACGGCGCGGTCGTGCTCGGCGAGGGCTCGCCGCTGGCGGCCCGCTCGAGATCGTCGATGAACTGCTTGAGGGTCAGGTGGCGCTTGGCGGGGTTGCGGTCCATCGCCCGACCGATCACCGCGTCGATCTCCGGCGACAGCGGCACCCGCGCCGACGGCGGTGGCACGGTGCCGCCGGCCTGCTGCTGCAAGATCGCGGCGACCTCGCCGGTGAACGGCGGCGCGCCGGTGACCGCGGCGTAGAACAGGGCCCCCAGGCTATAGGTCGCCGACCGCTGATCGATCGGCTTGCCCTCGACCGCCTCGGGCGGCAAGAACCCGGCGACGCCAGCGATCCGCTCGTTGGGCACCGGCAACGGGAAGTTGATGACCTTGGGGCCCTCGGCGGTGAGGAGCACGTTCTTGGGCGCGAGATCGCGATGGACCACGCCGACCTTGGCGGCGTCGAGGAGCGCCCCGCCGACCGCGGTGGCGATCGCGGTCGCGCGCTCCATGGTCACCGGCCCGGCCCCGAGGGCGTCGGCCAGCGAGGCCCCGGTCACCCACTCGGTGGCGACGAACAGGCGGTCGCCGTGGCGGCCCGACGCGAGGACCCGCGCCACCGCCGGGTGGGACACCCGCTCGAGGAGCTTGAGCTCACGCTCGACGCGCTGGGCGGCGGCGGGCTGGGCGGCCAGCGCCGGCGCCACCAGCTTGATCGCGACCTGGGCGCCGGTCTGGCGATCGATAGCGCGGTGGACGTCACCGGTGTGGCGACCGCCGACCCGCTCGCCCAGCTCGAAGCGGCCACCGACCAGGTTGGCCGCCGGGGCGGCCGCCGTCGGCGCCGCGGTCGCCGCGGCCGTCGGCGCCGCGGCCAGCGCGATCAACCGCCCGGCGTCGTTGGTGCAGAAGTTCGCGTCGTCGCCGTATTGCGTGCCGCACTTCGGACAAACTTTCATTGGGCCGACCTGTCTTGCAATGTTGCGGATCCTAAGGACATCCTCGGGCGAAAGCAACCGGAGCAACCATGCGCCTCGTGACCTTGGCCTACGCGTCGGCCGCCGACTTCCTCGCCGCCTACCATCCCGCCGACGGCGGCACCCTGTCGACCCGCACGCGCACCGACGGCAACATCGGCGAGCGGGTGCTGCTCGAGGTGTCCTTCCCGGGGCTGCCCAACCGCGCCCTGGTGCGCGCCGACGTGGTCGGGATCGCCTTCGAGCACGGCCTGCGGTTCGCGCTGGCCGTCGACGACGCGACCACCCGCGACTTCCTGGTCGGCCTGGCCACCGGCGAGGTCCGGGTCGAGGCCACCGTGCACCGCGACCACGCCCGGTTCCCGGCCTCGCTGTCGGCGACCTGGCACGTCGAGGGCGCCCCGGCGACGGTCACCACGGTCGAGGATCTGTCCGCCGGCGGCGCCTTCGTCCTGGCCGAGGTCCCGCCGGCCATCGGCGCCGCGGTCGCGGTCACCATCACCGCGCCGAGCGGCGAGGCCCTGCCGCTGACCGGCCACGTCGCGTGGACCCGCCACGGCAAGCGGCCGGGGTTCGGAGTCGACTTCGTGCCGACCACCGGCGACGTCGGGCGCACCCTGCGCGCGCTCCTGCGCCACGCCTCGGAGACCGCGACGGTCGACCTCGGCCCGCCCGCCGAGTGACCTGGGCGATTGACACCCCGCGCCGACCCGGCTAGAAACGGCCGCTCCGCCGCAACCTGCGGCACCCACCCGATCCTGGATACCAGCCATGGCCTCGAACACCGCCGCCTCGGAGAACAAGCGCAAGCGCTCGCACAAGAACATGGGCCGCAAGCGCAAGAACAAGCTGGCCCGCCGCTCGACGGTGTCGAGCGCCGAGCTGTTCGCCGCGCTGGGCGAGCCCGGCAAGCCGGCCCCCAAGGCCAAGTAGCCGCTACGGCCGGGCGCGGCACGGCTGCGCCACCAACGACTCGACGACCCCCTTCGAGCGCCCCTGGTGGTCGAAGGCGATCACCCACACCTGCAGACCGGCGGCGACGGGCGCAATGAGGCAGGTCGTGCCGTGCTGCGTGCGCGGCCGACATGGGACCGCGAAGGCCCCGGCCTCGGCATTCCACGTCGTGCGCGCGCGCAGGATCGCCGGCCCGCCGCGCGGGCGGCGCGAGAAGCGCGCCGTGGCCTGGGCGCTGTGCTTGCCGACCGGGGTGAGCGTCAGGGTCGCCCCGGCCCCGACCTGCCAGCAGCCGAGCACGGCCTCGCGGGTGGCGTAGGGAGCGTAGCGATCGGCGGCCGCCGGCGCGGCGACGGCCAGGGCAGCGACGAGGACGAGGAGGCGCACACCGATTGAACGCAGGGCGCCGACCTTCGATCCCCCGTCAGGCCGGCTCGCGTCAGGCCGGCTCGGCGCTGACGCGATCGACCGCGTAGACGCCCTTGATGCGCGACAGCGAGCGGATCACCGTCTTCAGCTGATCGAGGTCCTTGACCGAGGCGTGGAAGGTGTTGACCGCCCGGCCGTTGTCGGTGGCGCGGCAGTGGGCCTGGCTGATGTTGACGCCCTGGTCGGTGAAGGACTGACTGATCGTCGCCAGGAGCCCGGGCTTGTCGGCGCACAGCACCTGGATCGCGACCTCGTGGGAGCCCTTGCCGTGGCCGTCCCACGACACGTCGATGCGGCGCTCGGGATCGAGATCGAGGCCCTTGTCGCAGTCTCGGCGGTGGACCGTGACGCCCTTGCCGCGCGAGATGTAGCCGACCACGGCGTCGCCGGGCAGCGGGCTACAGCACCGGGCGAACCGGACCAGGATGTCGTCCTCGCCCTGGACCAGGATGCCCGACGTGTTCTGCCGCCGGGTCACCTTGCGGATGAGCTGGCGCAGCACGCCCTCGGGCTTCTCGGCCTCGGCGGCCGGCTTCTTGTCGTCGGCCGGCAGCTTGTCGACCACCTGCTGCACGGTGATCTTGCCGTAGCCGACCTGAAGGATCAGCTCGTCGGCGTCGCCCAGCCGGAGCTCGCGGGCCGCCACCCCGAGCTCGCGCTCGGCCTTGGCCAGGGTCAGGCCGCGCTTGCGCAGGCCCTTGTCGAGGATGTCCTTGCCCAGGGCCAGGGCCCGCTCGCGCTGCTCGTGGCGCAGGAGGTAGCGGATCTTGGTCCGGGCCTTGGCGGTCTTGACCAGCGCCAGCCAGTCCTTGTTGGGCTTCTGGTTGGGGTTGGTGATGATCTCGACGGTGTCGCCGTTGCGGAGCTGATAGCGCAGCGGGACGATCATGCCGTTGACCCGGGCGCCCGAGCAGTGGTCGCCGACGTCGGAGTGGACGGCGTAGGCCAGATCGATCGGGGTCGACCCCATCGGCAGCGCCTTGACGTCGCCGCGCGGGGTGAAGACGTAGACCTCGTCGCCGAACAGGTCGAGCTTGACGGTCTCGAGGAACTCGGTCGGGTCGACCAGCTCCTTCTGGTGCTCCATGAGCTGGCGCAGCCAGGCGAACTTCTTGTCGTCGTCGGACGGCTTGCCCTCCTTGTACTTCCAGTGGGCGGCGATGCCGTGCTCGGCGACCGCGTGCATCTCGCGGGTCCGGATCTGGATCTCGATGCGCTCGCCGCGCGGGCCGATCACCGCGGTGTGGAGCGACTGGTACAGGTTGGGCTTGGGCAGCGCGATGTAGTCCTTGAACCGGCCGGGGATCGGGGTCCAGGTCTGGTGGGCGACGCCCAGGGCCTGGTAGCAGTGCATCTGGTTGTCGGTCACGACCCGAAAGCCGATCGCGTCGTGGATCTCGTCGAAGCTGCGGGCGGTCTTCTTCATCTTCGAGAAGATCGACCAGAAGTGCTTGGCGCGCCCCGAGACCTCGCACGGCACGCCGTTGGCGACCATCTCCTTCGAGATCAGCTCCTCGACGGTGGCGATGTACTCGGCGCGCTCGGCCCGCGACTTCTGGATCTCGGCCGCGAGCTGCTCGTACTCACCGGGGTGGAGGTAGCGGAACGACAGGTCCTCGAGCTCGACCTTGACCCAGGCCATGCCCAGCCGGTTGGCGATCGGCGCGTAGATCTGCATCGTCTCGGCGGCGATCCGCTCCTGCTTCTCCGGCGGCATGTGCGCCAGGGTCCGCATGTTGTCGAGGCGATCGCACAGCTTCACCAGGATGACGCGGATGTCGCGCGCCATCGCCAGGAGCATCTTGCGGAAGTTCTCGGCCTGCTGCTCCTCCTTGGTCGACCACGGCAGCTTGCCGAGCTTGGTGACGCCGTCGACCAGAAACGCGATCTTCTTGCCGAACAGCTCCTCGAGCTGCTCGATCGTCGCGCTGGTGTCCTCGACGCAGTCGTGGAGGAGCCCCGCGCACACGCTCGGCACGTCGAGCTTGAGCTCGGTGATGAGGTTGGCGACCGACAGCGGATGGGTGACGTAGGGATCGCCCGATCGACGGGTCTGGCCTTCGTGGGCCTTGGCGGCGAAGTCGTAGGCGCGGCGGACGACGTCGAGATCGGCGTTGGGATCGTAGGCGGCGATGCGCGACAGGATCTGCTCGAAGCTCATGGACAGACGGACACCTCGAATCGTCGAGGATACCCGGGCCCCGTCGCCGACGCCAGGATCGGAGGCCGAGTCGGAGACCGAGACCGAGACCGAGACCGAGACCGAGTCCGAGTCCGAGACCGAGTCCGAGACCGAACCCGAGACCGAACCCGAGACCGAGACCGACCCCGAGACCGAGTCCGAGTCCGAGTCCGAGTCCGAGACCGAGACCGAGTCCGATTGACCCTCAACCCTGACGCGCCACCACGAGAGGTGACCCGGGCACCGCACCCACGCGCCAGGTCGGATCGTTTTGGGTGGGGGCCCCAGCGCATGCTGGGGGAGGTATTTTTCGAAAAGCCCTCAAGGAAGTTCAGCTCGAAAAACCCTCCAGGGAAACCCTATTCCGCCGCGATTCGATCCTCGAAGTTCCAGGTGAACTCGAAGGCCTGCCCCGAGCGGCGGACGACCAAGGTCAGCCGGCGCATGTCGGGGGTGAACAGGTCGCGCTGGTAGAAGACGAAGTCGGCCTTGCCGCGGAACACCGACAGCGAGCCGAGGGTCTGGCGACGGCGCCAGCCGTCCTCGTGGATCGCCGTGATGTCGCCGTACATGTTGCGCGACACGCTGCGGGTCTCGCGATCCCACATCGACACCAGGTGCTTGGTGTGCGGGTGCTCGATGCCCTCGGGCAGGTAGCGCTGCCCGCGATCATCGACCATGTAGACCTCCCACGAGCTGAGGTCGGCCCACTCCTGCCACTTGTGCTCGAGCTGGACGTGGAAGCGCAGGCGATCGCGCGACACCACGGTGAACGACGCCTCGTTGTTGAGCGGGTAGCGGCGATGGCGCAAGACCGACACCCGCTGCTCGGCCTCCCGGGGCACGTTCAGCTCCATGTCGCCGGTGACGATCCGCACGACCTCGGAGTCGCGCAGGGTCTCCGTCGGTTTGGCCAGCGGGTTGGGCTGGACGACCTCGCCGTGGAACGTGCGCGAACAAGCGGCGGCGGCGAGCGCGACGGCCGCGAGCGCGAGGAGCGTGCGGATCCGGTGAGCCATGCGGCGATCGTTGCGCCGCCCGCGGCGGCGGGTCAAGCGGAAATCGTCGACGGTGACAGCGTCGCAGGTGAGGCCCGGCGGCATCGCCGCGACCGACCCGGCGACGTCCTCGCGGGTTACGCACCGGCGGCGCTGGCGATCAGCGCCCGGGCGTGGGCGGCGGGATCGCGCGCGCGGTTGGCGGCGACCTCGGCGGCCAGCTCGGCCAGCGGCCACGCCACGTCGGCTCGGTCGACCTCGCCGTAGCGCCGGGTCAGGTACACCGCGCGCAAGGTCCGGTAGGCCGGCTCGAGCTCGGCGTTGACGATCAGGTGATCGTACTCGCGGTAGTGACCGAGCTCCTCGATCGCCTTGCGCAGCCGCCGCTCGATCACGTCGTCGGCGTCGGTGGCCCGCGACCGCAGCCGGGCCGCCAGGGTCGCGAGGTCGGGCGGCAAGATGAAGACCCGCAGCGAGTCGGCGGGCCAGCGCTCGGCCAGGGCCAGGGCGCCCTGAAAGTCGACGTCGAAGATCATGTCGTGGCCGGCGGCCAAGGACGCCTCGATCGGTCCGCGGGCGGTGCCGTAGCGGTTGCCGTGGACGACGAACCACTCGGCGAACTCGCCGTCGCCGATCATGCGATCGAAGGTGGCGCCATCGACGAAGTGGTAGTCGATGCCGTCACGCTCGCCCGGGCGCTGCGGTCGCGTGGTGTACGACACCGAGAAGTCGATGGTGTCGTGCTCGCGCAAGAGCCGGCGGGTGAGCGTGGTCTTGCCGGCCCCCGACGGGGACGACACGATCAGGAGGAAGCCACGGGCGGACACGGGTTACTCGAGGTTCTGCACCTGCTCGCGCATCTTCTCAAGCTCGGCCTTGGCTTGCACGACCAAGGCGGAGATCGCTGCGGTGGGCGATTTCGCGCCGGTGGTGTTGATCTCGCGGCCGAGCTCCTGAAGCAGGAAGTCGAGGCGACGACCGATCGGCCCACCCTCGGCCAGGGTCGCGGCCAGGGCCTCGAGGTGCGCAGCGGCCCGGACCAGCTCCTCGGTGACGTCGGCGCGCTCGACCAGGAGGGCGAGCTCCTGGGCCAGGCGCTCGGGGCTGACCACGCCGGGCGCCAGGCGCTCGATCCGCTCGGTGACCCGGGCGGCGATCGCCGGGCCGGCGGCGGCGGCGGCGGTGGCGATCGCGCCGTGGAGCTCGCGGACCGCGGCCACCCGCGCGGCGACGTCGGCGACCAGGGCCTGGCCCTCGCGGGCCCGATGCGCGGTCAGCTCGTCGAGGGCGGCGGCGGTCGCCTGAGCCACCAGGGGCGCGAGGTCGTCGCCGGCCGGGCCGCCGGCGGCGAGGACGCCGGGGACCGCCAGGACGTCGGCCATGGTCGGAGGGGCCATGCCCAGCTCGTAGGCCAACGTGGCCAGGGTCCGGTGGGCGGCGACCGCGGCGGCGCGATCGATCGCCACCGCGCCAGCCGGGCCGCGATCGATCACGACCGCCGCCGTGAGCGCGCCCCGGCTGACCCGCTCGCGGACCGCGGCGGTCACCTGCTCCTCGATCGCCGGCCCAGCGGCGCCGCGCAGCTTGACCTCGAGGAAGCGGTGGTTGACCGCGCGCAGCTCGACGGTGACGCGCAGCGCGCCGGCCGCCGCGCTGCCCCGGCCGAAGCCGGTCATGCTCAACCCGGGGCGCGCCGGTGCGGTCACGCGCGCGGTGATACCACGGGTCCGCCGCCGCCGCGGTAGGCTGGCGCCGTGCGCTCCCTGGCCCTGGTCGCGGTCGCCGCCCTCGCCTGCGACGGCGCCGCCCCGGCGCGCCGCCCGGCGGTGCGGTTCATGCACACGCTGTCGGCGCCCGAGGCCGCGGCCCTCGACCGGGTGATCCGCGAGCGCGCGCTGGCCGTCGATCCGGTGCTCCTGCCGTTCGCCCGCGGCGAGGGCGTGGTGCGCTCCACCCTGGCCGCGGGCCAGGCGTGCCCGGACCTCCTGCGGATCGACGCCACCTGGCTGCCCGGGCTGGCCGCCCACCTGGCACCGCCGCCGCCGAGCCTGGCCGCCCGCGACTGGCTGCCGCCGGCCCGGGCCCTGGCCACCGTCGACGGCCGCCTGGCCGCGGCGCCGATGTCCCTCGACGGGCTGGTGCTGGTGCGGGCGGCGAGTCGACCGCGACCGACGCCGTGGCCGCCGACCGCGCTGACCGACCTGGCGACGATGGCGCGCGCCGAGACCGGCCCCGACCGCCACGGCCTGGGGGTCCGGATCGACGGCTACTGGCTGGTGCCGTTCCTGCGCGCGCGGGGCGCCGACGTCGCCGACGGCGCCCGGGCCAGCCTCGGGATCGACGGCCCCGGCGCCGAGGCGGCCCTGGCCGACTTCGCCGCGCTGTTCTCGACCGGGGTGGCCGCGCCGGCGCCACCGCCGGGCGCCGAGGCCGAGCGCGAGGCGGCGCGGTTCCGGGCCGGGGAGCTCGCGACCTTGGTCACCGGCCCGTGGGCCTTCCCGGCGATCGCCGAGTCCGCCGAGGGCGAGGTCAGCGGCCTGGCGATCGCCGCCCTGCCCCACGCGCCGATCGGCGCGCAGCTCCTGGCGGTGCCGCGGTGCGCGCCGTCGCCGGAGGCGGCCTGGGCCCTGGTCGAGGTCTTGACCGAGCCCGCGGTGGCCGCGGCCTGGGCCCGCCGCATCGGCACGGTACCGACGACGGTCGCCGCGCTGGCCGACGCCGGACCGCTGGCCGGCGCGACCTACGCCGCCCTGGCCGAGGCCCGGCCGCTGCCGCGCCACCCGCTGTCGACCGCGCTGTTCGACGACCTCACGCCGGCGGTCGCGGCGGTGGTCGCCGGCGACGCCTCGCCGGCCGAGGCGATCGCCGGGGTCCGGCGGGCGTGGGCCCGCGCCCTCGAGCGCAACGGGGCCGAGCGATGAAGCCGCGCTCCCTCGGCGTGCGCGTGATCGGCGTGCTGGCGCTGGCGGCGCTCATCCCGACCCTGGCGATCGGCGCGCTGGCCTTCGCGCGGACCCGCGGCGATCTGGAGCGCGAGGTCGTGCGCGGCCACCTGGCGCTCATCCGCGCGCTCGGCGCCAACCTCGACGCCACGCTGCAGGACGCCCGCCGCACCGTCGAGATCGCCGCCGCGACCTGGGCCGACGCGCGGACCGGTGCCCATCCCCAGGGCGACGCCGATCGCCGGGCCACCGCGCGACTCCTGGCCCGCCTCGATCGCGACGTGCCGGTGATCGCCGGGGTCGCGATCGTCGATCCCGACGGCGCGCTGGTGGCCGGATCGGCGCCGCCGACGATCGAGCTGGGCGCCGGCAGCTTCGGCGGCTACGTCGGAGACGCCGGCTTCGCGGCCAGCGGACCGCGGGTGCCGCTGGTGGTCCAGGCGCGCAGCCGCACCGGCGAGCTGGTCGCGGTGTTCGTGGCCGAGATCGATCTCGGCTTCGTCGCCGACACCGTGCGCGGCGCGCGCCTCGGCCCCGGGGCCTCGGTGGTCGTGGTCGACGGTGACGGCACGGTGGTGGCGTCGACCGATCCGACGATCGAGGTCGGCGCGCGCCGTCGCGACGACGCCGCGATCGCGCGCGCCCTGGGCGCCGCGGCCGAGGGCCACACGACCGCGGCCGGTGCCCTCGCGGTCTACCGCAACCTGTCGAGCTACCAGTCGGTGCGCGGCGTGCGGTGGGCGATCATCTTGACCCAGCCCGAGGCCGACGCCTACGCCCTGGCGCGGGCGACGCGACGGATCACGTTGGTCGTGGCGGCGGTGGCGCTGGCGCTGGCCCTGGCGCTGGGCGCGCTCCTGGCGGCGCGCCTGACCCGTCCGCTGGTGGCGCTCGCGGCCCGGGCCGACGCCATCGCCCGCGGCGAGACCGCGCCGGCCGCGCCGATCGCCGGGCCCGGCGAGGTCGGTCACCTGGGCGCGCGCATCGAGGAGATGGCCGGGCGGATCGGCGAGCGCAGCGAGCTGCAGGCGGCGCTGGCGCGCGGCGATCGCCTGGCGTCGGTCGGCGTGATGGCGGCCCAGGTCGCCCACGAGATCAACAATCCGCTCACCACCGTGCTGGGCTACGCCGCCCTCCTGGCCGAGGACAAGCCCGAGGATCATCCCGATCGCCAGGGCCTGGTGCTGATCGCCGCCGAGGCCACGCGGATGAAGTCGATCGTCGCCGGCCTGCTCGGCTACGCCCGGGCCGAGACCGCGGGCGACCGCGACCCGCGCACCCAGCCGCGCGAGATCGGTCGGCTGGTGGCCGCGCTCCTGGCGCCGGCGGTGCGCCGAAGCGGCGCTCGCCTGACCGTCGCGCTCGACGACGCGCCGGCGATCCGCTTCGACGGCCACGCCCTGCAGCAGGTGCTGGTCAACCTCATCACCAACGCCCTCCACGCCGCGCCCGGTGGCGCGGTGACGGTGACCTGGACCGCGGCGCCGGGCGACCGCCTCGCGCTCGACGTGTGCGACGACGGCCCCGGCGTGCCGCCCGCCGAGCGCGCCCGGGTCTTCGATCCCTTCGTCACCACCAAGCCGGCCGGCACCGGCACCGGCCTGGGGCTCGCGGTGGTCCGCCACCTGGTGGCCCGCGCCGGGGCGACCATCGCGGTCGACGACGCCCCCGGGGGAGGCGCGCGGTTCCGGGTGGTCGCGGCCGTGGTACCACCGGACGCCCCCGATGCCTGATCTGCGCGGCAACCTCCTGGTCATCGATGACGAGCCCGGCATCCGGTCGCTGTGCGGCGACGTCCTGCGCCGCGCCGGCCACAAGGTCGAGGTCGCCGACTGCGCCGCCGCCGGCCTGGCCGCGGTCGGTCGCACCGACTTCGATCTGATCCTGTGCGACATCAACCTGCCCGATCAGGACGGCGTGTCGCTCTTGCCGCGCTTGCTCGACCGCGAGCCGGCGCCGACGGTGGTGCTGATCACCGCGTACCCGTCGATCGACACCGCGGTCCGCGGCATGAAGCTCGGCGCCCGCGACTACCTGGGCAAGCCGTTCTCGCCCGACGAGCTGCGCCTGGTGGTGGCCCGGGCGCTGGCCGAGGACGCCCTGCGCCGCGACAACGCCGCGCTGCGCCGCCAGCTCGCCCTCGGCGGCCTGCTCGGCGACTCGCCACCGATGGTCGAGCTGCGCCGGACGATCGAGAAGGTCGGCCCGTCGGACGCGACCATCCTGGTCACCGGCGAGAGCGGCACCGGCAAGGAGCTGGTGGCGCGGGCGATCCACCTGGCCAGCGGCCGCGCCGCCCTGCCCTTCGTCCCGGTCAACTGCGGAGCCCTGGTCGGGTCGCTCCTCGAGAGCGAGCTGTTCGGCCACGTCCGCGGCGCCTTCACCGGCGCCGATCACGCCAAGCGCGGCCTGGTGGTCACCGCCGATCGCGGCACCCTGCTCCTCGACGAGATCGCCGAGCTGCCGCTCGAGCTCCAGCCCAAGCTCCTGCGCACCCTCGAGGCCGGCGAGGTCAAGCCGGTCGGCGGCACCACCACCGCCACCGTCGACGTCCGGGTGATCGCCGCGACCAACCGCGACCTGCGCGCGGCGATCGCCGCCGGCGAGTTCCGCGACGACCTGTACTACCGGCTGGCGGTGATCACGATCGAGGTGCCGCCGCTGCGGGCCCGGCGCGGCGACGTCGGCGCCCTGGCCCGGACCTTCGCCGCCGCCGCCGCCCATCGCGCTCGTCGCGGCCAGGTCGAGCTGACCGACGACGCGGTGGCCTGGCTCGAGCAACAGAGCTGGCCCGGCAACGTCCGCGAGCTCGAGAACGCGATCGAGCGCGCGGTCGTCTTGGCCTCGGGCGATCGCCTGACCGTCGACGATGTCCGGCCGCCGCCGGGCGCGTCGGCGCCGCCGCCGGCCCTGGTCCTCGCGCCCGGCGACGCCCCGCTGACCCTCGACGAGCTCGAGCGCCGCCACATCCTGGCGGTGCTGGCGGCGTGCGAGGGCGGCAAGACCAAGGCCGCGGCGCTCCTCGGCATCAACCGCACGACCTTGTGGAAGAAGCTACGGCAGTACGGGCTCGAGTGATCGGCGCGCCAGGGCCAGCGCGGCGGGCGGGGGACACAGCGGGCAGCGCACGGTGAAGGCCATGACCTCGCCTTGCTCCGGGAAGCGGGCGGCGGCGGCCAGCGACGGCGGCTCGAACAGCTCGACCAGACCGCAGCGCGGACACGGCGTGACCGTCCAGGCCGGTCGCTCGGCCAGGTACGCTGGCGAGACCTGGAGCGCGTGGCGCCGGGCCGCGTCGGCGAGGAACCACACCCGATCGCCGGGCGCCAGCGAGCGCAGGTGGCGCGGCGTGGTCAACAGCTCGCCGACATAGACCGCGCCGTCGAGGGGGACCGCGGCGCCGTCGGCGCGCGCCGCCGGTCGGGCCGGCGCCGGGTGCTGCTCGACCACCCGGACCCAGCAGCCCTCGGGAGCGACCCCGGTGCGCACCGGATCGCCGTCGTGGCACAGGACCGCGGTGTCGTCGGGGAACTGGCGATGCCAGCGACCGCGCAGGGCCGGCGCGGTCCGCCACGGCGCGACCGCCGGCGGCTGCGGCCCGTAGGCGGCGACCCACAGCGGTGGCGTCGGCAGGCCGCGGTCGGCGACCTCGGCCTCGGACAGGATCCGGCTCGGCGCGCCGATCGGCAGCCGCACCACCAGCACGGTCGACCCCGGCTCATCGGCCGGCCCGCCCTTGGCCGACATCCCAGCCTGGGGATCGAGGTAGGCGAAGCCGACGAACGGCGCCGGCGACGACCACGGCGGCTCGGGCAAGGCGATCTCGACCCACCGCCCGAGCGCGGTCCCGTCGAGGACCGCGGTCACGCCATGGCCTCGCGCAGGATCGCCTGGTGGGCCTCGCGCAGCGCGGCCAGCTCGGTCGCGCCGCGGGCCCGCGCCGCCGCCAGGGGCTCGTCGCCGCCGACCTCGACCCGGACCTCGTAGTAGCTCTTGAGCTTGGGCTCGGTGCCCGACGGCCGCATGATCACGCGGCGGCCGCCGGCCAGCGTGAAGATCAACACGTCGGACGGCGGCAGCCCGTCGGCGCCGCTGGCGAGATCGCGCACGACCTCGATCGGATGCGGGCCGAGCGCGGTCGGCGGCTGGGCGCGGACCCGGGCCATGCCGCGCTTGATCGCGGCGACGCCGTCGGCGCCCGGCAAGGTCAGCGACATCTGCTCGGTCACGAACAGGCCGATGCGCCGGTACAGCTCGTCGAGGTGCGCGGCCACGGTGGTGCCGCGCGCGCGATCCCAGGCGGCGAGCTCGGCGAAGGCCATCGCCGCCGACACGCCGTCCTTGTCGCGGACCAGCTCGCCGACGCTGTAGCCCAGGGCCTCCTCGTAGCCGAGCACGAAGCGGCCGCCGGTCGCGGCCTGCCAGGCCATGGCCTCGTTGGCGATCCACTTGAAGCCGGTCAGGGTCTCCTTGGCCTCGGCGCCCCAGGACGCGGCGAGGAACCGCAACATCTGCGACGACACCAGGCTGCACGCGACCAGCCGCTGACCGGCCGGCGCGTGGGCCAGGAGATAGTCGGCGAGCAGGACCCCGACCTGATCGCCGGTCAGCATCCGGTAGCCCGACGGCGCCCAGGGATCGGGCAGCGCGACCGCGAGCCGATCGGCGTCGGGGTCGTTGGCCAGGACCAGCTCGGCGCCGGTCTGGGTCGCCAGCGCGAGGACCCGATCCATCGCGCCCTTCTCCTCGGGGTTGGGGAACGCCACCGTCGGGAACGCGCCGTCGGGCTCGCGCTGGCTGGGCTCGGTCGCGACCGGCTCGAAGCCGGCGGCGGCCAGGACCCGCTCGACCAGGGCGGCGCCGACCCCGTGCAGCGGCGTGTACGCGATGCGCAGCCCGGCGCGCGACGCGCTCGGCGCGACCTGGAGCGCGAGGACCTCGGCGACGTAGGCGTCCTCCATCGCGGCGCCCAGCGCGTGGAGCCGCCCGTCGGCCCGCGCTCGGTCGAGCGAGGTGGTGGAGATCGCAGTCCCGGCGACCGCGGCGATCGCGCTGGCGATGCCGCCGTCGATGGGCGGGATGATCTGCGCGCCGTTGCCCCAGTAGACCTTGTAGCCGTTGTACTCGGGCGGGTTGTGGGACGCGGTGACCATCACGCCCGCCGCGGCCCCAAGGCGCAGGACCGCGAAGGCCGTCACCGGCGTCGGCCATGGGTGGTCGGCCAGATGCACGACGAAGCCGGCGGCGGCGAGGACCGCGGCGGTCTCTTCAGCGAACAGCCGCGACTTGCGCCGGCCGTCGTAGCCGATCACGGCGCCGCGGGTCCGGGCGTCGGGGACCTCGGCCGCCAGGTAGGCGGCCAGGCCCGCGGTCACCTCGCGGACCTGCAGCTGGTTCATGCGCTGGGGACCGGCCGCCAGGACGCCGCGGATGCCGGCGGTCCCGAACTCCAGACGGCCCGAGAATCGCTCGGCGAGCTCGGCGGCCGCGGCGGCGTCGCCGGCCTCGACCTTGGCCAGGAGCGCGCCCAGCTCGGCGCGGGTGTCGGGATCGGGGTCGCGGGCCAGCCAGGCGCGGGCGAGGTCGACGGTGTTCACGCGGGCAATATATACGTCGCGCGATCCGCCGGGCCGGCCCGGGCGAAGGAACCGGCGCGGCGAGACCGCCAGCGCGATGTGGGCGCACCGGGGTTCATCGGGGGCGTCCACCGACGACGACGCGTAGCGGAACGCCGCTTGTACTAGGACAGGCTGGCACAGCGAGGCCCCACCTTGCGCAGTCTGGCCCCAGTCGGCGGGTGTAGGTCGCCCTCGGTACCCGTGGGGAGAGATCCGCCTCGCGACGGCCGCAAGTATCCGGTTCTGCGTCACCGCGCTGTCACGCGCCACCGCGCCGGGATCGCGCCGCGGATTGGAACGCCGCGTGCTGTAGGGCTGCGCACCGAAACGGAACTTTCCATTCTCAGTCGAGGGAGCCCCTGATGCGTCGTTCTGCCTTTCGCGCTTCGTTGCTCGTGTCCCTGACCGCGCTCGCCGCTGGCGCCTGCGTGATGGAGGACGAGGACTCGCTGGACACCGGCCCGATCATCGAGGGCGAGCAGCCCGCCGACTACGACGGCTCGGCGCGCCTGTGCGGCACCGAAGACCTCGACGAGGCGCAGCGCCTCGCGATCGAGGACGAGGTCGAGACCTTCCTGTCCGAGCGCAAGGATCAGGTCGGCGGCAACGCCACCGGTGGGACGATCAACGTCTACTGGCACGTCATCAACAACGGCACGGCGCTCTCGAACGGCAACATCCCCGACTCGCAGATCACCGCGCAGATGAACGTGCTGAACGCGGCCTACGCGGGCACCGGCTGGTCGTTCAACCTGGTCCAGACCACGCGCACCACCAACGCCTCCTGGTACACCGCCGGCCCGGGCACCTCCGCCGAGGCCGCGATGAAGAACGCCCTCCGCGTCGGCACCGCGGACGACCTCAACATCTACTCGTCGAACCCCGGCGGCGGCCTGCTCGGCTGGGCGACCTTCCCGTCGAGCTACACCAGCCGTCCGAAGGACGACGGCGTGGTGATCCTCTACTCGTCGGTCCCCGGCGGCACCGCGGCGCCGTACAACCTCGGCGACACCGGCACCCACGAGGTCGGCCACTGGATGGGCCTCTATCACACGTTCCAGGGCGGCTGCGTCCGCTCGACCACCGGTGGTGACGGCGTCGCTGACACCCCCGCCGAGCGCAGCGCGGCCTACGGTTGCCCGACCGGCCGCGACACCTGCACGGGTTCGCGTTTCCCCGGCGTCGACCCGATCACCAACTTCATGGACTACACCGACGACGCGTGCATGAACACGTTCACCGCGGGTCAGGACACCCGGATGGACTCGCTGTTCACGACGTATCGCTTCGGCAAGTAGCGTTGCGTTCTTCTAGGGAACTGGTGCGGCGGGCGCGGGGTGGTGGCCCGTTCCAACGGGTTTCCGGAACCCCACACGTGAACCAAGCCGCCCTGAGTTCCGGATCGACGGGCGCGGGGCGGAGACCCATCGCAGGGTTGCCCCGCACGTGAAGCACGCCGCCCTGAGTTTCGGAGCGGCGGGCGCGGGGCGGAGACCCATCGCAGGGGTTTCCGGAACCCCGCACGTGAACCAAGCCGCCCTGAGTTTCGGAGCGGCGCGGGTTGTATAGGGACCCAGGGCGGCGGGCGCGGCCTGGTCGTCCATCGCAGGCGACGGGCAAGGTGCGTGGGCGATCGTGTGATGGGAGTCGCTTGGCCGTGAGTTGCCAGAGCTGGCGATTGACCGGCGCGGCCTGACCGCGGACGATGCTGGGCATGCGCGGGTGGACCATCGTCGCGATCCTCGCCCTCGCCGGGTGTGGGAAAAAGGGCAAAGAAATCACCGACGCTCGAATCGATGACGCCGGCGTCGTCGACGCGTTGCTCGTCGACGCCACCCTGGTCGATGGGCCGCTGGTCGACGCCGGGCTCGACGCCCCGGTCGGCCACCCCGGCACCGGCGTCGTCACCGGCGCGGTCGAGGCCCAGAGCCCCAACTACAAGCTGTTCGGCACGCTGCGCTCCGGCGACGGCTCGTCGACGTCCCCCAACTACCAGCGCCGCGGTGGTGTCACCGGCGCCACGCAACGCTAGCTGGAGGTCTCCATGCGCGCTCTCGCTCCGCTCATCCTCGCTGCCCTCGCAGTGGCCGCGGCCCCGGCGACCGCCGGCCCGGGCGACGTGCCCAACCTGATGACCCAGACCGGCCGGCTGTTCGCCGCCGACGGAACGCCGGTCGACGGCGCGCGGACCATGACCTTCGCGCTCTACGACGTCCCGTCGGGCGGCACCGCGCGCTGGACCGAGAGCCACACCGTCACGTTCGACGACGGCTACTTCGTGATCGGCCTCGGGACCACCACGGCCTTGCCGACCTTCGACGGCACGCCGGCCTACCTCGGCATCGCCATCGACAGCGACGGCGAGATGACGCCGCGCGAGGAGCTGGTGAGCGTGCCCTACGCGCTCTACGCCGGCGATGTCCTGGGCGCGATCCATCCCGACAGCGTCTTCGTCGGCAGCCGGCAGGTGATCGACAGCGACGGACGCTGGGTCGGCGATCCGACGGGACTCATCGGTCCCGCCGGTCCGGCAGGGCCGATGGGCGCGACTGGCGCGATGGGTCCCACGGGGCCGGCCGGTCCGATCGGCCTCACCGGCGCGACAGGTCCGCAAGGGCCCATCGGCCTCACTGGCGCCACGGGGCCGGCCGGTCCGATCGGTCTCACCGGCGCGACAGGTCCGCAAGGGCCCATCGGCCTCACTGGCGCCACGGGGCCGCAAGGTCCCATAGGCCTCACCGGCGCGACCGGCGCGACGGGCCCCGCGGGGCCGGCCGGGCCGATCGGCCTCACCGGCGCCACGGGGCCGCAGGGTCCCATCGGGCTTACGGGGCTCACCGGCGCGACGGGGCCGCAGGGCCCGATCGGGCTCACCGGCGCCACCGGCGCGACAGGGCCGCAGGGCCCGATCGGGCTCACGGGCGCCGCCGGCGCGACGGGCGCGACCGGTCCGCAAGGGCCCATCGGCCTCACCGGCGCCACCGGACCTGCGGGCCCGCGCGGTCTCACCGGCCTCACCGGCGCCACCGGACCCGCGGGGCCCGCCGGACCCGCAGGCCCCCAAGGCCCGACGGGTCTCACCGGCCTCACCGGCGCTACCGGACCCGCGGGACCCGCAGGACCCGCAGGCCCCCAAGGCCCGACGGGGCTCACCGGCCTCACCGGCGCCACCGGCCCCCAAGGTCCCATCGGGCTCACCGGCGCCACCGGCGCCACCGGCCCCCAAGGTCCCATCGGACTCACCGGCGCCACCGGCGCCACCGGCCCGCAAGGTCCCATCGGACTCACCGGCGCCACCGGCGCCACCGGCCCCCAAGGTCCCATCGGACTCACCGGCGCCACCGGTCCGCGCGGCCTCACCGGCCTGACCGGCGCCACCGGCCCCCAAGGTCCCATCGGCCTCACCGGCGCCACCGGCGCCACCGGTCCGCAAGGTCCGCAGGGTCCCCAGGGCCCCGAGGGTCCAGCGCCGACGGCGACCTGTCCGGCGGGGATGGATCCGATCGACCTCGGCGTGACCTTGCTGTGCGTCGCCGTCGGCGAGGTCACAAACTGGTACATCGCCGATCAAGACTGCTTCGGGCGCCACGGCGCGTCGCTGTGCACGATCGCGCAGTACCGGAAGGCCGCCTGTTACTCGGGCTACCGCCACCCGGGCGCGGTCTGGTTGTCCGCCTTCACCGACACCGGCAACGTGATCGTCGCCAACGACTGCGGCCTCGAGGGCTTCATCTCGGCGTCGCCGTTCAGCAACGGCGTGGGCGGACTGTGCTGCCTCGAGTTCCCGCAGTTCGGAGCGCGGCCCTAACGTCGCGGCGCCGCGCGAAAGACCAGGAGCTCGTCGGGCCCGGTGATCGTGCGGTACTGGTTGTCGACGGCGGCGACCGGCCGGCCGTCGGGCAACCGGGCCAGGCCCTCGAGGTTCAAGCTGCCGCGCAGGACCGGCCCCAGATCGACCAGCACCGTCGGCGCGATCGCGCCCGCGCCATCGAGGTCGAAGGCGAGCAGCCGGGTGACCGCGAAGTGGCGCTCGATCGCCCAGCCGCGCACGCGCTCGCCGTCGCGCCAGCACTCGAGGGCCGACAGCTTGCCGGCGTCGCTCGTCAAGCGCAGCCGGCGGACCACCTGCGCGCCGCTCGCCGGATCGATGGCCACGACCGGCGCCCACCGACCGTCGTCGTCGCGGCCGGCGGTCTCGATCGCGACGTAGACCCGGCCCGCGGCTGCGCACACACCCTCGGCGCCATGGTTGGCACCGACCTCGACGCCCACGGTCTCTGCGCGCAGCTCGATCGCCGGTCGATCGATCGCGAAGCCGTCGCTGGCGCGCGCGGCGTGAAACACCCGCGCGACGCCGCGATCGCGCCCCTCGGTGCCCAGCCACAGACCGCCGTCGTCGGCGACCGCCACCGCCTCGAGGTCCTCGCCGGGCGGCAACCCCGCGATCGGGTGACGGCGCGCGGTCGAGACGCCGCCGTCGACGGTGATCGCGAACGCGACGGCGCCGCGCTCCGCCACCGTCCACAGCCGGCCATCGCCATCGACGGCCAGGCCCGACAGGCCGTGCACCCCGCCGGTGTCGACCGCGACCCGCGAGAACACCGCCGCGGCCCGCTCGCGATCGAGGCCAGGTCCGCGCGAGCCACAGGCCGCGACGAGCGCCACCGCCAGCGCCCACGCGCGCCTCACGCCGGCACCGCCCGCAGCACGATCCGCGCGATCTCGGCCGGCGCGCCGACGCGCACCGGCGGCCCCCAGTAGCCGGCGCCGCGGCACACGTACAGCGTGGTCGGCCCTTCGCGATACAGCCCGGCGACCCGCCCGCCCTGCTGCAGCGCGACGACGAAGTGCCACGGCCAGACCTGGCCGCCGTGGGTGTGGCCCGAGAGCTGGACCGCGACCCGATGGCGGATCGCGTGCTTGATCTGGCGCGGCTGATGGGCGAGCAAGACGACGGGCGCGCTCGGATCGCGGCCGGCCAGCGCGGCGTCGTAGCGCGGCCCGTGCTCGGCGCCGAAGCGTCGCCCGGTGTGATCGTCGACGCCGGCCAGGGTCAGGGCGGCGGCGCCGCGGCGGATCGCGACGTGCTGGTTGCGCAGCGGGGTGAGCCCCAGCCGGGCCAGCTCGACGCGCCACGCCTCGACCCCGCTGTAGAACTCGTGGTTGCCGGTGACGAAGTACACCCCGTGGGGCGCGCGCAACGCCGCCAGCGGCGCGACGTCGTCGGCCAGGGCGGCGACCGTGCCGTCGACCAGATCGCCGGTGAGCGCGATCGCGTCGGCGCCGATCGCGTTGGTCCGCGCGACCACGTCGGCGACGTAGGCGCGATCGATCGTCAGGCCGACGTGCAGATCGGTGACCTGCGCGATCGTGAAGCCATCGAGCTCGGCGCCCAGGCCAACCACCGGGATCTCGACTGTCACCACCGACGGGCCCGCCAGCGCGCTCCGCATGCCGGCGCCGACGGTGGCCGCACCGGCGACCAGGGCCGCGCCGCCGGTCATCCGGGCCAGGGCCCGACGGCGCGCCAGATCGACGTCGGCCGCGCCGCGCCGCCGATCGGCGACCGCGCGCCACAGCCAGCGCCCGAGATCGAGCGCGACCAGGACGCTGGTCGTGATCGCGACCAGCGCCATCCACGGGAAGCTGACCCAGCCCAGGGTCGGCCCGATCCAGCGCACGTCGGCGCGGTTGAGCCAGATCGTCGCCGGGGTCGACAGCCCGAGCACCACCACGGCGACCGTCGCGGCCCGGTAGGCCGGCGTCGGCCAGCCGCCGTCGCGCACCAGGCGCCGCCACAGGTAGTAGTGGAAGCCGACTTGGATCGCGGTGCCGACCACGATCCCGGTGAGCTGGCCCAGCGTCATCGCCGGCTGCTGGCGGCGGTGAAGATGCTCTTGGCCATGAGGCTGGTCTCGCCCTCGGCGCGGCGCCGGTACAGCCGGGCCCGCAGCGCGACCACGCCGGCGTCGTCGGGGGCGGCGGCCGCCGCCCACTCGACGAGCTGGCAGGCCAGCGCGAGATCGTCGTCGGCGACGGCCTCGGCCCGGCTGGCGAGGGCGGCCGCGCCACCGGCCAGCGCCGCGACCTCGCGGGCCAGGGCGGCCTCGCGCGGCGGCAACAGATGGGCCGGGTTGCCGTCCCACCAGCCCCCGTAGCGGCGCCAGACGTTGCGGATGATGAACGCGGGATCGTCGTAGACCGGCCGCAGGTACGGACGGGTCAAGAGCTCCTTCGGGATCGCGACCGCGGCGACCACCTCGTCGAGGGTCGCGCCCTGGTTCATCGCCGCCACGGTCTGATCGTGGATCGTGCGCAGGAGCGCGGCGGTGTCGGTGAGCGCGGTCGCGACCCGGTCGGCGCCGACGATCGGCGGGCCGTGGCCGGGCAGCAAGACCTCGGGGCAGAGCGCGCGCATGGCGTCGAGCGCGTCGGCCCACTCGCGGACGTAGCGCTGGACCTTCTGCGGGTTGCCGCAGTTGGGCGCGGCCCAGATGAACAGATCGCCCGGGCACAAGACCTTCGTCGCCGGCATCCACACCCAGGTGTGATCGTCGGTCTCGCCCAGGGCGTGGTGCAGCTCGAGCTTGACCTCGCCGACGGCGAGCTTCCAGCGATCGCGGTAGGTGACGTCGGGGTAGCGATACTCGGTGGGCCAGCGCAGGCCCGGCACCTGGAACTGTCGGGTGTTGATCGCCTGGTTCCAGCCGGCGGTCAGGCGATAGCGCTCGAACCGCGCCGCCACCGCCTCGTGGGCGTAGACCCGGGGCCGCGGTCGCCCGGCGGCCACCGCGGCGGCGTCGAAGCCGGCCATGCCCATCGCGTGATCGACGTGGCCGTGGGTGTAGACCGCGGCGACCACCGGCTGGGCGCGCCACCGCCCGACCTCGGCCGCCACGCGGTCGGCGGTGAGGAAGCTGCCGGTGTCGACCAGGCACAGGCCGTCGGCGCCGCCGTCGATCGCGATCACGTTGGCGAAGTTGACGAGGAAGCCGACCCCGGGCGCGACCTCGGTGAGCGGCGTGCCCATGCCGGCCATCATGATCGAGGTGTGATCGGCGGTGGTCGCCCCGGTCCACATCGCCTCGGCCCAGTCGAGGAGCGCTGGCATGAGGTCCAGTGTATCGCGGCGCGCCGGCGCCGCGGGTGGTCAGCGGGCGATCGCGGTGGCGCGGAACTCGCCGGACCGAGTCCGCGTGAGGACCACGCCGAAGCGCGCCTTGGTCGCCTCGACCAGGAGCACCATCGCGTCCGACGGCACGGCGACGCCGAGCTTGGCGGTGAAGGCCGCCGCGGTCATGACCTCGAAACGCTTGAGGCCCCCGGACTCGACCAGCACGCCCTCGTAGACCGCCTTCAGCTCGGCCGGGGTCTCGGCCGCCACCGCGTCGCCGGCGGAGAACGGCAGCGCGCTCACCCGCTGCATGCGCGCCACCGACGCCGAGGCGAAGCCAGCCATCCACATGTTGGCGGCGTAGTCGAGCTGGCGATCGTCGGCGACCGGGCCGGGGGCCGGGGTCGTGGCCTCGGCGTCGGGGGTGACCGGGCGCTGGCCGCGGCCCGGCTTGGCGTTGCGGGCCAGGTGCGAGTCGTCGAGGGGCTCGGCGTTGGGCACCGAGTCGAGGATGTACGGCTCGACGTTGAAGGTGCCGCACTGCCGCCAGTTGCGGTAGAAGCCCCAGCGCAGGTAGACCCGACCGTCGGCTGAGCGGATCGCCTCGGGCGTCTCCTCGTAGGGCGACGCCGAGATCATCGTGTCGATCGCGGCGACGTCGAACTCGAGCTTGCCCGACGAGTGGGTGATCGTGGTCTTGTGGATCGTGCCGTCGGGGTTCACCGACGCCTCGATCACGGTGTAGAGGTCGAAGTCGTTGAGCGGGTGCGACGAGCCCTTGCCGTCGAGCTGGGCCAGGAAGCCGAAGCCCCACAGCTCGTGGATCCGCCGGTGCATGCGGGCGATGTAGACCGCGAAGGGCGAGGCCCGGGTCTTGAGCGCGGTCTGGTTGCCCGGCTTGACGTCGGGGGTGAAGTTCTCGAGCGAGCTCTTGATCGCCTCGAGCTTGCGCTCCCAGCGGCCCTTGCGCGCGCTCATCCGCGCCTTGGCCAGGAGCTCCTCCTTGGCCACCTTGTCCTTGCCGATCGCGCGCTCGTAGTCGGAGACGTCGAGGGGCAGGTTGAGGCCGGGCAGGCCCTTGGGCCCCTTGCGCTTGCCGTCGCCCTGGCGCTCGTCGAGGAGCTTGCCGCGACCGTTGATGCCGCGCATCGCCAGGAGCCCGGGCTGCTTGTCGCCGCCCTCGCCGTCTTCGCCGTCCTCGCCACCCTCGCCGATCACCTGGCCCGCGGCGCGATCCGACTCGCCGCTCTTGTCGCTCGACCGATCGAGCGCCGTCAGGTCGCTCTCGGCGGTCTCGAGGGACGCGATCACGTCCTCGGGGCCGCCCAGCTCCGGGCTCGTCGTGTCATCGGACTCGACGGTGGCGGCCTGCTCGCCGTCTAGCTGCTTGTCGAGGTTGGTGTCCTGGGCCGCGGTCTCCTCGGCGACGTCGCGGTTCTTGTCGGACAGATGGGTGGCGTCGTCGGGCGCGGCCTCGACCTCGTTGTCGTCGGGGACCTCGACCATGCGGAGGTTGGACGGCGGCGGCGGGGGCGGCGCGGCGGCGGGCGGCGGAGGCGGAGGCGGAGGCGCGGGCGGCGGCAACACCTCGGGCGGCGGCGGCGCGATCAGCGCGACCTCGACCGCGTCCTCCTCGAGCTTTTCGGCCTCGATCGCCGGCGGCGGAGGCGTGGGCACCGGCAAGGCCGGCAGCGTCAGCTCGGGCGGCGGCTCGACGGTCGGGACCATCGCGACCTCGAGCTCTCCCGGCGGCAGGCCAAAGCTGGCGCCGATCGCGCGGTCGCGGAACATCATCGCGTCGCAGGTGAGCACGTCCTCGGCGCGGCCGACGCAGCCGGACCAGCCCTCGAAGGTCATCCGCTCCCCGGGCAGCGCCGCGATCGCGACGTAGCGATCGGGGGCGATGTCGACGCGACACGGCTTGCCCTTGACGCAGGTGCCGAGGGGCTTGCCGGTCCCGACCTCGCTGACCACCACCGTCCCCTCGCCCTCGCCAGCCACCGCGATCGACAGGGTCCAGGGCAACGGCGGCGGCTCCGGGCGCGCGAGCTGATACGCGCTGACCATGCCGGCCTGCACCACCACCGACGCGAGGAGCGCAGGGGCGATGAGCCAGTGCCGACGGTACGGGCGAACCCGGGCCACGCCTCAGTCTGACATGGCCCGGCCGCGACGGGAGCCCTTCGTCGTGGCCGGTCCTGACAAGGGTGTCACGCCCGAGATGGGACAGCTCTGCGCCACCCCGGTTGGACCACCCTCCCCCGCCACCGGTTGCCTGGATCGTTCCCCGAACCCGATCCCGAACCCGATCCCGAGACCGAATCCGAGTCCGAACCCGAGTCCGAGACCGAGTCCGAGTCCGAGTCCGAGTCCGAGACCGAGACCGAGACCGAGACCGAGGTCCGAACCCGAGACCGAGACCGAGTCCGAACCCAATGCGCACGCTGGCGCCCACGCACCACCACGAGCGATGACCCGGGCACCGCACCCACGCGTCAGGTCGGATCGTTTTGGGAGGGGGCCCCGGCGAATGCCGGGGGAGGGTTTTTTCGAAAAACCCTCAGATCTTACGATATATCCCGACCACGATCCCGATGATGTCGACCGACTTGAACTCGGCCTTGTGGACGATGATCGGGGCCATGTTCGAGTTGGCGGGCTGGAACCGGATGCGATCGCCCTCGGGGTAGTAGCGCTTGACGGTGGCCTCGCCCTCGATCATCGCGACCACGATCTCGCCCGCCCGCGCGGTCGCGGTCTTCTTCACGAAGACGTAGTCGCCGTCGAAGATCCCGTCCTCGATCATCGACTCGCCGACGATGCGCAGGCCGAAGACCTCGCGGTGACCGCCGAGCAAGACGCGATCGACCCGCACCGTGTCGGTGGCCTGCTCGACCGCGAGGATCGGCCGACCGGCGGCGACCTTGCCGAGGATCGGGACCTCGCACAGCTCGTCGTCGCCGTCGATGGGCGCCACGTTCCCGCCGGCGGCGCGGCGGCGCTCGGCCAGCGACACGACGTTGTGGTTCGGGTTGTGGGTCGGGCGCATCGCGCGGGACTTCAGGTCCTCGCGGCGCAGGAAGCCCTTCTTCTCCAGGGCCTTCAGGTGATCGTTGACCCCGTTGGTCGAACGGATCCCGAAGTGCTCGCCGATCTCGCGCAGGGTCGGCGGAAAGCCCCGGCCGGCGATCGATCCGGAGATGAAGTCGAGGATCTGCTGCTGGCGGTCGGTCAGTTGGTCAGACATGGTGGGCCCTCCGGGCACCTGAACGGAATGACCGTACTGAACGCCCAATCACCTGTCAATTTTTGGCCCGCGATTTCGCATCGATCGTCGACATCACGGGGCCGACGGCGGTAATGGGTACCCATGCGCGTGGTCCTGGTCGGCGCAACTCTGGCCGCCGCGGTCGCCATGGCCGGCCCCCGATCGCCGCGCGATCTCTACCGCGCGGGCGACCTGGCGGCGCTGCGCCACGCCGTGGCCACACAGCCGATCGCCACGGCCGCCGCAGGGCTACGCGGCGACCGCGAGACCGCCCTGGCGATCGCCACCGCGCTCCCCGACCACCCCGACGCCGACGCCGCCCTGGTCCCGCTCGCGGCCCTGGCCGGGAGCTGGGATCGCGCCCTCGCCAGCGCCGCCGCTACCGCCGCCGCCGCGATCGCCGCGCGCCTCGACGACACCCGGGCGATCGCCGACGAGCTGGCCGACGACGACCTCGCAGCCGCCGCCGACGCGTGGGCCGCGGTGGCCGCGCGCGCCGATCGCTGGTCCGACGTGCGCGCCCACGCGGTCGGGATCGCGGCGCGCCTCACGACGACCCGGGCCGCGACCGCGGCGACCGCCCCTCCCCTCGATGCGGCCCTGGCGCCCTTCCTCGCCGATCCCGATCCTGAGGTCCGGCGGGCGGCCCTCGAGGCGATCCCGGCCCCGGCGCCCTCGACCCTGGTCGCCGCCGCCGCCGCGCGCGTCCGGGCCGAGGTGCATCCCGGCGTCCGGCTGGTCGCCATCGGGATCGCCTGTGGCGACGACCCTGCCGCGGGGCTGGCCGCCCTGGGCGACGACGGCCGGGCGGCGCTTCGGGCGGCGGTCGACGCCCCCCTCGAGCATCCCGGGGCGATCCTGGCCCTCGCCCGCTGCCTGGCCGCCGACGACGATCCCGCCTCGCTCCGGGCCTTGACGGTGCTCCGCCACCGCGCGCCCCGCGGGTTGCGGGGACGACTCGCCGCGGTGGCGCGGCGGCGCCCGTGACCGCGGCACGCCTCGGACGGCTGGCCGGCCTGGTGTCGGCGGCCACCGCTGCCTCGCGGCTCCTGGGGCTCATCCGCGAGCAGGTCTTCGCCGCGACCCTGGGCGCGTCCAACGTCGCCGACGCCTTCGTCGGCGCGTTTCGGCTGCCCAACCTGTGGCGCGATCTGCTGGCCGAGGGCGCGCTGTCGGCGGCCCTGGTCCCGGCCTACCGCGCCGAGCTGACCAACCGCGGCGAGGCCGCGGCCCACCGGCTGAGCGCGCGCCTCCTGGGCAACGTCTTGGTCGCCGTCGGGCTGGCGGTGATCCTCGCGATGCTCGCGGCCCCGGCGCTGGCCGAGCTCTTCCTCGGCGACTTCGCCAACGTGCCGGGCAAGCTCGACCTCGCGGCCGCGCTCCTCACCGCGATGGTGCCCTTCATCCTCATCGCCAGCGTCACCGCGATCGCGATGGGGGTGCAGCAGGCCCGCGAGCACTTCGTCGCGCCGGCGCTGTCGCCCGCGGTCTTCAACCTGGTCTCGATCGCGATCGGGATCGGGCTCGCGCTGTCGGGGCGGTCGACCCGCGAGGTCGCGATCGGCTGGGCGGTGGGCACGCTCCTGGCTGGCCTGGCGCAGCTCGGGCTGCAGGTGCCGAGCCTGTGGCGCCTGGGTTGGCGCCCGCGCCTCGGCCTCGACCTCCGCCTGCGCGATCCGGCGGTCCGCCGGGTGGTGGTGACGATGGGCCCGGCGATCATCGCCGGCGCGGCGATCCAGCTGAACGTCTTCATCGACACGATGTTCGCGGCCCAAGATCCCGGTGCGGTGGCCTGGCTCGGGTACGCCTTCCGCTTCCTGCAGCTCCCGCTCGGCATCTTCGCGGTGGCGATCGCGACCGTATCGACCACCCGCTACGCCGACGCCGCCGCGGCCCGCGATCCCCAGGCGTTGGCCAGCCACGTCGCCGACGGCCTGCGCCTGATCTCATTTCTGTGCGTGCCGGCGATGGTCGGCCTGGTCCTCGACGGCGACGCCATCGTCCGGTTGATCTACCAGCACGGCCGGTTCGCGCCGCGCGACACCGCGGCGACCGGCGCCGCCCTCGACGTCTACGCCCTGGGACTGCCGGCCTACGCGGCGATCAAGGTGCTGGCGCCGGCGACCTACGCGTTCGATCGCGCCCGCCTGGCGGCGGCGGCGGCCGCGGTCGCGATCGTCGGCCACTACCTGGGCGACCGGCTGCTCCACGAGCGCGGCGGCTTCGAGGCGCTGGCGGCCTCGACCGCGACCGCGGCCTACGCCAACGCGGCGATCCTCTACCTGGGGATCCATCGCGGCATCGCCACCTTGCCCCATCGAGCGCTCGCCGATCACCTAGCGCGGGTGATGATCGCGGCTGCGGTCATGGGCGGGGTGGTGTGGTCGGTGGCCGCGGTCCTCGAGGACGCCGTCGGCGGCGGCAGCCTGGCCGCACGCGCGATCACCGCGCTCGGACCGGTGGTGGCCGGGGCCGCGACCTACGCTGCCGCCACGGTCGCGCTGGGCGTGCCCGAGGCGCGCGCGATCGTCCGCCGCCTGCGCCGGCGCTGACGCGAGGGTTGGTGGTACGGTCGTGCCATGGCCGGGGACGACCACAAGCGCGTCGCGTTCGAGACCGCCCGGCTCGAGCTCGCGCGGCTCCGGGTCGACGGCGCCGGCCATGTGCCGAGCCTGCAGGGCGCGCTTCGGCTGTGCGCCGACGCGGTCCGCACCGAGCGGGTCGGGTTCTGGCGGTTCTCCGACGATCACACGCGGCTGGTGCTGGTGCTCGGGTACTGCCGCTCGACCGCCGAGTGGAGCGGTGGCGAGCTGTTGTCGGCCCACCGCTTCCCGGCGTACTGGGAGGCCGCCAACTCGCGGCGGGTGATCGCGGCCGACGACGCCTTGACCCACCCGGCGACCGCCGAGCTGGCCGACGGCTACCTCCGCCCGCTCGGCATCGGCGCGCTCCTGGACGCGCCGGTGTTCCGCGACGGCGCCGTGATCGGCGTGATCTGCTTCGAGCACGTCGGCCCGGCCCGGGCCTGGACCAGCGACGAGCTGTCGTTCGCGTCGACCGCCGGCGATCTGATCGCGCTCCAGCTCGAGCAGGCCGACCGGCTCGCGGCCGAGGCCGAGGCCCGGCTCAAGACCGGCATGCGGGTGTCGGCCGATCAGCTCGAGCTGCTCGACAGCCTGTGCCGCGGGCTGGCCCACGACTTCTCCAACGTGCTCCTGGCGGTCGAGTTGGTCGGCGGCAAGCTGGCCCGCGCCGGTCAGCCGGACCTGGCGGAGCGCCTGCGATCGTGCGCCGAGGTCGGCGGCAACCTGGTGAGTCAGCTCCGCCGGTTCGGCGCCCGCGGCACCGACGACGGCCCGCGGCTGCCGGTGCGCGCGGTGATCGAGCGGCTGATGCCGATCGTGGTCACGCTGGTCCGCGACCACGCCAAGGTCGAGGTCCACCTCGACGAGCTGGCCGCCGACGAGGTCGCCGCGATCCCGGCCACCCACCTCGAGCAGATCGTCTTGAACCTGTGCCTGAACGCCCGCGACGCGGTCGGCGCGGGCGGCACGATCGCGGTCCGGGCCTACCCGACGCCGCGCGCGATCGCGGTCACGATCGGCGACGACGGCGTCGGCATGACGCCGGAGATCGCGGCCCGGGTGTGGGAGCGCAACTTCACCACCAAGCCCCACGGCACCGGCCTGGGCCTGGCCACGGTCCGCGCGCTGGTCGACGAGCACGGCGCCGCGATCGAGTTCACGACCGCGCCCGGCGCCGGCACCACCTTCACGCTGACGCTGCCGCGGGCGTGACGAGACCCGGCGGGGCGAAGAGGCCCCGGCCGAGCCCAGACCTGGAAGTCAGACCGGGAGGTCAGACCTGGAAGATCGCCGCGCCCCAGGTGAAGCCGGAGCCGAACACCGTCGACAGCACTCGATCGCCCTTCTTGACCTTGCCCTCGCGCCGCCAGTGGTCGATCGTGAGCGGCACGGTGGCGGCCGTGGTGTTGCCGTAGAACTGGATCGTGTTCAGGCACTTGGCGATCGGGATCTGCGCCAGGGCCGCGACCTGCTCGTTGATCCGCAGGTTGGCCTGGTGCGGCACGAACCAGTCGATGTCGTCCCAGGTCAGGCCGGTGTCGGCCAGGGCGCGCTGGGTCGCGAGGTTCATCTCGCGCACGGCCCGCAAGTAGACGCGCTTGCCGTCCATGCGCGGGTAGATGTCGGCGTTGAGCGCGCGATCGCGGGTGTCGTACGCGAGGTACGGCGCCTTCGAGATATCGAAGATCTTGATGTACAGGTTCTCGGCCCCGGTGCCGTCGGCGTAGAGCTTGCTGTACAGGACGCCGGCCCGCGGGTCGTCGGTCTCGGCCGGCCCGAGCAGGACCGCGCCGGCGCCGTCGCCGAACAGCACCGTAACGTCGCGGCCGCGATCGGAGTAGTCGATCGCGTGGCTGTGGACCTCGGCGCCGACCAGGAGCACGCGCCGATAGGTGCCGGTGCGGACGAAGGCGTCGGCCATCTGCAGGCCGTAGAGGAACGCCGAGCACTGCTGGCGGATATCGAAGCACGGGCAGGTGGTCTTCTCGGCGATCCCGAGCTTGCGCTGCAGGAACACGCCGACGCCCGGGAAGTGGATGTCGGGCGACAGCGTGCCGACGATGATGCAGTCGACCTCGGCGGCGGCGACGCCGGCGTCGGCCAGCGCGGCCTGGGCCGCCAGCACCGCCAGATCGCTGGTCGAGGTGCCGGGCTCGACGAACCGGCGCTCGCGGATGCCGGTCCGCTGCTGGATCCAGGCGTCGTCGGTCTTCATGGTCGGGGCCTCCTGACGGACGTGATGGTCGTCGAGGAAGCGCAGCTCATCGTTGGTCACGACCCGATCGGGGACGTAGGAGCCCAACCCGAGGATGGTGGTGCGGAGCATCGCGGCGGCATACCGCGCCGCCCGGGCCGGGCGCCATGAGGGGTCGTCACGACTTGGTCATGTCGCGACCAGCGACCGCGTCAGCCGAGGAGCGGCCGGCGCGCCGGACCGGCGCGCCACAGCCACCACCCGCCGGCGCCGAGCCCGGCCAGGGCGCCTAGGACCGCCGCACCGCCTAGCGCCCGGCCGTGGGCGAAGGTCAGCCAGACCAGGCCGACCACGGCGCCAGCGGCCGCGCCGAGGGCGGCGCCGTCGCGGACCTGGCGAACCAGGCCAGACGGTGGTCGAGCGAGCGCACGGAGGCGCACCCGGCGCGCGAGCCGAGGGCCCGCGGTGGCGCGGCGATGGAGACTCATGGCGGGCCTTTCGGAGGCGGAGCGGGAGGCGATGGGCGGGGCGCCCGGGCGGTGACCGCTGCCGCTGCACCGCCTTTGCACCGCGCGTACCAGCGCAACCCCCGCGATCCGCGCCGCGCGGAGCCACCGCTCGACGCGTCGACGCTGCCTCGAGGCGACAGCGCGCCGACCTCGGGCAGCATCCCCCGGCCTCGCCCGCGCGCTCAGCGTCGACGGCGGCAGCGCACGATCAGGGCCAGGGCCGGCAGGGCCAGCGCCAACGCACCGTCAGCGGGCGAACCCGAGCAGCATCCACCAGCCTCCTCCTCGATGGGCGGCGGCGGCGGCGGCGCGGGGCAGCTCGTGCCTGGGGTCGGCGCGAAGCCGACGTCGAGCGTGAACGCGCCCTCCTGCGAGACCTGGTTGGCGACGAAGCTGTCGACCACCAGGTAGTAGGTGCCGGCCGCGACGTCGACCGTCAAGGTCGCGTCGTCGCGCGCCAGACAGGCGGCCTCGTCGAGGGCGCCGAGCAGGTGGAGATCGACGTCGACGCCCACGCCGTCGGCTACGGTGGCGGTGAGCTGGCCGGGCTGACACACCGTCAGCGCGTAGACCCACTCGCGGCCGTCCTCGGGCACGGTCGGCGCGCAGGCGTAGCGGTTGAAGTAGCGCCCCGGGCCGTCGGCGGTCGAGGCCTCGACGTGGAACGGCAGGCTGGCGATCGGCGCCGGGGCGCCGCGGCTGCCGACGGGCGGCGGCGGCTCGGTGCGGAAGCGCGCCTCGAGGAGATCCCACAGCTCGGGGTGGGGGGCGTCGTAGTTGAGGGCCCAGATCCCGACCCCGGCCAGGTCCTGGGCCTCGATCATGTCGAGCTTGGCGCCCAGGCTCTCGGCGTCGTCGTACCAGACCTGATGCCACTGACCGCCGACCTGCCAGGCGTAGAACGGCGCCGAGGTCGCGGCGTCCCACCGCCGCGCGCGCCCCGCGGCCAGCGCCGCCTTGGCCGCGGCGTAGGTGACCGAGCCGACGTGGCCGGCGGCGGCGGCGACCGGCGCGTCGGAGCCGGTCAACCACTCGCGACCGTAGAACGGCACGCCGTGGATGATCTGGCCGCGCTTGGCGGCGCCGACCTCCGAGCCGAAGGTCGCGAGCGTGCGCTCCATCGACCAGCCGGTCGCGGCCCGCCACGCAGCGTCGACGTCGAGGATGCCGATCGGACCGGCGGTGCTCGAGCCCGACCAGAAGTAGCCGTAGCCCATCACGAAGTAATAGGTCGCGTGGTCGAGGAGCCGCGGCAGATCGAACTCGGGGATGCCGTCGGCGCCGGGCCAGTTGACCTCGGGCCCGGCGATCGAGATCTCGGCGTCGGCGTGGCCGGCGGCGTCGAGGCCGGCGCGCAGCTCGGCGATGAAGGTCGTGAAGTGCTCGCGCGTGCCGTCGATCAGGCCCTCGAAGTCGACGCTGATCCCGTCGGCGTCGCCGGCCTCGAGCTCGCGGATCATGGCGGCGATCGCGGCGGCGCGGCGGGCCGGGTCGCGGGTCAGGGCCAGTACCCCCGAGCCCGAGAACAGCGTGAACGTCAGGTCGACCCGGACCCCGGCGGCGTGGGCGGCCTCGACGGTGGCGGCGTCGGGCCAGCCGCGGCGGTTGGTGATCGCGCCGGTGGCGTCGAGCTCGATCGAGAACCACGCCAGGTGCGTCAGGGCCGTCCAGCGGATGCGCTCGAGATCGGCGACCCAGTACGGGTAGTAGCCGTAGACCACCCGGGTCGGAGCGGCGGCGCGATCGCGCCGGTGCGCGCCCAGGGCGGCGAGTTGCTCCGGCGAGAGCCGGGGGCGGGCCGCCGGTGGGCGGTCGGCGTGGGCCGCAGCCTCGGCGGCGTGGGGCGAGGCGCCAGGCGGCGGCGCGGCTCCCGTGGGCGGCGCGACCTCCACCGACGGATCAGCCGCGGCCGGGCCGGCCAGGATCACCAGGAGCGCGCACAGCCAGGCTCGCATGGCCCTGGTATGCCCGAGGCGCGGCGGCGAGGGAAGTGGCTTGACGCGCCCGCGCCGCCGCCGGGCGATGACCGCGGGTTGCTCAACCGCCAACCGACCGCCAACCCATTGGCAGTCTCGATGACGTACTGGCAGCGCCGTGGGACGGTAGCGCCATGGAGCTCGTCCGTCGGAGTCCTGGTTTTGCGCGGCTGTGGGCCGCGGCGGCTGCGTCGCAGTTCGGCGACTGGCTGTCGTTCGTCGCCCTCGGCGCCCTGGCCCTCGACGGCGGCGGCGGCCCGCTGGCGCTGGTCGTGGTCCTGGCCGCCCACGCCCTGCCCGGCGCGGTGGTCGCGCCGCTCGCCGGCGCGCTGGTCGACCGATACGATCGGCGACGAGTGCTGGTCGCCGTCGAGCTGACGATGGCCGGGCTGACCGCGGCGATGGCGCTCGCGGCGGCGACCGGCGCGCTGGCCACGTTGCCGCTGCTGCTCCTCGCACGGAGCGGGCTGGGCGCGGCGGTGCCGGCGGCCGAGACCGCCGCGGTCCGTCGCCTGGTCGACCCCGACGATCTCCCGGCCGCCAACGCGGCCCTGGCCGCGACCTGGAGCGCGGCCTACGTCCTCGGCATGGCGGCCGGCGGCGCCGCGGCCATGCTCGGGCCGACGCTGGCGCTGGCCCTCGACGCCGGGACGTTCGCGGTGGCGGCCTGGCTCCACGGAGGCTTGCCGCCGCTGCCGGTGACCCGCGCCCCGGTGCCGCTGACCACCGCCGTGGCCGCGGTCCCGAGCGACACCGCCGCCGCGATGACCACCGCGTGGCGCGATCGGCCGCTCCTGGCCGCGCTCCTCGGCAAGAGCCCGGCCGGATTGGCGAGCGGCGCCGGCTGGATCGGCCTCAACCTGATCGCGGCCAGCGCCCAGCCCTTCGGCCCGGCGGCGCTGTCCCTCGGGATCTTGCAGGCGGTGCGCGGCGTCGGCACCGGGGTTGGGCCGTGGCTCGCCGGTCGCTACCTGGCCGGCGGCGGCGATCCCGGCCGGGCGCAGCGCGTCGCCCTCGCCACGCTCCTGGCGGCGCTGGCGGCGCTGGCGGTGGCGCGTTCGCCGGTCGCGCTGATCGCGGTCGCGCTGGTGTGGGGCGCCGGCACCGGCACGAACTGGACGCTCGCCCACGCCGCGCTTCAGCGCCACGCCAGCGACCGCACGATCGGCCGCCTGGCGGCGATGGACGAGCTCCTGGTCAGCGCGGCGATGGTCGCGGGCGCGGCGGTCGCGGCGGCGGTCGCGGAGCAGGTCGGCGTGGGCGCGGCCGCCGCGGCGGCGGTTGGCCTCGGCGGCCTGGGCCTGGTGGCCGCGCGGGCGGTGGTGGCGGCGGCGCCAGAGATGACGCCGGCGCGGTGAGGAGACCGAGACCGAGGCCGAGGCCGAGACCGAGACCGAGGCCGAGGCCGAGACCGAGACCGAGGCCGAGGCCGAGGCCGAGGCCGAGACCGAGACCGAGACCGAGACCGAGACCGAGACCGAGACCGAGACCGAGACCGAGGCCGAGACCGAGGCCGAGACCGAGTCCGAGACCGAGGCCGAGACCGAGTCCGAGACCGAGGAGGCTAGCGCGCTGCGGTGCGCAGGGGCTCCGTCGCGGCCGATGGCGGCTCGGACGGCTCGGCCTCGCTGGCGTCGACGGTGTCGAGGCGGAACAAGCGGCGGGCGGCGACGGCCAGCGCGTCGGCGTCGTCGGTCTTGAGGGCGGTCTGCGGATCGTGAAGCAGCTTGGCCAGGATCAGATCCACGGTGCGGCGGATCGCGGCGTCGCGCTCGGCCGGACCGAGCTCCTTGCGAGCGAGCTGGGTGAGCAGGCGATCGACCTCGTGGGCCCCGACCCGGTTGAAGTGATCGCGCAGCGCGCGGATCGTCGGGACCACCCGTTGGCCCTTGAGCCAGCGCTCGAACTGCGCGACCTCGACCCCGACGATCCGCTCGGCCGTCGACACCGCCTTGGCGCGCTCGGCCAGGTTGGCCGCGACCACCCGCTCGAGATCGTCGATGTCGAACAGGTACACCCCGTCGAGCTCGCCGATCGCCGGCTCGGCGTCGCGCGGCACGGCGATGTCGACGATCACCAGGGGTCGCCAGCGCCGGGCCTTGGTCACCTGCTTCATCACCGCCCGGGTCAGGATCGGCTGGCGCGCGCCGGTCGAGCTGACGACGACGTCGGCCTTGACCAGGAGCGCCTCGAGCTCAGCCCACGGCCGGGCCACGGCGTCGAGCTCGGCGGCCAGGGCCGCGGCGCGCTCCGGCGACCGGTTGGTCACGGTCAGCGTCGACACCCCGGCGGCGCGCAGGTGGCGCGCGGCCAGGCGCGACATCTTGCCGGCCCCGACCACCAGCACGTGCTTGCCGTGGAGATCTCCGAACACCCGGCCCGCCAGCTCGACCGCGACCGACGACACGTTGGCGGCGCCGCGGGCGATCGGCGTCTCGGTCCGGACCCGCTTGGCCGCGCCGTAGGCCCGCTCGAGGCAGCGACCGACCACCGCACCGACCGCGCCGGCGGCGGTGGCGCGCCCGTGGGCGTCCTTGAGCTGACCCAAGATCTGGGCCTCGCCGACCACCAGCGAGTCGAGGGCGGCCGCGACCCGGAAGACGTGACCGATCGCGTCGCTGCCGACCCGGACGTAGAGCGCGTCGGTTACCGCCGGCGGCACCGGGGCTCGCCGCGCGACCAGGGCCCGCCGCGCCGCGGCCGCGGCCGCCGCGCCCTCACCAGCCGGGGCCGCGCCGTAGACCTCGACCCGGTTGCACGTCGACACCAGCATGGCCTCGGCCACGCCGGCGGCGGCGCGGACGTCGGCCAGGACCGGGGCCAGCTCGTCCTCGGCGAAGGCCAGGTGTTCGCGGACCGCGACCGGCGCGGTGCGCCACGACAGCCCGACGACGAACAGCTCGGCGGTCACGCGCCCACCGCGCGCCGCACGAAGTAGATCGACAAGACCGACAGCGCCAAGGCGAACCCGGCCAGGGTCACCCACGCGGCGCGGCGGCCGCGCCAGCCCAGGCCCAGGCGGCCGCCGAGGAGCCCAGCGTAGGCCAGCCAGGTCACGACCGCGGCGACGTACTCCGGCCGCGCCATGCCGCTGCCGCGCTGGCCGACCCAGATCATGCCGAGGACCATCGCGACGGTGAACAGCGGGAAGCCGACCGCCACCAGCCGTTGGGACATGCCGTCGAGCCGCGCCAGCGACTCGACCGGCGCGCGGAACGACGCGGCGTCGAACCGCTTGCGCTTGAGGTTGCGCTCCTCGAGGAGGTAGCTCCAGGCCAGGGCCGAGGCCAGGGCGAACAGGGCCACCCCGAGGACCGCGATCGAGATGTGGATGCGGCCGAGGAGCGTCAGATCCTCCTGCGGGGCCCCGGTCGGCGACAGCCGCGCCGCCGCCAGCACCACCGCCACCATCGGCACCAGCACCGCGCCGGCCAGATCGATCCGACGGCGCCACGAGCCGAGGAGGTACCCGCCGGCGATGATCCAGGCCAAGAAGCCCAGGGCCTCGCGCACCGAGGCCGCCGGGTGCACCGACAGCACGCCGCGCCAGCCGATGTCGACGCCGTGGCACGCGAAGCCGGCGATCGCCAGCGCCCGGCCGATCCGGCTCCACGACGGCCGGGCGCGCAGAAAGCCCGCGAGGAGCCCGAGCGCGGCCATCCCGTAGAGGCCCACCGCGACCCAGAACGCCGGCGACGGCGCGACCGAGAGCAGGCGATCGTCGGTCATCGCCGGTTACAGCTCGGGGATCCCGAGGAAGCCGTTGACGACCTCGTAGGCGGTGTCGCCGTAGATCACCGAGGTCATCATGTGATCGGCGCCCATCTCGGCCAGGGCCGCCTCGTCGTGGACCGTGCCCAGGAGCTGGTTGGGATCGTCGCCGCCGCCGGCGACGCGCTCGAAGTACACCGCCGGCCGGACCGCGAAGGCGCGCGGCAGCTCGCGCAGGCGCAGGGTCGAGCCCTCGAGCGCGAGCTTGCCCTCGGTCGACCAGGCCTCGAGCTTGGCGTTGGAGATGAACAACCGGGCCACGGCGGGATCATAGGCCGATCGGGCAGGGACGCCAAGCCGGCTTGCCGCCGCCCGCGGCCGCGGGTACATCTTCGGTTCCCTCCCACGACAGGAGTTCCGCGATGGCCAGCACCAACGTCAAGACGATCACCGACACCAACTTCTCCGACGAGGTGCTCAAGTCCGAGCTGCCGACCCTGGTCGACTTCTGGGCGGTGTGGTGCGGCCCGTGCAAGCAGATCGCGCCGACGATCGACGCCCTGGCCGACGAGTACAAGGGCAAGCTGGCGGTCGGCAAGGTCGACGTCGACCGCGAGCAGATCGTCGCCCAGCAGCTCCGGGTCACGTCGATCCCGGCGCTGTTCCTGTTCAAGGGCGGCAAGGTCGTGTGGAGCTTCGCGGGCGCGGCCCCGCGCTCGAAGATCGAGGCCGAGGTCAAGAAGCACCTGTAGGCGGCGACCGCCGCCGGCTCACCGCAAGAGCCGCGGCAGGACCGCCAGCATGAGCGCCAGCACGATCGCGCCGACCACCACCGAGTAGATCACGATGCCGGTGGTGTTCGACCTGCCAGTCTTGGCGTTGTAGGCCCGACCGCACGCGCTGCATTTGGCGTGGTGGAGGAGCTTGGGGCCGAGGACGCCCCCCCACCAGGTGAAGCCCACCGGGAAGGCGGTCGCGGGCTGGTGACAGTACGGGCAGGCCATGGCGTGGACGATAGCCCGGCCGGTCGTGCGGTTGGCGTCCAAGGCTGCCCGATCGGGCGGGGGCTCGGAGTACAATGGGCGGGTGGCAGTGACCGTGCTCCCGCGCGCTGCGCGGCCGCCCACCCTGGCCGAGTTCGAGCTGGCCGATCTCGAGAACATCCGCCTGCTCCTGCGCGGCGACTCGGTCGTCGACTGGCATCGCCTGGCCTTCACCGACCACGCCGCGGTCGATCGGTTCCTCCGGCTGTGCGAGCTCGACCCGACCAGCGAGGCCGAGCTCGATCGCCTCGAGGCCCTGCGCACCGACGCGGTCGACTACCTGACCCGGGTCTACCAGCTCGCGCTGTCGCCCGAGGTCACCGACGACGTCCCGGCCCGCGATCTGTTCCTCATCGCCTCGCGCACCGGCCCACATCAGCGCTCGGCCTGCGTGGTGCTGAAGGTGATGCACATCATCTACCACCTGGCCGGCCGCCAGGCCCTCTTGCGCCTGGCGATCTCCGACGACGCGATCTTCCGCGAGATCGAGCTGAAGGTGCTGCGCGTGGTCGAGGAGCTGCGCGCCGCCGGGTGCGCGGTCGCCGAGTTCGAGTGGAGCCGCAAGCCGCGCGACTCCCAGATCACCAAGCTCCTGGCCAAGCGCTCGACCCTGGCCGCCAACATCTACGACAAGCTCAGGTTCCGCTTGATCGTCCCGCGCGAGGAAGACCTGGTGCGGACCTTGGCGACCCTGACCCGTCAGCTCATCCCGTTCAACTACGTCGTGCCGGGCGAGTCGATCAACCAGCTCGTCGATCTGCCCGGGCTCCTCGAGGACGAGCCGCACCTCGCGGCCCTCGCGCCCAAGATGCAGGGCCAGGCCGGCGGCGGCCGGCGGCTGCGGACCCGCAACGAGTTCTCGGGGCCGGAGTACCGCATCATCAACTTCGTCGCCGACCTGCCACTGCGCCTGGGCCGGCTGGTGCCGGCCAGCGAGCTGGGCCCCGACGACAGCCACGTCGTGTTCGTCCTGACCGAGTTCCAGATCGCCGACAAGGCCACCGCGGTCGCCAACGAGTCGGGCGCGTGCAGCCACGAGGCCTACAAGGCGCGGCAGCACGATCGGGTGCGCGAGCGCCTACTGCGCGACGAGAACGATCCGCTGCCGGCGGATTGAGACGAGACGGAGACCGAGACCGAGGCGGAGGCCGAGGCCGAGACCGAGGCCGAGGCGGAGACCGAGGCGGAGACCGAGGCGGAGACCGAGACCGAGGCGGAGACCGAGACCGAGGCGGAGACCGAGACCGAGGCGGAGGCCGAGGCTGCTTCGGGTCAGCTCGGCGTGCCGCGGCAGATCACGGCGGCGGGCCGCGTACACGCCGGCGCGAAGGGTTGGCGGGCGCGGCGAGCGTCGAGGAAGTCGAGGATCTCGGGCAACGACCAGGTCGTGGCGCGGGTGTGGCTGGCGCCGGCGCACTCGAGATAGCTGAGCGGCAGGCCGGCGGCGCACAGCTCGTCGTAGGCGGCGCGCTCGAGGTCGGGGACGACCAGGGTGTCGTCCTGGCCGAGGACGAACAGGATGCCGTAGGACGGCGAGGCCGGGTTGATGCGCGCGACCGTGGTGTCGGTGAGCGAGTTCTCGACGAACAGGCAGCCGAACCCGGGGAAGGTCGCGACCGAGGCGGTCGCCACGTGGTCGAGGAGCGGGGCGGTGAAGACCTCGGCGAGGGAGGTCGGCTCGACCGCGCCGCCGGGATCGCACGACGCCGCCATCGCCGAGGGCACCGAGGTCAGATACGGCGGCCGCAGCACCTGGCTGAGGTCGCGGCCGTACCACGGCGCCTGGGCCGTGAGCATCGCCAGCGTGTTGGCCGAGGCGTCGACGAGCTGGCGGAGCGCGCGGTCCGAGTGGGCCACCAGATCCGACGGCGGCACGGTCGCCACGGTGCCCAGCAGCTCGAGCTCGCGCGCATAGTACGGGGCCAGGCGATCGACCCAGAGCGCCGCGTGGCCGCCCTGGGAGCCGCCGACCACCGCCAGCTCGGGCCGAGGACACAGGCCCTCCTCGACGGCGAGGCGGAGCGCCGCCCGGGCGGCGTCGAGGGACGCGATCGCGGTGGACTGGCCCTGGAGGTACGGGTGGAGCGCCGGGTAGTCATCGCCGAGCGACTCCAGGCCGAGGTAATCAGGCGTCGCGACGATCCACCCGTAGCTGGCCAGCACCGCCGCCAGGAGCTTGAAGGTCGAGTCGGCGGTGGGGCCGCAGCCGCGGCGGAAGCCCGAGGTGCCGTGGAGGAGCAAGAGCACCGGCACGGTCTCGCCGGCCGCGAGATCGGTCGGGTACGCGATCGACGTCGACGAGGTCACCCGCGCGCCGCGGTCCTGGGTCTCGTAGCCGACGTCGATGACGCCGACCGCGTGGACCGGCGGGCTCGGGAGGATCACGCCGCCGGCCTGGGCCAGCGCCGCCAAGGTGGCGGCCGCGTAGTCGGTGCGGGCGGTGCGCTCGGTCAGGCTGCCGAGGCTCGCCTCGCGGCGCCACGCGAACGGCGTCGCGCCGCAGCTCGCGGCGGCGTCGGCCAGCCCGTCGGTCGCCGGCGTGCCGGCCACCATCGGCGCCACCGCACAGGTCGCCGCCGGCGCGTCGATCGGGGCGGCGTCATCGCCGCCGCAGGCCAGGGTCGTGGCCAGGGTCAGAGCCAGCGCGCGCGTCCATACGGTTCCGCTCATGGCGACACTGTGCCAGCACCGGCCGCCCGGTGGCACGGCCTTCGCCGCCGATCCGCCTTCGATCGGTCGGTCGTGCGCGTAGGGCCCCCAGCCTCACGCGGCGACGAACACCCCGTCGATCGCGCGCAGCGCGGCGGCCAGGTGGTGCTGGACCTCGCGGACCCCCGCGCTCGCCGTCCGCCCGGCGGGCGCGAGCAGCCACAACGGCGGGCCGCCGTCGAGCTCGCGGTCGAGGCGGAGCCGAGCGTCCTGGTGCGCGAGCGCGGTCGGGAACGCGGCGCGACCGAGGCCGAACCGGCAGGCGTCGCGCATCGCGACCAGCGAGTCGCACACGATCGAGCCCGGCGCGGCGTCGGGGACATGGCGCCACCAGCGCATCGACGCCTTGGCGCGCAGGGCGGCGTCGGGCAGCACCCAGGTCGGCGCGGCGTCGACCGCCCGGTACAGACCGACGCGCAGGCGACCGAGGCGCTGACCGCGCAGGCTGCCCGCCGGGGCCGGGCTGGGGCGGAGCGCGAGATCGATCTGGCCGGGCGACAGCGCGAGCTCCTGGTCGGTGATCCGGACCGCGAGGGTCGACGCCAGCCGGGCGCGCGCGATCGCCGCGCACAGGAGCGGCGCGAGGGCGTCGCTGGTGGTGATCGCGACGCGGCCCTGATCGCGGCGCCGCTCGGCCCCGATCATCTCCTGGAGCTGGCCGGCCGCGGTTCGCATGGGCGCGGCGCCGGCGGCGAGCTGACGCGCCAGGGCGGTCGGCACCAGGCGCGGGCCGCGCACGAACAGGCTCGCGCCCAGGTCGGCCTCGAGCGCCGCGATCCGCCGCGACACCGTGGAGTGCCGCCGCGCCAACTCACGCCCGGCGGCCTCGACGCTGCCGGTCCGGACTAGGGCCTCGAGGGTCTGGAGGTCATCCCACGAGATGTGCATGTTCGCACATAGATTGTGCGCAAACGCCGAGGTGTCAACGGCGGCGCCACCGGGTACCACCGCGGTCGCCGCCCCATGCTGACCCGTCGACACTTGCTTCTCGGCGCCGCCGCGGCCCTCGGCGGCTGCCGCACCGGCAGCCAAGACGGAGCACGCCCCATGCCCGCCCTGCGCCACCGCCCCGTCGCCACGCTCCCGCACACCGCGCTGCCGTGGCTGTCGCTGCGCGATCACTTCGTCGCGACGGTCGGCGCCCACGCCGGCCGGGGCCAGCCGCTCGGACCGCTGCTGGTGCTGGCCGACGCGACGTTCGCGCCGCGGTCGCGCTTCCCGCTGCACCCGCACCGCGAGATGGAGATCCTGAGCGTGGTGATCGACGGCACGCTGTCGCACCACGGCGACCAGGCCCACGGCGCGGCGCTCGGCCCTCGCAGCGCGCAGCTCATCTCGGCTCGCGACGGCATGGTCCACGCCGAGGGCAACGACACCGACCTGCCGACCCGGATGTTGCAGCTCTGGTTTCAGCCCGACCGCGGCGGCGGCGCCGCGGCGTACTTCGCCCGCACGCTCGACGGCGCCGGGCCGGGGCGGCACCTCATCGCCGGCGACCCGGCGATGCCGCTCCGCGCCGACGTCCAGGTCTGGTGGCTCGAGGTGCCGGCCGGGGGCCGCGAGCGCGTCGACGTGCCGCCCGGCCGCGCCGGGTACCTCGTCGCCCTGACCGGTCCACTCCGCGCCGTCGCGCCCGGCGGTGGTCACCTCGACCTCGCGACCGGCGACGGCGCCGAGGCCGGCCCGGGCACCTTCGCGCTGACCGCCGACCGCGGTGGCGCGGTCCTATGGATCGATCTGCCGGCCGCCGCACTCCGGTCGAGGTGATCGCCGGGGGGCCCGAGGGTTCCTCGCTCCCGGCCTCCGCCTCGGTCTCCGCCTCGGTCTCGGACTCGGCCTCCGCCTCGGCCTCGGCCTCGGTCTCGGACTCGGACTCCGCCTCGGCCTCGGCCTCGGTCTCGGTCTCCGCCTCGGTCTCCGCCTCCACCTCCGCCTCGGTCTCGGCCTCGGTCTCGGTCTCGGCCTCGGACTCGGACTCGGTCTCCGCCTCGGCCTCGGTCTCGGTCTCCGCCTCCGCCTCCGCCTCCGCCTCCGCCTCCGCCTCGGACTCCACCTCCGCCTCCGCCTCCGCCCCTCTCCCCCGCCCCCTCCCGATCAGCTCCAGCCAGCCCAGTAGAAGATCAGCGCGTGGAACTTGTTGTCGCGGTGGGCGGCCTCGAGGATCGGCGGCGGCTTCAGCCGCTCCTTCTCGGGCGTCGCCGGCCCCGGCCACGGGTCGACCATGATCAGCTCATCATCGGTGCCGCCGTCGAGGCGGTCGACGGCGATCGCGACCGCGTGGTCGATCGACGAGGTCTCCTCGGGGTGGATCTTCAGGTAGTTGGTCGGCAGGATCGCGCCGCGGAAGCCACGGCCCTCCTTGACCCAGTCGAGCACCGTCGGGGTGGGCTCGCCGACCCGGCGCGCGTTCAGGCGGTAGCCGAGCTCCTGCAGGTCCGACAGCCGCGAGCCGAACCAGCGCTGGACCGCGTCGATCGAGTCGCCGGCGACGCCGTAGTTCGACAGCTCGAAGAACACGTACTCCTGGATGCCCGGCGCGTAGGCCCCGGCCCGGAAGCAGATCCTCCGCAACAGGTACGCCGTCGCCGCGCCGGCGCACACCGTCGGGGTGTGCACGATCGGGATCCGGATGCGCTGGTCCTCTGGACCTTGCAGGACCACATCGTCATCGGAAGAGCGACGCCGCGACTCGGCCATGGGACGAAAGCGAGGTTACACGAACCGGTTTGCAGAGGAACGGATGGGGCCGGAGAATTCCGGATCCCCAAGGCCGGAGCGCGCGCCCGGCGCGGACCGCGGTCGGCGGAGGTCCGCCCTCGCTCCATCTACGGGACGCCGTCGCCGATCCTTCCTCGCCGACCCGACCTGCCGCAGGTTGCCGCGTTCCTTGACACCCTGTCAGACAATCCATAGACTGACAACCTGTCAGCTTATGGCCCGCCGCTTCGACGCCGCCCGCCGCACCGCCCTGGTCACCCAGGCCCTCGAGGTCCTGCGGGTTCGCGGCGTCGGCCGCACGACGATGAGCGAGCTCGCGACCGCGCTCGGGGTCAAGCGACCGACGCTCTACTTCTACTTCCGCGACCTGTCGGGCTTGCTCCTGGCCGCCGTCGAGGAGGTCTACCGCGGCTACGCCGCCCACATCGCCGCGCGCCTGGCCACGATCGATCACCCGATCGTGGCGCTCGGCGAGCTGGCTCGCGCCACCGTGGCCTACCAGCGCGAGCGGCGCGATCTGGTGATCCTCTTGTTCCAGCTCTGGGCCGCCGGCGACACCGACCCCGAGGTGCTCTTGGCCCGCGGCCGCGCCGCCGGCGCGATCCTGCGCGCCGATCTGGTGGCCCGGGTCCGCGCCGGGATCGAGCGCGGCGAGGTCGCGCGCTGTGAGCCCGAGGCCATCGTCGATCTCGTCCTCACCGTCCTCGACGGCACGATCGTGCAGTCGATCACCCGCGGCGGCGCCGAGGCCGCGACCGTCGAGGAGCTGTGGCGGCGCGTGCTGGCGCCGCTGATCGTGACCGCGGCGCCGCGGCCGACCGCCAGCCCGCGCCCGCGCCGACGTCCCGCACCCCGCCCAAGGAGCCCGCGCCCATGATCGCCTCGCCTCGCCCGCTGTGGATCGCCCGCGTCGCCGGACGCCAGGATGAGATGGGCCACGCCCATGGTCAGCTCCTGGCCGCGAGCGGCGGCGCCGACGCCGCCATCACGCACTACCGGCGGATGCCGGCCGACCTCCTGGCCGGCGAGGCGCCGGCCGCGTTGCGCGGCCTGGCTCGCGCGGTGGTCGGCGGCGCCGCCGAGGTCGGGCTGGCGCGCCTCGAGGCCGCCCGGCCCCGTCCGCTGGTGGCGCGCAGCCGGGCCTTCCTCGCCGCGCTCGGTCATCCGCCGGCCTGGTCGCGCTACCTCGCGGTCATGGATCTGTTCCAGAACGCCGTCGGGCTCGCCGCGCGGGTCGGGTTGGGCCCGTTCGCGGCGCCGGCGCGCGCCGTCGGCCTGGCCGCCGCGCAGCCGGCGTGCTCGACCGCGGTCGTGTGGGGCAGCCGGTCGGCCGACGGCGTCTTGCGCCACGCCCGCAACTTCGACTTCCCGGGCATCGGCGTGTGGGACGCCGCGCCGGCGGTGGTGATCTGCCACCCCGAGGGCGGTCAGCCCTACGCCTTCGTCACGACCCGCGGCGGCGACACGCCGGTGGTCACGGTGTGGAACCAGGCCGGCCTGGTGTTCACGAGCCACACCCGCTTCCATCGCGCGATCGGGTGGCGCGGCGCCACCGTGGTCGATCTGATCCATCAGCTCGCGGCCGGCGCCGAGACCTTGGCCGACGCCGAGCGCCTGGCCCGCGCGCTCCCGTCCGCGTCGACCTGGGGCGTCGCGGTGTCATCGTGGCGCGAGGGCCGCGCGATCGCCCTCGAGGTCCACGCCGACCGCGTCGCGGTGGTGGCGCCGCCGCCCGGCGCCGACCACCTGATCGTCGCCAACCGCTACCGCGATCCGGCGATGGCCGACGGCGAGCTCACCGCGACCCCGGCGTGGGCGCTGCACTCCGATCGCCGCGAGGCCCGGCTGCGCGAGCTGATCGCCGCGGCCGCGCACCGCGGCGGCGCGACCGTCGACGAGCTGGTCGCGATGTTGACCGACCGCCGCGACCCCGACGCGCCGACCGTCGAGCGCCACCTGGGCGGCGTGATCGCGCAGCCGTGCCAGGTCCACAGCGTCGTGGTCGAGCCGGCCCGCGGTCGCCTGCACCTGGGCGCGGCGGCGGCCCCGGTCGGCGACGGCGCCTGGATCACGCTCGACGTCGACTGGGACGGCGCCCCCGGCGCGTGGCAGCTCGACCAGCCGCGGCCGCCCGACCTGGGCGTGAGCGCCAGCGCCGGACCCCATCGGCCTCGCCCGCCGGCCGCCGACCTCGTGGCCCGCGCCATGGCCTTCGAGCAGACCGCCCACGATCCCGACGCCACCGCCGCGGCGCTGACCGAGGCGGTGGCCCTGGCCCCGGGGGATCCGTCGCTGCGCCTGGCCCTGACCTGGACCGCGATGCGCCAAGGGCGTTGGTCGGCCGCGCAGGCCAGCGCCGCCGCCGGCCTCGCCGTCGAGACCCTGCCCTACCGGCGCGGTCAGCTCCTGCGGTGGGGCGCCCGCGCCGCGACCGTGGCCGGCGACCCGACGACCGCCGCGGCCTGGCGCGCCGAGCTCGCGGCGCTGCCGGGCGAAGCGCTGACCGGCCTGCGCGCCGCCGCCGCGGCCGACGCCCGGGCCTCCGACCGGGCGCTGCGCCGGCCGCCCCACGCCAACCTGCTGCTCCTCGAAGCCGAATGAGGATCCCGGCGCCGGATCGGTCGGCCGCGCGCGAGCGCGCCGCGCCGCCGGTGGTATGGTCCGCGGCCGAGCACCCCCCGAGGACCCCATGACTTCCGTCGACAGCTTCGGCGCCGCCGCGGATCTCCGCATCGGCGAGCGCACCTACCGCATCTACCGTCTGGACGCCGTCGCCAAGGCCGGCGTCGGCGACGTCGCCACCCTGCCCTACTCGCTGCGCATCTTGCTCGAGAACCTGCTGCGCCACGAGGACGGCAAGACCGTCTCGCGCGAGGACATCGCGGCGGTCGCCGGGTGGAACCCGACCCAGCGGGTCGAGCACGAGGTCCAGCTCCGCCCGGCCCGGGTCTTGATGCAAGACTTCACCGGGGTCCCGGCGGTGTGCGACCTCGCGGCGATGCGCGACGCCTTCGCCAAGCTCGGCCTGGCGCCCGATCAGATCAACCCGCTCAAGCCGGTCCACCTGGTGATCGATCACTCGGTCCAGGTCGACGTCTACGGCACGCCTCAGGCGTTCGGCAAGAACGTCGGGCTCGAGTTCGCGCGCAACCACGAGCGCTACGTGTTCCTGCGCTGGGGCCAGCAGGCCTTCGACGACATGAAGGTCGTGCCCCCCGGCACCGGCATCGTCCACCAGGTCAACGTCGAGTACCTGGCCGGGGTGGTGTGGACCGCCGCCGACGGCGATCGCACGGTGGCCTTCCCCGACTCGCTGGTCGGCACCGACTCCCACACGACGATGGTCAACGGCCTGGGCGTCATGGGCTGGGGCGTCGGCGGCATCGAGGCCGAGGCGGTCATGCTCGGCCAGCCGATGGCGATGCTCATCCCCGAGGTGGTCGGGTTCGAGCTGCGCGGCCAGCTCCCGCCGGGCGCGACCGCGACCGATCTGGTGCTCACCGTCACCCAGCTCCTGCGCAAGAAGGGCGTGGTCGACAAGTTCGTCGAGTTCTACGGCGACGGCATCGCCGCGCTGTCCTTGCCCGACCGCGCGACCATCGCCAACATGGCGCCCGAGTACGGCGCGACCATGGGCTTCTTCCCGATCGATCAGGTGACGATCGACTACCTGCGGTTCACCGGCCGCGATCCGCACCAGGTCGAGCTGGTCGAGCGCTACGCCAAGGAGAACTGGCTGTGGCACGACCCGACCGCCAAGCTGCGGTTCGCCGACTCGCTGTCCCTCGATCTGTCGACGGTCGTGCCGTCGATCGCCGGCCCGGCGCGGCCCCAGGATCGCATCCCGCTGTCGACCTCGCGCACCGCCTGGCGCAAGGCCCTGGGCGCGCTCCTCGGTGACAAGGCCGCCCCGGCCGCCGAGTTCCAGACCTGGGCCGACGGTGGCGCGGCCCCGGCGGTCGCCGGTCAGCGGATCGCCGCGTCCACCGATCGCGGCAGCTTCGACCTCGGCCACGGCGACGTCGTGATCGCCGCGATCACGAGCTGCACCAACACCTCGAACCCGGCGGTCATGCTGGCCGCCGGCCTGGTCGCGCAGAAGGCCCGGGCCCGTGGCCTCACCACCAAGCCGTGGGTCAAGACCAGCCTGGCGCCCGGCTCCCAGGTCGTGACCGAGTACTTCAAGGCCGCCGGGGTCCTGCCCGACCTCGAGGCCCTGGGCTTCCACGTCGTCGGCTACGGCTGCACGACCTGCATCGGCAACAGCGGCCCAGTCCACGACGACCTGGCCCGCGCGGTCAAGGATGGCGACCTGGTCGTGACCTCGGTCCTGTCCGGCAACCGCAACTTCGAGGGCCGGGTCAACCCGGTGGTCCGCGCCAACTACCTGGCGTCGCCGCCCCTGGTCGTGGCCTACGCCCTGGCCGGCACCATGAACATCGACTTCGCCACCGATCCGATCGGCCACGACGCCGACGGCAAGCCGGTGATGCTGTCCGACGTGTGGCCGTCGTCGGCGGAGGTCGCGGCGGTCGTCGCCAGCGCGGTGGCGCCCAGCCAGTTCACCGAGCGCTACGCCGCGGTCGATCAGGGCCCGGACGAGTGGCGCGCGTTGCCGGTGCCGACCGGCGCGACGTTCGCGTGGGACGACGCCTCGACCTACATCCGCAAGCCGTCGTTCTTCGACGACCTGCAGCCGACCCCGGCGCCGCTGGTCGACGTCGCGGGCGCGCGCTGTCTCGCGATCCTCGGCGACTCGGTCACCACCGATCACATCTCGCCGGCCGGCAACATCGCCAAGAACAGCCCGGCCGCGAAGTACCTGGCGGCCCACGGCGTGGCCCCGGCCGACTACAACCAGTACGGCGCGCGCCGCGGCAACCACGAGGTCATGGTCCGCGGCACCTTCGCCAACATCCGCCTGAAGAACCGGATGGTGCCGGGCGTCGAGGGCGGCGTCACGGTCCACCAGCCGTCGGGCGAGCAGCTCGCGATCTACGACGCGGCGATGCGCTACGCCGACGAGCGGGTCCCGCTGGTGATCCTGGCCGGCGAGCAGTACGGCACCGGCAGCTCGCGCGACTGGGCGGCCAAGGGCACGATGCTGCTCGGCGTGCGGGTCGTGATCGCCAAGAGCTTCGAGCGGATCCATCGCTCGAACCTGATCGGCATGGGCGTCTTGCCGGCGGAGTTCGAGCCCGGTGAAGACGCCGGCAGCCTGGGCCTGAACGGCACCGAGGTGTTCTCCGTCGTCGGCATCGCCGGCGGCCTCACCCCCAAGAAGCGGCTGACCGTGCGCGCCGGCGACAAGACCTTCACGGTCATCGCCCGGGTCGACACGCCGCAAGAGGCCGAGTACCTGGCCCACGGCGGCATCCTGCAGTACGTGCTGCGGCACCGCGCGGCCGCGGTCGCGCGCTGAGCGCGACGGTCGGCCTCGGTCTCGCTCTCGGTCTCGGCCTCGGTCTCGGCCTCGGCCTCGGTCTCGGTCTCGGCCTCGGCCTCCGCCTCGGTCTCGGCCTCGGACTCGGACTCGGCCTCGGCCTCGGCCTCGGTCTCGGCCTCGGCCTCGGCCTTCACTTCCGGCGGCCCCCGAGCGACAGGCCGAGCCGGCGGGCGCGGTCGGCGAAGGTCGACTTGGCCATGCCGAGGGAGTCGGCGGCGCCGCGGATCGAACCGTGGCGCTCGAGGGCGTCGCGCATCGCGTCCTTGACGATCGCGTCGTAGCGGCTGAGTCCAGGCCCCTCGGCCAGCGCAGCCTCGGGCGGCGGTGGCCGTCGCTCGCCGCCGATCGACGGCACCCCCGACTCGGCCGCCTCGGCCGGCTGGCCCCACGGCGTCGGGAACAGGTGCTCGGGATCGATCACGTCGAGGGAGAACGTCACCGCGCGGGTCAAGGCCTGGCGCAGCTCGCGGACGTTGCCCGGCCAGCGATGTTCGCGCAGGGCGCGGCGCGCCGACGCCGACAGCCGCCGCGGACCGTGCTCGCGCCCGAGCTCCTCGAGCATGGCGCCGGCCAGGGCGTCGAGATCACCGGGCCGGTTGCGCAGCGGCGGCAGGCGGATGAGGACGGTGGCCAGGCGGTGGTACAGGTCGACCCGCAGCGCGCCGCGCTCGGTGCCCAGGCCGACCTCGCGGTTGGTGGCGGCGATGACCCGGGCGTCGAAGGGCTGCTCGTCGGAGCCGCCGACCCGGCGCACGGTGCGGGTCTCGAGGGCGCGCAAGAGGTGGGGCTGCTGGGCCGTCGGCAGCTCGCCGAGCTCGTCGAGAAACAGCGTGCCGCCGTGGGCGGCGACGAAGACGCCGTCGCGCTCGCCGGTGGCGCCGGTGAAGGCGCCGCGCTCGTGGCCGAACAGCTCCGAACCGATGAGCTCGTGGGGGATGGCGCCGCAGTTGAGCGCGAGGTAGCGGCCGGTGGCGCGGCGCGACGCGGCGTGGATGGCCTGGGCCACCAGATCCTTGCCGGTGCCGGTCTCGCCGAGGATGAGGACGCTGCAGTCGGCGCTGGCCGCGCGCCGGGCCAGCTCGATCGCGGCCAGGAGCGCCGGGTCGCGCCCGATCAGGCGCTCGAAGCCGGCCCGGACTTGGCCGGCCGGGCCGAGGGCGACGAACTGGGTCGCGCCGACCCCGAGCACGGTCCCCGGCGTGATCTCGCCGCACTCGACGCGCCGCTGGTTGAGGAAGGTGCCGTTGCGGCTCCCGGAGTCGCGGACGAACCAGGTGTCGCCCTGACGCTCGAGGACGCAGTGGACCCGGGACACGCACGGGTCGGACACGACGATGTCGCAGCTCGCGCCCTTGCCGAGGACGTAGCGGCGGTCGCCGGCCAGCGGGTACTCGAGGCCCGACGACAAGTCACGCAGCGCCGCGACCCGCGCCGCGGCCCGGCGGCCGTGGGGGCCTGACTGGGTGGGGGGATAGGACTCTCGCGCTAGAACCGTCATCGCACCGAGCGATATCGATCGCCGTGCGACGCGGTTGCGTGCAGCGCGCGCTTTTTCGTCTTCGTGGGGCGCGGCGCTACGGATCGAACAGCATCGTGTCGTCGTGGGACCCGACCGGCGCCAGGCTGGACGGCGCCAGGCTGCGCTGGAACAGGCTGGGCGGACGCTGCACGCACCAGAACGAGACGTCGTCGGCGACGCCGACCGGCGGCAGGGTGTCGCCGCCGGCCTCGATGTCGATGCAGCGCGGGACCGGCGCGTCGCCGGTCATGTCGCCGTTGGTGTCGCGCCAGTTGAGGACGTGCTTGAGGCACCAGCCGACGGTGTTGGAGAACGGCGAGCCGGTGGTGAAGCGCTCGCGGGCGTACCAGTAGCGGCACGACTCGCCGGTGGTCGGGCTGTCGGGCGGCGAGGCGCCCAGGGCCTCGCAGGTCTTGGGCATCCCCGAACCGTCGTCGATGCCGCCCTCGGAGGCGACGTTGACCCCGGCGGTGACGTCGGCCGGCGCGCACAGGGCGCCGCACTCGAAGACGTCGGGCATGGCCGGGTTGGCGACCCGCGGCGCGTGGAACGGCAGGCAGGCGTTGGCCGACGGCGGATCGATGACCTCGCCGTGGCGACGGGTGCCGGCGTTGACGCACACCGCGGTGGTCTCGGTCTGGCTCGACAAGAGGTAACAGCCGCGGTTGGTGCCACAGGGCTGACCGTTGCCGGTCTGGGTCTGGGTCAGGGGATCGCAGGTCGCGTTGCACGCGCCGGCGAGCGGGACCTCGCCCTGGCCGTTGTTGGTGAAGATGCTGCGGTAGCGGGTGCAGGCGAAGTTGGCCTCGCACTGCGACCGGGCCGAGCCGTCGAAGCCGCAGATGTCCTGGCACACGCCGGGGCCGGCGCCGATGCAGATGAGGCCGGCGCGGCAGTCGTCGAAGCCGGTGCTCTCGCCGATCGCGCCGTAGTTGCACGTGCCGCCGGCGTCGACGGTGCCGTCGCGGACGCAGCCGAGCTTGCCGAGGATGTTGGGCGACGTGCCCTGGACCCGGATCCAGGTGCACTTCTCGTTGGCGGCGCAGCCCTGGGCGCCGGCCGGGGCCAGCGGATCGCAGACCAGGCCGCCGCCGTCGTTGTTGGCGGCGTCGATGACGGTGATCGGACCGTCGCCACCGCCCCCACAGGCGGCCAGGGCGACGACGAGGCTGGCGAGGCAAGCGAGGCTCTTCATGTGGACTCCCCGGGAGCGTGGCCCCCGTCGAGCCTTGTTACCGAGGGCGCCAGGGCCGGTCAAGCGCCATCGCGCCGGCCCCGGTCACGGCGTGACGGTGATCCGGCCCGGAGGCAGCGAGCCGTCGGGGACGTCGCCGTCGGTCGCCACCCACACCGCGGCGCCGGTGGCCCCGGCGGCCAGCGCCGCCGCGCCGGCGATCACGTACCAGCGGCCGTACCAGGGCCGACCGCGCTCGCCGCCGGGATCGATCCGCAACGACAGCGGCGCGTCGGGGCCGGCGACCCGGGCGATGACCGCGCCGGCCGGCCCGCGGGCCTCGACGAAATACTCGAGGACGTAGCCGCGGCGGGCCGCCGGCAGGCGGACGGTGGCGCGGTAGCGATCGTCGGCGACCGGACGCGCGACCTGCTCGTCGTAGCGCAGGGCGCCCAGCCGGCGGTACAGGATCGCCACCGCCCGGACCTCGGGCAGACCGCGGGTCACCCGGGCCTCGAGCTCGACGCGGCCGCCGGCGGTCGCGGCCCGCGGCGCCGCGTGCTCCAGATCGACCTCAGCGGCGGCCGCCGCCGGCACGACCTCGGCGCGGACCTGATCGAAGAACCGGCGGATGCGCGGCGAGCCCGAGGTGTCGCGGAGCTGAAACCCGGGGTCGGCCTCGAGCAGCCGCTCGAAGGCGTCGCGGGCGCCGCCCAGATCGCCGTCGATGTAGCGGGCCAGGGCGATCAGCTCCCAGGCCCGGACCCGCAGCGCGCGCGGGGCGGCGGCGTCGCGGGTCACCCCGATGAGGACCTTGATCGCGCGCCGATACTCCTGGTCGGCGAACAGGCGCTCGCCCGACGCCAGGGCGGCGCGGGCCCGCGCGTCGGGCGCGTCGGCGTGGGCCCCGGGCGCCAGCACCGCCACCGCCACCAGCGCGACCACCGCCCTCATCGCCGCCCCCAGGCCGCGCCGTCGGGGCCGACCACCAGGCGATCGACCGCGCCGTCGTCGTCGAGATCGAGGGCCAGGGCCGCGGTCGCGGCCGGCCAGGTGGCCTCGGCGCCGAGGACGCCGTCCGCCCCGACCAGCGCCGCCGAGGTCGGCCCGGCGGCGATCACATCTGCGGCGCAGTCGCCGCTCCAGTCGCCGAGCGCGACGCCGACCGCCGGGCCCAGGTTGTCCGGAAGCCGGACGAAGCTCTGATCCTCGAGGCGTCCGCCGCGGTTGATGAGGACCCGCGGCGGCGCGCCGGCGACCGCGACCACCGCGTCGTCGGCGCCATCGCCGTCGAGATCGCCCAGGGTCAGCGCGGCGACCGTCCGCGGCGTGGCCGGGACCGCGCCCGGCGCGGCGGTGAGGACCCCGGCCCCGGCCGGATCGCCGAGGAGCGCAACCACCGGCCCGCCGCCCTGGCCGACCAGCAGATCGGCGTGGCCGTCGCGGTCGAGGTCGCCGAAGGCGAGCGCGGTCACCGCGGTCACCGCGCCGCGCGGGTCGAGGCCGCCGGCGGCCACGGCGAAGCCGCCGACGCCGTCGCCGCGCCACAGGGTCAGGGTCGCGCCGACGCCAGTCGCCAGGTCGAGATCGCCGTCGCCGTCGACGTCGGCAGCCGCCAGGGCGGCGGCCGCCCCCGCCAGGTCGGGGCCGCGGGTGAAGCCGCGGCCGGCGCGCCACCACAGCTCGACCACCCCGCCGCGGGCGACCGCCAGATCGTCGGCGCAGTCGCCGTCGAGATCGGCGGCCACGACCGCATCGCCACCGACCCCGGGGAGCTCCTCGAGGACGAGCGCGCCGCCGCGGACATCGACCACCGCGGCGCGATCGGCGGCGACCGCGACCGCCAGGGTGCCGCCGGGCCCCCGCGACGCCACCGCGAAGGCCCCGCCAGGCCCGGCGACCGTCGACAGCTCGATCGCCCCCGCGCGCGCGGCCGGGCACCGATCGAGCCGCACGGCGACGTCGCGCGCGAAGTCGACCGCGACCGCGCCGTCGACCACCGGGACCCCGGCCCGGGTCCCGACCGCCCAGGCCCAGGCGGCGTCGGCGGCGCCCGGCTCGAGGGCCAGGGTCTGGGGCAGTCCGTCGAGCGGCGGCGCCAGCCGGTAGCGACGCCCGAAGCGTCCCCCGCCGAGATCGCGATCGGCGACGCCGACGCAGAAGCCGTCGAGCTCGCCGGGCACGGCGCGATCGCTGGCGATCGTCAACGTGACCGCGCCATCGCAGGCGGCGCCGGCGACGAGCGAGCTAGCGGCGAGCGCGGCGGCGACGGAACGCAAGCGCGGCCAGGATGGCACAGAGGCCGAACCCACCGCCACCGCCGGTCGCGCACCCGCCCTCGGCCTGGCCCCCGGGGTCGTTCCCCGAGCCGGAGCCCGACCCCGAGCCCGAGCCGGAGCCCGAGCCCGAACCACCGCCGCGCGGCGAGACCATCACCTCGAGGTAGACCACCGGGCCGAACCAGCCGACGCCCTCCTGCACGAGCTGGAAGGCCTCGCGGAACGCGGTCGGGCGATCGACCTCGGGCGCGCGGATCGCGAACGTGAAGCGGCCGGTCACGCCCGGGCCGTAGTTCGAGTGATCGGCGCCGGTGGCGCGGGTCGGCGACAGCCAGTTGCCATCGACGAAGAACGCCGACGCGCGATCGCTCGGCTCGGCGGTGCCCAGGCGGGTCTCGTCGAGGCCCCAGGTGATCGACGAGTCGTTGACGAACTCGAAGTAGGCCACCGCCTCCTCGCCGCTGGTCATGGTCGTCGGGAACTCGCGGGCGCCGGCGGTGGCCCCCAGCGTCGGCGCGCCGCTGCCGGTGACCAGCGCCAGGTAGTGCTCCCAGTTCCAGCCCGGGCCGGGATCGGTGTGGCTCGAGCAGTCGGGCGCGTCCCCGTGTCCGTAGATGTGCATCCGATCCTTGGGGATGCCGTAGGCGTCGCACAACCACGCGGTCACCGCCGCCGACTTCATGTACATCGCCTCGGTGTACCAGCGGCCCGGATCGGCGACGAAGCCCTCGTGCTCGATGCCGATCGAGTTCGTGTTGAAGCAGGCGTCGTGGTACGCGATGTCCTTGTCGTCGACCATCTGGGTCAGGTCGCCGTCGGACGACCGGATCACGTAGTGGGCGCTGACCTCGGCGGCCGGGTTCTGGAACCAGCTGATCGCGCCGTTGTAGCTGCCCTGGGTGGTGTGGACGACGATGTAGTTGATGTCGGCGGCGCCGCGGTTGGCGACCCGATAGTTGCCGGCCACCGCCGGGACCCAGCGCGCGCCGGGGAAGCCGAGGGCGGCCGGCCGCGTGGCCGGCGGCTCGTCGAGGCCCGGCATCGGACGGGCGGTCACCGTCAGGCTGCGGCCGGCGTCGTCGACGCCGCGGGCGCCGCGGGCCACGGTCGCGAGGACGCCGTCGGCTAGCGCGGCGCCGACGACGCCATCGCCACCGAACCGCGCGAGGGCGGTCCGCCAGCCGGCCAGCGTGGTCGGGCGGCCCTCGGCGTGGGCGGCCAGGAGGGCGGCGCCGGCCCGGACGTGGGCCAGCGGATCGGTGCGCACCTGCTCGACCGCCAGGCCGGACAGGGCGGCCGCGCGGGCCACGCCACGGGGACCGTCGTGATCGGTCAACGCGAACACGCCCCAGGCCGCCGGGCCGTGATCGTGGTCGGGCTCGGGCGCGATCATCGCCAGGCGGGTCTCGTGGTAGGCGAGCGCCGCCAGCACCTCGGCCGGCACGCCAGACTCCGACGCGACCTGACGGAACACCGCGGCCAGCTCCGACGGGCCGCCGACGGCGTCGCCGTACCGCGGCCCGGGCGTGGGGGCGTCGGGGCCGGCACAGCCGAGGATCGCCGCAGCCGCGATCGCGGCCAGCCGCCGTCGACGGCTCGCGACCGCCAAGGCGACCGCCAGCGACATCGCCACCAGCCCGACGTCGCCGCCGCCCGCCGAGCATCCGCCCTGCTCCGGCCGCCCGTCCACCGTCTCGCGCGGCGTGACCGTGATGGTCATGGCCACCGCGTCGTCGGCCGGCCCGAACCACGCGCCGTCGGCGGTGACCAGGCCGAAGGTCTCGACGAAGGTCGTGGGCTCATCGACCTCGGGCGCCACCATCGCCCAGGTGAACCGCCCGACCGCGCCCGGCGCGACCTCGGCGTCGACGCTGGTCGGGCGCCCGGGATCGAGCCAGTTCTCGGCCTTCCAGAACGCGCTGGCGCGATCGCGCGGGCCGGTGGTGCCGACGAAGATCTGGTCGCGGCGCCAGGTCGCGCTGCCGTCGTTGGCGTACTCGAGATAGACCACCATCTCGTCGCCGCTCGCCATCGCGAAGGTCGGCGCGGCGCCGGTCAGCGTGGCCGCCAGCGCCGGTCGCGGGGTCGCCAGGGTCGCCCCCGGGTAGTAGTGCGCGACGATCCAGTCCCAGGTCTGGCCGTCCTGGGCCCAGCGCTGGGTGCCCCACTGACAGGTGCCGCGGCCGTGGCCGTTGACGGTGCGTCCGGCGCACAGCGGCTCGCTGACGCCGGTCGCGGTGGGATCGCCGTTCTCGGCGCTGTACTCGGCGAGGACCGGCTGGTCGTCGCGCACCACGTAGACGCCGGCGGTGGCGAGGACCGCGGCGTCGCTCTCGGGGTAGACCGCGTCGCGGTACACCTGCGACGCGGTGGTGTCGTCGAGATCGGCGCACTCGTACTTGCCGCCGGCCCCGACCCAGTACGCGGCGTAGGTGCGGATCGCCACCGCGCCGGCCTTGAGCGACTCGGCGTTCCACGAGCGGATCCACTCGTGCGGCAAGACGCCGCGGACGTAGCGCTCGAAGGGCAGGACGTCGACCCGCCCCGCGCACGACGACGTCGAGCCGTCGAGGCCGCGGCGCCAGACCCGGATGGTCGGCGGCGGCTCGAAGGCCGCGGATACCGGCGCGCCCAGGGCGGCGGCGTCGGCGAGGGTGAGCGCGCGCTCGGGCGCGACCGCGGCGGCGTCGAGGATCGCGCGCGCCGCCCTGCGCAGATCGCCGGACCGATCGGCGCCGAGGGCGACGCCGGTGCGCCAGCGCTCGGGGATCGCCGCCGGATCGTCGTCGATGATGACAGCAGGATCGGCGGGCGCGGCCTGGGCCAGGCCGGTGGCGGCGACGAGGACGGCGAGGACCGCCGAGCGCGGAGACATGGCGACCATTATTGCACCGGCCGGGGCGGCACCGGCCAGCAGATCGGCGACCTCCGGGTGGCGATCGCGGGTGCAACCAGTCGTGGGCACTCGCACGACGGCCGGGGCCAGGCCTTGCCCCCGGGGCCTTGCACACGGGCGGTCGCACCCGGCATTTTGGAGGAGACCGTGTCGGCCCCCGCCGGGATCAAGTTCGGACACTTCACGCTGGGCAAGCGCCTCGCCCGCGGCGGGATGGCCGAGGTGTTCCTGGCGCGCCAGCGCGGTCCCGAGGGCTTCGATCGGCGGGTCGCGGTCAAGCGCATCCTCCCGCACCTGGCCGAGGCGCCCGACTTCGTGAAGATGTTCCTGTCGGAGGCGCGGCTGGCCGCGCGCTTGACCCACCCGAACATCGTCCACATCTACGAGCTCGGGCAGGTCGACGGCGACTTCTTCATCGCGATGGAGTACGTCGACGGCGTCCACGCCGGCCAGCTCATGACCGAGGTGATGACCGATCGCCTGCCGCCAGCCCTGGTCGCGCGGGTCGGCGCCGACGCCGCCGGCGCCCTGGCCTACGCCCATCGCCTCGAGGACGCCGACGGCACGCCGCTCGGGCTCGTCCACCGCGACGTCTCGCCCCACAACCTGATGGTGTCGTACGACGGCGTGACCAAGCTGGTCGACTTCGGCATCGCCAAGGCCGCCAGCAAGGCCGACGAGACCCAGCCCGGGGTGGTCAAGGGCAAGTACGCGTACATGTCCCCCGAGCAGACCGTCGGCCGTCCCCTCGACGGACGGTCCGACGTGTTCTCCCTCGGGGTGTGCCTGTGGGAGCTCCTGGCCGGCCGCACGATCGTCGATCGCGGCGACGTCGTCGAGGCGATGAAGGTCATCCGCGACGGCCGCTGGACGCCGATCGCCAAGGCCGCGCCCCACACGCCCCCGGCGCTGGCCCAGGCCATCGAGTGGGCGATGGCGCAGCGCCGAGACGAGCGCGCGACCGCGGCCCAGCTCCAGGTCGCCCTCGAGGCCTACCTGAAGAGCGCCCCCGAGCTGGCGACCCAGACCCAGCTCGCCGACTGGATCCGCCAGCGGTTCCCCCGCGCGGCCGCGGCGCCGACGCCCGAGGTGACCCGGGCCGGCTCGACGCGCCCCGAGCGCCGCACCACGCCCCCGCCGGCGGCGCTGCCGCTGGGGACCGCGGCGGCGCGCCCGCTGGCGCCGCGCACCGGCACCGCGCCGGTCCAGGTCACCGACGCGCCGCCGGCGCTGGGGACCTCCGAGGTCGCGATCACGATGTCGGGCGCCGCCCTCGAGGCCGTGACCCCGCGCCCACCACCGCGCCCACCGACGCGCCGGACCACGCCGCCGCCGCTGCCGCGCTCGGCGCGCCCGCCGACCCACCTCGACGACGACGAGCCCCTCGACGCGCCGACCCGTCAGCACCAGCCCGAGGAGATGCACCACGTCTTGCCGGCCCGCCGCGGCGTGTGGATCCCGCTGGTGCTCGGCTTGATCGCGGTGGCCGCCGCGATCGCCTTCGCGATCGTGCGCGCCGGCGGCGACGGCCCGGCGGGCGCGACCGACACCCCGGCGATCGCCCGTGGCCCCGACGCCGCCGCGCCGATCGCGATCGCCCTGCCGCTGCCGGTCGACGCCGGCGCCCCCGACGCCAGCGCCACGTCGCCGCCCGACGCGCCGACCGCCACGCTCGAGATCATCACCCGCCCGAGCGGCGCCAAGCTGAAGGTCACCGGCCACGATCCGGTCACCAGCCCGGCGATCCTGACGGTGCCGGTCGGCCCGGCCACGGTGGTCGTGACCCGGGACGGCTACGCGCCGATCGAGCGCTCGGTCGAGCTGGGCGTCGGCGAGCACCGCACCCTCGAGCTCGCCCTCGAGCGGCGCCCATCGACGACGCCGCGGCCGCCAGCCGAGGTCGGCTACCTGACGGTGCGCACCAACCCGTACTCGGTCGTGATGCTCGGCAACCGCCGCCTGGGCGAGACCCCCTTCGCGCGCATCGAGGTCCCGGCCGGGACCCACGTCCTCACGTTCACCAACCCGACCCGCGGCAGCAGCCGGCGCACCGTCTTGGTGCGCCCGGGCCAGACCGTCAAGCTGTCGTTCAACCTGCCGTGACCGATCGACCGCTCTGCCCCTGCCCCTGCCCCGCTCCGCCGCCTCGCCCCGCTCAGCTCTGGCCGCCGGCCGCGAAGTAGGCCGGCTTGGTGTCGAAGCGATGGGTGGCGTGGATGCGGCGGACCGTGCCCGACTTCGAGCGCATCACGATCGACTGGGTGGTCGCCCCGCCGCCGGTGAAGGTCACGCCGTCGAGCAGGTAGCCCTGGGTCACGCCGGTGGCGGCGAACATGACGTGGCCCTGGGCCAGCTCTTCGGTGGTGTAGATGTGGTCCTCGGCCTTGACCCCCATCCGCACCGCGCGGGCCCGCTCGTCGTCGCTGCGGAACTTGAGCCGGCCCTGCAGCTCGCCACCCAGGCAGCGCAGCGCCGCCGCCGCGATCACCCCCTCGGGCGCGCCGCCGGTGCCGAACAAGACGTCGATGCCCGACTCGTTGTTGGCGGTCATGACCGCGCCCGAGACGTCGCCGTCGCCGATCAGGCGGATGCGGGCGCCGGCGGCCCGGACCTCGGCGATCAGCTCGCTGTGGCGATCGCGATCGAGGATCACCGCGGTGACCTCCTCGATCTGCTTCCCCTTGGCGGCGGCGATGCGGCGCAGGTTCCACGTCGGCGACTCGCGCAGATCGATCTGGCCGCGGCACGCCGGGCCGACCGCGATCTTCTGCATGTACGTGTCCGGCGCGTTCAGGAACTGGCCGTCGTCGGCGATCGCGATGACGCTGATCGCGTCGGGGGCGCCGGTCGCGCACAGGTTCGTGCCCTCGAGCGGATCGACCGCGATGTCGACCCGCGGCGAGTCGGCGTCGTTGTCGAGCCAGCCGGCGCCGACCTTCTCGCCGATGTACAGCATCGGCGCCTCGTCGCGCTCGCCTTCGCCGATCACCACGGTGCCGCGGATGTCGATGGTGTCGAAGGCGCGGCGCATGGCCTCGACCGCGACGTGATCGGCCAGCTTGCGATCGCCGCGGCCCATGAGCCGGGCCGACGCCAGGGCCGCCGCCTCCGTGATCCGAACGACTTCCAGGGCCAGGTTGCGATCGTTCATCGCCTGCGACTAGACCACGGGCGACGCCGGCCAGGCAATCGCCTGGGGCCGGCGCGCGACGGTCCGCGCGTCGGTCGTCGCGCGGGCTCGGCCCGCGCTCAGCCTGCGGTCAACGGCCGCACCGGCAGGAGCGCGCGCAGCTCGTCGGGCAAGGCCCGCGGTCGGCCGGTCGGGCCGATCACCGCGTGGCGGGTCCAGCCGTCGGCGATGAGCTCCCGGTCGCGGCGGACCACGTAGCCGAACGTCAATGACGCCGCCCGCAGCTCGGTGACCTCGACCTCGATCGCGAGCAGGTCCTCGTAGCGCGCGCTCTTGCGGTAGCGGCAGTGGGCCTCGATCACCGGCAGCGCGACCCCGAGGTCGGTGAGGTCCTGGTAGCTGCGCCCCTGGGCCCGCCAGTACTCGGCGCGCGCGCCCTCGAAGTACCGCAGGTAGTTGGCGTAGTACACGACCCCCATCTGGTCGGTGTCGCCGAAGATGACCCGCTGAGAGGCGATCACGCGGCGATCCGGATCAGGCGCGGCGGCGCCAGGGTCACCGGCAGGGCGCCGATGCCGGCCAGGGCGGCGGCGACGTCGCCCTCGCGGGCCTCGTGGGTGACGACGAAGACCTGGGCCGGCGCGGCGCCGTCGCCGGGCGCCTCTTGCACGACCTGCTCGATCGACACGTCGTGGGCGCCGAGGATCGTGGTGAGCTGGCCGAGGACGCCCGGGCGATCGGCGACCGAGAAGCGCAGGAAATAGCGCGACCGGATCTCGGCCATGGGCAGGAGCGGCCGCGGCGCCAGGGCCCGCTGCCGACGGGTCGGCCCGACGCCGGTGAGCTGGGCCCGCAGGTTGCGGCCGATCTCGATCAGATCGCTCACCACGGCCATCGCGGTCGGCATCATGCCGGCGCCGGCGCCGTAGTACATCGACGGCCCGAGCGCGTAGCTCTCGACGTAGACCGCGTTCTTGGCCCCGGTGACGTCGGCCAGGAGCCAGCGCGCCGGCACCAGCGCCGGGTGGACTCGCGCCTCGACGCCGGTCGGATGATCGCGGCCGATCACCAGGGGCCGGATGACGTAGCCGAACTTGGCGGCGTAGGCGAAGTCGGTCGGGTCGAGCGCCGCGATCGAGTCGCACGGGATCGCGTCAGCGTCGACGGTGGCGCCGAAACACAGGCCGCACAAGATCGCCAGCTTGTGGGCGGCGTCGCCACCGCCGACGTCGAGGCTGGGGTCGGCCTCGGCGTAGCCCAGGCGCTGGGCCTCGGCCAGGGCGTCGGCGAAGGCCCGGCCATCGCGGGCCATCGTCGTGAGGATGAAGTTCGACGTGCCGTTGACGATGCCGTGGAGCTGGGTGACCCGATCCGAGGCCAGGCCCTCGCGCAGGACCCGGATGATCGGCACGCCGCCGCACACCGCGGCCTCGTAGTAGACGTCCACGCCGTGGCGCTCGGCGGCGGCGAACACCTCGGTGCCATGGCGGGCCAGGAGCAGCTTGTTGGCGGTGACGACGTGTTTGCCCGCGGCGATCGCCGCCATCACCGCGTCCTTGGCCAGGCCGTCGCCGCCCATCAGCTCGCACACGATGTCGACGTCGGGCCGGTCGATCGCGGCGTGGACGTCGGCGGTGAGGAGCGCGGGATCGACGTCGACCAGGCGCTTCTTGCCGACCGGCTCGCGGACCGCGATCGCCCGCACCACCAGCCGGCCGCCCAAGCGCGCGCCGATCGCCGCGGCGTTGTCCTCGAGGAGCTTGACCACGCCGGCGCCGACGTGGCCCAGGCCCAGGAGCGCGACGCCGAGCTCGCGCTCGCTCATGGCCCGGCCCGGTAGGAGTAGTGCTCGGCGACGATCTCCCACGCCGTGCCGGTGCGGGCGAAGGTCAGCGTCAAGAACCCGCTGTCGCTGACGGTGACGATGCCGTCGCCGATCTCGCGGCGCAGCCGGGCGGCGTAGGTCGCGCCGTCGTTGCCCAGCGCGGTGACCCGGCCGTCCTCGAGGGTCAGGTGGACGTCGCGAGCGCCGTCGACCGCCTGGCGCAGGAAGGTCTCGGCCGCCGGCCAGCCGACCTGGGGCAGCCCCTGGTGGACGATCACCGTGTGATCGTCGTGGCGGTACAGCGGCGCCAGGGCGTCCATGCTGCGCACCTCCCAGCCCTGCCGCCACTGCTCGACCGCGCGGAACACCGCCTCGAAGGGATCGATCACTCCGGGGGTGGTCGGGCGCGCACGACCGCCGCCACCGCCGCCGCCGCACGCGGCCAGCGCCAGCAGCGCGAGGATGAGGGCCCGACGCATGCGCGGCTTTTAGCATGGCGCGGCCCGGCGCGGCGACGACCCGGGCGAGACAAGCGCCCGATCGCTCGTGTAGGGTCCGCGCCATGACCGACATCGTCTGGATCCACGCCCGCGAGGTCCTCGATTCGCGCGGCAACCCCACCGTCGAGGCCGAGGTCGGCCTCGACAACGGCGCCCTCGGGCGCGCGATCGTGCCGTCGGGCGCGTCGACCGGTGAGCACGAGGCGCTCGAGCTGCGCGACGGCGACAAGGCCCGGTTCCTGGGCAAGGGCGTCACCAAGGCGGTCGCCAACATCGTCGACCAGATCGGCCCGGAGCTGATCGGCGCCGACGCCGCCGACCAGGCCGCGATCGACGCCGCGCTGATCGAGCTCGACGGCACCGCCACCAAGAGCAACCTCGGCGCCAACGCGATCCTCGCGGTGTCGATGGCGTGCGCCCGGGCCGCGGCCAGCGCCCACGAGCTGCCGCTGTACCGCTACCTCGGCGGCGTCGGGGCCCTGACCCTGCCGGTGCCGCTCATGAACATCGTGAATGGCGGCGCGCACGCCGACAACGCCCTGGACATCCAGGAGTTCATGATCGCGCCGATCGGCTTCGAGCGGTTCGACGAGGCCCTGCGCGCCGGGGTCGAGGTGTTCCATCACCTGAAGGCGATCCTCAAGCACAAGGGCCTGGCCACCAACGTCGGTGACGAGGGCGGCTTCGCGCCGGCCATGGCCACCGCCGACCAGGCGCTGACCACGATCCTCGAGGCGATCGAGCGCGCCGGCTACCGTCCCGGCGAGCAGATCGCGTGCGCGCTCGACGTCGCCGCGTCGGAGTTCTTCGACAAGGCCAAGGGCGTCTACCACTACGAGGGCGCCGATCGCACCGCCGCCGACATGGTCGAGCTGTACGCGACCTGGGCCGGCAAGTACCCGCTGGTGTCGATCGAGGACGGCCTCGATCAGGACGACTGGGCCGGGTGGAAGGCCCTGACCGACCGCCTGGGCGGCAAGGTCCAGCTCGTCGGCGACGATCTGTTCGTGACCCAGACCGCGCGGCTCAAGCGCGGCATCGACGCCGGCATCGCCAACTCGATCCTGGTCAAGGTCAACCAGATCGGCACGCTGTCCGAGACCCTCGACGCGGTCCGCACCGCCCAGCACAGCCGCTACACCGCGATCATCTCGCACCGCTCGGGCGAGAGCGAGGACGCGTTCATCGCCGACCTGGCGGTCGCGACCAACGCCGGTCAGATCAAGACCGGCTCGGCGTCGCGCTCGGATCGCATCGCCAAGTACAACCAGCTCCTGCGCATCGCCGACGAGCTGGGCGACGACGCCCGGTTCCCCGGCGCGGCCCTGTTCCGGCGCTAGCTCTCGACCTCGGTCTCGGACTCGGCCTCCGTCTCGGCCTCGGACTCGGACTCGGTCTCGGCCTCGGCCTCGGTCTCGGCCTCGGTCTCGGACTCGGTCTCGGTCTCGGACTCGGGTTCGGACTCGGTCTCCGTCTCCGTCTCCGCCTCCGCCTACCCTCCCCTCACGCCGCGCGCGCGACCGGCGCCACCGCCGCGCTCGGCAGGCCGAGCTCCGCCTGGACCTGGGCCAGGGGCCGCTCCCACAGCTCGGCCCAGCGCACCGCCAGGAACGGCCGGGCCTGCCGGCCGAGGCGCCAGCCGTGGGCGATCGCGTCCATGCGCCGGTCGCGATCGTCGAAGGCGTAGAGGAAGGTGTTGAGGCCGATGAGCGCCAGCAAGAGGGACGCCAGCCGGGCCGGGAACTGCGCCAGGTAGAACGCCTGCAGGCCGGCCTCGCCGGCGACGTCGGTGTCGAAGCCGGTGACGACGTGCCACAGGTCGTGGGTCTCGAACAGGTGGGCGCGCAGCCAGCCGAGCTCGTCGCTGGCCGGGCGGTGCGGCAGATCGGCGGGGTCGAGGCGGCGGGCGTCGAGGAAGTCAGCGGTGGCCCGGCCGAAGGTCCCGGGCGCGAGGGTCCGCAGGTACGGCAGCTCGATCGCGACCCGGGGCCGGTCGGCCAGGGCCGCTGGCCCTCCCGGCAGGCTCCGCACGTGCTCGAGGATCGGCAGGAACGCCGGCGACTCGCCCAGGCGGTCGGCCAGGCCGATGGCCTGCTCCAGGCGGTTGGGATCCCGGACCAGGCGGAGACCGGCGAGGGCGAGGCGGACGGCGGTGAGGGGGTTGCGCATACCGACAACATGCGAGCAAAAGCTCGCATTGTCAGCTCGCGTTGCGCCGCCGCCGCGCCGCCCGGCGCGGACCGACAACCCCGCGCGATCGCAGCGGTCCTCGGCCGGCTCCGGGCCCACCACGACGCGCCCTACGCCCCTGGCTCGCATCCGACCTTGACGAGGGGCGGCGCGCCCGTCACCCTGCGCGAATGCGAGCGAACACTCGTGTCGCGACCGAGCCCCGCCCGGCGCGGCGCACGCCGGCAGCCCGGCCCGACGATGCGACGACCCGGCGCAAGCGGCCGCGCCAGGCCCGCTCGAAGGCGATGGTGACCGCGATCCTCGACGCCGCCGCCCGGGTGGTCCGCACCGACGGCGACGACCACCTGACGACCAACCGAGTCGCCGAGGTCGCCGGGGTCAGCGTCGGCTCGCTGTACCAGTACTTCCCCAACAAGGCGGCGCTCCTGGTGGCGCTCCTCGAGCGCCACGACGCCGAGATGTGGGCGGTCTTCACGCATCACGCCACCGCCGCGATCGGCCGGCCGTTCGCCGAGGCCCTGCCGGCGGTGATCGACGCGCTGTTCGCCGCCCACCACGTCGATCCCGAGCTCCACCGCGCCCTGGTCGCCCACGCCAGTCACCCGGCGGCCCGGGCGGTGCTGGGCGCGACGATGTGCCGGGCGAAGTCGGTGGTCGAGAACCTGCTGCGCGCGCGCACCGATCAGCACCGCATCGACGACGTCGCGACCGCGGCGCTGGTGATCGTCGAGTCGGTCGAGGCGCTGATCCACGCGTCGATCGCGCTGCCGCCCGAGCGCGCGCGGGCGGTGCAGCGCCACGCCGCGCTCCTGGTGTTGCGCTACCTCGAGGCGCCGACCGCGCCGGCGCCGAGCGCGGGGCGCGGCTGATGTACGCGGTCAAGGAGCTGTTCGTGACCTTGCAGGGCGAGGGCGCGCAGGCCGGCCGCGCCGCGGTCTTCGTGCGCTTCACCGGCTGCAACCTGTGGAGCGGGCGCGCCGCCGATCGCGGGCGCGGCGCCGGCGGCTGCGCCGCGTGGTGCGACACCGACTTCGTCGGCACCGACGGCCCGGGCGGAGGGCGCTTCGCGGCCGCCGAGCTGGCGGACCGGGTGGTCGCGGCCTGGGGCCCGCGGCCGGGCCGGCCCTACGCGGTGTGCACCGGCGGCGAGCCGCTGCTCCAGCTCGACCCGCCGCTCATCGCTGCGCTGGCCGCGCGCGAGGTGACGATCGCGATCGAGACCAACGGCACCCAGCCGATCCCCGACGGCATCGACTGGGTGTGCGTGTCGCCCAAGGCCGGCGCGCCCCTGGTGGTGACCACCGGCGACGAGCTCAAGCTGGTGTACCCGCAGGCCGACGCCGGGCCGGCCCTCGACCCCGCGGCGCTCCTCGGCCTCGACTTCCGCCACTTCTTCCTCCAGCCCAAGGACGGCCCCGATCGCGCGGCCACCACCGCGGCGTGCGTCGCGTACTGCCGCGATCACCCGCCGTGGCGGATGTCGCTCCAGGCCCACAAGCTCCTCGGGATCCCGTGAGCGCGACCCGCCTCGGGCGCCTCAGGCGCTACGGGCGCAGCTTCTTGAGCGCGCCGTCGTAGCCCATCGAGGTCAGGCCGCCGCGATCGCCGGCCTTGCCCGCCTCGAGCAGCTCGATCAGCTTGTCCTTGAGCTCGGCCGGGGCCTTGTCGGCGACGTTCTCGAGGAAGTTAGCGGCGTCGGAGCGATCGTACTCGTCCTTGGACGACAGGCCGGCGACGAACACGCCGAAGTGGCTGGTGTCGCCGAGCTCGATCGCCTTGGCCGCCAGGCGATGCCGCGCCATCGGATCCTTGGCCGCGGCCAGGAGCTCGACGACCACCGGGAGATCGGCGGCGGTGGCGCTGTCGGTGATCAGATCGGCCTCGGGCACCTGGTTGTCTTTGGCCGCCTTCGGGAGGTTGTCCTTGGCCCACGCCACGCTCTGGGCCGGGAAGGCCTTGAGCCCCTGGCGCAGCGGGATCTCGCGATCGTCGTCGGACGACGCCCGGGCCTTGGCGTACTCGGCGATCAGAGCGTCGAACGTCCCCTGGCCGCCGGAGGCGCCGGCCGCCTCGTAGAGATCGCCCTGCAGCAGGCGATCGTCAGCGATCGCGTTGGCGATCTCGACCAGCTTGGGCCCGGCCTCGGAGGCCTTGAGCTTGGTCAAGGCCGCCGCCGCCAACCCACGCGCGTCCTTGGTCGCCGCGGTGTCGCCGGCCAACGCCAGGAGCTCGGCAGCAGCGGGCGCGCCGAAGCCGACCAGGGTGTCGAGAGCCTGGCAGCCGTAGTCGCTCGAGCACTTGATCATCTCGGCGACCAGGGCCTTGGCGGTCTCGGGGGAGTACACCGGGGTCGGCGGCGGCGGCGGCTCGACGGGCTTGGCCGCGGGCTCGACCGGCTTGGCCGCGGTCGGCTCGGTGGCCGGCTTGGCGTCGTCGGACTTCTTGCCGCCGCAGCCGAGGGCCGCGGCGAGGAGGATCAGGGCAGCGAGGCGATGCATGCGGGAGGCGAGAGCAAGCCGCGGGCCGACCCGCGACCGCGGCCAGCGCGGCGCGGCGAGGGTCCGTGGGTCGCGGCGGACCCGATGGCCCGTCGAGCCGGGGCGGCGATCACCCACCGGCCGGCAGGACCATGAGCGGCCGCGGGCGCACCGGGCCGCCGCGGGTCGGGTGCGCCGTCACCTCGCCGACCGCCAGCCGGGTCCGAACGACCGCGAGGTGGGTCGTCGTGAACGCGACCAGGTCATCGATCGCGGCGTAGGTCGGCGGCGTGAAGGTGACCACCGTCGCCCGCGCCGGCGGACCGTCGCCGATCGCGCCGGCCGCCAGGTAGCTCGGCCAGTCATGGGTCAGCTCGCTGGTGATCGCGGCGGCCGCACCGGGCCGCGGCGTGATCAGCGCCTGGTAGCGCACCGCCTCGGTCAGGATCGCGAGCGCGCGCGGGCCGGGCGCGATCACGCCGCGGAGCGCCGCCGCGGTCTCCTCGAGAAACGCCGGGTAGCGGGCCAGCGCCGCCCAGGCCAGGGCGTCGTCGACCGCGAGGCGACCGCCGTCCGGGCCCGGCAGGACCAGCGGCCCCTCGGCGAGGATGGCGTCGGCGTAGCGATCGAGGATCGTCGAGAGCTCGCCGTAGACCGAGGCCGGCGGCGCCGCGGCCAGGGCGTCGACCAGGGCGCCCAGGAGCGCGACCCGCGATGCGCCCGCGGCCTCGCCGGCGTGGAGCAGCACCCGGGCCAGCCGCAGGTTGTAGAGCGCGGCGGTCAGGAACCCGGCGCGGTAGGCCTGGCGCCAGGCCGCGATCGGCAGGTCGCGGGTGCCGACCACCACCTCCTGCACCTCGTCGACGATCGCGTCGCGCCCGTCGCTGGCCAGCCACTGACAGCGCCGGGTGATGAGGCCATGGCGCGCCCGCGACGCTGGCGAGCCCAGCTCGGCGTTGTCGATCAGTCGGCACAGGAACAGGACGAAGTCGTGGCGCGGCCACGGCGGCGTCGCCTCGGCCAGGGTGGCGAGGAACGATGACGCGGTCTGCTCGGGCAGGCCGAGGATCAGCTCGTTGTAGGTCGGGATGCCGCGGGCGCCGCACAGGTCGCGCAGCGCGCCGGCCTCGGCGGTCTGGATGTTGTCGCGCTCGACCGCGGCCAGGACCGCGGGATCGAAGTCCTGCACCGCGAGGCCGACCCAGGTGGCGATGCCGGCGCCGTGGAGGATATCGAGGGTCGCGAGGTTGCGCGCGTGATCGTTCTTGGTCAGGTAGAAGTAGAAGCTGGTCGGCCGACCGGTGCGGGCGCGATGGCCGGCGACGGCCCGCGCCAGCTCGAGATCGCGCGGGCGGATCCCGAAGTTGGCGTCGGCCAGCATGACGTGGCTGAGGCCGTGATCGACCACCCAGGCCAGCTCGGCGTCGACGCGGGCCCGCGGGTACTCGACGATCTTCTTGGTCAGCGACCAGTCGCAGAACGTGCACGAGAACGGGCAGCCGCGGTTGGTCTCGAGGAGCGCCATCGCGAAGCGCTCGCGGTGGCGGGCCCACAGCGCGTCGAACGTGCCGTCGAGGAACGGCGAGCCGGTGGCCGCGAGGTCGAGGACGCGGACCGGCGGCGCGGTCACCACGACCTGGCCGTGGCGACGAAACGCCAGGCCGGCGAGGTCGTCGAACGGCTGGCCGGCGCGATGGGCCCGCAGCAGATCGCGAAACGCCAGCTCGCCCTCGGCGAAGACCAGGACGTCGACCGCGGGGTGGGCGGCCAGGAAGGCCTCGGCCTGCGCCGGCCGGCGTGGCACCGACGGACCACCGGCGACGATCAGCGCCCCGGGATGCGCCGCGCGGGCGGCGGCGGCGACGGTCAGCGCGTAGGTCGCGTTCCACGGGTAGAGCGCGAAGCCCAGGACGTCGGGGCGGTCGTAGGCCGCGACCGCGGCGGCGATCGGCCGGCGCACCAGCTCGATCCCCAGCTCGAGGCCGGCCAGCGCGGGATCGGCGCGGGCGGTGGCGATCAGCACGCCGGCGGCCAGCGGCAAGACCGGCGTGGCGTCGATGCCCTCGAACTGGCTGACCACGACCCGCATCGGGCGATCATGCCACAGCCGGTGTACGCTGGCGGGGTGACCGCGTGGCCCCCGCCCGGCGACGACCCGCGCGCGCAGTTCGCGACCAGCGGGGTCGCGCCCCTGGGCCCGGTCCTCGACGCCGACGGCCTGGCGATGGCCCGGGCGGCGATGGACGAGCTCCTGCCGTCGGGGACCACCGGGCCCTACGCGACGATCGTCCACGACGGCTGGCGGCGCTCGCCGGCGCTGGCGGCGCTGGTGCCGACGGTGGCGCAGGCCGCGGCCCGCGCGATCGGGGCCCCGGCGCTGGTGCTGTTCCATGAGCACCTGCTCTGGAAGCCGCCGGGCGGCGAGGACATGGCCTGGCACCAGGACTACTCGTACCTGCCCCTCGATCGCCCCGACGGCTGCACGTTGTGGATCGCCCTCGACGACTGCGGGCCGGCCAACGGTTGCATCTACTACGCCTACGGCACGCATCGGGTGGGTGAGCTGCGGGCGGCTTGGGGCCTCTGGGCCGACGACGATCCGCGGGCGGCGCTGCCGCCGATCGAGGTCGCCGGGCCCGGCGTCGCAGCGCCGACGCCGGCCGGCAGCGCGGTCGCCCACGACACCCTGGTGCTGCATCGCTCGCCGGGCAACCGCACCGATCGGCCGCGCCGGGCCTGGGCGCTGTCGTTGGTCGCGCCGAGCGCGCGCTGGGCGCCGCGCCACGCCCCCCACCCGCGCAGCGCGGTCGCGCCGCGGACCGACGGCCAGGCCCTCGAGGACGATCTCCTCGCGGTCGCGGTCGGCTGATACACTGTCGCCATGCGCGTCGTCTTCGTCGAGGTCGACACCGAGCGGAGCTGGTCGGTGGCCTCGATCGGGCCGGGGTTCCTCGCCGCGTATCTGCGGCAGCACGGCCACGAGGTCGGCTTCGTGCGCGCGACGGTGGCGATGTCCGACGACGAGGTGGTGGCGGCGGTGCGGGCGGCCGGCCCCGAGCTGCTCGGGTTCTCGCTGACCACCCGGCAGTGGCTGCGCGGCGCCCACCTGGTGGCGCGGCTGCGGTCGGAGCCCGACCTGGCGACGGTGCCGGTGGTGGCCGGCGGCCTGCACCCGACCTTCGCCCCCGAGCAGGTCCTGGCCAGCCCCGGCTTCGACTACGCCTGCCTGGGCGAGGGCGAGGAGGCGCTCCTCGAGCTGGTGACCGCCCTCGAGGCCGGCCGGCCGACCTGGCGCATCGCCAACCTGTGGAAGCGCGATCGGCCGCGGCCCGGGCTGCGGCCGCCCTTCGAGCCCCTCGACCGCATGCCGTTCGCGGCCCGCGACGTCCTCGACGAGCCGCGCGGCACGGTGCACATGTGCACCCAGCGCGGCTGCCCGTTCCCGTGCACCTACTGCGCGGCCCGGATGTACAACCAGCTCTACGACGAGGCCGGGGCCGGCGAGTACGGGCGGCGGCGCAGCCACGACAACGTCCTGGCCGAGCTGCACGAGCTGCGCGCCGACGGCCGCCTCGGCTACGTGATCTTTCTCGACGACACCTTCACGATCAACCACGGCTGGGTGCGCGAGTTCTGCCGCCGCTACGGCGAGGAGCTGGGCGCGCCGTTCTCGCTCCACGCCCGGGTCGAGACCGTGAACGAGAAGATGCTGCACCAGCTCGCCGCCGCCGGCTGCCAGATGATCACCTACGGCGTCGAGAGCGGCAGCGAGCGAGTCCGGCGCGAGATCATGGATCGCCAGGTCACCAACCAGCGCTTCAAGGACGTGTTCCGCTGGACCCGCGAGGCCGGGATCCTCCTGACCTGCAACTTCATGCTCGGCCTGCCCGGCGAGACGCGCGACGATCTACAGCAGACGCTCGATCTCGCCGAAGAGCTCGGTGTACACGATTTTGGCTACTTCGTCTTCTACCCCTACCCGGGCACCGCGCTGTTCCGGGTGTGCAAGGAGCGCGGCTACCTGCCGCCCGACTACCTGACCCGCCCGGCCAACCACCGGGAGTCGATCCTCTCCCTGCCCGACCTGTCGGCCGACGACATCGCCGAGTACTACGATCGCTTCACCGCGCTGCGCCGGCGGATGTACCAGGCCCGGACCGGCGAGCTCCCGGCTGACGAGGCCCACGGCGCCTACGACCACGTCGACGCCCTGGCCGCCGCCGGCTGACCGGCCGCCGCGGTCAGGCCGCGGTCAGGCCGCGATCATGCGGCGCGAGCGGTGCGCGCCAGCCGCAGCAGGTGCAGCCGGTAGTGCATCACCGAGCGGGCGTTCAGCGTCAGGAGCCACGGCACGTCGTCGCGCTCGGCGGCGATCGTCAGGCCGGTGTCGATGCCGGCGGCGCGCTCGGGCGACAAGAGCCGGCGCAGCTCGGGCTCGCTGGCGCCGCGCTGCTCGCCGCGCTGCGAGTGGCCGCCCAGCCAGTGCTCCATGGTCGCGGCGTTGGTCGCCCAGTCGTAGGGCGTCGACAAGAGCACCGCGCCGCCGTCGCCGACCACCCGCCCGAGCTCGCACAGGTGGGCGACCGGCGACGGCACGCAGTCGAGGACGTTGAGCGACAGCGCGCCGGCGACCGCGCCGTCGACCAGCGGCAAGACCCCGACGTCGGCGCACACGAAGGCCACTCGATCGCGGGGCAGGTCGTCGCAGCGCGCGACCCCGGGGTCGAAGACCTGGCCGACCCGACGGCGCGGCCAGCGCATCACGCCGGTGCGCCGCGCGACCTCGGCCCGACGCAGCATGGCCATGTTGAGATCGACGCCGACCACCAGCTCGGCGCCGGCCGCGGCCAGGTCGAGGGTGCCGCGGCCGAGCGCGCAGCCGGCGTCGAGCCAGAGCCCGGTCGGTGGCGCCGGCAGGGTCGCGAGCGCGGTGGCCAGGAGCTCAGGCATGCGGCCGGCCGCCGGCAGCGGGTCGGCCTCGGCGCGATCGGACCACTGGGCCTGACCGTAGGTCGACAGATCGTGGCGCTCCTTGTCGAAGGAGCCGCCGCGGCCCAGCGCGTCGCCGAGCATGCTCTCGGTGAACGGCGATAGATCGTGGCGCCGTAAGATCGCGTCGCCCTGGTGCTCGATCCAGCTCGCGACGTCGGCGACCGCGACCACCACGCCATCGAGGATCGGGTGCTCGCGCAGGCACCCGGGGCACACCAGCACGCCCTCGATCAGGTCGTCATCGCCGCCCGGGCCGGGCTCGACGTGGATCAGGGTGCCGACGCCCAGGCGCGGCGCCGGGCGGCCGAAGGCGCGGCAGGTCGGGCACACCAGCCCGAGCCGCTCGAGGTGCGAGCTCAGCACGCGGTCAGGTCAGCCGCCGATGATGACGGTCGGCGAGCACGGCGGGATGATCTTGCCGGTCGGGCTCGGGATCGGCGCGACGCACCCGGCCCAGGCCACCATGTCGCCCATCCGCGCCGCCGGCAGGCCGCTCATGATCACGCTGGTGCTGCCCTTGGCCACCATGCCGGGGCCGTTGGGCACACACGACGGGATCGTGCACACCTTGGTGATCGAGGTGATGGTCGCCGCCTCGAGGTTGTTGATCTTGATCGTCGGCTGGGTCGCGCTGATGATCGGGTGCGGGATCGGCGGGTGTGGCACCGGCGTCGGCACCGGCGCCGGCGGATGGATCGGCGCGTGACAGTGCGGGTTGTCGTGGAGGACGTTATCGGTCTTGCGCGCAGCGTTGGGCATGGTGTGTTCGTCCTCGGTTCAGGTCTCTCGCATCCTCGTTCGTCTCGTCCACTCCGTCTCGTCCACTCCGTCTCGTCCACTCCGTCTCGTCCACTCCGTCTCGTCCACTCCGTCTCGTCCACTCCGTCTCGTCCACTCCGTCTCGTCCACTCCGTCTCGTCCACTCCGTCTCGTTCGTTCCGTCTCTCACTCCGTCTCGTCTCTCGTGGTGCTCCGGTGGTCGGGTGGCGTCGGACTCTGGTGGCCTTCGCAGGCCTACGCTGAAGGTCGGATCGTCTCGGGTGGGGGCCCCGCCCTTGGCGGGGGAGGGTTTGGCGACAAACCCTCAAGAAAGTTCAGTTTGGCGACAAACCCTCAATAAGTTCAGTTCAAATAGATCATCTTGCCCTTCACGTGGACCTCGCCGTTGGCGTCCACGCGGACATCGGCCTCGCCGGCCAGCCGGACCTCGCCGCCGGACTGGATCGTCGCCGACTCCTCGGCCTTGACCGTGAACTGCTTGGTCTCGACCTCGACCGACTCGCTGGCGCGGAGCTGGAGGCGGACGCTCTCCATCTGCAGGACCGGGCCTTGCTCGGTCAGCTTGATCCGCAGCTCGAGCATCCCCGACGACGCGTGGATCTCGACCAGCTCCTGGCTGCCCTGCCCCGACACCGTCAGGGTGCGGCCGTCGCGCAGGTAGACCTGGCGGGTCTCGATCTCACTCGCCTCGGTGGCGGTCGCAGCGAGGTCGAGCTTCTCTTTGGGGTCGTCGTCCATGCGGAGGTTCGAAGGTACCACATCCTACGGATCGCGCGGCCGACTCCTTCCCGGCACCGGTGGACGCGCCGGCACGCGCCGACCGAAGGCCGAGGCCGGCATCACCTGCCCCCACAGGCGCAGGGCCCCGGGGATCGCGACCGCCACCTGGCCCCAGCTCGCGCGCAGTGCCTCGCGGACGTCGGCGGGCCCGACGGCGGCGCGCCCGGTGACGGCGAACCAGGCCCGGGCGTCGCCGGCGATCGCGTGGCCGAACTCGCCGAGGGCCGCGCCCTCGGTCGCCGGTCGCGCCATCGCGGCCACGACCTCGGCGCACAGCGGCCAGTCGAGGTAGCCGGGGTCGGCCCCGACCAAGGCCCGGGCCAGGGGCCACGCGGCCGCCGCGCCACCCGCCGCCGCCGGCTCGCAGCCGGCCAAACACGCCGCCGCGATCGGCGCCAGCGCGCCGTCGGCGAACACCCGAGTCCAGGTGGCCTCGTGGCGGGCGCAGGCCCCGTGGAACATCGACACCAGATCGACCTCGCAGCCGGTCCGGACTCCGGACAGATCGGCCAGGAGCGCGCGGGCCCCGGCGGCGCGGATCGGATCCGGCCAGACCGCGGTCCGCGCCAGGGTGGCGTGGGCGTCGGCCCGCACCGGCGCCGCCGCCAGGTCGGCCAGCAGATCGCGCTCGGTCCACACCGCCAGGAGCCCCTGGGCGGTCTCGACGTCACCGCCCTCGGCGAGCATGGCCTGGGCCGCCGCGCGCAGCGCCGACACGACGGGATCGTCGCCGGGCAGCGTGGCGAGCGGCGCGTAGGCGGCGCGCAGCCCCGCCGCGGTCGGCTCGTCACCGGCGACCGGGCCTGGGCGCGCCTCGGCGAGGCCGGCCCGCCACCGCCGAGCCTGCTCCTCCATCGCCGCCAGCGTCATCGACGCCGACCCGACCTCGACGGGCGCGAGGGCCGGCGGCGGCGACACCACGGCCGCGACGATCGCCGCCGCCGCCCCGAGCCCACCCTCGAGCCACGGCCAGCCGAGCGCGTAGCGCGGCCGCGCGAACAGCCGGGCCCAGCGGGTGACGTCGCCGGTCGCCGGCAAGCGCTGGACCTCGGCCCACGCCGCCACCTGGGCGGCCAGCGCGTCGACGGCCTCGGCCCGCGCCCCGGCGCGGCGGTCCCAGCCCAGCGTCATCGCCGCCGCGAAGACCGCGCCCGGCGCCGCGCGCGCGACGGTGGCGCGATCGTGCCACGGCGCGCCGGCCGCCGAGCCGCGCGCGAGCTGCTCGCCCCAGTCGCGGTGATCGCGAGCCGCCAGGGCCGCCTCGAGCTCGAGGGCCATGGCCTGGGTCGTCCACGGATCGTCCATCGCCGTCGCGATCCGAGCGTGGGCCAACAGGCGATCGAGCCAGGCGCCGCGGGCGTACTCGAACAGATCGCCGGACGCGGCGCGACACGCCGCCGGATCGGCGGCGGCCGCGGCCACCGCGGCCTCGCGCGCCAGGGCGGCGAGCTGGTTGGCGTGGGTGAGCGGCTCGCCGGCGGCGGCCGCGGTCAGGGCCGCCAGGTAGCGGCGGTGGTCGCGCAGCGCCGGGTGCACGGCGGCAGCAAAGCACAGCCCCCACGCCCTGGGCTACACTCGCGCCATGGACATCAATCGGGCTGCGACCGCGGTCGAGCAGTTCGTGACCGCGTACGTCGACGCGCACGGCCGGCGGGCCCGCGAGGTCCGGGTCCACCCGTCGGGCGACGACGCCAGTCACATCAAGGTCTGGGTCGATCTCGGCGCCGACGTCGACGACGAGACCTGCGCGGCCTGGGCCGCGGCCTGCGGCGCCGCGGCGGCCGCCACCGCCGGGGCGTTCCAGCTCGAGGTCCGCGCCGAGTCGCTGTAGGTCCACCGGTGTGCACGATCGCGATCCTGCGCGGGGTGCTGGCCGACGCGCCGTTGGCGCTGGCCGCCAACCGCGACGAGCTCTACGCCCGGCCGGCCCGCGCGCCGGTGACGCTGGCGCCCGGGGTGATCGGCGGCCGCGACGACGTGCTCGGCGGCTCGTGGCTGGCGATCGCCGCCGACGGTCGGTTCGCCGCGGTGACCAACCAGCGCGAGCCCGCCGGTCCCCGCGCGCCGCGATCGCGCGGCGAGTGGGTGCTGGCCGCGCTGGCGGCCGGCGATCGCGCGGCCATGGGGGCCTACGCCCGCGCTCTCGATCCCACCGCGTTCGCCAGCGGCAACCTGGTGTACGGCGACGCCGACGGCGTCGAGGTCGCGTACCTGCGGCGCGACGGCACCCGCGCCTTCGTCGAGCTGCCCCCGGGCATCACGATCCTCGCCAACGATCGGATCGACGCGCCCGGCCAGCCCAAGCAGGCCCACCTGCGCGCCGCCCTGGCCGAGGTCGCGACCTGGGCCGAGCTGCGCGCTCGCGGCCCGGGTGCGCTCGGCGATCACGCGCGACCGCCGATCGTCCCGGCCATGGCCCCCGGGTTGCCGGTGCCGGCCGAGGCCTGGCCGGCGCTCCAGGCGGTGTGCGTCCACACCGATCGCTACGGCACGCGCAGCGCGACCCTGGCCGCGTTCGATCGCGGGCGGATCGTCGGGCTGGCCTGGGCCGACGGCCCGCCGTGCCAGACTGACTTCGTCGACGTCGCGGCGCCGGGGTAGGCTCCCCGGCCATGACCGACGACGAGCTGCGCTGGCGCGAGATCGCGCGCGCGCCGGCCCACGACTATCGCATCTTCACCACCCACGACATCGTCGCCCGCCATCCGCGCACCGGCGCCGAGCGCCGCTTCGTCGGGCTCCACGCCCCCGACTGGGTCAACGTGATCGCCACCACCGCGACCGGCGAGGTCGTGTTGATCCGGCAATACCGCCACGGCACCGCCGCGGTCCACGTCGAGATCCCCGGGGGCATGGTCGATCCCGGCGAGGCGCCCTTGGCCGCCGCCCAGCGCGAGCTGCGCGAGGAGACCGGCTACGCCGCGCCGCGCTGGCGCCACCTGGCGACCGTGGCGCCCAACCCGGCGATCCAGGACAACCGCTTGCACCTGTTCGCCGCCGAGGGCGCGGCGGTGGTCGGCGCCCCGGAGCTCGACGCCGGCGAGGTGGTCACGACCTTCACCGTGCCCCTGGCCGAGGCCTTCGCGATGGTGCGCTCGGGCGCGATCGACCACGCCCTGGTGGTGGCGGCCTTCGCCCACCTCGCCCTCGACGGACGGTGAGCGCCCGCGCGCAAGCCGCCCCCGGCCCTTTACGGCCCGCCGAGGCGGCGGCTACGCTCGATCGCGATGACGGCCCGAAGGCTCCTGTGTGCGGCCGCGCTGTGGCTCGGCCTGTTCGCGTTCGCGCCGGCCGCGCGCGCCGGCGTGGTCGCCGGCAAGCTCGAGCTACCGACCGAGCTCGGTCCGGCGCCGCTCCTCGGCCGCGCCTTCGTGCCGCGCCTGGCCAACCCGCTGGCGCCGACCCCGGGCCTCGATCCGGTGCCGCACCTGGTGGTGGTGCTGGTGCCGGCCGACGGCGCCGTCGCCCCCAAGCCGACCACGATCACCTGGGAGCTGCGCGGCGAGTCCTTCGCGCGGCCGCTGGTGGCGGCGCGCCTGGGCGACACCCTCGAGATCCGCAACGGCGGTCGCGGCGCGCCGCGCTTCGTCGCCCACGGCCAGCCCCAGCTCTTGCCCAAGAAGCCCTTGAACCCGAGCGATCGCCTGGCGGTGACCCCGACCCAGGCCGGGCTCCTCGATCTGATCGATCAAGCGACGCCCCACCTGCGCGGCCGGGCGCTGATCCTGCCGGCCGGCTACTACGCCTATCCCGACGCCAACCGCCGGTTCGAGTTCCCCGACGTGCCGGCGGGTGACTACACGCTGCGGGTCTTCTACGCCCCGCGCAACCTGGCCGCGGCCGACGCCACGCCGACCGCGGCCGGCTGGATCGATCGCCCCGACGACAAGCTGACGGTCGGCGCCAAGCGCACCGACCTGACCCTCAAGCTGCCCCCGGCCCTGCCGGTCAAGCCGTAGGCCGAGGAGCGCGCCATGTTCTGGTCGAAGATCTGGTTGTTCCTGGTCGCGGCGGCCGCCGCGGTGGCGCTGACGGTGGCCCTGCTCCTGCCGCGCCCGGCGGATCGCGCGCGCAAGGACGACGATCGCCAGCGCCTGGTGGTGGCGTGCGACGTGATCAACATCCAGTTGAAGAGCGCGGCGCGCGTCCAGATCGATCTGGCGGGCGCGGTCGCCCGGCGGGCCGAGGTGGTGTCGGCCCTCGAGCGAGCCAGCGCGGCCCCGACCATCGACGCCGCCGCGGCGACCGCCGCCCGCGAGGTCACCGGCCAGCTCCTGGCCGAGATCGAGCAGGCCCGACCCGACTTCGCGATCCTCCTCGATCGCTCGGGCCGGGTCCTGGCCCGGGCCGGCTCGTCGGGCGTCGACGACAGCTTCGGCGACGTCCTGGCCGGACGCTTCCTGGTCGACGACGCCCTGGCCGGCTACCTGCGCGACGACCTGTGGAAGGTCGGCGATCGCCTGTTCCGCGTCGCGGCGTCGCCGGTCGTGCGCCGCGATCCACCGGTCGCCTACGTCGGCGCGGTCGTCGTCGGCACCGCGGTGTCCAAGCAGTTCGCCGAGGAGCTGATGCGGCCGCTGGGCGCGACGGTGGGGTTCTACCTCGCCGGCGAGCTGGTGATCTCGTCGTCGGCGACGGTGCTCGATCGCGAGGTCCTGACCGAGTACGGCAAGCTGGCGGCCAGCCCGGCCGCCCTCGAGACCGACTGCCGCACCGGCCAGCCGTTCACGGTGTCGTCGGGGACCAAGCGCATGACCGCGGTGATCGCGCGCCTGCCGGGCGAGGCGCGGTTCGCCGACGCCTTCTTCGCCGTCTACCTCGAGGAGGCGCCGACCACCGGCCTCGCCACCGCCCTCGATCGCGTCCGCAAGGATGACCTCGGGTTCGGCAACTTCCCGTGGCTCGCGGTCGGCCTCGGCTTCGTCGCCGCCCTGGGCATCGGCCTGGCCCTGATGCTCGTCGAGCACGATCGCCCGGTGCGCCGGCTGGCCGCCGACGCGGTCGAGCTGGCCAAGGGCAAGGGCGAGCGGCTCCCCGAGGAGCGCCACCGCGGCCGCCTCGGCTCGGTCGCGCGCTCGGTCAACATCCAGATCGACAAGCTGGCGCGCGAAGCCCGGGCCGCCCGCCGCGATCTCGATCAGCTCCTGGGCCCGGCCGACGGCAGCCTGGGCGCCCTCGAGCCACCCGACCTGCCGCCGCGCGCCGCCGCGCCGCCGCCGGAGTTCCGGTTCCGCGCGCCGGCCGCCGGGGCCGCGCCCGATCTCGATCTGGGAGCGCCGCCGCCGCCGATGCCGCGCGCCGCCGCGCCCCCGCCCCGCCCGGCCGCGCCCCCGCCGCGCGCCAAGACCCCGCCGCCGGTCGCTGCGGCCCCGCCGCCACGCGCCCTCGACGACGACATCCTGGCCAGCGCCGGCAACCTGCGCCCGCCGCCGGCCAGCGACGACGGCGACGAGGACGCCTACTTTCGCTCGGTGTTCGACGAGTTCGTCGCGCTGAAGGCGCAGTGCGGCGAGCCGACCGCCGGCCTCACCTTCGGCAAGTTCGTCGACAAGCTGCGCCGGAACCGCGACGAGCTCCTGGCCAAGCCGGGCACGACCGGCGTGCGGTTCTCGGTCTACGTCAAGGACGGCAAGGCCGCGCTCAAGGCGACCCCGGTGAAGGACGTTTGACCAAGGACGCCAGGAGCGGCTGACCGACCTCGAGGGGCAGCTCGATCGCGAACCGGGCGCCGCCGCTGGCCGCCTCGCCGATCACGATCCGACCGCCGTGATCGCTGACGATGCGGTGGACGATCGCCAGGCCCAGGCCGGTGCCGCCGTGGCCCTGCTTGGTGGTGAAGTACGGCGCGAACACCTTGTCGCGCAGCTCGGCCGCGACGCCCGGGCCGTTGTCCTCGACCACCAGCTCGACGCGATCGCCGGCGTCGCCGCGCCGGGTGGTGACCACGATCGAACCGTCAGGACGACCGGCGATGGCGTCGCGGGCGTTCTCGACCAGGTTCAAGACCACCTGGGTGAGCTGGCCGCGATCGGCCGACACCTGGGGCAGCCCGGCGGCGAGCTGGCGCACCACCGGGGTCTCGCCCTGGTAGAGCGCCAGCGCCGAGGCCACCACCTCGGTCAGATCGAGCGGGTGCAGGTCGGCGCGCGGCATGCGCGCGAAGTCGGAGAACTCGGTGACGATCCGGCGCAGCCGATCGGACTCCTCGAGCACGGTCGCGGTCGACTCCTCGAGGATGTCGCCGAACGACGGGTGCTGCTTGCGCCAGGTCTTGCGCAGGTTGTCCATCGCCATCTGGATCGGGGTCAGCGGGTTCTTGATCTCGTGGGCCAGGCGGCGCGCGATCTCTTGCCACGCCGCGATCCGCTCGGCGATCACCAGGCGCTCCTCGGCGGTGCCGAGATCCTCGAGCATCAGGTTGAAGGCCCCGGCCAGCTCGCCGACCTCGTCGGCCGAGGTCACCGCGACCCGGTGCGCCAGATCGCCGCGGGCCGCGGCCTGGGCGCCCTCGACCAGACGATCGAGGCCGGCGGTGATGCGCCGGGCCACCACCGCGCCCAGGAGCATGGTCAGGCCCAGGGCCAGGATCGCCAGCACCACCGCGACCACGGTGACCTGGCGCTGCAGCGACGCCAGATCGCGATCGCCAACCGCGACCTCGATCCACGCCGCGACCTCCTGGCCGTCACCGACCAGGGCGATGCGGGTCAACGGTCCGCGCTCGCGGCCCCACCCCGGCTCGGCCGGGGCCACCAGCTCGCGGCCGCGACCGTCGACGATCCGGGCGTCGATCCGGCCGGGCCGGCGCACGCTCTCGATCAGGCGCGCGTCGATGGCGCGCCCGACCACCACGACCACCGCGACCCCGGCGTCCCGGGCCAAGCGCGCGGTCTCGGCGATCAGCACCGGCTGCATCGCCCGCGCGCCCATGATCTTGTCCTGGCGGTAGCGGATGCGCGGCGCGGCCGCCAGCCGGCGCGCCTCGGGATCGGGATCGCCGACGGTGCCGCGCTTGTGCGGCGCCGCGAGGATGAGATCGTCGGGGCCGACGATGGTCAGCCCGTCGAGGCCGAGGCCGGCCATCTCGGGGCCGACCTGCTCGCGCAGCCGCCGCCGGGCCTCGCTGGTCAACGCGCCGCCGTCCTTGACCAGGTCCTGGAGCAGGTTGCCGATCACCGGGTGATCGCGACTCGCCAGGGCGGTGGCGGTGGCCTCGAGCTGGGCCTCGAGCCGCTCGAGCTCGGCCTTGGCCGCGCGCTCGGCCGCCCCGCGGGTGCGCTGATACTCGTCGCGATAGCTGCGCGCCACCACCGCGCGGGTCACGACCGCAGCGACCGCGATCGGCACCAGCGCGGCCAGGCCGAACCACAACATGAACCGGGTGCGCAGCCGCACTAGCGCACCGCCCGGCTCATCGGCCCCACCGGAACAGCTCGGCGATCCCGAGCCGCGCGCTCGGCTCGAAGGCGGCGCCGCGCAGATCGCGCCGCAGGTGCAGGCGCACGCCGCGGTGGACCAGCGGCACGATCGGCCAGCGCTTGGTGAACGCGCCGCGGGCCCGCACCAGATCGATCGACGGGCCGGCGGCCAGCCGGACCGCGACCTCACGCTCGCCGCCGGCGGCGTAGGCGGCGGCGAACAGGTGGACCGGGGTCGCGACCTGGAGCGCGAGCTGGCCGATGTACAGATCGCACCCGGCGGCGGCGATCCGGCGCGCCAGGTCGGGGGCGGCGACCGCGGCGATCGTCGCGGCCAGGCCGAGCTTGTCGAGGGCGATCACCACGCGCTCGGCGATCTCGCGATCGTCGGGTCGGCTGGCGTCGACCAGGATCTCGAGGGAGACGGCGCCGATCCGGGCCGGCGCCAAGGCCGGGACCGCGCCGGCGGCGGCGGCCAGTGCGGCCTGCGCCTCGGGCAGCCGCGCCACGCGCTCGGCCTCGCCCAGCGCCGGGCCGCCGAGATCGACCGGGATGGGATCGCGGGTCGGCACCACGCGCTCGCCGGCGCCGACCCCGGCCAGGCCACCCCGGGCCAGGGCGGCCTCGAGGGCGATGCGGAAGTCGCGGTTGTCGGTGATGGCGCGGGCCCGCCCGCCGAAGCCGAGGTAGACCAGGAGCGTGGCCGGCGCGTCGAGGGACACCGTCGGGTGCTTGGGCGTGCCGTGGGCGAAGGCGGTGGCGCCGCGCAGCGACCAGTCGCTGCCCCCGGTCTCGTACAGCCGGGCCTCACCGTCGGCAGCGGTGAACCAGCGCAGCGTGACGTGATCGAGGTAGGCCCGACCGGCGAAGTGCTCGGCGTAGGCGTCAAGCTCGAGGCGATCCTTGCGCGCCCCGGCCAGACGGAACGGCCCCGAGCCGATGGGCGCGGTCGGCCGCGGCGCCAGGCCGCGCGGGGTGATCGCGGTGGCGGGCGCGGCCAGGAGCTGGGCCAGATCCTTGCGCGTGGTGCCCAGGACCACGGCGTCGCCGTCGACGGCGATGTCGTCGATCCCGGCCAGGAGCCAGCCGGCGGGGGCGTCCTTGACCCGGGCCAGGGACGCCGCGACGTCGGCCGCGCCGAGGGCGGCGCCGTTGTGGAAGTGCGCGCCGGGCCGGATCGCGATGTGGCTCTTGCCGTTGACCACCTCGGGCAAGGCCGCCGCCAGGTGGGGCGCGATCCGACCGTCGGGGCCGACCCGATACAGGGTGTCGAAGACCAGCGCGATCACCGCGACGTCGGCGGCGGTCCGCGCCGCCACCGGGTCGAAGCCAGCCGGCTCGCCGAGGAGCGCGCCGGTCACGACGCCGCCGTAGCGCGGCCGCCCCTCGCCGTGGACCGGCGCGGCGGCGAGCGCCAGGGCCCCGAGCGCGGCCAGGGCCCGCCGCAGGGTCAGTCGAGCAACCATAGATCCACCTTGCGGCCGCCGACCAGGCGGACCGCCGCGAAGGCCTCGCGATCGCCGTCGCCGTCGACGTCGCCGACCGCCAGCGCGACGACGCCGCCGAGGAAGCCGCGCCGGAACACCGGCTTGGGGGCGAAGCCGCGCTCGGTCAAGCGCCACACCACGACCGCGTCGCCGTCGCCGGGCGGACCGCTGCCGGTGACCAGGACCTCGAAGGCGCCGTCGCGATCGACGTCGTCGAGCTCGATCGCGGCCCCGACCTGCTCGAGGGTCGCGGTGGTGGTCGGCTGACAGGCGGGCGGCCCGCCGACGCACCGGGTCTCGACGGTGACGGTCGCGGTCCCGGTGGTCGCGACCGTGGCCACCGCCGCGGTGGCCCGGCCGACCGGATCGACGGTCCCGATCCGGCACCGCACCGCCCACAGCTCGGCGCCGTCGACCACGGCGTAGTTGCGGCCGGCCGCCAGCTCGATCGTGCGATCGGCGCAGGCCGGGAAGCCGGCCACCGGCGCCAGCTCGACCAGGCGCCCGTCGCGCCAGCCGTAGCGGGCGCCGCGCGCGCTCGACGACGAGCGGGCCACGACCTCGGCGCCGACCGCGGCGACGACGCCGATCGGCTCGCGCGGCCGGACCGCCGGCGCCTCGGCGGGCACCCGCAGGCGCGCGCGCTCGCGCAGGCCGGCGCCGTGGGCGCCTAGCGCGATCACGTGGCCCTCGGTCAGCGCGATCAGCTCGTCGGCGCGATCGCCGTCGAGATCGACCGCGGCCAGGGCGAGGAGCGGCCCGCCGAGATCGAGCGACGCGATCCGCCGGGCCTTCCACCTGACCGGCCGCGGGGTCGGCGGCACCAGCGGCGGGAGGCGGGCGGCGCTGGCGGCCTCGAGCTCGGCGACCGCGTCGCGCCACAGCGCGCCGATCACCCCACCGCCGTCAGGCGCCACCGGCGGCGCCAGCGGCGCGGCGGTCGCCACCGAGGCGGTCGCGGCCAGCGCCCACAGCCCGCGGGTCACCGGGGCGGCCGCGGTCACGGCGCCGGCGCCTCGGGGACCTCGTCGCCGTACTCGTCGGTGACGAAGCTCTGGGCGTCGATCTGACCGGGCGCAGGGGCGACCTCGGTCGGCGCGGTGCCGGGTAGGAACACCTCGATGGCGTGGGTCTTGGCCGGCGCGCCGGACGGCGCCAGGAGCCCCGTCGCCAGGTCGACGTCGGCGGTCACGATGCCGGGCGGCCGCGGAAAGGCGCGGTCCTTGGGCGCCATCGCCCGCAGGGTGTCGATGAACGCGGGCAGCGCGGTGGCGCCGCCGGCCTCGCCCCGCCCCATCGGCGTGTTGTCATCGTTGCCGATCCAAACCCCGATCACGACGTCGGGGGTCATGCCGACGAACCAGGTGTCGCGGGCGTCGTTCGAGGTCCCGGTCTTGCCGGCGATCGTGACGCCCAGGGACCGGGCCTTGCCGGCGGTCCCCTGCTCGACCACCGAGCGCATCAGATCGGTCACCAGGTAAGCGACGTCGGGCTCCATCACCGCCTGCCCGGCCGCCGCCGGCACCGGCGCGCCGCCGAGCTCGGTGACGAACCGCGGCGGCGCGTAGAGCCCCCCGGCGGCGAAGGTGGCGTAGGCGTTGGTCAGCTCGAGCGGCGTGACCTCGCCCGAGCCGAGGGCCAACGACAGCGTCCGCGGCAGCGGCCCGGTGATGCCCAGGGCGGCCGCGAGCTCGGCGGCGGCGTCGGGCCCGACCTCGGCCAGGAGCTTGATCGCGACGGTGTTGATCGACTTGGCCAGGGCGTGGCGGACCCGGACCGGCCCCTCGAAGGAGTTCGAGTAGTTCTTGGGCCGCCACAGGTCGTAGACCTCGGGGGAGTCGTTCACAATCGTGGCGGCGGTGACCTGACGCGACGCCAGCGCGGCGGCGTAGACGATCGGCTTGAAGCTCGAGCCGGGCTGGCGCTTGGCGGCGATCGCCCGGTTGAGCCCGCCCGCGACCTTGCGGTAGCCGCCGACCATCGCCAGCACCTCGCGGGTCTTGGGATCGATCACCACGACCGCGCCCTCGGCGCCGGGCGCGAAGCCGACCACCCGGGGCGCGCGCTTGGCCTTGGGCGGCTCGGCGCCGGGGGCGACCTCGAGGCGCGCGACCCGCACCACGTCGCCGACCGCGAACCGCTCGCTCGGCTTCTTGCGCGCGCCGCCGGCGCCCGGCGGGTTGTAGCGCTCGTCCTCGGGGCCGCTGAGCACGATCGCCGCCGGCCAGCCGCCGAGATCGACGGCCAGCTCGCCGTCGCCGTCGTGGACCGCGGTCACGACCGCGTCGTAGCTCTCGCCCTTGGCCGGGCCACCCGCCGGCAGCTTCTTGCCCAGGCGGGCCAGCTCGTCGGCGATCTTGTCGGGCTTGAGCTTGCGCACCGGGCGACCGACCTTGTGGCGGGCGTCGACGGCGCGCAGCGCCGCCTGGAGCGCGGTGCGGGCCGCGGCCTGGAGCTGGGGCCGCATCGTCGTTCTGACCACGCCGCCGACCTGGCCGTACTTGCCCTTGCCGTACTTCTTGTCGAGCTCGGCGCGCGCCACCTCGACCCACTCCGGCCCGTCGCCCAGATGCGGGAACGGCTGCCGCACCACCTCGATCGGGGCGTCGATCCAGCGCTTGGCCTCGGCGGCGGTGATCTTGCCGTGGCGGGCCAGCTCGTTCAGGACGTAGCTCTGCCGGACCTTGGCGCGGTCGGGGTTAGTGAGCGGCGAGATGTTGTTGGGCGACTGCGGCAGGCCGGCCAGCATCGCCGCCTCGCCGACGGTGACGTCCTTGACGTCCTTGCCGAAGTAGAACCGCGCCGCCTCCTGCACGCCGTAGCGACCGTGCCCGAAGAAGATCTGGTTCATGTACAGGGTCAAGATCTCCTTCTTCGACAGCGCCGACTCGAGGCGGCGCGCCAAGATGATCTCCTGGATCTTGCGGCGAAAGGTCCGCTCGGGCGTGAGGATCAAGGTCTTCACGACCTGCTGGGTGATGGTCGACGCGCCCTGCTTGGTCTTGCCCGAGCGCAGGTTGGTGAAGAACGCGCGCACCATGCCGCGGTAGTCGATGCCCTCGTGGGTCCAGAAGCTGGCGTCCTCGGCGGCGACGAAGGCGTCGACCAGGATCGGCGGCACGTCGTCGAAGCCGATCAGGGTCCGGCGCTCGTCCTTGTAGATCTCGCCGATCCGCTCGCCGTCGCGATCGACGATCGCGATCACCTGCTCGGCCTTGACGTCGGTGGCCTTGCGGATCGAGGGCAGGTCGCGGCCGTAGTGCCAGAACACCAAGGCGATCGCGACCGCGCCCAGGGCGGCCAAGGCCAGGCCGGCGACCGCGGTCCAGCCGGCGATCCGCAGCCACAGCGGGCGGCGGCCGCGGACCGGCATGGGCCGGGGCTTCTTCGGGGCGGCGGGGCGCATCTCCATGGACCGTCCGCTATTGTGCAATCTCGGGACCGCTGGCGGCGAGGCCCGCGGTCGGGTTCTGCCGGGGCTGCGGCTCGGGAGCCACAGCGGCGCGTGTCTGGGCGGCCACGGTCCGCTCGATCACGCCGACCGCGCCGCGCACCTTGAGCGCCATCCACCGCGCGCGCAGGTGGCGCCGGGCGTCGGGCGACAGATCGCCGAGCGCTCCCAGGTGGGCGCGCCGACGGGCCGCGAGCTGCGCCAAGGCCAGCGCCGCCGACACCGACAGGTTGAAGCTCTGGGTGAAGCCGTACATCGGCAGCGCGATCGCGCCGTCGCAGGCCGCCACGGTCGCCGCCGGCAGGCCGGCGTGCTCGTTGCCGAAGACCACCGCGATCGGCCGGTCGACGTCGACGGTCTCGACGGTGGTGGTGGCGCCCGGCGCCGTGGCCAAGACGCGGAACCCGCGGGCGTGAAGCGCGGCCACGCTGGCCCGCGCGCTCGGCCAGCGCTCGACCGCCATCCACCGATGGCACCCCCGGGTGATGCCCTTGGCGGCCTGGAAGCGCAGCCCGGTCTCGATCACGTGGAGCCCGGCCAGGCCCAGGGCCTCGGAGGTCCGGATCACCGCCGCGCCGTTGAAGGGATCGTAGACGTCCTCGACCACCCCGACCACGCTGGTCAGGCGCGCGGCCAGGACCTGATCGATCCGCTCGAGGCGCTCGGCCGACACCACCTCCGACAGCGCCGCGATCACCGCCTCGGGGCCGAGCCGCGCGATCAGGCGATCGATCGCGTCGGGGCCGGCCGGCACCGGCAGCGCGTCGTCGTCCGCGGGGTCGTCGCCGCGCGGCGGCTGCGGGCGCGGGCCGGGCTTGGGTTGGGGGGGCCGGAGCTTGCGCACCGCGGTGGAGTGCCACATCTGGCCGGCGCCGTCCAACGCGCGGCGATCGGCCACGTCCGGGCCGGGTTGCGCCCCCGACCGCGCCACGGTACACGCCGGCCATGCTCCGTCGCGCCGTGGTCGTGCTCGCCCTGTGCCTCGGGACCGCCCTGGCCGTCGCCCAGCCCGATCCCGGCGGCTTCGGCGCGCCGCCGATGCCGCCGGCCGAGGAGGGCATGCGCAAGCCCGAGGTCCTGACCCAGCGGCCCTCGGGCTTCTGGACCTCGACCCGGCCGGCCGACGGCGCGCGCTATCGCTGGCGCATCATGGCGGCCGGCCTCACGGTCCTGGCCATCACCGGCGGCCTCCTGTTCGTGAAGCTCCGCCGGGTGAGCGCCGAGCGCGAGCGGGCCTAACGGCCTCCGCCTCGGCCTCGGCCTCGGTCTCGGTCTCGGTCTCGGTCTCGGTCTCGGCCTCGGTCTCGGTCTCCGTCTCGGTCGCGGTCTCCGTCTCGGCCTCGGTCTCCGCCTCGGTCTCGGTCTCCGTCTCCGTCTCCGCCTCGGTCTCCGCCTCGGTCTCGGCCTCGTCTAGTCGCTGCCTCCGATCGCCCAGTAGTGGGCCTCGGTCTCGTCGTGGGGCGGCACCGTGCACGCGCGGCAGAACTCGATCACCCGTGGCCGGGTGCCGATCGGCTCGGCGCAGGCGGCGCACCGGCCGTGAGGGTCGGGTCGATCAGGCGCATCGTCGAGATCGGTGGTCATGGCGTCCTCCCGGTGGGTTGGCCAGCCGTTGGCCAGCCGTCGTGGCGCTGGGCTGGTCGCGGCGCTCCCCGCGCCGCTCGACCACCATGGCGGCGGCCACACGCTTCGACCATCACGAAGTTTCGACAAAACGCTTCGATCGCTCCGACAGATCGGCCCGCCCCCTCCCCGGCGCCTCAGGCCGCCGGCCGCCCCGCCCTCCCCTCCCGGTCGATCGCCGCGCCCCCCGGGGCGACGGGCCCCGGCGCCGAGTCCGGCGCCGACCGCGGGCAGCAGCGGCGGGTCCCAGCCCCCGGCCGACGAGGCTAGATCCTCGGATCGACGGGGCGCCGGCGCTGGCACGCCGGCTGCTCTAGCGATGGTCACCCGCCACCCGAGCCAAGGAAGCCCGCCATGTCCACCAAGCCGACCCCGACCTTCGCCACCATCGACCCCGCCGACCTCGCCACCGTCTCCGGGGGCCGCCGCGCCGCCTCGTCGGGCTCGAGCCGCGCCGACTTCGATCAGCGCATGATGGACACCCTGAACAGCATCGAGAACTCGATCCGCGACCTGGGCCGCAACCAGAACCAGGGCTCCGACGCGATGAGCCAGCTCATGCCGCTCTTGGCGATGTCCCTGCTCAACCAGCCGGCCGCCGCGCCCCAGGTGATCTGCGGCAAGGGTAAGAAGGGCTGGTGAGCTCCCGCCCCGCGCCGACCTCGGCGCCGCTGCTCCTCCGCATGCTCGAGGAGCGCCACCACCGCGACGCCGACGACCGCCCGCTGTGCGAGGTGCGCACGCCGCCCGAGCACCTGCGGCCCGGCGATCTGATCCACCGCGCGTGCCCCTACCCCGGCTCGCGCCACGGCCGGCCGATGAACGTCGCGGCGCTGGCGCAGATGTCGAGTCACTGGGACGACGTCGTCGACGCGCTCGCGGTCCTCCGCACGCGCTACGCCGCGGCGCGCCCCGAGGCCGCCCCCGAGCTGCTCGACGTGTGGCGGGTCAGCCAGTTCGCCGCGTCGCTGCCGTGGTTCTTCCTCCTGCGCCGCGACCAACCGATCCCGGGGTTCGCCGCGGCCCTGGCCAAGGCCACCCAGGGCGTCGGCCTGTGGGCCCAGCGGATCCTGGTCGAGCGGCTGGCCGGTGGTCCGGCGCCGGCGATGACCGCGGCGGCGATCGCGGCGTCGGCCGAGGCCACCGGGCTCCTCGTCGGTGAGGTCGAGGCCTGCGCCGGCTCCGAGGCGATGATCCGGCGGTTCCTCGAGGCGCTCCTCACCGGGCGCCCGCGCGCCGAGGGCCCGGCGGTCGCCGCCCTGGCCGCGGCCGGCGACGAGGTCGAGCGCTTCGCCGCGCACTACACCAACCTGAAGCTCGTGTGGTGGCTCCTGGCCCTGGCCCGGCGCTTCGTCTACGCCGACCTGGCCGCAGCGGTGCCCGCCGGCCACCCGCTCGGCGCGGCCCTGGTCGAGCTGCGCGACGGGCCCGGCGATCCACCGGACTTCTTCCTCGTCGGCCCGGCCGACCCCGCGGCGGTGGCGCGGCCAGTGCGCGGCGCCTGGTTGACCGGCCTGGCCGGGCTGGTCGAGCCCCTCGCTCCCGACGGCAGCGATCGCGTCCTGGGCGCGGTGGCGCGCGCGGTCGCTGGCGCGGTCGGCGCCGAGGAGCCGCCCGCCGCGACGCTCACCGACGAGGCCGCCATTACCGTCGGGCCCGACGCGGCGCCGGCGGTGGCCCAGGCCCTCGCGACCTACGTCCACCTCGACCGCCTCCTCGGGCTGGCCGCCACCGCGGTCGAGGCCGGCCTGCGCGGCGATGGCACCGAGGTCCACTTCCCGCCGGCGCTCCGCGACCGGCTGATCGCCGCGCCGGCCCGCGCGGTCGTGACCCAGCTCGCGCCGCGCACGATCGCCGCCCTGACCGCGTGACCGGGCGCCGGACGCCGGCGCGCGCTCAGATCGCGAACTCGAAGCCGTGCTTGACCAGGCGGTCGTACTTCTTGCGATCGAAGCGGTACAGGCGCGCGGCGCGATGGCGCACGCCGGTCTGGACCTCGTCGGTCTCGATCACCAGCCCGAGCGACAGGATCTTCTTGCGGAAGTTGCGCTTGTCGAGGGTCCGCTCGAGGATGATCTCGTAGAGGCGCTGAAGCTGGGTGAGCGTGAAGCGCGGCGGCAAGAGCTCGAAGCCGATCGGCGCGTAGCGGACCTTGCCGCGCAGCCGGGCGACCGCGGCGTCGATGATCGCCGCGTGGTCGAAGGCCAGGCTCGGCAGCGCGGCCAGCGCGTGCCAGCCGGCGCCGGCGGCGTCGGTGCCGGGGGCCAGGTGGAAGTCCGACAGCTTGGCCAGCGCGTAGTAGGCCACCGAGATCACGCGGTGCCGCGGATCGCGCTCGGGCGCGCCGAAGGTGTAGAGCTGCTCGAGGAACACCTCGCCGATGCCGGTCTCCTCGCGCAGCTCGCGGCGGGCGGCGTCCTCGAGGGACTCGTCCTCGCCGACGAAGCCGCCGGGCAAGGCCCACGCGCCTTTCCATGGATCGACGCCGCGACGGATCAAGAGGACCTTGAGATCGTCGGTGTCGAGGCCGAGGACCACGCAGTCGACCGCGACCGCCGGCCGCGGATACGGGTAGGTGTGCCGGCCGGGTGGCGGTGGGCTCCAGGTCGCCATCACCGCCCCCGCTCGGCGACCCAGGCCGCGTACTCGGCGGTGGTCGGGAAGGCGGCGAGCGCCGCCAGCTCGCGCGCGAAGCCGCCCGACAGGATCGGGAAGCGACACCACGACCGCGGGTCGAGGTTCTTGTCGTCGAGGTGGAAGCCAGGGGCGAAGCGCTCGCGCTTCCACTGGTTGGCGCACCACAAGCGAAAGAACCGCTCGATCCACCGACACAGGTCGGCCAGCGCGTGGGCCGGGAACTGCGGCGCGACCTCGGCCAGCACCTCGAGGGGCATGCGCTTGTCGCGGATGGCCTCGTCCTCGATGGCCTCGAGCACGTCGTAGGGCATGAGATCTTTCTCGTCGGTCTGGGCCTGACCAGGCGGGCGCAGCTCGGCGGTCGGCTGCTGGGCGTTGATGAACGACAGGGCCGGGATCGGCGCCAGCCCGACCGGGCCGGTGGCCTCCATCCACCGCAGCCACACCCGCAGGTAGGTCTTGTCGATGCCGCCGAGCGGCGCCAGGCCGCCAGCGGTGTCGCCGTCCATCGTGGCGTAGCCGACCGCGGCCTCGGAGCGGTTCGAGGTGGTGAGCAAGATCGCGCCGCGCAGGTTGGCGAGCAGCCAGATCGACGGCGCGCGGACCCGGGCCTGGATGTTCTGCAGGGCGACGTCGTCGCGCTCCCAGGTCAGGGTCCGGCCGACCGCGGCCTCGACGGTGTGGACGTAGCCAGCGACCAGGTCGCCGACCTCGAACAGGTGGAACTCGGCGCCGACCGCGGCCGCCACCTCGCGCGCCGCGGTCTGGGTCACGGCCCCGGAGTTGGCGGTCGGCTGGTAGGCGCAGGCCAGGAGGCGCCGGGTCAGGGCCGCGGGATCGCCGGCGGTCGCGGCGTCGAGGTCGAGGTGCGGCAAGGCGGCGCGCACGCCGTCCGCGCCGAGCTCGGCGATCGCCAGCTCGATCGCCAGGCGCACCAGCACCGCGCACGCCGCCGAGTCGGCGCCGCCCGAGATCGAGACCACGTAGCCGCGGGCCCGACTCTTGCGCAGGTAGTCCCACAACCCCAGCGCGACCGCGCGCGCGAACTCCTCGTGGCGCAGCGCCGAGCCGTCCTCCCAGGTCGGCGCGATCGTCGGCGGCGGGCCCGGGCGGCGCGCCGGCCACGCGAAGTCGACCTCGACCACGCCCAGGTCGGCGTCGTGGCGCGGCCGGTGACTGCCGCGCCGGGCCTGCTCGCGGCGGTTGGACTCGACGTCGACGGTGGCGACCACGACCTCGTGGCCGGCCAGGCCGAGGCGGCGGCCGCGGGCCAAGAGCTCGCCGCCCGACGCCACCAGCGCGCCGCCGTCGTAGACCACCCGCCCGGCCTCGTTGCCGAGCAGGTTGGCGTAGACATAGCCGACGCCGAAGGCCCGGCTGCCCTCGATCACGAAGCGCTGCCGGACCGCGAACTTGCCGAAGGCGAAGTGGCTGGCCGACGGATTCAAGAGCAGATCGACGCCGCGCAGCGCCAGATCGGCGCCCGGGCGGTTGGCGACCCAGGCGTCCTCGCAGATCTCGAACCCGATCCGCACGTCGCCGACGTCGAACAACAGATCGCCGATCGGCCAGGCCTGGCCGTCGCGCTCGAAGCGATCGCGCTCGCCGGCCGGCCACTCCTTGAACCACCGCGGCTCGTAGTGGATGCCGTCGCCGGCCAGGAAGCGCTTGCCGACGAAGCCGGCGATCGCGCCGTCGACCACCAGCGCGGCGACGTTGTAGAGCGCCTTCTCGTGGTAGAGCGGCAGGCCCACCGCGACGACCAGGCCGCGGGTGTCGGGCAGGAGCTCCTCGAGGCAGCGGAAGGCCTGGTCCTGGAGCCCGGGCGCGAAGAACGCGTCCTCGCAGCCGTAGCCGGTCAGGCACAGCTCGGGCAGACACACCACGGTGGCGTCGGCGGCGCGGGCCGCGGCCAGGGCGGCGCGGATGTTGGCCAGGTTGTGATCCCAGGCGAACGGGATCTGGTTCAGGCAGGCGGCGGCGACCTTGATGAGCTTCATGGCGCGGGCTCCGTTCGATCACACATTGGCACGCAGGTGCTCGACGAACAGCGGCGCGACGGTCTCGACCTCGAGAAAGTCCGAGGCCAGGGCCCGCGCCCGCGGATGGCTGTCGGTCACGACCAACCGACCGAACAACCCGGTGGCGCGCAGGCGCTCGAGGGAATCCCCCGGGAACAACCCGTGGGTGGCGATCGCGTCGATCGCGATCGCGCCGGCGTCGCGGTAGGCGCGGGCGGCGTTCACCAGCGAGCCGCCGGTCCGGATCATGTCGTCGTAGATCACGACCCGCTTGCCCCGGACCTCGGCCGACACCCCGGTGACCGCGGTGGTCTCACCGTCGAGCCGACGCTTGTAGACGAAGGCCGCCGGCACGCCGAGGTCGTTGGCCAGGCTCTCGACCCACTTGGCGCGCCCGGCGTCGGTGCAGGCCAGCACGAAGTCGGGGCCGCCCAGGCGCCGCGCCGCCGCGGTGACGATCGACTTGCCGTAGACGTGGACGGTGCGGATCGCGCCCTCGAAGTAGTGGGCGATCGTGCCGACGTGGAGATCGAGGAGGAAGACCCGGTTGCCGCGGCTGGCCTCGGGGATCGACGACAACATCCGGGCCCGGGTCTTGGCCGTGACGACCTCACCGGGGCGGACCGCCCGCTCCATCGTCGAGTAGCCGTAGTACGGCACGACCAGGGTCAAGCGGTAGGCGCCGTGGGCGACGATCGTCGACGCCAGATCGTAGATCTCGAGGGTGGCGTCCTCGTCGATCGTGCCGCCGACGATCACGACGTCGCGATCGGCGACCGCGGTCGCGACCCGCTGGTAGCGCTCGCCGTCGGGGAAGGTCTGGCGCTCGACCTCGCCGCACGGCCAGCCGGCGGTGGCGGCGATCCGCTCGGCCAGCGCGCGATCGCGGCTGGCGGCGAACACCAGCGGGGTCACGCCGCACCTCCCCGGGCCGCGGCGACCAGGGCCTGCTTGCGCGCCGCCAGGGCCGGCTCGAGGCCGACCGGGTACGGCTGCGGGTTGCGCGATCGTCGGGTCCGCGGCGACAGCGCCGCCAGGTCGCGCGCGCACCGGGCCCGGGCCGCGGTCAGATCGCCCGGCTCGCCGACCACCGCGCCGTCGACGAGCGCCGGCACCAGCAGCTCCTCCTCGCGATCGCCGTCGAGGGCGAAGCGCCGGCCGGGCTCGGCCAGGTCGCAGCCGATCCGGGGCCCGGCCAGGCCGGCCTCGCGATCGTAGATCACGTCGCCGACCAGCTCGCCGCCGCGCCACGACCGCCGGACCCCGAGGACGCCGGGGGTCGAGATCTTGATCGGCTGCTCCGACACCTTGATCGGGTAGCGCCACGAACCGTCCGGTTCCCGGACCGCGCCGAGCTTGTAGACGCCGCCCAGCGCTGGCTGATCGTAGGCGGTGACCAGCTTGGTCCCGACGCCCCAGGTGTCGATGCGCGCGCCCTGGGCGTGCAGGCTGGCGATCAGCTCCTCGTCGAGATCGTTCGACGCCACGATCCGGGTGGCGGCGAAGCCGGCGTCGTCGAGTAGGCGGCGGGCGACGATCGACAAGTGGGCCAGATCGCCGGAGTCGAGGCGGACGCCGAGGAGCTCGTGGCCGGCGGCGCGCAGCTCGCGGCCGACCGCGATCGCCGCAGCGACCCCGGCCTCGGTGTCGAAGGTGTCGCACAAGAACGTGGCGGCGCCGGGGACGGCGTCGGCGTAGGCGCGAAACGCGCGCTCGTCGTCGCCCCAGAACATGACCCACGAGTGGGCGTGGGTGCCGCGCACCGGGATGCCGTAGAGCTTGCCGGCCAGGACGTTGGAGGTGCCGGCGCAACCGCCGATCCACGCCGCCCGGCTCGCGGTCACGCCGCCGTCGAGGCCTTGGGCCCGGCGCAGGCCGAGCTCGATCACCGGCTCGGCGCCGGCCGCCGCCACCACCCGGCTGGCCTTGGTGGCGATGAGCGTCGAGAAGTTCACCACCGCCAGCATCGGCGTCTCGAGGAGCTGGGCGACCGCGATCGGCGCCTGGACCCGGACCAGCGGCTCGTGGGCGAAGACCGCGGCGCCCTCGGGGACGACGTCGATCGAGCCGGTGAAGCGCAGCCCGCCCAGGTAGTCGAGGAACGCGCGCGGAAAGAGCGGCCGGCCGTCGGCGCCGGTCACGGTCGCCAGGTAGTCGAGATCGTCGGCGGCGAACGCGAGCCCCCGCGCCAGCTCGACCGCCAGGGCGGTGCCGGCGGCGATCGCGTAGCCGCCGGCGAAGGGCTCGCGCCGAAAGCTCAGGTGGAAGACCGCCTCGCGATCGGCGACGCCGGCCTTCCAGTAGCCGTAGGCCATCGTGAGCTGGTAGAGGTCGGTGGCCAGGGCCAGAGACGATCGATACAGCGCGGACAGCGAGGACGCGGTCATGGGCGGTGGCCCTCCTGGCGATCGATTTGCCTCGCGAGCGATGGATCGCGGCCGACAGTTCGCGACAATCGGGTCCGGCACGCCGGTGCTCGCGCGGGTGACGCCATATAGTGTATCATGTACACGAACATGCCCGCCGTCAAGCCATGGTGATCGTCTGGGGCGAGGTCCTGTGGGACCGGTTTCCCGACGGAGCGCAGCTCGGCGGCGCGCCCGCCAACGTGGCCTGGCACCTGGCCGGGCTGGGCACGCCGGTGGCCCTGGTCACCCGGGTCGGCGACGATGCCGACGGCGCCGACGCCCTGGCCCGGCTGAGCGCGCGCGGCGTCGACCTGGCCCTGGCCCAGCGCGATCCCGTCCACGCCACCGGCGAGGTCGCGGTGACCGTGGTCGACGGCGAGCCGCGCTACACGCTCTGCGCCGACCGGGCCTGGGAGCACCTGGCGATGACCGACGCGGTGGCCGCGGCGCTGCCCGGCGCCCGCGCGCTGATCTACGGCACGCTGGCGCAGCGGACCCCCGCGGGGCTGGCGGCCTGGACCGCGGCCCTGGCCGCGACCTCGCCGCGGGTGGTGAAGATCTGCGATCCCAACCTGCGCGGCGCCGCCGCCACCGCCGACGACGATCGCGCCCTGGCCGCGGCCCTCGAGGCGGCCGACGTGGTCAAGCTCAACCACCGCGAGGTGGCGGCGATCGCGCGCCGGCTCGGCCACGCCGATCCGGTCGCGTGGCTCCTGGGCCGCGGCGCGCGGCTGGTCGCGGTGACCCGCGGCGCCGAGGGCAGCACCTGGTACGCGCCCGGCCTGACCGTGCCGGTCGCCGCGGTGCCGGCCGCGCCGGGCGGCGACGCGGTCGGGTGCGGCGACGCGTACCTGGCCGGGCTGACCCATGGCCTCCTGGCGGGCTGGCCCTGGCCGCGGATCGCCCGGCTGGCCAGCGCGCTCGCGGCGGCGGTGGCCGGCGTCCGCGGCGCGACCCCGGCGCTCGACGGCCCTGGGGTGCTGGCGGCGATGGGGCCGGCGTGACCGCGCCGCGCTGGTCGCGGGCCCTGCCGCTGGTGGCGCTGGCGCTGACCACGCTCGCGCTCGGCGTGATCTACCGCCGGGTGTTCGCCGGCGAGCTGGCCGGGGATGACAACACCTTCCACTGGGCCGAGGTCGTCCGGATCTCGGACGGGCTGCGCCACGGCGACCTCGACTGGTGGAACCCATCGGCCAACGCCGGCTTCCCGACCGGCTACTACTACCAGCTCCTGCCGGCCCTGGCGCCGGGCGCGCTGGCCGCGATCTTCGGTCACCCGCTGTTCTGGTTTCAGTTCGCGATCTGGTTGCCGCTGGTGCTGACGCCGGCGGCCGGCTACCGCGCGCTGCGCGTCCTCGACGTCGAACCGTGGCCGGCCTTCGGCGGTGGCCTGGCGATCGCGCTGACCTTGTCGAACTCCAAGTGGGGCCACGGCGCCGACGGCGTCTTCGCGGTCGGGCTGTTCACCCAGGTGTCGGCCTTCGCCGCGTTCCCGCTGGCGCTGGCCCACGGCCTGCGCTGGCTGCGCGCCGGCGATCACCTGGCGCCCGCGATCGCGTGGGGCGCCTTCGTCGGCATGAGCCACCCGGTGGCCGGCATGGCCCTGGGCGCGGCGCTGGCGCCGCTGGCCGTGACCACCGCGATCGCGACCGCCGCGGCGCGCTCGCCGCGCTGGCGCTACCCGGCGCCGGGCTCGACCGCGGTCTGGGGCCCGCTGGTCCGGGTCGTGGTCCTCGGCGCGGCGCTCCTGGTCGCGACCGCCGCGGCCTGGGCCCCGACGGTGATCGACTACGCGGCCTTCGGCGGCTTCCCGCACCGCCTGCCCGACGAGGCCGGGCCGGGGTTCGTGCGGCTCGGCCGCTGGCTCGTCGGCGGCGGCTTCCTCGATCACGGCCGAACCCCGATCCTGACCGCGCTGATGCCGCTGGCGATCGCCGGGGCGATCGTCGATCGCCGCGGCCACGCGGTGCGCGGGCTGGCGGTGGCCGCGTTGGTGATCGCGCTGGTGATCGGGGTCGGCCGCTCGCTCAAGAGCGCCGATGATCTGTTCCCGGCGATCCGCTTCATGGGCGCGCTCCAGGTGATCCTGGCGATGGTGGCCGGCGCCGGGTTCGTGACCCTGCTCCAGCACGTCGTGCGCTGGGCTGATCGCGAACCCTACGGCGTGGTGCTCCAGGGCGTGGTCGGCGGGCTGACCGGCGCGCTCTTGATCGCGATCGGCTCCGCCACCGCGCCGACCCTGGCCAGCCGGGTCCGGCTGTCGACCGACTGGGACACGGTGTACCGCGGCGAGCTCGCCGAGCTGATGCCGGCGATCGCCAAGGCGCGCCCCGGCCGCTTGCAGAACCGCGGCCCCGAGAACCACTGGGCGATGATGCTGCCGTACCTCGAGGTCGACCGACCGCAGCTCGTGGCCTACGGCGGCGCGGCGCTGCAGTCGTCGCCGAACTTCGTCTACCTGTGGGCCACGCCACCGCCGGCCAAGGCGGCGTGGATCTACGACGCGCCGCTGGTCTTGACCACGCCGGCGCGCGGCGGCGAGATCGGCGGCGTCGTCCTGGCGCGGACCGCGCACCTCGAGCTGCGCGAGCTCCCCGCGCCGGGGTTGGTCGGCCCGGTCCAGGTCACCGGCGAGCTGCCGCCGGGGCGGACCGCGACCCGGGCCGCGGTCCTGCGCTGGCAGGCCACCGACGAGCCGCTCCACGATCGGGTCCTGGCCCACCACGGCCACGGCATCGCGGGCGCTCCGCCCGATGGCGACGCGCGCGCGATCGTGCGCGGCCGATCGCGCATCACCGCGACGCTGGTGGCGCGGACGCCGACCACCTTCGCGATCCGCGAGAGCTGGCACCCGCGCTGGCGCGCCACCCTCGACGGTCGCCCGGCGCGGCTGCGCCGGATCAGCCCCGATCACCTGGCGATCGACGTCGGGCCCGGCACCCACCAGCTCGTCGTCACCTTCCGCCGCCCGTGGTGGACCTGGGCGCTGTGGCTAGCCTGGCCGCTGGTGGCGCTGGCGGCCGCCGTCGCCGCCCGCCGCCGTCACTCCGGCGTCTCGGCGTAGTCGAACAACCGCACCGGCAAGGTCGCCGGGGTCACGCCACACAGGTTCGACGCCGACCCGGCGGCGACCCCGATCGTGCCCTCCCAGATCAGGCCACCCGAGCCGACCGCCGCGCCGCACAGGTCACCGCCGCCGCGGAACGACGGGATCGAGTTGTCGATCGTGTGGACCAGGCCGCTGCCCGCGCCGACCTCGCTGTAGTCGAAGTTGACGGACAGCGGGAACGGCAAGACGCCGTCGGGCATGAGGAAGACCGGCTGGGTGCCGACGTTGTCGGTCGCGAAGTCGCGCGACACGCCGTCGAAGCACTCGAAGTCGAGGGGTTCGGGCGCGGTCAGCTCGATGTCGGCGCCCTCGAGCGTGCGGGTCAGGGTCGGCGCGCGGACGTTGGTCAGGGCCTCGTTGGTGGTGCAGCGCAGGGTCGCGGTCAGGGGTCCCGCGCGCGGCGGGGTTGGCCCCGGGCCGTAGTTCAGCCCGAGCACCGCCGAGTCGCCGCTGGCCACCGTGGTCGGCAACCCCGACCACACCGGGTCGAGGCCCGACACCCCGTCCTCGACGCAGTCGATGGTCAGCGGCGCGGTGCCGGGGTTGTCGATCACGAAGTAGGTGAAGCCCCCCGTCGGGTTGGGGCAGCTATCGACGACGTCGAAGATCGAGATCGCCGCGAAGGGCCCGGTGCCGCCGGTGGCGTCGATCGCGATCGGCGCCGAGCACGCGTCGACCGCGTCGATCGTCACGGTGGCGGTCGCGGGGGTCGCGCTCAGCGGCTCGTACAACAGCTCGCCGTCGACGTCGGCGCCGGCGGCGAGGGTGGCGGGCAGCGCGGTCGAGAACGGCGACTCCGCGGTGATCGCCAGGGTCGCGGTGGCGTTGCCGGTATTGGTCACGGTCACCGGCGCCGCGACCGAGCTCTCGGCGAGCTGGAAGCCGAAGTCCTGGCTCGTGAGATCGCTGGTCAAAAACGGCGCGCGGATGGTCTGGGTGACCTCGACGTCATTCGGCACGCCGCCGGCGACGATCCGCAGGGTCGCGTCGATCGCCCGCGGCACGAAGGGCCGCGCCACCGGCAGCCGGGTCACGGTCACGACCGCGGTCGCGCGCGCCGCCACCGTGCCACTGGCCGGGGTCACGGTGTAGTGGACCTGGTCGCCCTGAGCGTCGACGAGGAACGCGGCGGTGAACGCGGCCGGCGCGCTCGACTGGTTGTCGATCGTGAGGGTCTGGGTGGTCGCGGCCTCCTCGCAGCCGACGTCGGGGAAGTCGATCGGCCCGCCGACGATCAGGATGCCGCCGTCGCGCACGCCGTCGCCAGTCACCGCCAGCGAGGTCGGCGCGCCGCCGCAGGTCGCGCCGGTGACGGTGACCGCGGCGGTCTGGACGTAGGCGCCGACGGTGGTCGGGGTGAAGCGACCGGAGCCGCTGACCAGCGCGCCGGGCCCGACCGCGGCCACGCCGGCGGTGCCGAAGGTGAGCTGGGCGTCGGCCCCGGCGGCGTCGGCGATCGCGACCATCGCCGGACCGTTGCCGGTGTTCGAGACCACGAACGACAGCTGGGCGCTGGTGCCGACGCCGACGTCGCCGAAGTTGAGCGACGGCGGGTTGATCGTGATGCGCGCGCCGCGGGTGGTCGCGGTGACCGGGAAGGTCACGGTCGGCCGCCCCGGGATGTTGGTGGTCGCGGTGAACGTGGTGGTGAGCGGCGCGCCGGCGATCGCTCCCGCCGGCGCCGAGGCCGAGACCGTGAAGGTGGTCGAGGTCCCGACGACGATCGTGACGTCCGCCGGCACGACCGTGAAGGCCGGGTCGGCCGACGTCAGCGCGATCGTGACGTCGGTCGTGCCGTCGTTGGTGACCGTGAAGGTCGCGCTGGTCGAGCCGCCGCAGTCGACCGGACCGAGATCGACCGCGCGGGGCAGCGCGACCGGACCGCTGCCCTGGCTGTCGGACACCGGGCCGTCGGAGATGCCGGCGTCGATGATGGCCTTGGGCGGATCGCTGCAAGCCGCGGCCGCGGCCAGGACGAAGCACAGATAGACGTGGCGCATGGTTCCCCCACGACCATCGTCGCACGAACCGCGGCCCGCGGGAGGCCCGATCCACCGGCCAGTGCCGCGACCTCGGTCTCCGCCTCCGCCTCGGTCTCGGTCTCGGCCTCGGTCTCGGTCTCGGTCTCGGCCTCGGTCTCGGTCTCCGCCTCCGCCTCGGTCTCCGCCTTCCTCCCCCACCCTCCCCGCGCCTCCCTACCGCGACGTCGACGGCAGCGGGCTCACCAGCTTGTACAGCGTCAGGCGCCACTGGCCGTCGAGCTTGGCGAACTCGAAGCTGCCGCGGATGACCCGGTTGGGCGCGAACTCGAGGAGACAATCGACGCTCATCCCGGTCTGCCCCGGGGTGATCTTGGCCGACGTGATCGACAGCACCCGCAGGTAGGAGCCGAGCGACGCCAGGCGATCGACCTCGGTGCTGCGGAAGTCCTCGAGGGTGACCGAGGCCTGGAACACCGGCGCGGCCTGGTTCCAGATCGTGTCGTAGTCGCCCGCCGCCGACAGCTTGAGGACGCCATCGACCAAGGCCTTGGCCTCCTCGCGGTTGGCCGCCACGCGATCGCGTCGGGCCGCGTCGGTGCCGACCTCGGCCATGAGCGCGGGCGGGACCTCGACCGACAACCCGAGCAGCTTCCAGTCCCCCTCCTCCCACAGGAACGACACGCTGCCTCGGGTGGTGCCGCGCTCGTACTCGAGGCGCAGATCGATGCGGCCGGTGCGCCCGCCCGGGCCGCGGGTGACCTCGGTGCCGATCACCGACGCGACCTCGCGGAACCGCCCCATCGAGCGGTTGAGGTCGGTCATGTGGACGGTGAAGGTGTCCTGGAGTTCGACCTCCTGGAAGCGCACCGAGGCCGCCTCGTAGACCTCCTTGAACTGGCCATCGCGCAGCGCCGCCAGCACGACCTCGGCCTGGGGCCGGAAGTCCGGCGGGCGCCGGCCGCGGAGCTGCAAGCCGACGATGACGGCGATCCACGAGAACACCAGGCAGAAGCCGACCACGACCCCGCGCGCCAGGACCGCGCCACGCCGGGTCCGCGGCATGCCGGGGAGGATGGTCAACGACTCGCCGACCACGTCGCCGATCGTGCCGCCGACCACCTCGACGACCTTGTCGGCCGCGGTCACCACCTTGTCGGCGGCGGTCACGACGTGGTCGGTGATCACGCTGGCGGTGGTGGCGCGGCGGCGCCGGCCGCTGGCCGACGGACCCGAGCCGGGGTCGTCGACGGGGATCTCGACCGACCCCGAGGCGTCGCGGCCGACTGGCGCGATCACCTCGCCGGCGGCCAGCTCGCTCGGGCGGACGGCGGGCTCGGCCGTCGACGGCGGCGGCGACCCACGCGCGGGCTCGTCGTCGTCGGCCACGCTGCTACCGCCGCCCGGCGTTCATCACGAACCGGGACAGGAGGGCGCCCGCGACCCGCCGCCGGTAGGCCGCGGTCGAGCGGACGTCGTCGATCGGCGCGATCGCGGCGGCGGTGGCGGCGGCGACCGCGGCGGCGGTGGTGGCATCGGGCGCGCGACCGAGGGCCGCGGCCTCGGCGGCCGGCACGCGGATCGGCCGATCGGCGACCGCGCCGAGGGCGAAGCGACAGGTGGCGATCGCGCCGTCGGCGACCTCGATCACCGCCGCCGCCATGACCTTCGAGATCGACTGGGCGGCCCGGGTCCCGACCTTGCGCCAGCCCTGGTAGGCGCCGGGCGCCACCGCCGGCAGCTCGATCGCGACGATCAGCTCGTCGGCGGCCAGGTCGATCCGGCGGTAGCCGATCGGCACCGCGCGGTACGGCAGCGCGCGCGCGCCGCGCGCCGAGGCGAGATGGATCGTGGCGTCGAGGGCGAGGAGCACCGGCAGCCCATCGCCGACCGGCGACGAGGTCGCCAGGTTGCCGCCGAGGGTGCCGCGCTGCTGGATCTGCAGCGCGCCGACCTCGCGCGCCGCGGCCGCCAGGATCGGCCACCCGGCGGCCAGCTCCGGATGATCGGCGATCGCCCGCCAGGTCGCGCCGGCGCCGATGTGGGCCACGCCGCCGTCGACGGTGATCGCCCCGAAGCGCCCGGCGACGTCGAGGATGCCGACCGGGGCGGGCTTGTGATGCGCGCTGACCAGCAGATCGGTGCCGCCGGCCAGGACCAGATAGTCGGGGTGGGCGGCGCGCAGCGCGATGGCCTCGGCGTCGTCGCGCGGGCGCAGGTAGGCGGTCACGGCGCACCGTCCTCGCCCAGGCCGGCCGCGGCGACCACCGCGTCGACGATGAGCTGGTAGCCCGTGCACCGGCACAGGTTGCCGGCCAGAAGCTCGCGGACCCGCGCGCGAGCGTCGGGGCCGGCGATCAGACCCGCGTCGACCACCTGCTTGGCGCACACCGCGATGCCCGGCGTGCAGATCCCGCACTGCGCGCCGCCGCGGGCCACCAGCTCGCGTTGGACCGCGTGGAGGAGCGGGCCATCGGCCAGCCCCTCGACGGTGGTGACGGCGTGGCCGGCGGCCTGGCCGACCGCGACCAGGCAGCTATTGACGGCGACGCCGTCGACGAGCACGGTGCACGCGCCGCATTCGCCCTCGCCGCAGCCCTCCTTGGTGCCGGTCAAGCGCAGGTCCTCGCGCAGCACGTCGAGCAGGCGCCGCCACGGCGACGCCTCGACCCGCCGAGGCTGGCCGTTGACGGTGAACTCGAACTCACTCACGGCGGTCCTCCAGCGCGGCGGCGAGGTCCTCGGGCAGGATCGGCACCCGATCGAAGGCCACGCCGAGGGCGTCCGACAGCGCGTTGGCGACCGCGGCCGCCGGCCCGTCCATCGGGATCTCGCCGACGCCCTTGGCGCCGTGGGGCCCGTAGGGATACGGGCACTCGACGATGATGGTCTCGAGGTCGGGGACGTCGGCGAAGGTCGGCACGATGCAGTTGGTCATGGTGGGGTTGGCGACCCTGCCGTTCTTATAGACGACCTGCTCGAGCACCGCCCAGCCCAGCGCCTGGACCGTGCCGCCCTCGATCTGACCGGCGACGATCACCGGGTTGATCGCCTTACCGACGTCGACGGCGTGGACGCAGCGGAGCAGGGTCGGCTGGCCGGTGTCGAGATCGACCTCGACGTCGACCAGACAGCCGGCCCAGCCGTAGCAAGGATAGGCCTGGCCGGTGTACGTGGCGTCGTCCCAGTGGATGCCGGGCGGCGGCTCGTACTGCACGGTCTCGGCGACCTCGCCCTCGGCCGCCACCATCGCCTTGGCCCGGGTCGGCAGGTCGCCGGCGACGCCGTGGGCCTCGGCCCAGGCGCCGATCCGCGCCGCCAGCGCGGTCGCCGCGCGCTCGACCAGGCCGCCGACGATCATGCAGGTCCGGCTGGCCACCGTCGGGCCGCTGTCGGGGACGTCGTCGGTCGACGGCATCGGCACGTGGACGTCGGTCGCGGCCACGCCGAGCGCGTCGGCGGCGAGCTGGGTGAAGATCGTGATCGCGCCCTGGCCCATGTCGGTCGAGCTGGCGCGGACCGCGAAGCCGCCGTCGGCGAGGGCCGCCACCGTGGCCCGGCCGGCCAGGCGCTGCTCGCCCGAGCCGGTGAAGCCGGCGCCGTGGAAGTAGAACGCGACGCCGCGGCCGCGGGCGACCGGCGCGCCGTGATGATTCTCGCCGGTGCGCGCCGGCGCCGGCCCGGCGGCCTTGGCGATCGCGGCGAGGATCGCGTCGGTGCCGACCGAGACGTCGAGGCGCTGACCGGTGGCGGTGGTGTCGCCGACCTGCAGCGCGTGGGCGCCGCGATAGGCCCAGGGCTCGGCGCCCACCGCGCGCGCCGCCTTGTCGAGCTGGCGCTCGTAGGCGAAGGTCGTCTGCGGCGCGCCGAAGCCGCGGAACGCGCCATGGGGCGGATGGTTGGTCGCGACCGCGCGGCCGCGGACCCGGACCACGTCGCAGCGGTACGGCCCGGCGGCGTGCAGGACCCCGCGCGACAGCACCACCGGCGACAGCGTCAGGTAGGCGCCGCCGTCCATGACCACGTCGACGTCGACCGCGGCCAGGGAGCCGTCGGCGCGCAGGCCGAGGCGATGGCGGACCCGGGCTGGGTGGCGCTTGGTGGTGGCCGCGATGTCCTCCTCGCGCTCGTAGACCATCTTGATCGGCCGACCGGTGCGCTCGGCGAGGATCGCGCAGTGGGCCGCCAGCATCGACGGGTACTCCTCTTTGCCGCCGAACCCGCCGCCGGTGACGGTCTGGGTGACGACGACGTCGTCGGCGCCGCAGCCGAGCACGACCTTGAGCGCCTTGTGCACGTAGTACGGGCACTGCATCGAGCCGGCGACGTGGAGCGCGCCGTCCTTCCAGGCCGCCATCGCCTGGGGCTCGATGTACATCTGCTCCTGGGCCCCGGTGTGATAGGTGCCGTCGATGATCTGGGCCGCGCCGGCCATCGCGGCGTCGAACTCGTCGTCGTCGCCGTGACCCTTGCGGATCAGGAACTGCTTGAAGATGTTGTCGTCGCCGTACAGCTTGATCTCGGCGGCCAGGGCGTCGTCGATCGTGAGCACCGGCGGCAGCGGGCGCTGGCGTGGACGGGCGGCCCGACGCGCCGCCGCCGCCAGGGCCTTGGTCGGGGCCGCGATCAACGCGACCGGCTCGTCGGCGTGGGTGATGCGTCCGCCCGGCGGCACCAGGGCCGGCTGATCGCGGTCGATCATCGCGACGTAGTTGTCGCCCAGGCCACCGGCGGCCAGGCCGGCTCCCCACGCGAGCTGATCGGCGGTCACGACCACCACGGCCGACCAATCGAAGGCCGGATCGAGGTCGAGGCCCTCGAAGATCCCGTGGGGGATCGTCGAGCGGACCGTGACGCCGTGCCAGGCGCCGGGCACGTCGAGATCGTCGAGGTAGCGCGCGGCGCCGGTGACCTTGGCGACGCCATCGACGCGCGGGACCGACTGACCGACCGGGCCGGGGGCAACTGCCATCGCCGCAGGGTAGCGAGGCTACCGCGCCGCCGACAAGCCCGAGACCGGCGTAGAGTACGGCCATGGAGCTACGCCCGCTCGGCGGTTCAGGGCTGGCGGTGACGCCGCTGGGGCTCGGCACCCGCGGCCACCGGGCCGGCCTGCGCGACACCGAGCCGGCCGACGCCGAGCGCGCGATCTACGCCGCCATCGACGCCGGCTGTGGCCTGATCGAGTGCGGTCCGCGCTGGGGCGAGTCGGAGCGGCTGGTCGGCGCCGCGGTCCGCGACCTGCGGGCCCGCGATCGGGTGGTGGTCGCGACCCGGCTCCCGGCGGCTGGCCCGCGGCCGCCGGCGGCCGCGGCGATCGTGGCGGCGGTCGACGCCTCGCTGCGGGCGACCCGGCTCGAGGTCCTGCCGCTGTGCTGGCTCGACGGGTGGCGCGACGCCTGGCTCGACGCCTCGCCGTGGCCCGAGGTGGCGGGGACGATGGCCGCGGTGGTGCGGGCCGGCAAGGTCCTGACCTGGGGCCTGGGCATCGATGACCCGGCCCAGGCCGGCCGCGGCGTCGTCGAGGTCGACGTGACAGCGGTCGGGGTCCGGTGGTCGCTCCTCGACCGCGCCGCGGCCGCGGTGATCGCGGCGGCGGCGACGGCTGGGCGGGCGGTGATCGCGCGGGCCCCCCTGGCCGAGGGGGCGCTCATCGGCCACCTCGATCCGGCCGCGCGCTACCGGGCCGACGACGAGCGCGCCGCCTGGGCGCCGGGGCGGGTGGCGGCCCTGGCCCCGACGCTGGCGCGCCTGGCAGCGCTGGCGCGGACCACGCCGCCGGGCGCCGCGGTCACCGACGCCGGCCGGGCGATCCTCGACGGGCTCCGCCGCCACCCCGAGGTCGTCCACGCCACCGTCGGGGAGCTGGCGGTCGCGGCGGCGCTGGCGGCGCCGGTCACCGCGGCGGTGATCGGCGTGCGGCGCGCAGCCCAGGTCGCGACCTGGTGGCCGCGGCCGCCGGCGCCGGTGCCGGCCGCGATCGCCGCCCGCCTGCCCGACGCGGTCGCCGACGCCACCTGGCCGGTCGGGAGCGACGATGCGACCTGACGACGCCGAGACCACCGACGAGCTCGACGTCGCGGTGGTCGGCGTGGTCGGCGCTCGCCTCGACGCCTTGACCGCGGCGGTGACGATCGCGGCGCCGCACCGCGAGGCCGACGAGGTGGTGTCGCAGCTCGCGACCCTGACCCACGCCGGGCCGGTGCGCTGGGACGCTCGCGCGACCTGGCGCGAGTGGATCGTCGGGCTCACCGCCGATCCGACCGGCGCGGTGTTCGCCGTCACCGCCGACGGCGCGCTGCGGATCGTCGGCGACGGCCGCCGCTATCCGCTGCCGGTGCGGGCCGGCCTGGCCGCGGTGACGGCGATCGGCCCCGGCGAGCTCCTGGCCTGCGGCGCCGGCTCGCTGGTCCGGATCGCGATCGGCCCCGGCCGGCTGGCGGTCGAGGTCACCGAGGATGACGGCCCGGGCGAGGCCCTGGCCCTGGCCGCCGGCCCGGGGGCCGACGGCGCGATCGCGGTCGGCACCGGCGGCGCGCTGTGGCGCTGCGACGGCCGCGACTGGGAGGCCTTCGAGACCGCGGCCCACGAGACCCTGGTCGCCGCGGCCTGGGCCGGCGACGGCCTGGCCTACGCCGCGGGCGCCGAGGGCGGGCTCTACCGCTGGGACGGCGCCGCCCTGCGCCGCTGCGCCCGCGCCGAGCGCGGCCTCACCGGGATCGCGGCCTGGCGCGGCGCGATCTACGTCGCCGACGGCGCCGCGGTGTCGCGACTCGACGGCGACGTCCTGACGCCGTGCCGCGCCTTGCCGGTCCGACACCTGGCGGTCGCCGCCGATCATCTGTTCGCCCACGCCGGGACCCTGGTGGCCCGCTTCGACGGCGAGAGCTGGTGGGGCGGGCCGATCCACGTGGCGTGAGCGCTGGCGACCGCTGGTCTCGACGCGCGACCGGCCGTACCCTGACGCGGTGTCAGCCCAGCCCCGGTGCCCGATCTGCGCGGCGGACCCGGCGGTGGTCGTCGAGACCGCGACCGTGCGCTCGAACGTGGCCGCGTTCGCCGCGGAGCGCTTCGCGGTGTGGCGCTGCGGCGCCTGCCGGTCGATCCACGCCCGCGACGAGGTCGACCTCGATCACTACTACCGCGACTACCCCTTCGCGCGAGCGCAGCCGACCCGGGTCCTGCGCTACTTCCACCGCCGGCTGTGGCGCCGCGCCCGCGCCGGTGGCGCCCCGGCCGCGGGGCGCGTCCTCGACTACGGCTGCGGCAGTGGCCTCCTGATCGACGACCTGCGGGCGGCCGGGGTCGACGCCCACGGCTACGATCGCTACCAGCCGCGCTTCGCCGATCCCGCGGTCCTGACCGCGCGCTACGACTGCGTGATCGCCCAGGACGTGATCGAGCACGTCGCCGATCCGCTCGCGCTCCTCGACGAGCTAGGCCGCCTGGCGCGGCCGGGCGGCACGATCGCGATCGGCACCCCCGACGCGGCCGCGATCGAGCTCGCGGCGCCCGACCGCCACGTCCACGCCTTGCACCAGCCCTACCATCGCCACCTCTTGTCGACCGCGGCCCTCCACGCCGCCGCCGCCGCCCGCGGCTGGACCCTGGTGCGGCGCTGGCGCCGGCCCTATACCGACACTCCGATCCCGACCCTGAACGCGCGCTATCTCCTGCGCTACCTGGCGGCCAACGGCGACCACCTCGACGCCGCCTTCGCGCCGCCGCGGTTTCGCTGGGCGATGCTGTCGCCGGCGGCGCTGTTCGACGCCGCGTTCGGCGCGCTGCGCGGCGGCGCGACCGATGGCACCTCGGTGTTTCGCACCCCGGCCGCGGCCCTCCCGGTCCCCTAGCCACCCTGGCAGCTTGCAGCCGGGGGGCGCTTGGGCTAAACGTCAGCCCCTATGTCGACTGTGGTCACGGCGCTGCACATCCTCGTGTGCCTGTTCCTCATGCTCACGGTGCTCCTGCAGCAGGGCAAGGGCGGCGGGATGGGCGGCGCCTTCGGCGGCTCGAACGCCGGCACGGTGTTCGGCGGGGCCGGAGCGTCGGGCTTCCTCCGACGCCTGACCGCGATCGCGGCCACCGTGTTCATGGTGACGTCGATGGTGCTGGCCTTCTTCGCCAGCGCCGACGCCGGCGACTCCCTCGAGAAGTTCTCGAAGGAGGAGGCCAAGCGCAAGAAGCAGGCGAACGAGGCCCAGCTCCGGCTGTATGACGGTGACGGCGGCGTCGCCCCGGACGTGGCCGACGCGGGCGTCATGACGATCGACCCCGCGGTGGTGCCCGCCCTGGGCACGACGCCGACGGTCCCCGGTGGCGCCGCGCCGACCAGCGTCGAGGTGCCGATCGAGATCCCGGCCCCGACGCCGACCGCTCCGACGCCGGCCGCTCCGGCGGCCGCTCCGACGCCGGCCGCTCCGACGCCGGCCGCTCCGACGCCGGCCGCTCCGACGCCGACTGCTCCGACGCCGACTCCCGCCCCGGCGGCCGCTCCGACGCCCGCCCCGACGGCCGCTGCTCCGACGCCGGCTCCGGCGCCCGCCCCGGCCGCCCCCACCAACCCGTGATCGCTGTGGGCCGGGTTCGGTTTCACAAGCTGCACGGCCTGGGCAACGACTTTCTGGTCGTCGACCTCCGCGGCCTGCCCGCAGAGGACGCTGCCGCGCTGGTCGATCCCGAGGTCGTGCGCTGGCTGTGCGACCGCCAGTTCGGCGTCGGCGGGGACGGCGTCCTGGCGGTCAGCGCGCCCCGCACCGCCGGCGCCTGCGCCACGATGCGGGTCGGCAACGCCGACGGCAGCGAGGCCGAGATGTGCGGCAACGGCATCCGGTGCGTCGCGAAGTTCCTGCGCGACGCCGACGCCTCCCTCGGCGATCGCCTGGTGATCGACACCGGCGCCGGACCGCTGGCCTGCGACGTCCACCTGGGCGACGACGGCCAGGTCGACACCGTCACCGTCGACATGGGTCGGCCGCGCCTGACCCGCGCCGAGATCCCGGCCACCGGGCCCGGTGACGAGCGCTGGATCGACGGCCCGCTGACCATCCCCGGCGATCCGGCCGGCCCGCGCGCGGTCACCGCGGTGTCGATGGGCAACCCCCACGCCGTGGTCTTCGTCGACGATCCGGCGACCGTCCACACCCTGGCCCGGACGGTCGGCCCGTCCCTCGAGACCCACGCCGCCTTTCCGCGCAAGACCAACGCCGAGTTCGCGGCGCTGGCGGGCCCCGACACCCTCGAGCTCGGCGTCTGGGAGCGCGGCTGCGGCATCACCCTGGCCTGCGGGACCGGGGCCTGCGCCACCGCGGTCGCCGCGTGCCTCACCGGCCGCGCCCAGCCCGGTCGCGAGCTCACCGTCCGGCTGCCCGGTGGCCCGCTGGCGATCACCGTCGCCGCCGACTACAGCGCGGTCGCGATGCGCGGCCCCGCGCGCCTGGCCTTCGTCGGCGAGGTCGACCTGGCCGCCCGCGTCCGCGCCGCCCGCCCGTAGCGTCGGAGCCCGCTCGCCGGCGCGGGCGATCGTCGGCGCGCGAGCGGATCAACTCGCGAGCTCCTCGGCGCGCGCGCTGCGGTGATCAGATCGGGCTGATGAGCGGAACGCACTTCCAGCGGCAGCCGGTGTCAGGCGTGCAGGTCGCGACCGAGTCGGCGGTGCAGATCGGCACCGGCCCACACTCCCGCGGCCGGCAGAAGCCGGCAGCCTCGAGCGCGGGCGCGGGCGCGGCGCTCGGCGTCGGGGTCGGCGGCGCGGCGCTCGGGCTCGGCGAGCACGCGGCCAGGGTCAGCGCGGCGGTCAGGGCCAGAGCGAAGACGGACGTGAGCTTGTTCGGCATGGCGCGAGGGTAGTCCGGTCGCGCGGGCGTCGTCTTCACCCCGGCGGGGCGAGGCCCCATCGAGGCCGAGAGCGAGACCGAGACCGAGACTGAGACCGAGACCGAGACCGAGACCGAGACCGAGGCCGAGGCCGAGACCGAGGCCGAGACCGAGACCGAGACCGAGACCGAGACCGAGGCCGAGACCGAGACCGAGGCGGAGGCCGAGACCGAGACCGAGGCCAAGACCGAGACCGAGGCCGAGGCCGAGGCCGAGACCGAGACCGAGACCGAGACCGAGGCCGAGAGGCGCTAGGCGAGCGGGAACCACACCTCGCCGTAGTCGATCGTCAGCTCGTCGCCGATCGCGATAGGCGCGGTGGCGACGAGCTCGATCGCCAGCTCGCTGTGGACGCAGGTCCAGTCGGTGTTGGCTGGCTCGGCGTGGTTGAGGAGCGACGCCGCGCCGAGGCACAGCGCGAAGGCCCCGCCGTCGACCGGCGGCGCCTCGGGGTCGTCCCACTCGAACAGGTACTGGTCGAGGCCGAGGCGCTCGTAGGTCGCCTTCTCGGCGTGGTGGAGCAAGAGCACCGGCGCCACCTCGATCACCTCGCCGACCGCGTAGGCCTGACGCGCGAAGACGGCGCGGCCCTTGCCGGGGACGGCGCGGATCTCGAGGGGCGAGCGGGCCGGCAAGACCCGCGGAGCGTCGATCGAACGAGGCACGAACATCGGCGGCGCGGACCCTCGCACGTCGACGCGCGCGACCACAAGCGCCGCGGGCCCGCGGGTGCCCCCCAGCTCGATCGCGGCACGTCAGGGCACGCTGCGATCAGGCCACCGCTCGGTCAGGGCACGTCGACCGAGGTGGTCATCGTCACCGGCTGGCCGTCAAACGGCGGCACCCGGGCCGCGCGAAACGCCGACAGCGCGCAGCCGCCGATCGGTGTGTCGGCCCACGGCGCATCGGTGGTCGACGAGGTGACCGCGCCGTCGGGCGCGAAGGTGACCTTGACCGGCCCCTTGACCCCGGCCTGTCCGGGTTGCGGACAGTCGCGGGCCGCGACCTGGGCCGCGGCGTCGAGCGCCACCTCGGCGGCGCCGCGATCGAAGCTGCGCCCCACGCCGGAGGTCGCCCCCGGCGACGGCGGCGCGGCCGGCGCGCCACCCCGTCCGCTACAGGCGACGAGGGCCGCGGCGATCCACATCCCAGCGCGCGTGGTCATGGGTCATGGTAGCGCCGCCGGGCGCCGCTACTCCAGCACCAGCGCGGCATCGGAGGCCACGACCCGCTCACCGCCCGCGTCGTCCTTGACGATGAAGTAGATCCAGCCGTCGCTGCGGAAGTGCGGGAACAGCGCGGCCTGCCCGGGGTTCATCGCGGTGATGCGGCGGGTGGCGCCGGTCGTCAGATCGAGGAGGAAGATGTTGGCGGTGCCCTGGGTGATGAGGGCCTGGAAGGCCGGATCGTCGGCGCTGGGGTAGCCCATCCACGACCACTCGTCGGCCCGCACCCAGTGGTGGTAGACCAGCCAGCGCTCGTCGTAGCTGAAGGCCGGCTTGCCGCCCTGCACGCAGTAGCGGGCGATCTCCGGGGTCGACACGGTGTAGCTCGCGCCGCTCAGGGTGGCGTCCAGGCGCCGCATCGTGAACCCCGACTGCGCGCCGGCGAAGGCGGTGCGGCTGAGGAGCAGCTTGGCCGACGGCGAGATGATCGTGTCGCCCTCGTACGGCGTCGTCATGACGACCTCGGGCCGGGCGACGTAGCTGGTGCCGTTCCACACCATCGGCGTCAGCTCGAGGCGCGCGGTGGCGCCGAAGTTGGCCGACGGCTCGCCGAAGCCGTTGTCGCTGACGAACTGCCCGGCGACCGCCCAGTAGTCGCCGCCCGCCACCGCGCCCAGGTGCTGGTAGAGGCCGACCACCGAGACCGACGAGCACTCGGGCTCGGTGAAGGTGATCTGGGCCGGCGCCGAGGTCAGGAGCGACTGCCGGCACCACGGCCGCGAGCCGCCCTGGATCACGAAGCCGGAGTTGTCGGGGAAGAAGCCGGGGTCGTAGGAGGCGTTGGCCGGGATCTGCCGCGGCCCTGTCAGGTCGATCACCGTCGAGCGTCCGGCCGCGCCGCCGCCGTGGGCGACGAAGCGCCCGTCGGCCGAGCTGCGGGTCCAGAAGCTCGAGCGGTAGCTGTAGTCGTAGAGCAGGCGCAGTCGGGCCGCCGGGAACGCGCTGTCCCAGCCGGCGGCGCGCGGCGCGGTCTCGGCCGCGGGGTAGCTGGCCAAGCAGTCGCGCGCGGTGACGGCGCCGGCGCAGCCGTGCATGAGCACGCCGCTGTCGAGGTTGCGGGCGCGCCAGCCCTCGGTGCGCATGGCGGCGACGTGGGCGGCGACCGCGGGCTGGACATCGGGCGTGCAGCCGGTCGGCGGCGGCACATCGTTGAGCATCTGGTCGAGGTGTGGCAGCCCGCGCGCGAACCACTCCGCGACCACATCGAAGTCGGCCTGCGTGAGGAGGGTGCCGCCCGACCGCGGCATCTCGACGTCGGTCAACCACGCCGCCCGCGCGGTCTCGGCCTGCGCTCCCCAGGCGTCGTCGAAGGCGGTGGTGAACCACGCCAGACCGGCGGCCGTGGTGTAGATGCCCAGGCGCCCCGGCTCGTAGGGCTGGCCGACGCCGGGCCGGAAGCACTCGAGGATGGCCCGGGTGACGTCGGGGCTGGTCGGGCGAAGCGTCGTCAGGCACGCGTCAGCGGTCCGGGTTTCGGACAACCAGCGGTCGAAGGTGGCGCGGGTGAGGGCGTGGCAGCGGTCGCACGACACCGTCGGGCCGACCCCGAGGCGGGCCGAGGCCGCGCGGGCCAGGGCCAGATCGTCCTGGGCGACCGGGTTGCGGAAGGCCGGGAACACGGTCGGCGGCGCATCGATCGGCGCGTCGATCGCGGCGTCGATCGGCGTATCGATCGCGGCGTCGATGAGCGCCGCGTCGAGGGCATCCGGCGACGCCGCGTCGACCTCGGCGGCGTCCTCGGGCACGGAGGGTCGATCGTCGCCGCAGCTCGCGACCGCCACGCCCACGACCAGCAACACGGATGCTCGGATCATGGTCGAGAGCGTAGCGCGTCGCCGCCCGCGATGGGCGTCGACGTGAGCGGCTGTGCGCTGGATCGCCCCCCGCGACCGCCGCCGCTCACCACACCGCGTCGACCAGGGCCCGCGCGTAGGGGCCGCAGGCGGCGGCCACGAAGCGCGCGAAGTCGATCCCGGCGGCGTGATCGGCGCGGTCGCTCACCACCCGGGCCACGGCCACCGGCACGTCGTGCTCGTGGCAGACCTGAGCCACCGCCGCGCCCTCCATCTCGACCGCCAGGGCGTCGGGCAAGGCGGCGCGCAGCGCCGCCACCGCCGCCGTCGAGGACAAGAACTGATCGCCCGAGGCGATCAACCCGCGGTGGAGCCGCGGCGCGGAGACGCCGAGCGCGCGCAACCCGGCCGGCGGCGCCGCGCACAGCCCAGCGGCGGCCGCGGCCAGGCGAGCCGATAGCCCGGCGTCGGTGGCCAGGCGACCGCGGGCCAGGAGCGGCACCTCGTGGCGCGGAAACAGCGGCCGGGCGTCGAGATCGTGGTGGATGAGCGCGTCGGCCACCACGACGTCGCCGACCTCGAGGCCAGGGTCGAGGGCCCCGGCCACCCCGGTCATGACGATCGCGTCGCAACCGAAGCGCTCGAGGAGCAACGTGGCGGTGGTCGCGGCCGCCACCTTGCCGATCCGGCTGACCACCAGGATCGCGGTCGCGCCCCCGCGGCGCACCCGGTGGAACACCCGGGGCCCGATCGCGATCGCCTCGTCGACCTCGGCCGCGGCCAGGACCGCCGCCAGCTCCTCGTCCATGGCGCTCATCACGCCCAAGACGGTCACTTGCCGCGCTCCCAGAACCGCTCGTCGACCTGGGCCAGGCAGGCCTTGATGCGCTCGCCCAGCTCGGTGAACTGCGGCAGGTGCGAGGCCTCGCCCAGCTTGCGGGCGGCGTTCATGCACCGCACCAGGTAGGTGAACAGGCTGCCCTCCTCGTGCTCGAGCCCCTCGCGGGTGACGAAGTCGAGGAAGCCCAGGCGCTCGTCGTCCATGATCGCCCAGATCCGCTTCTGCTTCTTGCCGCCGTGGATCTCGGGGTGGGGGACCAGCGCGCAGAACCGCGCCAGCGCCTCCTCCATCCGGCTCGGCACGTACGGGTGATCGCGATCCCACTCGGCCTCAGCGTCCTCCCAGGCTGCCTGCGGGTTGGCCTCGCGCAGCTCGCGCAGCCGGGTCCGACACCAGGTCCGCTTCACCTCGTCGCCCTTGCGGTCGAGGATGCGCGCGATCGCGTCGTGATCGACCAAGAGCTCGATCAGGCCGCGGTAGTCCTCGTAGTCGAGCAGCTCGTTGCGCAGCAGGTGGTAGACGAACAGCCCGTCCATGCCCTGCAGCTCCTTGATCATCTGACCGCTGACCTGACGACCAGTGTCGTCGAGGACGCCGATCGCGCGTAGGTTGTCGACCAGCATCGCCAGGGTCTTGTGCAGCTCCCGCCGGGTCTTGTCGTCGGTCAGCAGGTGATCGATGACGGTGACGATGTTGAGTCGCATCGACGGCGGCAAGGACGCCTCGATCTCGTCGACGGGCACGAGCGGCGGCGCGTCGGCCGGCACCGGCTGCCCGGGCAGGCGGTGGGTCGTGAGATCGGGCAGGCCGATCGCCAGGACCTGCTCGGCGGTGATCTTGGTCTTCGACCGCAGCTCGGCCGGCTCGCCCTTGACCAGGTCGGCGTGACTCTCGGGCGTCCAGATCAGCTCGCCGGTGCGCTGGGCGTCGTTCTTGGCTCGGCCGTACACGGTCTTCCGGATCTTGACCTCGTCGATCGCGCCGCGCTTGCCGGCGGCCTTCAGCTCCTTGCGCAGGTCGACGGTGACCGCCTCGGGCGCCAGGACGATCGCCAGGCCCTTGTCGTCGAACTGCGGCCGCCCGGCCCGGCCGGCCATCTGGTGGAACTCGGCCGGGGTCACCAGCCGGGCCTCCTTCTTGATGAACTTGCGCAGCGCCGGGAAGATCACGGTCTTGGCCGGCAGGTTGATCCCGGCGGCGATGGTCTCGGTCGACACCACGAACCGCAGCTTGCGCTCGAGCGTCAGCTCCTCGACGAGCTGCTTGTAGCGCGGCAGGATCCCGGCGTGGTGGATGCCGATGCCGTGGGTGAGCAGCGGCCGCAGCTCCTTGGCGACGCCGACCGACAGGAGCGCGGCGTCGCACCGCTTGTCGATCTCGTCCTTCTCGGCGTCGGTGGTGAAGCGCCGGCAGCTCTTGAGCAGGCGAGCGATCTCGAAGCACAGCTCGCGGCCGAAGGCGAAGATGATCGCCGGGACGTCGCCGCGGTGGGCCAGGTCCTTGACCACGTCGATCAGGAGCTCCTCGCGGAACTCGTGGACCAGCGGGACCCGCCGCTCGCGCGAGTCGATGAGGCCCATCTTGACCTTGCGGGTCAGCTCGACCCAGTGGCAGAAGCGCTCGGGGTGACCGACGGTGGCCGACAGCACTACGAGCTGCGACCGCGGATCGAGGCCGATGATCGACTGCTCCCAGACGTAGCCGCGCTCGAGGTCGTTCAGGTAGTGGCCCTCGTCCATGATCACCAGGTCGGCCGGGCACACGTTCTTCTCGCCGACCACGCGGTTCCACAGGATCTCGGCGACCTCGACCTGGACCGGGGCCTCGCGGTTGACCTTGTAGTCACCGGTGGCGAAGCCGACGTTGTCGGCGCCGAAGTCGTCGCACAGCTCGCGGTACTTCTCCTCGGTCAGCGCGCGCAGCGGCGTGGTGTAGACGACGCGCTGGCCGCGGGCCAGGGCGGCGAAGATGCCGGCCTTGGCCATCATGGTCTTGCCGGTGCCGGTCGGGACCGCGACCAGGAGGCTCTGGCCGCCGATGATCGCGGCGATCGCCTGCTCCTGGACCGGATACGGCTCCTTGCCGTGGGCCCAGAAGAACTTCTCGACGAAGGCCAACTCGAGGTCAGCGGCGGACGGCGCGGCCATCGCCGCACCGTGGCACGCGGGCACCGCGTCAAGCAACCGCCGCGACCGCCGGCGCGCGGGCTCGATCGCGACGACCGCGAGTGACGGCGGGTGCCCCGGCCCCGTAGACTCTCGCCATGCGCGAACCTCGCCCTGCCCGCGCGCCCCGGCGCGCCTCTCGGGTCGGCCTTGGCTGGCTCCTCCTCCTCGGCGGCTGCTCGTTCCAGGCGTCCTGTGGCGGCAAGCTCGACGCCGACAAGCTCGAGCGCAACATCGTCGCCAAGCTGGCGCCCGAGACCAAGCTCGCGGTCACCGCCTCGTGCCCCAAGGACCAGAAGGCCGAGAAGGACAAGGCCTTCACCTGCGACGTCACGATCGAGGGCGTGGTTGGCAAGGTCACGATCACCCCGACCGACGGCAAGGGCACGGTCAACTGGGAGCTGACCGAGGGCTTCGTCCTGTCCAACGTCATCGAGCCGTCGATCCAGGCCAAGCTCCTCGAGGCGGTCGGCGACGGCGTGACCGTCGACTGCGGCCCGCGGGTCCGGCCGTCGGTGCCCGGCCAGGGCTTCACCTGCACCGCGCGGCGGGGCGGCGAGGAGGCCGCGGTCGAGGTGAAGATCACCGACAAGCTCGGCGCGATCGACTGGAAGCTGATCCCGCCGTCGGCGCCGACCGAGGCGCCGCCGACGCCGCCGACCGAGGCGCCCCCGACGCCGCCGACCGACTGACCCAGCCCGCAGCTCAGTGCTTGGGCGGCGGCACTGGCGGCGCGTCGAGCCCGACGAAGGCCGCGATCTTGAGCTGGGCCTCCTCTTCGATGTGATCGGCGCCGGCGACGTTGGAGCGCGCGCGATCGAGATTGGTCACCACCAGGTCGGCGCCGATCAGGGTCAACATCAGCACGTTGGACTCGAACTTGAGGATCGACAGGATCACGTCGGCCGCGCGCAGCTTGACCATGTGGACCAGGCCCCAGATCGCCACGACGATCAGCACCCCCGCCAGCACCATCGTGCCCAGGTAGATCTTCCGGACCCGGACGATCGCGCGCAGGGCCTCGGCCTCGGACATCGGCCGGGCCAGCCGGAAGCCGGCCCGGGCCAGGAAGAACTGCCCGGTCACCACCCCCAGCACGCCGACCATGAACATCCCGTCGCCGGTGAACTGGTACGGCACGATCAAGATCACGTAGGCCAGGAGCGCGTACATCGGCGCGGCCATGGCGATCAACCACCCGGGCGTCGACGAGCCGGGGAACAGCAGCTTCACCACCATCGAGGCCCGAACCAGCCCCGGCATGAGCGAGATCGCCTTGGGCGCGAGCTGCAACATCGCCAGCATCGCGAACATGAAGGGCATGAGGACCAGGTCCTTCATGCGCTTGAAGTCGTCGAAGCCCATGGCCATCAGCGCGTCCTTCTTGGCCGCCCAGCCGGCGCCGCCCTTGGGCAACTCATCGAGGATCGTGCGCAGGGGATAGATGAAGACCACGAACGGCGTGACCAAGAACAAGAACCAGCCCCAGAACAGCCAGCGCCGCTGGGTCCGCCAGTGGTGCCAGTGGCGGAGCTGCCACCAGCAGATGACCAGGAACAGGGCCTCGGCGATCGCCGGCACCAGCTTGACCGTGCGGATCGCGTCGGGCATCCGCCCGGTCGCGCCGTTGTAGAGGCCGATGACCGTCAGCGGCACCAGCGCGCACGCCACCAGGAACAAGACCGAGCGCCGCCAGGCCAGAAACGCCTGCAGGTTGGGCTCGACGATCGGCGGGTTGGCGTGGGCCAGGGCGTAGCGCTCGGACCGCAGCACCTCGGAGGGCTCGATGCGGAGACGGAAGGCGCGCTTGGCCGAGATCTTCAGGAACTTGGCGAAGCTCGCGACCGGCACCTCCTCGATGAGGTTGGAGATCGTCGACACCACCTTGCCCGTCGTCGACTGGTTCGTGGGTCCCGGGGTCGGGGCCGATGGATCCATGGGTGGATAGTAACGAGCGCGCCGCGATCGATGTTCCCACCCGGCGCGCGATCGCGCGTGCGATGCTCGGGCGATGCGCCTCGCCGCCCTCGCCGCCGTCGCCTGCGCCGTGGCCCCGGGCTGCGCCGCTCCGCCGGCGGTCGACGAGCTCCGCGTGCTCAGCCCGACCGCGGCGGTCGAGGTGGTGCCGGTCGCGGGGTACCCGCTCGGCGCCACCTGGTCCTACGCCGGCGACCCGGCCGAGGTCGCCCTGACCCTGGTGCCCGACCGCGCGGGCGGCGCCACCGTGCCGCTCGGCCGCACCCCGGCGACCGCCGGCGCCGCGACCTGGACCGTGACCGCGCCGGCCCCGCGCCACGGCACCTACCGGCTACGCGCCGACGCCTACCTGACTGGCGTCGCCGCGGCGGCGGCCACCGCCTGGGCGCCGGCGATCGTGCTGATGCAGGGCGCGTCGTTCCGCGACTCCACGCTGACCTTCACCGGGGCCGACCCCGAGCGCGACGTCTGGGTCGAGGCCACCGTGGGTCGACCGATCGCGATCGAGCTGGTGGCGCGGCGCGACGGTGCCGGCCCGCCCCAGATCCTCGCCCGCGGCTCGATCGCCAGCGACCTGGCGCCGATCGGCCGCGTCTACCGGTGGCCGACCGTCGACGTCGACGGCGCGCCAGTCGAGGCCGGCACCTACGCGGTGGTCCTCGCGGTCACCAGCGCCGACGGCGAGCGCTACCTGGTCGACGGCCTCGAGGTCGCCTGGCAGCCGTGACCGGGGCCGGCCCGGCGCCTCACATCCCGCGGGCCGCGCTCTCGGCCCAGTAGCGCACGCCGTCCCAGCGGACGTGCCAGCGGCGGTCGAGGATCTTCTGCACCGTGGCGCGCGCGGCGTCGGTCCGCCCCAGGGCCAGCTCGGCCATGGCCTGGCGCTGCAACCAGGTCGGGTTGGTGGCGTCGATCGCGAAGGCCCGTCGCCACAGCTCGACCGCCGGCGCGAGCTGGCCGCTGTCCTCGAGGGCCGAGGCCGCGCGCTCGAACGACGCGCCCTCGCGCGGCGCCCGATCGATCGGCGACGACAGGTAGCGCCAGCCATCGTCGGTGCGCCCGACCGAGACCAGGAACCGACCGAGCTGCTCGTCGCGCGCGGCGTGATCGGGATCCATCGCCCGCCAGTCGCGACCGACCTCCAGCACCGCCTCGATCGCGGCGTCGCGCGCGGCGCCGGCCGTGTCGCGCGCCACCGCGGCGCGCCAGTCGATGAGCGTGCCGTAGTCGGCGCGCAGCTTGCTCAGCGCGACCGGCAGGTCTGCCTCGGCGGTCATGGCCCGATCGAGGAGGTCGGCGGCGGCGGTGAGCTGGCCGTCGCGGGCGGCGGTGGCGGCGGCCAGGCGCAGGAGCGCCGGGTGGGCCGGGCGCGCGGCGAGCGCGCCGTCGATGATGCTCCGGGCCTTGGCGACCCGGCCGCTGCGCTCGGCTAGCGCCGCGACCTCGAGCAGCGCGTCGACGTCGTCGCTCGCCAAGGTGACGGCGCGCTCGAGGGCGGCGTCGAGATCGTCACCCGGGTCGAGGGCCGCGGCCCGCGCGAAGGCCAGCACGTGATCGAGGCGCTCGCTGGCCAGGACCCGGGCCCGCCAGGCCGCGAGGCCCTGCGTCCAGCCCAAGGCCCCGCGCGGACCGAACACGATCTGGTTGCGCTCGGCGGCGCCGATGGACGGCGGCGGCGCCGCCAGGTCGACGTCCGCCATGAGCGCAGCCCAGCGCTCGCCACCACCCCCGCGCCGGCCGTTGGCCGCCAGGTGGGCCAGCTCGGCGCGCAGGAGGTTGCGATCAGGGCCGGTGGCCAGGGCGTCGAGCTCGTCGATCAGGCTGGGCTCCGACCAGGCGAAGCGCCGGCCGACGACGTGGATCGCCACCGCGCGCAGGACCGGGTTGGGTCCGCGGGCCGCCAGGGCGGCCACCGCGGCGCGGGTGGCGCGGACGTCGCCGCGCTCGCCGGCCTGGAGGAGCTGGCGGAAGACCGCGAGCGCCCCGATCGCGCCCGGGTCCGTCGCGGCCGCGGCCAGGGCTCGCGCGTCGCCGTCGCGGCTGGCGCGCAGGTGATCGACGATCGGCGAGGCCTGGGCCCCGACGGCGCGGGCCAGGGTCGCGGCATCGACCAACCGGGCGGCGGCGCTGACCAGGGTCAGCTCGCCCGACGACAGCGGCGCGACCGCCGCCAGCTCGCGCAGCACGACTGCGACCGCGCCCAGATCGCCGACCGCCAGGGCCGCGGCGGCGCGGTGGTGCTGGGCGGTCCGCCAGGCCGGGCCCCCCGCGACCGCGGCCGCGACCGCCGCCGTGGCGACCGCCGGCTGCGTCAGGGGCAGCGTCAGGGTCACCGCCGCGGGCGTGATGTCCGGAACCCGGACGTTGCGGTCAGGCTGGAAGGTCACGCGGGTCGTGCGTCCGCCTGCGGTGACCCGCCAGCCCGTGCCGTCGGCGACCGCGGCCAGGATCGTGCGCGCGGCCCCACCTTCGCCGTCGACCACCATCGCGACCGTGCCGTCGTCGGCCAAGGTCAAGATCCGCCGCGGCCCGCCGGCCACCGGGGCCAGCGCCACGCGGTGCGCGTCGAGGCGCTCGACCCGATAGAACCGCGCCAGGTAGCTCGGGCGCGGCGGCACGAGCGGCAGCACGGTGGCGTCGAGGGCCGGCTCGCGATCGCCGACCGCGCGGTCGGCGCCGATCCCGAACTCCGGGTAGCGGTGGGCCAGGGTCGCGCCATCGTAGGTCACCAGCTCGGTGACGCCGCTGTCGAGGGTGCGGCGCTGCGCGAACCGACCGCGGTCGTCGACCAGGACCTCGGCCTCGTCACCCCAGCGCCAGCGGCCGGCGCCCAGGCGAGCCCGAGCCGCGGTCAGCATCGCGGTCGCCTCGGGCGTGATCGACCCGACCCGCCCCGCGAGGCCGGCCTCGAGGGCATCGGCGGCGGCGTCGAAGGGCGTGCGGGCCAGGCCCGGCAACCAGATCGTCAGGTCGCTCAACCGCCAGTCCGCGCTGTACTGGAGCGCCACCGGCACCAGGCGATCCTGGCCGCGCATCACCGGCTGCTGGAGCTCCCACCTGAGGCGGTCGCTGCCGGTCGCGGCCTGGAGCCGCCCGACCACGTCGGGGGCGAACCCCCGCGAGCGCCGAGCCGGCTCGGCCCACGCGGTGCTAGACGCGGCGTTCGACGCCACCTTGGACTCGGCCTCCTTGGCCTTGGCAGGGGCCCCGCGCGAGCTGCCCATCGGCGCGGTCGGCATGGCCGCGGGGGCCGCGGCCGCGGGGGCCGCGGCGAGGTCGTCCGCAAGCGGCGCCGGATCGGACTTGTCGGCGGCCTCGCTGGCCGTCGCCGGCTCGGCCTCGCGGCGCTGCTCGCCCCGCGCGGCGTCGAGATCGGCATCGGCTCGGTCGCGCGAGGCGTCGCCCTTCTTGCCGACCACGTCAGCAGCCGCGCTGGCCCGGCCGCCGCCGCCGGCGCCGCGGCCGTAGCCCCGGCTGGCGAACCCGAGCGTGCCGTAGCCGGTGCCGGTGCCGGTGCCCGCGCCCGAGCCGGTGCCGATCGCCCCGAGGACCCCGAGCTCGTCGCCGCCGAGGCCGCCGAAGTCCTCCTCGTCCCTGTACGGCTCACCGCCCCAGCGCCACGCCAGCGGCGCCCGCCACAGCGGCGCCGCGGCCGCGGCCGCCACCGCCGGCGGCGGCGCCCCGACCGGCACGGTCGCCGGCAGCGCGTAGCTGGCCCAGCCGGCGCCGGTGCCCTTGCGCACGCCGTACTGGGCGTACATCGCGTCGTTCTCGAGGACGATCAGCGAGGTGTGCGGCGACAAGAGGAAGTGCTCGGTGCCGAGGGCGACCATCTCGGCCTTGCGCGCGTGGTAGGCCGCGATCGCCCGCTCCTCGTCGGTCGGACACGGCGCGCTGGTGCACGGCGCCAGCGCGCGATCGCCGGCGGTCGCCAGGGCCTCGAGCCGGCGCTGGGCCCACAGCCGCGGCAGGTAGCCGCCGTCGCCCGGCGCGCGCGCCACCCCGGCCAGGGGGATGGTCTGGCTCCACGGCTGACCGTCGAGCTGACCGCGCAGGGTCAAGGTCCGCAGGTCGTCGCGCGCCGGGGCGCGGACCACGACCTCGATGTCCTCGCCGGCCGCGACCTGGCGCGCGCGCAGAAGCGCGCTGGCCTCGGGGCCGACGCCGTCGATGGTCGCGGTCAAGCCGGTGACCCGCGGGGTGTACAAGGACGCCACCAGATCGAGCGATCGCCACGCCAGATCGTCGCCGAGATCGATCGTGGTCGCGATCCCGCCGGTGGCGTCGGCCAGCGCGCCCAGGGTCGTGAGATCCGCGCCGTCGCCGACGCCCAGGCCGATGAAGGTGGCGCGGCCGGCGATCGCGTCGCGCAGCTCGTCGATCGTGCGGCGCTCGCCGGTGGCGGTGCCGTCGCCCAGGTAGACGACGTAGCCGGGCTGACCGTCGAGGAGGCTGACCGCGCCGGCCAGCGCCTCGCGCAGATCGGTCTCGCCCAGGCCGGCGTCCTTGGCCAGAAACGCCGCCAGCGCTCGGCGATCGATCGCCATCGCGTCTTGCCAGGTGTTGAAGCGACGGTGGGTGGCGTCGAAGGCCACCACCATCACCTGATCGCGCTCGTCGATGTCGTCGATCAACCGATCGATCATCGCGGCCTGGGCCGCCAGCTCGCTCGGCCCGCGCGAGGCGCTGGTGTCATCGAGGATGACCCAGCGGTTGGGACGGGTCGGCCCGGCCGCCGCCGGCGCCGCCGGCAAGCTCGGACGGACCCGGATGAGCGCGTAGCGCTTGGCGTCGTCGATGGTCGACGCCAAGGTCACCGCCGGCCCGCCCTGGCGGACCCGGAGCACCAGGGAGTCGCCGAGCCGCTCGTCGGTGGCGGCGTAGCGGACCAGCGCGTCCTGGCCGACCGCCTCGACGGCGACCGCGTGGCTGGGCGAGGTGATCTCGCAGCCGGCGCAGCCCAACACCTTGACCTGCATCGCCAGCGCGCCGACCGGCTGATCGAGGTCGGGCAGCGGCACGGTCAGCGTCAGATCGTCGTAGGTGCGGGCCAGCGGCTGGGTGTAGGCCAGGACCACGCGCTTGTCCTGGCGCGGGAACAGCGGAAAGATCCGCATCGACACCTTGCTCGCGCCCATCTGCTCGAGGAGCGCCGGATCGCGCCGCTGGTAGACGATGTCCTCGTAGATCCGCCGGGCCGCCATCCGCTCGACCACCGCCGACTCCATCAGCCGGCCGTCGACGTACATCGCCAGCCGCGACACCGCCGCCCCGGGCGGCAAGGCGAACTTGTAGACCCCCTCGAGGGTCCGATCCTGCGGGTTGTGGAAGGTCTGATCGAGAGCCACCCGGGCCTGCTGGTTCTCGAGGTGGACGTCGACCGTGAGCGCGGTCATCGGCAGCGGGAACTCCTGCTCCTGCCACGCGGGATCGCGGGCCACCAGGGCCCCCGACCGCGCCGGTCCGGACGCCGGACGCTCGGTCTGGGCCCGCCGCTCGGCGACCCAGCTCACCAGGTGCGACAGCCGAGGCGCCGGGCCGCGGGTCGGCCGCTGGCCCTGGCGCATCTCGCCCTGCTCGCCGGCGCGGATCAGCTCTTCGTGTCCGCCCGAGCGCAGCGCGACGACGCCGCGCAAGACCGCGGCGGTGGTCCGATCGACGGCCGCCGCCACCACGAAGCGGGTGCCGAGCACCGCCAGCTCGCCCTGGGCGGTCTCGACGGTGAACGTGCCCTGCCCCGGCGCGATATCGAGCAAGACCTCGCCCTCGACCACGACCCGCCGCGCGCCCTTGGCGGTCAGCTTGCCGCCCGGCCCCAGCCGGGCGGTCGAGCCGTCGGCGAGCCGGATCAGCCCGTCGTCGACCGGGGGCGGCGCGACCGCGGCGGGGGGCGGCGGCGCGGCGTCCTCGCCGGCGACCTGGGCCACGACCACCGCGCTCGCGGCGGCGGCGATCAGGCCCCAGCCGACCAGCGCCACCCGCGAGCGCTCGCGCGCGACCCGGCCGTGGCGAGCCACCAGGCGCTGCCGCATGCGCGCCCGCGCGCTCGGATCCGGCCCGGTCGGCTCGGAGCTGGCCAGGAGCGTCGTCAGGTTCTGCTCCAGCATGTCGTCGTCGCGGTCGGTCATGGCTGCACCTCGCTGAGCGCGTGGCCCAGGGTTTGGAAGGTCTCCTTGAAGGCCCGACGGGCCCGGGCCAGGAGCGACTTGGTGGCGTCGACCGACACCCCCAGCTCCCGGGCCAGGTCCTCGAGGCTCTTGCCGTCGACGTACTTGCCGGCCAGCGCGGTCCGGTAGGTCTCGGGCAGGTGGGCGATCGTCATGTTCACCAGATCGCGGGTCTCGGCCCGCGCCAGGACCTCGCCGGGCAACGGCGCGCGCGCCAGGCCGTCGTAGATCTGGGCCAGCGAGGCGTCGATGCGATCCCAGCGATCGGCGACCTGGGTCGAGCGCTGGTGGTTGCGCAGGTGATCGCGGATCACGTTGCGCGACAAGGTCGTCAACCACGCGGCGATCGAGCCGCGCGCCGGGTCGTAGTCGTCGACCCGGGCCAGCGCCGCGGCGAAGGTGTCCTGGACGATGTCCTCGGCCAGGCTGGCGTCGCGCCCGGCGCGGTAGAACACGAAGGCGTAGAGGCCGTCGACGTGCTCGTCGTACAGGCGCCCCAGGGCGTCATGGTCCCCGGCGGCCGCGGCCCGTAACAACGCGGCGGGGCCGCGACGGAACAACCGCGACAAGACGCTCGCAAGCGGTAGGCTCATAGGGTCCTCGAGGGAGCCGCGTCGGCGGCCCTGTCAAACGGTCCTCGCTCCATGCGCCCCCAAGTGTCAGCCAGCCGGCCCGAGGTGTCGCGCCCGGCCGACGATCGTCGGTCCGGGCAACACCCGCCCGCCCTCGCCGGTCCAAGCCCCGTGCGCTTCGCGACCGTGGCCGTCGGGCTGTCGCTGGCCACCCACGCCGCGCTTATCGCCGGGCTGGGCGGCCTCGGCTCGTCGCCCCGCGTGCGCCTGGTGCCACGCCCGCGAGCGGCGGTCGCCCTGACCGACGCGCCCGCGCCGCTCACGATCACGCCGATCGACCTCGCGCTGGTCGGGCCGATCGCGACGGCGCCACCGACCGCAGCGCCACCGACCGCGCCGCCGCGCGCGGCGACCGCGCCACGTCGAGCCGCGGCCGCGCCGCCCGACCCGAGCGGGCCGCCCGACCCGAGCGCGCCGACGCTGCCTGCGGTGGCCACCGACGATCGCGCCGCCGGCGCCGGCGCTGGCTCCGAGCTGCCGGGCGTCGGCACGCCCGGCCCGGGCGATCCCGGCCGCGGTCGCGGCGTCCTCGACATGCGCCGGCCCGCGCGCGTGGATCTGTCGCCGCGCGCGGTCACCGCCCGGGTCGACGTCGCGCCCGGCGCCCCACCGCCGCCGCGCGCGGTCCCGTCGGGCGAGCTGGCCCCGGCCGGCGGCGGCACCTACCGCTCGCGCCAGCCCGGCTTCGTCGCCAAGGTCGATCGCGACGGCGAGGTCAGCTTCGAGGACGAGGACGCCTTCTCCCTCAACTTCCCGATCCTCGACGTGCTGCGCGATCCGCTCGGCTCCGCGCGCGAGCTCGCCCGCGACACCGCGCGCAACGTCGAGGACTGGCAGCGCGATCCCTGGCGCCAGGTGCGCGAGGCCGACCGCCGCCCCGGCGTCAACGACAGCGCGCCGGCCGACGGCACGGTCACCCGCAACACCGGCGACAAGCCCGATCAGGGCGGCACCGTACCCATCGTCGGCGGCCGCACCGAGCTGACCGATTGGGTCATGCGCCAGGGCGGGATCGATCCCTACGCCTCGGCCAAGCGCCAGTGGCTCGATCGCACCCGCGACGAGCGCCTGGCGATCAAGGCCGCCGCCGAGGCCCGGAAGCTGGCCGAGACCACCCGCACGATCCGCGCCCACGCCGCCCGGGTCTGGGGCCGGACCGACCTCGACGCCGCGGCCCGGCGGGCGGCGCTGTTCGAGCTGTGGGACGACGCGGCCGAGGACGGCCCCGACGAGCTGGTCGAGGCCGGCACCGCCGCGCGCAACGCGATCGTCGGCTTCGTCCGCGCCCACCTGCCGGCCGGCGGCCCCGACGCGTATCCCGCCGCCGAGCTGGCCGCGCTCAACGCGCGCCGGCTGTCGCGCGCCACCTTCGCCCCGTACTGATCAGCCTCGTACTGAAAAGCGTCAGCGCGGCCCCACCTGGCGCGCCAGCGCCGCGTACATCGGCTCGGCCAAATCGGCGTCCTCGCCGGCCAGCTCGGCGAAGTCGTCGCCGCGCATCGCCAGGACCCGCACGTCGTCGACCGCGACCGCCAGCGCGTCGGCCCGGCGCGGCGCCCCCTGGCCGAGCAAGGCCTCGGGGTAGAGCAGCGCGCCCGGGCCCCGCACTTGCCCGTCCTGAACCACCTCGCCGGACAGGACCACCCAGGCGACCCGGCTGCCCAGGGCGGCCTCGGCCAGCGGCTCCCCGGCGGCGACGTCGCGGACCACCGCGATCCGGGTCGCGCGCAGGCGCTGCTGCGGCGTCAGCGGCTCGAACAACACGCACCGGGCCAGGGCGTCGGCGTCGAGCTGCCGGCGCGCCGCCGTGACCTGCTCGCCGACCTCGACCACCTTGATCACCAGCGCGGTGGCGTTGTCCTCGCCGCCGCGATCGAGGGCCAGCTCGACCAGCCGCTGCGCGGCCCGGGCCGGGCTCGGTTGGCCGACCAGGATCTGCCCGACCTCGGCCTCGCCGACGTACTCGCTGACCCCGTCGGAGCACAGGAGCAGGCGATCGCCGTCGGACAGCGGCACCATGAAGGTCACGACCCGGGTGTCGTCGCCGAAGCCCAGGGCGTTGGTGATGACGCCCTTCCACCGCGCGCTGGCCGGGCCCTCGGCCAGCGGCATGCCCGAGGCCAGGAGCCGGGCCAGCAGCGTGTGATCTTCGGTGAGCTGGACCGCGATGCCGTCGCGCACCAGGTAGGCCCGCGAGTCGCCGGCGTGGGCGATCACCGCGTCGCCGCCGACCACCACCAGCCCGGTGAACGTCGTGCCCATCCCCTGCTTGCCGAGGTCGGCCGCGGCCTGCTCGCAGATCGTGCGGTGCGCGGTCATGACCCCGGCCTTGACCGCCGACAAGAGCGCGCGCCGGGTCTCGAGGGTGCCGGTGTTGACCCAGGCCGCCGCCGCCCGCTGCACCGTCGGCCCAAGCCACTGCTCGCGGGTGATGCGGACCCCGAGGGCCGACGCCACCTCGCCCGCGGCGTGGCCGCCCATGCCATCGCACACGATGAACACGCCATCGTCGACCGCGACCACGTGGGCGTCCTCGTTGTGATCGCGGACGTTGCCCACGTGCGTGGCGGCGCTGGCGACCAGCGACGGCCTCATCGCGCTCGCACCGATCGGGCGCCTGGCATCCGGGCGATCATATATCCATCCCGCGCCCGCGCGCGACCGTCACAGCCAGTTGCGCCGGAACCACTCGAGCAGCCCGGCCGGCACCAGCACCAAGGACGCCAGCATGACGGCCAGCCAGCCCGGGCTGTCGTAGGGCAGGTCCGTGAAGTTCTGCCCGAAGAACCCGACGATGAACGACAGCGGCAGGAACACCGCCGAGAACACCGTCAGCCGCTTGATCGTCTGGTTGGCGAGCTGGGCCTCGAGGGCCTGGTGGCTGGCCACCACCGAGGTCGCGACCTCGCGGATCTCCTCGATCATGTCGGCCACGCGCCCGACGTGGTCGGCGACGTCGCGCAGGTGAAGGGCGACCCGGGTCGAGATCCGCTCGTCGGAACGGCGGTGCAGGATGCCGACCGTGTCGCGCAGCGGCCGCACCACCCGACGCATGGCCACCGTGGTGCGCTTGATGCGGAAGACCTCGGCCAGATCCGGGCGCCGCTCGCCCTCGATCACCTGGGTCTCGATGGCGTCGAGGCGAGCCCGCAGATCCGCGACCAGGGGCTCGGCGGCGGTGATCATGGCGTCGAGCTGGCGGTACAGGATCCACGCCGGTCCGCGCTCGAGCTGGCGCTTGTCGGCCCGCGCCAGCTCCCACACCTTCTCGTGATCGCCGACCGGGTTGTCGTGGACGGTGACCAGGAAGTTGTCCCCGACGAAGGCGTGGACCTCGTGGATCTGGATCGCCAGGGGATCGTCGGGATCGGCCGAGAAGTCGTGGATCACGACGAACAGGTACTTCTCGTAGTCGTCGACCTTCGACTGCAGGCCGTAGGCGCTGCAGTCCTCGATCGCCAGCGGGTGGAAGTCGAAGCGCTCACGCAGGACCGCCAGGGCCTCGGGGTCCGGCGTGATCAGGTCGATCCACCGCGCGGTCCCGTCATGGGGCGGACGGACGTGGTCGGTCCCTTCGGACACCTCGAGGCGACCATCGGGGCGAAGGTCGAGGACACGGAACATCGCGGACACAGTACCCCACCGATCACCGGCCCGGCGCCCGTGGGCCCCCTCGGCGAAGCGGCGTCAGGTGATCGCTCCCTCTGACCCGGCGCGTCAAACCGCCACACCCCTGTTGCCGTCGCCGCCGACCATGTAAGAATCGGACCCGGATGGAGGAATTCCACTGCTCCTTCTGCGGCAAACAACGCCGTGAAGTGCGCAAGCTCATCAGCGGGCCGCGGGTGTTCATCTGCGACGAGTGCGTGACCTTGTGCAACGACATCCTCGCCAAAGAGGAGGCGGCCGAACGGCCGAAGTTCCCGCCGCCCAGGCAGATCGTCGAGGAGCTCGACCGCTACGTGGTCGGGCAAGGCTCCGCCAAGCGCGCGCTCGCGGTCGCCGTCTACAACCACTACAAGCGCATCGGCCTGCGCGGTAAGCAGAACGACGTCGAGGTCCAGAAGGGCAACATCATCCTGCTCGGGCCCACCGGCTCGGGCAAGACGCTCCTCGCCCAGACCCTGGCCAAGAAGCTCGACGTCCCGTTCGCGATCGCCGACGCCACCACCCTGACCGAGGCCGGCTACGTCGGCGAGGACGTCGAGAGCGTGGTGAAAGGGCTGTTCCGCGCCGCCGGCGGCGACGTCGAGAAGACCGCGCGCGGCATCATCTGCATCGACGAGATCGACAAGATCGCCCGCAAGGGCGGCGCGCCGAGCACCACCCGCGACGTCTCGGGCGAGGGCGTGCAGCAGGCCCTGCTCAAGATCCTCGAGGGCAAGACCGCGACCATCACGCCCGATGGCGCGCGCAACCGGCCGCAGCAAGAGCTCATCCAGATCGACACGACCGACATCCTGTTCATCTGCACCGGCGCCTTCAACGGCATCGAGGAGATCGTCCGGCGGCGGGTCGGCCAGCGGGGCCTGGGGTTCGGCGCCTCGATCGGCGCCCAGGACGACGACAAGGACTCGCTGCGCCGCGCGGTCCGCACCGAAGATCTGATCAAGTTCGGCATGATCCCCGAGTTCATGGGCCGCCTGCCGGTGATCGTGTCGTGCGATCAGCTCGACGTCGACGCCCTGACCGAGGTCCTGTGGAAGCCGAAGAACGCCCTGGCCAAGCAGTACCAGCGGCTGTTCGACCTCGAGGGCGTGAAGCTGACCTTCCGCCCCGACGCCCTGACCGCGATCGCCCACGAGGCGACCCGCCGGGCCTCGGGCGCCCGCGGCCTGCGGGCGATCCTCGAAGAGGTCATGCTCGACGTGATGTACGAGATCCCGTCGCTGTCGGGGGTCAAGGAGTGCGTGGTGACGCGCGAGGTGGTCGAGAACCGGGGCCGCCCCGAGCTGGTCCTCGAGAGCAAGGCCGCGTCCTGATGGCGCGCGGCGCTGCGCTCGCGCTGGTCGCGATCGCCGCGCTCTCGGGCTGCCGAGGTGGTCCGTCGCGGCCGCCGACGGCGACCTGCCGCGAGATCGGCGTGGCCGGCGAGCGCTGGCTGGCGACCACCGCCGAGGCCAACCGCGCCGACGTCCTGGCCTTCGCCGCCGAGCTGATCGATCAGTGTCAACGCCCGGGCCTGCCGCCGGCGACCAAGGCCTGCGTCGGCGGCGCCCCGGACCCGGCGACCGCGCGGGCCTGCCCGGGCGTGACCGCGGTCCACCGCGGCGCGATCCCGCCGCTGCCGAGCCACGGCGGTGGCGACGACGACGATCGCGACGACGATGATGACGACGGCGACCTCGAGGGCGTCCTCGACGAGCCGTTCTGAGCCGTTTTAGACCGCGTGGGTCGACACGCGCCGGCGTAGACGGTAGCTTCCGGCGCGTGCGTGCGCTGTCCGTCCTCGCCCTGGTCGCCGCCGTCGCCGCCGGGTGTGGCGACAAGTCGGCCACGCCGCCCCCGACCACCGGGACCGGCTCGGCCGGTTCAGCGGCGGCCCGCGACGCCGGCAGCGCCGACGCCGCGCCTGACGATCAATCGCTGTTCGACCAGGAGCGGCAGCCGGAGCGCATCATCGCCGCCCTGGGCCTGCGCCCGGGCATGCGCGTCGCCGACGTCGGCGCCGGCTCGGGGCTCCTGACCGTCCACGTCGCGCGCGCGGTCTTCCCCGGCGGCAAGGTCGTCGCCACCGACATCGACGGCGAGATGCTCAAGTTCCTGGGCGCGCGCATGGAGTCGGCCGGGTTCGACACCGTCGTCGAGACCCGCGTGGTCCAGCCCGCCGACCCCGGGCTCGAGGCTGGCCGTTACGACATGATCCTCCTGGCCCAGGTCGATCACTACTTCGACGATCGCGTGGCGTGGCTGTCGAAGGCCGCTCCCGCCCTCAAGCCCGACGGTCGGCTGGCCATCACCAACCGGGTCCAGCACCGGGCCGCGGCCATGGCGGCGGCGGCCAGCGTCGGCTTCCAGGTCGTGACCGAGATCAACGACATCCCCGGTCAGTTCGTGGCACTGTTTGCGCGGCCGCCTCGCCCAGGAAAGACCCCATGAGCCGCCCCACCCTCGCCGTCGCCCTGGTCGTCCTCGCCGCCTGCTCCGATGACGCGCCGACCGAGCGCAACCCCGGCAAGGTCTGGCTCGCCCTCGATGGCTCGGAGACCCAGGTCCGCCTGGTCACCACCGAACCACCACCGTTTTGAGCGCCAGGAGTGGGGGCCGGGAGTCCCCAAGAGGCTGAGTTCACGCTGCGCACCGACGTCCCCGCCGGCGAGTGGTTGCTCGTCGCCGACGGCATCATCACCCAGCCGGTCGACGTGACCTTCGAGCTCCTGGTGCGCCGCGCCGGCGGCGGCGAGGTCATGATCGGCACGGCCCTGCAGCACTTCGATCCGCGGCCGGTCGGCTTCGACGCCCAGGCCTACGAGATGCGGTTCACGGCGCCGGCGATCGTCGACGCCGCCGGCGATCAGCTCATCTTCCGCTACGGCGGGGCCAACACCACCGCGCCCATGGCCTACATCCCCAACGGCGACGGCCGCCTGGCCAACGGCCGCATCCCGTTCATCGATCTGCCGGAGTAGCGGGCCGGCGTAGCGGGCCGGCGTAGCGGGGGTCGCCGGACCGCGGCGTCACCCGCCTGCGGCCTTGGCCCACGCGGTCGGGTTGGGCACCGTCGGCCGCGGCCCGCCGCGGGTCAGGTAGCGGACCGCGCCGGCCAGGCCGTCGAGGGTGAGCTGCCACATCGGGAACAGCGCCGCGATCACCTCGATCGTCGAGCCGGCCCAGTAGCGATCGGGCTCGGGGTTGAGCCAGGCGGTGCGACGGAAGTGGTTGGCCAGGCGGCGCAGCCACTCGACGCCCGGGGTCCGGCTGCCGAGCGCATAGCTGTACGAGCCACCGGGATCCAGGAGCTCGGCCGGGTGCATGAGCGCGTCGCCCAGGAGCACCAGCTTCTCGTCCTTGTCGCTGTGGGTGATGAGGTCGGCCACCGCCACGCGCTTGGTGAAGTGGGCGTCCTCGTAGACGTGCTCGTAGACGCAGTTGTGGAAGTAGTAGCTGCGAAACTTGGCGAAGCGCCCGGCCCGCGACGCCGCGGTGAACAACCGCGACGCCAGCTCGGCGTGGGGATCCATCGAGCCGCCGACATCCATGAGCAAGATGACCTTGACCCGGTTGCGTCGGGGCGGCCGCCACACCAGCTCGAGGTCGCCGGCGTTGGCGCAGGTCGCGGCCACGGTGTCGTCGAGATCGAGCTCATCCTCGGCGCCCTCGCGGCCGAGCCGGCGCAGGCCGCGCAGCGCGACGTCGATCTGGCGGACGTCGAGGACGACGTCGCGCCGGTAGGCGGCGAAGCGCCGCTCGCCGGCCACCGCCATCGCCGAGCGCGCGCCGCCCGGGCCGACCCGCAGGCCGGTCGGGTTCTTGCCGTGATTGCCAAACGGCGAGGTCCCGCCGGTGCCGATCCAGCGGTTGCCGCCGTCGTGGCGCTCCTTCTGCTCGCGCAGGCGCTGCTCGTAGAGCGCGCGCAGCTCGTCGAGACCGAGGCGGCGCAAGGTGGCGATCTGCTCGTCGGTCAGCTCGCGCAGGGCGCCCGGATCGGCCAGCCAGGCCTCGAGGTCCTTGGTCAGGGCCAGCGCCGCCTCGGTCACGCCCTGGAAGTACCGGGCGAACGCGCGGTCGAAGGCGTCGTAGTCGGCGACGTCCTTGACGCACACCGTGCGCGCCAGGCGATAGAAGCCGTCGAGGGAGCTGTCGTGGAGGCCGAGCTCCATCGCCTCGGCCAGGGCCAGCCACTCGTGGCTCGCGACCTTGAGGCCCTCCTTGCGCAGCTCGAACAGGAAGTCGACCAGCATCAGGCCTTGGCCCGCTTGCCCAGGAGCTCGACGTCCTGCTCGGTCTTGAGCAGCGTCCCGAGGAACGGGATGCCGCCGCCGATCCGCCCCAGGTCGACGCCCGCCTTCTGCAGCGCGCAGATCCAGTCGATCAGCTCGGAGGTGGTCGGGCGCTTGCGCAGCTTGGGCGTCGCGCGCAGGCCGAAGAACACCTCGAGGCACTGATCGAGCACCTTGTCGGTCAGGTCGGGGTGGTGGACCCGGACGATCCGCGCCATCAGCTCGCGGTTCGGGAACTCGATGTAGTGGAAGACGCACCGACGGAGGAAGGCGTCGGGCAGCTCCTTCTCGTTGTTGGAGGTGATGATCACGATCGGCCGCTCGCGCGCCACCACCTCGCGGCCGGTCTCGTCGATGCGGAACCGCATCGCGTCGAGCTCGAGCCACAGATCGTTGGGGAACTCGAGGTCGGCCTTGTCGATCTCGTCGATCAGGAGGACCCGGCGCGAGTCGGCGGCCAGGGCCTCGCCCAGCGGACCGAGCTTGATGTACCGCGACACGTCCTTGACGTCGCCGTCGCCGAACCGGCTGTCGTGGAGGCGGGCCACGGTGTCGTAGACGTACAGGCCGTCCTTGGCCTTGGTCGTCGACTTGACGTGCCAGCGCAGGAGCGGCAGGTCGAGGGCGCGGGCCAGGTTCTCGGCCAGGAGCGTCTTGCCGGTGCCGGGCTCGCCGCGGACCAGGAGCGGGCGGCCCAGCGCGACCGCGACGTTGACCGAGTGGCGCAGCTCGTCCGAGGCGATGTAGGTGTCCGTGCCGGTGAACTGATCGAAGGCCATCACCCGACAGCCTAGCGCAACTCGACCGACCGCGAGCTTTCCCGCCTTACCGCGGGCACCTACCCGAGCGCGGCGCGGAACTCGGCGACCGAGCGCGGCCGATCGGCCGGCGCCTTGGCCAACGCCGCGGCGATGATCGCCGCCACCGGCGCGGGCACGTCGGGGCGGAGCGCGGTCACCGCCGGCGCCGGCTCGCTGCAGTGCGCGAACCCGATCGCGATCGGATTGTCGCCGGTGAACGGCGGCCGCCCGGCCACGAGGTGATAGGCCAAGGCGCCCAGCGAGTACAGATCGCTCTGGGCGTCGACGGCCTGTCCGCGGACCTGCTCGGGCGCCATGTAGTGCGGCGTGCCGAGCAAGAGCCCGGTCGCGGTCAGGCTGGCGGTGGTGGCCTTGGCCAGCCCGAAGTCGATGAGCTTCACCACGCCGCGCTCGCCGACCAGCACGTTGTGCGGCTTGAGGTCGCGGTGGATCACGCCAGCGTCGTGGGCCGCGGCCAGGCCGGCGCAGATCTGCCGGAGGTAGTCGAGGCAATCGGCCAGCGGCACGCTGCCGCGGGCGGTGATGATCTCGGCCAAGGTCCGGCCCGGGAAGTACTCCATCGACAGGTAGAGCAGGCCCGGCCGGGCCTCGCCGAGATCGTGGATGCGGATGACGTTGGGCGACGTGACCTTGCGAGCGGCCGCGGCCTCGCGCCGGAACCGCTCGAGGAGCGCCGGCTCGTCGGCGGCGAAGGCCGAGGCGATGACCTTGACCGCGACCGCGTCGCCCAGCACCTCGTCGTGGGCCAGGTACACCGCGCCCATGCCGCCGCGGCCGAGCAGGCGCTCGATCTTGTAGCGGTTGGCCAGGACCGCGCCGGGCTGCAGCCCGCCGAGGGATGGCGTCGGCGCGGCGATGAGCGCGGCGGTCGCGGTGCGACCGAGGTCGACCGGCGCGACGGCCGGCGGAGACGGAGCCGGCGGCGCTGGCGACGGCGGGGCTGGAGGCTGGGCTGGCGGCGGCGGGGCTGGCGGCGGCGGGGTCGGGCTCGACGACGGCAGCGGCGGCCCATCGGCGCTCGCGGTCGGCGGCGGTGGCCCACCGAGGGCGGCGCGCTGCTCATCGATCAACCGGCCCAGCTTCTGGTTGAGCGAGTAGTCGACGTTGCAGACGATCGACTCGAGGTTCTCGACCCGCTCGCGCAGCCGATCGCGCTCGGCCTTGGCCTCGGCCAGCTCGGCCTCGGTCCCCGGCGGCAGCGCCCGGGGCGTCGGCGCGAGGGCCAGGCGCGCCTTGCGCTCGCGATAGGCCAGGACCTCGCGAACGATGACGACCGGCGTGACGAACGTCGCGATCACCGCGACCAGAGCGACGATGCCTTCCACCGCGCCGTCATACCGCGTTTCCGGCGGTCTCGGCCTCGGCCTCGGGTTCGGGTTCGGGTTCGGGTTCGGGTTCGGGTTCGGGTTCGGCCTCGGTCTCGGTCTCGGCCTCGGCCTCGGTCTCGGTCTCGGTCTCGGTCTCGGTCTCGGTCTCGGCCTCGGTCTCGGCCTCGGCCTCGGTCTCGGTGCTCTACCCGCCCGCGTCCCTCCGCTCGCCCTCGCCCCCGCCCTCGCTCGCTCCGCGCGTGCGCGCGACCAGCCGCGGATGCAGGACGACGGCGCCGAGGATGATCGCGACGCCCAGATAGAAGCTGACCGACAGCTCGCGGTCCTCGCCGAAAAGCGGGATGGCCAAGAGCACCGCGTAGACCGGCTCGAGGTTGATCGCCAGGGTGGTCGCGAAGGCCGACAGGTGCCGCAGCGCGATGAGCGACAAGCTGAACGGGATGATCGTGCAGCCGATCGCCAGCGCGAGGAGCATGAGCAGATCGCGCGCGCCGGGCGCGACGAAGGCCGGGGCGTCGCCGGCGAGGAGCGGCGCCAGGGCGGTCACGAGGAGCGCGCCCGCGCCGAGCTCGAGCCAGGTGATGGCGAGGGGATCGCCGTGGGTGGCCAGCCGCTTGTTGAGCGCGCCGAAGAGCGCCGCCAGGGCCGCCGAGATGGCGCCGAACACGATGCCGAGCCGGTACTCGGCGGTGACGCCGCCGACCACGAGGGCGACCCCGGGCACGACCGCCAGGCCGAGCAAGAGCTCGCGCGGCTCGAAGGGCCGCCGGCTCACGATCGGCTCGATCACCGCCAGGAACACCGGCGCCAGCGCCATGCAGGTGGCGCCGACCGAGGCGTTCGACGCCTTGATCGCGGCGTAGAAGGTCAGCCAGTGGACGGCGACCACGACGCCGATCGCGACGTAGGCCACGATCAGGCGCCGCGGCATCGCTCGCACGCCGCGCCATACGCGCGGGGTCAGCGCCAGGAGTCCGGCGACCAGGGTCATGCGCCACCACACCAGCGGCAGCGCCGGCAACGAGATCGCCTTGCCGAGGATCGCCGTGAAGCCCCACAGGACGACGCAGGCGTGGATCGTGAGCTGGGCGCGGGTGGTGGGCGACATCGGTCACGGCGCCGCCTCGGAACCTCGACGGAGGTGGACCGCGCGGCGGCGGCGGGACTCTCGCATGCGCCGCGCCGACGCGCGAGCGAGGGCGCCGCGGCCGAGGCCCTTTCGCGCCCGGGCGATCGTGATTACCGAGAGCACCATGTCGATCTTCTGGATCCTGTTCGTCGGCCTGGTGGTGGGCGCCCTGGCGCGCTTGCTCATGCCGGGGCGCGGTCCACGCGGCCTCCTGGTGACGTCGCTCCTCGGCGTGCTGGGCGCGATCGTGGCGCGCGGCCTGGGCATCGCGGGCGGCTGGTACGCCCACGATCAGCGCGCCGGGCTCGTGGCCTCGGTGCTGGGCGCGATGCTCCTGCTCGGGCTCCACCGCCTGTGGCTGCGGCGGCGCGACGAGCGCGCGCGCCGTCGCTAGCGCCGCGAGCGCCCGCGACGTGGCACGCTCGGGCGATGAAGCCGACCAAGCGCTCGCCCGGCGCGGCCAAGACCATCGACGGCTACGTCGCGGCGGCGCCCGCGCCGTCCCAGGAACGCCTGCGCCGCCTGGTCGCGGTGGTCCGCGTGGCGGCGCCCGACGCCACCGAGCGCATCGCCTACGGCCTGCCGACCTGGCACCAGGGCGAGAACCTGATCCACCTCGGCGGCTTCGCGGGTCACGTCGGGGTCTACCCAGGGCCGGCGGCGATCGAGGCCTTCGCGGAGAAGCTCGCCGGCTACGCGTGCTCGAAGGGCGCGATCCAGCTCCCGCTCGACGGGCGGCTGCCGGTGGCGCTGGTGCGGTCGCTGGTCCGCTGGCGCCTGGCCCAGGTCGCGGCCAAGGCCGCCGCCCGCCCGGCGCCGCGGCGCAGGACGCCCGCCACGACCCGCGGGCGCGGTCGGCGGGTCGGCTAGCGATCGAGGAACGCCCGCTGGAGAAAGCCCAGGCCGTCGAGCACGGCGTCGACGCGAGCCGCCGAGAGCTGGCCGATGTAGGCCCCCAGGCGTCGCTTGTCGACCGCGTCGATCTGGGAGACCACCACCACGCTCGGCCGCGGCAGCCCGCCCTCGCCAGGGTCGAGGAGGACGTTGCCCGGCTCCGCGGCCTTGCGCAGATCGCTGGTCAACGCGCACACCACCACGGTCGAGATCCGCGATCGGTTGAGGACGTCGTCCTGGACCACCACGTGAGGGTGAGCGTAGGGCGGCGCCGGGCCGCGGCTGTCATCCGCCGCGATCCAGTACAGGTCGCCGCGGGCGATCGGGCGCGCTCGCTCCATCGTCAGGTGCGAAGGTCGCACTGGCAGGCGTCGACGGCAACGTGGGGCCGCCGATCGACGCTGCGATCGCGCCGACGAGCGGTCAGGGCGACCACAGGACGTCGAGGCCGAGCGCGATCGCCGGCATCGACGGCGCCTCATAGCTCGACGCGTCCTCGAAGGTCGCGAACCACCGGCCCCCGACCCAGCCGTGGAGCTCGACCCCGCGGTCGAGGGCCACGGCGTAGCCGAGCCGCGCGCCGCCGCCCAGCACGGTGTAGTCGCCGCGATGGGCGACGTGGATCCGCCCGGTCACCAGCTCCGCCGTGACCAGGAGCCCACGCGGCAGGCGCGCGCGGACCAGCCCGCTCAGGTAGGTCTGCCCTTGGGTCTCTGGCTGGTCGACGGCGTGCTCGACGCCCAGGCCGATCGTGAGCTCCGGTCGCACGGCCCAGCCGAGGCCACCGCCCACGGCCAGATCGCGGCGGGTCTCGGTCCCACCGTTGTACGACCACAGGTGCCACGCCGACGCGCCCACCGCGAGCTGGACCGGCCCGCGCGCGGGCGGCTGCGCCGCGGCGGGGGCGATCGCACCGAGGACGGCGACCAGCGCGACCGGCGCGGTTCGCCGCGACGCAACCCAGCCGCGCCGGAGGATCACCATGCGCCGAGGGTAGCGCACCGCGACTCGATCGGGCTTGCGCGACGACGTGACCTCCCGCACAGTATTCGACGGCGCAGCCGCCTGCGCCGGCAATGACCTCCTTGCGCTGATCCCACGCTCTGTCGCTCCTCGCGGAGCGCACCGATCAACGCTGCTTGTCGGCGAGGCATGCCCTCGCCGTGGAGGTCCCTATGTCCCCGATCGTCTATCACGTCGCCACCTCGGTCGACGGCTTCATCGCCAGCCCGGATGGGTCCTGGTCCGCGTTCCCCACCGTCGGCGATCACATCGCCGACTATTTCGCGTCGCTCTCCGACTACGGCACCGTCCTCATGGGTCGACGGACCTACGAGGTGGGCCTGGCCCATGGGGTGACCAACCCGTACCCGACCCTGCGCTCGATCGTGGTCTCGCGGGTCCTGACCACCCCGCCCGATCCCGCGATCGAGGTGATCGGCGACGACGTGGTCGCCCGGATCGCCGAGCTGCGCCGGACCGCCGACCGACCGATCTACTTGTGCGGCGGGGGCCAGCTCGCGGCGACACTGTTTGGCGCCGGGCTGATCGACGCGCTCATCGTCAAACAGGCGCCGCTGCTCCTGGGCGGTGGCGTCGCGCTGTTCGGCGCGGCGATCCCGTCGACCCGCCTGACGCTGCGCGACGCGCGGATGTATCCGAACGGAACCGTGGTCTCGCGCTACGCGGTGGCCGAGCGCATCGGGGAGGCCGCGTAGGAGCCGGGGCCGAGCCGAGGCCGAGACCGTGACCGAGGCCGAGACCGAGACCGAGGCCGAGGCCGAGACCGAGACCGAGACCGAGACCGAGGCCGAGGCCGAGACCGAGGCCGAGACCGAGACCGAGGCCGAGACCGAGACCGAGACCGAGGCCGAGACCGAGACCGAGGCCGAGACGGAGACCGAGACCGAGGCCGAGACCGAGACCGAGACCGAGGCCGAGACCGAGACCGAGGCCGAGACCGAGACCGAGACCGAGGCCGAGACCGAGACCGAGGCCGCTGCGCGAGATGGCCGACCATCGCCCGCCGAGGGCCGAGGTCGCATAGGCTGGCGCGGTGCGCCGCGCTGCCCTCCGCCCGTCCCACGCCGCGGTCGCGCTGATCGCCGGCGCCACGCTTGGCCTCGCCTGCGACCGCCGCGACGAGCCGCCGCCACCGCCGCCCCGCGCGATCGGCGCGCTGGTGCTCAGCCCGCCCCTCGAGGCCGAGACGGAGGCCGCGGTGGCCGCCAGCGCGCCGGTGGTCGGCGAGCTGGCCCGTCGCTGGGTCCACGACGTCGGGGTGTCCGAGGCGGAGGTCGCGGCGCTGCGCCCGCTCCTGGCCGCGCGCGCGCGCCCGGGCGCGCCGGTGATCGAGCTCGCCGTGCCGGTGCTCGCCCGCGCCGCCGACGGGCGGGTGAGCGAGGACGATCGCGCCCGCGCCGTGGCGCGGTGCAACCGGTGGCTCGAGATCTACGTCGAGGTCCGCCGTGGCGTGGTGCAAGACGCGCAGCGCGTGACCGAGCGCGCGCTGTCCGACGCGCTCGATGCCCTGCCGGCCGACGCCCCGGCCGACCAGCGCGCCGAGTACCAGCGCCGCCTGGCCGCGGTCCAGGCGTCCGCCGTGGGGGCGCCGATGCCGGTCCGGATCCTCGAGCGCTGTGCGCTCGCCCCGCCGGCGCCTCGCCGCCAGCGGTGACCCCGGCCCCGGCCATTGACCACCGCGCGGGCCTCGGCCCATCATCCCGTGTGGTCCTGCCGCTGGTCAGCGCCGTCATCCCGACCTTCAACCGCGCGGCCGACGTCCGGATCGCGGTGGCCACGGCGGTGGCCCAGACCTATCCGGCCGATCGGCTCGAGATCATCGTGGTCGACGACGGCGGCACCGACGACACCGAGGCGGTGCTCGGCCGCACCTTCGGCGACCGCGTCCGCTACCTGCGCAAGGCCAATGGCGGGGTGTCGGCGGCCCGCAACTTCGGGATGGCGGCGGCCACCGGCGCGTTTATCGCGCTCCTCGACGACGACGACGAGTGGCGCCCCGAGAAGATCGCCCGCCAGGTCGCGGCCTTCGAGGCCAACCCGGCGCTGGGCATGGTCATCACCGACGTCGAGCGCATGGATGAGCACCGGGTCGGCTTCGAGCGGTTCCGGCGCCGCGAGTTCATCCCCGTCGACGGCTGGGTCTTGCCCTACGTCCTGCGCAACCCGGCCCTGGCGCCGGCCTCGGCGATGTTCCGCCGCGAGGTCTTCCAGGCCACCGGCGGGTTCGACGCCCGCCTGCGCACCGCCGAGGATCTCGACTTCCATCTGCGGGTGGCGCGGCAGTTCCAGATCGGCGTGATCGATCAGCCCCTGACCCGCGCGATGCGCGGCCACCAGGGGCTGTCCGCGCTGGCCCGCACCAACCGCGACTACCTCGATGTGATCGAGCGCTTCCTGCGCGAGCACGGCCCCGAGCTGGCGCCCGCCGATCGCGCGGCCGCGCGGTTCTGGGCCTACGCCCGCAACGCCCGCGGCACGTTGGCCAGCGGACGGTTCCGCGACGCGGTGGCCCTGGCCAGCCAGGCCGCCCGCAACACCCGTCGCCCCGACGAGGCCCGCGAGCTGGCCCGGCTCGGCGTGGTCATGGCCAAGAACGCCGCGGTCCGGGCCCGCCGCGCCCTGGGAGGTCGGTGATGGGCGTCCGCGCGCGGGTCGCGTCCGCCCTCCATCGGACCGGCGCCCTCGGCGCGGCGCTGACCGTGCGGCGCCGCCTGCCGGCTCGCTCGGTCGCGATCGTCACCTACCACCACGTCTGCGATCCTGACCGCGACTACCCCTTCGACCCCGACGTCGCCGACGTCACGCCGGCGCAGTTTCGCCGCCAGCTCGCGCTCCTGGCGCGGCACTTCACGATCATCGATCTGCCGACCCTCGAGGCCAGCCTCGACGGCGCGCCGCTGCCGCCCAACCCGTGCCTCATCACCTTCGATGACGGCTACCGCTCGAACCTGACGGTGGCGCTGCCGGCGTTGCGCGAGGTCGGCGCGACGGCGACGTTCTTCATCGCCACCGGCTTCACCACCCATCGCCGGCTCTACTGGTGGGATCGCATCGCGTACCTGGTGCACCACGCCCAGGTCGCGAGCCTCGCGCTCACCTACCCGACCGCGCGCACCGTGCCGCTGGCCGATCGCGGCGCCGCCCGCGGCGAGCTGACCAAGCTGGTCAAGAACACCCGCGGCCTCGATCTGGGCCGGTTCCTCGACGAGCTGGCCACCGCCGCCGGCGTGCCGTGGAGCCGCGAGCGCGAGCGCGCCCTGGCCGACGAGCTGATCATGACCTGGGATGAGATCCGCGCGCTGGCCGCCGCCGGCATGGCGATCGAGTCGCACACCCGCGATCACCGCGTGCTCGAGAGCCTGCCCGCGGCCGAGCTGGCCGACGATCTGGCCGGCGCCCGCGCCGAGCTGGCCCGCGAGCTCGGCGGGCCGCGCTACGCGATCGCCTATCCGGTCGGCCGCTCGATCGCCGGCTACCCCGAGGTCCGGGCCGCGGTGGCCGCCGCCGGGTACCGCCTGGGCTTCACCAACGCCAGCGGTCGGCTGCGCGTGGTCGGCCGGCCCGGCCTCGACCGCCTCGATCTGGCCCGGGTCGCGGTCGACCGCGATCTGCCCGACGCCGTGTTCCTGGCCCAGCTCACCTCCGACCGCTTCGGCTTCGTCCGCCGAGCCCCGAGCCCATGACCCCCATCGACAAGCTCCGCACCGCCTACCAGCTCCTGCGCGCCGGCGAGGTCCGCGCCGCCCTCGACGAGTTCGATCTGCCCAACCGGGCCGCCGCCGCGCGGGCCCGGGCCGAGACCGCGGTCCGCCGGGCGTGGATGAAGTACGCGCTGCGCACGGTGCGGCAGAACGACGCCCACGCTCGCCTCGACCTAGCCTACAAGATGCCCGACCCGTGGCACATGGCCTCGCCGCAAGAGCAGGCCCGGTTCGCCGAGACCAACCTGGTGATCGAGCGCGCGCTCGGCGATCACTTCGCGACGCTGCTCGAGGTCGGCTGCGGCGAGGGCCATCAGACCGAGCACCTGCTGACGCTGGCCGATCACGTCACCGGCATCGACGTCTCGGCGACCGCGGTGGCCCGGGCCCAGACCCGGCTGGCGGCCTTCGCCGGCGAGTGCGAGTTCGCCGCCGGTGACATCTACGCGATGCCGTGGATCGACGAGGTCGGCCGCTTCGACCTGGTGACCGCCTGCGAGGTCATCTACTACATGAGCGACATGCCCAAGTTCCTGGCGACGATGGATCGCCTGGGCCGGGCCAACCTGGTGACGTACTTCGCGCCGGCCGCGCGCAAGGTCGAGGCCCACGTCCGCGCCATGCCCGGCGTCGAGTTCGGCGGCTTCCGCCACGGCGACGTCGAGTGGGTGGCGGCGTGGTGGGCCGGCCAGGCCGGGCGCTGACCGACGGTCGCCCCGGCGCGCCGCGCTACTGGTGGACGTAGATCAGGAAGAAGACCGGCACCGCCAGCCCGCCGGCGACGAAGTACTTGCCGCGGCCCCAGAAGCCGCGATCGCCCTTCATCATCGTCATGCCGGTGATGGCCAGGAAGATGAGCGCGATCGCGAACAGGTCGGCGACGTAGGTCCAGGCACCCTTCAGGTTGTTGAGGTGCAGGCTGTTGAGCTCGAACAGGACCGCGCGCTTCTCGACCACCTTCATCCGGCCGCGGCCGGTGGTGACGTCGAGCGACGCCTCCTGGCCGTCGGGCAGGAACACCCGCAGGTGGGTCGCGGTCTCGAGGAAGTGGCCGCGCACCGCGCGGGGATCGAGGCGCAGCCGCTCGACCGCGGCGGCCGCGAGCTGATCGGCCGGGCCTGGCGGCAGCGGGCCGATGTCGATCGCGCGCTCGGCGAAGGTGTAGTTGGGGTTCCAGTCCTCGATGTGGTTGACCGCCACCCCCGAGACGCCGTAGGCGATGATCAACGCGACCGCGACGTAGCCGACGTCGCGGTGGAGGATGCGGAACCACTTCCGCCACATCACGGCCACGAGGTCACGGCTTGTCGCGGAACTGCGCGCCGGTGCCGTCGAGGCGCACCACCGTCATCGGCCCGGTGACGCTGGCCGGATCGAAGGCCTCGCCCTTCTCCTCGGCCTGGTACTTGGCGTACGCCACCGAGTCCTCGAGCGACATCTCCTTGACCGACACCACGCCCTCGGCGACCGCGTACTTGCCCTTGGCGTCCATCGGGAAGACCATCTCGCCGTCGACGACCTTGAAGCGAAGCTTCTGCCCGGGCTCGGCGCCGGCCATGTCGAACCAGCAGCCGCGCTTGGGGCAGACGTCGACGATCAGGCCCTCGGCGCGCACGGTCTTGCCGGCGTAGGCCTTGGGATCGGCGAGCAAGGTCGCGATCGCCGTGGTCTCGGCCAGCTTGACCCCGGCGCCGAAGGTCTGGCCGCCGGTGACCGGCGCCGACGGGGCCGGCGCCGCGACGGTCGCAGCCCCCGGGGCGGGCGCGGCGGCGGCGGCGTTCGACGGCGCAGCAGCGGGCGAGGCCGCGCTGGCGGCGCCAGGCTTGGGACCCTTGTCGCAGGCGGCGGCGAGGGCGAGGACGGACGACAGGAACAGGATGGCGCGCATGGAGACTCCTCGACGGGACGGGCGGAGTCTGCGGCGGCCACCCGGCGCTGTCAACGGGCGGATCGTCGCGGTCACGGCTCGTCGTCGTCGTCGGCGCCGGCCGCGCCCAGGGCCTCGATCTCGTACTTCTTCATCAGCTTGCGGAAGTACTTGCGATCGATGTCGGCCTCGCGGGCCGCGTGGGAGATGTTGCCGCCGTGGCGGCGCAGCAGCGAGACGATGTAGTCGCGCTCGAAGCTCGACACCCACCGCTCCTTGGCGTCCTTGAAGGTGACGCCGTCGAGCAGGTCGTCGGGAGGCCGCGGGGTGGCCGGCGGCCGCGGCTCGGCGGTGACCGCCCGCCCCGGCGACGGTCGCGGCGCCTCGCGCAGGGCGTCGGGCAGATCGGCCACCTCGATCTGCTCGCCGTCGGCGAACGACACCGCGCGTTCGATCACGTTGACCAGCTCGCGGACGTTGCCTGGCCAGCGGTAGGCGGCGAGCACCGCCAGCGCCTCGCGGCTGATCCCGCGGACCCGGGGTCGGCCGTCGCCGCCGTGGTTGTAGGGCGCGGAGTCGAGGAAGTGCTGGACCAGGAGCGCGATGTCGTCGGCGCGCTCGCGCAGCGGCGGCAGGCGCAGGCGGACCACGCTCAGGCGGTAGAACAGATCCTGACGGAACCGTCCGGCCCGGACCTCGTCCTCGAGGTTGCGGTTGGTGGCGGCGACGATCCGGACGTCGACCTTGGTCGACTTGGCGCCGCCGACCCGGCGGACCTCGCGCTGCTCGAGGGCGCGCAGGAGCTTGGGCTGGAGATCGAGCGGCAGCTCGCCGAGCTCGTCGAGGAACAGGGTGCCGCCGTCGGCCAGCTCGAACAGCCCCTGCCGGGTCATGACCGCGCCGGTGAAGCTGCCCTTCTCGTGGCCGAACAGCTCGCTCTCGATCAGGTTGGGCGGGACCGCGCCGCAGTCGAAGACCACCAGCTCGCGGCTGGCCCGCGGCGACCGCTCGTGGAGGGTCTGGGCCACGACCTCCTTGCCGGTCCCGGTCTCGCCCTCGATCACGACCGTGGTGTTGGTCGGCGCGATGCGCTCGAGGATGCTGTACATCTCGCGCATCTTGGCGTGGCCACCGACCAGGCCGCCCAGGCGGTCGGCGCGCGACGGCACGATCGCGACCTCCTCCTCGCGGGCCGAGAACCGGAGCTGGCTCTGGCCGACGCCGATCGTGCAGCCCGGCTTGAGGAAGCCCTCGCGGATGCGGACCTTGTTGATGAAGGTGCCGTTGGTCGAGCGCAGATCGACCAGCACGTACCCGGTGTCTTCGCAGACGATCTTGCAGTGGTAGCGCGAGACGGTGTCGTCGCGCACGACGACGTCGTTGTCGTCCATCGAGCCGATCCGGATCTCGCCCTTCTCGAAGGTCCACTCGTGGTCGCTGTCGAGGGCGCCCAGCACGCACTGGCGCAGGTGCAGGGTCGGCCCGCGCTCCAGGAACGCCACCTTGGTCGGTGGGACGAAGTCGGGGAACTTCTTCATCGGGCCGCGGCGATGGTAGCGCAAGGCCCGCGGGCCCGTCCGGCCGGTCGTGTACCATCGCGCGGCCGCGTGCGCGCCGACGACGACCTGCCGAGCGACGACGACCTGCCGGCCGACGACCTGGCGACCGACGACCTGCCGGCCGACGACGGGGGCGACGGCGGCCGGGCCGACGATGCGGGTGCCGCCACCGATCCGGCGGCCTTCGCCGATCTCGGGCCGTGGTGGGCGCCCCTGCCCGGGGTCGATCTCGGGTTGACCGCGCACCTGGACGCCGCCGGTCAGCCGCGGATCGTCGAGCGCCGGCTGGTGGTCACCGAGGACCTGGCCGGCAGTCGCCTCGACCACTACCTCAAGCGGGTCATCCCCCGGCTGTCGCGCACCCGGATCCAGGAGGTGATCGCGACCCAGCTCACCCGCGGCGACGGCCGGCGACCGCGCTCGTCGATGACCGTCCACGTCGGCGACGAGCTGATCCTGCGCCGGACCGCGCGGCCCGAGCCGCCCTGCCCGCGCACCTTCGAGGTGCTCTACCAGGACGACGACCTCCTGGTGATCGACAAGCCCGCGGGCCTGCCGGTCCACGCCTCGGCGAAGTTCTACTGGAACACGCTCACCCGGGTGGTGGCCGAGCGCTTCCCGACCACGCCGTGGCAGATCGGCCACCGCCTCGATCGCGAGACCTCGGGGGCCCTGGCCCTGGCCGGCCACAAGGCCGCGGCCGCGGCGCTCAAGGGCGCCTTCGAGCACAAGCGCGCCGCCAAGACCTACCTGGCGATCTGCCACGGCCAGCCGCCGTGGCCCGAGGCCGGGGCGCCGCCGCTGACGCTCGACGCGCCGCTGGCGCTGTCGGGGCCCGGCGACGCGACCAAGCTGCCGGGGGTGCGGATGGTGGTCCGCGCCGACGGCCTGCCGGCGGTGACCCGGGTCAGCGTGGTCGAGCGCGCCGGCGCCTACGCCCTGGTGGCGTGCGAGCTGGTGACCGGCCGCCAGCACCAGATCCGCGCCCACCTGGCCCACGCCGGCTTCCCGATCGTCGGCGACAAGCTCTACGCCCATGGCGACGAGGCCTTCATGACGTTCTGCGATCGCGGGATGACCCGGGACCAGGCGCTCCGGTTCGTGCTGCCGCGCCACGCCTTGCACGCCCATCGCCTGCGCCTGCCGCACCCGCGGACCGGCGCGCCGATCGAGGTGGTCGCGCCCCTGGCCTGGGACCTGGCGGCCTTCCTGGCCGCCCAGCGGTAGCCCGACCGGGCGGCCCGGACGGCGCGGCCTCGACGGCGCGGCGAGGTGCCGCGGTCGCCGTCGACGCCGACCGGCGACGCTCTGCTAGGCTGCGCGCTCACGTGAAGGATCGAGCCCGACCGTTCGCGCGCAAGCACAAGCGCTACTGGCTGACCGTGACCGGCGGCATGATCCTCATCATGAGCATCAACATCGGGCTCGGGCTGGCGGTCATGCGCTGCGACACCGAGCCGCCGCCGCCCGCCGATTACCGCGAGATCCCGCCGGTGATCCTGCCGGCCGACGCCGGCGTCGATGCCGCCGGGACCGGACCGTCACTCCCAGATCAGATCGAACGGTAGCCGGGCCTGGGCCCCGGGCGCGACCAGGAGCGCCGGCGGCACCGCGTCGAGGGCCGCCCGCACCGCCGGCAGCTCCCAGATGCCCGACGACGGCGCCGCCTCGACGCCGAGGAACCGACCGACCAGGCCGAGCAGCCCGGGCGACAGCCGCGGCAGCTCGACGATCCGGACCCGATCGTCGGCGTCGAGCCCGGCCCGGGCCTTCGCCAGGGCGACCGCGTCGGTCACGCCGCCGTGCTGATCGACCAGGCCGCGGGCCTTGGCCTGGGCCCCCGACCACACCCGCCCGCGGGCCACCGCCTCGACCTGGGCCTCGGTGAGGTCGCGGCCGCGCGCGACGTGATCCTTGAACCGGCCGTAGAAGTAGCCGAGGCGATCGCGGACGACCGCGCGCTCCTCCTCGGTGAACGGGCGGAACAGGCTCTCCATGTCGGCCCGCGCGCCGCGCCGGAAGGTGTCGGTGGTGACCCCGAGCTTGGACAGCAAGCCCGACAGATCGAACTTGCCGTAGAAGATCCCGATCGACCCGGTCACCGTCGAGCGCGCCGCGAGGATCGTGTCGCAGCCGGCAGCCAGGAAGTAGCCGCCCGACGCGGCGACGTCGCCCAGCGAGCACACGATCGGCTTGACGCCGCGGGTCGCGAAGACCTCGCGCGCCATCAGCTCGGAGGCCAGGGCGCTGCCGCCGGGCGAGTCGATCCTGAGGACGATCGCCACGACCTCGGGCGCGGCCCGGGCCGCGGCGATCGCGCGGGCCACGGTCTCGCCGCCGACCAGCTTGCGGCCCAGGCCGGGGATGGTCCGGGACTCGCCGTCGACGATGTCGCCGTCGGCGTAGATCACCGCGATCGCCGGGCGGACCCAGCGATCGTCTTTGACCCGGGGCGCGACCCCGACCGGCGCCAGCCCGCCCAGCTCCTCGGCGATCAGCTCGACGATCCGCTCGGGCGGACCGACCGCGTCGACCAGCCGGCGATCGTCGACCAAGTCGCCGGCGGTGTACGGGCCGCCGTCGACCAGGGCCCGCACGGCGTCGGGCTCGAGGCGGCGCGAGGTGGCGATGCCATCGACGAAGGTGGCCCACAGATCGTCGTACAGCTCGTCGCGCATCGTCGCCGCGGCGTCGCTCGGGCCGGTCTCGGTGAACTGCTCGGGCGCGCTCTTCCACTCGGCGATCTTCTCGAACTGCGGCTCGACCCCGACCCGGGTGAACAGCCCGCGCAGGTACAGCGTCGTGCCGGCGAACCCGATCAGCCGGATGCCGCCGGCCGGGTCGAGGTAGATCTTGTCGGCGGCCGACGCCAGCCAGTAGTCGCGGGAGGTCGCGGTCACCAGGTAGGCGAAGACCTTCTTGCCGCTGGCCCGGACCCGCGCGATCTCGGCGCGCAGCTCCTCGAGCGAGGCCCAGCCGGCGCCGACGCCATCGAGGGCGAGGATCACGCCCCGGACGTCGCGATCGCGGGCGATCGCGCGCAGCCGGAGCGCGGTCGCGACCACGGTCCGCGCCGACAGCGCGCCGGTCAGCTCGATCCGCTCGAGGCGCGGGCCGGCCCCGAGGACGCTGGGGCGTGGCCGCTCGGACCAGCTCGCGATCACCGCGCCGCCGGGCTGGCCCAGGCCGGCGTCGCTGAGCCGGGCGCCGCCGGTGACGGTGGCGGCGAGCTGTCCGAACGACACCGTCAGGCCGACCGTCAGGCGGACGTCGCGCTCGGCGACGTCGCGCTCAGCGCCGGTGCCGGTCAGGTCGACCCGGGTCAGGGCCCGCGACTCGGCCACCGCCTCGACCGACAGGCCGGTCGCGACGGTCGCCCCGGCCCGCAGCCAGCCGTCGAGATCGACGGTGCGATCGCCGGCCGGCGCCGCGGCCCGGGCGCCGAGCGCCAGCGCCAGGCGATCGGTGCCGAGCGGGCGGACCAGGACCTCACCGGCCAGGCTGCGGCGGATCGCCACCGCGCCCACGGTCGGCGCGTTGAGATCGCGGGCGACCACGCCGACCGCGAGGTGGTTGCCGAACCGGGTGGTGGCGCCGACGTCGAAGGTCGAGGCCCCGGCGGCCGCGCCGTCGCCAGCCAGCCGGTGCCACGCCACGCCTAGGCCCCAGCCCGGTCGAGGCGCGAAGGACGTCGCCAGGGTCAGCCGCCACGGCGTCCCGGGATCGGGCACCAGCGCGGCCCGGGCCGGGCTCAGGTACTCGAGGCCGGCGCCCAGGGCGAACCGCGGCACCAGGCCACCGCCGAGCACCGTCGCGGCGTAGCCCCCGACGCCGTCGCCGCCGGTCACCGCGTCGTCGCGCCGGCTCCCGACCGCCGCCACCACCAGGCTGTCGCCGTCGAGGAGCTGGAGGCCGCCGGGGTTGGCGATCGCGGCCCGGGCGTCGAAGTCGCCGGCCAGCGGCGTGGTCGGCAGCTCGAGCCCGGCGGCCGGCGCGGCGCGGTAGCGCGCGTCGTCGACCTGGGCCGCGGCCGGCCCGGCGAGGGCCCAGAGAGCCCCGTGGGCCACGAGGAGCGCGAGCGAGCGACGGGCGGGTTGCATCGGTAGGAGCTTTCCTCGGACCCACGGCGGATGTGAACACGCCCCCGCACAAACCGTGCGGGCCGCTGCACTTCGACGCCGTCCCTCCGCCGCGATCGCCCCGGCGCGCTCGCCCCGGCCACGTCACCCCGGCTGCGTCACTCCGCCGGCCCTTCGACCCCACGATCGTAGCGCAACCCCGCATCGCCCTCCCCCGTCCCGATCCCACGCGTCCGCGCGACCCAGACGTGGACTGCGCCATCGGCGCCGCGCGCACGCCGCACGATCCGACGCACCCACGTGCCCTCGCGGGGGACCTGCTCCTCGCGCAGGCGCAGTGCCACTCCCGGCGCCGCCCCCGCAAGCACACGCCCGCGCGGCGTCCGCACCTCGGGGGTCGTCCCGTCGAGCGTCAACAACCCCGCCAGCTCGAGCGCGACCTCATCCGGGTTCGCGCCGCTGAGCTTCACCGGCTGGAACGGATACCAACTCGCCGGCACCGCCGACGCCAGCCGGTAACGCAGCGCCGCGCCCTCGGGCAACGGTGCCTCCGCGGTCACCGCCGCCGGCGCACGATCCGCGGCCCTGCGACCGGCCCCGAGCGCCCCGACCGTCGCGTGCTCGACGGCCCACACCAGGTTGGCCTGCTCATCGCGCAAGAAGCGCACGTCTTCGATCGGCTCGCTCTCGAGCACCGACGTCGCCGCTGACGCCGTCACCAGGTGGACGCCAGCCAGGCCCACGTCGCCGCGGTCGATCGCGAACATCGCGAAGCGCCCCGGCCCGGAAGGACCGCTCGGCTCGGCCCGCGGCACCGTCGTCGTCGTCCCGAAGACGTCCACCACCGCGACCGTCATCGCGCACGCACTGCCCACCGGTTGTTCGAAGGGTACCAGGTACCAGTCGTTGCCGTGGACGAGCATGAAGTCGAGCAAGATCATCGACGCCAGGCTGCGGCGATCCGGCCGCAGCGCATCGATCGGATAGCGCGCGTCCTCGAAGTCCCAGAAGCGCTCGTTGGGCATGCCGCGGAACCGCACCGGGCCGGGGATCACCGAGCGCGCGACGGTCTCGATCGCACCGGTCGGCGTGCCGCCGGGAGCCGCCGCGCTGGCCCCGTCGTAGCCGTACCAATCCAGGTCCCCCCGCCGATCCGGCGTCGCGGTCAAGTTGAGCGTGCCACCCGCGGGCGCATCGACGTAGAGCTGCGCGCGCGTCGTCAGCTCGCCCGGACTCCACCCGGCCGGCGCCCCGACGCCCGGCACGCCGGTCGACTGCACCCAGGCCACGAAGGCCTGCACGGCGCTGGCCGCGGCGCCGCGCCGGGTCGATGGCACCGACCACGGCACGCCGGGCGCAGGCTTGGGCTGCGGCGCCGCGCCCCCCGGCGCCGGTGGCGTTGCCTCGGTCGTCGCGCGCCACAGAGCCAGGCCATCGATGGCCCGGCCCTGCCACAATGCGCGCAGGCGCGCCGCGCGCGGCTCATCGTCGCTGCCAGCGGCGATCGGATACGCCGCCACGAAGTAGCCACGCAGGTCGGCCGCGGCCGCCTGGCCCAAGCATAGCTCGAAGGTCTGGCCGAGCTCCACGGCATGGGCCAGGTCTCCGCCGCCAGGCTCCGCGGTCACCCGGGCCTCCACCGGGGCCGCAGCCGGCAGCGCCTGCGCGCTCACCCCCGCCGCACCCCAGCCGCGCACGCGGCCGATCGTCGCTTCGACCTTCACATAGGCCGGGGATCCGGAGTCCTCGCCTTGAAACTCGCCGAGTTGCCATTGGCGCGCCAGGAGCCAGGCCGGATCGGCGATCCGCGCCGCCAGCGCCTCCGCCAGGTCGGTCGCGCGTGGCCGCGGCTCGAGGCGATTCCAGTAGGTGATCGAGGGCATGGCTACTCCGCGGCGAGGACCGTCGCCTCGCCGATGGTCATGGCCGCCAGGTCGACGGCGATCGTGTCGTCGCTCAGGTTGGCCGCGAGAAACGTGGTCGGTGCCAGGAGCCCGAGCGGCCCAAGCAGGTCGCCATCCACCGCGCGGATCTTCGCCAGATCGAAGGCCTCGTTGACGATGGCCTCGAGGCTCGGCAGGTCCCAGGCCCCTTTGGGTCGCGGCGGCACCGCGAGGAGCACGCACTGCGCGGCCTCCGCGCCAGGCGCGTCGTGGTGCACGGCGAGGCTGGTGTCCTGGGTGTCGTCAGGAATCACCTCCGACCATTCGTCGATCAGGAGACCCGCCCAGCCGTCGTTCGCACCGAGCGCGAGCGGTAGGTCCAGGACCAGCGAGACCGTGCCGGCGCGCGGTCGGGACGCCCCCGGCGCGAAGGCCCCACCGACCCACGGCGCGCCGATCTGAAGTGGCAACTGTGCCGGGACCAGCGTCGTCTTCGACGGCGCGACCGCCTCGCTCGCGAGCATCGCGAGCCGCCACCCCGCGAGCCGCGACCGCACCGCGGCGGCGCCGACGAACCAGCGCCGGACCCCGACGGGCTCCGGCACGAGAGCCGGCGCCCGGGCGATGGCCTCGTCGAGCTCGGCCCGGTTGACCGGCGCGAAGGTCGGAAGCACCATCAGCGTCCCGCCAAACAGATCCTGCAGGCGCGAGTCGCCGCGCCCGGGGCTCGCCGCTGCGGCCAGCCGTCGCTCGATGACGACGAGCGCTGCGGCGCCCGCCTCGCGCAGTGACGCGCGGTCGCCAGCACGGTGATCATCGACTTGGCGGGGCACGGCCTCAGCCACCCCGAAGGCCGCGACCCTCCACAAGGCCGCGCGCAACGCGGCGCTGGTCGCGACGTCGTCGATCGCCGCTGCCGCCACCGCCTCGCTGAGCGTCGCCCGCGCCGCAGCCAGGGCGCCGATCAGCTTCTGCGCGCGAAGGGTCAACTCCCCTTCGTCGACGTCCGCGACCTGGGCCCCGGCGACCGCCACGTCGGCGGGCGCCATCGGCCGGCCTTGCTCGATCACGTGATCGATCGAGTTCGCCAGCTCGATCACGTCCAGGAACGTCAATGTGTCGCCGACCCGCCCATGATCGATGGCGACGTCCTGGGCCTGGCCGAGGGCCGTCGCCACGTGGCTGCGCAGCCGCAGCTCCAGCTCGCCCCGGCCATCGACCTCCGTGCGGCGCGCCATGGCCAGCACGTCCAGCGGACCGAGCCCGAGGTGGGCCAAGGTGACGACCGCCGTCCCCCGCGCGCCCGGGTCACCAACGGTCGGCGCTGGGAAGCTCACCCGGGCCTCCGCCGTGCCCGCCGCACCGAGCCGAAGCGCCGTCCAAAGAGCCAGGCGCGGCTCGGCCAGGGTCCGCGGGGTCTCGGTCCACGAGCCGAGCGCTGGGTGCCCCTCGGCCGGGCCCACCACGATCGCGGCCCGGTGCGTGACGCTCGTGCCACGGCGCGGTGTGCTCACCACCTCCGGTTCTGGTATCGCGCCGTCGCCGGCCAGCGCGGCCAGCGTCCCCGCCGCCCGCTCGGTCTTGCCCTGCACCGCCTGATGCACCGTCTCGGCGAGGAGCAGATCCGCCACCCCGTCGACGTCGTGTTCGAGGGCAGCCAGGACCGGCGCCATCGCCGCGCGGTCGCCGGCGGCGACGAACGGGGCCGCGGCCGACCACGGGATCGTCGAGGCCGTCGTCTGCCCGGCCAAGGCGGCGCGGAGCGCCAGGCCATCGACGACGTTGCGCGCGGCGACGCGCTCGCCGGCGACGACCGGCACCGCAGGGTCATTGCCCAGCGGATACGCCTGGCGGAGCGGCGCGATGTAGCGATCGAGCTGCGCCTCGTGGAGCCCGCGCTCGACGCGAAAGCCGAGGACCGCGGCCAGCGGCAGGCCCTGCCGGACGGCGTCAAGCAGCTCCAACACGGCGCGCACCCGACGCGACGACAGGTCGACCGCCACCAGATCGCGAGCCGCCCCGATGCGGCTCAGGTGCGCGTTGCGCAACACCGCCGCCGTCGTCGCCTGGGCCGCCGACGGCGCGTGGATGAAGCCACCGGCGGTCCCGGGCCGCGGGCTCGGCCGCGGCCGCAGGTCCTCGACCCAGCCGTAGGCACCGATGTAGACCCCGGTGGGATGGCTCTGGCGCATGGTCGCGAGCCGGCGGGTCGCCAGGGAGGTCAACCACGCGTCGACCCGATGCGAGCACGTGTCGAGGGTCTCGATGAACAGCCGCGAGAGCTCGGCGGTGGGCACGGTCGCCAGGGTCGCGAGCGCCGCCCGGTGCTCCCGCAGCGAGCGACGAGCCTCGTCGGTCGAGGTCGGATCCCCGAGCCAGGCGTCCAGCGGTTCCCCCGCGGTCACACCCGGGACCGACGCCTCGAACCACTCCCACGCGGTCCGGCGCGGCTCGGTGCCGGGCCCGATGCGGTGCAGCTCGCGCTCGACCCCATCGACCGCATCGGCCGCGCCAACGGTCGCGGCGGCGGCGACCCCCGCGCGCTTGCTCTCGACCAGCGTCGCCTGCCGCAGCAGGTGGAACAGCAACGGCTGGCCGAAAGACGGATTCGCGGCCGCGCCCGCGCCCCGCAGGTCGCGCAGGCTCGAGGTCCGGACCTGATTGATGTAGTTGGGCGCCAGCGTCGCCGTCTCGGACAGCGCACCTTCCGCGACCCATGGTCGACCGATGCGCCGCGCCTCGTCGCCCAACGTGAGCTGCGCGACTCGAGGTGCCAATCCGGCCAACCCGGCCTGCGCCAGCGCCTGGGCCGCCAGCGTCAACCGCGCCGCCGCCGGCCCGCTACCGTCGAGGCCCAGGAGGACGAACAGGTTCGAGACGAACGCCGGGCCGTAGACCTCGCGGGTCCGGACCTCGCGGCTGTGGGCGTCGCGGACCAGGACACCGATCAGATCTTCGTCGGCGTCAGCCGTGGCGCCGACCCGCGGCACCGCGCTGGCCCGCGCCAGGAACTCGGCACGCCAGGTCTTGAGGAGCGTCGCCAGTCCACCTTCGATCGGATCCTCGGTCCGCGCCGCCTGCCAGCGCGCGCTCGAGGTCACCGGCAGGAGCCCATAGGGCACCCGTCCCACCCGCAGGACCGGCAACGGTCCGCGCCCCCGCACGAAGTCGCGGAAGTGCGCCCGCGCGGCAGTGAGCTGCTCGACCGAGACGTGAGGCGCCATCATCTGCTCGAGGAAGTAGCCGAGCGTGCACGGCCACAACGCCAGGTTCATCGCCGCCGCGCTCGCCTGTTCACGGCGGCGGTGGCCGTCGACGCGCGCGAGGGTCGTGGCGGGCACCCCCAACGCGGTCGCGATCGAGCCGCCGTCGGTCGCACCGACCACCTCGGCGCCACCACGCTCCAGCGTGAACCGTTCGAGGGTGTCCCCCGGCAACGGGAACCCCGACGGCACGGCCGTGGTGTTGTTGGTCGGCGTCCCCTGTGGCACCAGCGCCACGCCGCGGGTGTAGCGGTGGGCGTCGAGCAGCTCGGTCACGAGCGCGGCCCCGGCCGCCGCGTCGACCTGGGTCCGCACGCCCACCACCACGACCCGATCGAAGCCCAACGCCAGGTCGGCGCTGGTGAGCGGCAAGGTCACCGCCATCCCGATCGCCACGGCCTGGTCGTAGTCGATGGTCCACAGAAGCTCGGGCTCGATGGTCACGCCGTCGCGCGCGACCAACGACGGATCGCCGGCCGCGACCGTCGGCGCGAACGACAGGTGGACCGGCTCCACGATCTCTCCGCTGGTCACCCGGCCCACCTCGAGGCCACCGCGATAGGCGATCACCAGCCACGACCGCGGCAGCGCCTTGGCCGTCACCTCGGGCAGCAGGTCGTCCTTCAGCGCCGGCGGCGCAAAGCTGGGCGCGCCGCCGGGGCGCGCCTTGACGTTGGTCGGCGTCGCCTGCGCCACCAGCCAGGCCGCGCGCTCGGCCGGGTACCGCGAGGTCAACGTCTGCCACGCCTGATACTCGTCGGCCGGATCCCAGCCGTCGCGCCAGTACTGGGTCGCGTCAACCCACTCGCCGGTGGTCAACGCGCGGCGATGGCCGTCGGCCACGATCTCGTCGGGGTAGATCCGGATCTTCAGCGCCGGCGGCGACGCGACGAAGCGCGTCTCCAGCCGCACCGGTAGCAGCGCGATCGGATAGTCGGTGTGGAGCTGCGTCAGCTCGAACGCCAGGTCGCCCATGTCTTGCTCGCCGAGTTAGAGGTCAGGACGGCGTCGGCGCCGTCGGCAATAGGTCCGCGCCGTGGATCGCGACGCGGACCGCGCGCTGCAACGTGATGACGGCGTGGTCGGCGCCGCGGGCGATCGGTTGTCCCGGACCCGCGCTCGCCTGCCAGCCAACGCCCCCCGCCGGCTCGGCCGTGGGCCGCAGCGGCAACGCCGACGCCAGGTCGATGTACGCGATCGCCGCCTGGGCCTCCGGCGTCGCCGCCAGGTGGCCCCACGACAGGTCGTCCCAGGTCGCTGCGGGTGGCGCAGGGGCGGTCCCCACGTCGAGGCCGAAGCGCGGATCGCCCGGCTGCTCCTCGAACACGAAGCACCAGCCTGGGTTGGCCGCGGTGCCGTCGCCGCGCACCTCCGCGTCGGTCAACGTGAAGCCGAACAACGCCACGTCCGGCGGCAACCGCCCCGAGAACACCGGGCGCCGCTGCTCGGAGCCCAGGCCCACCAGCGCGCCGGCCCGGGTCGCGCGCTGCGCGTAGACCAACGTCCCGGGATAGCGCCTGAGCACCTCACCGCGAATGACCAGCACCAGGTGTTCGTGGCCCGGCGCCAGCGGCCGGGGGCTGTGGCTCCCCAGCGGAGACGACGCGTCCCACCCGTGGAGCGGCCGCACGTCCTTCGCGGTCTCAGGCACCGGCGACACCTCGACCCCGGCTGGATCCCAGAACTGCCGGAAGTAGCTGCCGCGCTGATCGGACGGATACTCGCGCCACAGCAGCTCCCGGGCTAGCTCGTGGTTGAGCCCGACCATGTAGGCCTCGATGAACGCCGGATTGGTCTTGGCCAGCGTGACCCGATCCGCTGGAAGGTCGAAGAGCCCCGGCAAGATCCAGTCGGGCGACCGCTCGGCCAGCGGCTGGAACATTGGCTGCGGGAACACCGGATGCGCCATCACCGGGGCCAGCGGATCGGTCGGTGACCACGTGAAGCCAGGGGCGCGTACCAGGCGCGCGGTCATCGCCTGGACGATGGTCACGCGCGGGTCGACCGCCGCCTGCACCGTCGCGCGCAGCGCAGGCAGATCGAGCCGGGTCAGGGTCTCGCCCTTGTCGGCGGTGCGATCGCGGCCGAGCAGTGCGCGCGCCGCGGCGCGAAAGGCGGCCATCGATGGACTGTCCGTCCCGTCTCCCTCATCCCACCGCTCGGGGACCTTGCCGTCGATCGGATCCCACGCGTAGGCCTTCGCCGCCGGCGGGGCCTGTTCGACCTCCGCCGGCTGCGGGAAGGGTCGCTTGAGGACCTCTTCGAGCCACCCCTGCGTCGGCACCGATCGCGGCAACGGCACCGGCGTCGCGGTCAGGGCCGCCAGCGTCGAGGCGTTGGCCCGGGTGAGCACGTGAGGAGACGCGCTGACCGGCCGCCCCTGGCGACGCCCCACGGGCCCCAGCGACCGTGCGATCCGCCGCATCCCCGTGGACGACAGCGCCAGCCGCGCCGGGCTGCGCTCGACCCGCGCGCGCGCGGTCGCGCTCGTCGCTCGGATCTGACCGAGGGCCGGCGCGGTCAACTCAAGCACGCGGGCGTCCTCGGCTGCCGCGACGTGGCGTCGATGCAACCGCTCCCCGACCGCACGCGCGACCTGGGCCGCGCGGAGTTGGGCGTTGGCCTCACGGATGCCGGCAACCTGCGCCCACGCCGAGGCCATCAAGCCCTCTTGCTGCTCCTGCACGACCTCGGTACCGACCGAGGCCGCCACCCGCGCCCGCGGATCGAGGTTCAGCTCGCGGAACCAGCCCGGGCCGCTCGCCGGGGGCGCGGCAGCCGAAGGAATCGTCTCGCGCTTCGCGTGCCAGGCCCCGTACATCGGTGGCGCCACGATCGGCGCCCCGCCGGTCTCCCGCACGGTCGCCGGCAGATTCAAGAGCGCCACCAGGCCGTCGACGAAGGCCGGCGCCAGCGGCGCCGGGGCTGGGCTCGTGGGTGGCCGCAGCGCTCCCCCCAGTGCCAGCGGCGTCGCCGCCGCGGCTGGCAGCCCGCCGCCCGGGTTCGCGACGTCGAGGCCCCGGGCTCCTGCGGTCGGCGGCAGGGGCGCCGGCGCCAGCCTTCGGACCAGGCTCTCGAAGTCACCCTCGAAGCCCGTGGTGAAGGTCCAGCGGTGATAGATCGGCACGCGCAGGTCGGCGGTGAGGGCCGCGCCGTTCCAGGCCGTCGTCAGCGCGGCAGTGGCCTCGTCGAGGGGCTCGCGCAGCCCGGCCCGACGACCGACCTCGAAGGTCGGGATCAGGAGCATCTGGTACGTCGTCTTCGGGGCCAGTCGGCGTGGACACAGGAGCCGCGCCAGGCACCGCCCGGGATGGCGGACCAGGAGTTCCTCGAGCAGAAGGTCATCGTCACCGCTGACCTGGACGTGGGCCCAGGCCCAGAGCTGAGCGGCCGGGGGCATCGCGGCCCCGGCCTTGAGCGTCACGGCCTCGAGCGCGCGCGTCGACGTGGTCACCTCGAACGGCCCGAGTTCCGCCTCGGTGAACGCCGCCAGGCAAAGCCAGGGTCGTAGGCGTCCCGTCGCGTCGGCGGTGCGCGGCGTGTAGCGCCAAGGCAGGTCCGCCTGATCGAACTCGATCGCCGGGAAGTAGTTCGGCTCGGCGTCGAGGGTTCGCTCGGGTGGGGAGCGCCGACTGATCGACCGCGCGTCGAAGCCGGTCACGTCGCCCGGACCGACCAGGGCGACGCTCGATGCCGCCTCGAGATCCGGATCGCCATTGAACCGCACTACCACCGGTACGTCCGCTCGCGTCCCGCCGGCCGCACCATCCGGCGTCGCGAGCTGCGCGGCGGCGCCGCGGCGAACCCAGGGATAGAAGCGAAAGGCTGCGTTCACGTCACTCATGCTGCCACCTCGTAGCTCGGGACCACCTGCAGTCTCGTCGCGTCGCCAGGGTGGGCCGCCAGGTGCGCGCGCAGCGCGAGCTCGGCCTCGCTCCGACTCGCCGCCTCCGTCAGATCCCACCGCGCCGTCAACGCATCCGTCGTCGCGATCACATACGTCGCCTCGGTCAGCGTCACCACGGGCGCCGCCCCCGGCGGCGGCGCATACGCCTCCGAGCCTCCGCGACCGCGCGGCGCCTGCGCCGTCGCCGACAGCGCCGTCCCCGCGAGCTGCAGCGCGCGCGTCGGTCGGTACCGCTCCGCGGTCTGGCGCTGTCCCCCCGCGATCACCACCGTGTCGTAGTCGAGCACCCGCGTGAGCGGCGTCCCCGCGCGCACCGTCGCCGCACCCACCGCCACGCCCGCCATCATCTCCTCGAACCCCGGCCGCGACAGCTTGTCCGCCTCACTCATCGCCTCGAACTGCGCCGGCGCGAACCAGTCCTTGACCGGCGTCACCGCCGCGGCCGGCACCGCCTGTCCCCCCACCCGCACCTCCGTCACCTCGAACCGATCGATCCCCGTCGGCCGCCCCTGCGCGTACGCCGTGATCCTCCGCGCCAGCGGCACCACTTGCTGCGTCATCGACAGCGTCGCGCACGGGTCGACCCGGCGCGCCGGCCCCGCCACCCCGGCGCCCTCCTCCGGCCCAGCCACGATCGCCGCCGTCAGGCCACCCGGCACCTCCGCCGCCCACGCCGCCGGCGCCTCCACCGCCGCCCGCAGCGCCGGCCAGATCGCCCGGTCGGGCACCGCGACCGGCGCCCCGCTGCCGAACGTCACATGGATCGGCACGCACAGCTCCACGAACCACAAAGACAGGCACGCCTTGCCGTCGATCCGCCACGGCTTCGGTCCCTGCAGGTGGCCCTCGAAGCTCACCCCCGCCAGCGTCGTCGTGCCGCGCCGCAGCTTCACCCCAGCCCACACGTCCACCGCCAGCCCGAACGGCGAGAACTGCACCAGCGTTTCGAACCCCAGCCCCCCCGTGATGTTCAGCGGCCCCGCCGACGCGTACAGGTCGATCCGTGCCCCCATCTGCAGCGTGTTCGACGTCAGCGCCAGGAACCCCTCCGCGTCCAGCCGCGGGTCGTCCCCCGACCCCAGCTCGATCCGCACCCGCCGCAGCGTCGGGAACTCCGCCGGCGGCCGGAACTGCGAGTGGAACCCTCCGATCGCCAGCGCGAAGCTCCGCGGGTTTCCCCAGCACAGCCGCGCCGCCAGGTCCCCCGTGATCGGGAACCCCGCGATCGTCGAGCTCCGCAGCGACGCGTCCACCGCCGCGCGCTTCTGCCCCACGTCCACCTCCCCCACCACGTCCATCGTCAGGTCGACGATCGCCTGCTCCTCCGTCGGCAGCTTCGCCGTCATCGTCCCCAGCACCACCACCCGCGCCGGCGCCGGCAGCTCCAGCAGCACCGCCACCGTCCCCCGAACCACCGTCGGGTTTCCCCACCCGAACTTCACCGCAGGCCCGAACACGTGCCGCCCCTCCGCCGCAGGGAAGTACCTCCCCAGCTCCGTCGTCAACCGCTCCGCTTGCGCCATCGGATCCGCCGGGAAGAACAGCTCCGCCATCCCCGCCGCCGTCCGCACCGCTCCTCGCAGCGCCTCCGTGTCCACCCGTCGATGGATCCCGATCAGCCCGCCCACCCCCTCCAGCGTGAACCCAAGCGGCAGCGGCACCGGCCGAAACCCAGCCGCGATCACCGCCGCCAGCGAGTAGCCCGCTCCAGGGACATCCGTGTCCAGCAACCCGAACGCAGACAAGCTCACCCCAAGCGCCTCAAGCGAAAGCCCACCCAAGTAGCGTGGCCCAACACAGCGCAAGTATCCACTGCCACGCACGATCGCGTTCTCGATCGAGATCGCCGCGCCATCGGGCGGCCGAACATCGAAGTCCACATGGAAATCCCGAGCCGGCGCTTCCGCTGGCAACGCCACAAGAAGCTGACTCCCCACTCCTTCCAAGCCAAGCAGCACAGCCCCAAGCCTGACCTGGACTCCACACGATACCACCACCCGCACCACCTCAGGCGCGGACTCAAGCACTACTACAATCCCATCCATCGTGATGGGACCGAGCGTGACACGACACGGAATCCGCGTCTGCAGCCCGACACCGCCTTCGAAGCTCAGCCCCCAGCCACTCGAGTACATCACCCCAAAATCGAACATGGCGCGCAACTCGCCATCACCGAGCACGTGGCGCAAGAACCCATCGCCCCCGTCGCTCGTCGCGACGAACACGACCCGCTCGACACTGCACCCGAGCTTCAGCTCCCGACGTGTGGTCGAAAGCATGGCCGAACCATCAAACGACACGCGGTCGAACTCGAGGCGCGTGCCTCTCGCGGCACCCAGGATGAAAGGGACACCGGAAGGCGCACGTCGCGCCGTGAAGCCGACGTTCACGCTGGCCGTTCCTGTGTCGGCCACCAAGTCGAACCCGCGGCCGCCACCGAACGCGAACGCTTGCACGTTCCCAGTCATGCGAGCCGTTACGTCCCAGTCGCCGACAGTGCGTGCTGCGTCGAGCAAGCCGAGCGGTGTGACCACGACGCCGAAGTCGGCCTCATCGGCAGGCGACAAAGAGAAGCAAGCGCCAACAGTGCCGTACCCTCCGGCGTCACTGACAAGGTCATGAGGCGCCAGCACCATCAGGACGTGACGCACGCTGGCCGCATCAGAACCGAACCAAGTTTCGTCATCAGGGCCGACGCCGTACCGCCAAGGCATACCCAACGCGCTGAGAAAGCCGCCTGCGCGCTCAATGACGAGGTCCGCGGTGGCGTCGGCCTTGGCGCGCGTTGTGAGCGGCGCGGGCCCGAGATCCTCCCGCAACGCCCCGACGGGATCGGTGAGCAGACCATGGAGCCGCGTGGATGACAGTCGCTCAATCACGGCGAACCGGCGCAGACGGACACCGTTCTCGTATACGTCGGGCAAGACTACCGGCCTGAGCACCCCGAGCAGCACCGCAGCTTGATACAGCAGCGGCGAGCGTAGACGCAGATGGCGTGCTGCCAGCAATTCGAGCATCTCCCGTCCGAGTTGCGGCAGGAACGAACCCGGAGCGACTCCGGATCGGATCGCGCGAATCGCATCTAGCAGGTGCCGAGCCGCGGTGAGACGGTCGCGGAGATTGGCGAGTGTGTCCCATGAGGCAAGAGTGGCCTCGACGTCATCGATTGTGGCGGCCAGGTCAACCATGGCCGGCAATAGGCCCGCCGCATCGACGGCGGCGACGCTCGTGCCCAACATCTCCAGCAGCCTCGCACGGATCCCCTCATCCGTCGCAGCAAGCCGCAGCGGAGCAAGAGCATCGACTAACTCGCCTACGAACACAGCGAATAGACTCATGGCTGCCCTGGATACTGAAAGGGCGCGTCGCTGACGTCGAGTGAGATATCGAAGCGAATCCAGTCAATCTCGGTCGCAGTCATTGATTCTTGCCAATGAACTCTATAAGAGACCACCGCGGGCGTCATCTTCACTTCACCAATATTGGAACGTCCGAGAACCTCAGCGCCATTGCCACGGATGCCTGCATACGCACCATAGAGGTGATTCCGCCTCGCCGACGCGGCCAACTCACTGTCAGATGGAAACGGCGGCGAGGAATGGCCGTAGCGACCGCCGGCATCAGCGCGCAGGTATCTGAGCAGCATACGAAAATGGGGCGCGATCTCGATATTGGTCATTTCGATATAGACCAGATGCGTGTAGACCTGGCTACGCAGCGTGACAAACGGACGATCGCTATCGAACAACTCAGGCATCGTAACTGGCGGTATATCCTCAGGACCAAGGCCCACTCGCTCCACCAACGCCTCACCAACCCGCTGCCCGTGAACCATCGCCGACGGATTCCAACCCACGAACTTCTCCGTGCGGTTCACAGGTTGACTCACCATGGCCGCAATTTGACCGGGCGGGATGTAGTCCCATCCGCGCGTGTGCTGCCCACGGGTCATAGCGTTTCCGTTGCGCATGGGACTGCCCACTAGTTGGGCGAGCACTAGACGCGCACGAGTCGGATTGGATGGCGAGTCACCTGTCTGAGCATCGGCCCAGTATTGAACTCGCGCAGCCGAACTAGCATGTACGTCACCGCTGAGTACGACGACCGCGCCGACTCGTTCGTCACTCATATTGGGAGCGAAGCGTCGCGAAAGGGACGCTAGGAGGCGAGCGAAATCCACGCGTTCAACCTCCCATGAGTCGCTAAAGTCCTCGTTACGAAGCTTGTTGCCGCCCGGCAGGTTAGGCAAGTCGCGCGCCCCTTGGCGGATTACTGGCCCCACCACGGGATTGGTTGTCATGACAAGTACAGTTTGGCGTCCGAGACGTGGCGGTGCGTGTTCGATCTGAGTCACGAGTTCTGTCGACAGGATGAGGTCTGGTGGGGCCCAGCCTGCGGTCCGGGGAAACGACCGCCAGGTCCGGCTGTCGGTGACCAGGCACTGATGTCGCAACCCCTCGATCGTATAGTGAAAAATCAAAGATGATGTGTCGACCAGCCCGTCGCCACTGTTCGAGCGATGACCGATGTCATGGAACAGATGATACGGCGTACGAGACGCCATCTCTGCCGGCGTGTGCACTCCCATATACTGACGCAATTCATGACGATCAGCGATATCGTAGTACGATGTTGCCGAGCCAAGAAGATCAAGCAAACGCTTGCCGGCCGGATGAAATGGGACCGCTGACGCAAACTGCTCTGGCGCGTTGCCCCAATGCTGGCACAGCGCATAGGAAATCAATCCGTTCTGTATGAGTCGAACACCAAGAGGATTGCCGTATACCTTGTCACAGAAGGACCTGTAGAGGTTCCAGTCATCCGTGATGTCGTGATCGTCAAAGATCATGTACGTTGGGACGTTGGCGAGCGCCCGCCGTACAGCAGGCAGGGTATCCTTGAACTCAACGATGCGCGCGCGCTGAGCTGTTGCCGCCTTGCGCAGCTTCCCAACCGCCGCCTTTTCTGCCGGCGAGGCCCCGTTGTTCATTGCCGCTAGCAGGTCGTCAAAGTCTGGCAGGTCTTCGCCGTCGGGCCAGAGTGTAGCCGACCAAACAAACAGGTACATTGCCATGTACTCGCCGAACGACATCAGGTGACTGCGGGTGTCGCTAGTGGTGTAGCCGGCCTCGCGGATCACCGCGTGGCGCGAGCCCGGCCAAAGCACCTGTACGTCAGTTTCGCCTCCCTCGACCCGCGGCAGACCTTCGACGCCAACCAGCACAGCGCCTGCATCGGTCAACATCATGAGCAATAGATCAGCAACCTCGTCCGCGTAGATCTGATCGCCGGACAGGATCAACTGATGTGGACGTCCGTTGGGGGTCGTCACCGACTGGCGAATGAGGCTGTCTAATACCGCGAACGAATCTGGGCCGGAGGCATGGGGCTTCCGACATGAGCCGTGAAAAAGGCGCAGATCTTCGAGATTGTCTGGGCACAGCGAGAAGGTCGGAAGCAAGTACGGCGGGTAAGAGAGGTCGCTCGCGACATCGAGCCCGGACGCAACTTCGAGCGACATCGACTCTGTGTCGGTCGCAAACGACAAATTGTAGAAGTACGTCACACCGGTCGCGAGCGGGACTGCTGTTCGAGCAGTAATCGCAAGAAGGTGGAGGCGCGGACCGATCTGCGTCGTCGGCGCAGTCGCGGTCAAGAGTTCTACGTCCGCGAGGGCGTGACTAGTGCGGATCTCGAGCGTAACAGCCGCACGTTGCCGTAGAGCGAGCCACACTGTGACCGAATTGGGCGTCACCTTACGGAGTATCGGGCCGGCAAGCACAAGCGGCATCGAGTCGATGCGTGTGCGAAGGCTCTCCCACGGCATGTCAACACGCCTCGAAATCGCCGGCCGCGCACAGCTCGCGCGCCGGAATCGGGGTGCCAGCCGCCGCGCAGGCGTCGGAGTCGCCCTGCCGGCACGCAGCACGGACGCGCTCGATTGCGAAGGGCACCTCGGTAGCCGCCTCATTGCCGTGCGTCTCGACGAGCCGCAGGCAGGCCTCAAGGACCGAACGCTGGCACGCGCGCGCAAGCAACTCCACCATCTCCTCCTCGACCGTGCCGCTCTGGCTCCACGCCAGCATTGAGGCGAGGGGGACGCACGCTTCCGGCTCCTGCCCACCACAAGCCGCCTCGGCCTTGGCCACGTCGAATGAGTCATACGGACCACAAGCAAGCCAGTCGCCGCGTTCGCACGCGTGACGCATCAGCGCCAGCGCCCGCCTTTGCTTCGGCAGACCGCGACCGCGGGCCATGGCGACCGCGAGCCGGCGACACGCCGATGCGTCGCCGCGCCCCTGATCGCAGGCCTTCTCGAATAGACGTGCCGCTAGACGAAAGTCACGGGGCACCCCGTCGCCGCGTTCGTATCGCTTGGCCAGTTCTAGGTCTGCATGTACGGTCTTCCTGGTTCCACTCGAACACGCGAGCCACGCGGTCAGGAAGATCGAGGAGCGAACCAAAATTCCACGCGAGGTCGTCGCCAAGTGCATGACTGTCAAGCGTCCCCCCGCAGGTCGGTCTGGTGGCAGTATAGGTGTCACCGCGCCTGCTAGGTACGGCATCTTGCAGACCCCTTCGCCGCGTCCATCCCGGTCGATCCACGGGGGGGCGTCGGCACCGGGCGCAGGACCGTCACCCCTGCATATTCTACGCTCTTGTGCAGCTCTGGAACCATCGGTCGAGAAATCGATATCCGCAAGACTGCAGGCTGCAGCGCTAAGTCGCGACGGCGACACGACCCCTCCAAGGAACGCCTCAGAACCATCCAACGCTTCGATCTTCCCTCCCACCTCGAAGCCCACGGCCGACAGCTGCGCCTGCGATTCCCTTAGTGTGCCGCGCATCACAACCGTAAGGGTCAAGCGCCGCGGGACGCAGCCGTGGGGCAGGAAGCGGTCGTCTATCATGGGCTTTCCTTCTGTGCCGAACACCCGCTGGCTGATCACTTCGACGATGATGCCGGCGTCCATGTCGAGCTTCGCGAAGGCCTCCGGCGTGATCCGGGGTGCCGTCCGCACGTACTCGTAGGCCTCGGGAGGCATCGGGTCACAAGCGACCCGGGGCTCGGGGTCCTCCGGGGGCGCCTTTGGCCCGCAGGCAGCGGTCAGCAAGAGCCCTGCTCCCAGCACCACCGACGACGACTTGTTCTTGCTCAACGACACTCTCCTGGGGCCGCCTTGGACCTACTGGCACCCGACCGGCGGGCCACTGAGGCCACGGTCGTAAGCTACAACGGCTAGCCGTACAGATCAAGGAGGTGTTGGTGTTCTTCGTGTCTTTCCGTCCGGCCGCCCCCGATCCCGCCGGCCGCACCATCCGTCGTCGCGAGCTGCGCGGCGGCGGCGCGGCGAACCCAGGGATAGAAGCGAAAGGCTGCGTTCACGTCACTCATGCTGCCACCTCGTAGCTCGGGACCACCTGCAGTCTCGTCGCGTCGCCAGGGTGGGCCGCCAGGTGCGCGCGCAGCGCGAGCTCGGCCTCGCTCCGACTCGCCGCCTCCGTCAGATCCCACCGCGCCGTCAACGCATCCGTCGTCGCGATCACATACGTCGCCTCGGTCAGCGTCACCACGGGCGCCGCCCCCGGCGGCGGCGCATACGCCTCCGAGCCTCCGCGACCGCGCGGCGCCTGCGCCGTCGCCGACAGCGCCGTCCCCGCGAGCTGCAGCGCGCGCGTCGGTCGGTACCGCTCCGCGGTCTGGCGCTGTCCCCCCGCGATCACCACCGTGTCGTAGTCGAGCACCCGCGTGAGCGGCGTCCCCGCGCGCACCGTCGCCGCACCCACCGCCACGCCCGCCATCATCTCCTCGAACCCCGGCCGCGACAGCTTGTCCGCCTCACTCATCGCCTCGAACTGCGCCGGCGCGAACCAGTCCTTGACCGGCGTCACCGCCGCGGCCGGCACCGCCTGTCCCCCCACCCGCACCTCCGTCACCTCGAACCGATCGATCCCCGTCGGCCGCCCCTGCGCGTACGCCGTGATCCTCCGCGCCAGCGGCACCACTTGCTGCGTCATCGACAGCGTCGCGCACGGGTCGACCCGGCGCGCCGGCCCCGCCACCCCGGCGCCCTCCTCCGGCCCAGCCACGATCGCCGCCGTCAGGCCACCCGGCACCTCCGCCGCCCACGCCGCCGGCGCCTCCACCGCCGCCCGCAGCGCCGGCCAGATCGCCCGGTCGGGCACCGCGACCGGCGCCCCGCTGCCGAACGTCACATGGATCGGCACGCACAGCTCCACGAACCACAAAGACAGGCACGCCTTGCCGTCGATCCGCCACGGCTTCGGTCCCTGCAGGTGGCCCTCGAAGCTCACCCCCGCCAGCGTCGTCGTGCCGCGCCGCAGCTTCACCCCAGCCCACACGTCCACCGCCAGCCCGAACGGCGAGAACTGCACCAGCGTTTCGAACCCCAGCCCCCCCGTGATGTTCAGCGGCCCCGCCGACGCGTACAGGTCGATCCGTGCCCCCATCTGCAGCGTGTTCGACGTCAGCGCCAGGAACCCCTCCGCGTCCAGCCGCGGGTCGTCCCCCGACCCCAGCTCGATCCGCACCCGCCGCAGCGTCGGGAACTCCGCCGGCGGCCGGAACTGCGAGTGGAACCCTCCGATCGCCAGCGCGAAGCTCCGCGGGTTTCCCCAGCACAGCCGCGCCGCCAGGTCCCCCGTGATCGGGAACCCCGCGATCGTCGAGCTCCGCAGCGACGCGTCCACCGCCGCGCGCTTCTGCCCCACGTCCACCTCCCCCACCACGTCCATCGTCAGGTCGACGATCGCCTGCTCCTCCGTCGGCAGCTTCGCCGTCATCGTCCCCAGCACCACCACCCGCGCCGGCGCCGGCAGCTCCAGCAGCACCGCCACCGTCCCCCGAACCACCGTCGGGTTTCCCCACCCGAACTTCACCGCAGGCCCGAACACGTGCCGCCCCTCCGCCGCAGGGAAGTACCTCCCCAGCTCCGTCGTCAACCGCTCCGCTTGCGCCATCGGATCCGCCGGGAAGAACAGCTCCGCCATCCCCGCCGCCGTCCGCACCGCTCCTCGCAGCGCCTCCGTGTCCACCCGTCGATGGATCCCGATCAGCCCGCCCACCCCCTCCAGCGTGAACCCAAGCGGCAGCGGCACCGGCCGAAACCCAGCCGCGATCACCGCCGCCAGCGAGTAGCCCGGCCCGCGTGCGTCGAGCAACCCGTACGCCCCCACCGCGACGCCCACCACGTCCAGCGCCAGCGCGCCCGCGTAGCGCCCGGCCTCGTGCCGAAGGTAGCCGCCGCCCTGAACCGGGCCGGCGTCGAGGCCGAGCGACAGGCCGGTCGGCGGCTTGAACCCCACGCCGACATCGAGGGGTCCGAGGTTGCCGGTCCCGAAGGCTAGACGCATCTCGAGCCCTGCGCCTGCTAGCGAAAACGACACCGGGCCGAGGGAACCTCGGCATGTCATCGCGGCCGTCAAAGACAGCGACGGCCCGCCGCTGCTCGGCGGGAACTTGCGCAACGCGACGGAGGCTTCGGTCACTTCCACCGCTCCAAGTCGCCGCGCTACGGGAACGTATCGGGCTTCCGCCCAAGCGCAGCCCACCATGAGTCGACCACGACATCGACAGTGGGACGTCGATACGCGACGCCGGGCCAGGGAGCAAGGCGCCCATGAACCCGTCGCCGTCACCGCCATCCAGCACGAGCGCAAAGTCATGCGCGAGGAGCGTGCCCGTCACCATCAGCCCGCCGTCGCTGCCAGCGACCTCCAGCGTCGCCGTGGTCCCGCGCAGCTCGACGCGCGTGCCCTCCTCCTCACCGAGAAGTGTCGTCGCATTCGGTGGGCGGCGCTCATACTCGATCCGAAAGGCCGCCCCGGCGACCGCCGTTGGCGGTTGGCCTGCACGAAGGGCCACACCGACACCGGCGGCGAGGTCACCGTCGAGCACCAACCGGCCATCGAACAGACCGATCGCATGTTCAACGGGAGCGGTCGCCGTCGGGATGATCGCAACGCCCGGGAGCGCCGTCGGCGTCGCCGGGACCTGGAGGAACGCCAGACCGACGACGAGCGGACTACCTCGCCGGTCAACAAGTACGATGCGCGGGCCGGACGCTCGGGCACCAAGCGCGTCGGTCAGAGCCGACGGCGCGACGTATCGGTCAATCTGAGCGCCGCACGCACGAGCCAGCGCCGTCACCGCGCGCGTCACGCGCGCGCCGTCGAACGACGCCTCGCCCCAGCGATAGGTCTCTTTGAGGCTCTCCAGCGGCTCGTCGATGTAGTCGAGGAGCCTGCCACGATCGAGCGTCCGTCGCTCGTAGGGCCGGCGCCCGTCGACGCCTGCCACCACGTTCACATTCACGATGCCCAGGGCGTCCAGGGCGGCATGCCAGACAGGAAAGTGGCTCTGAAGCAACTCCTCGAGGAGAGCGTCGATGATCTGCCGCGGCAACTCGGCGCGCTGCTCCGCCGACAGATCAGGGGCGGACGCCAAGGCATCGATCGCGCCCCACGCAGCCAGGACCGAGGGGATCAACACGCCAAGATCCACTTCCAGCCCGTCTTCGCCACCCACCGCGTTCTCAAACGCCTGTGAGAGCACGCCGTTCATGGCCATGAACGAAGCCGGCGCCGCGGAGGTCTCCCAGCCCAGACGAAGCAAGAAATCGACGCCGAGTTCGGCATCCTCGGTCGCCTCGACGAGAGGTAGGAGCGCCACGCCGAGGGCTTCAGCGAAACCGCGCAGGGTCCCTGTCATGGCGCGGTCCCGTAGTAGAAGGGGGAGTCCTCGTCGAATGCCGGAGGCTTGACCGGAGGACCAGCCTCGGGGATGTGGTTGTAGATCAGAGGAGCCTTGGTCGGCGCGAGCGTCCCGCCACGGCCCGGGGCAGCGATCGGGACGAGCAGCTCATACTCGTAGCGCCCGCCAATGCAGTCCATCGTCACAGAGTCCGGCCTCACGACGACGTTGAAACGCCATTCGAGCCCACGAATCATGTCCGCCAGCGTCGGATAGCCGTGCTGCTTGTACATCGGGTACGAATAGTCATCTCGATAAGACGACTCCGACAAGAACCAGGCTGACAAGGCTGCAACACGGTCCTGATCGGAAGCTGGAATACTGTCAGGATCCGAAAACCTGAACGTCTGAAAAACAACCGAGGACGCCGGCGTTCGAACATAGAGTCCAACAACCCCCTCCGCGTAGCGGTGTCCGCCGACATCCCGCCCCAGCGGCAAACGCACCCTCTTTCGCTCCGTTATGGACGGGTGCTTCAGTCTTCGTCCAGCAACGAGCGTGAGCCACCCCTGGAAAGCACTCAGAGGAATCCGCACGCCGTCGGGGCGCGTATGGCCTTGCGAGAAGAAGGCGGTCGCGAGCGCGTTCACGCTCGCCACGGGCGTCTTCTGAAACACGACAAACTGGTACCCCATCCATTCAATGGCCTCGATAGAAGTCACGCCCGGGGTACCATTGGTCGAGACGCCGTGGTAGTGCCTAGGAGCAGTCACACGCACATGACCGCCGAGCGCCTCGCGCAACTTGGCCAGCCACGGTGCGGCCCGCCCGATATTGCAGCCCTTCGCGTGAAACGCGCGGGGCGTTGGCGCGGGACTATCGGGTGCGATGGGCGAGTCCCCAACGAGGTCGTCCGGAATCCTGAGACTGTAGTTAGGGTCCGACAACGAGATCTCGAGAGTGACATAGTCGGTCCACGGCCCCAGCGTGGAGTAAGGGTACGGGTCCACCATCCAGTCACCGCGACGGCTCGCGTGGCCACCGACGACCAGCTCGTCATCGATGGGCGGGGGCGGCGCTGCCGCAGCATGAGCGGCTGCGATGAACCCCTGGAGGGTGTTGGAGATCTCGATCATCTCCATGCGTGGTCGTCGTGCGACGAGGAGCGCCAGCCGCTCGAGGTAGTCGTCCGACTCGTCATCCGGCCGCGGGACCCAACCGTAGTTGCTCATGCAGTCATCCTTCGCGTCGTGCTAGCCTGCGCCCTGTGCAGGCGCGCCTCGTACAGATACTCGCCGTCGCCACGGGCTGCAGACATACGTCGGAACCGACCGCGACTGCTCATAGCGCCGCGCCACCTACCCTGGCCTCCAGGGTCGATGCCGCGCCGCCCGAACCGCCCGCCCCCCGATTGCCGCGCGTCCTGGTAGGAGAGACGTGCCTCAACGCCGCGCTGCGCGGACCGCATCTGTTCCCCCTGTTCGCGGGCGGCGATGTCTCCTGGACGGCGGATGAGTCGATCGCGCGCGCGCCCGTGACCGCAGCGCCGCACCGCTTCGTGGTGCTGGGGTTCGACGGCGAGGTGCATGGTCATCTCATCACAACGCATGACCAAGCGTCGTCCGATCCACGTGGCTTCCTGGGAGAATACCAGGGTGTGTGGGGCGTCGGTCCGTGCACCTATCGCCAACCTGGTGGCGCGACGGTCATCCGCGTTGACTGTGGTGCCGCAGGTGGCTGTGGTATTTCGATCGCGGCCAGCGGCGCACCGGAGGATCCGTTCACGCGTTCGGCGATCGCCACGAAGATCGTGTGCGCCGAATCCGGCAGCTTGGTCGCCGATCTCGACGGCGATGGCGCCCTCGAAGCGTACTCGCTGGAAGGGTTCCGCGGCGACGACGCCATCGAAGGCAGACCGGCCGCGCCGGGGTGCTCGACACCGCGCTTCGCCTGGTACCGCTTGCCGGCAGGCGCGGACATGATTGACATCCTCGGCGTCGCTGATCTCGACCGCGATAGCAACCTCGAAGTACTCGTCGCACACACAGCGGCTGGCGGGGCTCGCACCGTGACGTTGTACACCCCGGGCTCCGGGCCCGGACATCGGCTCGAGCGCCGTGCCTCGGTGGTGCGTTAGTCGCTCAGCGGCCACGATTCCGATACTCGTGTACTGGCGGCACGCGCGGGCGTAGCGGTCCGGCGCGTGGGAACGCCGCCTCGACACACTGCGTCGTCCGCGAGATGTCCACCTCGTAGTGATGCGGCCCGACCCAGGAGACGAACCAATGGGTTCGAACGCACCCTGAACTTGGCTCCCATCGAGCCACTGCTCCTCGAACCCGTTCACAACGTTAAGCTATCGTGGGTTGGCATCCGGCGCAAGTGCTTACACCGCTTCATGGTCCGCAGCCTGCGTACCGGCGACGAGCGGAGACGCGATCGGTGATCGTTGTCGCGCATTCGCTCGTCTCGGGCGGCGTGTTAGCTTCCACCCATGCGTGCCCGATTGGTGCTGTTGGTCGCCGTTGGCTCAGGCTGCAGTCATACGTCGGAGCCGTCGGAGCCGGCCGCGGCGGCCCGCGGCCAGGCGCCGCACGGCCCAGCGTTGGGGATCGACGCAGGGGTTGCGGCTCCGAGCTTCGATGCGGCGCCGCCGGCCCGGGGACCACGCTACCTCGTCGGGGAGACGTGTGTGGGCCTGCCGGTTCGTGGGGCGCACTTGTTCCCGCTCTTCGCGGGTGGGGACATCGACTGGACGTCGGACGAGTCGGTCGCGCGTGCTCCGCTGGACAGTCGGCCTCCGCGGTTCCATGTCCTCGGGGTCGCAGGAAATGTGCGCGGCCACTTCACCATCGCTGAGAACGGGGTACCCGCGGACCCCCGCGGCTACGTCGGCACCTTCCGCTTCGGTTGGTCTCCCTGCACCGAGCTCTCGCCTGGAAGGTCGACGGTGACTCACGTGGACTGTGCGCTCGCCGGCAACTGCGGCATCTCGCTCGCGGTCGATGGAGATCCGAGCCCAGGGTCGCCAGTCCCCGCGCCCACGATCACCCAGATCTGCATCAAGGGCGGTTCGCTGGTCGGCGATCTCGACCGCGACGGCGCCCTCGAGTCCTTCCCTCTGGAGGGGTTCCGCGGGCCAGGGCCCATCGACGGCGAGCGCGCCACCGGAACACCTTGTCGAGAGCCACTCTTCTCGTGGTACGGCACCTCGGTCGGTGGGGATGTCATCGACGTGCTCGGGGCGATCGACCTCGATCTCGACGGACATCTGGAGCTCCTGATCGCCCACCGACGCGCGGGCGGGCCACGCACCGTCGCGCTCTACACCCCGGCGCCCACGCCCACGCTTCGCCTCGAGCGCCGCGCCGCGGTGACCCGCTAGGTCGCATGCTTGGAGACCGAGACGGCGCTGACGCCCTGCCGAGTGTGGTAGCGCAACAGGTCTCGACGTCGGCGGGCGCTCGACCGCGCGGCCACCCAGCAATTCCGACCTCAGGCGTCTCAGGAGCACATGGGTGTTCGCGTTGGCGGCGTGTTACCGTGTCCACGATGCGTGCGCGGCTGTTGGTGGTCATCCTCGGTGCAGGTTGCGGTCATACGTCGGAGCCGACAGCGGCGGCCCGCGGCCCAGCGCCACGCGGCACCGCGCGGCGCCCGTCGGTGGCCAGCCCGGTGGACGCCGGCCCCGGGGCGACGCCGGTCTCGATGGTGTGGGCGGCCGACGCCTCGACCCCGCCGCCCACCGCGCGCCTTCGGCTCCAGGAGCCGGGGGCGGCGAACCGGTCGCAGTGGTGGTGCGGGGCGAACAGCTCCTGGCGGTGACGCCGACCGGGACCGTGGTGGCGACCCTGGCCACCGGGGTGACCAGCGAGCCGCGGGTTCACGGCGCCCTGGTGAGCTTCCGGCGCGGCCGCGTGCTGCACATGATCAACTTGCTCGAACCCGCGGTGGTCGATACCGCGGTGCTGGTCGATCTGCCGCCAAAGGTCGACTGGGAGCTCGTGCCCGGCGAGCCGCCACTGCCAAACACCGCGCCCATGGACCGCTACTGGGCGCCGGTGATCCTGCGCTACGGCGCCGCCCCGACGCTGGAGCTGATCGCTGACCTCGACCACCTCGACGGTCCAGATCCGACCGGCCAGCTCCGGGCGTTGCGCGATGCGCGCCCGACCCTGACCGCCGAGGGTCGCGAACTGCTGCGGCGCTACCCGACGCTGCGCGACCCGACACCGGCGGCGCCGCCGTTCGTCCAGCTCTCAGCGTCCACGCCGGCGACGGCGCTGCCACGCTCGGCGGGCAGGCTGGCTTGCGGCGACGCCTGCCGTCGGACGTACCAGCTCCCGGCCGGCTGGCCTTACCAGCTCGTCGTGGTCGGCACCGCCCACGACCGCGCGCAGGGCGGGGTCCACCCATTGTGTGTGTGGCGCGACCCGACCTCGGGAAGGTTCGCGTCCCTGGCCCGGCCGGCGGTGCTGCTCGACGACGCCGAACCGCTCCCTTGCGAGGTCCGGTTCGCCGCAGCCGGCGCGGCCTACGGGTTCGCGGGGGTGCCAGCCCGGCCGGCGCTGCGACGCCAGCTATGCACCGGGAGCGGCTGCCGCGAGGTCGGCGAGTTGCTGGCCTGGTTGGGCCCGGAACTCGCGCTGGAGCCGGTCCCCGGGCAGGGCTCCGGAGACTGCCCCGACGGACGGTGATCTGGCGGTCATCATCGGTGCGGGCGCTGGTCCCCCGTCAGATTCGACGGCAGCGGTTCGATCATCACAGCGTGACGCCAGCTCGCCGGGGGCCACGGCGCCGGGCGGCCTGCCGTCGTAACCACGCCCGATCGCCCGCCCGCCTGCGATCCGCGTATGATCCGGATGTGTCGACGGCCCGCCTGCTCGAGCACCATCCGCTCTTGGCCCGGGTCGGTCCCGACCACCTCGGGCGGATCGCGCGCGCCGGTCAGCTCGAGACCTTCGCGCCTGGCGAAGAGGTGGTCAGCGAGGGCACGCTGGGCGACGCACTCTACCTGGTCCTCACGGGCGAGGTCGAGGTCGCCAAGGCCGGCCATGCCCTGGCCCGCCTGGGGCCGGGCAACTTCTTCGGCGAGATGGCGCTGATCGAGCCGGCGCCGCGCTCGGCGACGGTGACCGCGGTCGCGGCGTCGTTCCTGTATCGCCTGCCCTACCTCGAGCTGCAGCAGCTCATGCGCCACGATCCGCGGGCCGGCAACGCGCTCTTGATCGAGGTCGTGAAGACGCTGACCGAGCGCCTGCGCGAGGCCAACCGGATGGTGTCGTCGGTCGGCGAGCTGGCCGACTGGCTGGCCGGGTCACTGGTGTAGCCGTCGCGCCGGCGGTAGCCTCGCGGCGATGAGGTCGCTTCCGTCCACCGTCGCCGCGCTCGTCGCCGCGCTCTCGCTGGTCGCCTGTGGCGGCCGAGCCGCCGCCCCGGCCACCCCCGCCCCCACCACCGAGGCCACACCGGCCGACGGGCACCACGGCCACGACCACGGCCACGGCGATCACCGCGGCCACCACGCCGACCACGTCACCCACGACTTCTCCGACGTCGCCAAGTGGGTCGCGGTCTTCGACGATCCGGCGCGCGATAGCTGGCAGCGTCCGGCCGAGGTGATCGCGCTCCTCGGCCCGGGCCCGGGCCACGTCGTCGCCGACATCGGCGCCGGCACCGGCTACTTCGTCGGGCACCTGTCGCGCGCGGTCGGCGGCGCCGGCCAGGTCCACGCCCTCGACACCGCCCCGCCGCTGGTCGCCCACCTGGCCGACCGCGCCAAGCGCGAGCTGTGGACCAACGTGGTCGCTCGCCAGGTCGCCCCCGACGATCCCGGCCTGCCGACCGCCGGCGTCGATCGGATCTTGATCGTCGACACCTGGCACCACCTGCCCGACCGCCCGCGCTACGCCGCGCGCCTGGCCGCCGCCCTGCGCCCGGGTGGCGCGATCGCCATCGTCGACTTCACCCTCGACGGTCCGATGGGGCCGCCGCCGTCGATGCGGTTGTCGGCCGACGTCGTGATCGCCGAGCTGCGCGCCGCCGGGTTGTCGGCGACCGTGGCGCGCGAGTCGCTGCCGCACCAGTACATCGTGCTCGCGACCAAGGACGGGCGGTGAGGCGCGCCGCGATCGCGATCGCGGCGATCGTGCTCCTGGGCGGCTCGGCCGGCGGCTTCGACGCCCAGGTGCTGCTGGCGATCGGCGGCCTCCTGGTGGCCGCCAAGGTCGGCGGCGATCTGTTCGGCCGCATCGGCATGCCGCCGGTCCTGGGCGAGCTCACGGCCGGGATCGTGGTCGGCAACAGCTTGCACCTGATCACGACCCACACCAGCTACGACGCCTCGCTGGTGGTGAGCGATCCCAACCTGGCCTTCCTCGGCGAACTGGGCGTGATCCTGCTGCTGTTCCAGGTCGGCCTGGAGTCGAACCTGGGCCAGATGGCCAAGGTCGGGATCGCGGCCTTCGTGGTCGCGGTGGTCGGCGTGATCCTGCCGCTGGGGCTGGGCTACGGCCTCCACGCGATGATCGTGCCCGACGCGACCTGGCACACTCACCTGTTCATCGGCGCGGTCCTGACCGCGACGTCGGTCGGCATCACCGCCCGGGTGTTCAAGGACCTGGGCAAGATCGACTCGCCGACCGGCCGCGTCGTCCTGGGCGCGGCGGTGATCGACGACGTCCTCGGGCTGATCGTCCTGGCCGTGGTGTCAGGCGTGGTGGCCAGCGCCGGGACCGGCGGAAGCCTCGACGCGGTCGCGGTGCTGGTGATCATCGGCAAGGCCCTGGGCTTCCTCGCGGTCGCGATCGTCGCCGGCCACCCGGTGTCCAAGCGGCTGTACCGCGCCGCCAGCTTCCTCGACGTCCACGGCGTGCTCCTGGCCACCTCGCTGGCGTTCTGCCTGATCGTGGCGTGGGCCGCCCAGGCGGTCGGGCTGGCGCCGATCGTCGGCGCCTTCGCCGCCGGCCTGGTCCTCGACGAGGTGGTCTTCCACGATCACCTGGCCAAGGGCGACCGCCCCCTGGAGAGCCAGCTCGAGCCGGTCGGCCAGCTCCTGACGCCGCTGTTCTTCGTCCTGACTGGCGCCCGGGTCGATCTCTCGGTCCTGGGCGACACCAGCGCGCTGGGCCTGGCCGCCGCGCTGACGGTGGCGGCGATCGTCGGCAAGCAGGCCTGCGCGCTGGTCGCCTTCGGGCCCGGCGTCCACCGGCTGTCGGTCGGCTTCGGCATGATCCCGCGCGGCGAGGTCGGGCTGATCTTCGCCGCCACCGGGGCCAACCTGCTCCTGGCCGGCGAGCCGGTGATCTCGCGCTCGACCTACGCCGCGGTGGTCTTGATGGTGATGGTGACGACGCTGGTGACGCCGCCGCTCCTGGCCTGGTCGCTCAAGCGCGCCGAGGCGCCGGCGCCGTGATCGCGCGGCGACTGGCGGCGCTGGGCCTCGGCGGCGCGCTGGCGGTGGCCTGTGGCGGCGGGCCGCGCCCCCGGCCCCCCGGCCCGCCGGTGACCGCGACCTGGCCGGCCCTCGACGGTGGCGAGGTCGCGGTGGCGGCGCTGCGCGGCCAGGTCGTCGTGATCAACGTCTTCGCGACCTGGTCGCCGGCCACCGCCCTCGAGCTGCCGGTGCTGGCCGCAGCCGACGCCGCGCCCGATGTCACCGTGATCGGCCTGGCCCTCGATCCCGAGGGCTATCCGCTGGTCGCGCCGTGGCGCACGGCCAGCGACGTGACCTACCTGATCGCCCTGGCCGACCCGCCGACCCGCGCCGGCGCCGGCCCGCTCGGGGCGATCGCCGCGGTCCCGACCACGATCGTGCTCGATCGCGCCGGCCGCGAGATCGCCCGCCTCACCGGCCAGCTCGACGACACGACCCTCGGGCGCGCGGTCGACCGGGCGCGAGCGGCGGCGGCGCCGTGATACCCTCGCGCGCGATGGGCCTGCGCCTCGCCGCGATCGCCGCCGTGTGTCTGTCCGCTCGCGTCGCGATCGCCGGGCCGCCGCTGGTCGGCGTCGCCGTCGACGGCGCGCCGAGTGCGGCCTACGCCGACGCCCTGACCGCCAGCGCCGCCAAGGCCGCGGGGGATCCGACCCAGCCGGTGGCGACCTGCGTGACCGCGACCTGCGTCGACCAGGTCCTGACCGCCCGCGGCGGCGAGCGCGGCCTGGTGATCGCGGTGACCATCAGCGGCGACTTCCACGATCGCTTCGCGATCGCGGTGTCGATGGTCGATCGCCAGGGCCGGGTGCTCCGGCGCCGGGCCGAGGACTGCGGCACCTGCGCGATCGGCGAGGCCAGCACCGCGGTCGGTCGGCTGGTCCTCGACACCCTCGGCGCCGACGGCGACGATCCGGTCGATGTGGCGGTGTCGGCGCCGCGGCCGGTGGAGCTGACGATCGACGGCGCCCCGGCCGGGCCGACGCCGTGGGTCGGCAAGCTGCCGGCCGGCCCGCACACCTTCGTCGCCGCGGGCGAGACCCGCGAGGTCTTCGTCGAGGCGACCGGCGCCCCGCTGCGGATCGACCTGGGCGCGGCGCGCGGCGGCGGTGGCGGCCGCCGATGGCGGCGGCCGGGCCTGGTCCCGATGGCGGTGGCCGGCGCCGGCGTGGCGCTGATCGCGACCGGGGCCTACCTGATCTCGATCGACGGCGAGCCGACCTGCCCGACCCCGACCTGCCCCGAGGTCCGCACCAGCGCCAGCGCGGGCTGGACGACGGTGGCCCTGGGCGTGGTTGGCCTCGGCGCCGCCGGCTACCTGTACTGGCGCGAGCAGCGCCCGCAGCGGCCGGCGGTGATCGTCGTGCCGACCGGCGACGGCGCGGCGGCGGTCGCGATCGGGCGCTGGTAGCCGGCTACTGCGCGGCGGCCTCGACGCCGGCGAAGGTCACCGCGGTGCCCGGGCCGATGCCGTGCTGCTTGGCGTAGCCGCCGTTGACCTCGAGGACGTAGCGCGACGGCTTGCCGACGCCACGCGAGGTGGTGTCGAGGGGCTGCATGTTCTCGAGGATGCCGACGACCCGCAGATCGTCGCCGATGAACATGATGTCGAGCGGGATGAGCGTGTTCTGCATCCAGAAGTGGTGATCGTCGAGGTCGCCCATCAGGAACAACATGCCATCGTCGGCGCCGAGGAACTTGCGGTACATGAGACCGCGCTGGACCCGCCCGGCCGACTTCACGACCTCGACCCGGACCGGACGCGGGCCGCTCGCGGTCGCCAGGGTCACCGTGGCCAGGGGCACGGCCGGACCTGGGACGGCGCCGCCGCCGTCGGTCGAGGCCGGGGGCACCTCGCCGGTGGCAGCCCCCCGCGGCGGGGCCTTCGAGCACTGGGCCAGGCCCAGCACGGCGGCGAAGCTAGCGAGCGCGCGCATCGCGCGCAGGCTACCAGGAAGCCCGCGGCCCAGCGACGTCGAGCCGGGCGATCACCGCGCCGGCCCGGGTCAACTCCACCCGCTGGACACACGCCGGCTCGGCCGCCTCGAGATCGGGCTCGATCGCCACGGTCACCAGGCCCTCGCCCGCCGCGCCGAGGGTCAGCGACGAGGCGCCGCCCGATCGCGCGGTCAGCTCGACGAACCGCTCGCGGCTGGCCACCGCGATGACGCTCGCGGCGCCCGGGGCGCCAGCCGCGGTGACCACCCGGACGGTGTCGAACCCGCCGTCGGCCACGAGCTGGGCCCGGGTCACGTCGAGGCACGCCGACGGGCTCGGCACCACCGGGGTCGACGCCGCCGCGGTGGGGGTGGCGAAGACGGCCCAGGGGATGACGAACAGGGACAGCACGACCGGACCAAAAGCAAGCGGTGGGCCAGCAGCTCGCGACCGGCGGCCGTCGTCGATCGAACCACATAGCGACGCGTTGCGTGGCTACTCGGGCTGCCATGGCTGTCGCCGGGGTCAGTCGACCTGGTACGGTCGTCCCCGTGCGGGTAGTCCTGACCCGAAGCCGGGAGGATCTGGGGGCCTACGCGCGGGCCCTGGCGCCCCGCTTCACCGCGGTCGCCCTGCCGGTCCTGGTCGAGGTCGCCCTGACCGCGGAGGAGATCGACGCCTTGATGGCGGCGGTCTCGTGCCCCGGACCGGCGCTCCTGTGGCTGGCCAGCGCCCGGGCGGTGGCGCCGGCGGTCGCCGCCCTGCAGACCGCGGGTATCGCTCTGCCCCGGGCTGTCACGGTCGGCGAGCGGACCGCGGCGGCGGCGCGGGCCGCCGGACTGGCCGCCGAGTCCCTGGGCGACGACGCCGTCGCCGCCGCCTCGGCCCTGGTCGCCCGCGGCCTCGAGGGCACCGCGGTGATCGCCCCCCGGGCCGCGGGCGGGCGCGACGACGGCCTGGCGATCCTGACGGCGGCCGGCGCCCAGGTGCGCGCGGCGACGGCCTACCGCCTGGCGCCGCGGGCCGCCGATGACCCGGCCCTGACCGAGGGCCTGGCCGCGCTGCCCACCGCCGCCGCGGTCCTGGTCTTCGCGCCGTCCCAGGCCGCGGCCTTGCTGGCCCTGTGCCCGACCCCACCGCCGTGCGTGGCGATCGGCGCGACCACCGCCGCCGCCCTGCGCGAGCGGGGCGTCCCGCCCGCGGCGGTGGCGACCCGGCCCACGCCCGCGGCGATGGCGGCGGCCCTCGCGGCGGTGTATCCAACCGACCCATGAACTTCCCCGACTACCGCGCCCGGCGGGTCCGCCGCACCGAGGGCCTGCGCCGCATGGTCCGCGAGACCCGGCTCGCCGTCGACAACCTGTGCTACCCGCTGTTCTGCGCCCCCGGCCAGGGCGTGCAGAAGCCGATCGCGTCGATGCCCGGCCAGTTCGTCTGGTCGGTCGACAAGGCAGTCGACGCCGCGGCGGCCGCCTACGACGCCGGCATCCCGTCGGTCCTCCTGTTCGGCATCCCCGAGAAGAAGGACGCGGTCGGGTCCGAGGCCTGGGCGCAAAACGGCGTCGTCCAGCGCGCGATCAAGGCGATCAAGAAGCGCTGCCCCGAGCTGGTCGTGATCGCCGACGCCTGCTTCTGCGAGTACACCGACCACGGCCACTGCGGGGTCATCCACGATCGCGGCCTCGACAACGACGCGTCGCTCGAGAACCTGGCGCGGACCGTGGTGTCGTACGCCCGGGCCGGGGTCGACATCGTCGCGCCGTCGGGCATGCTCGACGGCTTCGTCGGCGCGTGCCGCGAGTCCCTCGACGACGAGGGCTTCACCGACACCGCGATCATGGCGTACTCGGCCAAGTACGCCTCGGCCTACTACGGGCCGTTCCGCGACGCGGTCGACAGCGCGCCGCAGCACGGCGATCGCCGCGGCTACCAGATGGATCCGGCCAACGCCGCCGAGGCGGTGCGCGAGGTGACGATGGACGTCGGCGAGGGCGCTGACCTGGTCATGGTCAAGCCGGCCCTGGCCTACCTCGACGTGATCCGGGTCGTGGCCGACGAGATCAACCTGCCGATCGCCTGCTACAACGTCAGCGGCGAGTACGCGATGATCGAGGCCGCGGCCGCCGCCGGCTGGATCGATCGCGAGCGGATCGTGCTGGAGACCCTGACCGGCATGCGGCGCGCCGGCGCCGACATCTTGATCACCTACCACGCGATGCTGGCCGCCCAGCTCCTCGCCAAGCGCTGAGCCGCTACCAGGCCACGGCCAGGCCGAGGGTGGTGGCGTCGGCGGCGCGGCCGAGCGCGACCGTGGGCCGACCCGGGCCGGGTCGGGTGTGCAGCAGGTACGGCACCGCGACCCCGACCGCGGCGCCGACCGCCCAGCCGGTGACGACGTCGCTGGCCCAGTGGCGATCGCCGGCGATCCGCAGGTAGCCGGTCGCCAGCGCCAGCGGCACGCCGGTCGCCCACACCGCCCAGGCGTGGCGGTAGCCGCGCAGCGTGGCGGTGGTGCCGGCGGCGACCGCGAAGGCCATCGCCGAGGTCGCGTGGCCCGAGTTGAACGACAGGTTGTTCTCGGCCGGGCGATCGGTCCGCGGCTTGTCGGCGGGCGCGAGGTCGGACACGTCGGGGCGCTCGCGGGCGACCGCGATCTTCACCAGGTAGTTCAGATCGGTCGCGATCGCCGCGGCCTCGGCGACGATCACCAGATCGTGGAGCGCGGTGGCGCGGCGATCCGGCGACAGCACGACGAGGCCGCCCATCGCCGCCAGCGGCGTCAGGGCGAAGCCGGTGACGTCCGACAGCCGCTTGGCCAGGGCGGTGTCCTCCCAGCGCAGGTTGAGCCGGACGCCGCGATCGACGGCGTTGGTGGCGCACCACCGGCAGGCGTCGGGCGACAGCGCGTCCTTGGCGACGGTCTCGCCGAGGACCCACAACCCGACCAGGCCGAGGGTGATCGGCACGTCGCGGGCGTGGTGCGCGACCAGCTCGCGCTCGGCGGCGGCCGGCCGGGGCGCGGCCATGACCACGGTCGCGATCAGGCCGGCGATCCCCGCGGCGCGCCGACCGGCCGTCACGTCGACTCCCCGCGGCGGGTCGCCAGGCCGTACTTCTTGATCTTGTCGAGCAAGGTCACCCGGCTGGTGCCGAGGCGGCGCGCGGCCTCGCTCTGGTTACCGCCGGTGGCGGTCAGGGCCCGGGCGATCACCCCGCGCTCGAAGGCCTCGACCTGCTCGCGCAGCGACGGTCCCTCGGCCCAGACCGGCTCGTCGTCGTCGGTCGCGCCGGTGGTGGCCACGGCCGGTGGTGGCGCCGCGCCGCTGTGCTCGCGGAAGTCGGCCAGCCGCAGGACCTCGCCCTTGGCCAGCGCGGCCAGGCGGGCGATCGCGTTCTCGAGCTGGCGGACGTTGCCCGGCCACGGCGCGGCCACCAGCGCCGCCACCAGGGCCGGCTCGAGGACCAGCGGCGGCAGGCCGAACTTGTCGCCGTAGTGGCGGGCGAAGGCCTGGGCCAGGGCCGGGATGTCGTCGGCGCGCTCGCGCAGCGGCGGCACGACCAGCTCGACCACCGCCAGGCGGTAGTACAGGTCCTCGCGGAACGTCCCGGCGCGGGCCGCGGCGGTCAGGTCGCGGTGGGTGGCGGCCACCACCCGGACGTCGACTCGCTCGATCCGCCCCGAGCCGACCGGCTGGATCTCGCCCTCCTGCAGGGCCCGCAGGAGCTTGGCCTGGATCGGCAGCGGCAGCTCGCCGATCTCGTCGAGGACCAGGGTCCCGCCGTCGGCCTCGGCGAAGAAGCCGCGGCGGTTGGCGACCGCGCCGGTGAACGCGCCACGGACATGGCCGAACAGCTCGGCCTCGGCCAGATCGGCCGGCAGCGCCGCGCAGTTGAACCGCACCAGCGGCCGCGCCGCGCGCCGGGACTGCGCGTGCAGGAGCTGGGCGATGAACTCCTTGCCGGTGCCGGTCTCGCCGCGGACCAGGACCGTGACGTCGCGAGTCGCGACCCGGGCGGTGGCGTCGAGCAGCCGGCGCATGGACCGGCTCTCGGCGACGATCCGCCGCCCGACCGCGGCCTCGATCGCGGCGCGGCGGTTGGCCAGGCGCAGCGCGTGGGCCTCGAGGGCCCGGCCGATCACCACCGCGACGTGGTCGATGTCGAAGGGCTTGGTCAGGTAGTCGTAGGCGCCGGCGGCGACCGCGGCCACCGCGACCTTGTCCGAGCCGTAGGCGGTGAGGAGGATCACCGGGATCGTCGGATCGCGGGCGGTCACCGCCGCGCACAGCTCGAGGCCGGTCATGCCCGGCATCTGCAGATCGGTCACCACCACCGCGACGTCGTCGAGGAGCGGCAGGGCGGCGGCGCCCGAGGCCGCGGTCACGACTCCGAGGCCGCGGTCGGTCAAGACCTCGCGCAGCGTGAACAGCACGCCCGGCTCGTCGTCGACGAGGAGCACGGTCGGCGTGGTCACGCCGCGCGATCCACGGTGATGCTGGCCTCGGTGGCCGGCCCCGGCTCGGCCGGCAGGCGCACCGTCACGGTGGTGCCGCGGCCCGGGGTCGAGGCGTAGCGCACGCAGCCGCCGTGCTGGGCCACCACCGACGCCGCCAGGACGACGCCCAGGCCGGTGCCGCCATCGCGGGTGGTGAAGAACGAGGTGCCGAGCCGCTCGAGCTCGTCGGGCTTGATGCCGCGACCGGTGTCGCTCACCTCGATCACCGCGCCGCCGCCGTCGGCCCGGGTGCGCGCGGTGACCGTGCCGCCGCGCGGCGTGGCCTCGATGGCGTTGGCCAGGAGGTTCAGCAAGGCCTCCTTGAGCCGGCGGGGATCCGCGGTGATCGGCGCGGCCACGCCGTCGACCACCACGGCCAGGCCGGCGTGCTCGGCCCGACCGGCGACCACCGCGACCGCGTCGGCCACCACCGCCGCGGCGTCGACCGGCTGCGGCCGCAGATCTTCGAGCGGCCGCGAGAACGACAGGTACTCGCGCAGGATGGTCTCCATGCGCGCGATCTCGCTCTGCACCACCTCGAGGCGCTCGCGGGTGCGGGCGTCGGGCGGGCTCTTGGCCAGGAGCTGGACCAGGCCCTTGACCGAGGCCAGCGGGTTCTTGAGCTCGTGGGCGACCTTGGCCCCGACCGACTGCAGCCGCCCCATCTGCTCGGTGGCGACCGCGGCCCGCTCCTCCGACAGCGCCTCGACCGCGGCCGAGGCCGCCGACGACGCGTCGCTGATCCGGCGCAGGAACGCGCCGACGATGAATGCGGTCCACACGAAGGCCACCACCGCGACCGTCGCGTATTGATCGTGGGGCAGATGTGGGCCGAGCCAGCGCGGCGGCAGCGCGGCCATCGCCACGAACAAGGTCACGCTCGACACCGTCAGCCAGCGCGAGGTCGAGGTCGCGCCGAAGAACACGATCGGCAGCGCGGTCGACACCCCGAGCACCGGCATGATCGGGCTGTACAGGCCGCCGGTGATCGTGCACACCGAGAACAGGTAGCCCTGGGACAGCGCGTGGAGGAACACGAAGGCGCGCTCGGGAGTCGACCGGAGCCGCCCGGCCCAGCGAAAGGCCGCGAGCTGGCTCGCGACCATCACCACGAACAGGATCGGCGGCGTGACCGTGCGCCAGGTCGGATAGCCGGCGCGCCACAGGAAGAACACGATCAGGGACTGCGCGATCACCCCGACCGCCGCGGTCACCGCCACCGTGCGCGGCGCCGCGGCGACCAGGAGCTCGTTGCGGGTCCCGCGCCACATGGCCCCGCTCGATGCGAGGTCCGGGCCAGGGGCGCGCCCGCGCGGAGTGTGCGACGCCGAGGCCGACATCCGCCCCATGGTAGCAGGCGGCGGCCGACACCGTCGGTGAACCGTCGTCCGACCTGTAAAGCAAACCGACAGCCCGTCGGCGACGCGACGAATTCGCGCGGACGCGCATCGGTTGCGGGTGGCACGTCCGATGCTATTCGACCGCCCTATGCTCCGAGTCCTCAGCGCCGTGACCGCCCTGGTCGCGGCGACCACCACCGCGGTCGCCCAGCCGGCCACCGCCCCGCCGCCCGCGGATCCGCTGGCGGCCTTCGACGCCGAGATCGCCGCGCTGGTCGGCCGCCCCGGTGGGCTGACCGCCGCCGACGCCGCGCGGCGCGCCGCCAAGACCAGCCCGGCGGCCGAGCGCAAACGCGCCGAGGTCGCCGCCGCCAAGACCACGATCGGCACGATCAAGATCGCGCTCCTGCCGATCACCAAGGTCACCGCGTCGTACACCCGCCTGTCGGACGTCGGCTCGACCCAGCTCGCGCCCGGCGTGGCCTTCGCCCCGGTGCTCAACTCGATGCACGTCGGCGCCGAGCTGGCGGTGCCGCTCACCGAGCTGATCTTCCGGCTGCCGCCGGCCAAGCGCGCCGCCGAGCATCAGGTCACCGCGACCGAGCTGGCCGGCCAGGCCGCCGAGCTCGACGCCGCGTCCCAGGCCGAGCTCCTGTATTACGAGTGGGTCCGGGTCCAGCTCGCGACCGTGGTCGCCGAGCGTCAGGTCGCCCAGGTCGAGGCCACCCGGGCCCAGCTCGCGGTCCTGGTCGACGTCCAGCGAGCGTCGCGCGCCGATCTGCTCCAGCTCGAGGCCGGCAAGGCCCAGGCCGAGCTGGCGGTGGTGCAGCTCCGCCAGGCCGCTCAGGTCCTGACCGAGCAGCTCCGGGTCCTGATCGGCGCCGGCGCCGACGAGCCGCTCACGATCGGCGAGGATCTCCGCGCCGACCTGGCCCTGCCCGATCTGCCCGACGACGCCCGCCTGGCGGAGGCCGCCCTGGGTCGCCGCCTCGACGCCCGCGCGGTGGCCGCCGCCACCAGCGCGATCGACGAGCGCTACCGCGAGACCGCGACCCAGAAGCTGCCGCGGGTCAACCTGTTCGCCCAGGTCGCCTACGACAACCCCAACCAGCGCATCTTCCCCCAGGCCGACGAGTTCCGCATGACCTGGGCCGCCGGGGTCCAGGTGGCGTGGACGGTCAACGACTTCCTGTTCGCGCAGCCCAACCTCGATCAGGTCACCGCCCAGCGCGCCGCCCTGGCCGCCGATCGCCGCGGCCTCGAGATGGGCATCGCCACCCAGATCGCGTCGGCTCGCTCGGGCCTGGCCCTGGCCGACGCCGCCTACACCACCAGCCAGCGCGGCCTGGCCGCCGCCGCCGAGGCCTACCGCGTGCGCCAGGATCTGCTGGCCAACGAGCGGGCCACCGCCACCGACCTCATCACCGCCGAGGGCTCGCTCACCAGCGCGCGCCTGTCGGCGATCAACGCCCTCATCGATCGCCGCGTCGCCTGGGCTCGCCTGCGCCACGCGGCCGGACTGGATGTGCCATGAACCGCCTCGCCCTCCTCACGCTCCCTGCCCTCGCCGCCCTGGCCGCGGGCTGCTCGTCGAAGTCCGCGGCCCAGGCCAAGGACAAGGCCGCCCCGCCGGCGGTCAAGCTCGGCCTGGTCACCGTCGAGACCGCGCCCGCGCCCGAGCGCATCGTCTTGACCGGCCTGATCGCCCCCGAGGAGTCGTCGGACGTCGCCGCCAGCGTGCCCGGCCGGGTGGTCGCGGTCCTGGTCGAGCGCGGGGCCCGGGTCAAGTTCGGCGACCCGCTGGTCCGCCTCGACGCCTCGAGCGCCGCGCTGTCGGCGCAGAGCGTGCGGGCCCAGCTCGCCGCCGCCCAGGCCCAGGAGAAGCTGGCCACCGACGAGTGCAAGCGAGCCCAGGCGCTCCTCGACAAGGGCGCGATCACCCGGTCGCAGTACGACCGCGAGACCACCAACTGCACCGCCGCGGCCCAGAACGTGGCCGCGACCAAGGCCCAGCTCAACCTGGTGTCGAAGTCGATCGCCGACGGCATCGTCCGCGCGCCCTTCGCCGGCCGGGTCGACGGCCGCTGGGTGTCGCCCGGCGAGTACGTCGCCCCCGGGATGCGCCTGGTCACCCTGGTCGACGACGATCCGCTCCATGTCGAGCTGGCCATCCCCGAGGCCTACGTGCCGCGGATCGCGGTCGATCAGGAGGTCGCGCTGTCGGCGGTGGCGTTCCCCGGCCAGCAGTTCCCGGCCAAGGTCACGCGGATCGGCGCCGAGGTCGGGCGGATGTCGCGGGCCCTGACCGCCGAGGCGGTGATCGCCCCCGGCTCGCCCCTGGTCGCCGGCATGTTCACCGAGGCCAGCTTGACGATCGGCCAGCAGCCGATGGCGGTCGTCCCCAAGGCCGCGCTGGTCAAGCGCGGCACCACCTGGCGCCTGTTCGCGGTGGTCGACGGCTTCCTCGAGGAGCGCGTCGTCCAGCCCGGCCCCGAGCTGCCCGGCGAGCGGATCGCGCTCCTGCGCGGCGCCAAGGCCGGCGAGCGGGTCGCCTCCCCCATCACCGAGCAGGTCGTCGACGGCGTCGCCGTCGCGCCGTAGCGAGTCACCACCATGGAGACCCTGTCCCGCATCTCGGTCCGTCGCCCGGTGTTCGCCACCGTGCTGATGTTGACCATCGTCGTCGTCGGCCTGGTCGGCTACCGCAGCCTGGGCGTCGACAAGTTCCCCCGCATCGACTTCCCGATGGTGGTGATCACCACGATCTATCCGGGCGCGTCGCCGACCTCGGTCGAGGACGACGTCACCGACAAGATCGAGGCCGCGGTCAACACCGTGTCCGGCATCGAGACCCTGTCGTCGATCTCGTCCGAGGGCGCGTCGTTGGTCTTCGCCCAGTTCGACCTCGACAAGAACCCCGACGTCGCCGCCCAGGAGATCCGCGATCGCATCGCCACGATCCGCGATCTGCCGACCTCGATTCGCCCGCCCCAGATCCAGAAGGCCGACCCTGACGCCTCGCCGGTGCTCATGCTGTCGATCAAGGGCTCGCTGCCGATCCAGGAGCTGACCCAGATCGCCGAGGATCAGGTCAAGGCCCGCCTCGAGCGAGTCGGCGGCGTCGGCATGGTCCGGGTGGTCGGCGGCCAGAAGCGCCGCATCGAGGTCGCCCTCGATCCGATCCGCCTGGCCGGCGCCAAGGTCAGCGCCCTCGAGGTGGTGCGGACCCTGTCGGTGTGCCTGCCGTCGCTACCGGCCGGCCGGTTCGAGCGCGGCCCCGACAACGCGACGATGCGCATCGAGTGCCGCGGCGCCGGCGCCGACGCGATCGGCCAGCTCATCGTCCGCCAGATGGGCGACGGCCCGATCCGGGTCCGCGACGTCGCCGACGTCATGGACACCATCGCCGACCCCGAGAGCGCGGCGGTCCGCGACGGCACCCCGGCGATCCTCCTGGCGGTCCGCAAGCAGTCGGGCGCCAACACCGTGGCCGTGGTCGACGCCGCCAAGGCCGCGGCCGCCGAGATCGCCGCCGCGCTGCCGCCCGGGGTCAGCCTCGACGTCGTGCGCGACAACTCCGAGGTCATCCGCACCTCGGCCGCGCTGGTCACCGAGCACCTGTGGCTGGGCGCGTTTCTGGCCGCGGTCGTGGTGCTGGTCTTCCTCGGCAGCCTGCGCTCGACGATCATCGCCGCGGTCGCCATCCCGATCTCGATCGTCGGCACCTTCGCGCTCATGAACGTCGCCGGGTTCACCTTGAACCTGATGACGCTCCTGGCGCTGGCCCTGGCGGTCGGCATCGTCATCGACGACGCCATCGTCGTCCTCGAGAACATCTACCGCCACATCGACGAGCACGGCGAGAAGCCGTTCCCGGCCGCGGTCAAGGCGACCAAGGAGATCAGCCTCGCGGTCCTGGCCACCACGCTGTCGCTCATGGCGGTGTTCCTGCCGGTCGCGTTCATGAGCGGCATCGTCGGCCGGTTCCTCCTGTCGTTCGGCCTGACCATGGCCTTCGCGATCGGCGTGTCGATGCTGGTGTCGTTCACGATCACGCCGATGATGGCGGCCCGCATGTTGCCGTTGCCGCCGCCGCCCGGCGAGCACCGCAAGAAGTCGATCCTCGAGCGCATCATCGACGGCGGCTACCTGCCGATCGAGCGGGCCTACACCCGGATCCTGCGGTTCCTGCTCCGCCACTGGTGGATGAAGCTTACCGTGGTGCTCTTGTCGCTGGCGACCTGCGTGTCGTCGGGGCCGCTGGGCAAGGCCGCCGGCTTCGGCTTCCTGCCCGACAACGACGAGGCCCACTTCGAGATCTACGTGAAGACCAAGGAGGGCACCGGCCTCGACGCCACCACGATCATCGCCGAGCGCCTGGCCCGCCACACCCGGACCATCCCCGAGGTCACCCACACCCTAGTGACGGTGGCCGACAACGATCAGAAGGTCGCCAACGTCGCCAGCGTCTACGTCCGCCTGACCGATCCGGCGGCCCGCGACCGCAGCCAGGCCGCGGTCATGGAGCAGGTCCGCAAGCAGGTGCTGCCCCTAGCCCCGGCCGACGCCAAGGTGTCGGTCGAGCTGGTCAACGACTTCTCGCTCGGCGGCCAGCGCAACTCGATGATCCAGTACCTGATCACCGGGCCCGACCTCGATCGGCTGTCGCTCTACGCCGAGCGCATCTTGACCAAGCTGAAGGACACCCCCGGCGTGGTCGACCTCGACTCGAGCCTGCCGTCGCCGCTGCCCGAGACCACGCTCCGGCCCAACCTCGACCGCGCCGCCGCCCTGGGCGTCGATCCGGCCGATCTGACCGCGACCCTGGCGGTCCTGATGGGCGGCCAGGAGGCGCCCGGCGACGAGGAGCTGGGCAGCCGCTACGTCGTCATGGTCCGCGCCAACGAGCGCTTCCGCACCGACCCCAGCCTGCTAGGCCAGATCACCGTGCCGTCGCGGACCCTGGGCCAGGTGCCGCTGACCGACGTCGTGGTGCCGGTCGACGGCCTTGGTCCGTCGCAGATCACCCGCACGGCGCGGTCCAAGAGCATCACCATCCTGGCCAACGTCGCGCCCGGCTACGCCGAGGGCGACATCGTCGCCGCCCTCGACAAGGCCATCGAGGAGCTCGACCTGCCGCCCGGCTACACCGCCGGCCCCTTCGGGCGGTCGAAGGAGATGGCCAAGACCGGCAAGGCGTTCTTGTTCGCGTTCCTCCTGTCCTTCGTCTTCATGTACCTGGTCCTGGCCGCGCAGTTCGAGTCGTGGCTCCACCCGCTGACGATCATGTTGGCCTTGCCGCTGACCATGCCGTTCGCGTTCCTGTCGGTGATCCTGTTCGGCGGTCAGCTCAACATCTTCTCGATGCTCGGGCTCCTGGTCCTGTTCGGCGTCGTCAAGAAGAACTCGATCCTCCAGATCGATCACGCCATCCAGCTCCGGGCCCGGGGCCAGGGCAAGGACGAGGCGATCGTCAACGCCGCCCGCGACCGCCTCCGGCCGATCCTCATGACCACCTTCGCCTTCGTGGCCGGCATGCTGCCGCTCCTGGTGTCCAAGGGGGTCGGCGCCGGGTTCTCGAAGGCCATCGCCGGCATCGTCGTCGGCGGCCAGACCATGTCGCTGGTCTTGACCCTCCTGGCCATCCCGGTCTTCTACTCGGTCTTCGACTCGGCGGCGGTCCTGGCCGGGCGCGCGGCGCGGTGGATCTGGCACGACCTGTTTCGCCGGCCCCGGGGCGGCGACCGCGGGGAGGCCGAGGTGGCCGAGCCGCCGGTGGCGGCGACTTGACACCTTGCCCCGCGGGGTGAAACGCTCCCGCTGATGGGGCCAGCACCGGCACCGTCGGTCCAGCGCCTGGGCCGCTACGAGGTGATCCGCCACCTCGCCAGCGGCGGCATGGCCGAGATCTACCTGGCCCGCCATCAGGTCGCCCCCGGCAAGAGCGAGGTGGTCGTGATCAAGCTGATCGCGACCGAGCGCGGCGGCGACAAGAAGTTCATCCAGATGTTCCTGGATGAGGCCCGGGTCGCCGCGACCCTCCACCACCCGAACATCGCCCAGATGCTCGAGGTCGGGCGCCAGGACGACACCTACTTCCTGGCCATGGAGTTCGTCGACGGCGACACCGTGCGCGCGCTCCTCGAGCGGTCGGTCCTGTCGCGGACCAAGGTCCCGATCCCGGTCTGCCTCCACATCATCATGGCGGTGGCGGCCGGGCTCCACCACGCCCACGAGCGCAAGGGCGCGACCGGCGAGGTGCTGCAGATCGTCCACCGCGACGTGACGCCGTCCAACGTGATGCTGGGCTGGGACGGCTCGGTGAAGCTCCTCGACTTCGGCATCGCCCGCGCCAACAACCGCGCCGCCGAGACCCAGTCGGGGACCATCAAGGGCAAGTTCGCGTACATGTCGCCCGAGCAGTGCCGCGGCCTGCCGGTCGATCGCCGGACCGACGTGTTCGCCTTGGGCATCGTGCTCTACGAGCTGACCACGCTGCGCCGGGCGTTTCGCACCGAGAGCGACTTCGAGACCATGGACCGGATCGTCAAGGGCCGCCTGACCCGGCCGAGCGCGATCGATCCGACCTATCCGCCCGAGCTCGAGGCCATCGTCATGAAGGCCCTGGCGACCGACGCCGCGGTCCGGTACCAGTCGGCCGACGAGCTGCGTCGGGCCCTCGAGGCCTACGCCAAGGCCCACGGCGCGACCGCGACCGCCGCCGACGTCGCCGCGGTGATGCACGCCCGGTTCCGCGCCGGCGACGACCCGATGGGCAAGACCATCGAGGAGACCCACTCGGAGATCGAGGTCGCGATCGGCACCGAGCCCGACGCCGAGGTCGAGCTCGAGGTCGACGCCGGGACCACGACCCGCCACCGCCCGGCCGCCCTCGACCCAGCCATGACGGGGCCGATGCCGGTCATGCCGTCGCGGCCGTCGAGCCAGGTCGCGATCCCGGCGCTGACCGGACCGCGCGGCGACCCTCACGTCACCGGCCCGAACCCGGTGCTGTCGGCCCTGGCCGGCGCGCCCAACGTCACCGGCGCCAACCCGACGGTGGCGTCGGCGCCCGGCACCGCGAGCGTCACCGGCGCCACGCCGGCCGTGCCGCGGACCGGCGAGACCCGGATCCCGGCCGACGAGTGGAACGCGCCGGTGAAGACCATCCTCGGCACCGGGCCGATCAGCCAGATCCGCGCGCCCACCGCGCGGCCGGCGACCGCCATCCCGAGCGGCACGTCGGCCTCGGCGCCAGCACGCAGCTCGGCGAACGACTCCGCGACCCGGCGCGCCTCGGCGTCCCCGGGGCGCGACCGCGACCTGCCCGCGGCCGCCGACTTCGTCGCGGTCAACGAGCCGACCCACGTCCGCCGGGCCCAGCGCAACGGTCTGCGCCTGGCCCTGATCGCGGTGGTGGTCGTCGCGGCCCTCACCGCCGCGGTCCTGGCCCTGGCCGGTGGCGGCGACGCCGCCGGCGCGATCGCGCCGTCCACCCCGTCCGCCCCGCGCTGAGCGTCCGCGGCCCCCGCTTCGGCCTCGGTCTCGGCCTCGGTCTCGGTCTCGGTCTCGGCCTCGGTCTCGGCCTCGGCCTCGGTCTCGGTCTCGGCCTCGGTCTCGGTCTCGGCCTCGGTCTCGGACTCGGTCTCCGCCTCGGCCTCGGTCTCCGCCTCGGTCTCGGCCTCGGTCTCGGCCTCGGTCTCGGACTCGGTCTCGGTCTCCGCCTCGGTCTCGGTCTCGGCCTCCGCCTCGGGGATCACGAGCACGCGCACCCGGTGTAGCCGCGACCCCACAGCCCGTGCGGGCGCTCCGGACCATTCCAGCAACACCGCTGTGGGCCAGCCTCCACACCTCAAAACGGGCACCTGATGGCCAGAAGCAACACCGAATCTCCGGTGTAGATGTCAGCCATGCTCGTCCGCACAGGACCTGTCGACTCGCGACAACACCGACGAGAAGTACGCCACAACAACCGCACATGACCCGGCCTGCACACATTGACATTCTCGCATCAGACTGCCATCAAGCAGCGAGCAAGCCAGTCCCATCTGGCGACCAAATCCGCCATGCTCCACCTGGCCCCCACCCCCTCGCCCCCGACCCGGCTAGTCGTCAGCGAGCCCCTGCGGGTGGTGCGCAAGCTGGCCTCGGGTGGCATGGGCGACCTGTACCTGGCCCAGCAGACCGGCCCCGGCGGCTTTCAGCGCATGGTGGTCGTGAAGGCCCTGCACGCGCAGTTCACGGACCAACCCGAGTTCGTGCGGATGTTCGCCAACGAGGCCCAGCTCGTCGGCCACCTGCGCCACCCAAACATCATCCACATCTACGAGCTGCGCGAGGAGCCGAGCGGCTACGTCCTGGTGATGGAGTACGTGCGTGGCCCGAGCGTGCTCAACCTGCTGCGGGCCCGCCCCCAAGGCGCGGGCAAGGCCCTCCCCCTCCCCGCCGCCGTCCGGATCGCGATCTCCGTGGCCGAGGCGCTGCACCACGCCTACACCGAGTGTGGGCCGGATGGGGTCCCGCTCCGGATCATCCACCGCGACGTGACGCTGTCGAACATCCTGGTCAGCCGCGATGGCCACGTGAAGCTGATCGACTTCGGCGTCGCCAAGGCGTTGACCAGCGAGTCGATGACCAGGGCTGGGACCGTGAAGGGCAAGGCCTCGTACCTGTCGCCCGAGCAGCTCCGCAATCGCCCCATCGATCACCGCGCGGATCAGTTCGCCCTGGCGGTCTCGCTGTGGGAGATGACGGTCGGCGAGCGCCTGTTTCACCGCGAGACCGAGCTCCAGACCCTCCACGCCATCCTTCATGAACCGTACCCGCGGCCGTCGACGGTGGCCGGCGACTACCCGGCCGACCTCGAGGCGGTCGTGCTGCGGGCCCTGGCCCCTGACCGCGACGAGCGATTCGCCGACCATCGGGCCTTCGCGGACGCGCTGCGCGCCGTGGCGCGAGCCCACGGCTGGGACGTCGACGCCGCGCCCCTGGCCGCGGTGGTCGCCGAGTCCCTGCCCGAGGAGCGCTCCGACACCGGCCTGACCTTCGCCACCGGCACCAGCCAGCCGACGCCGTTCGACCACGAGGTCAGCGAACCCAGCATCGCCGTTCGACCCTCGCCGTCGCCCCGATGGCGCTATGCGGTGATCGGGCTCATGACCGTCGCGACCGCGGTCTTCTGGTTGTTCGTCGTCCCGCACCTATAGGAGCCCGCGATGTCCCGCGCCACCCTCGCCGACCTGCCCGCGCGCCAACCCGCGCCGTCGATCACCACCCGTGGGGCCCGGGCCGGTGCGACCCTGGTCCTTTGGGCCCTGGCCACCGGGCCAACCGCGGCGCGCGCCGACGGCGTGCCGGCCGCCGCCGAGGCCTTCGCCCGCGCCCAGCGGCTCTCGCTCGAAGGCAAGATGGCGGAGGCCGCCGACCTCTACGAGCTCGCCGACGAGCTGGCCCCATCGGCGGCGGCCCTGCGCAACGCGACCCGGGCGCGCTTCGCGGCCGGCCACAAGGCGATGGCGGCGACCGACGCCGCAGCCCTGCTGCGCCGCTACCCCGACGACGCGGCCGCCCGCGAAGTCGCGGAGGCGGTCCTGAGCGAGCTGGTGCCCCAGCTCGCGCGCGTCGACGTCGCGTGCGACGCGCCATGCGCTGTGGTGATCGGCGACAAGGCGGCGTCCCGGCAGCGCGCCACCAGCCACGCGCTGTTCGTGACCCCAGGGGCGCGAACGGTGGGCGCGGTGTTCGACGCCGGCAGCGCGCCGAACCAGCAGGTCTCGTTGCGGGCCGAGACCCATGTGGCGCTCCGATTCGAGGCCCCGGCAGCCTCGGTGACGGTCGCGTCACCGCCCGCCGCTGCCCGGGCCGGCGACGACCGCGGCGGGCTCAGCCGCGGCTGGGTCCTGTCCGGCGCGGTGCTGACCGTCGGCTTGGGCGCCGCCGCGACCTACCAGGGGCTGCGCACTCTCGAGGACCGCGATCAGATCCGCGATCTGGTCGCGGCCGGCGATCGCGCTGCGGCCGACCGGCGATACGCCGAGGCCGAGGATCGGCAGCGCTGGACCAACGCGCTGTTGATCGGCACCGCCGCGGCCGGGCTCGCGACCCTCACGGCCGCGGTGTTCACCCGCTGGTCCTCGCCCGAGCGGCCCACCGTTGCGCTCACGCCGCTGACCGGCGGCGCCGCGGTCGGGTTCACCACGCCGTTCTGATCGGCCGCCAGGTCCTCCGATGAAGCTCTCCACCATCGTCTTGGGGTTCGTCGTCGCCAACGGCACCGCGTTCGCCGGCTACAAGGCCCTCGGCGGCGGCGCGACGTCCGCGCCGACCGCGCACCGCGCCGAGCCCGACGCGGTCGCCCCCGCGGCGCCTACCACTCCGCCCGTCCCGACGACCGCGCCGCCCGCGGCCACCGCGCCGCCATCGACGCCGACCGCCACCTCGGAGGTCCCCGCGACGATCACTCAGGACGACGACGAGGATCCGGCCCGCGTCCTTCGCGCCGCGCCCCGGACCACGCGACGACCGGCGCGCACCGAGTCGCGCACCGAGTCGCCGACGCCCCGCGCAGCTGCGCAGTCGTCGTCGCCGCTGCCCGCGATCGCGCCGACGCCGCCGTCGGCCGCGCCGACGCCACCCCCCGCGCCGTCGCGCCCGTCACCGCCGCCCGCGCCCCCGCGCCCCCGCGCCGCGCCGGTCGGCGAGATGGAAGCCAACCCGTACCAACGGTCCGAGTGATCCGGACCGATCCAATCGAGGACCTCTTCATGCCTGCGCTCGCTCGCCCCGGACTCGCTGCCATCGCCTGCGTGGCGACCGCCTGCAATGTGATCACGCCCGAGCTGCTCGGCGGCGACGGCGCGACGGTGGTCGACGCCCCGACCGACGCCGCCCCGCCCCCCGACGCCACGCCGGTCCCCAACCTGCGGGTCTACTACGCGTTCGACCTTGGCGGCACCACCGCCGTCGACGACTCGGGCCATGGCCACCATGGTTCGGTCATCGGTGGGCCGGCGTGGAGCCCCGAGGGGCGCCGCGGCGGCGCGCTGCAGCTCGGCGGAGGGACGCCGGCCGCGCAGTTCGTCACCCTGCCGTCCGGGATGCTCGACGGCGTCGAGGACTTCACGATTGCGACCTGGCTGAACCTGCCGAGCAACGTCGCCTGGGCGCGGGTCTACGACCTCGGCAACGGCCTGGCGGATCCGGCCCAGCGCTTCATGTTCCTGACCATCGCCGGCTACCCCGGCGGCACTGGCGTTGGCCTGCACGCGTCCTCGTACGGCGGCGCGGTCGACAACGAGATCGTGCTGAGCGCCCAGGCGGTCCTGCCGACCGGGGTGTGGAAGCACGTGGCGCTGACCGGCTCCGGCGGCGCCCGCACCCTGTACGTCGATGGTCACCCGGTCGTGACGGTGACCACCGCGCTCGATGTCCCGCCGCGCGTGCTCGAGCCGATCGGCGGCAACTCGTGGCTCGGCCGCTCGCGCTTCGCGGTCGACCCTGGCCTGATCGGCCGGCTCGACGAGTTTCGCGTCTACGATCGGGTGCTGTCGACCAGCGAGGTCCAGGACCTCGCCTGGCCGGGCGCGGACTACTCGCATTGGCGCTTCGACGAGGGCGGCGGCCCGACCGCCGTCGACTCGTCGGACCGCAGCGTCGACGGCACCCTCACCGCCGGCGCGACCTGGACCTCGGGACGCCTCGGCCAGGCGATCGCGCTCCCAGGCGGCGGCGCGACTGGCCCCCACGTCGCCCTCGGCTCGGCCCCCCTCGCCGGGTGCACCAGCCAGGCCTCGGTGGCGCTGTGGGTCAAGCTGACCGCCGTCGCCAACGGCAGCCGGGTCTTCGACTTCGGGACCGGCGCCGGCACCTACGTGTACCTGGCGCCGAGCGATGGCGGCGTGACCCGGGTCGGCCTGGGCGCGGGCGGCGCCACGGCCAGCGTGACCTCGGCGACTGCGTCGCTGCCCGCCGATGGCGCCTGGCACCACGTCGTCGTCACGTTCGACGCCAGCACCGTCGCGCTGTACGTCGACGGGTTCGCGATCGCGACCACCTCGGGCGTCGCGATCCGGCCAGGCGACTTGGCCGGCACCACCGAGAACTGGTTCGGGCGCTCGCGCGCCGGCGCGCCGTCGTTGGCCGGCGCCCTCGATGAGATCCGTATCGGTTGCCGGGCCCTGACCGGCGACGAGATCCGGCTGCTGTCGCGCCGCTAGTCGGCCCCCGTTCGCTCTCGCCTGGAGGTCCCAATGCGCAAGAGGTCCCCCCTCGCCACGTTGATCGTTGGACTCGCGTCCGCCGTCGGTTGCGGCGACAACCACCCCCAGCCCGCGACCGACGCCAGCGACCCGGGCGATGCGGCTACCGTCGACGCCGCCGCGGTCGACGCCGCGCGCGCCGACGCCGCCGAGCGCGACGCTCCGTCCGCGGTCGATGCCGCGGTCGCGCCCGACGCCGCTAGCATTCCGAACCTGCGCCTGCGCTACGCCTTCGAGGAGGGCAGCGGCCCGGTGGTCGTCGACTCGTCGGGTCAGGGCCGGAGCGGAACCCTGACCGGGACGACGGCGTGGGCGCCGAACGGCGGCCGCGGCCAATCGGGCGCCCTGGCGTTGACCGGGGCCGAGTACGTCAGCCTGCCCGACGGCGTCCTCACCGGGGTCGACGCCTTCACGATCGCCACCTGGGTCAACGTCGCTGACAACGCCGGCTGGGCCCGGATCTACGACCTCGGCAACGGCGGCGTCGGGACCGCCGAGCGGTTCATGTTCATGACCGTAAGCGGCTTCACCGGCGCCGGCGCGGTCGGGCTGCACGCGTCGTCGTACGGCGGCAGCGGCGCGAACGAGCTCATGACCAGCGCCGGGGTCGCCCTGCCGACCGGCCAGTGGAAGCACGTCGCGCTCACCGGCGCCGGGGGGACCCGCACGCTCTACGTCGACGGTTTTCCGGTCGTGACCACGACCGGCGCGATCGTGCCGCCGCGCGAGCTCGAGCCCCTCAGCGGCGCGTCGTGGCTGGGCAAGTCGCGCTTCCCCGATCCCGGGCTGCGCGCCGCCCTCGACGAGTTCCGGATCTACGACCGCGTGCTCGGCGCGGCGGAGATCGGCGACCTGGCCTGGCCCGGGCGAGACTACGCGCACTGGCGGTTCGACGAGGGGACCGGGTTGGTCGCCGCGGACTCCTCGGACCACCACGTCCCCACCACGCTGACGGGAGCGACCTGGACCCCGGGGCGCCTGGGCACCGCGGTCAACCTCGCCGGCGGCAGCTCGAACGCTCACGTCGCCTTCGGCGTCAGCCCGCTGGCCGGCTGTACCCGCGCGGCGACGATCGCCACCTGGGTCCGCCTGCGCGCGACGCCGACCTGGAGCCGGATCTTCGACTTCGGCGCCGGCGGCGATCACTTCCTGTTCCTCACGCCCGCCGACAACGCCGGGGTGCTGCGCTTCGCGATGAAGCGACCGGGCGCGCCGGCCTTCGATCTGGTCGCGCCCGCGGGGCTGCCGGCCGATGACGCCTGGCACCACGTCGCAGTCACGATCGCCGACGGCACGGTGATCGTCTACGTCGATGGCGCCGAGGTCGTCCGCGGCGCCGCCAGCGACGTCGGGCCCGGCGACTTCGCGACCACGCCCGACAACTGGCTCGGCCGCTCGCAGTTCGCACCCGATCCGTACCTGAACGGCGCGATCGACGAGCTGCGGGTGTCGTGCCGCGCGTGGTCGGCCGACGAGATCAACCTCCTGGCCCGCCGATGAGCGCGCCCACGACGGCCCGGTGCGGCCTGGTCTTGGCGTGGCTCGCCGGGTGCGGGACGCCTAACGCACGCCCAGCGATCGACGCCGGGCCCGGGACCGGCGACGACGCCCAGGTCTCGCCCGACGCCGCGCCCGACGCCGCCCCGTTGGCGGTCGACGCCGGCCTGGACGCCGCGCTCGGGACCTTGCCGCTGTCCGGCGCGATCACACCGGTCCACGACCCGTCGGCCATCGCCACCGCGACCGGGTACTACCTGTTCGCGACCGGCCAGGGACTGCCGGTGTTTCACTCCACCGACCTCTTGAGCTGGACCGCGGCGGGGCGGGTGTTCGCGAGCAAGCCGGCCTGGATCACGACCACCCCGCCCACGTCGCCCAACGAGCTGTGGGCTCCGGACATCGCGTTCTTCGGCGGTCAGTACCACCTGTACTACGCGGCGTCGTCGTTCGGCAGCCGCGCCTCTTGCATCGGCCACGCCACCAGCCCGTCCCTCGACCCGCCGACCTGGGTCGATCGCGGCGCGCCGGTCGTGTGTTCGACCACGGCCGACCCGTGGAACGCGATCGATCCCAACCACGTGCTCGACGCCGACGGGCGGGCCTGGCTGGTCTTCGGTAGCTGGTGGGGCGGGATCAAGGCCATCGAGCTCGACGCCGACGGCGATCGGCGCAGTCCGGCGCTGTACTCGCTAGCCACCCGGGCCAACAACGCCGTCGAGGCCCCGTACGTCATCCGGCGCGGCGGGTACTACTACCTGTTCGAGTCGGTCGACGTCTGCTGTAGTGGCGTGAACAGCACCTACAAGCAGTTGGTCGGCCGCGCGACCGCGATCACGGGCCCCTACGTCGACCGCGCCGGGGTACCGCTGCTATCGGGCGGCGGCACGCTCCTCGTGGCCGGCGACAGCCGCTGGCGGGGCCCGGGCCACAACGCCGTCCTCTCGACCCCGCTGGGCGACGTCAACCTCTACCACGCCTACGATGCCACCCAGGGCGGGCGCCCGACCTTGCGCATCTCGACCTTGTCCTGGGACGCCGACGACTGGCCCGTGTCGGCCGGCCCGTGAGGCGATCGACGAACCAGGTTCACCCCAGAGAGGCCAACGACCGCGCCGCGCGTCTATACTGCGCGGCCCATGCGCCGCTCGCTCCTGTTCGCCGCGCCATTCGCGGCGTTCGCCGGCGTGATCGCCCTGGCCCTCAGCGTCGCGCCCGCCGAGCGGTGGCCGATCATCGACGCGACGATCCGCGGGCTCAAGGTGGTCGCCCTGTTCGGCTGCCTGGTCGGGGCGCTGGCGTTCCCGCCTGGGACGCGGATGTTCCGCAGCTTCGGCCGGTTCGCCGGCGCGTACGCCATCCTGGTGGTCCGGGACGCGGTGCTGCACCGCAACCTCGTCATCGACGTCGACACCACCGCGGCGCGGTGGATCGAGCTGGTCCTGATGGTCGCGGCCAACGGCCTGGCGGCCAGCGGGGCCTGGGTGATGGCGCGGACCGGGGCGGCCAGCGGCCTACCGCTGCCCGGGACCGCAGCCAGCCGGAGCGCGCTGCGGGCGATCGCGATCGGCGTCGCCATCGCCATCACGATGCCGACCCTGTGGCTCGAGGGCAGCGCGGCGGTGACCGAGGGCGGCCCCAAGCCGCTCATGGGCCTGACGAACGCCCTGGGGGACGCGGTCACGATCTCCTTGATCGCGCCGGCGCTCTTGACCGCGCTCGCGCTGGGCGATGCCCCGGTCAGCCAAGCCTGGACGCTCCTGACCTGGTCGCTCGCCGGCTGGCTCTGCTACGACGCGACGTTCTCGATCAGCGGACGGGTCCCGGGCTACGGCGAGGAGCTGCGCGTGCTAGCCGAGGGGTTTCGCGGTCTGGCCACGATCGGCGCCGCGGCGGCCGGCATCGCCCTGGCGACCAGCGCTAACGACCCGGCGACGTGAACAGGATCGTGCGCGGCGGCGCGGTGCACGCGTAGGGCGCAGCCGCGCCGGCGGTCAACGCCAGCGCCAGCCACCAGCCGCGGCGGCTACGTCGGCGATCGGGGAGCAAGAGCTGGGTCGCGGCCCGTCCCGGCAGGCGATCGAGGCCGAGCTGGGACAAGGTCTGGCGCACCGCCGCGTCGTCGACGTGCTCGCGGCGCGCCCGGTCGCGCAGCACCCGGGCGATCGCCGCGCACGACCGCGGCCGATCGGCCGGCACCCGCGCCAGCATCTGCGCGACGAGCTGGCCCAGCGCCGGCTCCAGATCCGCGCGCTCGATCGGCGGGACGCTGGCCTCCCGGACCTGCCGCAGCGTGTCGCGGTCGTCGGCGCCGGCGAACAGCCGTGTCGACGTCAGGGCTTCGTACAGCACCACGCCGAGAGAGAACACGTCGCTGCGGGCGTCGACCGAGCGGCCGTCGGCCTGCTCGGGGGACATGTACGCCGGGGTGCCGCGCACCAGGCCGGAGTCGTCGACGTCGCGGTCGACCGCGGCGTGGGCGCCGAAGTCGAGGACCTTGACCGCGCCATGGCGGGTCACCATGACGTTGGTCGGGCTGATGTCGCGGTGGACCAGACCGTAGGGGTGGCCACCATCGTCGGCCAGGGCGTGGGCGTGGTCGAGCGCATCGGCGACACACGCGCCGACGTGACAGGCCAGGCCGATCGGCACCGCGCGCCCGGCGCGCTGGAACGCGGCCATGACCTCGGCCAGGGTCCAGCCATCGACCAGCTCCATCGCCAGGTACGGTTCACCATCGACCTCGCCGAACTCGAAGACCTTGACGATGCTCGGGTGGTCGAGCCGGGCGTAGGCCCGGGCCTCGGCGGCGAACATGGCGGCGATCGCGGCGTCGTCACGCAGGTCGGGCCGGATGCGCTTGATGATGACTGGCTGCGAGAACCCGCGCGGACCGTCGAGGGTCGCGCGCCACACCTCGCCCATGCCTCCGGTGGCGCGGCGCTCGCGCAGGAGGAATCGTCCAAACCGGGTCGCGGCGCTCACGGCGCGACAGTTTAGCCGGTGCGGTCGTCTGGTAAAACCTGCCGGGTGAGCGACACGATCACCCTGACCCTGGACGCCGAGGCCAGCCATCTCGCGGTGCCCGACCTCCGGCTGGTCGTGCTGCGCGGTCCAGACCGCGGCCGTGCGTGTCGCCTCGACCGCGACGAGATCCTGATCGGGACCTCCCCCGCGGCCGGGTTGGTCATGACCGATCCCGCGGTGTCTCGGCTCCACGCCAGCGTGCGGGTGACCGAGCGCGGCGTGCTGGTGACCGACCTGGGGAGCACCAACGGCACGCGGGTCGAGCGCCGCGGCGTGGTCGCAGCCTTCGTCGAGCCCGGTGAGTCGATCGAGCTCGGCAGCAGCCGCCTGCGGATCGAGCGCAGCCGCGGGCGCACCGAGCTGCCGCTGGCCCCGGCCGGCAGCTACGGGCCGCTGCACGGCCGCAGCATCGCGGCCCGCCGCCTGTTCGCCCAGCTCGCTCAGGTCGCGGCCGCCGACGTCAACGTCCTCCTGCTCGGCGAGTCAGGGGTCGGCAAGGACCTGTGCGCGCAGGCCATCCACGACGCCAGCCCGCGGCGCGACGGGCCGTTCGTGGTCTTCGATTGTGGGGCGCTAGGGCACCGCGCCGGGTCGCCCGAGCCCTTCGGGCCGGATCGGGCGGCGACGGCCGACGCCGGGGCCGGGCGCGGTGGCGCGTTCGTGGCAGCCCACGGCGGCACGCTGTTCCTCGACGAGGTCGGCGACCTGTCGCGCGACCAGCAGGCGACCCTGGTGCGCGAGCTCGATCGCAACGAGTCGCGCCCGGCCGGCGATCGCGCCCGCCCGGTGCGGGTGATCGCGGCGAGCAATCGCGATCTGGGCGGCGAGCTCAATCACGGCTCATTCCGCGAGGACCTGTATTACCGCCTGCACGGCGTCGCGGTCACCGTCCCGCCACTGCGCGAGCGACTCGACGACGTGCCGGTCCTCGCCGATCTGTTCTGGTCGCGGTTCGTCGCTGATCCTGACGCGCGGTGCCCCCCCGAGCTTCTGCCCGAGATGGTCGCCGGGCGTTGGCCCGGCAACGTCCGTGAACTGCGCAACCGGGTCGAGCAGCTCGCGGTGCTGCAGCAGACCGAGGCACCGGCAGCCGACGCGCCGACGTTCCGGACCGCCAAGACCGCGGCCATGGACGCCTTCGAGGTCAACTACCTGCGCGACGTCCTGACCCGTGCCGATGGCAACGTCTCGGCGGCAGCACGGCTGGCCGGCATGGACCGGGTCCACCTGAGCAAGCTCCTGCGCAAGCATGGGCTGCGCGGTGCCTAGGGTTCGGCCTCGTCTCCGCCTCGGTCTCGGTCTCCACCTCGGACTCGGTCTCCACCTCGGCCTCGGTCTCGGTCTCGGCCTCGGCCTCGGCCTCGGTCTCGGCCTCGGTCTCGGACTCGGTCTCCACCTCGGCCTCGGTCTCGGTCTCGGCCTCGGCCTCGGCCTCGGTCTCGGCCTCGGTCTCGGCCTCGGTCTCGGTCTCGGCCTCGGTCTCCGCCTCCCGTCGTCCTGACACGGCCCTTACACCCGCGGCAGATCGTCTGCCGCCGCGGTGCGTGGACAGCCCCATGTCCGCCATTCCCGGAGGTCCCGTGCCCACGCCCCGTCGCTGGTTCCTATCCCGCTGGCTCGGCCGCAACAGCCTGATCGCGGTCGCCGCGCTCGGCGGCGCGGTCGGGGTGGCCTATGCGGCCCACCGCCACCACCGCGACTCGACCCTCTCGGCCACCGCGCCGACCGCGCCGACCGCGCCGGCGCCGGCGGGGCTCGAGCCCGCGCGGCCAACCCCAGCCCCGGTCCGCGACACCGTCGTCGACACCGTCCAGATCGCGCTCCTGCTCGACACCTCGAGCAGCATGGACGGCCTCATCAACCAGGCCCGGTCGCACCTGTGGGGCATCGTCGAGCGCATGGGCGGCATGACCCGGGTGGTCGACGGCAAGGTCCGCGGGGTCAAGGTCGAGCTCGCGCTCTACGAGTACGGCAACTCGCGCCTGTCGCCGAGCGACGGCTACATCCGCCAGGTCCTGCCGCTCACCAGCGATCTCGATCGGGTGTCCGAGGCCCTCCACGGCCTGGTCACCAACGGCGGCGAGGAGTACGCCGGCCAGGCCATCACGGTCGCGGTCCGCGACCTGGCGTGGTCGAAGGATCCCAACGCCCTGCGCTTGGTCTTCATCGCCGGCAACGAGGGCTTCGGTCAGGGCCCGGTGACGCCGGCGGCGGCGATGGCGATGGCTCGCGACCACGACGTCGACGTGCAGCTCATCCACTGCGGCGGCGCCGACGCGAGCTGGACCGACGGCGCGCGCCTGGCCGGCAGCGACCTGACCAACATCGACCAGGACCGCGTCGCCCGCCACATCGCCGCCCCCCAGGACGCCGAGATCCTCCGGCTGGGCAGCGAGCTGAACCGCACCTACGTCGCCTACGGCGCCGGCGGCCAGGCGGCGATGGCGCGCCAGGCCGAGGCCGACGCCTCGAGCGCACGCCTGGGCGCCAAGGTCGCGGTCGAGCGCTCGAAGCTGAAGGCCAAGGGCGCCTACAAGAACCGCGAGTGGGATCTGGTCGACGCCCTCGAGGGCGACGCCACGTTCCTCGAGCGCGCCGCCGACGACGAGCTGCCGGCCGAGCTGCGCGGCAAGCCGCTCGCCGACAAGCAACAGTACGTCGCCGCCAAGGCCGCGGAGCGGGCCGCGATCAAGGCCAAGATCGCCAAGCTCGAGGCCGAGCGCGCGGCCTTCATCGCCGCCGAGGAGGCCAAGCAGTCGCCCGACGCGCCGTCCCTCGGCAGCGAGCTCCTGAAGTCGACCGCCAAGCCGGCGGCCCGGAAGGGATGGAAGCTATGAGCTACCGCGCTGACTCCGACGCCCACGCCGACCGCGCCGACTCCCTGATCCGCGAGATCGCCGAGCTCGAGCGCCAGCGGGTCGCCCGCACCGCCCAGGACGCGCGCCTGGAGGAGGCCCGGGCCCAGCTCGCGGCGCTGCAGCCCGCGGTCGCCGCGGCCCCGGTCGAGCGCACGCCAGGCCTGGGACTACACCTCGTCGTCTTCGCGGCCACGGCGGCGGTGGCGTTCCTGGGATACACGCTGGTCGGTTAGGGGCGGGAGGGGCGGAGACCGAGGCCGAGGCCGAGACCGAGACCGAGGCCGAGGCCGAGGCCGAGACCGAGACCGAGGCGGAGACCGAGACCGAGAGCGAGACCGAGACCGAGACCGAGGCCGAGGCCGAGACCGAGGCCGAGGCGGAGTGCTAGCGCCGAGACAGGCGGCCGACCCAATCGACGAGCGCGATACCGAAGCGCCGCAGGTGCTCGCGGGTCGGCTCGTCGGTGAGCTTGCCGTCGACGAAGCGCTCCGAGGGCTTGGCCACGAAGACCTCGGGCTGGAGCAGCGCCGGCGAGTCGGTGAAGACCAGGATCTGCCGCAGGTGGTACTGCGCGCGCATGCCGCCGCTCATGCCGGCCGCGGCGCTGACGATCCCGACTGGCTTGCCGCGCAAGGGCGAGGTCGGCGGCGGCCGCGAGGCCCAGTCGATCGCGTTCTTCAACACGCCCGGCACCGAGTAGTTGTACTCGGGGGTGGCGATCACCAGGCCGTCGACGGCGCGCAGCGCGTCCTTCCACGCCACCACCGGCTCAGGGTCCGCGGTCAGGTCCGGATCGAAGGTCGGCAGCTCGGCCAGGCGATCGAAGATCGTGAGGGTCGCGCCCTCGGGCAGGCACTCGCCGACCGCGGCCAAGAGCGCGCGGTTGTGGGACCCCTTGCGGATGCTACCGGCCAGGCCGAGGAGCTTCATCGCCGGCGACTGTACTACTCGTCGGCGGGGCGCCCGCGGGTTTGGGCGCTAGACTCGCACATGCGCTTTGTCGATCCCGCCAAGCTGCGCCTGCCGACCGCCGCCGAGGCCCTGCCCGGCCGCGCTGCGTCGATGCCGGTCGCGGCGCGCCACGCCGTCCTCGGCAACCCCATTACCCCGCCGTTTCCGGCGCACCTGGCCCGGGCGATGTTCGGCCTCGGCTGCTTCTGGGGCGCCGAACGGAAGTTCTGGCGCACCGCCGGGGTGTGGACCACCGCGGTCGGCTACGCCGGCGGCCTGACGCCGAACCCGACCTATCGCGAGGTGTGCTCGGGGCTGACCGGCCACAACGAGGTCGTGCTGGTGGTCTTCGACCCGGCCCAGGTCGACTACCGGACGCTCCTCGGCGTGTTCTGGGACAGCCACGATCCGACCCAGGGCATGCGCCAGGGCAACGACGTCGGCACGCAGTACCGCTCGGGGATCTACGTCTTCGACGACGCTCAGGGCGCGGCCGCGCGCGCGACCAAGGACGCCTTCGCCCCGCGCCTGGCCGCCGCCGGCTTCGGGCCGATCACCACCGAGATCCTGAGCGCGCCGCCGTTCTACTACGCCGAGGACGATCACCAGCAGTACCTGCACAAGCACCCTGACGGCTACTGCGGCCTGGGCGGCACCGGGGTGGCCTGCCCGGTCGGCACCGGAGCCTGACCCGCGCGGGCGCACCGCGCGCCTGACCGCGCCGGTCGCGGTTCGCGGTTTACATGACCGGCCCGGCCGCGGTACGCCGGGGCATGCGCACCTCGGGGGCTCGCTCGTCCGTCACGCTCGTCTCGCTGGTCGCCCTCGCCGCGCTCGGCGCCTGCGGCGGTGACGATGGGCCGGCCGCCGCCGACGCCGGGATCGACGCCCGCCTCGAGGGCTTCGACGAGCCCGACGACGTCTGCCCCGGCGCCGCCCACTGCGCGTCGGCCGGCGACGGTCAGCTCGCGGTCGGCGCGGCCGCGCGGGTGTTCACGCCGAACATCACCGAGACCTGGACCGACGAGAACGGCAACGGCGAGTGGGAGGCGAACGAGCCCTACGTCGACGCCGACGGCGACGGACGCTTCGACGCGTTCTGGCTGTTCGGCGGCGGCCGGGCCGCCAACGGCGTGATGTCGGACCTCGAGGCCCGGGCGGTGGTGTTCGCCCAGGGCGACACCAAGGTCGCGCTGGTCTACTGCGATGCGATCGGCCTCCTCCTGGGCGACATCGACGCCATCCGCACCGATCCGCGGGTGGTCGCGGCCGGGATCGATCACGTCGTGGTCGGCGCGACCCACGCCCATGACGCCGTCGATACGATCGGCCTGTGGGGCCCGCAGGCCCTGACCACCGGCTACAACCCGGTCTTCAACCAGCGGCTGCGCGACGCCGCCGTCGACGCCGTGCTCGCCGCCGCCGCGACCACCGCGCCCGCCCGGCTCGAGATCGCCAAGACGCTCCTCCTGAACGTCCCCGGCGATCCGACCAGCCGCACCGATCACTGGAACAAGGACATCCGCGACCCGGTGATCTTCGACCCGACCCTGACCGTGGCGCGCTTCGTCCGCGCAGCCCCGCCGAACCAGACCATCGCCACCGTCGTCAACTGGGCCGACCACCCGGAGATGTCGGCGTTCGGGCCGAACAACCTGATGGTGTCGGCCCACTTCATCCACCACGTGCGCGAGGTGATCGAGGACGGCGTGCCCGCGGGTTGGCTCGCGCCGATCGATGGCATCGGCGGCGTCACGGTCTACGTCCAGGGCGCCCTGGGCGGGCAGATCGGCTCGATCCGCGACGCCCCGGTGCCGGGCCGCGACGGCACCCCGATCACCGCCTCGGGGCATCCCAAGGAGGAGGCCCTGGGGGTCAACGTCGGCCGGCGCGCCCTCGAGATCTTGCGCGACGAGGCCGAGACCGTGACCGAGCTGCCGCTGTCGTACCGGACCGCGCGCTTCCACGCCCGGATCGACAACACCGGCTTCCAGGCGGCCTTTCTCCTGAACCTCCTGGCCCCACACCCGCTGGCCGGCTGGGACCCCGCCCAGCCGGTCGACGTCGGCAACGAGCCGTGGATCCCGATGCGCGCGACCTACCTCCAGGTCGGCCCGCTCGCGCTCATCACCGTGCCGGGCGAGCTCCACCCCGAGCTGTGGGTCGGCGGCTACGACGGCTCGTGGAGCTGGGGCTGGCCGCTCCTCGACGCCGACAAGCCCAACAGCCCCGACCTGTCGACCGCGCCGCTGCCGCCGTACCTGCGCGACCTGATGCTGGCCAACCCCGGCGTGCGCTACCCGCTGGTGGCCGGCCTGGCCATGGACTACTGCGGCTACATCGTGCCGCGCTACAACTACGTGCTGTCGACGACCTCGCCGTATCTCGACGAGGCCGACGGCGATCACTACGAGGAGACCTACTCGCTTGGCCCCGACGTCGAGCGCCACGTCGTCCATCCGCTGCTCGACCTGGTGGCGTGGCGGCCGTGACCGGGGCGCCGACCGGACCCGCGGTGGTCTACAAGTTCGTCGAGGTCGCGCCGGTCACCGCCGAGACCCTCGAGGAGGTGGTCAACCGCGAGGTCGGCGCCGGCTGGTCCTTCGACGGCATCCGCTTCGTCGTGACCGAGTCGTCGCGCCGACCGGCGATGGCCTTCGTCAGCTTCGTGCGCGCCGCGGGGTGATCGGGGCCGGCGGGATCACGGCCCGGCGTCGGGGCCAGCCGCGTCGGGGCCGACCGCGCCGCCGTCGACCGCGGCCCCGGCGTCGACGCCCTCGCCGGCGGGCGGCGGCAGCGGGTTCATCTCCGGCAACACCATGACCTTGGTCTGCTCGGTCGGGCTCGGGGTGACCGTGACCGCGCTGCACACCGCGGCCAGGAGCTCGAAGTTGGCCTGGATCCGCTGACTGAACTGCTGGTCGAAGATGTTGCCAGTGATCGGGATGGCACACAGCGTGTACCGACCGGGGACCAGCTCGCGGAAGGTCGGGAAGGTCGGCGTGCCGAGCCAGTTCTCCATGCCGGCGGCGCCGTCGGTCCCCCGGGCCGACAGGTAGGCGTCCATCAGGTGGCGGGCGTTGTCCGCCGCGAACGCGCCCCGAAACAGCATCATCGTCGCGGCGTTGATCGTGGCGCCCGGCTTGGGCTCGACCTTGGCCAGGAGGTTGACGTCGCCCGCCGGCATGTCGATCGAGCCGTCGACGGTCTCGCCGGCGACCACGGTGATCGTCCGCGACGCCGAGGTGGCCGACATCATCTGGGTGCGCATGGCCTGGATCGCGGTCGGGCCCGCCGGGACCTTGTCGAGGACGAAGGTGCCGTCGGCGCCGGCCTGGACGAACACCGCCTGGCCCGACGAGCCGGCCGGCGCGGCGTTGATGGTGGCGCCGCCGACCGGCTCGCCCTTGCGGGTGACCCGGCCGGTGACCTTGCCGAAGCCGCGCAGCTTGACGACCAGACCGCTCACGTCGGCGGTGCCGGGCGGCACCTCGAGGGAGACCGAGCGCCCCCGCTCCGGGTGCTCGGCGAGCAAGATCGCGCGGTCCTTGCCCAGGCCCCGGACCACGAAGCTGCCGTCGTCGCTCGTGGTCGCGGTGCGCAGCCCGGCCTGGCCGGCGCTGTCGTTGGGATCGGCGGCGGTCGCGGCGCCGTCGCCGAACAGCATCTTGCCGACCAGGACCTTGGCCCCGGCGACCGGCGCGCCCTTGTCGTCGACGACGCGACCGCTCGCGCGCCGCCCCGCGGTGACCGTGATCTTGCCGACGTCAACGATCTCGCCGGCCTTGACGATCACATCGCCTCTGCCGACCTCCGCGAAGTCGGCCCCGGTCACCCGCAGATCGTAGGGCCCCGGGTTCATGCCGGTCAGCTCGAAGTCGCCGTCCTTGGTCGTGACCCGGTGCTCCCACCCGGCGGCGACCACCGCCAGCTCGGGCGCACCGCCGCCGGCGAGGACGATCGTGCCGCGCACGCCCCCGGGCGTCGGCAGCACCAGGCGAACGTCGGTGGCGCCGGTGCGCACCGGGGTGGCGTCGCCGCCCCAGGCCTGGCGCTCGCCGTGGCCGGCCCGCGACGCCGACAACCGGTAGCTGCCGTCCTCGAGGCCGCGCAAGACGAAGCGACCGCCGCCGTCGGTGGTGGCCGCGGTCGACGACGCCAGGATCAGATCGTCACCGCGCCGATCGTCGGCCAGGAAGTCTGGCACCGCGGTCACCGAGGCCTCGGGCACCGGCTGACCGGCGCTGTCGACCACCACGCCGCTGATCGTGCCGGTCTGATCGAGCACCAGGCGCAGGTCCTTGCGCTCGGCGACCCCGGTCAGATCGACCGCGACCGCGGTCGACGCGGCCTGCTCGGACTCGGCGCGGATGCGCAGCGCCTGCCGCGGCATCCCGTCGACCACGAACTGCCCGCGATCGTCGGCCGCGACCTGATGATTGACCATGTCGGCGGACCACGTCGTGCCGCTGACCCGGACCGTCGCGTAGGGCGACGGGGCGCCGGCGCCGTCGACCACCACGCCGCTGATTCGCCCGGCCGCCGGCAAGACGATGCGCACGCCGGTGGTCGGCTGGCCGGCGGTCACCGTCACCAGCTCGCTCTGGCCGCGGGCGTGGACCTCGTCCAGGGCGACCAGCCGATACGAGCCGGGCGCCACCGCGGCGATCGTGAAGGCGCCCTTGGCGTCGGAGGTGACCGCGTGGTCCTCACCGTCGACGAGCTCCCAGGTCGACGCGTTCTTCGGCCAGACCTTGGCCCCGGCGATCGGCGCACCCGCGTCGTCGACGACCACGCCGCTGACCGCCACCCCGGCCCGCAAGGCCAGGGTCAGCTCGACGGTGCGCTGGCTCTTGCCGATCACCGCGTAGGCGCTGCCCAGGGCGTAGCCGGGGGCGGTCGCGGTCACGACCACCCAGCCATCGCCGATCCCGGTGAGGCGCGCGACGCCGTCGGCGCCGCTGGTGGCGGTCTGCCGGCTGGTGCGCTCGAGGGTGACCGTGGCGTCGGCCACGGGACGGTCGCGCTCGGCGTCGCGCACCGTGACGATCACGGTCGCGCCCGCGCGCAGGCGGATGACGACCGGCTCGGCCTCGGCCGTGACCCGGGTCTGGACCGGCCCGCCGACCAGCTCGCCGGCGCGCGCGCCGACCGCGTAGGTCCGGCCGAGCAGCTTGTCGAACGTGAAGGTGCCGTCGGCCTCCGAGGTCGCGGTGCGCGGCGGCGACGACGAGATCCACACCTCGGCGCCGGCCACCGGCTGGTCGCGCTCGTCGAGGACCTGGCCCTCGAGCAGGAGCGGGCCGTCGGGATCGGTGCCGCGCGACAGCGACGGCCCGGGCCCGCTGGGGGCCGCCGCGCCCCCGGCCGGCGGCTTGGCCGCGACCGCGCCAGGCGACGGCGGACCGCCCGCGGCCGGGCGCGGCGCCCGACCGTCCCCGCGTCCGAACAGATACCAGCCGAGCGCCCCGACGGCGGCCAAGGCGAGCGCGAGGACGGCGAGCCGAGATCCCTTCATCGCCGGAGAGCGTAAGCACGTCCGAGACCAGCCGCGAGCCCTCACCACGCCGCGTAGGACGCGGTAAGGCCGCCCGTGCGACCGGGGCGCGGCGGTCGCAGCGCCCGTCGCATGCGACCACCCCGGCTCAGGCCAAAAACGGGTAGCGGTAGTCGGTCGGCGGCACGAAGGTCTCCTTGATCGTGCGGGCCGCGGTGAAGCGCAGGAGGTTCAGCGCCGAGCCGGCCTTGTCGTCGGTGCCGGAGGCCCGGGCGCCGCCGAAGGGCTGCTGTCCGACCACCGCGCCGGTCGGTTTGTCGTTCAGGTAGAAGTTGCCGGCGGCGTGGCGCAGGCGCGTCGTGGCCTCGACCAGAGCGGTGCGCTCGCGCGCGAACACCGCGCCGGTCAGCGCGTAAGGCGAGGTCCGATCGACCAGGCTCAACACCTCGTCCCAGGCGTGATCGGGATAGACGTGGATGGTCACGATCGGTCCGAAGAACTCGTCCTGCATGTGCGCCACCATCGGATCCTCGGTAGTGAGCACGGTCGGGCGCACGAAGTAGCCGTCGCGATCGTCGCACTGGCCGCCGACCAGGACCTGCATGCCCGGGGTGACGCGGGCCGACTCGATGGCGGCGCGGTGGCGATCGAAGGCCGCCTGCTTGATCACCGCGCCGACGAAGTTGCCGTAGTCGCGGACGTCGCCCATGCGCAGGCCCTCGGTGTCGGCGACCAGGCGATCGACCATCGCCTTCCACACGCTGGCCGCGACGTAGACCCGCGACGCCGCCGAGCACTTCTGGCCCTGGTACTCGAAGCTGCCGCGGACGATCGCGGTGGCCAGCGCCGCCGGATCGGCCGACGGGTGGGCGACGATGAAGTCCTTGCCGCCGGTCTCGCCGACCAGGCGGGGGAAGCTCTTGTAGTGCTCGAGGTTGCCGGCGACCTGCTTCCACAGCGACCGGAAGATCGCGGTCGACCCGGTGAAGTGGATCGCGGCCAGGTCGCGGTGGGCGACCGCCGCCGGCGCCAGCTCGTGGCCGAGCCCGGGCACCAGGTTGATCACGCCGGGCGGCAGGCCGGCCTCCTCGAGCAGCAGCATGGTGTGCCAGGCCGCCAGCATCTGGTTCTCCGACGGCTTCCACACCACGGTGTTGCCCATGAGCGCCGGCGCGCACGGCAGATTGCCGGCGATCGCGGTGAAGTTGAACGGCGTCAGCGCGAAGGTGAAGCCCTCGAGGGGCCGCAGCTCGCTCTGGTTCCACATGCCCGGCCCCGACACCGGCTGCTCGGCGTACAGCTTGGCCGCGAAGTGGACGTTCCAGCGCAGAAAGTCGATGAGCTCACAGGCGCTGTCGATCTCGGCCTGGTGGCAGGTCTTGCTCTGGCCGAGCATGGTCGCGGCGTTGATCCGCATGCGCCACGGTCCGGCCAGGAGCTCGGCGGCGCGCAGGAACACCGCGGCCCGGGCCTCCCAGCGCATGGTCTCCCACTCGCGACGGGCGTCGCCGGCGGCGCGGATCGCCCGCTCGACGTCGCCGCTGTCGCAGGCGTGGAACCGCGCCACGACGTGGCGGTGGGCGTGGGGCATGACCACGTCGATCAACCGGCCGGTGGTGACCCGCTGGCCGCCGATGACCGCCGGGATCTCGGGGCACTCGCCGGCCATCGCGTCGAGGGCGGCGGTCAGGCGGGCCCGCTCGGGGCTGCCCGGGGCGTAGGCCAGGACCGGTTCGTTGCCGGGAGCGGGGAGCGAGACCGTGCCGTCGTGCATGGCGATCGCTTACCACGCGCGCCAGGTCACGGGCGCGCGGGCGCGGCGAGGTAGCAGACCACGCGCTGACCGACCACCAAGCCAGCGGGCGCCTCGACCGCGATCACGACCTCGAGCACCTTGGCGTCGTTGCGCTCGACGGGATCATCGGTGCGCAGGTTCTTGCGGCCCATGCGGAGACCGACCTCGACGACCCGCCCCTGGTAGCGGCGGTCCGGCTCGGCGCTGACCCGAAGGGTCGCGGCCTGGCCGACCGCGACCTTGGCCAGATCGCGCTCGTCGACGTCCATGCGGATCCGCAGCGCCGACAGATCGCCCAGGACCACCAGCGGCTCGCCGCCCGGCTGGTAGTACTCGCCGGCGCGGTACTTCACCTGCAGGACCGTCGCGGCCAGGGGCGCGCGCACGGTCAGGCGCTCGAGGGCGGCCTGGGCCTGGGCCCGCCGGGCCTCGGCGGCGGCGAGCTGGGCGCGGGCGAGCTGGACGTCCTCGCGACGCGACCCGGCGACCACCGCCGACCGTCGGGCCTCGGCGGCGCGGGCGGCGGCGGCGTCGATCTCGGCCTGGCGGCGGGCGCGCTCGACCTCGTCGGCGGTGGCGCCGCCGCCGGCGCCGGCCGCGGCCAGGCGATCGGCCACGCCGCGGGCCAGCTCGGCCCGGGCCTTGGCGCTGTCGGCGTCGGCCAGCGCGGCGCGGATGTCCTCGGACCGGCTGCCGCGGACCGCGCGCGCGAGCTGGGCCGCGGCGGCGTCGACGTCGGCGGCGGCCGCGGCCAGGGCCGCTCGCTCGACCTCCTGATCGAACTCGACGAGCGGCGCGCCAGCGGCGACCGTCGCGCCCTCGACGGCGAGCACCCGCGCGACCCGGCCCGGCGCCGCGGCGCCCAGGCGAGTCTCGGGGGCGGCCGGCTCGACCACGCCGTTGCCGGCCACCACGCCCGCCGGGGGCAGCGGCTCGCGGACGTCGGCCGCGCCGGCCGGCGGCGCGACCACCCGGCGCGCGGCGGCGACGTCGGCGGCGTTGGGCTGGGTCGGATCGGCCTGGGTCACCAGCCGGCCGAGCTGCCAGCTCATCAGCGCGAAGAAGCCGACGACCATCGGCAGGTACCAGCGACGGCGCAACCAGCTCATGACGAGGCTCCCGAGGCTCCGGCGAGGCGGCCGTCGACGATGCGGCCGTCCTCGATGTGGACGATGCGATCGGCCAGGTGAAAGATGCGGTTGTCGTGGGTGACCACGACCACGGTGGTGCCGCGCTCGCGGCACAGCCGCAGCATCAGCTCGGTGACCTCGAGGCCGGCGTGGGCGTCGAGGGCGGCGGTCGGCTCGTCAGCCAGGACCAAGGGCGGCGCGCCGGCCAGGGCCCGCGCGATCGCCACCCGCTGGCGTTGGCCGCCCGACAGCTCCGCCGGGCGCCGGGCGAACTTGTCGGCCAGCCCGACCGCGGCGAGCAGGGCCCGCGCCTCGGCCTTGGCCGCGCGCGCCGACAGGCCGCGGCTCTCGAGGACGAGGCGGACGTTGTCTTCGGACGACAGCGCCGCGATCAGGTTGTGGCCCTGGAAGACGAAGCCGATCAAGGCCCGGCGCAGGACCGGCAGCTCGCGCTCGCGGCGATCGTCGACCCGGGTGCCGAACAGCGCGAGCTGGCCCTCGGTCGCGGTGAGGACGCAGCCGATGATCGACAGGAGCGTGGTCTTGCCCGAGCCCGAGGGCCCGACCAGCATGACCAGCTCGCCGGGCGCGACCTGGAGGTCGACCTGATCGAGGGCGCGGTAGGCCAGCGGCCCGGCGCCGAACACCTTGCCGACGCCGCGGACGTCGATCGCCAGCGCGCTCACCGGAACACCATGCCCGGCTCGAGGCGACGGACCCGGCGCATCGCCAGCACCGAGGCCAACATGCACAGCCCCGACATGATGATCGGGGTGGCGATGATGAGCGGGGTCGGCACGATCACGACCAGGTTGGCCGAGCGGATCCCGGCCGACATGAGCCCGACCAAGCCCAGCCCGATCAGGCTGCCGATCAGCGCATAGACCAGCGACTGCACGAGCAGCATGAGCGCCAGATCCCACGACGTGAGGCCGATGGCCTTGAGCGTGCCGAACTCGCGCAGGTTGTCGATCACCGCCGAGAACATCGACAAGGCGACGATGATGAAGCCGATGATCAACCCGAACGCGGTCGAGGTGCCGAAGGTGATGCCGAGCTGCTCGCGCAGGAGCGCGTTCACGATCGCGTCGTGGAAGCCGTCGGCGGTCAGCACGGTCGCGGTCGGGCAACGCCGGGCCAGGTCGGCGGCGACCGCGGCGCGATCGACGCCCGGCGCGAGCTTGATCAGGACGAACGAAAGCTCGTCGGTCGGCACGTCGCCCAGCTCGCGGGCCAGGTCGAGGTCGGCGAACGCGTACGGTGGGCCGAACGGCTGCAGGCCCCAGGTGAAGCCGACCGCGCGCACCTGCTGACCGCCGACCTCGCGCACGCTGCCCAGGTTGAGCCCGCCGAAGTTCTCGCGCTGGGCGTCCTCGAAGAAGACCGCGTCGGGGCCGGCCAGGGCGGCGACGTCGCCGGCCACCACGTTCCACGGCCCGCCGAGCGCGGTGGCCAGCTCGAAGCCGACCAGCGTGATCGCCTCGCTGCCGCCGCCGGGCTTGCTGACCGAGGTGCCGACCATGATCAGCGCCGAGGCCGATGCCACGCCGGGCGTGGCCCGGGCCTGATCGAGGAGCGCGGTCGACATGCGCTGCCCGGGGCTGGCCTGGGTCGTGCCCGGTGGCACCAGCCACAGGTCGGCGCCGGCGTTGTCGACGAACATCGTGTTCTTCTGCAGGAGGCCGAACAACACGCCGAGCTGCTGCGCGGCCAGCACGACCGCGAACACCACGCCCAAGGTCGTGCCGACCAGCTTGGACTTGTCGTGCAGCATCATGCGCAGCGCGACGCGCAGCGTGACCCGCACGCGGCGCAGGCGGCCGCCGCGCGCCGCCGCGACCCGGGCCGCGACGTCGGTGGTCACGGCGCGACCTCACGACCGGCGGCCAGCCGCAGGAGCGCGCGATCGGCGGCCAGCTCGGCCTGGGCCGACACCACCGCGAGCTCGGCGGCCAGCGCGTCGCGCTGCGCCAGGCTGACGTCGAGCTGGGTGCCGGTCCCGGCGGCGAACCGCTCGCGGGCGACCGCCGCGCCGACCCGGGTGGCCTCGACCCGGGCGACGGCCGCCAGCGCGGTCGCGCGGCGAGCCTCGACCTGATGCCAGGCGTCGATCACGCGATCGCGCGCCGCCTGCTCGGCCCGCGCGACCCGGGACGCCTCGAGCCCGGCGGTGGCGCGCGCGACCCCGACCTGGCGCGGCGTCGCCAGACCGTAGCGCCAGCGCAGCTCGAGCCCGATCGCGCCGGAGGCCGGCTCGCCAAAGCCGGTCGCGGTCGTGACCCGCTCGGTCGCGGTGGCGACCAGGCTCGGCCACCACGCGGCGCGCGCGGCGGCGGTGCGGGCCCCGGCGGCGGCCCGTCGGGCTTGGGCCGCGGCCAGCTCCGGCTCAGCGACGGCGCCGGCCAGCCACGAGGCCAGCGGCGCCTCGGCGGCGGTATCGACGGGCAGCGCCGGCGGCGGCCCGACCGGCGGCGCGCCGGTGGCGGTGGCGAGCTGTCGGACCGCGTTGGCGACCACCAGCCGGGCGCTAGCGACCGTGGCGTCGGCGTCGGCGATCGCGGCCTGGGCCCGGGCGACGTCGACCGGCGACGCGAGCTGGGCCGCGGCCCGGCGCTCGACCACCGCCAGGTTGTCGACCGCGACCGCCCGCGCGTTGACCGCCGCGGCCTCCGCGGCGGCGCCGCCGACCCAGGCGTAGTACGCGCGGACGATGACGCGATCGCTGGCCCGCTCGGCCACCGCGAGCTGGGCGGTGGCGACCGCGCGGTCGGCGACCGCGACCGCGACCGCGGCGCGCGCGCTCGGATCGTAGAGCGGCACGGTCAGGGCCACCCGGGCGTCGAGCTGATGGCGCGGCACGATCGTGATGGTCTCGGTGCCGAGCGGAAACGACGCCGGGTCCTGGTTCAAGGCGTAGCCCAGGCCGACCTCGAGGGTCGGCCACAGCGGCGCGCGGGCCACGTCGACCGCCGCCGCCGCGACGTCGGCGCTCGCCCGCGCCTCGGCGAGCTCGAGGCCGCTGCGACGCCCCGCAGCCAGGAGCTCCGCCAGCGACTCGGCGGTCGCGGCCCGCGGCCACGCCGCGGTCACTGCGACGCCGAGGACGCCCGCGCAGCGCGTGAGTCGAACGAGTGACACAGGCTGGGACGCCCGTGCCCCGGCCGCGGTTACGCCCGTCGCCCCCGTCGGCCTCGGCCTCCGTCTCGGCCTCGGTCTCGGTCTCCGCCTCCGCCTCTGTCTCGGTCTCGGTCTCGGTCTCGGTCTCGGTCTCGGTCTCGGTCTCGGCCTCGGTCTCGGCCTCGGCCTCGGCCTCGGCCTCGGTCTCGGCCTCGGTCTCGGTCTCGGTCTCGGTCTCGGTCTCGGTCTCGGCCTCCGCCTCCGCCTCGTCCCTAGAACAGCCGCCCTTGACTCCCGCCGCTCGGGGCCTTGGCCGGGGCCGCCAAGCCGATGTGGGCGTAGCCGGCCGCGGTCGCGACCCGCCCGCGCGGGGTCCGCGCGATGAACCCGACCTGCAAGAGGAACGGCTCGACCACCTCCTCGAGCGTGCCGCGCTCCTCGGACAGCGAGGCCGCGATCGCCTCGATGCCGACCGGGCCGCCGTCGAAGCGCTCGCACACCACCGCCAGGTAGCTGCGATCGAGGGTGTCGAGGCCGGCGTGATCGACCGCCAGGCGATCGAGCGCCCCGGCGGCGATCGCCCCGGTCACCGCACCGTCACCCTCGACGGCGGCGAAGTCCCGGACCCGGCGCAAGAGGCGGTTGGCGATGCGCGGCGTGCCGCGGGCCCGGCGCGCGATCTCGACCGCGCCACCGTCGTCGACCGCGACCGCGATCAGGCGCGCGCTGCGCCGGACGATCGCCGTCATGTCGGCCAGGTCGTAGTAGCGGAGCTGCCAGTGGAAGCCGAAGCGATCGAGGAGCGGCGCCGACAGGAGGCCCATCCGCGTGGTCGCGCCCAGGAGCGTGAAGCGCGGGAGCTGGATCGTCATGGCCTTGGCGTGGGGGCCGTCGCCGATGAACAGATCGAAGCGAAAGTCCTCCATGGCCGGGTAGAGGTTCTCCTCGACGATCGGCGACAGCCGGTGGATCTCGTCGATGAACAGGGCGTCGCGCTCGCCGAGCGAGGTCAGGAGCGAGGCCAGCATGCCCTTGTGATCGATCGCCGGGCCGCTGGTCACGACCAGGTTCACGCCCAGCTCGTTGGCGATCACGTTGGCCAGGGTGGTCTTGCCCAGGCCCGGCGGCCCGGCGAACAGGAAGTGATCGAGGGGCCAACCGTTCTCCCGCGCGGCCTGGACGCTGACCCGCAGGTTGTCGATCAGCTCGCGCTGGCCGATGTAGTCGGCGAAGGACTTGGGGCGCAGCGCCGCCTGCCAGGCGCGCTCGCTGCCGCGCTCGGCCGCCGCGATCTCGCGGGCCTCGGGCGCCTCGGCCGCGGGCTCGTCGACGTGCTTCTTGCGGGCCATCGCGAGGCAGCCTACCGCGGCATGTTGCGGAGCGCGGCCCGCACCAGCATCTCGAGGGTGATCCCGGGACCGACCGCGAGCTCGCCGACCGCGGCCTCCGCCTCGAGGGGCTTCCAGCCCAGGCCGACCAGGGCCGCGGCGACCTCGTCGAGCATCGGGTGGCGACCGCGGCGCGCGCCGGCCACTGCGGCCACCGGGCGCGGGCCGCCGGCGGCGTTCCACGACAGGAGCAACAGCTCACACTTCTCGCGCAGCTCGACCACCAGGAGCTCGGCGGTCTTCTTGCCGACGCCCTTGATCTTGGTCAGGCCGGCGGTGTCCTCCTTGGCGATCAGCTCGGCGATCGCCCGCGGCTCGGCGCCACCTGACAGGATCGCCATCGCGGTCGACGGCCCGACGTTCTTCACCGTGATCAGGTAGTCGAACAGCTCGCGCTCGGCGGTGGTGAAGAAGCCGTAGAGCGCGATCTTGTTCTCCTGGGCGTGGGTGAACACCCGCAGGGTCACCGGCGCGTCGACCTCGGGCAGCGCGGCCAGGGTGTAGCCCGAGCACGCGACCTCGTAGCCGACCCCGCCACAGTCGACGATGACGTGGTTGTTGGGCAGACGCGCTGCCAGCGTGCCGCGGAGCTGACCGATCATCGGGCCTCCGGTGCCGTCCGCACCGCCGACACCACCCGCGGCGCGGCGGCCTCCGCCGCCAGGGTCCGGGCGTGGGCGATCGCCAGGGCGAGGGCGTCGCCGGCGTCGGCGCGCGGTGGCGTCCGCAGGCCGACCAGCGCGGCCACCATGCGCGCGACCTGCTCTTTGCCCGCCCGGCCACCCCCGGTGATCATCTTCTTCACCTGGGGCGCCGGGTACGACGCCACCGGCAGGCCGCGCAGGCCGACCACGGCCAGGGCCATGCCGCGGGCCTGGGCCAGGGCCAGGGCCGAGCGCAGGTTGATGCGGGCGAACACGTCCTCGATCGCCACCACCGCGGGGGCCAGCTCGTCGACCACCTCGCCCAGGCCGCGGGCGATCTCGCCCAGGCGAGCCTCGGCCGGGTGATCGGCAGGCGCGGTCACGACGCCACACTCGAGGTAGCGCAGCACCGCGCCCTCGACCGCGATGGCGCCGTAGCCGCACACGCGGCTGCCGGGATCGATGCCGAGGATGCGCACGGCCGCGGAAGGTACGCGAGCGATCTGACACCCGGGCGACAGCCGCCGACCGACGCACCGCCGCCGCGGTCGTGAAGCCGCGTTCACGCGCTCGGCCCAGCCGGCCCCGCGAAGCCGGCGAAACCCCGGCGCCGACGCGGCGGCCCGCGCCTTGCTCAGGCCCGGGACATGCCCGCGCCGCTGCGTCGACTCGCCTTCCTCCTCGTCCTCCTCGCGCCCCTGTCCGCCTGCTTCTTGACCCGACCGGTCGAGAAGCCGACCGCGGTGGTCCGCGGCGCCTCGATCTCGATCGCGTCGCTGACCGCCCTCGAGGGCGAGCTGGCTCTCGACGTCTCCAACCCCAACAGCTTCGGCCTGCCGCTCACCGGCATCGACTGGGAGCTGGCGATCGCCGGCGCCGCCGCGGTCAGCGGCCGCGTCGCCGCCCAGACCACGATCCCGGCCATGGGCAGCGCGCCGGTGACTACCGCGCTGCGCATCGACCTGGCCAACGCCGCCGCGGCGGCCGCGGCGCTGGCCCGCGGGGCGCGCGACTACCAGCTCGCGGTGCGGCTGCACTTCTCGACCCAGCTCGGCGACCTCACCGTCGATCTCCGCCATCAGGGCTCGATCGCCGGCGGCCTGCCGTCGCTGCCCTGGTGAGCGACCGGGCGGCGGGCTACGGCCGGGTGCGCATCGTCGACGCCGCCGGGCACGCGCCGCGACGGATCGCGACCATGAAGCCGCCGGCGTTGTCGCCGTAGGCGGCCAGGGCCGGGGGCTGGACCGCCAGGTTGTGCGCGAGATCGGCGGCCAGGGCTCGCTCGGCGGCGGCCCGCGCCCGGGTGGCGTCGGTGCACAGCGGCCGCGCCGGCGCGAAGCGATCGGTCACGACCGCGTCGTTGACCACGAAGGCCAGGTGGCCGTCGGCGGTCATCACCCACTCGCGCCGCGCCCCGAGGACCCGGAGGTCGTCGACCGCGCGGCGATCCTCGGCCAGGACCGCCACCGGGTCGCGCAGCGGGAGATCGCTGTAGCCGAGGTCGGTCAGCTCGGTCCCGAGGAGCGCCCCCCAGTCGACGTCGGGGCGCAGCCGACAGCCGTCGAGCACCGGGTCGGCGCCGGGTCCACCCTCGGGCCCGACCCAGCCGAACCGAAATCGGTTGGCGTCGGTCAAGACCGGCGCCGGTACCGAGCGCCGGAGCTGCGCCAGGGGCCCACCGGCGGCGGCGTGCTTGACCAGGAGCCCGCGCAGCGCCCCGCCCAGGTTGAGGACGTCGGGGGCGGCCACCGCGGCCAGACCGCGCGGCTCGAGACAGAGCCGATCGCCGGCGCGGAAGCGGTTCAGCGAGAGCTGCCACCCGCCGACCGCCGGCACCCACACCAGCTCGGGCGGCGCGCCGGTGCTGGCGAAGACCGAGCCGTTCCAGATCCGCGGCGTCTCGATCGTGATCGGCCGCTCGTCGCGGCCGGCCATCACCACGATCAACGCGCCCACGGTCGCGACCAGGAGCGCCGCCAGCGCCAGGGCCGCGAGGCGGACCCAGCGGTCGCTCCGCCGCCACGCCTCGAGCTGCTCGCCGACGCCGCTCACCGCCGGCGGCGCGTCGGCCCAGGCCGCCAGGTTGCCGATCGCGATCGCGTCGGCGGTGTCGGCGCCGCGCAGCCCGAGCACGCCGATCACCAGGCCGGTGTCGGCCGCGACCACAGGCCCACCCGAGAACCCGTCGGTGACCGCCTCGCCGTCGAGCGCCAAGAGCCAGCCGGCGTGCTTCTTGACGACCGCGGCGGGGTCGTAGGTGAGCTGGGTGGCCTCGCGGATCGTCGCGGCACGGGCGGTCGCGCGCCGGCCGCGATCGACCTGGGTGAAGCCGACCGCGACCACCGCGTCGCCGACCGCAGCGCGCCGGCTGAGCGTGAGCGGCTCCTCGGTCAGCCCCTCGGCGGCGATCACCGCGAGGTCGATGCCGCTCTTGGTGCCGTCCCACAGCACCTTGGCCGGGCGACCGTTGGCCTCGAGGCCGTCGCCGAGATCGGCGACCACGTGGGCGCAGGTCACGACGTGGGCGACCGCGCCGGCCCGGCGGACGACGAAGCCGGAGCCGTGCGCCTTGCCGTTGGCGCTCGACAAGAGGACGACGTGGCGAGTCCAGTCGGTCATCTAGGACTGCGGCTTGACCGGACGCAGCTTCAACGTGACCTCGAGGTTGGCGCTGCCCTTGGACTTGACCAGGATGATGCCGCCCTCGGCCTCGAACGCGAGGCCGAGCTTGATCTCGGCCTCGGCCAGCTCGACGTTGGTCGACAGCGTGCGATACGTGGCGATGAACGGCTGCGCGATCTTCTCGAGCACGCCCTGGAGGCCGGCGTAGGCCACGCCGATCTTCTTGGCCGAGTCGGCCGAGGAGCAGCGCTCGGCGACGTGATCCTCGAACTCGACCTCGATCAAGAGATCATCGGTGGTGCGGGCGATGCCGGTCCTCATCACGCGATGGTGCGCCGGCGCCGCGGCCTCAGCAAGTTGCCGAGGCCCGCGATCGGAGGTCCCCGAGCTACACTGCCGCCATGCGCACCCTCGCCTCCCTCGTCGCCGGCCTCGCCGCGATCGCCACCTCGGCGTGCATCGCCGCCACTCCCGATCCGGCCCCCGGACCGGTCTACGTCGCCGCGGGACCACAGCCGCAGCCGCAGCCGCAGCCGCCGCCGCAGCCCGGGCCGCCGCCACCGCCGCCGGTGATCCAGCCAGCCCCGCCGCCGCAACCGCCGCCGCCGCCTCCGGTTGTCGGGCCGCCGCCGCCGGTCGTCCAGCCCGCGCCGCCGGTCCGCCCCGGCGAGCGCGCCGATGATCGCTCGGATCGCGCGTTCGACCGCTCGAGCGACTGGGACAAGCTCGGCGAGCGCTGGGTCGAGGGCCGGGTCGATCGCGATCACATCAAGGTCCGCGGCAAGCGCGACCGCTACCGCGCGGTCGCCATCGTCGTCGAGCACTCGGCCCTCGAGGTGTTCGACGTGGTGTTCGAGTTTGGCGATGGCACGACGTTCTCGCCCAACCTGCGCCACGTCTTTGGCCCGGGCACGCAGAGCCGGGTGATCGATCTGCCCGGCGGCGCCCGGAAGATCGACAAGGTCCACTTCCGCTACGGCAACCTGCCGGGCGGCGGTCGCGCCCAGGTCGAGGTCTGGGGCCTCGACGCGCGCGACGACGATCGCGACGGCCGCGACGGCGGTCGGGGCCGCGGTCGCGGGCACGGCCGCGGCCATCGCTGACCGCGTCGCGCGGGCGCCGACGGCGACGGGGAATTTGCCGCTGCCGATCGCCGTTGTTAGGGTCCGCTCATGAAGCCGACCGCGCTCCTCGTCGTCCTCGCGTCGGTCGCCTGCGGCAGCGACGACGCCCAGCGTCACCGCACCAGCACCCCGGGGCCGAGCGCCGGCGCCGCCGACGCCGGGCCGGTCGACGCCGCGATCGATGCGCCCCCCGGGCCGCCGACCGCCGCGCTGACCGAGGAGCTGGGCCGCCCGTACTTCGCCGGCGAGCCGGCCGCCGCCGCCCTGGTCCGCGAGGACTGGGCGGCCGCCGCGGTCGGGTTCTCGGCCCTGGCCCTGACCCAGACCGATCCGCTGCAGCGTGGACGCGCCCTGCTCCTGGCAGGGGTCGCGATGGCCGAGCGCAAGCAGTGGGCCCAGGCGGCCGACGCCTTCGCCGGCGCCCGCGCGCTCCTGCCCGAGCTGGCCGACTACCTGAACTACCACGAGGCCCGCAGCCGCTACTTCGCCCGCGACGGCGGCGCCGCCCTGGCCCGCGCCCGCGCGGTCGATCCGGCCAGCATCGTCGGCGCCGACGCCGAGCTCCTGGTCGGCGATCTGTTGCGCGGCGCCGGCGATCAGGCCGCGATCGCCGCCCACTACGGCGACTACCTGGCGCGCCGCCCCAAGGGCATCCGCAAGAGCGAGGCGCGGTTCCGCCAGGCCGAGGCCCTCGAGGCCAGCGGCGCGACCGGCCCCGAGGCGGCGGCGCTGTACCGCGCGATCACCGTCGACGATCCGCTGTCGTCGTGGGCGACCAAGGCCTCGGCCCGGCTGACCGCGCTGGCCAAGACCGGGCCGCTGCCGCCGCTGACCGCGGCCGAGCGCCTGACGCGCGCCAAGGCGCTGTTCGACGCCATGCGCAACGCCGAGTCCGAGGCCGCCTACGCCGACGCGTTGAGCGCGGCCGACGCCGCCGCGGCCGATCGCTGCGTCGCCGCGTACCACCGGGCCCAGAGCCTGTTCAAGGCTCGCGATCGCAAGGCCGCGGCGCCGCGCTTCGACGAGGCGGTCGCCCTGTGCGAGGCCGCCGGCGACAAGGACCTCACGATCCGCGCCTACTACCAGGCCGGCCGCTCGCTGGCGTTCAATGGCGATCATCGCACCGCGATCGAGCGCTACCGCGCCGCCGCCGCGGTCGATCCCAACCACAGCTACGCCGACGACGCGCTCCTGCGCTCGGCCGAGGAGTACGCCGACCTGGGCGACGACGCCAAGGTCACCGCGACCCTCGAGGATCTGCCCAAGCGGTTCCCGGCCGGCGACATGCGGGCCGAGGCCCTGTGGCGGCTCGGCTGGCGCGCCTTCCGGGCCGGCGACGACGCCCGCGCGATCGCCTACTGGCGGCAGCAGATCGCCGCCGCGCCGATCGACGACAACTACTGGGCCGAGGGCCAGCCGCAGTACTGGATCGGCCGGGCCGAGGCCCGCCGCGGTCAGCGCGCCGCCGCCGTGGCGGCCTGGGAGGACGCGGTCCGCACCTACCCGGTCACGTACTACGCGATGCTCGCGCTCAACCGCATCCGCGAGGCCGACCCGGCGCGCTTCACCGCCCTGCTCAGCGAGCTGACCACGGCGCCCGCCGGCTTCGATCCGACCGCGCCGGCCTTCCAGTGGAAGCCGCGACCCGAGTACGCCACCGCCGGGTTCGCGCGCGCGGTCGCCTTCATCCGCCTGGGCCTGGGCGACCCGGCCGAGGCCGAGCTGCGCCTCCTCGGCCTCGATCCGCCGACCGACAAGAAGCGGGTCGACGACCCCGATCGGATCGAGAAGCTGTGGGCGATGGCCTGGCTCTACGATCGCGCGGGACGCTATCCGTCGTCGCACTGGCCGACCCGCTGGCACATCCTCGACTACAAGCGGACCTGGCCGGTGGGCGCCAACGCCGCGCGCTGGCGCATCGCCTACCCGCCGGCCTACCGCGACCTGCTGGCGACCCACGCGAGCAAGAACGGCGCGCCGGTGGCGCTGCTCCAGGGCATCGTCCGCGAGGAGAGCGCCTTCACGCCGACCCTCGAGTCCTACGCCAACGCGATCGGCCTGACCCAGATGATCAACTCGACCGCGACCCGGTTCGCCAAGGGCACCGGCATCGCGCCGACGCCCGAGAACCTGCGCGACCCGGAGAAGAACGTCACGATCGGCGCCCGCTTCCTCGGCTTCCTGGTCGCCAACTGGAAGGGCTTCATCCACCTCGTGCCGCCGTCGTACAACGCCGGCGAGGGCGCGGTCCGGCGGTGGATGCGGCTGCGCGGCACCTGGCCAGCCGACGAGTTCATCGAGGCCATCGTCGACGATCAGGCCCGCAACTACTCCAAGCGCGTGCTGGCCAGCTACTTCGTCTACACCTGGCTCGACGGCGGCGGCGTCCCGACCATGCCCAACCCGATCCCGCCCGAGCTCATCCCGGCGCCGTGACCGTCGGCCGGCGCGTTGACAGCGCCCGGCCCCCACGGGATGCTCGAGGAGCTTGTTGCTCTACCTGATCCGGCACGCCGACGCGGTGCCCGAGGACGTCGCCGGCAGCGACGCCGCGCGCTGGCTGTCGGCGCGTGGGCGCGAGGCCGCCCGCGGTCTGGCCCGCCTCCTGCGCGAGCAGCGGGTCGAGCTCGACGCCGTCATCACCTCGCCGTTGCCGCGCGCGGTCCAGACCGCCGAGCTGGTCGCCGCCGGCCTCGACTTCCTCGGCTTCGTCGAGGTCGAGCCCGGCCTGGCGCCCGGCTGCCACCCGCGGGTGGTGGTCGACGCCCTGCCCGGCCGCGGCCGCGCGGTCGCCGTGGTCGGCCACGAGCCGACGATCTCGATGCTCGGCGCGCTGGTCACCGGCCGCCCGGCGTTTCCGTCGTTCCGCACCGGCCAGTGCGCCGCCCTCGACCGGGGCGCGCCGGTGTTCACCGCTCGCCCCGATCTCATGGCGGTCCATGCCTTGTTCCTCGATTGATCCGCGCCGGGCCGACGGCTGCCGCGAGGTCGCGTGACCGACCTCGATCCCGACGCGCGGCCGGCCTGGGCCAAGTTCATGACCGACGGCGAGTGGCGCGACTTCGCGGTGGCCCTCGTCGCCGAGCTGGTCCGGCGCGGCAGCCCGTACCGCGTCGACGACGGCGTCCTGTGGGGACGCTGGGGCTCCGACGAGGACGAGGCCCTAGGCTTGACCAACCTGGCGCAGCTCTGCCACGCCTCGACGCCCGGCAGCTACCCCGAGGTCATCGCCTCGCACTTCGACGCCCTGGTCGCCGGTCGCGGCGATCGCGCGCTCGCCGCGCAGCTCGGCGGCGATCTCAACGCCGCCCGGCCGCTGCTCCGCTTGCGCCTGTACGCGCGCGACACGTTCACGCCGGGCACCGACCACTTCGTGCTCCACGACGTCGCCGACGATCTGACCGCGGTCCTCTGCTACGACCTGCCGTCGAACGTCGTCACGGTCACCGGCGAGACCGTGCCGCGCTGGGGCGTGTCGCCCGAGGAGCTGTACTACCAGGCCCTGGCCAACCAGCGGCGCACCGAGCGGGCGCCGATCGAAGAGGTCGACGTCGGCGGCGGCGCGATGGTGCGGGCGATGACCGGCGACAGCTACTTCGTGGCGTCGAACCTCTTGCTCCTGCGCGACTTCGTCACCGACGACGCGCCGCTCGGCGTGATCGCCGCGGTGCCCAACCGCCACACCCTCCTGTGGCACGTCATCGGCGACGCCAACAGCCTGCGCGCCCTCGACGCGATGGTGGTGATGGCGGCCAACCTCCACGGCGAGGGGCCGGGGGCGATCACGCCCAACCTGTACTGGTGGCGCGACGACACCCTGCGCACGCTGCCGACCCGCGAGACCGACGAGCACTACGAGTTCGTCCCGCCCGACGACTTCGTCGACGAGGTGCTCGAGGTCCTGGCGGAGCGGGCGGAGATGAACTGAATTTTCTGGAGAGGTCTGTCACCAGACCTCTCCTCGCCAGGGCGAAGCCCTGGCGAGCCTCCTCTCCGAGACGCGTCCCTCCGGTCCGCTTTTTTGGGAGGGTTTGTCACCAAACCCTCCCCCGCCGGGGCCAGGTCCCCGGCGGGTCCCCCACCCGAGACGCGCCCCGCTGGGGCGCTGGTGGTGCTGCGTGAGGGTCGGGAGACCCCGCGCCATGACCTCGAGCGGTGGGGTTCCAGCGCAGGCCGCCGAGACGCGCGCGGTTGAGGCGGAGACGGAGACGTACGGGAGACGGAGACGGAGGCCGAGGCCGAGGCCGAGGCCGAGACCGAGACCGAGACCGAGACCGAGACCGAGACCGAGGCCGAGGGCGAGGCAGAGACCGAGGCCGAGACGGAGGCAGTGACGGTGACGGTGACGGTGACGGAGGCAGGGGCGGTGGGGCCTATTTGGGGCAGTTCGGGATGTTGTTCAGGAAGCACTGGCCGGCGGCGGCGCGATCGACGCCGAGCCAGCCGCGGTTGGTGTCGTCGCAGGCCTGCTTGATCTCGGCGCGGCAGGCCGCGCTGTCGGGGACGCGGGTCTCGGTGCGGACGGTGGCGCGCTGGCCGAGGACGCTGCCCGAGACCTCGGTCTTGGTCACGTTCTCACCGGCGCCACCGACGACGGCGGCGAGCAGGTCGAGGGGGATGATCTCCATGGCCGGCTCACTGCCCCTGGGGCTTGAAGCAGTCGAGGATCTGGGACGGCGAGCCGCCAGCGGCGCGGACCTGGGCCGCGCACTCGGCCGGGTTGGTCCGGGTGGTGCTCGACTCGTAGCCGCCCTGGACGCCGACCTGCGTGCCCTTGTAGGTCACGCCGAGGTTGCCGGTGGCCTTGGTGGTGGTCTGGTTGGGCGCGGCACCGTTGCCGCCGGTGACGGCCTCGAGGGCGGACAGCTCGATCGCAGCGAAGTTCGACATGGAAGACCTCGGTGGTGGAGGTGGCGTGGAGCGCGGGCGTGGGCTACTTGGCCGACTTGAAGCAGTCGAGGATCTGGGCCGCGTCGCCGCCGGCGGCGCGGACCTGGGCCGCGCACTCGGCCGGGTTGGTGCGCGCGGTGCTCGTCTCGTAGCCGCCCTGGACCCCGACCTTGGTGTCCTTGTAGGTCACGCCGATGTTGCCGTCGACCTTGGTGCGGGCGGTGTTGGGCGCGTCGCCGGCGCCGCCGGTGACAGAGCCGAGGACATCGAGATCGATCGCGGTGAAGTTCGACATGGGAGGACCTTTCGCGGGGAGAGCGGGGGGATTCGGGGGGACGCATGGAGCGCCCCGGACCCTCGAGCCCTAGTGCAGCCGCCATGCCAGCCCGCGCCGGTGGTCGTTCTCGCCACTTACGTCACGCGCCCAGGGTGGGGCCGCGCTACCCGCGGTCGACAACCTGGGGCCCCGTCCGCCGTCGGGAGCCCCGCACACCGCGCCCGCCGCGCCCGCCGCGCCCGCCGCGCCCGCTACTTCTTCAGCCGCGAGAACAGACCGCCCTTCTTGCCCTTCACGTCCTCGCCCAGCTCGACCGCCAGCTCGCGCAGAAGCTCGTTGGCCTTGCCCGACAGCTTGGTCGGGATCTCGACCTTCCACCGCACGACCTGATCGCCGCGCCCGGTCTTGCCGATGCGCGGCACCCCGGCGCCCTTGCGCACGACGTGATCGCCGGGCTGGGTGCCGGGGCGGATCTCGACGGTGGTCGTGCCTTCGCAGTTGTCGTCGAGCACCGGCACCTCGACCTCGCCGCCGAGGGCGGCCTTGACGAAGCTGACCGGGACCTCGGTGAGGATGTCCTCGCCGTCGCGCTGGAAGCGCTCGTCGCCGACCACGTGGAGGACGACATAGAGGTGCCCGGGCGTGCCGCCGCCGGGCGCGACCTCGCCCTTGCCGGCCAGGCGCAAGGTCTGGCCGTCGTCGACGCCGGGCGGCACGGTCACCGCCAGGGTCGAGGTCTCGCTCTGCACCCGGCGGCCGTTGCACTCGACGCACGCCTCGCGCACGACCTTGCCCTCACCGCGGCAGCGCGGGCACACGCTCTGGACCATGAAGAAGCCCTGGCTGTGCACCACCTGGCCGCGGCCGTTGCACGACGAGCAGGTCTCGGGCTTGGTGCCGGCGCGCGCCCCCGAGCCCTGACACGTGCCACACGGCACGTCGCGCGCGACCTTCAGCTCCTTGTTGGTGCCCCACACCGCCTCGGCGAACGACAGCTTGAGGTCGACCCGCAGGTCGGCCCCCCGCGCGGTGCGGCGCCCCCCCGACGTCCGACCGCCGAAGAAGTCGCCGAACATGTCGCCGAAGGCCGAGAAGATGTCCTCGACTGAGTTGAAGCCCGTGCCGCCCGGCCCACCGCCGCCGGCGCGCAACGCGTCGGGCCCGAACCGATCGTAGCGCGCGCGCTGCTCCTCGTCGGACAGCACCTGGTAGGCGTTGGCCGCTTCTTTGAACTTCTCCTCCGCGGCCTTGTCGCCGGGGTTGAGGTCCGGGTGGTACTGCTTGGCCAACCGGTGGTACGCCTTCTTGATGTCGGAGGCGCTGGCGTCTTTGGCGACGCCGAGAACTTCATAGAGGTCGCGCATGGCGTTGGAAAACCGCGCCTTTGGTAAGACGCGTGGTGACCGCTGTCAATGGCGTGCGTGACCGGCTTCGCGTGCGTAACCGTCTGCGCATGACGCGCCGCGACGGAAAGTCCGCCCGATCGTCGACGGATCTGTATCGGTCGGTCGCCTTGATCCATCCCCTCGAGGTTGGTAAGCAGCCGACATGGGCATCAAGAAGGTCGACTCGATCTGGCTCGACGGCAAGCTCGTCTCCTGGGACGACGCCGTCGATCACATGCTGGCGCACACGATGCACTACGGCGTCGGCACCTTCGAGGGGATCCGCGCCTACCAGCGGGCCGACGGCAAGACCGCGATCTTCCGCCTGCGCGAGCACATCGATCGGCTGTTCGACTCGGCGCTGATCTGCACGATGGACGTGCCGTTTAGCCGCGAGCAGATCATGACCGGCTGCGCCGACGTGCTGCGCGCCAACAAGATGGCCTTCGCCTACCTGCGGCCGCTGATCTACCTGGGCTCCGGCGCGCTCGGCCTCGGCTCCTTCGAGCCGCCGGTGCGGTCGATGATCGCGGCCTTCGAGTGGGGCGCCTACCTGGGCGACGACGGCATGCGCAAGGGCATCAAGTGCATGGTCTCGGGCTTCACCCGGTCCAACGGCAACGCGGTCATGAACAAGGGCAAGATCTGCGGTCAGTACGTGACCTCGGTCCTGGCCAAGCGCATGGCGCTCAAGAGCGGCTTCGACGAGGCCCTCATGCTCGACCCTCAGGGCTACGTCGCCGAAGGCACCGGCGAGAACATCTTCGTCGTGAAGAACGGCGTGGTCCGCACCCCGCCGACCTCGGCCGCCATCCTGGCGGGCATCACCCGCGACACCGCGATCCAGCTCCTGCGCGAGCGCGGCGTCGAGGTCGTCGAGGACATGATCGCCCGCGACGAGCTGTACACCGCCGACGAGGTCTTCCTGACCGGCACCGCCGCCGAGATCACCCCGGTGCGCGACATCGATCACCGGCGGATCGGCCGCGGCGAGTGGCCGATCACCAAGGGCCTGCAGGACACCTTCTTCCAGATCGTGAAGGGCTCGGACACCAAGCACGACCACTGGCTGGCGTTCATCTGAGCGCGGGCGGCGGGCGTGGGTAGCGGCCGCGAGCTCGGCCGCGTGGTTCGTTCGCGGGCCCTCAGGGCAGGAGCGCGGTGCCGAGGGCGCCCGGCTCGGCGAGCTCGCGCCGCAGGTCGCCGGGGCCGACCTCGCCCACGATGTGCAGGGCGCCGACCCGGCCGTCGCCCAGCGCGGCGATCGACTCTTCGAGCTTGGGGATCATGCCGCCCGTGACGGTGCCGTCGGCGATCGCGGCCCGGGCCTCGGCCACGGTGAGCGTGCGCAGGCGCGAGGACGGATCCTTCACGTCGCGGAGGACCCCGGGGGCCGAGGTGACCAGCATCAGGTGGGCGGCGCCGAGCGCGCTGGCGACCTGGTTGGCGACGATGTCGGCGTTGACGTTGTAGACCTGACCGCTGGCGTCGGCGGCCAGACACGCCAGGACCGGCACGTGCCCGGCGTCGAGCAACAGCTCGAGGAGCGCGTGATCGAAGCCGGTGATGTCGCCGACCAGGCCGAAGTCGATGGGGTCGGGACCACCGCCCGACACCACCCGCGGCGGCCGCTTGACGCCGCGCACCACGCCGCTCGACGCGCCGTGGAGGCCGACCGGGCGGGCGCCGGCAGCCATGAGCTGGCCACACAGATCGACGTTGACCTTGCCGGCCACGACCATCTTCATGACGTCGAGGGTCGCGGCGTCGGTGATGCGCCGGCCGCCGACGATCTTGGCCTCGATCCCCAGGGCCTTCTGCAGCGACGTGGCCTGGGGGCCGCCGCCGTGCACTACGACCACCCGCGCGCCGCCGGCGACCAGCGCGGCGACGTCGGCGGCGACCGCGGCGCCGACCGGGCCGCCGACCACCTCGCCGCCGAGCTTGACGACGATCGGCCGGGCCGCGGTCACGGCCAGCCCCCGGGGTCCTGCAGGCCGAGGCGCTCGTCGAGGCCGAGCACCAGGTTCATGTTCTGGATCGCCTGACCGGCGCCGCCCTTGATCAGGTTGTCGGTGGCGGCGAAGCACACGACCGTGCGGGTCGCGCCGGCCGGCTCGCCGACCGCGAAGCCGACCTCGGCGTAGTTCGAGCCCGACACCGCCGCGACCTCGGGCAGGCGGGTGGTGGGCCGGCGCACGAAGGGCTCGTGGCGGTAGGCGTCGTCGTAGAGCGCCGCCAGGCGTCGCTCGTCGACGGCCTCGGCCGGCAGCTCGAGGTAGACCGTGACGAAGATGCCGCGCGATAGCGGCGCCGACACCGGCGTGAAGCGCAGCGCGACGTCGGTGGCGCCGGCCGCGGCCAGCGTCTCGAGGATCTCCGGAGTGTGCTGGTGGACCAGGGGCTTGTAGGTCTTCAGGTTGACCGCGCGCACCGGGTGGTGCGTGCCCTCCTGGGGCGCGGCCCCCGAGCCCGACGAACCGGTGATGCCGACGACGTGGGCGGTGGCGCCGCTCAGGAGCCCGGCCTTGGCCAGCGGCAGGAGCGCCAGCTCGATCGTGGTCGCGAAGCAGCCCGGCGAGGCGATCCGCGACGACGCCTTGATCTGCTCGCGGTTGAGCTCGGGCAGGCCGTAGACGAAGGTGCCGAGGAGCTCGGGGTGCGGGTGCGCGTTGCCGTAGAACTTCTGGTAGGTCGCGGCGTCGGTCAGCCGGAAGTCGCCGGACATGTCGACGATCTTCACGCCCAGGGCGAGAAGCTCCGGGACCTTGGCCGCGGTGACCTTGTGCGGCAGGGCCAGGAGCGCGACGTCGCAGCCGGCGGCCGCGTCCTTGGGGGCGAGGTCCTCGAACACCAGGTCGGTGAGGCCGGTGAGGTGCGGGTGGGCGTGCCACACCGGCTTGCCGACGTGATCGATCGACGCGACCCGCGCGATCTCGACCTCGGGGTGGAACAGAAGGCGGCGCAGCATCTCGCCGGCGCCGTAACCGCTGCCGCCGATGATGGCGGCCTTGAACCTGCGAGCCATGGTGGCGGCGTTGTACCAGCGCCGCCGACGGCGGTCGAGGTGCTACCTTGGCGCGCGATGACCGACCTCGTCGACCGCGCGCTGGCCGCCGCCGACGCCCGCGCCGCGGAGCTCCTGCCGTTGCTCGAGCGCTGGGTGAAGATCAACTCGTACACCGGCAACGTCGCCGGCTGTAATCAGGTCGCCGACGAGCTGCTCGCCGGCTTCGCCCTGCCCGGCCTGACCGCGCGTCGGCTCGCCGGCGATGGCGTCGGCGATCACCTGGTGTGGACCACGCCGGCCTGGGCGCGCGCCGCGCCGGAGGCCCGGGTGGTCATGATCGGCCACCACGACACGGTGTTTCCGCCCGGGACCTTCGAGGTCTGGGAGCGCGACGGCGACCGCCTGCGCGGCCCCGGCGTCCTCGACATGAAGGGCGGCCTGGCGACGATCCGGACCGCGCTGGCGGCCCTGGCCGACCTGGGCGCGCTGGTCGACCTGCCGCTGGCCTTGTGCTCGGTGGCCGACGAGGAGACCGGCTCGAACCACTCGCGGCCGCTGCTCGAGGAGCTGGCCCGCGGCGCGGGCGCGGCCCTGGTGTTCGAGTCGGGCCGCGCGACCGATCAGATCGTCGTCGCTCGCAAGGGCACCGGCAAGATCCGCGTCGAGGTCACCGGCCGGGCCGCCCACGCCGGCAACAACCTCCGGGACGGGCGCAACGCGCTGTGGGCGGTGGCCCGGATGATCGACGTCGCGCAGCGCCAGACCGACTGGGATCGCGGCGTCACGGTCAACGTCGGCCTGGCCGCCGGCGGCACCAGCGCCAACACCGTGCCCGAGCACGCCCACGCCGAGCTCGACTTCCGCTACGTGCGCGCGGTCGATGGCCACGCGCTCCTCGAGACGCTGACCGCCGCGGCCGCCGCGATCGACGCCGACCTGGGGACCACCACGCGCCTGACCGGCGGCATCCGCCGCGCCCCTCTCGAGCCGAGCGAGGCGTCGCGGGCGCTCCTGGCGCGCTACGAGGCCTGCGCCCGCGCCGAGGGCCTCGGCGGCGGCGAGGCCCCGCTCCAGGGTGGCGGCTCCGACGCCAACACCGTCAGCGCGATCGGCGTGCCGGCCATCGACGCCCTCGGCCCGCGCGGCAAGGGCTTCCACACCCACGACGAGTACATCGAGGTCCCGACCCTGGCCCAGCGCACCCGGGCCCTGGTCCGCCTCCTCGCCACCTGGCCCCGCTAGCACCTCTCACTCGGACTCCACTCGGCCTCCGCCTCGGTCTCGGCCTCGGACTCGGCCTCGGGTTCGGTCTCGGCCTCGGTCTCGGTCTCGGTCTCGGCCTCGGTCTCGGTCTCGGTCTCGGCCTCGGTCTCGGCCTCCGTCTCGGTCTCGGCCTCCGCCTCGGCCTCGGTCTCGGTCTCGGCCTCCGCCTCGGTCTCGGCCTCGGCCTCCGCCTCCGCCTCGGTCTCCGCCTCCGCCCTCGCCCTCAGTGCGCCGCCAGAAAGTGCTCGGCCTCGAGCGCCGCCATGCAGCCCGAGCCGGCCGCGGTGATGGCCTGGCGGAACTTCTTGTCCTGGACGTCGCCGGCGGCGAACACGCCGGGCACGCTGGTCGCCGTCGAGCCCGGCGTCGTCACGATGTAGCCGGCGTCGTCGAGGGCGAGCTGCCCGCCCAGGAAGTCCGAGTTGGGCTTGTGGCCGATCGCGAAGAACAGCCCGGCCGCGTCGATCGTCCGCTCGCCGCCGGTCTTGAGATCGCGGACCGCGACCTGTTGCACGACGTTGCCGCCGGTGACCGCGGTGACCTGGTGCGACAGCAGGAACTCGATCTTGGCGTTCGCGCGCGCGCGGTCCTGCATGATCTTCGACGCCCGCAGCTCGTCGCGGCGGTGGACCAGGTAGACCTTGGACGCGAACTTGGTGAGGAAGCCGGCCTCCTCCATCGCCGAGTCGCCGCCGCCGATCACGAACAGCGGCTTGCCGCGGAACATCGGCAGCGCGCCGTCGCACACCGCGCACGCCGACACCCCCTTCTGCCACAGCTCGCCGTCGCGGGTGCCGGGGATGTCGTCGCGCTTGGCGGTCGCGCCGGTGGCGATGATCAGGGTCTGGGCCTGGCCCTCGCGCTCGTCGGTCGCGTAGGTGAACGGACGCTTCGACAGATCGACCCGGGTGACGGTCTCGGTGTGGATCACGGTGCCGAAGCGCGCCGACTGGGCGCGGAACCGGTCGGTCAGCTCGGGGCCACCGATGCCCTCGGGGAAGCCGGGGAAGTTCTCGACGTCGGTGGTGGTGGTGAGCTGACCGCCGGCGGCGATGCCCCCGGCCATCCAGCCCTCGAACAGGATCGGCTCGAGGTTGGCGCGGGCGGCGTAGATCGCGGCGGTGTGAGCGGCGGGGCCGCTGCCGATGATGACGACGGGTGAAGCCATGGCGCGTGCAGTGTAGCTGGCGCGCCGAGGCTGTGGTGCAATCACGGCATGGATCGCGTGCGACCAGCGACCGCATTTGCCCAGCTCGATCGCGCTCACCGCCGGCACGACGAGCGCCTCGATGGCCTGCTCGGCGCCGGCGAGCGCCTGGCCTCCGGGGTCGGCGGCATGACCGACGTCGAGGAGGCGATCGACGCGATCGGCTTCCTCACGCGCTCGGCGCCGCGCCACTTCGGCGACGAGGACGAGCTGGTGTTCCCGGCCCTGGCGACCGCGGCGCCGGCGGCGGTCGCCGACCTGGCGGCGTTGACCGCCGAGCACCCGGCGCTGATCGCGAGCTTCGCGGCCCTGGCCGAGCAGATCGCGGCCTGGCACGAGCGGGTGCCCGACCAGGCGACCGCGGCGACCTTCGCGGCCGCGGTCCGCGACGCGGCCGCGCGCTACCGCGCCCACGCTGGCCGCGAGGACGCGCTGTTCGCCAGCCACGCCGGCGTCCTCACGGCGAAGGACGGCGAGCTCCTGGCCGCCCTCGACGCGCGGCGCGGCGGCGGCGGCGGGCGTGGTGGCGGTGGTGGGCGCGGCGGTGGTGGCGGTGGTGGCTCACGCCTGGGTTGAGGCCTCGGCCTCGTGGGCGGTCGCGGCGGCGCCCGCCGACGGTGCCGCCGGCAAGGCCAGGCGCCCGTAGGCGAAGGCCCCGATCGCCGCGATCGCCGAGGCCACCAGCACGCCGAGCTTGGCGACGCCGTGGAGCGTCGGGTCGGCCGGGAACGCCAGCGCGGCGATGAACAGCGCCATCGTGAAGCCGACGCCGGCGACCATGCCGACCACCACCAGGCCACGGATGTCGACGCCGCGCGGGAGCTGCGCGACGCCGAGGCGGAGCGCCAGCGCGCAGGCCGCCAGGACGCCGAGGGGCTTGCCGATCACCAGCCCGGCCACGACGCCGAAGAACGCGCCGGGCGCGGCGCCGAGATCGAGGCCGTCGAGGACCACGCCGGCGTTGGCCAGCGCGAACACCGGCATGATCAGGTACGCGACCCAGGGGTGAAGGATGTGGAGGATGCGCTCGACCGGCGGCGTGGCCTCGCGGTGGGCACGCGCCAGCTCGGCCATCGGCTGGTCGAGCTCGTGGCCGTGACCACCGCCGGCCTCGATGGTCGCCAGTTGCCGGCGGCTCTCCTCGAGGAACCGGGGCACGCCGTACCAGGCCCGGGCCGGCGTCAGGAGCCCGATGATGACCCCGGCGATCGTCGGGTGGACGCCGGCCTTGGCGACGCCGATCCACACCAGCGCGCCGGCCGGCACGTAGGCCAGGGCCCGACGCACGCCCAGGGCCTGCAGTACCAGGATCGCCGCGATGCCCAGGCCGGCCATCGCGAAGCCCTGCCCCGACAGCCCCGACGAGTAGAACACCGCGATCACGATGATCGCGCCGATGTCGTCGATGATCGCGACGGCGAGGAGCAAGATGCGCAGGGCCGGCGGCACGCGCTTGCCGAGGAGCGCCAGGACCCCGACCGCGAACGCGATGTCGGTGGCCATCGGCACGCCCCAGCCCGCCCGGGCCTCGGCCGGCGCCAGCGCGACGTAGGTCAGGGCTGGCACCATCATCCCACCCAGCGCGGCGACGATCGGCAGGGCGGCGCGGCGCAGCTCGGACAGCTCACCGCCGTGGAGCTCGCGGCGGATCTCGAGGCCGACCACGAAGAAGAAGATCGCCATGAAGATGTCGTTGACGACGTAGTGCAGCGACGCCGACACCACGTGCTCGCCGAAGCCCACGGCGACCTGGGTGTGCCACAGGTCGTGGTAGGCGTCGCCAGCCGGCGAGTTGGCCCACAGAAGCGCGATCGCCGCGGCGATCAACAGCACGATGCCGCTGGCGGCCTCGATCGCGAGGAACCGCTCGACCGGGCGCGCCAGGGCGCGGACGACCCGAACGACCGGGCGACGCGCCTCGGGGGGCAGAGAACTCGGGGGACCGGCCATGACGTGCTCCTCGGGTCAGGGGGGGCACCGTCCGTCCACTCGATCGTCGATCGAGCCGCTCTTCTCCCGGTGTGGCCGTCACTCTATCCACGCCCTGCGCGAGCGGCAAGCCCACGCGGGCGATGCTCATCCTCGGTCTCGGTCTCCGCCTCGGTCTCGGTCTCGGTCTCCGCCTCGGTCTCGGTGTCGGCCTCCGCCTCGGTCTCGGTCTCCGCCTCGGTCTCTGCCTCGGTCTCGGTCTCGGCCTCCGCCTCGGTCTCGGCCTCGGTCTCCGCCTCGGTCTCCGCCTCGGTCTCCGCCTCGGTCTCGGTCTCGGCCTCCGCCTCCGTCACCCCTACCGCCGGCTCGCGAACACCAGGCTCGACGCGACCACCGACACCGACGACATCGCCATCAGCATCGACGCCACCATCGGCGACACCACCAGGCCCCAGCCGGCCAGGAGCCCGGCCGCCAAGGGCAGCGCCGCGAGGTTGTACGCGAAGGCCCAGGCCAGGTTGATCCGCATCGCCCGGACCGCGGCCCGGCCGATGCCGACCAGCTCGTCTACCACCGTCAGCGACGGCCGGACCAGGGTCACGTCGGCGGCCGCCGCGGCGACGTCGACGCCGGTGCCGAGGGCGACCCCGACCGCCGCCGCGGCCAGGGCCGGCGCGTCGTTGTAGCCGTCGCCGACCATGAGCGTGTGGGGCACGGCCCGGACCCGCTCGAGCTTGCCGGCCGGATCGATCGCCGCGGCGACGTCGGTGATCCCGACCTCGCGGGCGACCCGCGCGACCGCCTCGGCGCGATCGCCGCTGATCAAGGCGACCGCGAGGCCGCGCCGGGTCAGCGCCGCGACCGCGGCGGTGGCGTCCGGGCGCACCGGATCGCGTACCGCCAGCCCGCCGACCAGCGCGCCGTCGATCGCGATCAGCATCGGGGTGGCGCCGTCGGCCGCCAGGCGATCGGCCAGCGCGGCGGCCGCGCCGGCCGCGCCGCCGGCCGCGGCGATCAGCGCCGGCGTACCGACCGCGACCGCGCGTCCGCCGACCCGCCCGCGCACCCCGGCGCCGGGCACGGCGACCACGTCCTCGGCGGCGCCGACCACCAGCCCGCGGGCCCGGGCCTCGGCGACGACCGCGCGCGCCAGCGGATGTTCACTGCCGGCCTCGACCGCGGCGGCCGCGGCCAGCGCGTCGGCCTCCGCCTCGATCGCGATCACGGTCGGCGCGCCCGCCGTCAGGGTTCCGGTCTTGTCGAAGACCACCCGCTCGATCGCCGCCAGGCGCTCGAGCACCGCCGGCTCCTTGATCAGCGCGCCGCGCCGGGCCGCGCGCCCCGACGCCACCATGACCGCGGTCGGGACCGCGAGGCCAAGCGCGCACGGGCACGCGATCACCAGCACCGTGGCGGCGCGCTCGAGGGCGACCGCGCCGTCGGCGCCGGCGAGCAACCAACCGACCGCGGTGGCCAGCGCGAGGCCGATCGCGATCGGCACGAAGACCGCGCTCACCTGATCGGCCAGGCGCTGGGTCGGCGCGCGACCGCCCTGGGCGGCGCGGACCGCGGCGATCATCTTGGCCACGGTGCTGGCGCCGGCGGCGGCCTCCACCTTGGCCCGCACCGCGCCCGGACCGTTGATCGTGCCGGCCAAGATCCGCTGCCCGACGCCGCGCGGCACCGGCACCGCCTCGCCGGTGACCAGGCCCTCGTCGACCTCGGTGGCCCCGGCCTCGATCACCGCGTCGGCGGCGATCCGCTCGCCGGGCCGGATCACCAAGAGGTCTCCGCGGCGCAGGTCGGCGGTCGCCAGCTCGCGCTCACCGCCATCGTCGTCGACGATCCGGGCGCGCGGCGCGACCAACCGGGCCAGCGCGTCGAGGGCGCTGGTGGTGCGTCGGCGCGCCGCGGCCTCGATCGCCCGCCCGACCGCGACGAAGCCGAGGATGCCGAGGACGCCCTCGGCGTAGAAGCCGCCGCCCGCGCCGGCGACGTAGGCCACCGAGATCGCCATCGCCGCGGCGGCGCCCAGGGTCACCAGCGCGTCCATCGCCGGGGCCCGGCGGACCAGCGACGCGACCCCGGCGCGCCAGATCGGCCACCCGGCGAGCCCGGCGATCGCCGCGGTCACGACGAGGAGCGCGATCGCCAGCGTGGTCGGCGCGATCGCCCACAGCCCGGGCGCGAGGGCGCGCGCCGCGTTGGTCATCGGCGGCGCCAGCGCGTGGGCCAGGCGATCGTGGCCGTGGGGCAGCGGCGCCGCCGCGATCATGACGCCGCCCATGGCCACCAGGCTGACCGCGGCGCGCACCGCCCAGCCCCGGACCTCGCGCCGGCGCTCGCGATCGTCGGCGAGCTGGCGGGCGATCACGTCGTCGTCGGGCAGCGGCGCCTCGGCGTGGTAGCCGGCGTCGTCGACCGCGGCGACCAGCGCGGCGACGTCGGCCATCGCAGGATCGATCGTCAGGTGGGCGGACCGAGTCACCAGGTTGACCGTGACGTCGTGGACCCCGGGGCGACCGCGCAGGGCCTTCTCGACGTGGCTCTGGCAGGCCGCGCAGGTCATGCCGCCGATCGGGAGCGTGATCGGCGTCGGATCGGCCATCGCTACTCGACGCGCGCCGGGTAGCCGGCGGCGGTGACCGCGGCGATCGCGGCGTCGACGGTGCCGCCGGCGAGCTTGCCGCGCGCCCGCCCGACCTCGACCACCTCGACCACCAGGCCGGGGGTCTTGGCCAGCGCGGCCTGGACCCGCCGCACGCAGGCGCCGCAGTGCATGCCGTCGATGGCCAGCGCGAACTCGGTCATAGCCCGACGGTAGATCGCGGGCCGCCCACGTCAAGCGCTCGCGACAAGGCGCCGCGGCTCGGTGACCACCTCGACCATGCGGTCGGGGTCGAGCCAGCGTCGCGCCGCCGCCGCCACCGCCACCGCGTCGACGCGCCGGGCCCGGGCGATCGCCAGGGCGATCCCGTCGGGGCCACCGGAGGTCAGCTCGGCGGTCAGGAGTAACGACGCCCGCCGCGCCAGCCCGTCGAGGCGCCACAGGAGCGCGGCCTCGCGGCGTCGGGTCGCCCGCGCCACCGCCCGCGGATCGACGTCGCCAGCGTGGACCGCGGCCAGCGCCTGATCGAGGATCGCGCCGACCGCTGCCGGATCGGCGCCCGGCGCCAGATCGACGGTGACGTGGACCTCGCCGCCGAGCCGCCCGGCGGTGACCCCGACGCCGACCCGCTGGGCCCAGCGCCGCTCGTGGACCAGGGCTCGCCACAGCCGCCCCGAGCCCGGCAGGGCCCAGGCGATCGCCAGCGCCTCGAGGGCCGCGGCGTCATCGCTGTCGGCGACCGGGCCGATCCACGCCCGCCGGACCCGCCCCAGGGCGGCCAGCGGATCGCCGACGACCTGGCGCGGTCGGCCGGTGACGATCGGCGTCGGCCAGGTCCGGCGCGACGGACGCACCGACGGCGGGAACGAGCCGAACCAGCGCGCGCACGCGACCTCGGCCTCGGCGGCGTCGACGTCGCCGGCCAGGACCAGGGTGGCGTTGGCCGGCACGTACCAGGTCCGGTAGAACTGCGCGCACCGCGCGACGGTCGCCGCCGCGATGTCCTGGTGGCGGCCGATCGTCAGGTAGCGCAGCGGGTGGCCGTCGGGGTACAGGGCCTCGGCCACCGCGAAGCGCTCGGGGCCGTAGGGCGCGTTCTCGTAGCGCTGGCGCCGTTCGCTGCGCACCACCGCGATCTGCGCGCGCAGGCGCTCGTCGTCGAGGGCCGGCAGGAAGTAGCCCATGCGATCGGCCTCGAGCCACAGCGCGGTGGCCAGCGCCGGCTGCGGCACGGTCTCGTGGTACACGGTGCGATCGGTGCCGGTCTGGGCGTTGGCGTCGATCGCGCCGGCCTCGCGCAGGATCTGGTAGTGGTGGCGCCCGCCCAGGTGCAGCGAGTTCTTGAACATGTGCTCGAACAGGTGGGCGAAGCCGCTGTCGCCGTCGCCCTCGTCGGAGCTGCCGACCCGATAGCCCATCCACACCGCGACCATCGGGCTCGCGCGATCGGTGTGGACCACGACCTCGAGGCCCGAGGCCAGGGTGAAGCGCTCGACCGCCAGCCGCGGCAGCTCGCCGTCCCAGGTGATCGGCGCGCTGGTGCTCGGGGGCATCACCGCGGCGCGACCTCGCGGGCCAGGGCGAGCGCGAGCTGGTACAGCTCGCGGCGCGGCCGTCCGGTCTTGACCACCAGCCGCTGGGCCACGTCCTTGGGACCCAGGCCGGTCGCCAAGAGCGCGCGGACCTCGGCGTCGACGTCGACCGGCGCCCGCACCTCGGCGGTCGCGCCGGCCACCGCGATCACGCACTCGCCGCGAGGCGGGACGTCGGCGAACCGCGCCGCCAGCTCGCCCAGGGTGCCGCGGAGGTGCTCCTCGTAGCGCTTGGTCAGCTCGCGCGACACACACGCCGCGCGGTCGTCGCCCCAGGCCGCGGCCAGGGTCGCCAGGGTCGCGCCGACCCGATCCGGCGCCTCGTAGAACAACATGGTCGCGCGCTCGCCCACGAGCGATCCGGCCAGCTCGGCGCGCGGTCCGGCGTCGCGCGGTGGAAAGCCGAGGAACAGGAACCGATCGGTGGGCAGGCCGCTGGCCACCAGCGCCGCGATCGCCGCGACCGGCCCAGGGATGACCACCACCGGCGCGCCGACCGCGATCGCGGCGCGCACCACGCGGGCGCCCGGGTCCGACACCCCCGGCGTGCCGGCGTCGGACACCAGCGCGACCGAGCGCCCCGCCGCCAGCACCCCGGCCAGCTCCTCGGCCCGCGCCGCCTCGTTGCCGTCGAAGGTCGAGCGGACGTCGCGGCCGCCGCCGCAGCCGAGATGATCGAGGAGGATCGCGACCCGGCGGGTGTCCTCGGCGGCGATCACCTCGGCGTCGCGCAGGGCCTGGGCCGCCCGCGGCGACAGATCGTCGAGGTTGCCGATCGGGGTCGCGACCACCCACAGCGTGCCGGGCGCCATGGCGTTCACTCGCGCGACAGCGCGTCGATGTCGACCGCGGTGCCGAGCTCGGCCTCGAGGTACTTGCGCAGGCGGCCGAGCATGCGCTTCTCGAGCTGGCGCGCGCGCTCGCGCGACACGCCGTAGCGCTCGCCCAGCTCCTGGAGCGTCAGCGGCGACTCGGTCAACCAGCGCTCGCGGAAGATCGTCTGCTCGCGGCCCTCGAGGGTGCCAGCGAAGGTCTCGAGCTTCTCGCGCAGGAGCGCCGCGAACTCGCCCTGGGCCACCGCCTGATCGGGGCGCATGGTCTCGCTCTCGACGAACTCGATCCGGCTGCGGCCGCCGTCCTCGTCGCCGGGCATCGGCGCGTCGAGCGACGCCTCGGGCGCCGCCAGCCGGCGCTCCATCTCGTCGACGTCCTTCTCCGACACCTGGAGGTTCTCGGCCAGGAGCGCGGTGGTGGGATGGAAGCCGAGCTGCTCGAGGCGCTCGCGCTCCTTGCGCAGGTTGAAGAACAGCTTGCGCTGGGCCTGGGTGGTCCCGATCTTCACCAGCCGCCAGTTGTTGAGGATGAACTTGAGGATGTAGGCGCGGATCCAGAAGGCCGCGTAGGACGACAGCTTGACCCCGCGGTAGGGATCGTACTTCCGCACCGCCGCCATCAGGCCGATGTTGCCCTCCTGGACCAGGTCGAGGAGGTTCTTGTGCGCCCGGCGATACTCGTAGGCGATCTTCACCACCAGGCGGAGGTTGGCCTCGATGAGCTTGCGGGCGGCGACGCTGTCACCGTGCTCGACCAGGCGGGTCGCCAGGGCGTGCTCCTCGTCGGGCGTGAGCAGCGGGTAGCGCCGCACCTCCTGCATGTACGCCTGCAGGGGATCGCGCTTGATCAGCGCCACGCGGTCGGAGCTCTTGCGGGCCTCGAGGGCCTTCCACGCCGGATCGTCCTCGTCGACGGCCTCGTCGCCGACGTCGATCACCGTCCCGACCTCGGCGGCCAGGCTCTCGTCGACCGCGTCCTCGGGCTCGGCCTCGGCGTCAGCCTCGGCCTCGGCGTCAGCCTCGCCGTCGCCCGCCGGCGCCGCCGGGTCGCGGTCGTCGTCGTCGTCGTCGGAGCGAGGCCGGGGCGCGGGGCGGGCGCGCCCCGCAGCCGGCGGCCGGCGCGTTCCACGAGCGGTTGCCATGGCCGCACCATACTACACGTCGGCACACCGCGCCGACCGCGGCGGGAATGGCAGAGCGTCGGCCGCCGCTTATACTGAGACAATGCGCCGTCGCCTGTCGCTGCACGTGATCTTGGTCGTCACCGCCGCCGCGCTCGCGCTGGTGTTGACCGTCGGCAAGCGGGTCCACGAAGGGGTGAGCGGGGTGGCGTTCTCGACGCCGTCGGCCTGGGCGGCCCCCGGCACCGCCGCGGTGCCGCGCCACGATCTGTCGGAGCTGAAGGCCTTCCACCTGACCCTGATCCGGATCAAGGAGGCCTACGTCGATCCCTCGCGAATCGATCCCAAGAAGATGCTGTATCAGGCCCTCGACTCGGTGCAGCTCAACATCCCCGAGGTGCTGGTCGAGCCCGATGAGGCCGCCGATCGCCTGACCGTGGTCGTCAACGACAAGCGCCAGACCTTCTCGACCGCCGACGTCGACTCGCCGTGGCGCCTGGCCAAGACGCTCAAGCAGATCTTCGCGTTCGTCGAGCCCAACATGAACCCGGGCGCCGACCTGGCCGCGGTCGAGTACGCCGCGGTCAACGGCATGCTCGAGACCCTCGACCCGCACTCGGTGCTGATGGATCCCGAGGCCGCGCGCGAGCTCGACGCCTCGACCAGCGGCAAGTTCGGCGGCCTGGGCATCGTGATCCGGATGATCGACCGCAAGCTGATGGTGGTGCGGCCGATGAAGAACACCCCGGCCGGCCGGGCCGGGATCAAGGCCGGCGATCACATCGTCAAGATCGACCACCAGTCGACCGACGTGTTGACCAGCGACGAGGCGGTCGATCGCATGCGCGGCAAGCCCGAGACCCCGGTGACCCTGTGGATCAGCCGCAAGGGCGTCGCCGATCCCATGCGCTTCGATCTGATCCGCGCCGAGATCTCGAGCGAGTCGGTGCGGGCCAAGCTCCTCGACGGCGGAGTTGGCCTGATCAAGATCTCCAACTTCCAGGGCTCGACCGGCGCCGAGACCGACCGGGCGCTGACCGAGCTGCGGGCCGGCGGCGCCACCGGCATCATCCTCGATCTACGCGGCAACCCGGGTGGGCTGCTCGACCAGGCGGTCACGACCGCCGATCTGTTCGTCGACCGCGGCACGATCGTGACCACCGTCAAGGGCGGCCAGCGCAAGCCGCGCCGGGCCGAGCGCGGCGACGCCGAGACCAACTTCCCGGTGGTCGTCTTGATCAACAGCGGCTCGGCCTCGGCCTCCGAGATCGTCGCCGGCGCGCTCAAGAACCTCGACCGCGCGCTGATCGTCGGCACCCGCAGCTTCGGCAAGGGCTCGGTCCAGCAGCTCTACCGCAACGACCGCGACGGCACGACGCTCAAGCTCACGGTCGAGCAGTACCTGACCCCGGGCGACCGCTCGATCCAGGGGGTCGGGATCGTCCCCGACGTCGCCCTGGCGCGGCAGTTCGTGCCGGCCGACAACGACGGCCCCGAGGACTTCCTCCGGCTGTTGCCGCCGACCCGCTCGTGGGGCGAGAAGGATCTCGACGCCCACCTGACCTCGAGCTTCGCCAAGGACACCGACCAGCCGAGCTACGAGCTGCCGTTCCTCTACGAGAAGCCCAAGGATCGGCCGGCCGACGCGCCGCCGCCGACCGACGACGACGATCCGGACGACGACATCGTCATGGACTTCGAGACCGTCTTGGCCCGCGACCTCCTGGTCGAGGCCGGCGCCGACGATCGGCCGGCCATGATCAAGGCGGCGCGCGCGCTCATCACCAAGCGCCGGGTCGCCGAGGAGGCCAAGCTGGGCGCGGCCCTGGGCAAGCTCGGGGTCGACTGGTCGGCGCCGCCGGCCACCGCGGAGCCGCCGGCCAAGCTGACCGCCACCGTCGCCCTCGATCAGCCCGGCCCGCTGGCGCCCGGCGCCAAGGTGGCGATGACCGCGACCGTGACCAACAGCGGCGCCGGCCCGGCCTACCGCGTCCACCTGCGGACCCACGCCGACGACGGCATCTTCGACGACGACGAGCTGGTGATCGGCAAGGTCGCCCCGGGCCAGACCCGCACCTTCACGACCTGGGTCGAGGTGCCCAAGGACGCGATCCGCCGGGTCGATCGCCTGACCTTCGACCTGGCCGAGGCCCGGGGCGCGACCGCGCCGGTGCCGCCGGTGTCGGTCGCGATCGAGGCCGCGCCGCGGCCGACCTTCGCCTACCGCCACCAGCTCATCGACGAGGGCAACGGCGACGGCCTCTTGCAGCGGCGCGAGCGCCACCGCATGCGGGTCAGCGTCCGCAACACCGGCGACGGCCCGGCCACCGAGACCACCGCGGTCCTGCGCAACGCCAGCGGCGACGGCGTCGTCCTCGACAGCTCGCGCATGGAGATCGGCGAGCTGCCGGCGGGCGGCGAGAAGACCGTCGAGTTCGCGTTCACGGTGCAGCCCGATCTGGTCGGCGACACCGCGGACATTGAGCTGGTGATCTACGACGCCCAGGTCGGCGCGCAGTCGGGCGAGAAGCTGAAGTTCCCGGTCATGTCGAGCGGCGCCGCGGTGGTCGCGGCCGGCGGCGTGGTCGAGGCCAAGGCCAACAACACCGAGCTGCGAGAGGGCGCGTCGGCCGACGCCGCGGTGATCGCGACCGCGGCCCGCGGCACGCGGTGGAAGGTGCTCGGCACGGTCGGCCCGTGGACCAAGGTCGAGCTCGACGACGGCGCCCCGGGCTTCGTCGCGACCCGGGCGATCGGCCGCTCGGGCGGCAAGCCGGGCGGCTCGGTGACCGCGCGCTACCAGGTCACGCCGCCGACCATCCGGGTGTCGACGCCGACCCACGACACCACCGCCGCGCGCCTGACCTTGACCGGGACGGTGACCGACGACACCCACGTCGAGGACGTCTACGTCTTCGTCGCCAACAGCGCCGCCAAGATCCAGACCCGCAAGGTGCTGTACCGCTCGAACCGCGGCGGCGCCGATCCGAGGACGCTCGCGCTGTCGGGCGAGATCCCGCTGTGGCCGGGCTCGAACGTGATCACGATCGTCGCCCGCGAGAGCGCCGACGTGAAGACGATGTCGACGACCGTGGTCTATCGCGACGCGCCGACCACCGCCGCCGCGCCGTGACGTGGGCGTCCGGCCACCGCCGCCTACATCCGACAACCTGCGATTCTGCCTCGCCTTTGGCCTCGACCTGGGCGATCGTCAGCGGGCGAACGGTGCGTTGAATCACGCCCGGCCGCGCCCCGTCTCATGAGGGAACCCATGCGCACCCTGCTCGTGCTCGCCGCCCTGGCCGTCCCGATGACCGCCTCCGCCGACAACGACCACGCGCGCGCCGTCGCCGGCACCTGGTCGGTCCTCTACAAGGAGGTCACGACCAACTGCCAGGACACCGGCATGGTCCTGACCACCGGCAAGGTCGAGATCGCCAAGCGCAAGGGCAACGCGATCACCGTCGACATCGAGCGCATGCCGGTCATGACCGGCAGCGCCGCCAAGGGCGGCCGGGTCAAGGCGACCTCGAAGATCGGACGGACCTCGATCCAGGGCCTCGACGGCCGGTTCTCGCTGGCCGGCTCGGTCACCGGCACCGACAACACCGACGAGGTTCTCTCGGGCGTGCTGGTCGCCGAGTACTACCTCTCGAACAAGGCCTTCTGCACCCAGTCGTGGAACGTCACCGGCCACCGGGTCGCGGCCGACGCCGCCAAGCCGCAGCCCAAGCCTCAGGCCGAGGACGACTCGCTCGATTCGCTCGGCTCGGCGATGGAGCCGTCCTGGCAGGCGCTGTTCGCGCCGCTGCCGTAGCGCGCGCGCAAGAGCTCGCGCTCGAGGGCGGCGACCAGGGCGTGGTTGATCGGCACGAGCGCGGCCGGACCGTCGTCGGGCTCGTGGGCCTCGGACTGCAGGTCGGCGAACATCGCGACCTCGCCGCCAGCCGAGAGGTAGGCGTCGACCCGGCCGCGGGCACCGGGATCGGCGGCGCTGTGCTCGCGGCAGATCGCCAGCTCGGGCGCGCCGCGCTTGTCGCGGACCGCGGCGAAGGCGAACAGCCGGCAGATGATCGGCCGGATGGCGTAGACCGTGCAGCCCCCGGGGAGCTGGCCGGGCGCGAACAGCGCGCACGGCCCGGCGCCCAGCGCGGTCGCCCGAGCGTGCAACGCCTCGCCCTCGCCGGCCGCGATCGCGGCGCGGGCCAGGGGCGCGACGTCGGCGACGCTGACGTGAGGCGGCGTGCGGACGCAGCACGCGCCACATCCGGTCGGGCAGGCCAGGCCGGTGGCGTCGGCGACCGCCGCGGTCAGGCGATCGGCCTCGGCGTAGATCGCCAGGCGGCGGGGGTTCATGGCGGTCCTCCTCGGCGGTAGACGTCGGCCAGGGGCGCCCCGGCGACCGCGACCCGGTAGACCCGGACCGCGTCGGGCGGGATCGGGCACGGCCGCCAGCTCGGCTGATAGTGGACGATCCACTGCGCGGCCCGCGGATCGCGGACCGGCTCCCACAGGTCGCCGCGGAACCAGGTCAGGTGGGTCGGCTCGACGCAATCGCGGTGCACGCGATCGCCGACCGCGGCGTGGCGGTTGACGTAGGCGATCGCGCGATCGAGCCCCTCGCCCCACCACGCGACCTCGAAGCGTCGGGCCCGGGCGACGCCGGCCGGGCCGCCGACCGCCTCGTTGTAGTAGTCGAGGTAGTACGGATGCACCCGCGCGATGGTGACCAGCAGGTACAGCGCGACCACCGCCGGGACCACCTGCCGCGCGACCGGCCGGGTCATGATCGCCAGCCGATCGGCGGCGGCGACCAGCCCGACCGAGGCCGGCAGCGCGAGGAGGGCGACGATCGGCAAGACGTAGCGGATGCCGTCCTGGCGCACCGGCGACAGCATCACACCCAGCGGCGCGAGGAGCCACACGAGGATGATCGCCAGGTCGCGCCGCGAGCGCCGCGCCCACCCGATCGCGCCGCCCAGCGCCAGGACGAGGATCACCACCGGCGTGGTCGCGCCGAGGTAGGCCAGGAAGTACCAGCGCGGCGGGGTCGCGGTGATCTGACCGAAGAACGGCTCGCCGGAGTGGGTGCCCTTGAGCTTGTCCCAGGCCTCGACCAGATGATCGATCGGCGCTGACCACAGCCGCGGCCACACCGCGATCGCGGTGGCGATCGCGACCGCGGGGATGATCGCCAGGCCCAGCCCCACGGCGCGCGCCCGGGCCCCCGGAGGCGCGGTGACGAGGATGGTCACGCCGATCGCCGGCGCGGCCAGGCCGTTGACGAACCGGGTCATGATCGCCAGCCCGAGGATGGCGCCGACCAGCGCCATCCGCGCGTAGACCGGCCGCCCGCGGTCGCCGGCGTCCCACACCCGCAGCGACGCCCACAGCGCCAGCACCCAGGCCGCCACCGACGGCGCCTCGTGGCCGACGATCTGACCGTGGGCGATCAGGTGGGGCGCCAGGGCCGCGATCACCCCGGCCAGCGCGCCGACCCGCAGGTCGACCAGGCGCCGGCCGATCAGCACGAGCACCGCGCACGCCGCCGCCATGACCAGGGCCGACAGCGCGCGCGCCCCGGCGAAGTCGTCGTCGGCCAGCCCGCCTAGACCGGCCAGGTACTTGGTGATCGGCGGGTGCTCGTAGTTCCACCGCCAGGCCAGGGCGTCGAGGTCGCCGCGCACCAGGTTCTGGACGTAGTTGCGGCCGGCCGACCAGTAGGTGTCCTCGTCCCAGGTCTGGCCGGCGGCCCCCAGATCCCACAGCCGCACCGCCGCGGCCAGCGCGAACACCGCCAGGGCGACCCCGGTCGGCGAGGTCAAGCGTCGACGCCAGCGCGCCGGCCCGTCGATCGGCGCGGCCGGCGGCAGCGTCGGGCGGGCCCGCCGTCCCAGGCCGATCGCGCCGACGACGATCGCGACGATCGCCCAGGCCGCGAGGGCGTCGCCGCGGGCGGTGCCGGGGTTGGACCGCGTCGCGGCCACGGCCACGGTCGGCGCCAAGGACGACGCCGGGACGTACTCGGGGTCGCCGCGCCGCCCCGGCGGATGCCAGATCAGGCGCGCCCCCGGCGGCGCCGCGAACCGTAGGCCGACCGCCCCGGCCGGCAAGACCACGCGGGTCGTCACCACGCCGCGGCCGCGCAGCGGGCGCTGGCCGTCGACGGTGAGCTCGGCGACGCCTTGGGCGGCGAAGCCCAGGACGTAGGGGCCGCCGCGCGGCAGGTGCAGGCCGCCGACCCGGGCGAGCGTGCCCGGCGGATCGCTCGGCACGCTGGCGTCGACGCGGAGCTGCGCGAGGGGCGGCGTCACCCAGGCGGCGCGCACGACCAGCACCAGCACCGACAGGACCACGGCGATCGCGGCCCGCACCGCCATCGCGCGACCGGTCATCGCACGAGCCCGGGACACGAGAAGTTGCGATCGCGCCGGACCAGGAACGTCAGATGCTCGCCGCGCTCGACCAGGCCGGGGACCCGCAGGCTGACCCGCTCGAAGCCGCGGGCCTGCCACGCGCCGGCGCAGTGGCCGAGCGGCGCGACCCCGGGGCTCTTCCGCAGGTCGTAGCAGGACAGCACGATCGTCGGCTGGTGCTCGGCCATGAGCGCGTCGGGGCCCCACTTGTTGTGGCCGGCCCGCGGGTTGGTGCGCGGCACCTCGTGGGCGACCCGCGACGACACCAGGCCAAAGACGTCGATCCCGCGCAGCCGAGCGTAATACGGCAAAGCGCCGACACCGCCGAAGATGGCAAAATCATCGGGGCGGACACACGGCGCCAGGGCCTTGCCGATCTTCGCGCGATCGCCGGTGTAGGCGCGCAGGAAGGCCGGGGTGTCGATGCCGCGATCGTTGGCGTAGTTGCCGGTCGCCAGCGACCGCCGGGTCAGCTCGCGCTGGCGGAGGGCGAAGGGGACCAGGACGGCCAGGCCGCCGGCGACGGCGATCGCGATCGTCAGCGACCGCGGCAGCGTCGGCACGAGGCCGCGCGCGGCGACCACCCCGGCGCCGGCGATCACCAGGCCAGCGGCCAGCCAGGGCAACACCAGCTCGCGCTGGCCGGGCGCGACCTGGGTCCGCGCGATCGCGGCGCCGATCGCGATCGCCAGGCCGGCGCCGATCGCGACCCGGGCGACGCCGCCGGGCAGCCGGACCGCGGCCCCCAGGTTGACCAGGCCGAGGGTGAGCGCCAGGGCGGCCAGCGGGAACAGCGGCATGATGAAGCGGTGGAGGCCCATGAAGTCGCCGCCGACGCCGACGACGTAGCGGAGGTAGACGACGGCGATCAGCGCGGTCAGGCTGACGAAGGCGAAGCGCACCCGGTGCGCCGGCCGCGCGATCAGCCCGACGACGGCCAGCGGCGCGGCCCAGGCCAGGCCGGTCTGGGTGAACCAGCGGCCGACGTAGTGCCAGCCGTTGGCCCGCATCTTGGCGTCGTAGCCCGGCGCCGCCGCGCCCGCGGCCTTGACGTAGTACGTGTTGGGGAACGGCCAGCCGTAGTACCAGGCGCGCCACGCGAACCACGGCGCCCACAGCGCCAGGAACCACCCGGCGGCCAGCCACTCGGTGCGGCGCGGCGCCAGGCGGCGGTCGAGAAGCAGGTTGCTCGCGAGCCGGTGCACGACGATGAGCCCGGCGATCAGCAGGCCCTCGGGCCGGGTCATCGCCGCCAGCGCCAGGGCGATCGCCATCCGCCGCAGGCCACCGGCCTCGTCGCCGTCCGCGGCCGCCAGGTAGCCGTCGAGGGCGACCATGATGAGGAAGGTGTAGAGCTGGGTCTCGAGGCCACCCGACGACCAGCAGGCGAAGCCGCTCGACGACGCCAGGAGCAGCGCGGGCAACGCCGCCAGCGGGTGGCCACGCCCGAGGAGCCGCTCGGCGAGGCGGAAGCTCATCGCCAGGACGCCCAGGCCAAAGCCGACCCCGGCGATCCGCGACGCCAGCTCGGGCGGGATGCCCACCACCATCAGGAGCCCCAGGCCGAAGGTCCACAAGAAGTTGGTGTAGCCCTCGACCGGATCGCCGAGGTTGAACACCAGGGCGCCGTGCTCGGCGAGGTTGCGCGCGAACACGAACGAGATGTACGCGTCGTCGGTGACGAAGTCGTATTGCTGGGCGTGCCAGACCAGGACCAGCGCGGCCAGGGCCAGGGGCGCGAAGCGGGCGACCTCGGCCCACGGTCCGGCCCACCGGGGGCCCGGCGGCGGCGGCGCAGTCCGAAGCGACATCGGGCCGAGCCTCCCTTTTCGCGCCCGGCGATGCAAGTCGACCTCGCGGTCACGGCCGGTCGACACCGGGGCCGGCTCCGGTTAGCTTCCGCGGTCGATGTCGGCCGTACCTGACGAGCCCCGGGCCGCGGCGCCGGTGCGGCCGGTGGCCGAGGTCCTGGTCGCCGCCGCCGTGGTCGGCGGGCTGGCCGGCGCGGCGGTCGGCGCGATCGACGGCCTGTGGTCGTGGCGCGCCCTGGCGCAGTTCACGCCGGGCCTGGCCCGCCTGCGGGTCCTGGCCTACCTGGCGACCAGCTACGCGATCGCCGGCATCCTCGTCGGCGTCGGGCTGGGCGCGATCGCGCTGTTCTACAGCCGGGTCACTCGGCTGGGCACCCTGGTCCGCCACGCCGCGCGCGAGCACGCGCGGGTGCGGGCCCGCGATCCCAAGGACGCGTTGGTCGGCCTGTCGCTGGTCGTGAGCTTCGTCCCGCTGGCGACGGTGGCGCTGGCCGTGGGCTTCCCCCGGCTGGTCCACGGCCTGTTCGGCCGCAAGAACTTCGCGCTGATCGTCGCGGTCGCCATGGTCGGCGCGGTGGTGCTCCTGGCGATCGCGCTGGCGGTGGCGATCGCGGTCGCGCGCGGCGTCGAGGTCGGGCTGCGCGCGCTGGCCCGCGGCCGCCTGGCCGGCCCGCTGTCGTCGCCCTGGGCCCCGGCCGTCGCCCTGGCCGTGCTGGTCGGCGGCGGCGCGATCGCGATCGCGATCATGACCTGGAGCGTGACCCGACTCCTGCCGCTGCGGCTGCCGCTGTGCGCGATCGCGGCGGCCCTGGCCGCGGTGCCGCTGTGGCCGGTCGCGACCGCGGTGGCGGCGCGCTGGCGCGGGGCGCGGCCGGCGGTGCGCCGGGGCGCGCCGGTCGCCGTCCCCGTGGCGATCTTCCTCGCGGCGGCGGTCGCGGCGGGGCGCTCGTCGGTGGTCAAGGCCGCGGTGGCGTACTCGGGCGCGGGCGACGCCTTGACCAAGGCCTTCACCCGCGTGGTCGATCGCGATCGCGATCGCCACTCGCCGTGGTTCGGCGGCGGCGACTGCGACGACGGCGACGCCAGCGTCCACCCCGGCGCCGACGACGTCCCCGACGACGGCGTCGATCAGAACTGCGTGGCCGGCGACGCCAAGAGCGAGCGCCCGCCCGCCGATCCCGGCTTCGTCGCGCTGCCCCCCGGGGTCCCGGCCGACGCCAACATCGTCCTTCTGACGATCGACACCCTGCGGGCCGACGCCCTGGGCAGCTACGGCTACCCGCGGCCGACCTCGCCGATCCTCGACGAGATCGCCGCCGAAGGGACCCGATTCGCCGCGGCCTGGGCCCACGCGCCGTCGACCCGCTACTCGATGCCGGCGATCCTGACCGGCCGGCTGCCGCTCGACGTCTACTACGACACCACGGTCAGCGGCTGGCCCGGCCTCGACCTGCGCGCCGAGACGATCGCCGAGCTCGTGCGCGGCCGCGGCTTCGCGACCGGCGCGATCACCAACTACTGGTACTTCGATCGGGTGCGGCGCATGGACCAGGGCTTCGACAGCTACGACAATGAGAACGCCCGGCTCCATCAGGGCGCCGATCCGGCCCACACCCGGGGCAGCTCGTCGCGTCAGCAGACCGACAAGGCCCTGGCCTTCGTCGCCGCCAACGCCCACCGCCGGTTCTTCCTGTGGGTCCACTACTACGATCCGCACCACGAGTACGAGGCCCACCCCGAGACCGCCCACCTCGGCAGCGGCGAGCGCGACCGCTACGATCAAGAGATCCGCTTCACCGATCTGCACATCGGACGCCTGGTCGCCGACCTGAAGAGCCGCGGGCTATGGGACAAGACGATCTTCGTGATCACCGGCGACCACGGCGAGGGCTTCGGCGAGCACGGCATCGCGCTCCACGGCTATCACCTGTACGCGGCCCAGACCAAGGTGCCGCTGATCGTGCGGGTCCCCGGGCTCGCGCCGCGGGTGTCGACCACCGCGGTCGGCCACGTCGACATCCTGCCGACCCTGGCCAACCTGGCCGGCGCCCAGCCCAACCCCGACATGATGGGCCGGTCGCTGGTCCCGCTCCTGGCCGGCGCCCCCGACGATCCCGATCGCGTCGTGTTCCAGCAGCTCTCCTACGAGGGCAACCACGAGCTGCGCGGCGCCGCCACCGCCGACTGCCACCTGATCTACAACGTCTCGCCGCACACCAGCTGGGAGCTGTACCGGCTCGACGAGGATCCCGGCGAGACCCGCGATCGCATCGATCTGCCGGGCCGGTGCGCCCGGGTCCGCACCACCTTCGAGCGCTGGTACGACTCGGCCCAGATCCCGGCCGGGGCCGCGGCCGCGCTCCTGCCCGGTGACCCGAAGGTGCCGACGCCGCTGGGGCTGCGCTTCGGCGCCGAGGTCGAGCTGCTCGCGGTCGACCTGCCGCCCCAGGCCCGACCGGGCGAGCGGATCGCGATCACCTTCACCTTCGCGGCTCGCGGCCGACTGGCCGGCGGCTGGAAGATCTTCGTCCACCTCGACGGCCCGGGCGGCCAGCGGATCCAGGTCGATCACGCGCCGCCGCGGCCCTTCGCGTGGTGGCGCGCCGGGCAGTTCCTCCGCTACACGATCCACGCCACCGTGCCGCCGACCGGCCACGGCGAGTTCGCGCTGTGGATGGGCCTGTTCCGCGGCAACGCGCGCCGGCCCGCGCGCGGCCCGGCGGGCGTGACCATCGTCGACGATCGCGCCCGGGTCGCGACCATGCAGGTGGTGCGCTAGCCATGCCGACCTGGTTGCGCGCCGGCTTCTGGTCGCTCCTGGCGATGCCGGGGCTGTGGCAGATCGGCCTCCTGGTGTGGGCGGTCGCCGCCCGCTTCCCGTACCCCTACGACCTCGAGTGGATGGAGGGCGGCGTGCTGCACGGCGCCGCCCGCATCGCCAACGGCGACGGCATCTACGGTCCGCCGTCGGTCGACTACATCTCGTTCCTGTATACGCCGCTCTACCCGGGCCTCTTGGCCCTGATCGGCGAGGTCACCGGGCTGTCGTACCAGCTCGGACGGCTGATCTCGATCCTCGCGCTCGTCGGGCTGGCCGGCCTGACCCTCGGCAACGCCGTGGCCTGGTCGCCGCGCCATCGCGGCGCCGCGATCGCCGGGGCGCTCCTCGGGCTGGGCCTGTTCGCCGCCGCCTATCCGTTCATGGAGGGCTGGTACGATCTGGTGCGCGCCGACACGTTGTTCCTGTTGATCGCGACCGGCGGTCTGGTCGCGGTGACTCGCTGGGCCCGAGCCGCCGAGGGCTTCGCTGGCCACCGCCGGATCGCGATCGCCGGCGCGCTCCTGGGCCTGTCGTTCTTCGCCAAGCAGACCGGCGTGATCTACGCGCTGGCCGCCGGGCCGCTCATCCTGGTGCTCAACTGGCGGCGGGCCGCGACCTATGTCGCCGCGGTCGGCGTGGTCGGCCTCGGCGGCGCGGCCTTGCTCCAGCGCACCACCGGCGGCTGGTTCTGGACCTACGCCTACGAGATCCACCAGGCCCACGACTGGAACCGCGATCGCTTCGATCGATCGTTCGAGCTGATCCTCACCCGCTTCACCTGGGCGACCGCGCTCATCGCCGTCGGGCTGGTGGTGGTGCTGGCGTGCGCGATCGTGCGGCGCCGCCTGCCCGGCCCCGCCAAGGCGCTGCTCATCTGGACCTACGTCTACGCGGTCTCGACCGTGGTCGGCGCGATCGCCTGGGGCACCGAGTTCGCGCACTTCAACGCCTACATGCCGGCCTTCCTCCACGGCGGCATCGCCGCCGGGCTGGCGATCCCGGCGATCCTGGCCTCGGGGCAAGAGCTCCTCCGCGACGACGGCCGCCCCTTCCCGACCCGGACCTGGCCGCGGGCCGCCGCCCACGCCGCGACCGCGGTCGCCGCGATCGTCCTCGGCGTCCAGCTGTGGTCGGCGCGCTGGAACCCGCGGACCTTCATCCCGACCGCCGCCGATCGCCGGGCCGGCGACGAGCTGATCGCGACCATCCGCGCCCTGCCGGGCCGGGTGTGGATCCCGTCGCACCCGTGGTACGCGCACCTGGCCGGCAAGCCGATGTACGTCCACCGCATGGGCGTGAAGGACGTGACCGCGCGCAAGCCGCGCCCGGTGCTCGGCCTCGAGGAGGCCCTGCGCGGCCGCGAGTTCTCGGCGATCATCCTGGCCAACCGCGACCTGCACCTCGAGCTCGGGCCGCTGACCCGCTACTACCGCGCCGACGATCTCGTGCCGCGCACCGCCCGGCCGCGGCTCTACACCGGGGCCAAGATCGTGCCCGACTCGATCTGGGTCCCGGCCGGGCGCGCCGCCCTGCCGGCGGGGTGGCGGGTGCTGTTCGACTTCGAGGGCGCGTCCTTCGCCGGCTGGACCTTGCTCGGCTCGGCCTGGGGCAACGCCCCCGAGCGCAAGGAGGTCCCCGGCCAGGGCCTGGTCCGCCGCTTCGGCGGCCGGTGGTTCGCGACCTCGATGCACGGCGGCGACGCCGCCACCGGCACGTTGATCTCGGCCCCGTTCACGATCGACGCCGACACGATCCGCATGCGCGTGGGCGGCGGCGGCGGCGATCCCGGCCTGCGGATCGAGCTGCGCATCGACGGCAAGCCGGTGCGGACCGCGTCGCCGCCGACGCCCCCGTCGGAGCGCTTCACCGACGTGAGCTGGTACGTCCCCGATCTGCTCGGGCAGACCGCGACGATCGCCGCGGTCGATGAGTCGAACGCGAGCTGGGGCCACCTGAACCTCGACGAGATCTGGATCGGCCCGGGCGGGCCGTAGCCAGTCGACGGGGCCGGCCGCCGGCCGCTAGCGCTCGGGCCGGCGGTAGACGCTGACGATGGGCACGCCGTCGTGGCGCAGCACGAACACCGGCGCCACCGTCCCGTAGCTCGCCCAGATCATGTAGTCGTGGCGGTTGAAGTGGCGCTCGTGGATCACCAGGGCGTAGCGCGAGGCCGCGACCCCGGCGTCCTCGGGCCCGGCGTCGCCGCGCCCGGGCGGCAACAGGCGATCGCGCTGGTACGCGCCCCAGGCCGGGCTGGCGTCGTGGCTGTAGACCCGCCCCGGCGGCTGGCTGGCCAGGAACGCGAGGACGCCGCGCGCGGCGTAGCCCCAGAACTGCCGGTTCATGCCGAGGTCGGCGCCGCCCGGCGCACCGCCGGCCACGGCGTTGTACGAGGTGAGCGCGTAGGGTCGAGCGTGGAGGGTCTCGGCGCCAGCGCTCGCCACCACCGCGCCGCCGACCACCGCGATCGCCGCCACCTCGAGGACGCCGGCCCGGACCGTCGACCAGCGCTGGCCGAGCCCCGCCGCCGCGCGCCGCGCCGCCCACACCACGCCGATCCCGGCCGCCACGCACAGCGACGGGATCGCCGCCTCCCAGTGCTTCTCGGCGCCGAAGATCGGCGTCGAGCCGAGGAAGAACGGCCCCATCGACGCCGCCACCGACAGCGCGAGGAGGAGCGCGGGATCGCCGGCCCGCGCCGCCGCCGGGGTCGACCACCAGCCGCGCACGCGGACGCCCAGGCCGAGGGCCGCCGCGGCCAGGGTCGCGGCCGGCACCGTCAGGGCGGTCGTGACCAGCGCGACGTGCCAGGGAAACGGCGGGTGGTTCCAGTTCTCGCCGAGGTACTCGAAGTTGTAGTGGACGTGGCGCAGGTGGAACTCGAGCCAGGCGCGGACGTGATCGATCGGATCGAGCCACAGCCACGGCCACAGCGCGAACAGGGTCAGCGGCCCGAGGACGATCAGCGCTGGCGGCAGATACAGCCGGGCCAAGAGCGCGCGCCCGAGGGCCGCGGCGCCTCGCCCTGGCATCGCGCGCGCCCGGGTCACGGCGTCGGCCGCGACCACCCAGACGAAGTGCGGCGCGATCACCAGCGGCAAGAGCAGCGCGTTGTGCTTGGTGGCCAGGGCCAGGCCCCACACGACGCCGGCGATCGGCGCCCACCGCCAGCTCGCCAGCGCCCGCCAGTAGCAGTACAGGGTCGCGACCCACAAGGTCGCGATCGGCCCGTCGAAGGCGGCCAGGCCAGCGTGGAAGAGCGCCCGCGGCAACGCCAGGGTCAGGAGCGCCGCGATCAAGCCCTCGGCGAAGCCCCACACCGCGGCGGCCCACAGAAAGACGATCGCGATCAAGATGCCGTGCAGGAGCGCGCTGGGCGCGCGGTACGCGGTCGTCGGGCTGGCGACCTCGAGGCGATCGTGGAGCAGCCGCTTCGAGAACCCGAACAGGGTCTTCATGAGCGGCGGGTGCTCGCGGTTGTGATCGGTCGGCCCCGGGCCCCCGAAGGCGGCCGTGATCTTGGCCTTGCTGGTGGCCGCGCCCCAGTCGTCGACGGCGTCGATCCACCACCGGGCGTAGCCGTCGCCGGCGCCCATGTAGACCAGCTCGTCGCGGGCCAGGCCGACGTCGCGCTGCGACCACAGCGCGACCGCCATCGTCAGCGCGCACAGCGCGGCCGCGGTCAGCCGACGCAGGCCGCGCGCGGTCATCGCCGGGCCTCGGCGGCGAAGCACACCAGCCGGTTCGACGCGCCTAGCCCGACCGCGCGGGCGGTGAAGGTGACGGTGCCGCGGCCGGGGCGGGTCACCACGGTGCGCACGGTCCACCCGTCGTCGACGCCGAAGCGCCAGCGCGCCAGCTCGACGCCATCGACCGCGACCGCCAGCTCGCCCGGATTGCGGACATCGCGGCGGGTGAACACGTCGGCCAGGCCCACGCCGATCGCCAGCTCGGTCCCGAGCTCGACGTCGCGAAAGGTCAACCCGACCTCGCGATCGGGCTGCGGCACGACCTGCACGCAGCGCCGCGGCGTGAAGCCGACCTCGGCCAGGACCGCGGTCGGCCCGCGGGCGCGCTCGCCGGTGATCGACGTCTCGGTCAGGCGGGCCGCGAAGTCGGTGACGACGACGGCGGCGCGCTGCCGGTAGCGGCGCGCGGTGACGCCGCCGATCGTGAAGCTCTCCGCCGCAGTCAGGCCGCGGGTCTCGGGGGCGCGGGCGCCGCGGATCGACAGCTCCCAGATCGTCGCGAACCGGGCGGCGTCGAGACGCCCGGCGGCCGCCAGGTCGAGGCGATCGCCCAGGTGCAGGCGGCCGACCGGCTCGATCCACGCCGGCGCGAACACGATCAGCTCGCCGCCGGTCAGGGCCGCGCGCACCCGGGTCGCGGCCGCCGCCCAGGCGGCGTCGTCGGGGACCCGGCGGCCGGCGCCGACGGTGCGGACCGCGCTCCACGCCGCCAGCAGACACAGCGCGATCGCCGGGGCCAGGCGTGCGAAGCGCGCGACGAGCGGTGGCACCGCCGCGGACTCTACACCGGCCGGCGCGCGGTCGTGTACAGTGCGCGCGCGTGACCGCGATCCGCCGCTACGCGATCCACCTGATCCTGTTCGTCGTCGGACTGGTCGGGTACGGCGCGGTCGCTGGCGACCGGCTGTGGCGGCAGTCGAGCGATCCGCACTTCGTCTACCAGGCCGACGCCTGGCTCCACGGCCGGGCCAGCATTACCCCGGCGCCGACCAAGGGCGACGACTGGGCCCGGGTCGAGACCGTGGTCACCCGCGACGGCCGGACCCTGCGCGGCCGCCGCCTGCAGAGCCGACCGGTGTTCCGCACCACCGGCGGCGCCGAGGTCGCGCTGGCCGAGGTGACCGCCAGCCGCGGCCACACCTACTACGTGTCCTTCCCACCGCTGCCGTCGGTGATCATGCTGCCGGGGGCGGCGCTGGGCGGGCGCGCCGGCAACGACACCCTGCCGACGGTCCTGTGCGCGGCGCTGATCTTGCCGCTGGCCTTCGCGACCCTGCGACGCCTGGCGGCCGCCGGGCAGTCGACCCGCACCGCCACCGACGACGTCTGGCTGACCATCGCGCTTGGCTTTGGCACCGTCCTGTTCTTCGCGTCGGTCCAGGGCCGGGTCTGGTTCACCGCCCACGTCCTCGGGGTCCTGACCGCGACGATCTACACCTGGGCCGCGATCGGCGCCCACCGACCGGTGATCGCCGGCCTGGCCCTGGGCGCCGCGGCCATCACGCGGGCGCCGATGGCGTTCCTGTTCCCGCTGTTCGTCCTCGAGGCGATCTGCGTCGGCGGTGGCCTAACCGCGCTGCGCGCCGATCGGGCCGCGGCCCGGGCGGTGGTCCTGCGCCTGGCCCGCTTCGCCGCGCCGGTGATCGTGATCGCCGCGGTCGCCGCCGCCTACAACCACGCCCGCTTCGACGCCGCCACCGAGTTCGGCCACTCGTACCTGCACGTCCGGCAGCAGGCGCAGATCGAGGCCCACGGGCTGTTCAGCTACCAGTACCTGGCGCGCAACCTGGCGGTGGCCTTCACGCTGCTCCCCGAGTTCCCCGACCGCGGCCCGTGGGTGCAGATCTCTGGCCACGGCCTGGCGCTGTGGGTGACCACGCCGGCCTTGCTCCTGCTCCTGTGGCCGGCGGCCCGCCCCGGCATCCACCGCGCGCTGTGGATCACGACCGCGTGCGTCGCGGTGCCGACGTTCTTCTACCAGAACTCGGGCTGGGTCCAGTTCGGCTACCGCTTCAGCCTCGACTACACGCTCTTGCTCATCTGCCTGTTGGCGGTCGGCGGCCGGCCGCTTGGCCACGTCCTGCGCAGCCTGATCGCCCTCGGCGTGGTCATCAACCTGTGGGGCGCGTGGACCTTCGCCCGCGACGGTCGCTACTACCGCACCGGCGGCAACGCCTACGGCACCGTGGTCGCGCATTGACCTCGCTCCCGCGGTCTGGGCTAATCCGGCCGTGACCGACGCCGTCCTCGCCGATCTGCTGGCCTACCTCCACGCGTCCCCGACGCCCTTCCACGCCGTCGCCGAGGCCGCGCGCCGCCTGGGCGCCGCCGGCTTCCGCCCGCTGGCCGAGGCCGATCGCTGGGACGACCTGGCGCCCGGGCGCTACTACCTGACCACCAGCGACACCAACCTGTTCGGCTTCGTCCTCCCCGACAAGCCCGCCCGCACCGGGTTCCGCCTGGTCGGCGCCCACACCGACAGCCCCAACCTCCGGCTCAAGCCCAACCCCGAGTACACCGTCGAGGGCTACGCCCAACTCGGGGTCGAGGTCTACGGCGGCGCGTTGCTCAACTCGTGGCTCGATCGCGATCTTGGGCTGGCCGGCCGGCTCCTGGTCCGCGGCGACGACGGCGCGCTCGCCAGCCACCTGGTCCGCCTCGATCGTCCCATCGCGCGGGTGCCACAGCTCGCGATCCACCTCGATCGCGAGGTCAACGACAAGGGCCTGGTGCTCAACCGCCAGGATCACCTCGCGCCGATCTTCGGGCTGGCCGGCGGGCCGGGCCTGGCCGCGCTCCTCGCCGAGGCCGCCGGGGTCGCCGCGAGCGCGATCGTCGCCAGCGAGCTGTCGCTCTACGATCTGACCGCGCCGACCCAGGGCGGGCCGGCCGGCGAGTTCATCTTCTCGGCCCGTCTCGACAACCTGGCCATGGCCCACGCCGCGACCGCGGCCCTGGTCGAGGCCGCGGCCGGCCCGCCGGCCGGCATCCCGGTGATCGCCTTGTTCGATCACGAGGAGGTCGGCAGCGCCAGCGCCGCCGGCGCCGGCAGCGCGGTCTTGCCCCGGGTGCTCGAGCGCCTGATCGGCGACCGCGAGCGCTTCCACCAGGCCTGCGCGCGCTCGACCTGCGTGTCGGCCGACATGGCCCACGCCGTCCACCCCAACTACGCCGGCCGCCACGAGCCGCGCCACAAGCCGGTCCTAAATGGCGGCCCAGTGATCAAGACCAACAGCCAGCAGCGCTACGCCACCACGCCGGCCACCGCGGCGTGGTTCGCCGAGCTGTGCCGGGCCGAGGGCGTGCCGGTCCAGCACTACGCCCACCGCACCGACCTGCCGTGCGGCTCGACGATCGGCCCGATCACCTCGACGCTCCTGGGCATCGCCACCGTCGACGTCGGCAACCCGATGCTCAGCATGCACTCGGCCCGCGAGCTGGCGGGCGCGGCCGATCCGGCGGCGATGACCCGGGTCCTGGCGCGCTACCTGCGATCGTAGCGCGACCCGCACCGTCAGCGCGGCCGGCGCACCAGGGCCGCGGCCGGCACCAGCTCGGGCCGCGGCGAGCGCGCGATCGGATCGATCGCGGTCGAGCCGCACGCCAGACACGCGCCGTTCAAGATGACGTCGTGCTCGCAGTCGCCACACGCCAGACACACGCCGTCGACCCGCTCGCGATGCGGGCAGCCGGGCGCGGCGAGGTCGGCCATGCCCGACCGTGCCACGGGGGCGCGGTCCGTGCCAAGGTCGCGCCATGATCCGCGACGCCGTCGTCGACGACCTGCCGGCCATCGCCGCCATCACCGCGCACTACGTCGCGCACACCGCGATCCACTTCGCCTACCAGCCGCCGACCGTCGACGAGCTGACCGCGGCCTGGGAGGCCCGCGGCCGCCAGGTCTGGTTGGTCGACGACGACGGCGGCGCCGTGGTCGGCTACGCCAAGAGCGATCGCTTCCGCGCCCGCGCCGCGTACGATCGCTCGACCGAGGTCGGCGTGTACCTGGCGCCCGACGTCCGCGGGCGCGGGCGTGGCCGAGCCTTGGTGGCGACCCTCCTCGACCGCCTGACCGCGGCCGGCTTCCATCTGGCGATCGCCGGGATCGCCCTGCCCAACCCGGCCTCGGTCGCGCTGTTCGAGGGCGCCGGGTTCACCGCGGTCGGCGTGTTCCGCGAGGTCGGCTGGAAGTTCGACGCCTGGCACGACGTCGGCTTCTGGCAGCGCCGGCTCTGATCGGCGCCGGCGCGCGTGGTACGCCCGGGCCATGAGCCGTATCTACCGATCGCTGCCGCCCGCCGGCACTCGCCTGGGCATCGCGTTCTCGGGAGGCCTCGACACCCGCTGCGCGGTGGCCTGGCTGGCCGAGCAGGGCCAGGAGGTCTACGCCTACACCGCCGATCTGGCCCAGCCCGACGAGGCCAACCCGGCCGACATCCCGCCGATCGCCCTCGAGCACGGCGCCCGCGCCGCCCGCCTCCTCGACTGCAAGGACGCCCTGGTCCGCGAGGGCCTGATCGCGATCCAGTGCGGCGCGTTCCACCTGCGGACCGCCGGCAAGACCTACTTCAACACCACGCCGCTCGGCCGCGCGGTCACCACCACCGCGATCGTCCGCGCCATGATGGACGACGACGTCCACGTCTTCGGCGACGGGTCGACCCACAAGGGCAACGACATCCAGCGCTTCTACCGCTACGGCGCGCTGGTCGATCCGACCCTCAAGATCTACAAGCCGTGGCTCGACGGCGCGTTCGTGCGCGCGTTCGGCGGCCGCACCGAGATGTCCGAGTACCTGGCGCGGATCGGCAAGCCCTACAAGATGGGCACCGAGAAGGCCTACTCGACCGACGCCAACCTCCTGGGCGCGACCCACGAGGCCAAGGACCTCGAGCGCCTCGACACCGGCATGCGGATCGTCAACCCGATCATGGGCGTGGCGCCGTGGCGCCCCGAGGTGGCGATCGCGACCGAGGAGATCACGGTCGGCTTCGAACAAGGCGTGCCGGTGACCATCAACGGCGCGCGCTTCGCGTCGCGCTACGAGCTGTTCGCCACCGCCAATCAGCTCGGCGGCCGCCACGGCCTGGGCATGAGCGATCAGATCGAGAACCGGGTGATCGACGCCAAGAGCCGCGGCTGCTACGAGGCGCCCGGCATGGCGCTCCTCCACCTGGCCTACGAGCGCCTGCTGTCGGCGATCCACAACGAGAACACCCTCGAGCTCTACGCCACCCTGGGCCGACGCCTGGGCCGGCTCTTGTACGAGGGCCGGTGGTACGACCCCGAGGCCTGCCTGCTCAAGGACGGCCTGACCCGTTGGGTCGCGCCGGCGGTGACCGGGTCGGTGACCTTCGAGCTGCGGCGCGGCGACGACTATACGATCGTCGATACCCGCGCCGAGCACATGGCCTACGCCCCGGACAAGCTGTCGATGGAGCGCGTCGACGAGCCGGCCTTCACGCCCGAGGATCGCATCGGCGCCCTCGAGCTGCAGAACCTGTCGGTCGGCGACAACCGCGCGCTGCTCCTGCACCACCTCGACAGCCTGCGCCGCCTGGGCGCCGGCGGCCCGGCCACCGACGTCGGCGGCCTCCTCGGCGCCGGCGAGCCGCGCTAGTACCCGGGTCGGGGACGGACTCGGGGTCGGGGTCGGGGTCGGGATCGGGGTCGGGGTCGGGGTCGGGATCGGGTCG
>JAGPCY010000026.1 GCA_018057825.1 Kofleriaceae bacterium | reverse complement strand
CTCGGTCTCGGTCTCGGTCTCGGCCTCCGCCTCGGCCTTGGTCTGGGCCTGGGGGCCGGTCTGGCTCGGGGGCCGGGTCTCGTTCTCGGCCTCGGTCTCGGTCTCGGTCTCGGTCTCGGTCTCGGTCTCGGTCTCGGTCTCGGTCTCGGTCTCCGCCTCGGTCTCGGTCTCGGTCTCGGTCTCGGCCTCGGTCTCGGTCTCGGTCTCTGCCATCGGTCTTGCCTTCTCCAGCACTGCGGTCCCAAGAAGCGCCGCGCGGTCGCGAAACTCACGGCGCGCCCACGTCGTGGGGTGCGAGGCCGGCGCGCGCTGCGGCGGTCATCCACCTGCACGGGAGACGGACCATGAGCATGAAGAAAGGTGATCGCGGTGACGGCGTGGCCGAGCTGCAACGGCGGCTCGACGCGTGGATCAAGCACAAGAAGCCGGCCGGGTTGATCGGCGTGATCGACGACGGGGCCTACGGTCAGAACACCACGGTGGCCGTGGCCTCCTTCCAGAAGGCCGCCGGGCTGTCGCCGACCGGCTACGCCGACGCCAGCACGCTGGCCGAACTCGATCTCCCTGACCTCGACCCCGCCGGAACGATCACGACCGAGGGCGGCGGCATCTGAGTCGACCGGTCAGGCCGGAGTACGAAGGGTGCAGCACCGACGGTGGTGAGGAGGGCGGCCTCGGTGCGAGGGCCGAAACGACGAAACCCGCCGGTGGGCGGGTTCGTCTCTCGGTCTTCGTAGCGGGGGTAGGATTTGAACCTTCGACCGACCGGTCAGGCCGGAGTACGAAGGGTGCAGCACCGACGGTCGTGGGGAGGGCAGCGTCGGCGCGGACGCCGAAACGACGAAACCCGCCGGTGGGCGGGTCTGTCTCTCGAACTTCGTAGCGGGGGTAGGATTTGAACCTTCGACCGACCGGTCAGGCCGGAGTACGAAGGGTGCAGCACCGACGGTCGTGGGGAGGGCAGCGTCGGCGCGGACGCCGAAACGACGAAACCCGCCTCGCGGCGGGTCCGTCTCTCTGTCGTTCGTAGCGGGGGTAGGATTTGAACCTTCGACCGACCGGTCAGGCCGGAGTACGAAGGGTGCAGCGCCGACGGTGGTGGGGAGGGCAGCGTCGGTGCGAGGGCCGAAACGACGAAACCCGCCTCGCGGCGGGTCCGTCTCTCTGTCGTTCGTAGCGGGGGTAGGATTTGAACCTACGACCTTCGGGTTATGAGCCCGACGAGCTACCAGGCTGCTCCACCCCGCATCAGGGTGCGTCGGCGAACCGACGAACGGCTATGTGCCACGGGTGGGGTCTGGCGTCAAGGGGGGTGGCGATCGTTCGTGCGCGGGCGGGCCGAGGGGGGAGGCGAGGGCGCGGATCTTCCAGGCCTGCGCGACGGCGATCTGGGTGTTGGCCCGCTGGGACGCGGTGAGGTAGCTGGCCATGAGACCGGCGACGACGATGAGCACGACGGCGACGAAGACCAGGCCGACGATGGTGGCGGCGGGGGCGGCGCCGACGATGTGGCTGTGGATGACGACGCGACCGTCGGTGACGACGGCGCTGGTCGGCAAGATGCCCGCGACCTCGAGGAGCCAGTTGCCCACGACGGGCACGGCGAACAGCGCGAAGATCGCGGCGGCGGCGGGGCGGCGCGGGAAGAACATGATCGCCATGGTGGCGAGCGCGGCCTGGGCGGGCGCGTTGATGAACGGACCGTAGGTCCGCGCGTACAGCGTGAGCACGATCGCGCTGCCGATGACCGGCGGCCAGGTGACGATGTACGGACCGCGAAGGCGGTAGCGGATCGACCACGCCAGCATCGCGGCGGTGGTGACGGCGAGGGCGGCGAAGGCCGGCCACGACCGCACGCCCTGGGCCAACATGAGCGGCACGTAGACGAAGAACGCGCCGAACGCGGCGATGAACCCGACGCCGAGCTGGCGCATGACCTGATCGTCGCTGTGGCGGACGGCAGCGGCGCCGGCGGGCGGCAAGGGCTCGGGCACCTCGACCAGGAGCCGGGCGGTGAGCGCGGCGGCGTCGTCGTTGTCGGGATCGAGGGCCAGGGCCTGCCGCGCCAGGGCCAGGGCGCGGACGCGCCCGTCGACGCCGCCCATGGCCAGGGCGCCCCGCGCGGTGCTGACGAGCTGCCGGGCCGTGCGGGCGCGCAGCGCGAGGTTGCGCTCGCCGTCGAGGTAGTCGCGGATGCGGCGGCCGAGGCCGCCGGCGTCGAGGGGCTCGGCGGTGGTGTCGACCAGCGCGGCCAGCTCGGGGGCGGCGTCGCGATCGCGCCCGAGGACGACGGCCAGCAGCTCGGTCAGCGCCTGGCGATCGGTCTCGGCGGTCGGGCGATTCGCGGCGCGCCCCGGTCCGAGGTCGGGGCCGAGCGCGCCGGCGGCCACCTCGGCCTCGTCCCAACCGCCGATGCGGACGTCGCCGGCCTCGCCGACCTCGACGTGGTCGGCGGCCAGCCGCCCGTGGACCACGCCCCGGCGATGGGCGAAGGCGATGGCGCGGCACACCGCGGCGAACAGATCGAGGCGACGGCCGAGGCTGGGCGGTGGCCCGCCGGCGCCGTCGCACCAGGCCGCGAGGCCGACGGCGCGACGGTGGGGCTCGACGTAGTAGGCGTGGCCGGCTTCGTCGACGCCCATGCCGAGGATGCCCTGGATCGCGGGGTGGTCGAGGCGCGCCGCGATGCGGGCCCCGCGCAAGAACCGCTCGGCGGCCTCGCCGCTGACCGGGCGGGTCGACCGGGTGATGCGGACCGGCCGGGTCAGGCGCTGGTCGAGGGCGTCGAGGCGCTGGAGCTCGCCTTGGTTGACGGCCTTGCCGCCGACGAAGCGCGGTCCGTCGGCGGCGCGCAGCGGCGTGGCCAGCTCGGGCAGATCGACCGCCATCTGGGTGACGTCGTCGATCACGGCGCCCCACCCGGCGACGTCCGCACCAGCCCCTCGAGGTGCCAGGCCTGAGCCGCGACCCGACGCCGCGCGGCGTGGGCCGGTCCAGCGATCATCTGGCCGATCACCAGGCCGACCGCCTGGACCGCGACCGACACCGCGACCCAGGCGGCGATCGTGATCTCGGGGCGCACCGCCGAGATCGTCGACGACAAGACCAAATCTCCGTCGATGAGGATCGTGGTCGGCGCGAGCACCCCGAGCTCCTCGAGGGCGAAGGGCCCGAGCGGCGACAAGAGCATCGCGCCGATCACCACCGCGGGCCGACGCAGGCGGGGATGGGTCAAGGCGCCGGCGCAGGTCAGGGCCGCCAGCCCGGGGGTGATGGCGAAGGGCCCGAGGTAGCGAGCGTAGACCATCGACTGCGCGAGCAAGAGCGCGACGCTGGCGCCGGCCCACCACCGCGGGGCGCGGCCCCGGGCGGCGGCGATCGCCAGGGCCTCGAGGCTCGCCCACAAGCTCAGGCTGCCGAGGAGCGCGGCCCACGACGACTGGCCCTGGAGCACCAGCACCAGCGGAAACAGCAGGAAGCCGAGGTGCGACCACGCCGCGGCCCGCCCGATCCGGCGCTCGTCCTCGTCGGCGATCGCGGCCAGCTCCGCAGCCGCGCCGGGCGGCACGTCGGCGTCGCTCAGGAGCTCCTGGATCAGCGCCGCACAGTCCGGATCGTCGGGGGCCAGGGCCAGGGCGCGGCCGGCCTCGGCGAGGGCGAGGTCGCGCTGGGTCGGCGTGGCCTGGGCGGCCCGGGCGCGCGCGAGGTGATCCCGAGCTCGGGCCTGGCGGGCCGCCAGGTCGCGGGCGCGATCGAGCCAGTCGACGATCTCCGCGGCCAGGACGCCGGCGGAGGCTGGGCGTAGCTCGCGATCGCGCGCGCAGGCCCGCTCGCACAGCCGGTCGAGCGGGTCGATCCCGGTGGCGCCGCCCGGGCGTCGGGATGGCCGGGCGTCGCTGGCGCCGCGGAGCACCGCATCGAGGAGCCCGGGGCCGCGCGGGTGGAGCGGCTCGCCGGCGAGGACCTCGAACAGGATCGCGCCCAGGGCGTAGACGTCGACCCGCCCGTCGAGCGGCGTGGTCGGATCGAGCTGCTCGGGCGCCATGTAGCCCAGGGTGCCGCCGGCTCGCTCCTGGGCGGCATCGGGGCGATCGCCTCCGAACGTCGTGGCTACGCCCCAGTCGATCACGAACACCTGGTCGTCGTCGTCGACCATCAGGTTGCCGGGCTTGAGATCGCAGTGGACCACGCCGCGCTGATGGGCGTGCTCGATGGCCCGGCAGGCATCGACCAGGTAGCGAAGCAGGCGCTCGAGCAGGCGCTCGCGGCCCAGGGACGCCTCGAGCTGACGGCGCTGTCCCAGGATCTCGGCCAGGGTGAGCCCCGAGACGCGGCGCATCGCGAAGGCCGGCGCGCCGTCGCGGTCGAGGGCCAGATCGTAGACGGTCGGGATCGACGGGTGATCGAGCTGGCCCTGGAGGCGGGCCTCGCGGATCAAGAGGCCGCGGTGCGCGGCCGGCGCGTCGGCGGCGACCCGCTTGACCGCGACGGGCCGCCCGAGCTCGCGGTCGTCGGCGAGGACGACGTCGCCCATGCCGCCCTTGCCCAGGGGCGCGCCGAGGGTGAACCGCACGCTGACCCGGCCGACCGGGATCGGGCCGCTGGCCGGCGCGTCGCCCAGGAGTCGGGTCGGGATGGCGAGTTCGTCGGCCATGCCTGGCCGTATCGTATCCAAACCGGCCGCCCCGTCGAGACGGCCGGGGCTGTGTATGGCGTCACACCAGCCGGGAGCCGATCGACGCGGTCGCGCGAGCGCCGGAGGGATCCGACCCGCCACTCGGTGACAAAAAGGTGTAGGCGAAGCGCCACCAATGTGTATACGCTCGCGTCTTCTCTTGCCCCTACCGAGGTTCACGTGAAGCGAAGCCGTCTCGAGTTCGCCAAGCTGTTCTCCGCGTCGATGTTGGTCCTGGCGGCGTGCAGTGGCCCGTCTGGAGGTGGGGCGGACGACGACGACGATGACGACACCCCCGCTGTGGACGCCGCGGTGGACACCGCGGGCTGCGCCAACCCGGTGCCCGAGGTCTGCGGCAACACGATCGACGACGACTGCGACGGCATCGCCGACTGCGACGACGCCGACTGCTCGGACGCCTGCAACAACGCCAACTGCGGCCAGGCCCAGGTCGGCGGCACGCTGGCGCTGCCGGACAACAACTGCAGCGAGGACCTGAGCGTCCCGTGCCCGGGCTACGAGAACCCGATCAACATCACCGGCTTCAACCCCGGCCAGACGTTGAACGACGCCAACGGCATCCTCGGCATCTGCCTCAACATCGAGCACTCGTGGATGCGCGACATCATCATCTACGCCCAGTGCCCGAACGGCACCCGGGTGATGATGTCGCAGTTTGAGGGTCGCACGGGTGGCCAGGTCTTCCTCGGCGAGCCCAACGACTCCGACGGCACCAACCCGACCCCGGGCGTGGGCTACGACTACTGCTGGGCCCCGACCGCGACCAACCTGCCGTGGATCCCCTACGCCAACATGACGAACGTCGGCACCCTGCCGTCGGGTGACTACCAGGCCTCGCAGCCGTGGAGCGCCTTCGTCGGCTGCCCGCTCAACGGCGAGTGGAAGCTGCGCGTCGAGGACCGCTGGGCGATCGACAACGGCTTCATCTTCAACTGGCAGGTCAAGTTCGATCCGAACCTGGTCCCGGACTGCGCGAACTGGCCCGGTTGATTGCGCGTTTGATCTCTGCACCCGGTGCGTGGCGCGCGAGGGTGGTGGTCTCTGCCGGGCGGGTGTCCGGAACCCCGTGGCGTTCTGATCCCTGAACCCGGTGCGTAGAGCGCGAGGGTGGCGGTTTCTGCCGGGCGGGTGTCCGGAACCCCGTGGCGTTTCGATCCCTGAACCCGGTGCGTCGAGCGCGAGGGTGGTGGTCTCTGCCGGGCGGGTGTCCGGAACCCCGTGCGTTCGGGTCTTGATCCCTGAACCCGGTGCGTGGAGCGCGAGGCGTGTTGATCTCTGCACCCGGAGCGCGAGGGTGGTGGTCTCTGCCGGGCGGGTGTCCGGAACCCCGTGCGTTGCGAGCCCTGAGCCCTGAGCCCTGAGCGCGGAGCGCGGGACTCGGGGGCGCGAGGGTGGTCTCGGAGGGCGCGAGGGTGGGGGGCGTTGCGCGCTGCGTCGACCACGGGGCGGGGGCGGAAATGGCTGCGGAGGGTGGGGCGGTGGTGGTAGGTTCGCCGCTTCTCTAGCCCCGTCGAGGTCCCCGTGAAGCGAAGCCGTCTCGCCAAGGTCCTGTCTGCGTCGATGTTGATCCTGGCCGGGTGTAGTGCGCCGTCCGGTGGCGGGGCGGATGACGACGATGACGATGACGTCCGCGTCGATGCGGCGGTGGACAGCGCGCTGTGCGCTAACCCAGTGCCCGAGGTCTGCGGCAACACGCTCGACGACGACTGCGACGGCATCGCCGACTGCGATGACGCCGACTGTTCGGACGCCTGCAACAACGCCAACTGCGGTCAGGCCCAGATCGGCGGCACGCTCGCGCTGCCGGACAACGACTGCAGCGAGGACCTGAGCGTCCCGTGCCCGGGCTACGAGAACCCGATCAACATCACTGGCTTCAACCCCGGCCAGACGTTGACCAGTGGTAACGGCATCCTCGGCATCTGCCTCAACATCGAGCACTCGTGGATGCGCGACATCATCATCTACGCGCAGTGCCCGAACGGGACGCGGGTGATGATGTCGCAGTTCGAGGGGCGTAACGGCGGGGAGGTGTTCCTCGGCCAGCCCAACGACGATGACGAGTTCGGCGCGCCGGTCCCCGGCGTCGGGTACGACTACTGCTGGGTCCCGGGCGCGGCCAACCTGCCGTGGATCCCGTACGCCAACGCCAACCCGGTCTCGACCCTGCCGGCGGGTGACTACCAGGCGTCGCAGTCGTGGGACGCCTTCGTGGGCTGCCCGCTCAATGGCGAGTGGAAGCTGCGCGTCGAGGACCGCTGGTCGATCGACAACGGCTTCATCTTCAACTGGCAGGTCAAGTTCGACCCGAACCTGGTGCCGGACTGCGCGAACTGGCCGGGGTGATCGCGTTTCGATCTCTGCACCCGGTTGATCCCTGAACCCGGTGCGTGGCGCGCGAGGGTGGTGGTCTCTACCGGGCGGGTGTCCGGAACCCCGGGGCGTGGGTTGTGAGCCCTGAGCCCTGAGGCCGGTCGACGGGATCGAGGCGGAGGCCGAGACCGAGTCGGAGGCCGAGACCGAGGCCGAGGCCGAGACCGAGTCCGAGACCGAGTCCGAGTCCGAGTCCGACCCCGAACCCGACCCCGAACCCGACCCCGAGGTGGAGGTCAGGCGGCGGGCTTGATGAGGCCCTCGGCGGTCATGGCGGCGATGATGGTGGGGCGGGTGCGGAGCTGGTCGAGGTAGGCGGTGGCCTCGGGGGGCAGCTCGACGGCGACGAGGCGGGCCCAGGACAGCACGGTGAAGAGATACGCGTCGGCGGCGGTGAAGTGATCGCCGAAGACGTGGCCGTGGGCGAGGCGGGGCGCGAGGTGGGCGATGCGGCCGTTCAGGCGCTCGCGAAAGCTGGCCTTCACGTCCTCGGCGAAGCCGCCGAACAGCGGCGAGAACCGGGCGTGGACCTCGGTGGCGATGAAGCCCAGCGTGCTCGCGAACTGCGCCCGGGCCAGGGTGCCGGCGGTGGGCGCGAGGTGGGCGTCGGGGTAGGCGTCGGCCAGCCAGCCGAGGATCGCGGTGACCTCGGTGAGCAGCGTGCCGTCGGCCAGGCTGAGGGCGGGGACGTAGCCGAGGGGCTGGATCGCCAGGTAGCTGCCGCCCGAGACCAAGGACTTGTCGCGCTTGACCCGCTCGAGGGTGAACTCGGCGCCGGCCTCGCGCAGACAGATGTGCACCGCCAGCGCGCAGGTACCAGGAGAGTAGTAGAGCTTCATGGCGCGGTTGTAGCACCGCCGCGGTCAGCGTCGGGCCCGGCACTCGGCGTCGGTCAAGGTCCGGGCCCGGGCCGCGCGCTTGGGCGACAGCTCGACGCCGATCGCGTCGAGCCCGGCGGCGTTGGCGATCGCCAACATGGTGCCGACGCCGCAGAACGGATCGACGACGGTGTGGCAGCTCGTGTGGGCGCGCAGGAACGCGACGACCGCGTCACAGGCGGCGGTGCCCATGGCCCGGGGCCACGGCATGGCGCCGAGCGTGGGCAGGACGTCGGGCGCCGACTGCCCGGGGGCCAGGCGCAGGCGGCGCGACGCGCACAGGAGGTGAGCGTAGGCCGGGCGGCCAAACGTCGTGGTACCAGCCGGCGCCCGACACACGATCCGATGCCACAGGAGCGCGCTGCCGGCGTCCTCGACGCCGCGCATGATCAGGTAGCCCTTGTCGATCCATCGGCCGTCGTGCTTCACGTCGGTCTGGAAGAAGATCGCGACGTCGTCGTCGGCCACCGCCCGGCACGCCGCGGCGGCGGTGCCGATGAACCAGGTCCGCCAGCCGTCGACGCCCAGGCGCGGCAGCTCGGAGTGATCGGGCAGCGAGGTGACGATCGCCGAGCCCGGCGGCAGCGGCTGGTCCAGGAAGGCGACGCCGTCGCCGCAGTGGACGGTGCGCGTGGTCACGGCTCGAGATCGTCGACGCGGACGTCGACCTCGAGGGTCTCGGGCCCGCCGCCGACGTAGATCGTGCCGGCGGTCGGGGTGGCGTCGAGGTAGTTGCGACCGACCGCGACCCGGACGTGCTCGGTCTGGGTCAGGATGCCGTTGGTCGGATCGAAGCCCTTCCAGCCGACCTCGGGCAGGTAGAGCTGGACCCAGGCGTGGGACGCCTCGCTCTGCACCGCGTTGGCGCGCGCTGCCTCCGAGGTCGCGCGTGGGCCGCAGTAGACGTAGCCGCACACGTAACGCGCCGGCACGCCGAGCAGGCGGGCCAGGCAGATGAACAGGTTGGTGAAGTCCTGGCACACGCCGCGGCGGTTGGCGTAGACCTCGAACGGCGTGGTGAAGACCGTGGTCGAGCCCTGGCGGTAGGCGTACTCCTTGAAGATCGTCGCGTTGACGTCGAGGAGCGTGTCGAGCAGATCGAAGTCGTTGCGCTTGACGAAGCTCATCGCGTATTCGGTGAGCTCGTCGAGCTGCGACTCCGGCAGCTCGGGGGGCAGGAGGTACGGCGCCATGGTCTGGCGCTGCCACGGCATCCACACCAGCGGGATCGTCGAGCGGGCCTTGAGCGCGCGGAAGCCGAGGGGCTCGACGTCAGCCACCCGCACCGTGCTGATCGCCTCGATCGTCAGCTCAGTCCACGGCGTGTCGAGGTGCAGGCGGCGGACGCGGTTGTCGAACACGTCGTCGAAGTCGACCGATTGCCCGGGCACCGAGATCGCGATCTCGTGCTCGAGGAGCTGCTGGTAACGATCGTGGCGTGGCACCAGGCGCAGGAGGTGGGTCGAGCGCTCGATCGGCTTGGCGTAGCGGTAGGTCGTGCGGTGCCGGACCCGGTAGGTGCGGGGCGCGACGTGGGCCCGGGTGGCGCGGGACCGGGCCGCGATCGCCGGGGTCACCAGCGACGCCCGTGGGCCGATCGCGGTGGGCGGATCGTGCTGCGCCACCACCGCGCCCTGGCGGATCGCGACCAGGGCGCCGGGCGGGATCTGGGTCCAGGTGACCTTGGCCAGCGCCCCGGGCCCGCCGTCGTCGATCGCGGCCAGCGGGGTCGACGAGACGATCACGCCCTTCCGGCTCTTGGTGCCGCGGGCGCCCAGGTCGAGGACCAGATCATCGTCGCCGATCGCGGCCCGCTCGTAGGGCGGCGCGATCGCGCCCAGGTGCAGGACGCCGTCGGCGTCGCGATCGGCGTAGACCACCAGATCGCGACCGTCGCTGATCGCCACCGTCAGCCCGCCGTCGTCGTCGAGGACGTCGAGCCAGTCGCGGAGCTGAGGTAGGTCGACCTCGGCCAGGCTCTTCCAGCCGCGCTCGGCGAACCGCCCGAGCAGGTTGCAGAAGAGCTGCTCGGTGTCGGTCGAGCCGACCGGCTCGAACAGCCCGCGGTCGGCCGGGGGGCGCTGGGTCAGGCTGCCCGAGTGGCAGAACAACCAGTCGCGGCGGCCCCAGCTCCGGCAGAACGGCTGGGTGTTGGCGTCGGTGATCGCACCCCAGGTCGCGGCGCGGATGTGCAAGACCAAGAGCGAGGCCTCGAGGTGCTCCCAGGCCTTGGCGAGCTGGCTGCGGATCGAGCCCTGGGGCGGGGCCGGCTCCTTGAGCACGACCGCCGACGGCTCGCCGCCCGGGTAGTAGCCGAGGCCCCAGCCGTCGGGCAGGGTGCGGCCCGGGGCCAGGCACCGCAGATCGAACGACGGCGCCAGTTCGCCCTCGAACGACATCGCGAGGAGGTTGGGCACGGTCGCACTCTACGCGATCCCGACGCGCGGTCGCGTGGTCCGCGGGCCGCGAGATCGCGTCGCGCGCGTCGACCTACTCCTCGTCGGCCGCTGGCAGCACCATCACCTCGAGGCGCGACGGCGCGTCCTGGCCGTGGTGGATCCGGTGGGTGGCCTTCACGTAGTCGGCCGGCTTGGCGGCGAAGATGTTGGGCACGAAGGTCTGCGGGTTGCGGTCGAGGTACGGGAACCACGACGACTGGATCTGGATCATCACGCGGTGACCGCGGCCGAAGGTGTGGAACACGTCGGTCATGGTGAAGCGGAGCGGCGTCACCTGGCCGGGGACGAAGGGCACCGGTCGCGCCGGGTCGTCGCGGTAGCGGCCGCGCAGCGGCTCGCCGCGGACCAGGAGCGCTTGGCCGGCGTCGGCGCCGGGGGCGCCGGCGGTGTGGCCGGGGAGGACGTCGGGGGCGACGTCGATCAGCTTGACGATGAAGTCGGCGTCGGTCGCAGTGGTCGACACCGACAGCGCGGCGGTCAGCGGGCCGGCCAGGGTCAGATCGCGCTCGAGCGGTTCGGTCTGGAACACCAGCACATCGGGGCGGCGGGCGAAGGGCCGCTGGTCCTCGGCCATGTAGCCCTCGGTCATCCAGTCGAGCGTGAGGTGGCTGGTGTACGGCACCGGCCGCGCCGGATCGGCGAGGTACTCGTCGGCGGTGCCGGTGGCGGTCGGCGGGGTCAGGCTGAGCGTGCCGCCCGGCCCCAGGTGCAGGCTCATCGGCCGCGCGCCCGGGGGCGGCCAGCTCGGGAACCGCCGCCAGCGGTTGGCCCCCGACTCGAACACCGTGGCCTCGGCCAGGCCGGGATCGGGCCCGCCCTTCAGGTGATGCTCGAAGAAGCTGGTGATCATCGGCGGGAAGATCGTCGAGGTGTCGAAGCCGAAGTCGGCGTCGCCCAGGGTCGCGCTCGGGCCGCGGTCCCAGCCGTGGTGGCGCCACGGGCCGAGCAGCACCGCGTTGGCCCCGCGCGGTCGACCGGTCTCGATCGCGCGGTAGGTGTTGACCGCGCCGTAGGCGTTCTCGGCGTCGTAGAAGCCGCCGACGGTGAGCACCGCCGGGCGGACCCCGGTGAGGAAGCGGGCGTGGTTGCGCGACCGCCAGAACTCGTCGTAGTCCGGGTGAGCCGCGAAGTCCCGCCACACCGGCACCTCGGCGCCGAAGTGGCGGGCGTCGAGGTCGGCCAGCGGCGGCAGGTTGAGGAAGAATCGGTAGGGATCGCCGTCGCCCCACGGCACCTCGGGCCAGGCGGCGGCGCCCTCGACGGCGGTCGGGGCCGGGCGGGGGCGGCCGAACCGAGCGAAGAACGTGAAGGCCTCCTGCAGCGCGAAGGCGCCGTGGCGATGCATGTCATCGCCGATCCACCAGTCGAGACACGGCGCTTGCGGCGACACCGCGACCAGCGCCGGGTGGGCGTCGATCGCGGCGGCCGCGGCGTAGAAGCCGGGGTACGAGATGCCCCAGATGCCGGCCTTGCCGTTGTGCTCGGGGACGTGGGCCAGGAGCCAGGCGATCGTGTCGTAGGCGTCGGACGACTCGTCGGTCTGGGTCCCGGTCTTGTCGGCGACGTGGGGCCGCATGTCGACGAACTGGCCCTCGGACATCCCGGTGCCGCGGACGTCCTGGCGGACGAAGATGTAGCCGGCGCGCTCGAGGTCGACGGCCGGCGCCAGGGTCGCCGGGTAGCGCGCGGCGCCGTAGGGCGCGAGGCGGTACGGCGTGCGATGGAGCAGGAGCGGATAGCGCTTGGCGGCGGTGGCGTCGTTGGGGATGAACACCTGGGTGAACAGGTGGACCCCGTCGCGCATCGGCACGCGGTACTCGTGCTTGCGGTAGTGCGTGCGGATGAAGTCAGCGCGCGCATCGCTGGGGGGCGCGGTGGCCGGGGCCGGCGCTGGGGCCGACGCGCGGGGGACCGCGGGCGCGGGATCGGCCAGGCGCGGGTAGGGAGCGGACGGCCAGCCGGTGCGATCGTCGGCGCAGGCCGCCAGGGCCAGCGCGATCACGAACAGGGACGCGCGTCGATCAGCCATGGCCGAGCAGCTCCTTGCCGAGGGAGTCGCACACCGCGTGGATCTCGTCGACCACCAGGGTCAGGAGGTCGTGGACCGCGTCGCCGCGGAGCCCGCCGGGCCGGCTGGCGATCAGCTCGTCGAGGGCGCGCAGCCGCGCCAGGGTCGTGCCACCCGGAAGATCGTCGGCCTCGGGCGGCCGGATCGCGGCCAGGCGCTGGTAGGCGGCGTGGACGCAGTAGGCGATCGCGCGCGGGAACCGAGCCTCGCGGATCAGAAAGTCGGCGACCGCGACCGCGTCGACCTTACCCTGGCACTGCTTCATGAACGGCTCGAAGCCCGACAGCGAGCGCAGGAGCGACAGCCACAGCGAGGTCTCGACCACCTCGTGACGGTTGCTGACCGAGCTGAAGGCGTGGTGCTGGACGTCGAGGATGCGCGCGGTCTGGCTCACCCGCTCGAGCATCACGCCGAGCCAGATGAAGTCGAGCGGCTCGTCGTGCAGCATGGTCGAGCGCATGAGGCCCAGCGTGAGCTGGGTGCTGTTGCGGACCTGGCGGTAGAAGCCGTCGCGGCGGTCGGCGAACTCGGCGCGGGCGGCGTCGCTGCCCAGCCACAGGTACAGCTCGTTCACCGACTCCCAGGCGTCGAGCGACACCACCTCGCGGATCGAGCGGGCGTTGTCGCGGGCGGCCGCGACCGAGCACGCGATCGAGGCCGGCACGACCGGATCGAGGGCCAGGAAGGCCTCGACTCGATCGCCGTCGCCCCAGGCCGCGACGTCGCCCGCGATCCGCGCGGCGTAGCTCTGCTCCTCGCCGGCCACCACCACGACCGGGCGCCAGCACGCCGCCGGCTCGAGCTCGGCGTCGAGCGCCAGCGAGCGGGTCGTGGCCAGGAGGCGCGCGGTCGACTCGGCGCGCTCGACGTAGCGGCCCAACCAGAACCCGTGATCGGCGACCCGGGAGATCATATGGCGCCTCCGCTCTTCAAGACCCAGGTGTCCTTGGAGCCGCCGCCCTGGGACGAGTTGACGACGTAGCTGCCGTCGACCAGGGCGACCCGGGTCAGGCCGCCAGGCAGGACCCACGGGCCGCTCGGGCTGGTGAGGACGTAGGGCCGCAGGTCGACCCGGCGGGGCGCGAGCTGGCGGCGATCGGCGATCCAGGTCGGGCAGGTCGAGAGCTCGACGCGGTGCTGAGCGATGTAGCGGCGCGGGTTGGCGGCGATGCGGGCCGCGAAGTCGGCGCGCTCGGCGGCCGACGCCTGGGGCCCCATCAACATGCCGTAGCCGCCGGCCTCGTCGACCGCCTTGACCACGAGCTCATCGAGGTGATCGAGGACGTAGCGGCGATCGTCGTCCTTGGCGCAGGCGTAGGTCGGCACCTGAGCCAGGATCGGCGCCTCGCCCAGGTAGAAGCGGATCATGTCGGGGACGAAGGGGTAGATCGCCTTGTCGTCGGCGACGCCGTTGCCCGGGGCGTTGGCCAGCGCGACGTGGCCGGCGGCGTAGGCGCGCATCAGGCCGCGCACGCCGAGCACGCTGTCGGCGCGGAAGACCTCGGGGTCGAGGAAGGTCTCGTCGGTGCGGCGGTAGATCACGTCGACCCGGCGCGGGCCGCGGGTGGTCCGGCAGTAGACGACGTCGCCGTCGACGAATAGGTCGGGCGCGGTGACCAGCTCGAGGCCCATCGTCCGGGCCAGGAAGCTGTGCTCGAAGTAGGCCGAGTTGTACGGCCCCGGGGTGAGGACCACCGCGGTCGTGTCGGCGTCGCCGCGGGGCGCGACCGCGCGCAGGGTCTCGGCCAGCTTGGTCGGGTAGTGATCGACGCGATGGACCCGGGCGCGATCGAGGATGCGCGGCAGGATGCGCTTCGAGATCGCGCGGTTCTCGACGACGTACGACACCCCCGATGGCGTCCGCAGGTTGTCCTCGAGGACCTGCCAGGTCCCGGCCGGATCGCGGATCAGATCGACGCCGGCGATGTGGATGCGGACCCCGCCGGGCGGTCGGACGCCGCGCAGGATCGGCTGGTAGCCAGCCGAGCCGAGCACGGTCTCGGCCGGGATGACGCCGGCCGCGAGGATCCGCTGGTCGCCATAGACGTCGTCGAGGAACGCGCCCAGGGCCCGCAAGCGTTGCTCGAGGCCGCGGTCGACGTGGGCGAAGTCGCTGGCCGCGACCAGGCGCGGCACCAGACAAAACGGGAAGATCTTCTCGGTGCCGCGAGCGTCGGCGTAGACCGAGAACGTGACGCCCTGGTGGAGCAGCGCGGTCTCGGCGAGCTGCTGGTAGCGGGCCAGCTCTTCCTTGCTCAGCCGATCGAGGGCGTCGGTGACCCGGGCGAACGGCGGGCGCGGCCCGTCGGGGCCGATCAGCTCGTCGAAGGTCCCGGGCAGCGGGGCGTAGCTAGACAGGAGCGGAGCGGTCATGGGGCCTCGCCGTAGGGGCCGGTCCAGTCGCCGGGGTGGGGCAGCGGGCGATCGCCGCCGACCCGGCACAGGTCGAGGGTGACGCGACGATCGGGATCGGCGGGCGCGGCGACCAGCGGCGCCGGCGCCAGCGGCACGGCGCCGACGGTGAAGCGCTGGCTCCGGCGCGCGGTGGCCTCGAACCGGGTCAAGGGCGGGGCGGCGAAGGCCCGGCCCTCGGGATGCCAGACGTGGTAGGTGCCGGCGGCCAGCGCGCGCGCGCGCGAACGATCGATCAACGCGAAGGTGAGCGGATGGTGGACCCCGAGGTGCGGCAGGCGGGCGTGGGGCGGACACCACGCGCGATAGCGGACACCGGCGACGTGGACGCCGGGCGTCGCGGTCGCGAGCAAGGGGAGCTCGATGCCGTTGACGGTGACCGCGTGGCGCTCGGGCGCCAGGCCGTGGGTGCGGACCTCGACGCGCTCGAGGGAGCTATCGACGTAGCGCGCGGTCCCGGTGGCCGTGACCTCGGCGCCCAGCACCGGCCACGGCTCGAGGGCGTTGCGCAGCTCGACGGTGACCTCGCCGGCGGAGAAGCTGCCGACGCGCGGGCAGCGCAGCTCGACGAACGGCGCGTAGGCCGCGGCCGGCAGCGCGACGCCGCGCTCGGCCAGCGCCGCCAGGAGGTCGTCGAGATCGGCCGCCAGGTAGTACGGCAAGAGGAAGCGATCGTGGAGCGCGGCCTGCCAACGCACCAGGCGCGGCGGGAACGGCGCGCGGGCGAAGGCGGCGACCAGCGCGCGGACCAGGATCACCTGGGCTGCGGCCAGGCGCGGGTGCGGTGGCATCTCGAAGGCGCGCAGCTCGACCAGCCCCTGGCGACCGAACGGCGTCCCGGGGTCGCACAGCTTGTCGATCGACAGCTCCGCGCGGTGAGTCGAGCCGGCGACGTCGCACAGGTAGTGGCGCAAGAGCGCGTCGACCAGCCACGGCGGGGTCGGGCCGGCGTGCAGGCGGGCCAGGGCCAGCTCGAGATCGCCGTGGACGTCGGTCCGGGTCTCGTCGGCGCGTGGGGCCTGGGAGGTCGGCCCGACGAACAGGCCGGTGAACAGGTACGACAGGCTAGGGTGGACCTGGCAGCAGGCGACCAGCGAGGCCAGGAGGTCGGGGCGGACCAGCCACGGCGACGCCGCGGGCTCGGGGCCGCCGATCGTGACGTGGTGGCCGCCGCCCGAGCCGGTCAGCCGGCCGTCGAGCAGGTACTTCTCGGCGGTGAGCCCGGCGACCAGGGCGGCGTCGAACGTCGCGCCGAGCAGCTCGGCGTGGGCCCGGCCGCGCGCCGCCGGCGGCAGGTTGACCTCGAGGACGCCGGGGTCGGGGGTGACCGCGAACCGGGCCAGCGCGGGATCGCTCGGCGGCGGATAGCCCTCGAGCTCGACGGCCAGGCCGGTGGCGGCGCGGGCGCGATCGACGGCGGCGACCAGGGCCAGCCAGTCGGCGAGGGTGGCGACCGGCGGCAAGAACACCCACAGCGCGCCGGCCCGCGGCTCGATCACCAGGGCCGTCCGGATTCCGGACAGCGTGGCGACCGGCGGCGGGCCGACGACGCCCAGGCGGGCCCGGCTGGCGTCGGAGGCGTCGATGCGGAGCTGGGCCCGGGCGGCCCGCGCGGGGTCGTCGTCGGGGCCGGCGCGATCAGGGCGCGGCTCCTCGGGCAGCGTGCGAGGATCGAGCTCGGTCGCGCCCGGCGGCGTCGGCGCCGGCGCGCCCGGCCCGAGGCTGGCGAGCGGCAAGCGCAGGCCCGCCGGGGCATCGCCCGGCACGAGGAACAGGTGCTCGCGGCGCGCCTGCCAGCGCTCGGTCGCCCATCCCGCGCCGTCAGGCCGGCGAGCCAGCGGCACGACGTAGCCGGCCGGCGCGCCGGCGCCGCGATCGAGGGCCCGGGCCAAGCGTCGGCGGGCGGCGGCGTCGGCCAGGTCCGCGCCGGTGTCGGCCGCCGCCGGCGGTGGACGATCGGGCGGAAGCGCGGCCTCGCCGGCCAGGAGCGGCCACGGGTCGTCGTAGACCGGCTGGGCCGCGGTCGACAGCTCGAGGGCGTCGACCAGCGCGCCGGCCAGGCGGGCCGCGCCGTCGGGCGTCGCGTCGACGGTGAGGGAGCGCGTCGGCCACAACGTCGCGCCGTCGCGCCGGCCGCACACGTCGAGGGACCAGCGCGGCAGCGGCTCGTCGGGATATTGCTTGCCGAGGCGGTGGAGGATGACCGCGCCGGGCGCCAAGCGGGCGGCCAGCTCATCGGCCAGGCGCCGACCCTGTCGCCACTTGGTCGGGCCGAGGGCGGCGGCGTTCCACTCCGGTAGCTCGGGCGCCTCGCGCGAGGTGAAGGTCGGCTCGCCGCCGCTCGTGACCGTCAGGCCGGCCGCGGCCAGGGCGTCGTCGGCGCGATCGGCCGCGGCCAAGAGCTCGCTCCACACCGCCTCGGGGTAGGGCGCGGTCGGGCGCGGCTCGTGGCCGAGGCGCTCGATCGAGGTGGCGAACTGGACGTGGGCCGCGCGCTGATCGGCGGTGCCGTCGATCGCGGCGGCGGCCTGCGGCGACGCGGTCGCGGCCAGCGGCAGGTGGCCCTCGCCGGCCAGGAGCCCCGAGGTGGCGTCGAGGCCGATCCATCCGGCGCCGGGCAGGAAGACCTCGGCCCAGGCGTGGAGATCGACGACGTCGCGATCGAGGCCGCGCGGCAGATCCGGCAGCATGCCCTCGTCGGCGACCTGGACCAGGTAGCCCGACACGAAGCGCGCCGCCAGGCCGCGGGCGCGCAGGGCGGCGACCAGGAGCACCGCCGAGTCGCGGCAGCTCGCCCGGCCGGCGACCACGGTCTCCTCGGGCGTCCACACCCCGGGCTCCTCGCGCACGACGTAGCGCAAGCGGCCGGCGATCGCCTGGGTCACCGCGACCACCATGTCCACGACGTCGCCGTCGGTCGGCAGCGCGCTCAGGAAGGCGGAGGCCTCGGGCCCGAGCGCATAGGCGGGGTCGGCGCGATCGAGGAACGGCGCGAGCTCGCCGGCCAGGCCATCGGGGTACGCGAACGGCGCGGTCCGACACCGCGGATCGACCAGGAAGTCGAACGGGTTCACCGCCCGCAGATCGAGGACCAACTCGACGGTGAGATCGAGGGCGGGGATCCGCTGGCCGGCGCGGAAGGTCAGCCGCGCGAGGTGGTTGCCGTGGGGATCGCGCTGCCAGTGGAGCTGATGCTCGCCGGCGACCTCGAGGCGGTAGGTCTCGATCGCGGCGCGGCCGTGATCGCACGGCCGCAGCCGGATCACGTGGGGCCCGAGGGCCGCCGGGGTCGGGTACTCGTACCGGCTGTGGTGGCGGACCCGCAGGCGCATCGCTGAAAGCGTGCCCGCTCGACGCATCGCGGCGCAAGCGGGCCGGGCCGCTACTCATCGCCAGCTCGAACACCGAGCGCCCCTCACCCGCGCGCGTGCTCAGACGCCGACTCGCCATACGTCTAGTGGGGGAGGGTCGTTGCGAAAGCCCCTCTCTAGATAGCGACCCTCTCAGAGCTTTCTCTCAGGCTCGCGACCTCGCCGGCGGGCTGGTGCGCCCACGAGACGACATGCGCGCTCTCGCGTTTCGGGTGGGGGCCCCACGTCTTGTGGGGGAGGGTCTTTGCGAAAGACCCTCCACAGCTCTCGGCTCACGGCCGTCGGTGGATCAAGACCGCCGACCACAAGGTCGCTGGACAGAAGAACACGATCGAGGCCAGGCGCGGATCGCGACGCGGGTGCTCGAGCCACGCGACTCGCACGTCGGCGCCGGGCGGCGGCGGCGCGACCCCGACCGCGTGGCACACCGCGGCCACGTCGAGCCACTCGCCTGACGCCTGGCGCAAGAGGAAGTCCGGGAACACGTCGAAGCGGTGCTCCATCACCAGCGCGCCGCAGTGCGCCGCGATGGCGTCGACCGCGATCGGGCCCGACGGGTGCGTGACCATCGGCGCGACCGGCACGCCGCTGCCCGGGGTCGGCATCGGGATCGCGGTGCCGTGGCCCGGGGTCGGCATCGGGATCGCGGTGCCGTGGCCCGGGGTGGGCATCGGGAACGGCATCGGGATCGGGATGCCGTGGCCGGGAGTCGCGATCGGCACGACGTGGCTAGGCGTGAGGACCGGCACGCCGCCGGCCGGCGTCGGAACGATCGGCGTGCCGTGCCCCGGGGTCGGCGGCGCGTTGGCGAGCAGGTCGCGCAGATCGGCGCGCATGGTCGGTCGTGAGCCCGCGTCGACGTCGGGCACGACCCCGTCGGGAGCCGCGGTCGCGATCAAGGTGTGGCCAGAGTGGCCGGAGGTGGCGCGCGCCGCCTGGGCCGCGGCGTAGATCGCGGCGTGGCCCTCGAGGTCGGCCAGGGCGTCGCCGACCTCCTGCATCGACTGCGGTCGATCGGCCTTGTTGGGCTCGAGCATGCGCAGGCACAGCGCCTCCCAGGCCGGCGGCACGCTGGGGTTGCGCGTCGACGGCGGCGGCGGCCGCTGGTTCATGTGGGCCAGGAGGATCTCGGTGACCGTGCCGTCGAACGGCACCGTGCCGGTCAACATCTGATACAGCACGACGCCCAGCGAGTAGATGTCCGAGCGGTGGTCGATCGCGCCCTTGCCCTCGCATTGCTCGGGGCTCATGAAGTGCGGCGTGCCGAGGACGATGCCGAACTGGGTCCGGCGGGCGCTGTGATCGGGCGTGGTCAGCTTGGCGATCCCGAAGTCGAGGATCTTCACGAACATCGGATCGAAGCCGTGATCGCACAGGTAGATGTTGGCCGGCTTGAGATCGCGGTGGATGATGCCTTTGCCGTGGCTGGCGCTCAGCGCTGACGCGCATTGCCCGAGGATATGGCGGATGTCCTCGAGGGAGAGCCCGCCGGTGGCCAGGCGCTTGTCGAGGCTCTGCCCCGACAGGGCTTCCATCATCATGAACGGTCGCGGTCCGGCCGGCGTCGGCATGTAGCCGGCGTCGATGATCACGATGATGTTGGGGTGGCCGATCTCGGCGGCGGCCCGCGCCTCCTGGAAGAACCGCCCGACCTGCTCGTCGTCGAGGGCGTACTCGTCGTGCAGCACCTTGACCGCGACCTTGCGGTCGATGAGCGTGTGCTCACACAGGTAGACCGTGCCCATGCCGCCGGCGCCCAGCTTCTTCACCGCCCGGTAGCTGCCGACGGTCTGGCCGATCAGATCCACGGCCACGAGCTTACGGCGCCCCGGGGCGGTCGCGCTACGCTGTCGACGCGATGTCCGCTCGTCGCCTCGCCCTGATCGCGCTCTTCGCCGTCGCCTGCGACGATCCGTCGTCGGGCGCCACCGCGGACGCCGGCGTCGACGGGGCGACCCCGCCGTACCCGCCGTGGGCCATGGTGGTCTTGCCCGACACCCAGGTCTACCTCGACCGCTACCCCGCGATCTGGGAGGCCCAGACCCAGTGGATCGCCGAGCAGGCCGAGGCCCAGGGGATCCGCCTGGTGGTCCACGTCGGCGACGTCACCGAGTGGAGTACGCCCACCGAGTGGGCGCGCGCGGCCGCCGGGTTCGCCGAGATCGAGGCGGTCGCGCCGCTGGTCGTGGTGCCCGGCAACCACGACTACGACGTGACCCGACCGCGGGCCGGTGGCCTCACCGGGGCCTGGCCGGTCGCGGCGCTCATGGCGCGCCCGAGCTTCGGCGGGCTGTTCGAGGCCGATCGGACGGACAACCACTACCAGCTCCTCGACGTGAACGGCCAGCGCTGGCTGGTGCTCGGCCTGGAGTGGGGCCCGCGCCCCGAGGTCCTCGACTGGGCCAACCAGGTGCTCGATCGCGAGCCGGCCGACCACGTCATCGTCGTGACCCACGCGTATCTGTACAACGACGATCGGCGCTACGACTGGCGCCGTCACGGCCCGGCCCAGGCCTTTAACCCCCACGGCTACGTCGGCACGGCCTGGCCGGTCGTCACCGATGGCGAGGAGCTGTGGCAGACCGTGCTGGCCGATCGCGATCACGTCGATCTGGTCTTGTCGGGCCACGTCGCGGTCGACGGCATCGGCCGCGCGACCTCGCGCACCCGCACCGGCCACCCGGTCCACGAGGTCTTGCAGGACTACCAGGGCGAGGCCGACGGCGGCGCCGGCGACCTGCGGATCTTTCGCTTCTTCGGCGATCGCATCGAGGTCGAGACCTACTCGCCGTGGCTCGATCGGCCGTCGCCGCGCGCCGACGATCGCTTCGCCTTGCCGTGGTCGCCATGACCGCGGCGCTCGTGGTGTTCGTCGCCACCTACCTCGTCATCGCCAGCCGCCAGCTCGAGGTCCTCGGCCTCGATCGGCCGACCGGGGCCCTGGTCGGCGCGGTCGCGATGGTGGTGGTCGGTGGGCTCGGCTTCGAGCGCGCCCTGGCGGCGATCGATCTGCCGGTCGTGGTCCTGCTCCTCGGCATGTTGATCATCGCCGCGTACCTCGAGGACGCGCGGTTCTTTCGCTACACCGCCTACGTCGTCTTGACCCGGGCGACCTCGGCGCGGTCGCTCCTGTGGGGCCTGACGTTCGTCGCCGGCGGGCTGTCGGCGCTCCTGCTCAACGACACCGTGTGCCTCTTGCTCACGCCGCTGACCGTGGCGGTGGCGATCGAGGCTCGCCTGCCGGTCTTGCCGTACCTCCTGGCCCTGGCCTCGGCCGCCAACCTCGGCGGCGTGGTCGCGTGGAGCGGCAATCCGCAGAACATGATCGTCGGACGGGCCGCCCACGGCGAGCCTGGATTCGCCGCCTACCTCGCGCTGATGTTGCCGATCGGCGTCGCGCACCTGGCCGCCAACGCCGCGGCCTTGACCTGGCTGTTCCGCCGTCAGCTCCCGCGCGGGCCCCTGGCCGAGCGCGCGCCGCCCAAGCCGCCCTTCGAGCGGGTGCTCGCGACCAAGGCCCTCCTGGCGCTGGCGCTGTTCGTCGCCCTGGGCCTGGCCGGCTACGCCCTGGCCGGGGCGGCGATGGCCGCCGCCGCCGCGCTGATCGTGGTGGCCCGGGTGCCGCCCAAGCCGATCCTCGCCAAGGTCGACTGGTCGATCCTGGTGTTCTTCGCCGGGCTGTTCGTCGTCGTCGAGGGCCTGCGCGCCACCGGCCTGGTCGAGCGGGCCTTCGCGGCCCTGGCCCCGGCGATCGGCCGCGGCGATCTGGCCGGCGACGCCGCCTTTGTCGGCCTGGTCACGGTCGGCTCGAACCTGGTGTCGAACGTGCCGCTGGTGGTGATCGCGGTCGACTGGGTGCCGGCGATGCCGTCGCCGAGCTGGGGCTACGTCATGCTGGCGGTGGCCTCGACGCTGGCCGGCAACCTGACGCTACTCGGCTCGGCCGCCAACGTGATCGTCCTCGAGGCGGCCGGCCCGCGGGGCGCGATCGGGTTCTGGCGTTTCGCCCGCTACGGCGCGGCCCTGACCGCGGTCAGCCTGGTGGTGGCCTTCGCGCTCCTGGCCTTCGCCCGCTGGAGCGGCTACGCCGGCTGGCTCGGGGTCGGCTGACGGCTCACGGCGCGCGGCGCGGTCGGGTCGCGATCAGCACGCACGCGGTGTACGGGATGCGCAGGTGGCCGACCAGCGGCGCGACAAGGACGCGCTCGAACCCGGCCTCGACCAGCGCGACGTAGCGGTCCGGCTCTCGGACGAACCGGCCGCGATCGCGATCGATCACCAGGCGCGCCAGCCGCGAGGTCGCGGCGGTGTAGGCCGGATCGTAGGTCACCAGCGCGCCGTCGTCGTCGAGCGCCGCCGCCGCCAGCCGGATCAGCGCGCGGGCGCCGGCGTCGTCGAGGTGATGCAGCACGCCGATCGCGGTGGCGCGGGCGAACCGGCCGCCGGTCAGGCGCGGCGCGTCGGCGACGTCGGCCTGCCAGAACTGGCCCCGGTCGCCCCAACGGCGGCGGGCCGCGGCGACGTAGCGATCGCTGAGATCGAAGCCGTGGTAGGCGACGTCGGCCGGCAGATGCTCGAGGAGCGCGGCGGTGCCGCAGCCGATGTCGAGGAGCCGACTGCCCGGCGGCGGGCGCACGAACTCGGCGACCAGGCGATGCTGGAACCGTCGGCCGCCGAGGAGGTCCTGGAGCCCCTGGTAGACCGCGGCGTGGGACAGCGCGGCGCGGAGCCCGGTCGTTCGCTGGGTCATGGTGAACGCCGGGTCATGGCAGGCCCACCGCGTATACCTCGATCCACTGTAGCCCGCCGCCGGTCGTGGCCGCGAACACGCGCCGCCCCGGGGGCGCTGTCGGTCGGGTCGGGTGGCGCTCGAGGTGGGTCCACACCAGGAACCCGCGGTCGATCGCCGCCGGCGCGTCGGTCGTGCGGTAGCGCGCGGCGCCGGCGCGGTCGAGCAGGCGGAACGCGCGATCGGCGTAGTGGGCCGGGCGCGGCCCGAGGACGACGTAGACCGGGGCGTCGGCGGGCGCGGCGGCGGCGATCGCCGCCAGCCCCTGGCGCAGGACCGCGGCGCGGTGGGGCCCGTGCTGGGGCTGGCCGAGCGCCAGGCCGAGGCCGGCGGCGGCGACGATCGCGGCGACGCGCAGGTCGCGCGTCCGGGCCCGCGCGCCCGGCCAGGCGGCGGCCAGGCCGGCGGCGCCGACCGCGATGAGCAGCGGCGTCACCTGCATCAGGTAGCGCTGGGTCCACGCGCCCCAGCGCAGCACGTGGACCAGGAGCAGCACCTGCACGATCGCGATCGCCGCGACGTCGACGCGGACCCGGGCCGGGGCGTCGCCGCGGCGCAGCCAGCGGACCGCGAAGTAGCCGGCGATCGGCAGGCCGAGCCCGAGGGCGCCGTGGTAGCCGACGTACAGGCCCAGGCGCACCAGGTTGTGCGGGAACGGCCGCGCCGCCGGTGCGGCCTCGAGGCTGGTCTGGCGCTCGAGCCAGGCCCGCACGTAGTAGGTCGGATCGTCCATCGCGATCCACCAGTAGAGGGCGGCCAGCCCGTGGGCGATCGCGGCGCCGAGCACCAGCGCGATCGCGCCGCGATCGAGCGCGCGGGCGCGCCAGCTCCGCCACGCACCTAGGCCGATCAGCACCACCAGCAGGATCGCCGCGCTCTCCTTGACGTACTGCAGGTAGCCGAAGACGAAGCCGGCGACGAGCCACCACCGTCGGGCCCCGGTGCGCGCACCCCAGGCCGCCGCCGCCATCGCCAGCGCCAGCCCGAGCGTCCACAGCGCGTCTTGCAGCCAGACCGTCGCCATCCACGCGTCGATCGGCGACAGCGCGGCCAGCCAGGCGGCGATCACCGCAGCCCGACGCCCGGCCAGGGCCCCGGCCCACAGCGCCAGCGCCGCGATCGCCGCCAGCGATTCGACGAGCGTGGCCACCGCGAACCCGGTCTCGCTGCCGCCGGTCACCGCCGCCGCCGCCGCCAGCGGCAGGTTGACCCCGACCCGGCGGGCGTTGACCGTGTAGACGCTGCCCGGCATGTCGGGCTCGATCGGCTGGCTCCACAGGTGGGTCGCGGCCCAGGCGTGGGTCAGGTCGTCGGAGGCGATGAGGCCGGTCCAGGCGTGGAGCCGGGCAGCCAGCCCGACCGCGATCGCCAGGGCGATCGCCAGCGCGGTGGTCGCTCGCGACGGCACGGGCGCACGGTACACCGGCCGAGCGCTTGAGCCGAGCCGGGGGCCGTGGTGAATTGCCGATCCATGCTGCGCGTCCTCGTCACCGGCGGCGCCGGGTTCATCGGCTCGAACTTCGTCCGCCACCTGCTGGCGACGCGGGCCGAGGTCGCGGTGGTGACGCTCGACGCCCTGACCTACGCCGGCAGCCGCGAGAACCTGCGCGACCTGCCCGACCCCGAGCGCCACACGTTCGTCCACGGCGACGTCTGCGATCGCGCCGCGGTCGATCGGGTGTTGGCCGACCACGCGATCGACACGATCGTCCACTTCGCCGCCGAGTCCCACGTCGATCGCTCGATCCTCGGCCCGGGCGCCTTCGTCCACACCAACGTGGTCGGCACCTTCACCCTGCTCGAGGCCGCGCGCGCGGCCTGGCGCGACCGCGATCCGGACACCGTGCGCTTCCATCAGGTGTCGACCGACGAGGTCTACGGCGCCCTCGCCCCCGACGATCCGGCGGTGGTCGAGGGCGCGGCCTACGCGCCGCGCTCGCCCTACGCCGCGTCGAAGGCCGCCGCCGATCACCTGGTGCGGGCCTACGCCACGACGTACCGCCTGCCGATCACGCTGTCGTCTTGCTCGAACAACTACGGGCCGTACCAGTTCCCCGAGAAGCTGGTGCCGCTCATGATCGTGAACGCGGTGCTCGGCCGACCGCTGCCGGTCTACGGCGACGGCCTGCAGATCCGCGACTGGCTCCACGTCGAGGATCACTGCGCGGCGATCGTCGCGATCCTCGAGCGCGGCGCGGTCGGCGCGACCTACCACGTCGGCGGCGGCAACCAGCCGACCAACCTGGCGCTGGTCGGCGCGCTGTGCGACCTGCTCGACGCCCGGCTCCCCAGCGGGGCGCCGCGCCGGGCCCTCATCACCCACGTCGCCGATCGCCCGGGCCACGATCGCCGCTACGACCTCGACTGTCGGCGCCTGACCGCCGAGCTGGGCTGGCGGCCGCGCCACGATCTCGCGACCGGCCTGGCCGCCACCGTCGACTGGTACATGGCGGCCGGGGCCTGGCTGGCCGCGATCCGCGACTCCGACGAGTTCCGCCGCTGGATGTCTGACAACTACGCAGCCCGCGAGGTCCACCCATGAAGGGCATCATCCTGGCCGGCGGCCGCGGCACGCGGCTCTATCCGATCACCCGCGCGGTGTCGAAGCAGCTCCTGCCGGTCTACGACAAGCCGATGATCTACTACCCGCTGTCGGTCTTGATGCTGGCCGGCGTGCGCGAGGTCTTGATCATCTCGACCCCCGACGACCTGCCGGCCTACCAGCGCCTGCTGGGTGACGGCGCCCGCTGGGGCATGAGCTTCGCGTACGCGATCCAGGCCGAGCCGCGCGGCCTGGCCGACGCCTTCGTGGTCGGCCGCGCCTTCGTCGCCGGTGGGCCGTGCGCGCTGGTCCTGGGCGACAACATCTTCTACGGCTCGCGCCTGCAGGAGACCGTGGCCCGGGCCGCCGCCAGCGCCGCCGGCGCCACGATCTTCGCCTACCCGGTGCGCGACCCCGAGCGCTACGGCATCGTCGAGCTCGGCCCGGAGCGGCGGGTGCTGTCGCTCGAGGAGAAGCCGGCCCAGCCGCGGTCGAACCTGGCGGTGCCGGGGATGTACTTCTACGACCATCAGGTCAGCGACCTGGCGGCCGCGGTGAAGCCGTCGGCCCGCGGCGAGCTCGAGATCACGGACCTGAACCGGCTGTACCTCGAGCGCGGTCAGCTCCGGGTCGAGGTGTTCGGCCGCGGCACCGCCTGGCTCGACGCCGGCACCCACGAGTCCTTGCTCGAGGCGTCGAGCTTCGTCCACGCGATCCAGCACCGCACCGGCATGATGATCGCGTGCCCCGAGGAGATCGCCTGGCGCATGGGCCTCATCGACACCGACGCGCTCCTGGCCTTGGCCCGCGAGCTGCCCGACGCCTACGGCGAGTACCTGCGCGCGCTGCCGCCTACGGCGTGAAGCTGGTGACCGCGTCGAGCACGCGGTCGACCTCGGCGGCGGTCAGATCGGTGTACAGCGGCAGGCGGACCAGGGTGTCGGCGGCGGCCTCGGTCACCGGGCAGTCGCCGGGGCGCCCGCCGGCGGCGCGCCCGACCTCGGACAGGTGCAGCGGCTGGTAGTGGAAGGTCGCGCCGATCCCGCGGTCGCGCAGGTGGGCGAGCAGGCGGGTCCGCACGTCGAGGTCGGCGACCCGTAGCCAGTACAGGTGGGCCGGGTGGTCGGCGCCGTCGGGCAGGAAGGGACGGGCGACCTCGGCGCGCGTGGCCCAGGCCGCCAGCTCGCGGTGGTAGCGGTCCCAGATCGCGCGGCGCGCCGCCTGGATCGCGGCCGCGCCCTCGAGCTGCGCGGTCAGGACCGCGGCCAAGATCTCCGACGGCAGGTAGCTCGAGCCGACGTCGACCCAGGTGTACTTGTCGACCTGGCCGCGGAAGAAGCGGGCGCGGTTGGTGCCCTTCTCGCGCAGGATCTCGGCCCGCTCGTGGAGGCCGCGATCGCCGAGGACCAGCGCGCCGCCTTCGCCACACGCCAGGTTCTTGGTGTCGTGGAAGCTCTGGGTCGCCAGGGCGCCGAAGCTGCCGAGCGGGCGGCCGCGCCAGCGACCGAACAGGCCGTGGGCGTTGTCCTCGACCAGCGGCACCCCGAGGTCGGCCAGGGCGTCGAGGTCGCAGGCCACGCCGGCGTAGTGGACCGCGACCACCGCCTTGGTCCGGGCGGTGCGCTTGGCGGCGGCGTCGGCGGGATCGAGGTTGAGCGTGCGCGGGTCGATGTCGGCGAACACCACGCGCGCGCCGCGCAGCGCGAAGGCCGACGCGGTCGAGACGAAGGTGAAGCTCGGGACGATGACCTCGTCGCCGGGGCCGATCGAGAGCAGGAGCGCGGCCAGCTCGAGGGCGTGGGTGCACGAGGTCGTCAGGAGGACCGGCGCGCCGTCGACCGCCGCCGACACCAGCGCGCTGGCCCGGCGAGTGAACGGACCGTCGCCGCGCCAGTGATCGCTGGCCAGGGCCTCGGTCGCGTACGCGATCTCGCGGCCGGTGCGATGGGGACGATTGAACGGGATCGACGCGGTCATCGGGCCGGCCAGGAGTACCATGACGCTCGTGACCGCGCTGTCGACCGTCTCCGTCGCCGGGGTGGCGGCGCGCTGGCGCCTGACGCCGTGGGACGCCGACGGCCTGGGGCTGCCGGCTACCGCCGAGCTGGTCGAGCTCGACGATGGCCCGGCTTCGGCGCAGGCGGTGGTGCTGGCCGCGCTCGACGACGACCTGGGGGCCCGCGACGTCGCGCTGGTGACCACGCGGCTCGCGGCGGAGCGGACCGCGACCTTGGCGGCGCTGGCCGTCGCCGGCTGGCGCGCGGTCGAGACCTCCCATGCGCTCACCCTCGACCTGGCCGCCTGGTCGCCGCCGCCCAGCCTGCGTCGCGCCGTCGCCGTCGAGCCGGCGACCGCCGCCGACGCGCCGGCCCTGGCCGAGCTGGCCGCCACCGCCTTCGACTACTCGCGGTTCCACGAGGACCCGCGGATCCACCCCGCGCGCGCGCGCGGCCGCTACCGGCGCTGGATCGTCGACAGCCTGAGCAACGGCGACGAGGTCTGGGTCCATCGCCGCGCCGGGCAGGTCGCGGCGCTCATGAGCTTCCGCCGGGTCGCGCCGACCCAGGTCGAGCTTCGCCTGGGTGGGGTCGCGGTGGGCCTGGGGCCGCTGGCGTCGATGTTCTGGGTCGGCGTGCTGCGCGGGCTGGCCGCCCAGGGCGTGGCCGCGATCGCGACCCGGGTGTCGGCCGCCAACGCCGGCGCGCTGCGCCTGCACGACGCGCTGGGCTTCGCGCGCGGGCCGATCGCGATCGGCGCGACCAAGCTCTATGCGCCGTCGCTGGTGGCGGCGCCGCCGCCGCGCACCGCCGTCCGCACCTGATACGGCGGTCGATCGAGCAGGCGGAAGTGGGCGCGGCCGAGGTACTCGCCGATGATGCCCAGGCACAGGAGCTGGGCGCCGGAGAACACGGCGATCAAGCAGGCCAGGAACGGAAAGCCAGGCGGGCTGCCGCCTTCGATCACCGTGACCGCGACGACGTAGCAGAAGATCGCGATCCCGAAGCCGGTCAAGAGGAAGCCGATCCAGCTCGCGAGCTGCAGCGGGATCGTCGAGAACCCGGTCATCATGTTGACCGCGTGGGTGATCAGCTTGCGCAGGGTGTAGTTCGAGGTCCCGATCGTGCGCGGGTCGTGGCGGACCGTGACGTGGGTGAAGCGCTGCGTGCCCCAGGTCAGGAGCACATCGATCGAGACGAAGGCGCCGCGGAACTGGGCGAAGGCGTCGCGCAAGCGGGTCCGGAACACCCGCCACGCCGAGGCCTTGCCGGCGGCCTCGGCGCCCATCGCGCCCTGCAGCACCCACTTCGTGACCCGCGACGCCAGGCCGCGCATCGCGCCGTGGGGCTGGGCGGCCGGCGCCCCATAGACCACGTCGATGTCGTCGGTCAGCGCCGCCAGGAGCTTGGGCAGCTCGGCCGGCGGGTGTTGCAGATCGTCGTCCATGGTCACGATCGTCGCGAACCGCGCGGCCCGGATGCCGCACAGGAGCGCGGCGTGCTGACCGTAGTTGCGCATGAGCGTGATCGCGGTGACCGTCGGGTGAGTCGCGGCCAGGCCGGCGATGACGCGCCCGGTGCCATCGCGCGAGCAGTCGTCGACCAGGATGATCTCGTGGGCCGGGGCGTGGGCGGCCAGGATCGGCGCGAGGGCCTCGACCACCAGCGCGATCGAGCCCTCGCTGTGGTAGCAGGGGATGACGACCGACAGGCCGGGCGGCAAGGGCGGCGGCGCCAGCGCGGGCGGATCCGACGGGACGGGCTCGGTCGTCGTCACCGAGGGTTTGTATCAGCCCCGCCGACCGCGCGCCGTGGCGGCGCTCACCGATCGACCGCCTCCGCCTCTGCCTCGGCCTCGGTCTCGGTCTCGGTCTCGGCCTCGGTCTCGGTCTCCGCCTCGGTCTCGGTCTCGGTCTCCGCCTCAGTCTCCGCCTCGGTCTCCGCCTCCGCCTCCGCCTCGGTCTCGGCCTCCGCCTCGGCCTCGGCCTCCGCCTCGGTCTCCGTCTCCGCCTCGGCCCTACCGCACCGGGATCGAGAAGCTGACCGTCGTCCCCTTGCCCGGCTCGGACGCGATCCGGAACTGACCGCCGGCCTTTCCGACCAGGCGCTGGCACTGGGCGATGCCGAGCCCGGTGCCCTTGTCCTTGGTGGTGAAGAACGGCGTACCGATCTTGGCCAGCACCTCGGGCGGGATCCCGGGCCCATTGTCGGTCACGGTGAAGGCGATCTGCCCGGCCACCGACTCGGCGCGCACGACGACGTTGCCCTCGCCGGCGCTCTTGGCGCCCAGCGACTGCGCGGCGTTGGTCACGACGTTGATCAGCACCTGGGTCAGCTCGGTCGAGCTCATCCGCACCGCCGGCAAGGTGTCGGGGCCGTCGTAGCGGAGGAGGCCGCGGGCCCGGATCGCCACCTCCTGGCACACGCCCAGGGCGTGGCGGATGATCGGCACCGGCGGGGTCGCGACGTCGGCCTCGCGGCGGGTGCCGCGCAAGAAGGCGTGGAGGTCCTGCGTCATGCCCCGCATGTGGGCCGCCGACATCTGCAGATCCTCGACGATCTCCGGCAGCTCGGACGTCAGGTGCTCGATCAGGCTCCGCTCCTTGGCCGACAGATCGGCGGTGGCCGCGATCTGGGTGATCACCGGCAGGGCCTGCACCAGGTAGGCCAGGCGCTCGCAGTTCATGACCATGCCGGCCACGGGCTGGTTGAGGTCGTGGACCACCGCGCCGACGATGCTGCCCAGGGTGGCTAAGCGCTCAGTCTCGAGGAGGCGGTGCTGCAACGCCGATGAGTCGCGCGAGAACTGCCAGGCCGCGATCGCCCAGCGCAGGAGCTGATCGAGCTCCTCGCGGTTCCACGGCTTGACGATGTAGCGGGCGACCAGCCCCTCGTTGATCGCCGCCAGGATCGGCTCGATGTCGGAGTACGCCGTGATCACCACCCGGACGACCTCGGGGTGATCGCGCTTGACGATCCGCAGGAGCTCGTCGCCCGACATCCCGGGCATGCGCTGGTCGGTCAAGAGCACCGCCACCGGCTCTTGCCGGAGCACCTCGAGGGCCTCGGCGCCATCCGAGGCGGTCTTGATGCGGAACCGGTTGGCGAACGACTTGTCGAACACCACGCGGTTGGCGCGCTCGTCGTCGACGTACAGCACCAGCGGGCCGGTCGGGTCGGGGGGCGGGGTCATGGTCGAACCTCGGGAGCTTGCGGCAGCTCGATCACGAAGACGGTACGTCCGGAGCGCGATCGCAGCTCCAGTGTACCGCCATGGCGCAAGATGAGGTCACGCGCTGTCGCCAGACCGAGCCCGGTGCCCTGGCCAGGCGGCTTGGTGGTGAAGAACGGCTCGAAGACCCGCTCGGTCAGGTGCTCCGGTACCCCCGGCCCGCTGTCGGTCAGCTCGATCGCCACCACCTGGTCGTCGCCGCGGGTGGCCAGCTCGACCCAGCCGCCGGGGCCGGCGGCCTGGGCGGCGTTCTCGATCAGGTTGACCAGGACCTGGGTCAAAAGCGGCGCGGCGCACCGCAAGAGGCCCTGGTAGGCGTACCGAGTCCGCAGCTCGACCTCGGCCAGGGCCGCCGAGGCGTTCGACAGCGCCCGGGTCAGGACCTCGCCGATCGGCACCCGCCGCAGCTCGAGGTCGCCCGAGCGCCGGAACCCCAGGAGCTGGCGCGACACGTACGCGACCTGCTCGGCGCATTGCTGCATCACGTCGAGCAGCTCGCCGACCCCGGTGTCGGGGGCCAGCGCCTCGGCAGGCAGGAGCTCGCGCAGCGGCGCGATCGCGTTGACGATGCCGTTGGCCGGGTTGCGCAGCTCGTGGGCCAGGCCGGCCGACAACGTCCCCAGGGCGGCCAGCTTCTCCGACCGTTGCAGCCGGAGCGCCAGGGTCCGGTAGGCGAGCTGGGCCCGGACCCGGGCCCGCAGCTCCGACGGGTCGAAGGGCTTGATGACGTAGTCGACGGCGCCCGCCGAGAACCCGGCCAGGCGGTCGCCCAGCTTGGCCCGGGCCGACATCACCAGGACCGGCGTCGGAGTCTCGCCAGGCAAGGATTGGAGCTGGCGGGCGAGCTCGAGGCCGTCGATCTGGGGCATCTCGATGTCGGTGATGAGCAGGTCCGGCAGGCGGCGCTGCGCGGCCGCCAGGGCCTCGGCGCCGTCGGACGCGAGCTGCACGGTGTACTCGTCGGACAGGAGCTGGCCGATCGCGGCGGCCAGGCCGGGGTCGTCCTCGGCGACCAGGATGTGGCCCCGGGACAGGCCGGGCGGCGACACCGTGCCCAGGCTGGGGCCGGCGCCGACCCCGTAGTCGGTCGGACGGAGGCTGCCGGGGGCGACCTGCCGGGCCAGCTCGACCGACGACGTGGCCAAGGTGAAGGCGAAGGTCGAGCCGGGGCCATCGCGGTTGGCGGCGGCGTCCAGCTCGCCGCCGTGGGCCCGCACCAGCTCGCGCGCGATCGACAGGCCGATGCCGCTGCCGGCGCGCAGGCGCTTGCCGCCGGCGCCTTGTTCGAACCGACCGAACAGGCGGCCGCGCAGCTCGTCGTCGATGCCGATGCCGCTGTCGCGCACCGCGATCCGGGTCGTCGTCGGTCCCGCCTCGACCGCGACCGCGACCTGGCCACCGCGCGGCGTGAACTTGATCGCGTTCGACAACAGGTTGGCCAGCACGCGCTCGAGGGCCACCGGATCGGCCAGCACCACCGCCTCGGGTGGACAGATCGTCGTCAAGGTCAGGCCGGCGTCTTCGGCCGCCAGCACCCAGCCGGCCAGGAGCTCGGGCAAGACCGCGGCGAGATCGATCGGCTCCGGGGTGACCTGGAGGTCGCGCTCCTCGCCCGAGGCCAGGAGGAGCAGCTCGTCGACCAGCCGCACCAGCTTGCGCGTGCTGATGGTGATCGCGTGCATCTGCGCCACCGCGCGACCGGTCAGCTCGCCGCCGTGGTGGGTGAGGACGCCGTCGACCAAGAGCAAGACCAAGGACAGCGGCGTGCGGATCTCGTGGCTGATGTTGTGGAACAGCCGCTCGCGCGAGGCCTTGGTCTCCTCGAGGCGGGTCACCGTGGCCGCCAGCTCGTCGCGGGCCCGGGTCAGCTCGGCGGTGCGGTCCGCGACTCGCTGCTCGAGGCGCTGGCGGTACTCGGTCAGGGCCTGCTGATCGAGGGCCTTCTGCACCACCAGCGCGATGGTCGGGACCACGCTCTCGACCAGCGCGAGCTGGTCGTCGGCGGCCGGCGGCAGGGTGACCTCGAGGTGGCCGAGCGCGAGCGCGCCGCTGGTCAACGCGAACCGGCGGCGCGCGCTGCTGGCCTCGCCGACGTCGTGGCGCACCACGGCGCCGCGGTCGAGCTGGATCTCGGCGGCCACGCAGCCGACCTGCTCGATCATCGCCGCGCACACCGCGCCCATCGTCGCCTCCGGGGCCAAGGTGCCGAGCGCCAGGTTGGCGATGTGGTTGGCGACGCGCTGCTTGCGCGACTCGCGGGCCAGCTCGGCGCGCGCGCGATCGAGCTGGTGGTAGCGCTCGAGCAGGGTGGCGTGGGCGTTGGTCAGCTCCTCGGCGGCCTGCCGCATGGTGAACGGCCAGAGCAGCGCCCGTCGCCCGCGCGCCAGGAGGCCGGCCGGCTCGCGGAACACCACCCGGTAGCGGACCGAGGTTGCGCCGTAGGTCGCGCTGGTCGCCGCCGGCGGCGCGCCCAGCATGGTCGGCATCGCGGCGTAGGTGCCCTCGGAGACCAGCCACAGCTCGCGGCTCGGCGCGAGCCCGGGCAACATGCGCAGCTCGATCGTGACCTGGTTGGGGCCGTCGATCGCGCAGCTGGTCTCGAGGCACGAGAACATCTGGCTGGCCATGCCCTTGGGGCCGGCGACCCACTGGTAGAACTCGGGGACCGAGAATCGCAGCCGCGCGACCACGCCGATGAAGCGGACGAACGGGCTGTCGGTCGAGCGCTCGCCCAGGCGGACCAGATCGGCGTCGGTCCAGAACTGCCGGCCGTTGGCCATGAGGGCGAGGAAGGTCGGCCAGTCGATCCGCTCGTCCTTGTCGGCCAGGGTGGCCAGCGTGCAGGTAGTCCCGGCCACCAGCCGCGCCGGATCCTGGCCGCGCTCGCGCAGATCGCGCAGCAGGGTCTCGAAGAACCGGCACGACACCACCTTGGCGTCGGGCCGCTTCGCGGTAGTGGTGGTCATCGGCCCCAGCGCAGCACGGTGGCCGACCAGGTCTCGCCGAGCCCGCCGCCGAACGTGACCACCGCGGTGCCGTCGGTCAGGGCGCCGGCGCGAACGCCGCGGTCGAGCACATAGGGAATGTTCACGCTGTTCATGTTGGCGGTCTCGGGAAAGGTGACCACGGTGGCGGCCGCGGTCAGACCGGCCTGTTCGCGACAGGCATCGGCGAGCCACGCCGTGCCTTGGTGGGCGGCGAAGAAGCCGACCTGATCGGCGGTCAGCCCGGCCTGGCGCAGCGCTGCGGCGATGGTGTCGCCGGCGCGCTCGACCAGGGACAGGAGCATCTGGCGGGTGTGGTCGCGGTCGACCGAGTGGGTGGTGACCGGGCCGGGCTCCCACCAGGCCTGGCCGGGGACCCCGAGGACCAGGGCGTCGCAGGTGCCACCATCGACGTAGTGCTCGCGCGCCAAGAGGCCGCGACCGGCGCTGACCGGCCCCCACACGACCGCGGCGGCGCCGTCGCCCCACCACGCCGAGTGCGGCTCCTCATCGGTGTGGACCCGGGTGATCGCCGACGAATGCACGCTCAGCACGGTTCGCGCCTGACCGCTGGCGATCAGCGCGTGGGCCAGCTCGGCGTGGACCGCGAAGCCGTTGCAGGCCGCCTCGGTGCCGAACGCCAGACAGCGGCGGGCCAGGCCGAGCCGATGGTGGAGCGGGCTGGCCTCGTTCACCATCAGCCGCTCCGGCACGGGGGTCTGGGTCAGCACCGCGTCGATCGTACTGCGGTCGACGGCGGCCGCCGCCAGGGCCTGTTCGGCGGCCGCGGCCTCCATGTCGGTGGTGGTCATCGGCGGGGTCATGACCCGGCGCGTGACCGCGCCGCGGAACGGATCGTCGACGTAGCGCGCGAGCGCCGCCAAGGTCCGCTGGGCCGCCGGCGCCAGGGCCGCGTCGTCGGCGGCGCGGGTGGCGCGGTGGGCCATCCGCTCGCCCCAGCGGGCGACCTGCGCCGCCGGCCACCAGTCGTTGCCCCGCACGGTCGGTGGCAGGAACGTACCCAGGCCGAGGATGCCGACGGCGGTCATGCGCTAGTTCATCCGCTTCTTCGACGAGTCCATCGTGACCAGGCGATCGCGGGTCGGCATGCGCACATCGGGATCGATCAGGACGTCGACGACCAGCGGTCCGGTGAGCTGCGCGATGCGCTCGCGCAGCGCCAGGATGTCGGTCGGCCGCTCGGCCCGCGCGAACTCGGCGCCCAGGCCGCGGGCCAGGTTGCCGACGTCCATCGCGATCGGATAGGCCGCGTCGCGGCCGTAGACCGCGGCGTGGCCGTGCTCGACCATGCCCAGGCGCTGGTCGTTGAAGACGAACAAGACCATCGGGATCCGCTCGGCGGCGGCGGTCGCGATCTCGAAGCCGTTCATCGCGAAGCAGCCGTCGCCGCAGATCGCCGCGACCGAGCGCTGCGGCCGAGCCAGCTTGGCGCCGATCGCGCCGCCGATCGACTGCCCCATCGAGCCCAGCCCGGTCATCACGATGAACGAATCGGGGTAGGTCAGCTCGAGGTAGTGGGTCGCGAACAGGAAGTGGTTGCCGGAGTCGACGGTGTAGATCGTGTCGCGCGGCAAGACCGCCTGGATCTCGGCGACCGCGGTCTGCGGGCTCAGCCGATCGATCGGGCTCGACGGCAGGGTATAGCGGGTCACGCCATCGCCGACCAGCCGCGGGGTCTGCAGCGGGAAGCGCGTCTGCAGCTCGCCCAGAAACGCCGCCGCCGGCGCCACCAGCGCGTGGGTCGGCTGGTAGCTGCGGCCGATCTGCTGGGCGTCGATGTCGACGTGGATGAAGGCCCGGCGACCGCGCAGAAGCGGGCTCCAGCCCTCGGTGGCGACGTCGCCCAGGCTGGTGCCGAGCGCGACCATCACGTCGATGCCGCGCTCGCCGTAGGCCCGCGCCGACGGGTGGCCGCCCAGGCCGAACACCCCGAGCGACAGCGGATGGTCCTCGGGGAACACGCCCTTGGCCTTGGGCGTGGTCGCGACCGGGCACTGGTAGCGCTCGGCGACGGCGCGCAGCCGGGCCGGCGCGCCCTGGCCGCGACAGCCCGAGCCCGCCAGGATCATCGGCCGGGCCGCCAGCGCGATCAGCGCCGAGATCTCATCGAGGGCGGCGGGCGCCAAGGCGAACTCCAGGCTGACCTCGGCGCTGATCCGCGGCGCCGGCGCCAGGGCGGTGGCCACGTCCATCGGGATGGTCACGACCACCGGGCCGCGCCGGCCCGACATCGCGGTGGCGATCGCTCGGTGCAGGACCAGGGGCGCGTTGGCCGGCTCGGTCAGCTCGACCGCGAGCTTGGTGACGTGGCGGGTCATCCCGACGACGTTGAGCCCGTGGCTCGAGCCGTCTTGCAGGGCGCCCCGGCCGTGGACCTTGCGCGCGACCTCGCCGACCAGGAGCAACACCGGCAGGCCGTCGCAGTGGGCCGACGCCAACCCGGTCATCGCGTTCAGGATGCCGGGACCCGAGGTCACCGCGGCGACGCCCAGTCGGCCAGTGGCGTGGGCGTAGCCTGCGGCGGCGAACAGCGCGCCGCTCTCGTGGCGCGTGGTGATGTGGCGGATGCGCGGCTCCCCGAGGAGCGCATCATGGATCGGAGAGATCGGTCCGCCTGGGAGCCCGAAAACCAGCTCGACCCCGGCAGTAGCGAGGACCTCGATCAGCACGTCCGCGGTGCGGCGCTCGCCGGTCGGCGAACTGGGGAGCGCAGGGGTGATGGGTGCTGGGAGGTCGCTCGACAATGGGGTCCTATCTGCTCAGGTGGGGCGATGCCAGCCCGAGCTCCTCCACGACGGCCGTGACGTCGACCGGCTTGCGAAGGACGCGGCGCGCCCCGGCGTTCTTGGCAGAACTCTCGAGGTCGCTGGTGAGCCGGCCACTGGTGACGATGATCGCCAGGTCCTTGGTGGCGGCGTTGGCCTTGAGGCGGCGGCAGACTTCGATGCCGTCGATCCCCGGCAGGAAGACGTCGATCAAGAGGCCGTGCGGGCGCTGGGCGCCGACCTCGAGGAGCGCGTCGACGCCGTTGTCGACCAGGATCACGTCGAGCTTGTCGGCCCAGCGCTTGAGCGACCGGCCGAGCGCCCGGAGCTGCGCGACGTCGTCATCGACGCAGACGATCCGGCGCTTGCCGGCGTCGGCGAGCTGACGCGGCACCGGGATCTTGTGATGGTCGAGAAAGGCGACGAGATCGAGCGCGCGGATGCGGCGATGCCCCCCGGGGGTACGAAACGCGATGATGTGGCCGTCGTTGACCCACTTCTTGACCGAACTCGGGTTAACCTGAAGCAGGTTTCCGACTTGGGTGGACGTGAGCAGAGAGTCGGGAGCGATGGTTTCCGGGATCACGTTTTTCTCAATAACGGCGCTTCGGGGGTCGTGTCAAACGGGAATGGGAGTTTAGTCCGCCGACGCTCGGGACCACGTTAAGCATGGGGTTCGCGTTCTCACAATCACCCGGGTAGGGTGATAGGGAAAAGTCGGACATCGTCGACGGCGAAATTCCCGAAGCCCAGGCGCGGTGCGACACCCCTCTGTGCGGGAGGCCAACGGTTTCGCCTCGGGCATCTGAGGTCGGATGGTCTGTCCGTTGACGTCGATCGGAGCCGCCGCGCGGTCGCCACCCGGCGTTCGATCCGTGAGCGACGGCCGCGCGTAGTGCCAAGGCGAGCGTGTGGTAAGCAGACGCCCCCCGGGAGGCTGCTTCGGCCGCCCGCCGCTTCGCGAGGAACCACGTGCCCGATATCCAGCAGCACCTGTCCGCGTCGCAGAAGGTGGCGTACGACGACCTCGATTGGGACGCCGCGCGCGCCGCCGGCCTCACCGAGCGCGAGGTGAAGAACCTGCAGTTCTTCGCCGACATCGAGAGCCAGACGGTGTTCTACATGCTCGAGGTGGTGAAGCTCGAGGTCGCGCGCGACCCCGACCTGCTCACCTTCCTGACGATGTGGAACTACGAGGAGTACTTCCACTCCCACGCGATCTCGCGCCTCTTGCGCGAGTGTGGCTGCGAGGTGCCGCCGCCGATGTCGCGCGCGACCAACCTGCGGTCGCGGGCGCGGCTGCGCGCGCGCCTCGAGGATCTCGTCCAGATGACCTTGGCCAAGGCGATGCCGCGCAGCTTCGTCGCGCTGTGGATGGCGTGGGGCGCGGCCCAGGAGCTCCTGACCTGCCAGGCCTACGAGCACCTCGGTCGCGACACCGCCAACCCGGTCCTGCGCGAGCTGGCCCGGCGCATCAACAAGCAGGAGCGCCGCCACTTCGCCTACTACTTCACCGCGGCCCGCGAGCGCCTCGACGGTCAGCCGGTCGCGCAGCGCCTAGTGCGGACGATCTTCGACCGCAACTGGAACCCAGTCGGCTCAGGCGTGAAGTCACCGGCCGAGCACGCCGAGATGATCGCGCGCATCTTCCCCGGCCAGGAGCTGTTCGCGGTCATGGATCACATCGACGAGCGCATGGGGACCTTGCCCGGCCTCGAGGGCCTCGACTGCTGCCGGCGGTGGGCGAGCGGCGTCCAGCCGCTCCTGCCGGTGGAGGCGCGGGTACCGCTGGCGGCGGCCGCCTGAGGCCGCGCGAGCGCCCGGCGGCGCGCTCGCGCGGTCAGCGCAGGACGCGCATCGTGCCGCGGGTGACGCCGAACTGCTCGAGGGCGGCGGCCGCGCGCACGACCTCGGCCGGCGTGCGCTGGCCGCGGGCCAGCTCGCGGTAGCTGGTCCACACGCGGGCGGCGTCGGCGCCGCGCTCGCGCACGAACTCGCAGCGCAGCCGCGCCACGCCGCCGGCCACCAGCGTCGGCACCAGGCCCGCGGCGCTCTGGGCCTGGGCCCCGAAGACGGTGTTGCGGCAGCCGACGTCGACCACCACCGGGTGGACCAGCCCGACCCGATCGCGCAGCGCGACCTCGCGCGCCTCGCACGGGCGACCGCACGAGCGGTAGTCGCGCCCGGCCGACAGGAGGTGGGCGTAGACGCAGTGCTCGGTGTGGAAGGTCGGGATGTGATGGTGGACGGTGACCGCGAGGAGGCCGCGCGGGATCGCGGCGATCAGCGCGTCGAGCTGGGCGGTGTCGAGATCGTGGGCGGCGGTGACCGAGCGCAGGCCAAAGCCGGCGACGAACCCGGCGGTGATCGCGTTGGTGACGTTGAGCGAGAAGTCGCCGTGGCACGGCACGCCGGCATCGACCGCCAGCGCCAGCGCGGCCCAGCTCCGCACCAGGAGCGCGTCGGGCTCGAGCCGGCACAGGTGGGCGAGGATGCGCTCCTCGCCGGGCTTGATCACCCGGGGCGTGGCGATCACGACGGTGGCGCCGGCGGCGCGGGCCCGGGCCACCGCGCGGCCGAGCCCCACCAGCTCCATCCAGTCGAGCTCGACCTCGCGGGCGCCGGCGGCCAGGAGCGCGTCGAGCTGCTCGTCGGTCCGGCACAGCGGCACGACGTCCGGTTCCCGGACGACCGGCGGTGTGACCTCGGCCCAGGCCGCGGCCCGGACGTCCTCGACCACCGCGGCGGGCGCCAGCACGCGCTCGACGCGATCGAGGGCAGCCTCGAGGTCGGCGACCAGCCGGCGGCGCAGGTCCTTGAGCGCCGACACCGGCAGGTGTAGGCCGGGCGCCAGCTCGGTCAGGTCGAGGTCGGCGAGGTGGAAGCGGGTTCCGCCGAGGCCGCCCAGCTTGTCGGCGAGGAGCGCGCGGTCGAGGCCGCCGGCCCGCGCCGCGGTGAGCGCCAGCGCGGTGGCCGCGGTGGCGCGGGCCTGGCCGGCGGCGGCGGTGACGACCAGCGGTGCGCCGGCCTGGCCGCGGACCGTCAGGGCCACGGCGATCCGGCCGGTCGGCGCGGTCGCCACCAGCCGCTCGGCGGCGCGGTGCTGCGCCGGATCCGAGGTCACCCACGCCCGGGTCCCGACCGCGAGCCGCGTCAGATCGGGGCCGGGGGTGCCGAAGCCGAGCTGCCAGCGCCGCGGGCCGATCTCGACGACGCTGAAGATCGGCCCGCCGTCTTCGTCGGCCTCGGGGTGGCCGGCGTCGAACACCACGCCCAGGCCGGGGCGCGGGTCCAGGCGGCGCGGCGTCGGGTCGGGCAGGAGCGCGCGCCGCGCCGTCGGCTCCGCCGGGCGCTCGAGCGCGGCCAGGCCGCCGGTCCACGGTCGGCCATCGTCGTCGTCGACCACCACCACGGAGCGCGCGCCGACCTCGAGCACCCGCCCGAGGTACGCGCCGCGGTGCTTGGGCGCGCGGCCGACCACCAGCCGCTGGTGATCGACGCCGCCGAGGAACCCGAGCGACGGCCCGCGCGAGTAGGCCAGCTCCATCGCCGCGAGGGCGTCGGCGGCCGCCTCGGTCACGGTCTCTGCGCTGGCGCCCGCGACCGCGGCGTCGCGGGCCGCGGCGTAGCCGGCGACCGTCGCCGCGACGTAGGCCGGGCCCTTCAGCCGGCCCTCGATCTTCAGGCTGGCGACCCCGGCGGCGACCAGGGCCGGCACCGCCGGCGCCCCGGCCAGGTCCTGAGGCGACAGCAGGTAGCGGACCTCGCCGAGGTCGGAGACCTCACCGTCGACGACGAGGTCGTAGGGCAGGCGACAGCTCTGCGCGCACTGGCCGCGGTTGGCCGAGCGCCCGCCCCAGGCCTCGGAGGTCAGGCACTGGCCGCTCCACGACACGCACAGCGCGCCGTGGATGAAGACCTCGAGCTCGATCGGGCTGGCGGCGGCGAAGGCCGCGACCTCCTCGATCGACAGCTCGCGCGGCGCGACGATGCGGGTCACGCCCAGGCGGGCGGCGACCGCGGCGGCGGCCGGCGCCGACAGCGTCATCTGGGTCGAGGCGTGGAGCGCCAGCGCCGGGCACACCGCGCGCGCGATCGCGGCCACCGCGGGGTCCTGCACGATCAGCGCGTCGACCCCCGCCGCGGCGGCGGCCCGCACCACCCGCTCGACGGCGGTCAGCTCGGGCTCGAAGATGAGCGTGTTCATGGTCAGGTAGCCGCGGGCGCCGGCGGCGTGGATCTGCGTCATCACCGTCGGCAGATCGGCCAGCGCGAAGTTGTCGGCCCGGGCCCGCGCGTTCCAGCCCTCGTCGACGCCGAAGTAGACCGCGTCGGCGCCGGCGGCCAGCGCCGCAGCCAAGGACGCCGGGCTGCCGGCCGGCGCCAGGATCTCGCAGCGGCGATCAGGCATCGCGGCCGGTCGACTCGGGCGTGATCGCGGTGCGGAACATCCTGCCCCGGGTAGCACGATTACCACAGGGGCGGGGGCGATATGCGCAGCCGCGGCAACGAAATGGCCAAACCCTTGCGCGCGGGAGGCCACCTCCCTATAACGCCGCCACGAAACGTCCTTCCCTGAGGTGATTCCTATGTTTGCAATCCTCCAAGCCGCGGTCGAGAAGGCCGCGGCGGGCGCGCCCGCTGCCGCCCACGGCGGTGGACACAAGATCCACTCCGAAGCTGACCTGGTCCTGCCCGACTTCCACGCCGTCAAGTTCCTCGGCATGTCGGGCTGGACCCTCCTGGCGACCGGCCTGGTCGTGTGCGTCCTCGGCCTGTTGTTCGGGCTGTCGATCTACAGCCGGCTGAAGAACATGCCGGTCCACAAGTCGATGCGCGAGGTCTCCGAGCTCATCTACGAGACCTGCAAGACCTACCTGCAGACCCAGGGCAAGTTCATCGCGATGCTGTGGGTGATGATCGCCGCGATCATCGTCATCTACTTCGGCATCCTCGAGAAGAACCCCGACACCGGCAAGGCGGTGCCGCCGGCCAAGGTCGCGGCGATCGTGCTGTTCTCGATCATCGGCATCCTCGGCAGCTACGGCGTCGCCTGGTTCGGCATCCGGGTCAACAACTTCGCCAACAGCCGGGCCGCCTTCGCCTCGCTGCGCGGCAAGCCGTACCCGACCTACGCGGTGCCGCTGCAGGCCGGCATGTCGATCGGCACCATGCTGATCGCCACCGAGCTCCTGCTCATGCTCGCGATCATGCTGTTCCTCCCCGGCGACTACGCCGGCCCGTGCTTCATCGGCTTCGCGGTCGGCGAGTCGCTCGGCGCCGCGGCGCTGCGCATCGCCGGCGGCATCTTCACCAAGATCGCCGACATCGGCTCGGACCTGATGAAGATCGTCTTCAACATCAAGGAAGACGACGCGCGCAACCCGGGCGTCATCGCCGACTGCACCGGCGACAACGCCGGCGACTCGGTCGGCCCGACCGCCGACGGCTTCGAGACCTACGGCGTCACCGGCGTCGCCCTCATCACCTTCGTCTTGATCGCCCTGTCGCAGGTGCCGGCGCTGCAGACCATCCTCCTGGTCTGGCTGTTCACGATGCGCATCGCCATGGTCATCGCCTCGATCGGCGGATACCTGCTGAACGAGTACGTCCTGACCAAGCCGAAGTACGAGAACGCCGACAAGATGGACTTCGAGCACCCGCTGACGGTGCTCGTGTGGCTGACCTCGGTCCTGTCGATCGGCCTGACCTTCCTCATCTCCTACTTCCTGATCGGCCCGGGCGCTGCCGACATCAAGCCGTCGGCCGACATGATGGGCCTGGCCGCCGACACCGGCACGTTCCTCCCCGACGGCCTGTGGTGGAAGCTGTCGATCATCATCTCGTGCGGCACCCTGGCCGGCGCGATCATCCCCGAGACCGTCAAGATCTTCACCTCGACCCGCTCGGGCCACGTCCGCGAGGTCGTGACCGCGTCGCGGCAGGGTGGCCCGTCGCTCAACGTGCTGGCCGGCCTGACCGCCGGTAACTTCTCGGGCTACTGGATGGGCATCGCGATCGTGACGCTCATGGGCATCGCCTACGGCGTGTCGACCACCGACGGCCTGGCCCAGCTCATCACGTTCGGCTCGCACGGCGAGATCAGCGGCTTCGCCGCGACCGCCGCCGCCGCGGTGTTCTCGTTCGGCCTGGTCGCCTTCGGCTTCCTCGGCATGGGTCCGGTGACGATCGCGGTCGACTCCTACGGCCCGGTCACCGACAACGCCCAGTCGGTCTACGAGCTGTCGGTCATCGAGAGCCAGGACGGCATCTCGGACGAGATCAAGAAGGACTTCGGCTTCACCCCCGACTTCACCAAGGCCAAGCACTTCCTCGAGGAGAACGACGGCGCCGGCAACACCTTCAAGGCGACCGCCAAGCCGGTCTTGATCGGCACCGCGGTGGTCGGCGCGGCGACGATGATCTTCGCGATCATCATGCTCCTGACCGATGGCCTGAAGCCGGCCCTGGTGGCCAAGCTGTCGATGCTGCACCCGCCGTTCTTGCTCGGCCTGATCACCGGTGGCGCGCTCATCTACTGGTTCACCGGCGCCTCGACCCAGGCGGTCTCGACCGGCGCCTACCGCGCGGTGGAGTTCATCAAGGCCAACATCAAGCTCGACGGCGGCGCCGAGAAGGCCTCGATCGAGGACTCGAAGAAGGTCGTCGAGATCTGCACCAAGTACGCGCAGAAGGGCATGATCAACATCTTCCTGGTCCTGTTCTTCTCGACCATCGCGTTCGCCTGCCTCGACCCGTACTTCTTCATCGGCTACCTGATCTCGATGGCGCTGTTCGGTCTGTACCAGGCGATCTTCATGGCCAACGCTGGCGGCGCCTGGGACAACGCCAAGAAGGTCGTCGAGGTCGAGCTGAAGGAGAAGGGCACCGACCTGCACGCGGCCTCGGTCGTCGGCGACACCGTCGGCGATCCCTTCAAGGACACCTCGTCGGTCGCGCTCAACCCGGTGATCAAGTTCACCACGCTGTTCGGCGTGCTGGCGGTCGGTCTGTCGCTCAAGCTGTCGGGCACGACCAACCACATCATCGCGGCGGTCGGCTTCGCGGTGTCGGCGTTCTTCGTGTACCGGTCGTTCTACGGGATGCGCATCGACGAGTCCAAGTAAGGGGCCTCGGGCGTCGCGGTAGGGAGAGCGAGCGGACGAGCGCGGCGGGGACGTCGCGCTCGTCGCCGTTCCGGATGCGACGGGCCTCGGTCTCCGTCTCGGCCTCGGCCTCGGTCTCGGCCTCGGTCTCGGTCTCGGCCTCGGTCTCGGTCTCGGCCTCGGCCTCGGTCTCGGTCTCGCCTCGGTCTCGGTCTCGGCCTCGGTCTCGGCCTCGGCCTCGGTCTCGGCCTCGGTCTCCGTCTCGGCCTCGGCCTCCGACTCGCGCCTCCGCCTCAGCCTCGGATCAGTTGGCGTGCGAGGCGCACGGGATCAGTTCGCACAGAAGGCGGCCGACGTGGTCGGTGACGCGATCGAGGCGGAGGAGGGGGTCGGCGTGCTCGAGGAGGGCCTGGCGCTGATCGTGGTCGTAGACCAGGGCGGCGGCGATGGCGTCGGCGCACGCGCCGGGGCAGGAGCAAGAGCCGACGAGGTCGCGGAGCTGATCGGCGCCGCGGTCGAGGGCCAGGCACAGGCGATCGCAGAGGGCCAAGAGGCGCTGGTGGGCGGCGGCGACGGCGTCGGGCTCGGCGATGGTGTCGGGGATGAGCTGGGCGGCGGCCTGGCGGTAGGTGCGGACCGGCGGATGCTCGGCGGCCAGGTCGACCCGGGCCAGGCCGCGCACGACGATGAGGAAGCGGCCGTCGGCGGTCTCGTCGGAGGCGATGATCCGGCCCAGGCCGGCGCGCGGATAGATCGGTGGGCGCCCGTGATAATCGCGCTCGTAGCCGGGGCGGAGGCGGGCGATGGCCAAGAGGCTCGGCCCGGCGAGGGCGTCGCGGACCAGCTCGCGGTAGCGCGGCTCGAAGACGTGGAGCGGCATGAGCCCACCGGGCAAGAGCACCGCGTTGGGCAGCGGGAAGATCGGCAACGCGGCCAGCTCGTCGGCGGACACCGTCGGCTCGGCGCACGGATCGCTGCACGGATCGGGTTCGCCGTGCGCCGCTGGGGGGTCGCGGTCGGCGGTCATCCGAACAGATCCAGGCAGGCGCCGGTCATCGCGGTCGGTGCGTCGGCGGCCAGAAACAGGGCGGCGGTGGCGACATCGTCGGGGGACATGGCAGGCGCAGCCCCGGGCATCCCTTGGCGTAGCATGTCGGTGTCGACTGAGCCCGGGCAGATCGCGTTGACCGGGACCTGACCGCGCCACTCCTCGGCCAAGGCCCGGGTCAGCCCGACTAGCCCGTGCTTGGCGGTGCAGTAGGCGGCGAGGAGCGCGGTGCCTTGGCGGCCGGCGATCGACGCGACGTTGATGACCCGGCCGCGCCGGGTCACGAGATCGTCGGCGAAGGCCCGGATGAGCTGGAACGGGGCGTCGAGGTTGATCGCCATCATCTGCCGCCACTCGCCGTCGGTGATCGTCGCGGTCGGTTTGCGCAAGACGATGCCGGCGTTGTTGACCAGGAGGTCGATCGGGCCGACCTCGGCGCGGGTGGTCGCGACCGCGGCGGTCAGCGCCGGGGGATCGGTCAGGTCGGCGAGGGCGGTCACTACCCGGGCGCCGCGGGTGCGCGCGTCGGCGGCGACGGCGGCCAGCTCGTGGGCGTCGCGGCCCCACAGCGCCAGGGTGGCGCCAGCGTCGGCGAACCGGCGCGCGATCGCCGCGCCGATGCCGCGGCTGGCCCCGGTGATGACCGCGGTGCGACCGGTCAGGGCGCCGCTCACGGGTCGTCGGGCCCCTTGCGGTTGGAGGTCGGCGTGGTGATGAACTCGGCGGCGGCCAGGTCGAGCTGATCGACGATCACGAAGTACGGGTGGGGCAGCGGGCCGCGGTGCTGGCAGGCGAAGGAGCCGGCGCCGTTCCAGTCGACCACCTCGAAGCTGTAGGTGGGGTCGTCGTCGCCGCCCGAGCCCTCGCAGTCCTTGAGGAAGCGCCAGCCGACGCCGTCGATCTTGGCCCACAGCGCCTCGAACTGTCGGACGGTCATCGAGCGCGCCGCCTCGTCGCGGGTGCCGTCGGCGGAGACCGTCCACCGCCGCAGGCGCGGCCCGGCCTCGCGGCAGTCGAGCTGGACCCCGGCCTCAGGGGCGACCAGGCTGCCGACCGCGAGGTAGCTCGCGCTGCGATCGCGGCAGTCGAAGTCGCGGTTGGCCTCGAGCTCGGCGCGGTTGGGGTTGGCGCAGGCGAACAGCGCCAGCCCGGCCACGGCGGCGGCCCGCCTCACGACGCGTAGTCTCCAGCCAGCGACGCGCGGAGGGCGTCGGGGGCGACCACGCGGTGGCGGTAGTTCGGGTGATCGATCACCAGCACCACCAGCGTATCGGGAGCGTCGAGGAGCGCGCGGGCCTCGGCGGGCAGCGGGAACCGCAGGTACTGCACGGCCGAGATCCGATCGGCGTCGGCGCGGCCGGGCTCGAAGGCGGCGCGCAGCGCGTGGGGGCCGATGTGGAGGACGACGTGCTCGTCGAGCCCGACCAGGCGACCGAGCTCGACCCGGGGGACGGCTTCGGCCGGCAGCTCGACGAACAGGGTGGCCGACAGCGACTCGGCGGTCGGCATGAGCGCGTTGTAGACCTCGATCTCGGCCTCGATCTGCGCGTCGCTCGTGAGCCCCTCGGCGCGGCACATCTCCTCGATCTGCAGGGTCAAGGTGTGCCGGTTCTCGAACACCAGGCTGACCCGATCGCCGACGATCAGGCGTCGCGCTCGTTTCCACTCGATGATCTTTTTCCGGTAGTCGTCGCGGATCGCGGCGTAGAGGGCGGGCCCCTTGATATCGCGGCGGGTGATCGGACGGACCAGGCTCGGCGTCATCGATGCTTCGTGTAGCACCGCGCGGGCGATGCGGGACGGCTTGACACGTGATCGGTTGTGATACATATTGTGTCACGTTGTGACACGACGACGCCCGACCGAACCTCGACCGCCCGAGCCGCCACCGCCGGCCCCCAAGGACGACGACAAGAAGGAGCGGGTGCTGCACACCCGGGTCCCCGAGCGCCTCGAGCACGAGCTCAAGGCCCGGGCCGCCGATCTCGGGGTCTCGGTCTCGAACCTGGTGCGCAACGTCTTGACCCACGCCTTCGGCCTGGTCGGGGACATCGTCGCCGACGGCGCCGCGGTCGCGCGCTCGGCCAAGGGCGTCGGCCGGGCCGCGAGCGAGCCGATCGGCTGGCAGCCGCTGGTCCTCAACAAGAACGCGGTGTGCGCCGCGTGCAACGCCATCTTGCCGCGCGGCGCCGACGCCGCCGCGGCGATCACCGAGGCGAACGGCCCGCGGCCGATCGTCTGCACCACCTGCCTCGAGGAGCTCCGTCATGGTCGCGACCCCTTCGCCTGAACCGTCACCGCTCCGCGCCCTGAGCGAGCTCTTGACGCGGGCCGGCGCCCGGCTCGATCAGCTCTCCCTCGATCTGGCGCGCGACGTCGGCGAGGTCGCGCGCGGCGGGGTCGCGGTGGCGGCGGCGGCCCGCGCCCAGTGGGACGACGCGGCCCGCTGGTTCGAGTCGACCTGGAGCGAGGCCCGGGCGCGGTCGCGCGGCGTGCCGCGGGTCGGTCGGGTGGTGCGCGCTGGGCTGGCGATCGCGGCCGAGGCGCGCTGGCGCCGGCTGCGCGCGGTGGCCGCCGGCCACCCCGGGCTGACCGACGACGATCACCGCGCCCTGGCGGCCCGCGTGGTCGAGCGCTGCGTCGAGCTGCGCGGCGGCGTGCAGAAGCTCGGGCAGGTCGCGTCGTGCCGCCCCGATCTGATCGGTCCGGTGTGGGCCGAGGTCCTGTCGACCTTGCAGGATCGCGTGCCGGCGATCGAGACCGCCGCGATCGTGGCCCAGCTCGAGGCCGAGCTGGGGGCGCCGGTGACCGAGCGGTTCGCCGGCTTCGGCGTCGAGGCCCTGGCGGCGGCGTCCTTGGCCCAGGTCCACGGCGCGCGCCTGGCCGACGGTCGGGCGGTCGCGGTCAAGGTCCAGCTCCCCGGCATCGCCGAGGTCGTCGCCGCCGACGTCGCTGCGCTGGGCATCCTGGCCGGCGCCCTGGGCGATCTCATCCCTGGCGATCTCGGCGCGATCGCCGCCGAGCTCGGGCGGGCGCTGACCGGCGAGCTCGACTACCAGGCCGAGGCCGCGGCCGGCGCCGAGGTCGCGCCGATCCTGGCCGGCACGCCGCTCTACGTCCCGGCGGTGATCGCGTCGCACTCGACCGCGCGCGTCCTCACCACCGATCGCGTCGACGGTCGGCGCCTGCTCGAGGTCCTCGACGCCGGCGACCGCGCCGAGCGGACCCGCATCCTCGCCGCGCTGGCCGACGGGATCGCCCGCCAGATCTTCCGCGGCGGCGTGGTCCACGCCGATCCCCACCCCGGTAACTTCCTGGTCGATGGCGACGGCCGGATCGCGGTGCTCGATTGGGGCTGCGTGTTGCGGCTGGCGCCGGCCGAGCGCGCCGGCTACGCCCGCCTGGTCCTGGCGCTGGCGATCGGCGATCGGGCGCGCGCCGCCGCCGAGCTGACGGCGCTCGGCTTCGGCGGTGATCCCGAGGCGCTGGCGACGATCGCGGCGTCGATCACCGCGGTCTTGCGGCCGGGCGTGTCGGCGGCGACGGTCGACTGGGACGCTCAGGCCGAGGCCCTGGTCCGCGACGTCACGGTGCGGGCGCGGGCGGCGCGGGCGACGGTGCCACGGTCCTTCGTGCTGCTGGGGCGGGTGCTCGGGACGCTGGCCGGGCTGTTCGCCGTGTACCAGCCGTCGCTCGAGCTGGCGGCGGTGATCGGGCCCCACGTCGCGGCCGCCGCGGGCGATGGCGCGGGGCGGTGACGATCGAGACCGAGGCCGAGACCGAGGCGGAGGCCGAGACCGAGGCGGAGACCGAGGCCGAGGCGGAGACCGAGGCCGAGGCCGAGACCGAGACCGAGACCGAGACCGAGACCGAGGCCGAGACCGAGACCGAGACCGAGGCCGAGACCGAGACCGAGACCGAGACCGAGGAGAACTAACGTCGGTGCGCGAGGCGATCGGCCAGGAGGGGCAAGAGCTCGCTGCGCCGGGCGCGGTGAAAGGCCACGAAGTTCTCGATCCCGTGGCGCCGCCAGTGCAGCTCGGCGTCGTAGCCCTCCATCGGCACGAGCGCCGGGCCGCAGACGAAGGCGGCCTGGTAGTCGTGAGCGGCCAGCCAGGCCGCCAGGCGGGCCGGGCCGTCGACCTGGTGCTCAGGGTTGCACTCGATGAGCAGGTTGGGGCGATGGTCAGCCAGGGTCGCCGTGGCGCCGTCGAGGACCGCCAGCTCGTGGCCCTCGACGTCGATCTTGATGAAGCCGACGCCGTCCCAGCCGTAGGAGTCGAGGGTCCGGGCCTCGACCGCCAGCTCTTCGACGCGGGCGACCGCGTCGTTGGCCAGCGGGTTGGTCGGCTCGATCGTGGCGCGGCCGAACTGCTGGTCGCCGGTGTGGTCGTAGGGCAGGCGCATCGTGACGCGGCCGGGCTGGGCCGACAGCGCGACCGGCTCGATCCTCCCACGTCGCCCGTCGAAGACCTTGGCCAGCATCCGGTGGAATAGCGGGATCGGCTCGAACGCGACCACGTCCGAGGAGTGGGCGCGGATCCGGTACGTGTACATGCCGACCTTGGCGCCGACGTCGACGCCGGTGCGCGTCGGGTCGCACAGGACCGGCAGGAGCGCCATCTCGCGCTCGTAGTTGGCGCGCGCCAACCTTCGCCACCAGTGGGTTAGTCGAGGAAACCGCTTGTATAGCCACATAGGTCCGTTCATCGAAACCTCCGCGGCCGGCGTTCCGACCGCGCGCCAGGCTTCTTCAAGACCGATGCCGGTGCTTCGCGGCGGTGGCGGTGCGCAACCGACGACGCAGGGCCCGGGGCGTAACCGGGCGCACGTCCGAACTTCCCCACCACGTCCGAAAACGCGACACGGCCCCCGGGGGGCCGTGCAAGGTCAACCGCCGTTGTGGTCGACCAGTGGAGGTCGAGAGCGACCCAGCGATCGGATCGACCCGGAACGAGTCCGGTCCAATCGTGCACCTTCCGCCGCTCGGTCACCTCTCCAAGATCACCTCAGCCGTCGCCCGAAACCCATGGGCGGCTTGGCTCTCCAAACTCAGGGCAGCTTGGTTCACGTTTGGGGTTCCCGAAACCCGCCCGGCAGATACGTCGGCGCTCGCGCGCCACGCACCGGGTCACCGAAAAAACGCCTCGATCACTTCATGCTGTCGAGGCCCTTCTGGAACCGGCCAGCGTGCGAACGCTCGGCGCGAGCCAGGGTCTCGAACCACTCGGCGATCTCCTCGAAGCCCTCCTCGCGGGCGGTCTTGGCGAAGGCCGGGTACATCTGGGTGTACTCGTAGGTCTCGCCGGCGATCGACGCCTTCAGGTTGGCCTCGGTCGAGCCGATCGGCTCGCCGGTGGCCGGGTCACCGACCCGCTTCAAGTAGTCGAGGTGGCCGTGGGCGTGACCGGTCTCGCCCTCGGCGGTGTCGCGGAACAGACCGGCGAGGTCGGGGTGGCCCTCGACGTCGGCGACCTTCGCGAAGTAGAGGTAGCGGCGGTTCGCCTGGGACTCGCCCGCGAACGCTTCCTTCAGGTTACCGTGGGTCTTGCTTCCCTTGAGCTCAGCCATGGAATCTCCTCGTGCGATAGGGGGCCGCGAGGGCCCGGCGCGTCCGCATGGGTAGCACGCTCGGCTCCGACGCGGCAACGCCCGGCGCGGTTACTACCGGGGTGCCACGGCGTCCCCGCGTCGGCACCAGGTCACGGCGTCACGGCGCGCCGTAGGCCAGGGCGGCCACGGCGACCGCTTCCTGCAGCGCGCGCGCGTCGGCCCGGGTCCCGGCCGGGAGCTGGTCGACGATCACCGCGAAGGCCAGCGGGTGGCGGCCATCGCTGGCGGCGTAGCCGGCCAGGCTCGACACCGCGGCCAGGGTGCCGGTCTTGCCGCGGATCCGGCCGCGCACGCTCGGCTCGGTGAAGCGGCGTCGGAGCGTGCCGTCGACCCCGCCGATCGCCAGGGCCCCCGCGAGCTCGGGGCCGACGCGGAAGTCGCGCCAGGCGGCGACCAGGACCTTGGCCAGGGCCTCGGCCGGAACCGCCGTCGCGTCGAACAGACCCGAGCCGTTGTCGATCCGGATCGCGTCGACCGCGACCCCGGCCGCGGCGGCGTAGGCCTTGACCTCGGCCAGGCCGTCGTCCCAGGTGGCTGGACGCCCGGCTGGCGCGGCCCGAACCTCGGCCCCGATCGTCTTCAGCACGGTCTCCGCCAGGTAGTTGTCCGAGGACTTCACCAGATCGCGCAGCACCTCGCCGAGCGGCGGGCTGGCTCGCTCGGCCAGGACCACGACCGGGTCGCCAGGCGCGATCGCGCGCCGCACCAGCTTGCCGCGCACGCGGATGCCGGCGGCGGCCAGCTCGCTGCGCAGGGCCTCGGCCAGGAGCGCCGCCGGATCGTCGACGCGCCGGCGCACGAACGACACCGCATCGTCGGCGTTGATCTGGCCGCGGACCCGCAGCTCGAGGCGATCGCGCTTGACCTCGGTGGTGACCGCGATGCGGGTCCGGCCGGTCGCCACGGTCACGACCTCGTCCTCGACTAGGCGGACGTAGTCCGACACCGGCGGATCGAGGGTGACCTCGGCCAGCCCCAGGCCGCGGCGATCGGCGACCACGACCACCGTGACCGCGTTGCGCTCGAGGGAGGCCGCGGCGATCGGGGCCCGGAACCCGGCCCGCTCCTTGGGCTGGTCGTCGTAGCGCGGCGGCTCGTCGACGTCGTCGAAGTAGCTGCCGTCGAAGACCAGGTCGCCGGTCACCCGGGTCACGCCGCGCCAGGCGAGGTCGCGGACCAGGTTCGCCAGGCCGGCCTGGGTCAACGTGGGATCGCCGCGGCCGCGCACGATCAGATCGCCGTCGACCACGCCGGTCGCCGGATCGAAGGCCTCGCCGTAGATCGTGGTCCGCCAGCGGAAGCCGGGCCCCAGGGTCGCCAGGGCGGTCGCGGCGGTGAAGATCTTCTGCGCCGACGCGATCGACAGCGGCCGGTCGGCGCCGTGGCTCCACAGCGTCTCGCCGGTGGTGACGTCGACGACGATCGCGCCGATCGCGGCCGGCGCCAGGCGGGGCAGGGCGGCGACCGCGCCGTCGAGCTGGGCGGTCAACCAGGCCCGACGGGCCGCGGGATCGGCCGGGGCCGTGACCGGGGCCGGCCCGGCGCCGTCGTCGCCGTCATCGTCCTCGGTCGGCGTCGGCACCGGCTCGGGCGCGACCGCGGCATCGACCGCCGGCGCTTGCGAGCGCGCCGGTCGCACGATCATACTCGCGGCGACGAGCGCGAACCCGGCGGCCCAGGCCGCACGTCCGCGACGAGCCGATGCTTGCACCCCGCCAACGTACCACGGGCCGGGCCGCGCTGACCGCGCTGGCGCTGGCCGTCGCCGCCGCGGTCGCCGGCGGCTGCGCGCCGCGGACCCGGCGGACGCCCGACGACACGATCGTCATGTTGATCGAGTCGGCCCCGCGCACGGCCGATCCGCGCAAGACCGTGTCGTCGCAGGACCTCAAGCTGTCGCGGCTGGTGTGCCCGGGCCTCATGGTCATGGATCGGCCCGACTCGCAGCCGGCCCTGGGCCTGGCCGAGCGCATCGATCGGATCGACGACCTGACCTGGGAGGCCACCTTGCGCCCCGACGTCCGGTTTTCGGACGGTGCGCCGGTGACCGCGGCCGACGTCGCCTGGACCTTCACCTCGGCGATCGCCGACGGGTCCAAGACCTGGGCCGAGCGGTTCACGGCCATCGAGCCGATCGATGCCCGTCGGGTCCGCTTCCGGCTGCGCTCGCCCCTGGCCACGCTCCTCACCGATCTCGACTACGGCATCGCCGCGCGCCACGCCGCCGACGCCAACGGCAAGTACCCCGGCGGCAAGCCGGTGTGCGCGGGGCCGTATCAGGTGGTGGCGATCGAGCCGGATCGCGTGCGCCTGATCGCCAACCCACACTTCTACGGTCCGCCGCCGCTGGTGCCCAAGGTCGATCTCCGCGTCGTGCGCGACGCCGCCGCGCGGATCGTCATGCTGGCCGGCGGCTCGGCGGATCTGGTGCAGAACGCGATCCGCCCCGATCTCCTCGACGACGTCCTGGCCCGGCCGCGGCTGCGCGAAGAGCGCGGGCCGTCGACGGTCTTGACCTACCTGATGTTCAACAACCGCGATCCGGCGCTGGCCGACGTCCGGGTCCGCCGGGCCCTGGCCCTGGCCCTCGATCGCCAGACCATCGTCGCTCGCAAGTTCTCGGGCCGCGCGATCCTCGCCACCGGCCTCCTGTCGCCGTCGCACTGGGCCTACGTGCCGGCCGCGCCGCTGACCCAGGACCTGGCCGCGGCCCGGGCGCTCCTCGACGCCGCCGGCTACCCCGATCCCGACGGCCCCGGCGGTCGCCCGCGCCTGGCGCTCACCTACAAGACCTCGAGCGATCAGTTCCGGGTCGCGATCGCGCGGGTGATCGCCGCGCAGCTCGCGCAGCTCGACGTCGCGGTCGAGGTGCGGCCCTTCGAGTTCGCGACCTTCTTCGCCGACATCAAGAAGGGCAGCTACCAGGTGGCCTCGATGCAGACCTCGGACATCACCGAGCCGGACATGTACTTCCCGTACTTCCACTCGTCGCGCATGCCGACCGCGGCGACGCCCGACGACACCAACCGCTGGCGCTACGCCAACCCCGAGGTCGACGCGCTGGTGACCGCCGGGCGCGCCGAGTTCGATCGGGCCAAGCGCATCGCGCTCTACGCCCGGGTCCAGGCCATCCTGTCCGACGAGGTGCCGATCGTCCCGCTGTGGCACGAGGACAACGTCGCGATCGTCAACCGCGATCTCGACGGCTATCAGGTCTTGCCCAACGCGCGATGGTCGGCCTTGGCGCGGGCCCGCAAGCGATGAGCCTGACGATCGACGTCCACCTCGACGACGCCGGCCGGCCGATCGCGACCACCGCGGCGCCGACCACCGGCGGGCTGGCGATCGCGGTCGACGGCGCGGTGATCGGCGTGGTGCCCGAGGCGGCCGCGATCGTGGTGCTGCGCCGCTACGGCCGGCCTCTCGAGCCGGAGGTCGTGGCGCTGGTCGCGCCGCCGGCGCTGCACCTGGCCGCTGGCGCCACCGTGGCCCATCTGCGCTGGCGGGCCGCGGTCGACGCGGCCCCGCGCGACTGGATCGTCCTGGCCGAGCCCGGCCGCGAGCCGGTGGCGGCGCTGTCGCCGGCGGTCGGCGCGGCCCTGCGCCACCTGGCCAGCCGCGGTCGCTGATCGCCGCGGTCGCTGATCGCCGCGGTCGCTGATCTCCTCGGTCGCTGATCGCCGCGGTCGCTGATCGCCGCGGTCTACGGCGCCGCGGGATCGCTGGCCGGCTGATCGGCGGGCTCGGGCACGTCGTCGGTGGCGCTGGGATCGTCGACGATCGGCTCGCTCCGGCACAGCGGCGCGGCGGTCGGGGTCAGCGCGTGCAGGGCCAGGCCGGCGCGCTCGGTCAGCTTGCCCAGCTCGCGCGCGGCGGCGGCGTCGTAGAGCCGGAGCGCCCCCGAGCCGTCCTCGTAGAGCAGGCGATCGTCGTCGAGCCAGCGCAGCCCGAACCGGCTGGACGCGGTCAAGACGTGCTTGTACGCGCCGGTCTTGGCGTCGGCGACGTAGAGCGAGGGCAGGGCGGCGGCGTCGCCCTTGGCGCACGGATCGGTGGCCGACGCGAAGGCCAGGCGCGCTCCGCCCGGCGACAGCGCGGCGCTGGCGAGCTTGGGCTGGCCGCGATCGTCGACGTCGACCGCGGCGGTGAGCTGATCGCGGACCGCGGGCGCGAGCACGTCCTCGGCCGGGAAGCTCGCGTCGCCGCCGACCCGCACGTCCTCGAGGGACAGCTCGATCGCCGGGCCCTCGAAGGGCACGACCGGTCCCTTGGTCAGCTTGCCGGTGCCGCGATCGACGACGAAGCCCTGCTGGGGGCCCGGCGCCCAGCGCCCGGCGGCTGGCGCGGTCACGACCACGAGCTGCTCGCCTTTGCCATAGCCGACCCAGGCGTAGCGGGCCTTGCCGAGAGTGGCCTTGACCCCGGGGGCCGCCGGGTCGGCGGGGTTCCAGGTGCGCAGCCAGGCCCGGGTCAGGATCGGCGCCGCGGTCTTGGCGGCCTTGGCGGGATCGGGGACCTCGGCCTGGGTGAAGCCGGCCAGGAGCACCTCGCCCGACGGCGCGCGCAGGTAGGCGGCCACCGAGTGATCGGTGTGGGTCAGGCGGACGAAGCGCTTGGCGATCGGATCGACGGCGTACAGCTCGCCGCGGGTCGCGGCGTAGCTCGTGCCGGGCGCCGGCTGCTTCCAGCCCGAGCGGCGCGCCAGGACCCACGGCGAGCCGGCGACGTGCGTGGCGACCGCGTCGCGGAGCTGACCGGCCAGGGCCAAGAGCGCCGCGCCGTCGGGGGTGGCCAGGTGGGCGGTCAAGGTCGGGGTGGTCTCGAGGCCGGGGCCGCGGCCCAGCCAGTCGGCCGCGAGGACCGCGGCTAGCGCGGCGTTGGCCTGGGCCGGCTGGCCGGTGTTGGCCAGGGCCTCACCGAGGCGCCAGCGCGCGTCCAGGTGATCGGGGTCCTTGGCCAGCGTGGCCTCGGCGGCGGCGCGCACCGCGGCCCAGTCGCGGGGCTTGGCGGCGTAGGCGGTCGCGAGGGCCTTGGCCTCCTTGGCGCCGGGGCCGTACTCGTAGTTGAGGCGCTTGACCGCGTCGACGCCGAGGGCGGGCATCGCCAGCGCGGCGACCGCGGTCTTGCCGCTGCCCGCGCTCGAGCCGGTCCCGGCGCCGCCGCTGGGCGCGGCCTTGTCGCCGCCGCAGCCGACGACCGCCGCCGCGAGTCCCAGGCCAAGTCCAAGTCCGACGATCGCGCTCCGCAAGTTCGCCATACGCACCTCGCGACTGTAGTCGCTCCCCGAGCCAACGCGCAGCCAGCGCCGGCGATTTCGCCCGCGCCAGCGGCGCGCCGTCGGCCGGCGGTGCTAACGTCATCGTCGGTGGCTCTCGAGCACGTCGCCCACGGACAGACCCGCCTCATCACCCCGGGCGTGGCGCCCGACCCGCGCGGCGTCGTCCTCGGCCGGTTCGTCCTCCTGGTGTTCCCGTCCCTCGAGGGCGTGGTGTCGTGGTTGCGGGTCTACTCCCACGAAGCGTCCCTCGACGAGCTGGTCGCCGGCCTCGAGATCCTGCGGGTCCGGACTCCGCTGCAGAGCCGCGAGATGGTGCTGAAGCTGCCGGCGGTGTCGTCGTACGCCGCCGATCGCGCGGCCCGCCTGGCTCGCCTGGTCGGCGGCACGATCTACACCGGCACCGCCAAGCACTTCGTCAAGTATCGCGATGACCGCGCGCCCTACGGCTACGACGCGGTCGACGTCGGCGCGCTGCCAGCCGGGATCGAGTTCATCGTCCACGATCACGACTTCACGCAGAGCTACGCGCGCGAGGGTGTGGTCGCGCTCGATCGCCTGCTGTTTCGCCTGTCGCTCCGGCGCACCCCGGGCGCGGTCCGGCTGTCGGCCGAGGAGCGCAGCGAGCTGCTCCTGGCGGTGAGCCGCGGTCTGGGCGACGGCGTCATCCGCTATCTGTGGCGCAACCGGGTCGAGGCCCAGGTCGGTCTGGTCACGCCGCGGGCCCCCGCCGCCGCGGTCGAGCGCGTGGCGCCCGACGGCTACCTGCTCATCCGGGTCCGCGACCTGCCCGAGCGCATCCTCGGGCTGTGTCTCGGCACGCCCGGCATCGACGTGTTCCGCCCGGTCGCCGCCAACGTCGCGGTCGCGGTCGGCTGGGCCCACCCGGTCGAGCTCGGGGCGTGTGGCGCGCTCCTGCCCGAGGGCAGCTTCCACTTGTTCTGGCCTGGCGATCGCGTCGACGTCGTGCCCGGGCCCCTCGAGCTGTCGCGCCTGGCCGATCTGACTCGGATCGAGCTGGGCGACGACGGCGACGTCGCGATCCGCGAGCAGGACGTCGGCGCCGCCGCGCCGATCGGCGTGCCGCTCAAGCTCGCGCCGGCGGTCGGCGCGGTGCGCCGGGTGGTCGCGACCCTGGTGCCGGTCAGCCAGACCGGTTACTTCAAGCGCCTGGTCTTCGCGTTGCCGCCGGCCGCGCTCAAGGGGCTGCGCGCCGCGGTCACCGATCGCGGGATCCTCGTCGTCGCGCCGGCCGGCATCGACGTCGTGCCGCTGGGCACGCTGCTCGCGGCCCAGGCGCCGGGCATCCTCGTGCCGCTCGGCCTCGAGGTCGTGCCGCGGGTGTCGCCCGACGTCCTGGCGGCGGCCCTCGATCACGGCAGCGGTCGGTGGACGGTCTTCACCGGCGACGGTCCTCCGTTCCAGCTCCCCGACAGCAAGCTGGCGCCCCTCGAGCGTCGGGCGATCGCCAAGCTCGACACCGAGCGGGTCGAGGTCCTCGAGGTCGCGGTCGCGGTGCCCGAGGCGCCGACCGTCGCCAACGATCCGCTCGGGCGGTTCGCGCTGTGGGGCTTCCCGGCCGCTGACCCGAAGCTCCTGGGATCGGGATGAGCTGGGGATCGGGATGAGCCGGCGCGGCGCGGTCGACTTCCTCGAGCGGTTCGTGCGTCCGCTGGTGGCCGGCGGCGAGGTCCACGTCGGCCCGCCGATCCCACCCGACGACCACGCGCGGCTGATCGGCGAGCTCGATCACGCGACCGTGCCGCTGGTCGCGATCGACGACGTCCGCGCCGAGGTCGCGGCGGTCTTGTGCGCGCGGCCGCCGGCGATGGTGTTCGGCGAGGACGAGCTGGCGCTCATGATCGGCCTGCACAACGCCCTGGTCCTGGCCCACCCCGACGCCGACGGCGCGCTCATCACCGATCGCATGCGCAAGAAGGTCGCGTCGGCGGCCCTGGCCGCGGTGTCGCAGCCGCTGGCCCGCGATCGGACCCGGGCCCTGGCCCGCCACGGCCTGCTCCACCAGCTCCACGCCCTGGGGCGCCGCGATCTGCTGGTGTCGTGGTGGACCGGCAAGGCGCGGTTCTACGGCCAGGCGGCGCCGGCGCGGCTCACCGCGTGGCCGAACCTGCGGCGGGTCCGCGAGGACGTCACCCGGGCCGGCTTCGACGAGCTCCTCGGCAGCCCCGAGGCCGCGCCGGTGGCCGCCGCGCTCCTCCGGCGCAGCCCGATCACCGCGGTGATCGCCGCGCCCGCGGTCGGCCCGCCGCTCCACTGGGAGGACGCGACCTTCCTCCTGCGCGATCCCGAGCTGGCCCGGGCCCTGGCCTACGCGGTGGCCGACGCCCCTGGCGGCGCGGTGGCCGCGGCGGCGCGCCTGGCCGCCGCCTTCGAGCAGCTCGTCGAGCGCACGCCGCCCGTCGGCGACGTCCGCGCGGTGGCCGCGTTTTTGGTCCACGTCGCGGCGATCGCCTTGGTCGGCGCCACCGACGACAAGGCCCAGCCGCTGGTGGCGGCGCTGGCGACCACCGGCAATCGGCCCCGGGGGCTGGTCACCTTCGCCGCGCTGCCGGCGGCGCTGGCCGCGATCGCGCCGACCCTGGCGGTGCCGCCCGGCCTGACCGCCGAGCCGGCCTGGGCCCGGCGCTGGGAGCTCGAGCGGGCCGCCGTCGGCGACGCGCTGGGCGACGCCACGATCGCCGGGGTCGCCGAGCGCTTGGTCCGCCACCTGACGCCGGCCGTTGGGCCGGGGGCGGCGCCGGGGCCGACCCCGGGCGCCGTCGGCCAGTGATATACACGGAGCACCCCGCATGGCCCCGACCACGCCCGCCGCCGGACCCGCCCTCGTCGACGTCGCCCGCGCCAGCGCCAGCGTGCAGGAGGTGGCCCGGGTCCTGGGCAGCCACTTCCTCGACAAGCAAGAGATCATCCGCCTGATGCTGGTGTCGGCGATCGCCGGCGAGCACATGGTGATCGTCGGCCCGCCCGGCACCGCCAAGAGCGCGATGGTCGGGATGTTCGCCAAGCTGGTCGACGCCCGGTACTTCGAGTACCTCCTGACCCGGTTCACCGAGCCCAACGAGCTGTTCGGCCCGGTCGACATCGCCGCCTTCCGCGAGGGCCGCTACACCCGGCGCATCGAGAACATGTTGCCGTCGGCCGAGATCGTCTTCCTCGACGAGATCTTCAAGTCGAGCTCGGCGATCTTGAACTCGCTCCTGCACGTCATCAACGAGCGCAAGTTCGCCAACGGCCCCAACGTCCTCCCGGTGCCGCTGATCTCGCTGTTCGCGGCCTCCAACGAGGTGCCCAACGACGACAGCCTGGGCGCGATGTTCGATCGCTTCCTCTTGCGCGTGCTGTCGGACAACCTCGACAGCTACCACTTCGGCGAGCTGATGCAGAAGGGCATCGCCCTCGAGGTCGCCCGCATGACCGGGCGCGGCGCCGAGCTGCGGCCGATCTTGTCGGCCCGCGACCTGCGGACCCTGCAGCAGTCCTTCGACCGCTTCATGGTCTTCCCCGACGACTTCCTGGCCAAGTACAAGGGCCTCATCTTCCAGATCCGCAGCGAGGGCGTGAGCGTGTCGGATCGCCGCGCGGTCAAGCTGCTCAAGCTGTTCGCGGCCTCGGCGGTGTTCGACGGCCGGACCCGGGTCCACGACGGCGACTTCTTCGTCCTGCGCCACATCTGGAACAACCTCGATCAGGTCGAGCTCCTGGCCGAGATCGTGAACCCGGTGGTCGACGCCTACTACCGCGAGCACCCGGCCGAGCGCCGGTTCATCGGCCCCCAGGCGTCGCTCGACGACCTCCTGGCCGAGCTCAACCTGATCCGCGAACTCCTGACCAGCGGCACCGAGCTGTCGGACATCCAGATGTTCTCGCAGTTGAAGAACCTGTCCGAGATCAAGGCGGCCCTGGCCGGGATGCCGAGCGACACCTCGACCCGGATGGTGCGCGAGGTCGACCAGCTCCTCGAGACGGTGTTCGCGTCGTCGAAGTTCGGGCTGTGACGATGGCGGCGTCGGCGACCGTCGCGACCGTGCCGCCGCTCAAGGTGGCGATCTACGACGACGTCGTCGCCGCCCGCGGCGAGCGCTTCGCGATCCCCGGGCTGGCGGTCACGGTGTTCGCCCACGCCGACGACGCGGTCGCGCAGTGCGCCGCCGGCGGCTTCGCGGTCGTGTTCATGGACTTCGCCCTCGGGCCGGGTCGGATCGGCGGCGGCGTCGCGACCGCGGCCCTGCGCGCCGCCGGCTTCGCCGGAGAGATCGTCGCGATCTCGTCGGACCCGGCAGCCAACGCCGCCATCCGCGCCGCCGGTGCCGACCGCGCGCTGGCGACCAAGGCCCACCTGCGGAGCTATCTCGTCCACCTCGGCGCCGCCCACCTGGCCGCGCAGTCGCCGTCGGCGTCGCCCCTGGCTGCGTCCTCTCTGCCCGGGCGGGCCTGATGCCGATCCCGGCTGACCGTCGCCGCAGCCCGCTGGCGCGGGAGGTCGCGTCCCTGGCCCTGGCCGCGGTCGCCGTCGACAGTCCGATGGCGACGGTCCGCGCCGCCGCCTGGTCCAACGCCCTGACCCGCCTCGGGGTCCGGCTGCCGCTGTTCGTGATCCACGATCTCGGCGCGCTCTTGACCATGCCGCGCGGCGCCGGGCTCAGCCTCAAGACCGGCAGCGACCTGGCCCGCCTGGGCGGCCCGCGCGAGGCCAAGCCGCTCCTCGACGCCTATCGCCGGCTGATCGCCGCGGTGGCCGGCTCCGAGGTGGTCGAGAAGCTCGCCAACATGCGCTTGCGCGACGAGCTGGTCGGCGTGCTCCTGACCCGGATCCTGGGCGACGCCTATCACCGTTGGCGCGATCGCGAGCGCGGCGGACCGGTGGCGCCGTTGCCGCTCGACCTCGGCCTGTACCTCGACGTCGACCCCCTCGATCACTGGCGCGACTTCGACAGCAAGGCGCTGTGGAGCCTGCTCGGCCACCTCGGCGATCACGCGCTGCACATCCTGACCTCGGTCGAGCTGATCGACCTCGACACCGTGCGCCTCCTGGGCATGTTCAAGGACGGCGCGTCGGGGGCGGCCCTGGGCGGCGCGATCGATCTGGCCGACCTGTTCGCCGCCCTGGGCTCGCCCGAGGCCCACGACGTCGCCAACTTCTCGCTCGAGCTTCTGCCCAGCGTCCTCGAGACCCGGCGCACCAACGCGGTCCAGACCTTCGCGGTCGACGGCTACGCGTCGATCGAGCGCAAGGGCAACGTCGACTCGCTGGTCCTGTCCGAGCTGGCCTACGACCGCGAGATCTTCGAGCAGAAGGTGGTCGACGCCGAGCTCCTGTACTACGGCCGCGAGCGTCAGCGCGAAGAGGAGCGCCGGCTGCAGTACGTCCTCGTCGACTCGTCGGCGTCGATGCGCGGCCAGCGCCAGGTCTTCGCCCGCGGCCTCGTGGTCGCGCTCCTGAAGAAGCTCATGCTGCAGGGCGACGAGGTCTGGCTGCGGTTCTTCGACTCGCGGCTCCACGAGACGATCAAGATCGCGCGCGCCGGCGCGGTGCCGGTGCCGTACCTCCTGTCGTTCAAGAGCGAGCGCGGCCGCAACTACGGCAAGGTCTTCCGCGCCCTGGCCACCGAGCTGGCGCGGCTCGGCCGCGACCACCGCCGCCAGACCGTGCTGTACATCGTCACCCACGGCCAGTGCCACGTCCCGCCCGACGTGGTCGCCGACCTGGGCGCCCACGCCTTCCTCTACGGCATCATCATCAGCCCGTCGACCGACGAGCTGCCCGACTTCGTCGCCAGCCTCGATCGAGTCCAGGTGGTGTCGCCGGCGATCTTCACCTCGCGCCAGGGCCGCCAGCGCCGCGCCCTCGACATCGTCAGCGACGCCGCCCGTCGACCGGGAGCCCGGCCGTGAGCCAGCGCGGCTTCCACTCGATCGAGATCGCGGCGTCGGCGGCCCAGCAGGCGGTGGCCGGCGGCCGCTACGCCGAGGCCGAGCGCGCCTACCGCGAGCTGATCGGCCAGACCCACGTCGTCGACTACGAGTACGACGACTGGCTGCGCGGCCTGGCCGACGCCTACCGCCACCTGCGGCGGCCGCGCGAGGCCGGCTTCGTCCAGCTCTACCTGCACGGCTTCGACGCCGCCCGGGCCGCGTTCGGCGCGCTGCCCGAGCTGCGGGCCCGGCTGTGCGAGGTCGAGAAGCGCTGGGCCGACGCCGCGGCGCTGTGGATCGAGGCCGGCCGTCCGGTCCACGCCGCGGTCGCGTGGGACAAGGCCAAGGTCTACGACAAGGCCCGGGCGGCGTGGGAGGCGGTAGCCAACCAACCCGGCCTGCGCGATCGGCCGTACGAGCAGGCCCTCGTGCAGTTCAACATCGGCACCGCGATCGGCAAGCTCGAGCCGGGCGCGGCCGAGGCCCGCAAGGCCTTGATCGAGGCCCAGCGTCGGCTCGAGCAGGTCGCCGACGACTTCGAGATCGCCGGCGAGCTCGAGCGCGCCTTCGACTGCTTCCAGATCGTCTTGAAGCTGGGCAAGGACTCGGGGCAGTTCGAGAACATCGCCGAGGGCTACGTCAACTGCATCCGGGTGCTGGCCGGCGACAACTTGAAGTTCTACGTCCTCCAGTACTACGAGGACTTCATCCGGCTGGCCCTCGAGCGCGGCGAACTCCACGCCGCGGCGACGACGTATCAAGAGGCGGCGCAGTACGCCCAGCAGGTCCACCTGCCATACGACCGCCGATACCAGGCCAAGAGCGCCGACACCTGGCAGCGGTGCGGCGAGAAGTACGCCGAGGACGGCCTGCCGGTCGAGATGGTCGAGAACGCGTTCCTCGCCGCGATCCAGCAGTACTCGGCGGTGTCCGACTACGTCGGGGTGCGGCGGATGTTCGAGCGCCTGGCCAAGCTCGATCTGTCCGACGACAAGCGCGCGCGCTACCAGACCGTGGCCCGGCGCTACGACGGCGCCAGCGGCGGTGGCGGCGACGCCCCGGCCTTCCCCGACTACCTGAAGCAACAGCACGCCTACGCCGACATCTGGTTCGCCGATCTGCTCGAGTGGGAGCTGGCCGGCGATCCGCAGGCGGTGGCCGCGGCCATGGTCGGCGATCTGCGCTACCCCAACGGCATCCGCCGCCGCGCGCTGGTGGTGCTCTTGACCACCGCCGACGCTGAGGTCCGCGACCTCGCGGCGGCGCCGGAGACGCTCACCGCTCTGGCCGAGCAGCTCGGCGAGCTGCAGAGCTACGCCGCCCTGGCGCCCCTCGAGGTGCTGTACCGCCACCCCGAGCCGGCGGTCCGGCGCAGCGCGATCAAGGCGCTGCGCTACCTGTACTTCAAGCGGTCGTTCGCGACCGTGCGCCGAGCCCTGAGCGATCCCGACGCCGGGGTCCGCGAGGCCGCGCTCCTGGCGATCACCGGGCTGCACTTCCCCCACGCGCTGGGCCCGCTGGCGCGGATCTATCAAGAGGCCACCGAGCCGCGGGTCCGCGGCGCGACCATCGACGCGATGGGCAAGATCCAGACGGTCGAGGCCGGCGAGGTCTTGATCGGCGTCCTGCGCCAGGAGACCGGGGTCCTGCGCGACGCCGCGCGCTCGGCCCTGGTGGCGCTCGACAACCCGGACATCGTCCCGATCTTGCGCGCGCACTACGAGGTCGAGAGCGATCCCACGACCCGCGACATCCTGGCCGACGTCCTTCGCCGACTGTGAGTCGCCGCCGCGGTGAGTCGCCGCCGCGGTGAGTCGCCGCCGCGAGGTGACGGTGTTGCCGGTCGGCGGCCCGGATGCTAGCGTCGACGGCCGTGATCGCCTCGCCGCCCCGTCGCCGTCGCTCGACCCGCTGGGTCGCGGTCGCGATCGTGGCCCTGGCGGCCCACGCGATCGGCCTGTTCCACGACGCCTGGATCCGCCACGCCCGGTGCGCCGAGCACGGCGAGGTCATCCACGCCGAGGCCCAGGGCGACGTCGCGCTCACGCCGGCGGTCGCGCACGATCCGGCGACCCACGATCTCGGCCTGGTCCTGCCCGGCGGCGCCTCGCCGCGCCACCCGGCCGAGCACGATCACTGTCAGCCGGTCCTCGCCCGGGCCGCCGTGGCGCCGGCGCTGCCGACCGCGGTGATGGCCCCCGAGCCGGTCGCCGCCACGCCGCCGCCGATCGCGGCCACGGCCAGCGAGCGTCCGCGCTACCGCCTCGCGCCCAAGACCTCGCCGCCGGCCTGGGCCTGACCGTCGTCGTCAGGTCGCCCGCCGGTCGCCGTCAGGCGGCGGTGGGCCCGTGCCCGATCGCGCGCGATCGGGTGGTCCTCGCTGGAGTCTCGCGTCGTGCGCCTTCGCTCGCTCGCGATCGTCGCGGTCTTGGCCGCGCCGGTCGTCGCCTCTGCCCATCCACCGCCCAGCCCGCCGGCGCCGACCCCGTCGACCGCCTGCGGCTTCGCCATCGACGTCCACACGATCGACGCCGATAGCCACGAGGCCCTGCCGTTCGTCGCGGTCTACGTCGACGGCGTGTACGTCGGCGAGACCGACGAGCACGGCCACGTCATCGCCGGCGGCCAGTGCGCCGGCGCGCGCCAGATCAAGGCCGAGCGCGGCGACTACCTGGTCGGCGAGCGGACCGTCGAGGTCCGCCGCAGCCGCTCGCTCGAGCTCGAGCTGACCGTCATCCCGGCCGAGGTCGTCGAGATCGAGGACGAGGCGCCGGCGCCGGTGGCCCTGGGGGCCGCGACCACGTTGCGCGGCGCCGCCCTCGATCGGACCCGCGGGCGCGGGCTGTCCGAGGCCCTGGCCGCGGTGCCCGGCGTGACCCAGCTCCGCTCGGGCACCGCGATGGCCAAGCCGATCGTGCGCGGACAGTTCGGGCGGCGGCTCTTGCTCCTGGTCGATGGCCTGCGCCATCGGGCCCAGGAGTGGGGCCTCGACCACGCGCCGGAGATCGATCCATTCACCGCCGACGCGATCACGGTGGTGCGCGGCGCCGCCGGCGTGGCCTACGGCCCCGACGCGATCGGCGGGGCGGTCGTGGTCGAGCCGCCGCCGCTGCGGCGCACGCCGGGGTGGGGCGGCGACGGCTTCCTGGTCGGCACCGGCAACGGCGCCGGCGGGGGAGGGGGCGCGCGCCTGCAGTGGGTGCCCGAGGCGGCGCCGGCGTGGTCGGTGCAGCTCGAGGGCTCGGGGCAGCGGACCGCCGCGGCCTGGGCTCCGGACTACCCGATCGACAACACCGGCAGCCGGCAGTGGGCGGCCGGCGCGACGATCGGCTACCGGCGCGGCGACGCCAGCTACCGCGTCGGCTATCGCCGCTACGACGCCGAGCTGGGCGTGTGCTCGTGCCTGCGCCTCGAGTCGAGCGAGGATCTGCGGGCGCTCCTGACCCGCGATCGCCCGATCGGCGTCGAGGCCTACCAGGCCGACTTCGCGATCGAGCGACCGTCGCAGGCGGTGGTCCACGACACCGTCACCGCCCGCGCCGAGTGGCCGGTGGCCGACGGCCTCCTGACCGCGCACTACGGGTTCCAGCACGACCGACGACGCGAGTTCGACGTCGTGCGCTCGGCGGTCACCGCGGCGCAGTTCGACTTCCGGTTGTTCACCCACGACCTGGCGGTGACCTACGCCCATCGGCTCGTGCACCTGTCCGATCACCTGCACCTGCGCGGCTCGGTCGGCGCGGTCGGCATGTTCGCCGATCACGCCTACGGCGGCCTGCCGCTGGTGCCAGCCTACGACGGCGCCGGCGTCGGCGCGTTCGTGATCGAGCGCCTCCTGGGCCGCGACTTCGAGCTCGAGGCCGGGGTGCGCTACGACCACCTGACCCGGACCGCGCCGATCGAGCGCGACGACTACCTCCGCCTGGTGCGCAGCGGCCAGCTCGCGATGGACGCGTGTCCCCTCGGGACCGAGACCGCGTCGTGTCGGTCGCGGTTCCACGCGCTGTCGGCGACCCTGGGCGGCCTGCGCCAGCTCACCTCGGCGCTGGCGCTGAAGCTCGAGCTGGCGACCGCGGCCCGGGTCCCGACCACCGACGAGCAGTACCTGAACGGTACCGCGCCGAGCTTCCCGGTCCTCGGGCTGGGCAAGCCGGACCTCGGGGTCGAGACCACCTACGGCGCGACCGCGACCGCGACCTACCAGGGCGAGCGCCTGGCGGCCGAGGTCTCGGGCTTCGCCAACTACATCGCCGACTACATCGCCTTCGGCCCGGCCATCGACGCCGACGGCCAGCCGATCGTCGATGTCCTCATCCGCGGGACCTTCCCGCGGTTCGTCACCGGCGCGGTCGACGCCCTGTACTGGGGCGGCGACGCCGGCGTGACCGCGCGGCCGTGGCCGTGGCTCGAGCTGGCCGGCCAGGTCGCGATGGTCCGGGCTCGCGATCGCACCCACGATCGCTACCTGCCCCTGGTGCCGGCCGATCGGCTGCACGGCGCGATCGCGCTCACCCGGGCCGAGTTCGGCGGCCTGCGCGACGTTCGCCTCGAGCTCGACGCCACCGCGGTCGCGCGCCAGGACCGCGTCGATCCGCTGGCCGATCTGGCGCCGCCGCCGGCCGGCTACGTCGTCGTCGGCGGCGAGCTGGCCGCGACCCTCCCCACCTCCCGCGAGCCGATCCGGCTGGCGCTGTCCGGCGCCAACCTGACCAGCACGCGTCACCGCGAATACACGTCCCTCAACCGCTACTTCGTCGATCAGCCCGGCTGGCAGCTCTCGCTGCGGCTCACGGCGCGGTTCGATTCACCCACGTCGGCGCGCTAGCGCGCCAGAAGGTCCACGTCCATGCGCTTCGCCTTGCTGTCCACCATCCTCGCCTCGTCTGTCCTCGCCACCGCCTGCTCGGATCCCGACGACGGCGGCAACGAGGAGGAGGTCATCACCACCGTGATCCTGTCGTTCGCCCCGATGGGCGGCGGCACCCCCGTCACCGCCCTCGCCAACGATCCCGACGGCGACGGCGGTCAGGCGCCGACGATCGATCCGGTCGGCCTCGCCGCCGGCACGACCTACACCCTCACGATCGGCTTCGAGAACCGCCTCGAGACCCCCGCCGAGATCATCACCGACGAGGTGCGCGACGAGGGCGACCAGCACCAGGTCTTCCTCACCGGCACCGCGGTCAACGGCCCGGCCAGCGATCGCCCGACCGCGCCGCTCAGCCACACCTACGGCGACACCGACGCCGGCGGCCTGCCGATCGGCCTGACCAACACGATCGTCGCCGCCGCCGGTGGCCCCGGCGACCTGACCATCACGCTGCGCCACATGCCGCCGGTCAACGACGTCGCGGCCAAGACCGCGGCCGCGGCGATGACCGTGCGCACCGGCAGCATCGACGCGCTGCCCGGGGCGACCGACGTCAGCGTGACCTTCCCGGTCACGATCGCCGTGCCGTAGCGCGCCGACCGCGCGCGGGCCTCGGCGGTTGCGGTATCGTCGCCACGCGGGCCCCGGGCCCGCGGAAGGATCCCGATGACCGCCACCTCGATCCTGCGCCGCGCCCTCGGGCCGGCCGCGCTCGTCGCGTTCACCGCGCTGCCCGTCGCGCTGCCCGTCGCGCTGTCCGCCGCGCTATCCGTCGGTTGCGACACCCGCGCCACCGCCGCCAACTCCGGCGGCGCCAGCGCCGAGCGACCGGCCGCCGAGTTCGAGAGCTGCGGGACCACCGCGCACTGTGGTCCCGAGCTGCGGTGCTTCGACCAGACCTGCGTGTCGACCGCGCGCTCGGTCCTGGGCGACTACCTGGCGGCGCGCGCCGCCCGGGCCGCCGGCGCCGAGGCCGCGATCGCCGACTACGCCGAGGCGCTCGCGACCTACGAGGCCGACAAGCTCGCGGTGCCGGTCGACCTCGACTGCGCCTACGGCCGCGCGTTGGCTCGGGCCAAGGCCAAGCCCGACAAGGCCGAGCTGGCCGCCCGGGTCCTGCACCGCTGCCTCCTGGCCGCGCCCAGCGGCTCGCGGCTGCGCGCCGAGGCCCTGGCCGCCCTGGTCGACCTCGACGGCGCCGGTCTCGATCCCAAGCAGCTCGCCAAGCCGGCGCTGGCCGATCTGTACCTGACCCGGGCCCCGGCGCGGCCATCGGCCGACGCGGTCGGGGTCGCGGTGGTCGCCGACCCCGCGGTCACCGCCAAGTCGTTCCCGGCGGCGGTCGAGCGGATCGCCGCGCCCGATCTGCGGCCGGCGCTCCTCGCGTGCTGGGATCAGCACCAGGCCGGCGGCGCCGTGGTCGCCCGGCTGCCGTTCAAGGTCACGTTCAAGCCCAGCGAGTTCGACGACGAGCCCGGCGTCTACAAGATCACCGTCGACCCGCCGCCGGCTGGCGACCCGGGCGCCGCCTGCGTCCACGCCGTCCTCGGGCCGGCCCTGACCGCGACCAAGGGGCTGAAGGACAAGATCGAGACCACGCTGGTGGTCACCCTGAAGTAGGTTGGCGCGGGCCGGCGGCCGTGGTACCGGGGAGCGTGTCCGACGACGCTCCCCGCCCTGACCTGCGGGCCCTGACCCTCGACGAGGCCCAGGCCCTCGCGGCCGACCTCGGCCTGCCGCGGTTCCGCGGCGAGCAGGCCTGGCGTTGGGTCCACGCCCACGGCGCGCGGTCGTGGGACGAGATGCCCAACCTCGGGGCCGCGGCCCGGGCCACCTTCGCCGCCGGCGCCACCATCGGCACCCTCGAGGTCGCCGAGGTCCAGCGCTCGCAGGACGGCACGCGCAAGGTCCGGTTCACGACCCGCGATGGCTACGCGATCGAGAGCGTGATCATCCCCGACGGCGACAAGACCACCCAGTGCATCTCGTCGCAGGTCGGCTGCGCCGTCGACTGTCAGTTCTGCGCCACGGCCAAGCTCGGGCTGACCCGCAACCTCGACCCCGGCGAGATCGCCGATCAGGTCTATCGCGCCAAGGCCCTCTTGGCCGACGAGGAGCCCGGCCGTCGCATCACCAACCTGGTCTACATGGGGATGGGCGAGCCGCTGCACAACTACGACAACGTCATGCGCTCGCTGCGCATCCTCACCCACGACCTCGGGGCCGGGTTGTCGCAACGCCGGATCACGCTGTCGACCGCCGGCCTGGTGCCGCGCCTCGAGAAGCTCGGCGCCGACACCGTCCGTCCCAACCTGGCGGTGTCGCTCAACGCCGCCAACGATCGCGTGCGCGACGCGATCATGCCGATCAACAAGAAGTGGAACATCGGCAAGCTCCTGGCGGCGATCCGCGCCTATCCCCTCGAGCACCGCCGCCGGGTCACCTTCGAGTACGTGCTCCTCGCCGGGGTCAATGACGGCCTGGCCGACGCCCGCGACCTGGCCAAGCTCCTGCGCGGCATCAAGTGCAAGGTCAACCTCATCCCGTGGAACCCGCACCCCGAGGCGCCGTACCAGCGCCCCGCGCCCGAGGTCATCGACGCCTTCCAGGCCGAGTGCAAGCGCCACGGCCTGCCGACCTACCTGCGCACCCCGCGCGGCGACGACATCGACGCCGCCTGCGGCCAGCTCGCCAACCGCACCAACGGCGAGCTCCTGGTTCCACTCCGCCGCCGCCCCGCCGGCCCCACCGCCGCCCCCGCCGTCGACGGCTGACCGCGGATCCAACGCCCGTCCGAGCAAGGTCCAGACGCTGGACCTGGGCGGTCGACCGGATGCTCACCCATGCGTGGCGGACCGTCACTTGGACCGCGGGCTCCGGGGCACGCCTCGCATGTCAGGTGGACCCCCGCCCGGGTACTCACCGTCGGCCTCTATGACATCCCAGCTCGTTATGCTGCCCGTCTGTGAGAGTCTCGCGATGGTGAGCCTATTGGTGGACCTCGAGAACGGCGGAAAGAACGTCACGATCAGTCCACGAATGGCGTAGCCACGCCCGATGGGAGCCCACGTCTTCCACTTCATCTCGTCGAGCATGGCGAGCTGATGCGGCGTCAGTACCGGGTGAAGGACGAGGGTGGCGTAGAGGAATGAGGCGCGCAGCGCGTTCACGGACTCGATCTCGTCGAGGTCGGGTGCTGGGGCGGTCCGTGACACATCGAGAAGTGGACCGACCGCCAGCTCGAGGACGTCCTCGACGCCATCCTCCTCACGGATGGCACCCTGCACCCTGATCTCGAGGGCGATGGTCCTGGTCACGCACGATCCGGCCGTCCATCGAAGGTACCCCTTCGGCGGGTGCGTCCAGTCGAGAGCGCTCGTCCCCTTCCAGGTGTGACACCAGCGACGGAGTTCTCCTTCGATCGCCGAGAGCGGGCCAAGCGGCCAGACCTCGACCAACTCGGAGTGTCTGGGCCACGACCTCGCCTTCTCCTTGCAGGAGAGGGCGACCAGGCACAGGCTCACGACGAGCGCTCTCATGGTAGGGCTGGCCTCACTGACGTGAACGCGTTGATCTCGTAGACGAGCTCATGCAGGAAGATCTCGGCTTGTTCGGCCGTGCGTGGTCCATCTGGGCCGCTGAGGTACTGGGCGATCCCGGTCAACTGCGATCGGTCCTCGGTGACCAGCCGGCCTGACGGTCCCGGAGCGCCCCGGAGCCCTCGACGGTGAGGATCAGCGCGATATCCCCACCACCATCGGTAATGTCGATCGCGAGCGGACGTTGTCCTTCGCTGGCGCTGGCGGCCGAACCCAAGCGAAGAGACCTGTTGCCTGTCCATTGGCAAGGGGTGTCAACGCCCATGTCGTAGGATAGACGTTCGCTTCACATCAAGGCGCGCCTTCGGTTCGAGGTCGACGGAGGTGATCGTGCCGTCGGGATCCGAGCGTACTGCGCGAGTGCGACAGTTCTCGGTGCGGGTAGGCGCCGCGCTCTGGCCGGGGGCGCCAGTGACGCGCACGAGCTGTTCTTCACAGACCCAGGTGGAGGGATGCCCAGGTGCGCCAAGGTGGTTGCGATCCGTGCGCCCCGGGCGCAGTTCGATCCAGTAGGTCCACAGATGGCCGGCGATCACGTCGGCTGTCTCGAAGGTGCCACGAGCCGGCGGCAACGCTTGGACGGCCAAGGTCTGCGTGGTCGTGCCATCGGCGGCCTCGAGAACCTCGACGTCATGGCGATCGTCGCCGGCTAGGCCGCGCGTCCCGACGACGATCACGCGCTGCCGATCGGAGGACACGAAGGCGCGAGCGACATACGTTGCGCTGTCCTCCTGCTTGAGGTCGCGTTGCCACAGCACAGCACCATCGGCCAGGCGGAGTCGGAGGACCTTCAGACCACGACCCGGCTGCCCCGGTTGCAGCGTCGCGAAGGTCGCGACCAGCACCTCGCCGGCGCGATCCGCGGCGATGGAAGGGCTGTGAACGAGCCCTACTTCAGGCGCGAGCTGCTGACGCCAGAACTGGCCACCGGGACGCGGCCACACCAGCAGCTCGAACGCGCCGTCGCCGCGACGGGCGACCACGGCCATCGCGCCACCGCCGACGTGGTAGTAGCTGTCGCCGTCGCGCCATGGCACGCCGGTGAACCTGGCCGCGGTCTCGAGGTGCTGGCACGTCGCAGCGCGTGGGTCGCACGCGATCGCCGAGGCATGCGATGGCCCCACCGCCGGACTTGGCTCCACGCCCTTCGCGGCGGCGCGCCAGACGGTGTCGCCCCCGACCTCCCGGTACCAGACGGTGTCGTCAGAGGACGCGAGCCACCAGAAGGCGGCCTCTGCTGCCTCCGGACCGCGTGGCAAGTGCACAGTGTTCTTGTCGTGAGAGCGTTGACCGTCGTTGCAGGCGAGCGCACCAGACACCAAGAGGAGCAGATGGGCAGCCTTCATGACGCAAGGACTCGCTGGAGGTACGCGAGCGCGTTTGCGCTCAGCGGTTTTACGACTGCGTCCGCGAACGCCTTCCGCGGCCAAAGACGGCCGTGTCCCCATCGGACCGGGCCCAGGAGCTTGGGGGCCTTCACCCAACCCTTGGATGGCTGGTCGCTGTCGGTGGTCAGCTCGGCGACGCGGTTTTGGACCTCGATGATGGTGGCGACGTTCACCAGGTGGTCGACCGTGATCGTGGCGCCGACCAGCGGGCTGTCCTGGGGGAAGTCGGCATCGGTCCCGCCCGACGAAGCCTTCATGTCGGTCGCCTACCGCCGCGCGCTAGCGGCGGCCCCTTTGAAGCCGCGGTCAGCATCGGCGTGGGTGGCGATCGATGTGGTTCACGGCCGACCGAGGGCCTTGGCCAGGTGCGGCGGGAGCGGGGCCAGGCCGAGGTCGCGCGTGGCGCCGCCGAGAGCCCAGGGCACGGCCCAGAAGCCCCGGCGCTGGGCGTCCCAGGCCCAGGCGCTCATCCACACGCGCTCGGCGATGAACGGACCCGGGGGGCGCCAGCGGCGTGGCGCTTGAGCGCCGGTGAGCATGTCGACGTGTACGAGCTGGGCCGAGCTGCGCTCGAAGTCGCGCGAGTTGACCTCGTTGACGACCGTCACGGTCGTGTCCCCGGTGACGAACAGGGCGCGGATCGAGCTGTACCGGCCGAAAGGCTCGGGCGCGGTGACGAGGTGATGATGCTGGAATACGATCTCGCCGTTCGCGTCGAGCGTGTAGAGCGAGTTGGGCTGGAGTCCTCGCGCATACTTGTCTTCGCCGACAAACACCGTCGTCAGGTTCTGGCTGCCGCCGTTCGCGAGCAAGATCGCTGGCTGGTCGATCGGCATGTAGCCGCGCCGATCGACCGCCTCGACCTCGCGACGCCAGGCGATGGCGAGCGAGCCGGTGTCCACCGCGATGACCTCGCCGGCCGGTCGATCATCGAAGGTCCACGCCAGCAAGATGCGGCGGCGATCGGCGGTCAGGGTGGTCAGGGGCGCACGGAACTTCTGTGGGGTGAGCCGGCCGACGACGAAGCGGTTGGTCGCGAGGATGGCACCGTCGGCGAAGCGGAACCGCACGAACAACGCCTCGGTGGCCTGCGGTGCGTCGCGATAGTCGACCTTTCGCAGCACGAGGACGCCAACGCCGTCCTCAACCTCAAACCCGCCGGTGAAGGCCCAGTCGCCCCCGGGCTCGGCCAGGGCTACAGCTGCCTGGCCCGGCCGATGCAGCAGGTAACGCTTGGCGTTCTGGGTCGACACGTAGGGCGCCGGCCAGGGCCGGTGCGAGACCGGCCAGCCGCGGGCCTTGCCGATGGCCGCGTGGGTGAGCGGATCGATCCAGGCGACGTTCTGGCGGTGAAGCCCCGTGCGTTCGGCCCACATGCCCTCGGACATCGTGTCGTCGCGATCGAAGCCGTCGTTTCCTTGGTCGCCGAGGTTCCAGGCGATCAGGCTGCCGTCGGTGGCGACCCACAGTTGCTGCGCGCCTCCGGCTGCGATGGCGAGCCAGGCCTTGGTGGTGCGGTCGCCGATCGCGTAGCGCTCGTAGCCCTGGGCGAGCAGCGACCGGCCGCAAGCGGTGAGCCAGAGAGCAGCGACGAGAGCCATGGCGCTAGTACATGTCCGAGGGGAACTCATGCTCGAAGACACTGCCGGCGCCGTGGTCGATCTCGCGGCGGGGCTAGTAGCCCTTTACGAGGGAGATGTTGAGGTGCCAGACGCCCGGCGACGTGAAGCCGCCGCTGATGTGGAATGGGCGCTCGACGACCGTGCGATGGGGGCCGCTGGCGACCGAGCGCACAGTGGCCCGAACCTTGGCGGGCATCAGCTCCAGGATCAGGGCCAACTGCGCCTGGTACTCGAGGCGGTACTTCGTCGGTTCGTACCCGGCCCGCCAGTTCCAGACGCTGACGCTCAGATCGTCGAGACGCTCGCGCCGCTGGTCGAATGTGAGCGAGCAGTTGCTCTGGTTCGGTCGCTTGGTCTCGGGCTCTTTGGGGCTGGTCGCAAATAGCAGGCCCCCTCCCTCGTCGGTCTTCGTGCCGGTGGTCTCGGCGCACGCATCGACCCAGGCAACGAGCGAGGTCACGTCCCACTTCTTCACGGCCCAGGGGTTCGGGGCCTTGGAGCCACAAGCGACGAGGAGTACGGATATAGCGGCGACGGAACACTTCATGGCGTGAGGATCTCTCCGAGAGGTAGGCCGCTGACGGAACCCAGCTCGACGATGGGCGCGTCGTCGACCATAGGTCCGAACTGCGCGTCGATCCACCGAACGAAGTTGTAGGTCGTCACTGCCGGGTGTGGCAGGGCTGGATTCTTGGCCTTTGGATCCGGCCGGGTGCCCCGCACGACGAGAGCGGGGCGAAGTCCGCCGGTGGGCAGGCGGACCCGGATGGCGTCCCAGGTTCCGGTGGGGCCAAAGAGCCCAAGCTCATCGGCGATCGTGCGGGGGCGTCCGATCGGATCGATCTGCGCGCCGTAGGCAGCGACGACGGGGGCGAGGCGGGTGATGAAGGCCTGGGCGTCGAGCTGTTGGATCTTGCGGGTCGCGGCGAGCAGCGCCTCATCGTCCAGCTGCTTCGCGGTGTTGGTGAGGGTCTCGAGCGACGCCTCGACAGCATTCCGCAGCGCCGTCAGCATCGACGTGGTGCCTTCACCCGCGGTGGGCTCGGCGTGGGCCTGGGCCTCGAGGTGGTCCTTGAACTCGTCCTTGAGCTGGCCCAGCACCAGGCTGCCGACGCCGGGCATCCCTGGTACCGCGACGTCGACCGCCTCCTCCATCAGACCGATCGCGATGTCGATGACCTGGCTCTGAGCTTCACGGGTCTTTGCGATCATCTGCTCAAGGGGCTTGCCGATCTTGCGGCTGGCCTGGAGGAACTCCTTGAGCGCTTGGGCGCACGCTTTTTGCAGTGCGACTCGCGCCTCGACCCGGCGAGCGTCGTCGAGCGAACATGCCTCGGGTCGCTCGTCGGCGCTGCCGGAGGGGCAGGCCTCGTAGGCGAAGCGGACGATGTTGGCCTGGGCGAGGTCGGTGGGCGGCGACCAGCCAAGGGGCTTCGCGATCGTGGCGACGGAGTCGAGCATCCGCGCCATGGCGTCGAGCTCGGAGAGGTTGGCGAGGTTGGCTGCGAGAGCGGCGGGGTTGCGTGCGGCCGAGTCGACCAGGTCGCGGCTCGCGTTCGCGCGCGACGCTTCCAGGGTCAGGGCAACCCGCGCGAGGTTGTTGAGGGCGTCGAAGATGACGGGGCGGTTGCTGCCGAGGGCGGCGCCTTCTTCGCGACCTTCGGTATCGCGGGAGCGGATCGCGTTGGGCATGGCCGCCTGATGGGCGCCGCCGGCCTTGAGTGCGCTGATGGGCTCGATGGTCGAGCCGAGGATCTGGATGACCTCGCGCGCGGCGTCGGCCGTCGGTAGCTTGCCGTCCTGCCATCGGGCGAGGGCGCGCTCGGCCTTGGCCTTGGCGATCTCGAGCGCGGCGGTGGCCTCCGCGATCCGCCCGGCGCGGTCGGAGACGGTAAGCGTGCGCGCGGCGAGGTCGCTTACCTCGGCCTCGCTGGCGCCCTTCCGCTGGACGGCGCCGGTGGCTGGGCCGCCGCTGGGCCCGGAGGCGAGGAGGTCGGCGGCGGACTCGCCGCGGACGACGCGGTCGGCGACGGCGTCGGCGTGTTGTTCGTAGGGATCGCCGGCCTGGCCGACGCCGCCGTAGAGCTGGACGCCGGCGCGCTGCTGGACGATGTGGGCGGCCTCGTGGGCGGCGGTGTGGAGATCGGGGGCGCTGGCGAAGGCGACGCTGTTGCCGGTGGCGTAGGCGGTGGCGCCGATGGCGGCGGAGGCGGTGGCGGCGGGACCGCCGACGTGGGCCATGACGCCGGAGAGGTCGTGGTCGGGGCCGAAGGAGCGCTGGATCGCGTCGGCGTGGGGCAACGCGGTGGCGGGGCCGGTGACGCCGCGGGCGGCCTGGGCGTGGACGGCGGCGGGATCCATGAGGCCGAGCGCGGTGGCCTCGGCGACCCGCTGCACCGGGTCGAGGTGGAGCGCGAAGGCGTCGAAGACGTTGTCCGGCATGACGGGCCCGGGGACGAGGGACAGGTGCCCGTAGGTCGGTGACGGGGCCTGGGCTCGCTGGACCGCGCCGTAGCGCGACTCGACGAGCGTTCTCGTGCCCGGCTTGCCGCCGCTTCCCGCCTCGGGGGTGCCGCCTTGCTTGTTCGGATCTTCGAAGTCGCGCATGTCGCCTCCTGGTACGCCTGCCGAGAGAGTGTATCGGGGATCGTCGCTCTTGTGGGGGTTCCGTCAGGGCCGCAAGCAGAGCGCCTGGGCGCGGACCATCGCGGTCGCGACGGTCGACTGATTGCCGTAGTTGCAGAGCCAAACGGTGCCGACGGCGGTGCCTTCCCGTGGCGCCATGCCGGCCTGCCGTAGCGAGACCTGCTGAGCTGTGCCGTCGGTGTCGATGTAGCAACTTCCTCCTACGAGGATCTCGTTCGCCGGACAGCTCGCGCCAGCTTCGGCTCGACTCGCGAGCGGGACCTCGACGAGCCCGCTGTCTACGCGATGAAGCCTCGCGCTGGTGATTGGCGGCTCAGCGGCGGGGCAGTTGCAGGTCCCAGCGTCGGCATCCGCCGGCGTTGGCGAGTCGTCGCTGCATGCAACGACGACCAGTGCTCCAGCCATTGCAGATGCCGCGATCGTGATCAGCGTCTTCATGCTCAGTTCTCCGTGGTGACCCAGGTGTAGGGAGCCGCTAGTCGACGTTCGTCGATGGTGTTCAAAGCAGCGGGTGAGCTTGCGGTGAAGGTCGGCCTCGCGGCCGAGGTCCATCGAGCCTCTAGTGTCGTGGTGTTCGCCGCCGACACGGGCGCCAACGTCAGCCCCGCGCTCGCGACGTAGCGGTGCTGCTCGTAGGTGGTGATCTCGCGGCAGCTCGGGACGCTGTTGGGGCCGAAGGCGACCCAGCGGGTGCAACGCTCGCTGTCGACGCCGGCGTAGCTGCTGGTGAGGCTGCGGAAGGCGGGAGGTGCGGCGGGGTCGGTGACGAGCTCGGCGTAGGGCCCGGGCGTCTCGGGGCGGACGTCGGGCAGACCGCGCAGGCCAATCACGACGGCGCGCCGCACGCCGGGGAGAAGCTCGTACTCGTCGGGGTCGCAGCCTGTACACGGCGCGGCGGCGATGTCGACGTTGCCCGAGGAGGCGATCTCGAAGACGCCGAGGTACGGGACCCAGCCGTCGGGGACGCGGGGCGGGCCGTCGGCGGCGACGGTCATGGGCTGGTTGGTGCGCACGCTGTCGGGCAGGAGCGCGGGGACGTAGGCCGAGCCACACAGCGCGTGAAGAGGACCGGCGGAGGGATCGCAGGTCGGCCCCGACACCGACCGCACGCCGATGGGCTTGGCGTGGGTGCGCAGGGTGCGGCTCACGGTGGGCACGGGCGGGCGCGGCGCCGAGAACGTGACGTAGGCGGGATCCGGCGTGACGTTCTGCACCCAGACCTCGAGGATCCCCGCGCTGGCGGTGCCGTTCAAGAGTGCCGCCATGCGCGCGTCGGCTGCGGCGGTGTTGTCGAGCTTGTAGTCGCCGCGCAAGGTCATGACGAAGGCGTTGCCCACGGCCTCACGCGCTTGCAGCACCACCTTCATCGGCGGGCCCATTGGGCGGTAGGTGAAACAGCGCGCGACCGAGGCGGACTGCCCGAGGCGATCGCGGGCGGTGAAGGTGACGGTGAAGACGCCTTCTTGCACGGCGGTCGGGACGCCGATGGGCGGCACAGCGCTTGGGCCATCGCGGCGGAGATCCGCGAGGTGATCGAAGGCGCCGGGGGCGCCGACCGCGGGCGTGGCGGTGACGGGGAACGGGCCGAAGGTCTGGCCGCCGGGCGTGGTGACGGTGTACGTCGCGCCGGCGGGCTCGACGCCGATGCCGGTGTCGGCGGCGCGGAACGCCAGCGCGACCGGGTTGGGGCCGCTCTCGGTGGCGCCGGGCGCGACGGCGGTGAGGTAGGCGTACTTGCGGAGCGTGGGGCAGCTCGGCGGCGCGGCGGTGCCGAGGGTGACGGCGCCGGTCGGCAGATGGTTGTGCGACGGGCCGGCGGGCGGGAACGAGATCGCGTCGTTGGCCTCGTCGAAGAACGTGCGCGCCAGGCCGTCGACGGTGGGCGGCGTCGCGTCGACGCGCAGGATCGGCGAGGTCGCCGCGGTGATCGGCGAGACGTTGCCGACCGCGTCACTGGCGCGGAGTTCGATCGCCGCGCCGCCGGGTCCAACGGCACCGACCGGCAGCGTCAGGTTCCAGCCGCCGGGGCCGGCGACGGTCGACGCGACCTCGACGCCGAGGACATTGGCGCGGACCGTGATCGGGCCGTGAAGATCGCTGGCGGTGCCGGTGAGAGACGGCGACGCGGCGCTCGTCCACCAGGTGGTGCCATCGACGAGGAAGCCCAGGGGCGCGATGGTCAAGGTCGGCGCGGTGTTGTCGGCGATCAGGGCCAGGGTCGCGGTGGCGGCGTTGCCGGCGGCGTCGCGGGCGGTGGCGGTGACGGTGAGCGGGCCGTCGGTGCCGGTGGTGTCGAGGGTGGCCGCGGCCGACGACGGTGCGCCGTCGGTGTCGGTCAGCGCGTCGAGGGTGACGACCGGCGCGGAATCGAGATCGTCGGTGGCGACCGCGGTCAGCGCGATCGCGCCGCGCACCAGCGCGCCCGGCGCGGGCGTCGGGCCAAAGGTGATCGTGGGCGGGGTCTGATCGAGGATCGGCGCGCAGGTGTCGCCGAACAAGAGCGGATCGAGGTTGCCGGCCATCGCGCGCGCGAAGCCGAGCGAGTCTGCGGCCGAGAGCCCGGTCTGGTTGCGACCGGTGGGGCCGTCGTCGTTGATGAGGCGTGTGACCGCGGCGGCCAGGCCGGTGCGCAGCGTGCCAGCGTAGGCGTCGCAGGCGGTGCGGCACTCGGACAGCGGACACGCGCCGCTAGGCGCGCAGCCCGGCGTGACGGGGGCACACGCGGCGAGCTGGAGCCCCGAGCCGGCGGCGCGATCGTTACCGTCATTGCCGTCGAAGGGCGGGGAGGCGGCGTCGCGGCCGAGGTCGCGGGCCAGCGTGTACGGGTTGACCTGCTGCACGGTCGCGCCGGCGGCGGTCGCGATCTCGTGCGCGAGGAGCGACCACGCGCCCAGGACGAAGGCGGCGCGGACCTCGGCGGTGGGCGATGGCTGGGGCGCCGCGAGGTCGGCGGGCGCGGCGCGCTCCCAGGTCAGCTCGCCGAGGTGGCGATCGACGTGGTCGTTGACCAGCGCGTGGGACGTGACCAGGTCGGCGTCGAGGCGAGCCTGGGTGCGCGCGTCGATGAGCTTGTGGGTCAGGTGCGTGAACGGCGTCACCAGGCCGGTGGTCAGGTCCTCGAGGGTGTCGATGTAGAGGAGCGCGGTCAGGCCGTCGGCCTCGTCGAGCACCACGGTCTCGCCGGTGGCGTAGTCGCGAAACGAGCCGCCGCGGGTGGTGATGATGAAGAAGCCCGACTTCGTCCCGGTCAGTGTCTCAAAGGCGCCGCGGTCGTCCGTGACCAGATCGGCGACGTGGGAGCGGACCTGGATCGTCTCGCCCTGATATTCGGTGTGATCGATCGAGACCGCGGCGCCGACCAGGGGCCCATCGAGGGTCATGAGCACGCGGCCGCCGACCGTGCCGTTCTGATCGATCGGGGGCGTGTCCGGTCCTTCTTCCGCGCAGGCCGCCACGGCGAGGAGCGCGACGAGCGCCATGAGCGCGGTGGACAGGGCTAGCGGTGGGCGGACGACCATGACGACAACCTCCTCAGGGAGCAGAATCGGTCGGACGAGCGGGCCGGAAGCGCGGCGACCTGATAGAGGAGTCTCAGAAGCTGCCGACGAAGGCAATCACCCTATTCGGGTGAGAGAAGCGAACTCTTCGCAAGTAACGGGAGCGTCGAGAACGCCAGGGACGGTGGGGTAAGCAGCGAATGCGTGACCTCGACCCCTCCACCGGTGACGCGTCGCACGGCGCGGTCACAGCCGCGCGAGTCACCACGCTGGCGCCTGCCAGCGCGGATACCAGTAGCGATCGAAGCGCAGGGCCACGCCGAGGGTGTCGATCGGCTCGGCGTCGCCGAGAGGCTGGGCGTGGTCGAAGCGCAGGACCAACCCCAGCACGCGGCGCGCGTCCACGCGCAGGTCGAGACCCAGGCCCACCGATACCACCAGATCGGCGGTGGTCTCGGCGGGGACGGCCCCGATCAGCCCGCCGAGGTCCGAGGCGGTGCGATGGCGGACCTGCGGGCCGGCGGCGAGCCGCACGGTGGGGACGAGCCGCGGGCCGAGGCGCAGCTCGGCGCCGGCGGTGAGCGCGGCGGCGATCGTTCGTCGCGTCACCGACCCACGCTCCATGCGGCCGTCCACGTCGCGCTCGACGTCGGGGTAGTACACGGGCTGGGTCACGACGGCGCCGAGCTGGAGCGTGTAGGCCCAGGTGTTGCTCGTGGCGTAGGTGGCGCGAACGTCGAGGCCGAGGCCGCTGGTCCACGCGGGGGTGGCGCCGGGCTCTCCGACGCGCGCCGCGGTGCCGTGAGCGCCCAGGCCCAGCGAGGCCTCGTAGCGATCGGCGTGCGCAGCCGGGACGACGGCGCCGAGCGCGACGAGCGCGCCGCGTGCGACTGCCGGGAGCCTGTGGCCGCGGGGCCTCATCGGATCCCCAGGTCGCGCACGGTGACCTCGCCGCGGCCGTCGGGCGTGCGCACGGTCAGCGTCAGCGGTGCACCGAGGAGCGACGCGCCGTCGCGCACGAACGCCACGCCGCGGAGCTTGGCGCCGGGAGCGACGACGCCCAGGAGGCGCGGCGCCGGGGGTGTGCCGGCGAGTCGGGCCGCGGTGCCGCGGGCCTTGCCGGCGCCGTCGCGCACGTCGAGGTCGGCCACGCGCACCGGGGCGCCGGAGCGGTTCTCGAGCTCGACGTTGATCAAGAGGTCCGGGCCGAGCACGACCGCCCGCAAGGCCCACACCACCAGGCCGGCGTCGCTGCGCGCCACCGCCTTCAAGCGCTGGAGCTCGAGACGCGTCATCGCGCGTTCGGCGATCGCGCTGGCGAGTTCGGTCGCGACCCGCGCGGACTGCTCGTCGCGCAGCGCGGCCAGCTCGGCCTCGAGAGCGGCGGTGCGTTTGGCGACGGCGTCGGCGACCTGGCGCTCGATCGCCTCCTCGATCGTCGTGGCCTTGAACGTGACCAGCGCGCAGGCCTCCTTGGGATCGCGCAGGGTGCGCAATAGCGCGCTGATACGCGACGGCCCGACCTGGATGTTGATGTTGGCGTCGCCCGGGCTGCGCGCCTTGGGCCGCACCAGGAGGCCGTCCGGCCCATCGGCGCGGATCTCGTAGTCCTTGTCCATCGCGGCCGAGGTGTTGGCGCTCGCGATCTTGCCGGCGAAGCGCAGGCTCGTGACGTAGGCCGGATGGACCGGGACCTCGTAGGCGCCGCCGTGGGGCGGCACCAGGTACTCGCAGGCCTTCTGCGCGTGGGCCGTCGGCGCCGTGGCGCCGACGATGAACAGGCCGAGGACCGCGGTGAGCGTGGCGAGCGTCCGTGACATGCACCCTCCTACGTGGTGACCGAGCTGGTCCGAGTCTACCACCGGCCCGGCCGATCCGGTCAATCCGACGGAGCGGGGGAGGCCGCACCTCGCGGGCCAGCCTCGCCGCCGGCGCGCTACTGCTCGGTCACGTCGAGCACGAAGCCGGGCTTGTAGCTTCAACGAAGCCGCCGCTCGATGGCGGGGGTGACGTCGGGCGGACCGAGGAACTTCCCGCGCACCTGCACGTCGCTTCAACGGGGCCGCCGCTCGATGGCGGCGGTGACCGTGGACAACCTGGCCGGCGCCGCGGGCGCGGCCGACGTGCTTCAACGGGGCCGCCGCTCGATGGCGGCGGTGACGCCGCGGCGTCGCGCTGCACGGCGCGCCACTTGCCACCGCTTCAACGGGGCCGCCGCTCGATGGCGGCGGTGACACCAGGCACGCGGGCAGCCCTCGGCAGACCGCGGGTCGCTTCAACGGGGCCGCCGCTCGATGGCGGCGGTGACGTGGATCGCGATCGTGACGCCAGCGCCGTCGTCGCGGCTTCAACGGGGCCGCCGCTCGATGGCGGCGGTGACCCTCCAGCGGTGCAGGGACTCGGTCGCGCGGATGCCGACGCTTCAACGGGGCCGCCGCTCGATGGCGGCGGTGACCCACTCGTCAGCCGTGGTCACGCGCGGGATCTTCCGCTTCAACGGGGCCGCCGCTCGATGGCGGCGGTGACTCTCCACGGCGCGGCTGTTCATCGACAGCGCCACCGCCGGGCTTCAACGGGGCCGCCGCTCGATGGCGGCGGTGACGGTCCGCGGCCACCAGTGCCTCAGCGCCGCGCAGCGACTTGCTTCAACGGGGCCGCCGCTCGATGGCGGCGGTGACGGTCCAGAGACGGTCGATCGGTCGATCAGCGACCACGTCGCTTCAACGGGGCCGCCGCTCGATGGCGGCGGTGACTCGCGCCGTCAAGATCCCGATGATGACTATTCAGCGCTTCAACGGGGCCGCCGCTCGATGGCGGCGGTGACTTCTGCCGACCTTCCTGCAAGAGCGTTCGGACGTCTGGCCGCTTCAACGGGGCCGCCGCTCGATGGCGGCGGTGACGGCGGGGCCGACGGTGCCATGACGCCGGCTCGTGGTAGCGTTGCTTCAACGGGGCCGCCGCTCGATGGCGGCGGTGACGCAAAGCCACTCATCGCGCATCGCGGCGAAGCTGGCGTCGCTTCAACGGGGCCGCCGCTCGATGGCGGCGGTGACGGGGCGTTGCCGGCGCCGCTGGCGCGGGCTTGCGTCGGCTTCAACGGGGCCGCCGCTCGATGGCGGCGGTGACCGGCGACTGGTGCCCCGACGCCGTGCTCGTCGAGAAGCTTCAACGGGGCCGCCGCTCGATGGCGGCGGTGACCGGCTGATCGGGCCGGCCCGCCGACGCCTCGAAGCGCTTCAACGGGGCCGCCGCTCGATGGCGGCGGTGACGACGTCGGTGAACACGGCGCTCACGGACAACAAGGGGCTTCAACGGGGCCGCCGCTCGATGGCGGCGGTGACTCGACGCCCTGGCGCAGGGCGTGGATGGTGTGGACGTCGCTTCAACGGGGCCGCCGCTCGATGGCGGCGGTGACACCTGTTCGTCGTCGCCGAGAACGCGACGCTGGCGGTGCTTCAACGGGGCCGCCGCTCGATGGCGGCGGTGACTCGTGGAGCCACACCCAGGACGGGCCAAGCACCATCGCGCTTCAACGGGGCCGCCGCTCGATGGCGGCGGTGACACATCGCCGCGACCACGCGCGCGCGCAGCGCGTCGAACGGCTTCAACGGGGCCGCCGCTCGATGGCGGCGGTGACCTTCCTCGGCACCTCGACCCTGGGATCTCCGGCGACGATGCTTCAACGGGGCCGCCGCTCGATGGCGGCGGTGACGCGGCGTCGGCGTCGGCGGCGGCGGCGGCGGCGTCGGCGTCTCGCAGCTTCAACGGGGCCGCCGCTCGATGGCGGCGGTGACAGCCTGGCCGTCGACGCTGGCGCGATCTTCCTGAACGTCGCTTCAACGGGGCCGCCGCTCGATGGCGGCGGTGACGCTTGAGCACGAGGTGGGATACCCGGCCGACGCGAGCGAGCTTCAACGGGGCCGCCGCTCGATGGCGGCGGTGACCATCGCTGGCAGGCCCCCGCAAGGGGGGTGCTGAAAAGCTTCAACGGGGCCGCCGCTCGATGGCGGCGGTGACGCCGCCGCAGGTCCGGCGCTCGCACACCGACTGGACGATCGCTTCAACGGGGCCGCCGCTCGATGGCGGCGGTGACAGGTGTAGAACGCGCCGGCGCCGTGGACGACCTCGTGGAGCTTCAACGGGGCCGCCGCTCGATGGCGGCGGTGACCCAAGGTCCTGGCGGACGCCGGGAAGCGAGCCGGGCTTCAACGGGGCCGCCGCTCGATGGCGGCGGTGACATGGTCGGCATGGTCGGGCTCCTACGGTGCGGGGGTGACCGCTTCAACGGGGCCGCCGCTCGATGGCGGCGGTGACCGCTGCGCGGCAGCATCGGCGACCCGGGCGCCGTGGTCGAGCTTCAACGGGGCCGCCGCTCGATGGCGGCGGTGACGAAGTAGGTCCAGATGTCCTCGACCCGCCAGTCGTGCTTCAACGGGGCCGCCGCTCGATGGCGGCGGTGACACGCGGATCGCGGTGTCGTCGAGGCCGTCGAACTTGCTTCAACGGGGCCGCCGCTCGATGGCGGCGGTGACCCGCTGCCGCCACAACCTGGCGCTGTGGGTTCGATCGCTTCAACGGGGCCGCCGCTCGATGGCGGCGGTGACCCCCAGCTCACCCCGAGGTAGCACGGCCCCTCGGCGACGCTTCAACGGGGCCGCCGCTCGATGGCGGCGGTGACTCGCTGTTCGAGCCTGCGGGAGGTCGCATGAACAAGAGCTTCAACGGGGCCGCCGCTCGATGGCGGCGGTGACGGCCCCCGTGGGCCAAGGACGGCAAGCCATGAGCTACGGGCTTCAACGGGGCCGCCGCTCGATGGCGGCGGTGACCTCCAGTGGTTCTTTGAGGGCCACCTGGTGGCCTCCGGGCTTCAACGGGGCCGCCGCTCGATGGCGGCGGTGACTCCCGGATCCCGGAGTCGTGCGGCTACTACTACAACTGGCTTCAACGGGGCCGCCGCTCGATGGCGGCGGTGACGTCGCCGGTGACGACACTGCGCACGGTTGTCACAGTCGGGCTTCAACGGGGCCGCCGCTCGATGGCGGCGGTGACTCGCTACCGCCCGCCAGCATCACGAGGCCGCATGTCGCTTCAACGGGGCCGCCGCTCGATGGCGGCGGTGACCGGGTAGTGCGTCGCGACGAACGGGCCGTCCTGCGAGATCTGGCTTCAACGGGGCCGCCGCTCGATGGCGGCGGTGACGACGTGGACGCTCGTGGCCAGCGGGAAGCGCCAAGCATGGCTTCAACGGGGCCGCCGCTCGATGGCGGCGGTGACCGCGCCAGGGCGTCAGGAGCTGGCCGACGGAGAGGAGTAGCTTCAACGGGGCCGCCGCTCGATGGCGGCGGTGACAGCCGCGAGGTACGCGGTGGCGTCGCGCGCCTTGCGGATGCTTCAACGGGGCCGCCGCTCGATGGCGGCGGTGACAACACGAGCGTTGTCGTAAACCCAAGCGTAGTCGTGCTTCAACGGGGCCGCCGCTCGATGGCGGCGGTGACGACGACGCTACTACTATGAAGTGGGGCACTTCGGCAATGCTTCAACGGGGCCGCCGCTCGATGGCGGCGGTGACCGGCCTGGCGTGGGTGGCGATCACCTGGGCCCAACGCGTGCTTCAACGGGGCCGCCGCTCGATGGCGGCGGTGACACCGCGCCGCACCGCGGCCGAGCGGACCGACGCCTGGGTGCTTCAACGGGGCCGCCGCTCGATGGCGGCGGTGACCGCGATCCGCGGCGACCTCGCGATCGTCAAGGCGTGGTGCTTCAACGGGGCCGCCGCTCGATGGCGGCGGTGACGCGACGAGAAGTCGCGCTGGGTCGGCCCCCAGATGCCGATGCTTCAACGGGGCCGCCGCTCGATGGCGGCGGTGACAGGCACCAAGCAGCTTGATCGCGAGGCGCTCGCAGTATCGCTTCAACGGGGCCGCCGCTCGATGGCGGCGGTGACACCTGCAAGAGATCGCCGCGCGCATCGCCGTGCGCGGCGTGCTTCAACGGGGCCGCCGCTCGATGGCGGCGGTGACACGAGCTGGATCCGCGCGGAGCAGCGCACCGCCGAGGCGCTTCAACGGGGCCGCCGCTCGATGGCGGCGGTGACAACCTGGCGGGTCTGGGAGGCCAGATCCCGGCCCGTGCTTCAACGGGGCCGCCGCTCGATGGCGGCGGTGACGCGCGCTTCGTCGACGGTCATCGGCGCTGGGTCGTAGTGGCTTCAACGGGGCCGCCGCTCGATGGCGGCGGTGACCAGCGCGACCTCCTCGACGGGCGCGAGTCGCTCTCGGGCTGCTTCAACGGGGCCGCCGCTCGATGGCGGCGGTGACTACGTCGATCGCGCCGGTGCGCGACGATCGTCCTACGCGCTTCAACGGGGCCGCCGCTCGATGGCGGCGGTGACGGCCAACGGCGTCGGGGTCCGCGCCGACCAGCCCGACAGGCTTCAACGGGGCCGCCGCTCGATGGCGGCGGTGACGCGCACCGAGCGCAAGGAGCTGATGTCGTCCTTCAAGGAGCTTCAACGGGGCCGCCGCTCGATGGCGGCGGTGACTCCGCCCCACCAAATCCGCAAGCGGGTCGTACTGTTGCTTCAACGGGGCCGCCGCTCGATGGCGGCGGTGACTGACTGGCGCGTCCGAAGACCCCCAAGAACGCCGGGGGGCGCTTCAACGGGGCCGCCGCTCGATGGCGGCGGTGACAAGCATGACCGAGGGCGAACGCAACCAGTTCCTCGAGCTTCAACGGGGCCGCCGCTCGATGGCGGCGGTGACACATGGCTACCTTCGACCCCAAGAACCGCCCCCAGGGCAAGCTTCAACGGGGCCGCCGCTCGATGGCGGCGGTGACGGCCACCGAGAGCGCGCTCGACCGCATCGAGAACACGCTGCTTCAACGGGGCCGCCGCTCGATGGCGGCGGTGACCGCGTAATGGACGCGGTCGCGCTCGGGGCCTACCTCGAGCTTCAACGGGGCCGCCGCTCGATGGCGGCGGTGACGAGGGTATCGAGCGTCTGCGCGCCGACGTCTCGCGGCTTCAACGGGGCCGCCGCTCGATGGCGGCGGTGACGTCCGAGAGGGTCTGGCCAGTCGATCGGACCATGCACGGCTTCAACGGGGCCGCCGCTCGATGGCGGCGGTGACCGCTCTAACGGCCGGGGGTCTTTGTGGCCCGTCACGCTCGCTTCAACGGGGCCGCCGCTCGATGGCGGCGGTGACGTCAGTCTTTTCCGACGACGAACCACGGCCCCGCTCAACCGCTTCAACGGGGCCGCCGCTCGATGGCGGCGGTGACGTCCTCCACATGGCCAAGGGGTGCGTCGCTCGCGTCACGCTTCAACGGGGCCGCCGCTCGATGGCGGCGGTGACGCGTCGGCGATCGCGCGGAGCGCCTCGCCTTGGCTCGCGCTTCAACGGGGCCGCCGCTCGATGGCGGCGGTGACGGTCGACGGGATCGGGGCGTGGGGCCGCCTGCAGCGGCTTCAACGGGGCCGCCGCTCGATGGCGGCGGTGACGGGCTCGGGCGCGACGTCGGCCCGGGCGGGCTCGTAAAAGCTTCAACGGGGCCGCCGCTCGATGGCGGCGGTGACGGCCTTGCCTGGCGGATCGCGTGCGACCCGGCCGCGATGCTTCAACGGGGCCGCCGCTCGATGGCGGCGGTGACCGCTCCATCTCGTCTTCGGTGTAGACGCCGCCCATCTCGCTTCAACGGGGCCGCCGCTCGATGGCGGCGGTGACCGGTTGGGTCCACGAGGAGAGCCCGACGGCCCAGGAGATGCTTCAACGGGGCCGCCGCTCGATGGCGGCGGTGACGCCCGCGAGCGGCTGGCCGCGCTGCTCGACCAGCTCGGCGCTTCAACGGGGCCGCCGCTCGATGGCGGCGGTGACGAGCAGTACTCGGGCCCGGCCGGATCGTTCGTGGCCCAGCTTCAACGGGGCCGCCGCTCGATGGCGGCGGTGACGGTACGCCAAGAGCGCGGTGCGCTCGCCGGCCGACAAGCTTCAACGGGGCCGCCGCTCGATGGCGGCGGTGACAAATCCAACGGAATCGGTGACATCACCCCTCCGGTGCGCTTCAACGGGGCCGCCGCTCGATGGCGGCGGTGACCCTCGACACTGGCGATCGTGGCCGACCCCGAGAACGTCGCTTCAACGGGGCCGCCGCTCGATGGCGGCGGTGACCCGCACCACCGGATCCGCAGGCGCCCCCGCCGCTCCGCTTCAACGGGGCCGCCGCTCGATGGCGGCGGTGACAGCCGGCGGGTCGCCGGGATCGGAGCAGGCGGTCAGTGCGCTTCAACGGGGCCGCCGCTCGATGGCGGCGGTGACCGCTCTTCGACTGGGACGGTGACACGGTCGCCGACGTGCTTCAACGGGGCCGCCGCTCGATGGCGGCGGTGACATCACCACCGCGACGTAGCTTCCCTCGAGGGGATGCCGGCTTCAACGGGGCCGCCGCTCGATGGCGGCGGTGACGAGCAGCCGACGACGACGACGACGAAAAGGACGACGAGGGTGCTTCAACGGGGCCGCCGCTCGATGGCGGCGGTGACGCGGTCGCGTATCGGCCGCGCCGGCGCGCGGTTGCGCACTGCTTCAACGGGGCCGCCGCTCGATGGCGGCGGTGACCGACGACCGGTTGACCGTCGGGCCTGACGAGGGGCTGCTTCAACGGGGCCGCCGCTCGATGGCGGCGGTGACTGGCGGCCGCCGCTTGCGGCGGGAGGAGCGCGCGAAGCTTCAACGGGGCCGCCGCTCGATGGCGGCGGTGACCGCCTGGCCTACGGGACTAGCGGCTACGAGGCGCAGTAGCTTCAACGGGGCCGCCGCTCGATGGCGGCGGTGACGTGGACATGGTCAGGCGGCCTCGGTGACGGTGCGCTTGGTGCTTCAACGGGGCCGCCGCTCGATGGCGGCGGTGACAGCTCGGCGAGCGCACGAGGTCGAGGGCGCGCCGCTCGCTTCAACGGGGCCGCCGCTCGATGGCGGCGGTGACTGCTGTCGAAGGCCACGCGCGGCGTCGCCGAGGTCAAGCTTCAACGGGGCCGCCGCTCGATGGCGGCGGTGACACGGCCCGAACCTGCCCGCGTACCAGCCGGTGATCTAGCTTCAACGGGGCCGCCGCTCGATGGCGGCGGTGACTGGTCAGGTAGCTGTGCAGCTCGGCGGGTGCCATGGCAGCTTCAACGGGGCCGCCGCTCGATGGCGGCGGTGACGACGAGTGGCACCGTCGCGCCCTCCTCGGCTCGAGGGATCGCGCTTCAACGGGGCCGCCGCTCGATGGCGGCGGTGACCGAGGACGATCGCGAGGACCGCGCTCGGGAGCATCGCGCTTCAACGGGGCCGCCGCTCGATGGCGGCGGTGACCGGTGTCCGCATCGCCTCTACGACGATCGGTGTCGGGTGCTTCAACGGGGCCGCCGCTCGATGGCGGCGGTGACCGAAGGGTCACGCTTCCGCTGCGGCGGGAGTACACCGGCTTCAACGGGGCCGCCGCTCGATGGCGGCGGTGACCAGATCCACCCGCGTAGGCCGTAGCCGGGCCAGTCCGCGCTTCAACGGGGCCGCCGCTCGATGGCGGCGGTGACCTGATCGACGCCGCCAGCGCGACCGAGCGCGACAAGATCGCTTCAACGGGGCCGCCGCTCGATGGCGGCGGTGACTCGCTGTTCTTCATGTCCGATGGCTGCGACAACCAGTGGCTTCAACGGGGCCGCCGCTCGATGGCGGCGGTGACATGTCACCGGCGGCTAAGATCACCTTCGACGCCGTCAAGCTTCAACGGGGCCGCCGCTCGATGGCGGCGGTGACGTGTGCTGCTCCGCTGCCGTAGGCAAGCGGAAGGCACCGCTTCAACGGGGCCGCCGCTCGATGGCGGCGGTGACGCGCACCGGGCCGGACTTCGCCGGGGGCGACTGCATCACGCTTCAACGGGGCCGCCGCTCGATGGCGGCGGTGACCACCGGGCCACCTCGCGCGCGACGACGTCCTCGACGCTTCAACGGGGCCGCCGCTCGATGGCGGCGGTGACTCGCCCGGCTCAGCCGCGAGGCGAAGATCGCGTGGCTGGCTTCAACGGGGCCGCCGCTCGATGGCGGCGGTGACACGACCGCGCGCTCGCGATCGACTTCTTGCGTAGACTCAGCGAGCTTCAACGGGGCCGCCGCTCGATGGCGGCGGTGACGGCATCCCGCCCGAGGAATTTCACCCCAACGATCCGAGGCTTCAACGGGGCCGCCGCTCGATGGCGGCGGTGACTTGGCGACGCGGGTTTCGACGAGGCAACGGTTTGGGTGCTTCAACGGGGCCGCCGCTCGATGGCGGCGGTGACCGCATCTCGCTCAATCGCCCGGGGCGCCGGCCGGGTGCTTCAACGGGGCCGCCGCTCGATGGCGGCGGTGACACCCCGACGGGATCGGCGACTTCGCGGATGGCACGCTGCTTCAACGGGGCCGCCGCTCGATGGCGGCGGTGACTAACGATCTGCCGCCACCCATCATCGTGCGGGTGGATGCTTCAACGGGGCCGCCGCTCGATGGCGGCGGTGACGCCAAGCTCGGGACACTTGCGCCGAACGAAAGCGGTGCTTCAACGGGGCCGCCGCTCGATGGCGGCGGTGACCGGCCGAGAGAAGCGCGGCGGCGGCGGGCCACGACCCGCTTCAACGGGGCCGCCGCTCGATGGCGGCGGTGACGCCAGGCCGAGTGAGCGCATGCCGCGGGTCGGGTCGGGTGCTTCAACGGGGCCGCCGCTCGATGGCGGCGGTGACGGCGCCGCTGCCGGCCGCGCCGGCGAGGACCTGACCATGCTTCAACGGGGCCGCCGCTCGATGGCGGCGGTGACACGGTGAACGCCTCGCCCGCGCCGCCGCGGCTCTTGCCGCTTCAACGGGGCCGCCGCTCGATGGCGGCGGTGACACCCGCACCCAAGCCCGGGCCGCCTGCGCCGACGTGATGCTTCAACGGGGCCGCCGCTCGATGGCGGCGGTGACCACGGTCAATGTCGTCGGACTTGTCGGCGTCGTCGATGCCGCTTCAACGGGGCCGCCGCTCGATGGCGGCGGTGACCTGGCCGCGGGCAACGCGGGGAGGGGGGTGCAGGAGCTTCAACGGGGCCGCCGCTCGATGGCGGCGGTGACAGGACGTGGTCGTGCAGCACAGGCGCTCTTTGCTCGGGCTTCAACGGGGCCGCCGCTCGATGGCGGCGGTGACGACTACCTCGACCAGGTGGACGCGATCTCTAGCCACTTGCTTCAACGGGGCCGCCGCTCGATGGCGGCGGTGACCGGCGGCGCGGAGGCGACTCCAACCTGATGACCGTGCGGCTTCAACGGGGCCGCCGCTCGATGGCGGCGGTGACTCGAAGTCGTCGCCGTAGAGCGCGGCGACCTGGCCGAGGCTTCAACGGGGCCGCCGCTCGATGGCGGCGGTGACATCCCAGAACCCCGAACCATGCCCGTTGCGAGTCAGCCAGCTTCAACGGGGCCGCCGCTCGATGGCGGCGGTGACCCTCGAACTGGGCCTGCAAGTTGTCGCGGCACGCGGGCTTCAACGGGGCCGCCGCTCGATGGCGGCGGTGACGGGATCGCTAGGTACCCCTTGGCGTGGCGGACGGTGGGGCTTCAACGGGGCCGCCGCTCGATGGCGGCGGTGACCTGGCTAATCAGATCCGAAACACACTCGTCGGCGTCGCTTCAACGGGGCCGCCGCTCGATGGCGGCGGTGACATCGCGCGCTCTTGCTCGACCGTGAAACCGTACAGGTGGCTTCAACGGGGCCGCCGCTCGATGGCGGCGGTGACTGGCCTCGGGCTCGTACACGCTCGGGACCAACGTCATGCTTCAACGGGGCCGCCGCTCGATGGCGGCGGTGACGCCGTGGACGGAGACGCCGCGCTGTTGGCCGACGATGCTTCAACGGGGCCGCCGCTCGATGGCGGCGGTGACCGCGCGCTCCGGCCGCCGTCGCCCGATCGAGTCGAAGTGCTTCAACGGGGCCGCCGCTCGATGGCGGCGGTGACACCGTTGGCTACCCGCACTTCCGCAACAACCCGTCGCGGCTTCAACGGGGCCGCCGCTCGATGGCGGCGGTGACGCGCCCCAGGATGCCGAGCGCGACGGCGGCGCCTTGGACGCTTCAACGGGGCCGCCGCTCGATGGCGGCGGTGACGTAGATCGCCCCGCCGGCCGCCGGCTGCCACGCCGTGCTTCAACGGGGCCGCCGCTCGATGGCGGCGGTGACCGAGCTGCTCGACGCGATCTGTCGCAACGACAGCTACCAGCTTCAACGGGGCCGCCGCTCGATGGCGGCGGTGACACGCGCGGCCGCGCGCAGGTACGGCGCGGGCGCAGCGGGCTTCAACGGGGCCGCCGCTCGATGGCGGCGGTGACACCCTCGCCCTCGTCGGGGGTCAGGCCAACCTCGTCGTCGCTTCAACGGGGCCGCCGCTCGATGGCGGCGGTGACCGTATTGCGGCGCATGCTGCCCAAACCAAAGGATCCAGGCTTCAACGGGGCCGCCGCTCGATGGCGGCGGTGACAGTCCAACGCGGTCACCAAGCTGACCGTGGACGAGCTGCTTCAACGGGGCCGCCGCTCGATGGCGGCGGTGACTTGCCGCCGGTGACGAAGGAGCTGACCGCGTTGGTGCTTCAACGGGGCCGCCGCTCGATGGCGGCGGTGACTGCGCTTATCGGCTAGAGCGGTTAAGGTTGCTTCATGACGCTTCAACGGGGCCGCCGCTCGATGGCGGCGGTGACGTGCGCAAGGTGGAAGAGGTCGTCGAGCGCGGTAGCGCTTCAACGGGGCCGCCGCTCGATGGCGGCGGTGACGACGCGATCCGCGTCCGCCTCCGGCAGCGAGATCGCGTTGCTTCAACGGGGCCGCCGCTCGATGGCGGCGGTGACGTGCCACGCGCGCCGGGTCGCCGACGGGATGCGGCTGGCGCTTCAACGGGGCCGCCGCTCGATGGCGGCGGTGACATCAGCACCGCCGTCGACCAGTTCCGCCCCGACGTGCTTCAACGGGGCCGCCGCTCGATGGCGGCGGTGACCCGGCACCCGCCGTCGCAGCGGTGCGTGTCGGAGCCAGCTTCAACGGGGCCGCCGCTCGATGGCGGCGGTGACCTTCTACGGCGGCTCCTGGACTCAGGGTCTACACACCGGCTTCAACGGGGCCGCCGCTCGATGGCGGCGGTGACATCGGCCCCACCATGCGCGTCGGGCTTTGCCGATCCGCTTCAACGGGGCCGCCGCTCGATGGCGGCGGTGACGAGGCAGCCCGGGAGGCAAAGGCGTCGGCCATGGAAGCTTCAACGGGGCCGCCGCTCGATGGCGGCGGTGACGGGCGGCGATCGATGTGGTGGCGGTGGAGCGGTGATCGCTTCAACGGGGCCGCCGCTCGATGGCGGCGGTGACTCGAGGATCTGCGATCCTTCCGCGTCATCGAACAACTTGCTTCAACGGGGCCGCCGCTCGATGGCGGCGGTGACCTGCAAGACCATCATGCGGAGCGCGATCTTGGCGATGTCGGGCTTCAACGGGGCCGCCGCTCGATGGCGGCGGTGACCACGCCGGATGTCACTCCGAGCCGAGCCGAGCCGAAAGCTTCAACGGGGCCGCCGCTCGATGGCGGCGGTGACTGGCGGGCTCGCGCGCCGGCGTCCTTGTATGCGACGCTTCAACGGGGCCGCCGCTCGATGGCGGCGGTGACCCACTGACCGTCAGCGCGACGGGGCGCACCACGCGATGCTTCAACGGGGCCGCCGCTCGATGGCGGCGGTGACGATGACGTCACCAAGATCGACGCCGCGGCGGTGGCCGCGCTTCAACGGGGCCGCCGCTCGATGGCGGCGGTGACCTTCCGGGCGCCGAGCTCCATGACGCACACTACGGCATCGCTTCAACGGGGCCGCCGCTCGATGGCGGCGGTGACCCGGGGACAAGTCGGCCAACCTCGGTGCCGGGCACATGCTTCAACGGGGCCGCCGCTCGATGGCGGCGGTGACCTGCATCACGCGCCGCGCTCCTCGCCGAGCCCGGTGCTTCAACGGGGCCGCCGCTCGATGGCGGCGGTGACTCGTCGGTGTGCCTGTGCCGGGCGGTGCGGTGATGGATCCGCTTCAACGGGGCCGCCGCTCGATGGCGGCGGTGACAGCGACCCGTCGAAGATCTCGACCAGGCGCAGCCGGTAGCTTCAACGGGGCCGCCGCTCGATGGCGGCGGTGACAGCGGAGCACGGTGACGCGCGCCGTGATGGGGCCGTGGACGCTTCAACGGGGCCGCCGCTCGATGGCGGCGGTGACCCGCGCCGAAGCCGCCGGCACCGCCGACGCCCATCCCTTGCTTCAACGGGGCCGCCGCTCGATGGCGGCGGTGACGACGACTTCGACCGCGCCAACAAGCTGCGCCGCGCGGCCAGTCAACGGGGCCGCCGCTCGATGGCGGCGGTGACGACTCGCGGCGACGGTCGGGGCGCTCGCGCCGGCCCCGGTGTCAACGGGGCCGCCGCTCGATGGCGGCGGTGACGACACGGCGCGGAAGTGGCAGGCAGCCGCCGAGGCGATCGCGGTCAACGGGGCCGCCGCTCGATGGCGGCGGTGACGACCGTCCGTCCGCTGACGCCCGAGGAGCGGCGCGAGGCGTCAACGGGGCCGCCGCTCGATGGCGGCGGTGACGACGGCGTCGCGCTGGGCGGCGGTGATGGGGCGGGGTGGGCGCGTCAACGGGGCCGCCGCTCGATGGCGGCGGTGACGACGAAGGGCGAGCAGGCGCGATGGATCCGCGAGCACCGGTGGGTCAACGGGGCCGCCGCTCGATGGCGGCGGTGACGACGAGGGCGGGGGCGGCGCGCGATCATGCGGCCTCCGGCAGGTCAACGGGGCCGCCGCTCGATGGCGGCGGTGACGACGCTCGCTCACCGTCGCGGGCGTGACCTTCCCGTCGGTCAACGGGGCCGCCGCTCGATGGCGGCGGTGACGACGCTCGAACGTGCCGCCGTGGTCGAGCAGCGTCGGCATGAGTCAACGGGGCCGCCGCTCGATGGCGGCGGTGACGACATGGGCTGGACTGCGGCGCTATTCGAGGGGATGGGCGCGTGTCAACGGGGCCGCCGCTCGATGGCGGCGGTGACGACTCGAGCTCGCTGGCGCCAAGGTCGACACGGCCGACGAGTCAACGGGGCCGCCGCTCGATGGCGGCGGTGACGACGAGAACGGTGGCAAACCCCGTGGGAGACGCTCGCGCTCGTCAACGGGGCCGCCGCTCGATGGCGGCGGTGACGACGTCGACTGGTTGCGCGCGCAGTGGGACGCGGCGCGCGCGTCAACGGGGCCGCCGCTCGATGGCGGCGGTGACGACCCGGCTCCGCCGCCACCGGCGGCGACATGGTCGCGATCCGGTCAACGGGGCCGCCGCTCGATGGCGGCGGTGACGACCCGGGTCTACAAGATCCGCGCGACCGAGGACGAATACGCGTCAACGGGGCCGCCGCTCGATGGCGGCGGTGACGACGGCGGGGCCGATTCGTCTCATGATCTCTGCCGCTTGCGCAACCGTTTGCGAGCGGCCCGCAACGCGGGGCCGTTCTTCCCGACGTCCCAGGGCAGTCGGCGCCGGCTGCCTCACGCAACTGTCGACGATCGCTCGGCTCGGCGCGCTGCGAGCGGCCACGGTGCCTGGGCTGGCACGTCGGTGCTCGCAGGGCACGAGACGCGCAAGAAAAATGATGGGCTCTTCGGTTGTCATAGATCGCCAAGCGTCCGCCTCCCGGCGGCGACCGGCCGCCGCCGACCTGCTCGACCTAGACGATGATGACGCGGCGCTCGGGGTTCGCATAGGGCCGACCGAGCGAGAATACACACGATGACGCCCGCCCGTCGATCGGTCCGAGATCGACGATCAGCACCTGGTCGCCGTCGTGATCGATGAGCGGATCGACGGCGGCGACGAGCGCGGCGCGCTGGCGATCCGACAGGTCACAGCGAAACACCGAGTACTGCAGATGATCGCCGAAGCCGCGCAGGGTCTTGAACACAGCGGTGCGGCGCGTGTCGTCGCTGATGTCGTAGGTCACGAGGTAGCGGCTGCGCATCGGTCACCTCGTCACGAAGGGTGGGTACTCGGCGAGCTCGCCGCCGAGATGGCGCGCCAAGAGGCGCACCTGGACCTCGAGGATGCGCCGGTAGCTGACCCGGTATCCGAACAGCGGGTGCGTGATCTCCTCGTCCATCCGCCGCTCGTAGGCCTGGATGAACCGCGACCTTCCGTCGGGCTTGAGCGCGACGGCGCCACCGCGCCGGACGAAGTCGGTCGCCTGCACGGCGCCGGTGTTGATCGCAGTCAAGACCGCGGAGTCGACGATGAGCGGCCGGAACTCTTCCATGACGTCGAGCGCCAGCGCCGGCCGGCCGTATCGCGGCTGATGATAGAAGCCGAGGTAGGGGTCGAACCCGACGGCCAGGAGCTTGATGGTCACGTCCTTGGTCAGGAGCGCGTATCCGAACGACAGGAGCGCGTTCACCGGATCGCGCGGCGGCCGGCGGTTCCGCCCGTCGAAGTCGAAGCGCATCGCAGAGGGCTCGTCGCCGTCCTTGCCCGGTGGACGCACGAGCCCCGCGTATGCGCCGAAGTACAGGCGCGCCGCGGTGCCTTCGAGGCCCAGCAACGACGCGAGGCTGGCGGCGGCCTCGATCTTGGGCAGGAGCTCCTTCAGGCGATCGACGACGCCGCTGGCCACCGCGTCGGCGTTGCGCCGGATCATCGTGCGGCAGTTCCTGACCTTGACCGCGACGAACCGGCGGGCCAGCTCCACACACCGGGCGGGATCCGCCGCGGCCGCGAACTGTCGGCGCCGCAGCTCGACGTTCTTGTGGTCCATGCCGCGCGCGATGCCGTAGAACCAGCCGCCGGCCGACAGGAAGCAGGTCGTGACCCCGCGATCGCACAGCTCGTGGAGCGCCTGCGTGGTGATCTGCACGTTGCCGAACAGCACCACCTGCGAGGTGTCGCCGAGCCGCGCGGTGTGGTGCTCGCCGTCGCGGGTCTCGATGTGCAGCTCGTCGCCGCGCCGCCCGACTCGGGTGCCGCCGGTGTGGACGTACAGCGGCAAGGCGTCGTCGCGCCCCGGCGTCAGCGGGCGCACCGGAGCGTCGTCATCCGCGCGCAGGAGGTTGACCTCGTCGGGTAGGCAGATCCCGACCAGCGAGCAGCGCGGACACTTGGGGCTGTCGACCAGGGGCGGCGGTGGGGTGGGGCGCGCCGCGCTGGCCCGCAGCTCGGCCAGGAGCGCCAGGGTGCGCGCGCGCAGCGCGTCGTCGATGGCGACCTCGACCCGCTGTCGCGACGCGACGAAGTAGATGACGCCGCGGGCGACGCGGTAGCCGTTCTCCTCGAGGATCAGGGCCTGCGCGCAGAGCTGCACGCGCTCGGGCTCGTACACGCCCTCGGGGATATCGGGCGCCTTGCCGCGCTTGTAGTCGATGGGCGTGACCTCATCGCCCTCGGCCTCCACCAGATCGATGCGCGCGATCAGTCCGACGCCGGGCGCCGACAGCGCCAGCGATCGCGCGTGGAACGTGCCCTCGGCGCGACCGCCGGCGTCGGGCAGCGCGCCGTGCTCGCGATCGACGTTGCGGTGCTGCCAGCGACCGTCGATCGTGTCGGCGTTGTCGGCGAAGTCGCCCTGCACCCACTCGAGGTAGGCCAGGCGCGGGCAGTAGGCGTGCTCGTTGAGCATGCGCGCGGGGACCAGGTCGGGGACATCGTCGGGGGCTCGCTCCATGGCGAGACCGTACGATCACCCGTTGTCACCGGACGTCAAACTGCGGACGCCGCCCGGGGCCGGGTGCGCTTTGGCGCCCGACGCGTCGCAGTGATCGGCGCCGGCACAGCGGCGAGCGCCGCCGCGTGGGCCGCGCGCACCCGCTCGGCCAGGCTCGCCGGCTCGATCACCTGGGCGGCCGCACCGAAACCCAGGAGCCAGCGCTCGAGCTCCTCAGGTGCGGCGATGTCGAGGTGGAGGTACACGCCGCCCTCGCGGTCGTCGACCAGGCGCTGGCTCGGGTGCCAGGTCCGCTCGCGGATCTCGCCTGCGACCACCGGCTGGAAGCGCACCACGACGTGCTCGACGCGGTCGCGGTACCACACGCGAAACGACCGCTCGAGGGCGCGCTTGGCCATCGCCGCGCGGGCCGGGCATCGCTCGTCGCGGGGATCGATCGCCAAGATCCGGTGCACCGCGAACATCCGCAGGTCCTTGCGGTCGCGACACCAGCTCGGCACGTACATCGCCTCGAGGCCGCCGTCCCAGTGGAGGTAGCCGGGCTCGATCTCGCGCGTGCTCTCGACCCCGGCCGCGGTCCGGTACCGGATCCACACCACGCGCCGCTCGGCGATCGCGTCCTCGAGCTTCTTGATCGTCGCGGCGTGGACGCTGTAGTCGATGGCCGGCGTCGCGCGCGCCGCGTGGGCGACGTCGGTCTCCGGCACCAGGCGCCCCTGGGCGCCCCGCGTCGAGAGCTTGACCCACAGGCTGTCGAGGGATCGTCCGATCGGGGTGCCTCGTAGCCCAGGGGTGACCATCCGGGCGAAGAACAGCGCCGCCAGCTCTTGCTGCGTCACCCCCACCGACGCCGGCGGCAGCCAGTCCGCCGGCAGCGAGTACCAGCCGTGCTGATGCTGCACCGGGAACCCGGCCCGCTCGAGGGCCTCGACGTCGCGGTACAGCGCCCGCAGGTTGAAGCCCCGCCGCTCCGCGAACAGCCGGAGGGAGACCCCGCGCTTCGTGGTCGTGAGCGCGTGAAGCAGCGCCGCCGCGCGTACGAGCTGAGGATCGGTCGCCATCGCGCGGTGATGCTACGGCAGATCGCTACGGGATGACAAATTGCCGCTCATCGGGTGTTGCCTTGGTGGATTATCGCGACTACCGTTCTCGTCACCTGAGGGGGCCACGCCTGGGGCACGAGCGATGAACATCACCACCTTCGACGACCTGTTCCGGACCGCGATGGCCGCGCCGGGGGCGACCGCGCCACGGCCCTTCCCGTATCAGGTCGCGTTCGCGACCGCCCCGGAGTTCCCGCACGTCGTGCAGGCACCGACCGGCGCCGGCAAGACCGCGACGGTCCTCGTTGGTTGGCTGTGGCGCCGTCGGTATCAGCCGGACCAGGTCGCGCGGGCGGCGACGCCGCGGCGACTCGTGCTGTGCTTGCCGATGCGCACCTTGGTCGAACAGACCGCCCGCGTCGCTGAGGCTGCGGTCGCCAATCTCGGTCTCGCCGACGAGGTGGGTGTCCACGTCCTCATGGGTGGCGCCGTGGATCGGTCCTGGGAGGGCGACATCGATCGCGACCTGGTGCTGGTGGGTACGCAGGATCAGCTCCTGTCGCGTGCGCTCAATCGCGGTTACGCGATGAGCCGATATCTCTGGCCGGTTCATTTTGGTCTCCTCAACAGCGATTGTCTGTGGGTGCTCGACGAGGTTCAGCTCATGGGCCCGGGGTTGTCCACGAGCGCTCAGCTCCAAGGGTTGCGCGACGCCCTCGGCACCGCGGCGCGCACGCGGTCGGTGTGGATGAGCGCGACGATGGCGCTCGGGCGCCTTCGGACCATCGACCACCGGACGCAGGACCTCACCATCGCGAAGCTGACGAGGGCCGACTACGACACTCCGGCCCTGGCCGCACGGCACCGTGCGCCCAAGCCGGTCGCGGCGACCAAGGCGACGAGCAAGGAGCCCGACAAGCTGGCCAAGGAGATCGCTGGCGCGCACCAGCCGGGATCCCTGACGCTGGTCGTGGTCAATCAGGTGTCGCGAGCGCGAGCGCTCTACGCCGCTGTCGTCAAGGCGGCGAAGGGCGTCGAGGTGCGACTCATCCATTCCCGCTTCCGGCCGATCGAGCGACGCGCCATCGCCGACGCGGTGCTGGCGCCCGGCTGGTCGGGGATCCTCGTCGCCACCCAGGCCATCGAGGCCGGCGTGGACATCTCGGCGCGCACGCTCTTCACCGAGGTCAGCTTGTGGTCGTCGATGGTCCAGCGGTTCGGTCGCTGCAACCGCCGCGGCGAGTTCGGCGCCGCCGAGGCGGGCGTGCGCTGGATCGATGTGCCGGACGGTGACGCCGCGCCCTACACCGCGGAGGATCTCCAGCGCGCCCGGGCGATCCTCGCGGAGCTCGAGGACGTGTCCCCGGCCACCCTCGCGACCGTTCCGGAGGATGACGGCGAGCCGGTGCTGCCGGTCATTCGGCGGCGCGACGTGCTCGACCTGTTCGATACGCAGCCCGACCTCGCCGGACATGACCTGGACATCTCCCGGTTCATCCGCGACAGCGACGACCGCGACGTCCAGGTCGCCTGGCGCGAACTCGGCGACAAGCCGCCGCCGGCGGACAGCGCCGAGCTCCAGCGCGACGAGCTGTGCTCGGTGTCGATCGGTGAGGCCAAAAAGTTCCTCGACAAGGTCCGCAAGTACCAGTGGGCGGGCGCGACCGGCGCTTGGGAGCCCGTTCGCAACCCGGCGCCCGGCATGGCGATCCTCATCGACGCGAGCGAGGGCGGCTACGACGCCGCGCTGGGCTGGACCGGGGACCCGCGCGACAAGCCGCCGACGGCGCCGACGAGCACGGCGGCGGCGCCAGACGCCGCCGATGACGATCGACTCACCTACTGCGGTGAGTACGTCACGCTCATGACCCATAGCGCCGACGTGCATGAGGAGGCCGCCGCGTTGCGCGAAGCGATCGCAGGCGATCAGCCCTGGGACGTCGTGGTGCGCGCTGCCTTGTGGCACGACCTCGGCAAGGCCCATCCGGTCTTCGCGAACATGCTGCGCTCGGGACTGACGATGGACGACCCGCGACGCGAGGGCGGCCCGTGGGCCAAGAGCGATGGTCGTCGCACCGCGCGGCCCGAGCGACCTGGATTTCGCCATGAGCTGGCCAGCGCGCTGGCCTTCCTCGCGCACGGTGGCGACGACCTGACGGCGTTCTTGATCGCGGCCCACCACGGCAAGGTCCGCATGACGTTGCGGGCCCAGCCCAACGAGAAGAAGCCCGCGGACGGAGCGCGGTTCGCGTTCGGCGTCCATGATGGCGACGAGTTCCCGGCCGTCGATCTCGGGGCGGAGCAGACCCGCGCCGTTCAGCTCGACCTGTCCCTGATGGAGCTGGGCCTGGGGCCGTTGGGGCCGAGCTGGTCGGAGCGCATGCGGACCCTCCTGGCGACCCATGGTCCGTTCCGCCTCGCCTATTGGGAGGCCCTGGTCCGGATCGCCGATTGGCGCGGCACGCGACGTCGCGTCACGGCCACGGCCGGAGTGTCGCCATGACGATCCACCTCCTGGCGGGATGCCAGCCTACGCCGCTGGCCGGCTACTTGAAGGCGCTCGGGGTCCTTCGACTGGTCAGTGAGCAGCGCGACCCCCACGCCCGCGGCCGGTGGACCCCGGCCGGCTTCGAGTTGACGACCAGTCTCACCGAGGACGAGCTGATCGACTTCTTCGTCCGCGACTACGCGCCCACGCCGATCGTCGCGCCGTGGAACGGTGGCAGTGGCTACTACGCCAAGGACAACCAAGAGGGCATCGGACCGATCGAGGCGTCCGACCACCCCCGCTTCGAGCGCTACCGGCGCGCGATCGCGGTTGGGCGGGCAGCGGTGGCCAAGTTCAAGTTCGAGGAGCGGCCGGCTGGTGACGACAAGGCGCACTTGCTGACCTTCCTTCGGGCTGAGCTCGACGACGATGCGTTGCCCTGGGTCGACGCCGTCGTCGCCCTCACCGGGGATGGGCCGCGCTTCCCGCCGTTGCTCGGCACCGGCGGCAACGACGGTCGCCTCGACTTCACGAACAACCAGATGCAGCGCCTCGCGGTGACCCTGCTGGACAGCGATCCGGCGCGGGCGGCGGCCAAGCTGCGGGCGGCGTTGTTCGCCGTTGTCGCGCCCGTGCTCGATCGCGATCTCGTCGGTCAGTTCGCGCCAGCGGCCGGCGGTGGGGCCAACGCCGGTCCTGGCTTCGATGGTGTCGCCGCGACCAACGTCTGGGACTACATCTTGTCCCTCGAGGGCACCGTGGCCTTCGCGGCCGCCGCGACCCGCCGCGACGAGAACAGCCCATCCGCGATGGTGTTCCCGTTCACCGTGCGGTCCGCCGCTGCCGGCTATGCCAGCGCGGCCGCCGGTGAGACCGACGCCAGCCGCGATGAGATCTGGCTGCCGCTGTGGCGGTCCCCGGCGAGCATGGCCGAGCTGACCCAGCTCTTCGGCGAGGGCCGCGCCAAGGTCGGGCGCCGTTCGGCGGTGACCGGGGTCGACTTCGCGCGAGCGATCGCGAGCCTGGGCACGGATCGCGGTGTCTACGCGTTTGAGCGCTACGGCTTTCATGTGCGCAACGGCCTGGCCTACTTCGCCGTCCCCCTCGGCACCTGGCAGGTGGGGGAGCGCACCTCGGTCGATCTCCTCGGCGAGATCGACAACTGGCTTGAAAATCTGCGACGAGCAGGGCAGCACGATCATGCGCCAGCGGCGCTGGCGCGGAGCGCTCGCGCGGTCGACGACGCGATCATGACGCTATGCCAGGACGGCACTCCACGCGCCGTGCAGGATCTGCTCATCGCCCTGGGCGAGGTCGACAAGGTCGCCGGTCGGTCGCCGGGCGCGCGTGAGCTGTTGCGAAGCCCGTTGCCGATGCTGTCGGCGGACTGGGCGCCCCTCGCAGACGACCAGACCCCGGAGTACCGACTGGCCCGTGCCCTCGCCGCGTGCGAGCTGCGCGGTGCGATCATCCCGTATGAGTGGACCCGTGGCCGACTCGCCTGGTCGCAGTCGTCGTCGCGCGAGGTCGTGTGGACCACGGATGATCTGGTGGTCAACCTCGGTCGTGTGCTGCGCCGGCGCGCTCTCAAACAGACGTTCGAGAGCTGGTCGGTGTCGACCCGGTTCGACGATCTGGCGCTGTTCATCGATGGCGAGGTCGACGACCGACGGATCGAAGCCCTGGTGCGAGGGCTTGCCCTTGTCTCCCAGAGCCCAGAGGAAGAGGCGTCGCCGGCGCAGACCTTCGGTGGAGCGAGCCCGGCGGCGTTTCCGCTTCTGCGCGCTGCCTACGCGCTGCGCGCGGGGGCCTTCCAGAGCCACGACGCCTTGACCGCCGGCCGTGGCGATCACGTACCAACCACCGGCCTGCTCGAGGCCGCGCTCGCGGGCGATCTGCGGCAGGCCACCCGACTCGCGGAGCGGAGACTACGTGCGGCCGGCGCGCGCCTGCGCTTCGGTCCGCAGTTCCTGCCGGTCCCCCGAGCCAAGCGCGTCGCCGCGGCCCTCGCGTTTCCCCTATCCGACGCCGCCGACGCGGCGTTGCGCACGTTCATCACGGTGTGGGAGCCCTAAGGAGAATCCTGAACATGCCCGACTTGACCATCATTTTGCCCGACGCTCCGCGCCTCCTCCTTGAGGCCGACCTCAAGCCCCTCCAGGGGTCGCGCTTCCAGCCGACGGGGTTCCCCGACATCGGCGCCGCGCGCTACGAGCTGCCCAAGACCGGCACGCCGATGGTGCTCGTCGAGTCGGCGCAGTCGGTCGCGAACCGGCTCGAAGGTGTGTGCTGGGATGATGCCGATGACGACCTCGTCGCGTGCCTCCGCGGGCTGCCCTACGTCCGCGTGCTCGAGAACGGCAAGGTGGTGACGAGCTCGATCCAGGAGGCCCACCGCCTGAACTCCGTCTACATCGAACGCAGCGACTTCTTTTCGACCCTGCGGGCTGAGGTCGATGAAGACGGCCGCTTCGACCGGCGTCGGCTGGCGCGCGCGCTGCTGAAGCGCGACCCGAACTCGCTGATCCATGGCGTATTCCTCGAGAGCATCAATGGCCTGTTGCGCTTGCCGCGCCTGGTCAGCGGGTTCGTCGAGGCGGCCAATACCAAGGACGTCGATAGCGGCGGCGTGAAGAACGATCGCGTCAACCCGAGCCCGCCCGACGGTGAGAACGCCGCGGCTGGCTACGGCAACGTGCCATTCCATCGCAGCGAGTTCACGGCCGAGCGCATCACCGGGTTCTTCAGCATCGACCTGTCGCAGCTCCGGTCCTACGGGCTCGGCGAGGACGCCGAGCGCCTGCTCTTCGCGTTGTCCCTGTGGAAGATCCTGCGCATGCTTGAAACCGGCATGCGTCTGCGCACGGCGTGTGATCTCGAGGTCGCCGAGATCGTGGTCACGCGCCCGGCGGGCTTTGCGTTGCCAGGCCGCGCGGAGCTCGAAGCGGCGCTGCCCGGCCTCATCGCCGCGGTCGCGCAGCGCAAGCTCTTCGCCGAGCCGGCGGTCACCGCCGCCAACTACAGCCAGAACGCCAAGCCGGAGGCCAAGACCAAGGGCAAGAAGGCCGCGGCCAAGGCGGCGGACCCTAGCAAGTGATCGCGATCGAGTTCACGTTCCCGGCGGGGCGGTACCACGCCACGCCCTGGGACAAGCACGTCAACGAGGGCGAGGTCGAGTGGCCGCCGTCGCCGTGGCGGCTCTTGCGCGCCCTCGTCGCTGCCTCCTACAAGCTGGTGCCGGAGGAACCGCCCGAGGACGTGCAGCGGACCCTCGCGCCGCTCCTCAGTCCGCCGCGGTATCAAGTGCCGCCGACTCGTGGTGGTCACACGCGGCACTACATGCCGGCGCCGGTTACTACGACCAAGGTGCTCGATGCCTTCGTCGCACCTGGGGACGGAGCGCTCATCGCGGAGTGGCCCGAGGCGACGCTCGACGCCGCGGACGTCGCGCGCCTCGATCGCATCCTGGCTCAGCTCACCTACCTGGGCCGCAGCGAGAGCTGGGTCGAGGCGCGGCGACGCGCGACGCCGGCGGAGGCGATCAACTGCGCGCCGTGCGATCCGCAGGCTGCGACCATCGGACTCCCTGCCATCGAGGATCTCGCGAACTATCGAGCGTGGCGGGACGGCTTCCTGGAGGCGCAGAAGGGCCTCGGCAAGAAGGAACGGCGCGAGCCGCCTACCGACTGGTGGGAGGTTCTGCATCAGGACACCGGCCGCCTTCGCAAGGAGGGCTGGACGAGGACCCCGGGCGTGCGCCGCATGCCGTACCGACTCGACGAGGTGCCGGTCGAGCGCGAGCTCAAGCGCATCGAGCCCGTCGTGACGATGGCGCGCTTCGAACTTCGCGGCCCCGTGCTGCCCCGGCTGACCGAGGCCCTCGCGGTCGCTGATCGATTCCGCGGCGCCGTCCTCTCGAAGCTCGGCGATGAAGCCCACGCGGTGCTCACAGGTCACGACGCGCACGGCCCGCTGCGCGATCATCGCCACGCGTACTACCTGGCGACCGACGAGGACGACGACGGCAAGATCGACCACCTGACGGTCTACGCCCGTGGAGGCCTCGACGGTACGGCGCGCTCGGCGCTCGAGCGCGTGCATCGGTTGTTCGGCAAGGGCGGCACCGAGACCCACGTCTCCTTGACGACCATGGTGCAGAGTGAGGATCTCGCGGCCTTCGGCGCCGCGGCGGGCGCCGGGCGGATCCCGCTTCTGGGCCCAGCCACGGTGTGGCGTAGCCACACGCCCTTCGTGCCGCCGCGGCACACCAAGCGTCGCGGTGGGCGCGTGCTCGAGCTACCGGTGGACCAGTTGCGGGCGCTGCTGGCTGCGAGCGGGATCACCTCGGCCGTCGAGGTGCAGCCGCTGTTCAACAGCGACATCCCCGGTCGCCCGAGCTGGATGCGCTTTCGGCGCGAGCGCTGGGAGGGCCACGGCTCTGGCGCCGGCAACGCCGGCTACGGCTTCGAGCTGACCTTCGCTGAGCCCGTCACCGGCCCCATCGCCCTCGGCTACGGCGCTCACCACGGCCTCGGCCTCTTCTTCGCGGTTCAGTGACCCAAACCTCACGCCGGGCGGCGGGGGGCGGTCAGAAGGTCGAGCTCCTCGAGCATCTCGCGGCGGGTGAGGCGCAGCGCGGCGGCGGCGCCTTCGATGACGCCGAGGGAGAAGCAGGTGTCGGGGGTGCGCAGCGACTCGGGGAGGGCGGCCAGGCCGATGGTCTCGTCGGTGGTGAGATCGGTGGCGAGCCGGAGCTGCTCGACCGCCTTCGCTAGCATCGCCCGCAACGCGTGGTCCGTCATGGGCGCAGTGTGGCACGGCTCGGACGGATCCCTAGCGCCGCCGGGTGCGCCCGGTCGACGCGGTCAGCTGCCGGGGCCGATTCCGTCGGCCCAGCGGGCGAAGGCCCAGCGAGCCAGGACTCAGCCGGCGAGGGCCCAGCCGGCGAGGGCTCAGCGGGCGAGGGCGGCGAGCTCGGCGGTGGAGAAGAAGAAGGCGATCTCCTCCTTCGCGGTGTCGGGGCCGTCGGAGCCGTGGACGGCGTTGCGCTCGATGTTGGTCGCGAACTCCTTGCGGATGGTGCCGGGCTCGGCCTTCTCCGGGTTGGTGGCGCCCATGACGGCGCGGTTCTTGGCGATGGCGTCCTCGCCCTCGAGGACCTGGACGACGACGGGGCCCTCGGTCATGAACTTGACCAGGTCGTTGTAGAAGCCGCGCTCCTTGTGGACCGCGTAGAACGCCTTGGCCTGGGCCTCGGTCAGCCGGACCATCTTCGAGGCGACGATCCGGAGGCCGGCGGCCTCGAGCTTGTGGGTCACGCCGCCGATCGCGTTGTTGGCGACGGCGTCGGGCTTGATGATCGAGAAGGTGCGTTCGATGGCCATGGGAGTCTCCGAGGAAGGCCGCACCGCGCGGCGCGCGGAAACTAGTCGACCGCCCTCGGAGCGTCAAGCCGGGCCCGGCTCGGTTACAGTGCGCCATGGCCGCCGCCCCGCCGCACCGCGATCCGCGTCGCTTCATCTACGTCGCGATCGACCTTGCCCTCACCGCGGGCTACCTCGCGCTCCTCCTCACGACCTTGCGCAACCGCCACGGCTGGGCCCAGGCGGTGCTCTACGTCCTGCCGGTCGGCACGACGCTGATGGCGATCGGCACCAGCTTCGGTCGACGCTGGGGCTGGTGGCTGACGCTGGCCGGGGGCACGACGCTGCTCCTGTGGACGGTGGGGTTCATCATCCTGCTCCTGTCGACGGCGGCCTACCTGAGCGGGGTCTACGGCGCCTTCGGCAAGGCGGCGTCGTCGGGGGCGGTCTTGGCGGTGGCCTTCGTGATCCAGGCGGTGGCCTTCTTGCCGGCGCTCCAGCTCAAGTGGGCGCTCACCCGGGCCGGCCGCCGCGCCTTCGGGCTGACGCCGCGGGTGACGGCGTGACCGGGCGCCGCGCCGCGGCGCTGGTCGCGACCTTCACGCTGCCGACGCTCCTGTTCCTGACGGTCACCGCGATCATCTACCAGCACTGGCGGATCGAGGCGCCGCCGCGCCTGTCGCCCGAGGCCCGCGCCGACGTGATGGCGACCCTGCGCGCCGGCCTGGCCGGGGCTCCGACGATGCCGACCCACCCCGAGCTGGCCCGCCGGCTGCCCGACGACGGCCCGGTGGTCGGCACGTTGTGGTTCGGCGGCATCATGGCCGGTCGGGTCGAGGGCTACGGGGCGACGATCGCCCAGGCCACCTTCGCCGCCGCCCAGCTCGCCGCGGTCCACCCGGTGTTCGGCTCGCTGTCGCCGGAGCAGAAGGCCTCGGCGCGGTGGAAGGTCGACGTCGTGATCGGCCGCGGACCGATCGAGCGCGACCACGCGATCTTGAACCTGGTCGCGCTCCATCCCGGCATCGACGGCGTCGGCGTCGAGCTGCCGGGGACCTCCGGCGTGCTCCAGCCGATGCTCCTGCCCGACGAGATGGCCCAGTACGGACTCTTGGCCAAGACCCCGCTCTTGAAGGAGGTGCCCGAGGTCGGCATGGGCGTCGACTTCAAGCGCGCCGATCAGCTCCTGGCCGCTCGGGCTCAGCAGGCGCCCAACGCGTGGAAGGGCTTCGACCGGCGCTACTTCCGGTTTCGCACCGACGCCTTCGTCGAGGCGCCCGGCGCGGTGGTGCCGCCGCTCCAGCTCACGCGCGGGCTGCCCGAGGGGCCACCGGTCACGCCGGGCTCGCTGCGGGCCGGGGCCCTGGCCGGCGCGCGCTACCTGGTCAATCACCTCGGCGCCGACGGCCGCTACGTCTACGAGCAGAACATGTCGACCGGTCGCACGTCGGGCGGCTACAGCCTGCCGCGCCACGCCGGCACGACGTATTTCCTCGCCGAGGTCTACCGCTTCACCAAGGCGCCGTGGCTGCGCGAGCCGGTCGAGCGGGCCGCGGGCCTCCTCGGCACCCTGGTGTCGGCCAGCGGCTGTCGGCGGACCTTGCCCGACGGTCGGGTGCTCAGCTGCGTCGCCGATCGCAACGAGCGGATCGCCAACCTCGGCTCGACCTCGCTCGGCCTGGTCGCGCTGGTCGAGTACCAGCGCGCGACCGACGATGCGCGCTTCTTGCCGCTGGCCACCGAGCTGGCCGAGTGGATCTTGTGGATGCAGCGATCTGACGGGTCGTTCCGCCACCTGTACGACGTGAAGAGCGGCGTCGCCGACGACAAGGCCATGCTCCTGTACTTCTCGGGCGAGGCCGCCCTGGCCCTGGCCCGAATGCACGCGATCACCGGCGAGGCCCGCTACGGCGCGGCCGCCGAGCGCGCCCTCGACTGGCTGGTCGGCTGGTACGACTTCTTCATCGGCGGGTTCATCTACGGCGAGGAGCACTGGACCTGCATCGCCGCCGAGGCCCTGGCGCCGTACCGCCAGAAGGCGTCGTACCGCTCGTTCTGCGACGGGCTGACGCGCTTCTGGGGCGACACCCAGGCCCGGCCCGGCGACTACCCCGATCAGGCTGACCTGGTCGGCTCGCACAACCTGACGCCGTTCGTGATGCCGCAGAACACGCCGGCGGGCTCGCACACCGAGGCCCGGATCTCGACCTACCTGCTCGGCAAGTACGCCGGTCGCCCGAGCCGGCGCCAGCGCCAGGACATCCTCGAGACCCTGGGCTATCTGCTGCGGCAACAGATCGGTCCGCACAACGACTTCGCCGTGGTCCAGAACGCCCGCGGCTTCGGCGGCGTGATGGGCAACCCGGTCGATCGCGTGGTGCGGATCGACTACGTCCAGCACGTCTGCTCGGCGATGATCCGGGCGGTCGAGCTGGCCGAGGAAGAGGAAGCGGCGGCCGCGCGCTGATCCTGCCGGCGCCGCGCCGGCGCCGTGGTAGGCTCGACCCGTCGTGTCTGACTCCGACAAGAAGACCCGGCTGGGGACGCCGGCCCCCTCTGGCGCGGCCGCGGCTGCGTCGACCCCGTCGCCGACCCCTGCGCCGAGCTGGTCGGACTCGACCCAGGCCGGCGAGGTCAAGCCGATCACCCAGAGCGCGGCGCCGGTGTACGTCGCGCCGGTCGATCCGCTGCTCGGGCAGATCCTGGCGGGCCGCTACCAGATCCAGCGCAAGCTCGGCGAGGGCGGCATGGGCGCGGTCTACCTGGCGCAGCACACCGTCCTCGAGAAGGCGGTCGCGCTCAAGGTCCTGCACGGCGAGTTCGCGCGCAAGCCCGACCTGGTCGAGCGCTTCATGCAGGAGGCCCGCGCCGCCTCGCGCATCCGCCACGAGAACGTCATCGACATCTCGGACTTCGGCTCGACCGGCGACGGCCTGGTGTTCTTCGCGATGGAGCTATTGAACGGCCACGATCTCCACGAGGAGATCGCCCGGGCTCGGCTCGCCAAGACCCGGCTGCCGTGGGAGCGCAGCCGCAAGATCTTCCTGCAGATCTGCTCGGCCCTGGCCGCCGCCCACTCCCACGGCATCGTCCACCGCGACCTCAAGCCCGAGAACATCTACCTCGTCGAGTGGCTCGGCCACAAAGACTTCGTGAAGCTCCTCGACTTCGGCATCGCCAAGCTGACCGAGGTCAGCGAGGGCGATCGCAAGCTGACCCGGACCGGCATGTTGTTCGGCACGCCCGAGTACATGTCGCCCGAGCAGGCCCGCGGCGAGAACGTCGACCACCGCGTCGACATCTACGCGATGGGCTGCATCCTCTACCAGCTCATCACCGGCAAGGTGCCCTTCGAAGCCGAGAACTTCATGGGCATCCTGAGCCTGCACCTGACCGAGCCGGCGCCGCCGATCGGTCCCGCGGCGCTGGCCGAGATCGGCGCGCCGCCCGAGCTCGAGGCGATCATCGACAAGGCCCTGGCCAAGAGCCGGGCCGATCGCTGGGAGACCATCGACGCGATGGCCAACGCGATCCGCGCGCTGCACGGCGAGGACGCGCAGCCCGAGCTCGAGCCCAAGGTGCCGCGGGTGCAGTCGCAGGCGCCGCGGACGAGCGCGGTGGCGCGCACCGAGTGGAAGGGCCAGGTCGCGCTGCCGACCGACGAGGGCCCGTCGGCGTCGCCGGCGCGCTCGAAGCTGCCGCTGGTGCTCGGCGCGGTTGGCCTCCTGGCCGCTGGCGCCGTCGCCGCGGTGGTGCTGTCGGGCGGCGGCTCGTCGAAGGGCGGGGCGACCGGACCGAGCGGCGCGACGGTCGAGCCCGGAGGCGGCACCGCCGCCGGAACTGCCGCCGTGGTCGCGCCGGGTCCGGGGTCTGGCAGCGCCGGCGCGGGGACCGTCGGCACCGCGCCGCCTGCCGCCGGGGACCTGCCGGCCCGGGTGACGATCTCGCTGCGCAGCGTGCCCAGCGGCGCCGAGGTCTACGACATGACCACCAAGGAGGTCGTCGGCACGACGCCCTTCGACTTCGAGCTGCCGGGTGGACGCGACGCGCGGCGCTACACGCTGCGGCTGGCCGGCTACGGCGGCAAGCTGATCGAGCTGGTGCCGACCGAGGACGTCACCTACACCGCCGAGCTGAAGAAGATCGACGGCGCGCCGGCGGTGGTCGAGCCCGCGGTCGAGGTCGTGCCGCAAGTCGGCCGGCGCGATCGGCCGAGCGGCGGCTCGAGCAAGCCGAGCGGTGGCTCGAGCAAGCCAGGTGGCAGCGACGGTCCGGCGGTCACGCCCGACGGCTCCCCCGGGGGCGGCAAGCGCCCGGCCGGCGGCAGCGGCTCGAGCAAGCCGCCGCCCGACGACCCGGTGGTCAAGCCGCCGGATCCGCCGCCGGTGACCGATCCCGACATCATCCCGCTCAAGCCGATCGAGAACGCCGCCGGTCCGTGATGGCCACTGCCTCCCATCGCACCGGCCGGGCCCGGGTCGGCACCCACGGCGCGCGCGACCTCGAGCTGGCCTACGACGTCTTCGACGGCGGGCCGCGGCGCCTGGTGCTGATCATGGGCATCGGCGCGCAGCGGGTGTTCTGGGATGATCGCCTGTGTGCGCGGCTGGCCGATCGCGGCTTCGCGGTGGTCCGCTTCGATCACCGCGACCTCGGCGAGTCGAGTCGCCTCGACGACCTGCCGGTGCCGCGGCCGGGGCGGGTCATGGCCCGCGCGCTCTTGGGGCTGTCGGTGCCGGCGCCGTACACGCTGTCGGCGATGGCCGGCGACGTGATCGGCCTGTGCGATCACCTGGGCTGGGATCGGGTCCACGTCGTCGGCGTGTCGATGGGCGGGATGATCGCCCAGCACCTCGGCTTCGAGCACGGCCACCGCCTGGCCTCGCTGACCTCGATCATGTCCACCACCGGCGCCCGCCGCTACGCGGTCATGGCCAAGCCGGCGGCGATGCGCGCGCTCCTCGGCAAGCCGCCGCGCACCGCCGACGAGGCCGGGGAGCACGCGGTGCGGCTGTTCACCGCGCTGGGTGGGCCGCGCTTCCCGGCCGACTCCGAGGCGCTGCGCACCAACGCCCGCGTCGCGTTCGAGCGCGGCCCGTCGCCGCGCGGGTTCTGTCGCCACTTCGCCGCCATCGGGGCCTCGGGCGATCGCACTGCGCGCCTGGCCGCGGTCAAGGTGCCGACCCTGGTCCTGCACGGCAGCCACGATCCGTTGATCCCGGCGGCCGCCGGACGCGCCACCGCCCGGGCCATCGCCGGCGCGCGGCTCCACGTGATCGACGGGATGGGCCATCACCTGCCGCCCGGCTCATGGGACGAGCTCGGCGACGCGATCGACGCCAACGCCGCTCGGGCCTGATCGCCGCCGGATTGTTGCGACCGCACCGTCGCCTGGTGCGACGATCGGGACATGCGCTTCACCGCTGCTCTCCTCGTCCTCGCGCTGGCGACGCTGTCGTCGGCCTGTGTCGTGCGGACCCGCACCCGCCCGGTCCATCATCAGCAGGTCGGGCACCCGGCGAGCCATCGCCACGAGCACTGCCACCACCGCGGCGGCAAGCACCACAAGCGGATGTGCCACAGCCATCCCCACGGCCCCGGTCACCACTAGGGCCCTCGACCTCGGTCTCGGTCTCGGCCTCGGTCTCGGTCTCGGCCTCGGCCTCGGCCTCGGTCTCGGTCTCGGTCTCGGCCTCGGTCTCGGTCTCGGTCTCGGTCTCGGCCTCGGCCTCGGTCTCCGTCTCGGTCTCGGTCTCGGTCTCCGTCTCGGTCTCCGTCTCGGCCTCCGCCTCGGTCCTCAGTTCGTCGGCTTGGCCTGGCGCGCCAGGGCCATGGCCTTCCGTCGCGCAGCAGCGGCCAGCGGGTGCTGCGGCGCCGCGCTCGCGAACTTGTCGTACTCGTGGCGGGCCGCCTCGAGGTCGCCGGAGGCCTCGGCGGCCTGCGCCAGGTAGTAGCGGGCGTCGGCGGCGCCGCTCTGCTCGACCCGGCCGGCCAGCGCCAGCTCGAGCTCGCGGCGGGCGTCCTTGGCGGCGCCGGTCTTGACCAGGGCCACGCCGAGGAAGTAGCGCATCTGCGCGGCGCGCGGCCCGACGTCCTCGTAGGCCAGGGCCCGGCGCAGCTCGGCGATCGCCTTGGCGTGGTCGCCGGCCCGCGCGGCGTCGAGGCCGGTCAGGTAGCCGGCGTCGATGATCTCGGCCCGCGCCTGCTTCTGGCCCTGCTCGAAGACCGCGCGCTCGGTCGGCGTCAGGAGCGACTGATCGAGCTCGCCGAAGCGGGTCACCGCCTCGGTGCGCTTGCCGGTGACCAGGAGCTGGTAGTGCTCGAAGGCCCGGGTCGCCGCGGCGCTCTTGGCTGCGAGCTCATCGCCCTGGGCCTTGGCGCGCGCCCGCGCGAGGTCGCGCTCGGCCACCGCGCTGTCGCGATCGCGCACGAGCTCGCCGGCCCGCGAGCGGTAAAGCACCAGCATGGCCCCGCCCAGGATCGCGGTGAACAGGAGGTAGGCGACGAAGGAGTTGACGCTGGTCAGGCGATCGCGTCGGCGCTGCGCGGTGGCCAGGCGCCCGGTCGACTCGGCGAGCTCGGTCAGCGCCTGTTGGGTCTTGCGCAGGAGGATGCCCTGGTCGTCGAGGCGGCGGCGCAGGCCGTCGAGGTCGGCGCGCAGCTCCGGGCCGGGATCGGGCTCGTCCATGGGCTGGCCAGTATGGCCAACCACGCGCGACGATCAATAGGCGGATTGGCGGTGGTGCCCTTGAGGTCCCCGGGGCCCGCTGCTACAGTGCCGCGCGGCACGCTCTGCGCGCCAACCGCCCATGCCCCTCCTCTACGACTGGCTCAGCAAAGCTGCCAAAGCCCAAGGGAGCCAGAAGAAGGCCCTGGTCTACCGCGACAACTACCTGTCGTGGCGCGGCCTCCTCGAGCGTGTCGATCGGCGCGCCCAGGAGTTCAAGGCCATGGGCATCCGCGAGGGCGCCTGGGTCGGCCTCATGCTCGGCAACGTGCCCGACTTCGTCGTGCTCGCGCTGGCGCTGTCGAAGCTCGGCGCGGCCATCGTGCCGATCGATCCCACGACCGGGGCTCGCGAGCTCGAGCTGATGTTGACCGCGGCGCCGCTGCGCGCGCTGGTGACGCGGCCGCGCGGCTCCGAGGGCTCGATCAACGCCAGCGGGCAGACCACGCCGCCGCCCCCGACCCAGCCAGCGGCCTCGGCGCCGCGCCCGCGCAGCGCTCGCACGACGGTGCCTCCGGCGCCCGGCGGTGGCGCGATCGGCGCCGCGTCGTCGGCGGTCGGCATCGCCGCCAACCCCGAGGCCGGGGCCGAGGTGCGGCGTCGCCTGCAGGGCACGCTGCTGACCTGCTCGGTCTACAAGCACAACCAGCTCGACCTCGACGTCGATCCGCTGGCGATCCTGTTCACCTCCGACTCCCTGGGCGATCCCAAGGCGGTGCTACGCACCGAGAAGAACACCGTGGCCGCGGTCGATCAGGCGATCGCCGCCCTCGGCCTCGACGCCAATAGCCGGCTCCTGGTCGCGGTGCCGCTGTTTCACGCCTACGGCTGGGACCTCGGCCTCCTGCCGACCCTCCGGCTCGGCGCCACCATGTTCCTCGAGGAGGAGCTGTCGGCGCGGCGCATCGGCAAGCTCATCCGCGAGCACAAGATCGACGTCCTGCCCGGGACGCCGCACATGTACGCCGACCTCAACCGCCAGCCGACCGCCAAGAAGCTCGAGGTCGACAAGCCGCGCTACCTCGCGGCCGGCTCGAAGCTCGACCCGGCGATCGCCGAGGAGTTCGCGACCAAGTACGGCACGCGGCTCCTGTCCTGCTACCACTCGACCGAGGCGTCGACCATCGCCCTCGACGCCACCGGCAAGTCCCCGACCTCGGTCGGCAAGGTGCTCGCCGGCGTCGACGTCCGCATCTCCGGCGCCGACGGCAAGCCGGTGACGGGCAAGGAAGGCCTGGTCTGGGTCCGATCGAAGGCGCTGTCGCCCCACGCGCTCGGCCCCTACGACCACGAGGTCGGCAAGGCCCTGGCCAGCCCCGGCATCGGCGCGGTCGACAAGCAGGGCTGGTTCCGCACAGGCGATCGCGGCAAGCTCGACAAGACCGGCCGCCTGTTCCTGACCGGCCGTGAGGACGACGTGGTCAAGGTCGAGGGCAAGCGGGTGGCGCTCGGCGAGGTCGAGGGCTGCCTCGAGTCGTTCCCCAAGGTCAAGCAGGCCCAGGCGCTGGTCATCGAGGATCCGTTGGTCGGCGCGATGGTGATCGCTCGGGTCGTGCCCAAGTCGCGCTGCCAGGCCGAGGAGATCATCGATCACTGCGCGCGCAACCTCGCCCCGTACAAGGTGCCGAGGCGGATCGAGTTCTGCGATACGATCTGATCTGAATTGATCTGGAGGGTTTTTCGAAAAAACCCTCCCCCCGTCCGCGGAGCGGACGGGGCCCCCCTCCCATAACGTCCGGATCGCGGGAGGGTCGTCGTCGGTGTCACCGGTGGTGGTAGTGCGTGTGGGTGGAGGTTCAGCCGCTGTCTGCTTCAGCGCAGGTGGGTGGTGGGCATGAGACGGATACCGAGGCCGAGACCGAAACCGAGGCTGAGACCGAGACCGAGACTGAGACCGAGGGCGAGACCGAGGGCGAGACCGAGACCGAGGCCGAGACCGAGGGCGAGACCGAGGACGAGGCGGAGGCGGAGGTGGAGGTGGAGGTGGAGGTGGAGGCCGAGGGCAACGAGTGATCAGTTGCGGGCGAGCATGACGGCGGTCTGGGCGAACTGCATGGCGGTCCAGTAGGTGGACAGAGCGGACAGCTTGTCGGGGAGGTCGCCGGTCTGCTGTTGCGCCGCGATCTGGTAGTAGAGCTGGGTCTGGACCGGGACGCTGCCGGTGGCGACCTGGGCGGCGCGGGCGTACTCGCGGGTGCGGCGCTCGGCCCACGCCAGCATGTTGTCGAGCGCGGCGGGGTGGGCGACGCTGACCACGCGGCCGTCGAGGCCGAGCTCGGTCTGCAGCGAGTAGTACTCGGTGATGAGCGACGAGGTCTCGCCGAACGACAGCTCGCCGGCGGTCAGCGTGAACAGGGCCCAGGCGATCGAGTCCTCGCCCCACGCGGTCTTCAGGGCCGCGGGCAGGCCGTCCATGGTCGTGACGTTGGCGCCGATCAGCGCCACCAGGTAGCCGGGTTCGCGCGCGGCGAACATGACCTTGGCTTGATCGACCGGGATGCGCTGCGCCTTGGCGAGCTCGGCGACGAACAGCGCGTCGAGGTAGGCCAGGTTCGAGGCCGCGGCGGCGCGGAACGAGGTCGCGAGGCGGCGGACGTTGGGGAGCGAACAGCGGTAGTCGAGGGTGGTCGCGGCCTCGACCTCGAGCGTCGACGCCGCGCGGCCCAGGCCGACCACGGCGCGGGCGACGGCGCCGACCGCGGTCACGACGTCGGGCGCGGCGCGGTGGGCGGCGCTCGCGAGCTTGCGCTCGGCGGCGGGCAGCGCCGCCAGGGCCGTGATCGCGGCCCGCGCCTTGGGGAGGTGCTCGGTGCTGGCCATCGAGCGGAAGGCCCAGCCGGTGATCGCCAGGCGGAACGCGCTCATGAGCTGGAGGTGGCCCCCCATCGTGTCAGGCTTCTGCTCGCCGAGCGCGGCCAGGGCCTGATCGGTCGAGGTGGCGAGCTCCTCGGCCTGGGTCAGTCGGGCCAGCGCGCCGTCGAGGTCGGGGGCCACCGCGAGCGCCAAGATCTCCGCGCTCGAGGTCGCGGTGGCGGCCGCGAACCAGGCCCGGTTGAGGAGCCGCAGCGCCGCGGCGCCGTTGCCCTCGGCGCGCAGGCGCTCGGCCAGCTCGTAGTCGGCGATGGCCTGGCGCGCGAACCCGCTGATCACCCCGGGCGCGGCCGCCGACGACGCCAGCGTCAGGACCTGAGGCCAGGTCGGCACGATCAGCGCGTGCCAGTGCTCGTACTGGCGATCGAGGGCGGCCAGCACCGACGGTGGCGGCGCCATCGCCTCGACCTCGACCGGCACCGGTCGGGGCAAGGTCTTGCCGGTCAGGAGCTCGACCGCGGCGAACACGTCGGCGACCTCGACTGCCACCGCGCCGCGGGCGGCGGCCAGCTCGACCAGATCGACCTCCTGCCCGGAGTTGGCGTCGATCGCCTGGCGCAACCCGAGCGGGTAGCCGAGCCGCTTCTTGCCGGCGGCGATCGCGGCCTCGAACTTCTGCGGGATCCCGGCGACCGGACCGATCGTGCCGTCGGGGTTGATCGTGCCGGTCATGGTCGCGTCGGCCGCGACCGGGTGGCCGAGCAAGGCCGCGAGGTAGCCGGCGGTCATGAGCCCCGACGCCGACGCGCCGTCGACTCGGCCCGAGGCCGACGCGGTGAAGGTGAGATCGGTCAGATCCTTGCCGAGGACGTCGGCGGTGACCAAGGACGCGGTCCACACCCCGGCGCGCCAGCTCGGGCCCAGGCCGCCCGACAGATCTTCGAAGATGCCGACCTTGACCTGGCCCGACGTCGAGGTCGCCGCGGTGAGCTCGACCGGCCCGACGCCGCCGGTCGCGGTGGCGCCGCCGGTGATGACGTACAGCGAGTCGACGGTGACCTGGCCGGCGCCGGTCACCAGCGGCACCGCGGTCGAGCCGCCGCGCGAGTCGGTGCCCAGGATGAGCGCCGCGTCGCCGCGCTTGGCGTCGTCGGCGAAGGCCAGGGGCCGCACGGTGACCGGGCCGCGCGGGCCCGGCGTCGGCCCGGGGCTCGGGGCCGCCGGGGGAGGGGTACAAGCCAGGAACGAGACGCCGAGGACGAACGCGCGCCGCATCGCCGCGATCGTAGCGCGAAGCGTCGGCGCGCCGCACGAATACTTGCCCGCGGCGCGCAGGCGCGGTGCGATCGCGCCGTGGCCCGCACCCTGCCCGTCGAGCGCGCGATCGATCTGTTCCTCGATCACTGCAAGGTCGAGCGCGGCCTGTCGGCCAACACGCTCGACGGCTACAGCCGCGACCTGGGCAAGCTGGCCGGCTTCCTCGCCGACGCCGGCCGCGCCACCGTCGACGACGTCACGACCGCCGACCTGGCCGGGTTCCTGGCCGCCCTGACCGCGGCCGGCCTGTCGGCGCGGTCGCGCGCGCGCGCCCTGGTCGCGGTCCGCGGCCTGTGTCGGTTCCTGGTGGCCGACAAGTGGCTCGACGGCGATCCGGCGGAGCTCCTGGACGCGCCCAAGCTGGCGCCGCGGTCGCCGGTGGTGCTGGGCGAGGACGCGGTGGCCCGGATCCTGGCCGCGCCCGACGTCGCCACGCCGCGCGGGCAGCGCGACGTCGCGATGCTCGAGCTCCTGTACGCGACCGGGCTGCGGGTGTCGGAGCTGGTCGGGTTGCCGCTGGCCGACGTCAACCTGAAGGCCGGCTTCGTCCGGGTCACCGGCAAGGGCGCCAAGACCCGCCTGGTGCCGATGACCGGGAGCGCGCGCGCGGCGATCGAGGGCTACCTGGCGACGGTCCGGCCTGGGTGGGTCCGCGACCCCGGTCAGCCGGCGCTGTTCCTCACCGAGCGCGGGCGGCCGATGACGCGCCAGGGCTTCTGGAAGCTCCTGGGCGCCTACGTCCGGGCCGCCGGCGTGCGCGCGGTCGGCGGCGCGGTGTCGCCGCACAAGCTGCGGCACTCCTTCGCCACCCACCTCCTCGAGCGCGGCGCCGACCTGCGCGCGGTGCAGGCCATGCTCGGCCACGCCGACATCACGACCACCCAGCTCTACACCCACGTCAGCCGAGCCCGCCTCGTCGAACAGTACCGGGCCGCGCACCCGCGCGCGCGCTGACCGCGGCGCTTGCGGCGACCCGCGCCACCGGCCATAGTGCGCCAGGTGAACGCCGAGTTGACCCCCCACCTCCTCCAGGTCGTGGTGCAGGGCATGGTCATGCTGATCCTGTCGGTGGCCGTCCATGAGTTCGGCCACGCCTGGATGGCCAACCGCCTCGGCGACCGCCTGCCGGCCATGCAGGGGCGGGTGACCCTGAACCCTCTGGCCCACGCCGACCCGATCGGCACGCTGCTCCTGCCCGCGGTGTTCCTGTTCTCGACCGGCTACGTCGGCTTCGCCTGGGGCAAGCCGGTCGAGCACACCACCCACGATCGCAAGAAGCGCCTGCTGATCGCCTTCGCGGGCCCGGCGATGAACGTGGTCCTGGCGGCGATGGTCGTGACCCTGCACATGGTGCTGGTCAAGGCCGGCGTCATGGCCATGCACGACCGCTTCTCCGACGTCCTCATGATGGCGGTCTTCCTCAACTTCATCCTGTTCTTCTTCAACCTGATCCCGGCGGCGCCCCTCGACGGTGGCTCGGTGGCGCGCGGGCTCATCCCGCGGTCGTGGGTCCGCGGCTACGACGAGTACGCGCGCTACGCGCCGTTCGTGGTCCTGGCCTTCATGCTGATCCCGGCGTTCGGCAAGCTGGTCTCGACGCCGGCGGCGTGGATGACGCTCAAGCTCTACGCGGCGCTCGGCACGATCGCGGGCCTGGGCTGATCGTGGCGAACTACCAGATCGCGATCGACGTGTTCGAGGGCCCCCTCGACCTGCTCTTGCACCTGGTGCGCAAGCACGAGCTCGAGATCCTCGACATCCCGATCGCCTTCATCACCCAGAAGTACCTCGAGTACCTCGACGCCATGCAGCGCCTCGACATCGACGTCGCCGGCGAGTACCTGGTGATGGCGGCGACCCTGTGCCACCTGAAGTCGCGCGAGCTTCTGCCCAACCCCGAGCCCGAGCCGGTCGAGGAGACGGATGAAGACGCCCCGCTCGAGGAGATCGACACCCGGGCCGAGCTGATCAAGCGCCTGCTCGAGTACCAGAAGTTCAAGGAGGCGGCCAACCGCCTCGGCGATCGGCCGGTGGTCGGTCGCAACGTCTGGGGCCGCGGCTCGTCCCTCGAGGACGCGGTCGCCGACGGCATCGACCCCGGGGCGGTGGCGCCGCTGGCGCCGTTCCCGGTCCACAAGCTGATCGAGGCCCTCGACCGCCTGATGCGGGCGGCCAAGATCAAGGTCACGCACAACGTGCTGATCGATCGGCTGAGCGTCAGCCAGCGGATCAGCGAGCTGACCGATCGCCTCGAGCGCGAGGGCGAGTTCACGTTCACGTCGATGTTCCGGTTCGCCCGGCCCGACGTCGAGATGACCTACGCCGAGATCAAGCACGAGGCGGTGGTCACGCTCCTGGCCGTGCTCGAGATGGCCAAGCTGCGCCTCATCGCGATCCGCCAGGACGAGGGCGACCTCGAGATCTTCATCGCCCGGGTGGCGACCGACCTGCGCGAGGCGGTGGCGCGGACGGTGGCCGGGTCCGACGAGTACCGGTGACGGGGTCCGACGAGTACCGGTGACGGGCGGCGGCGCGGGACCGCCGGGGGGCCGGCGCGACCCCGATCAGGGGGCCCCGGGGGTTTCGCTCGGTCGGCCAGTGCGCTAAAAGCGCGACCGACCGTGAGCCGGAGCAAGAAGAAGAAGACCCGCGGGGCGGCCGAGCGCGACGCCCTGGCGGCGGTGGCCGCTGGCGCCGGCGTGGAGATCACGGACGGCGAGGCGGCCCCGGCGGGGCCTGCGACGACCGACGACCGCGCGGCCGCGGGAGCCGACGTGGGCGGAGCGGTCGGGGCGGGCGACGGCGAGGCTCGGGCGGCGGACGGCGCGGCCGATGGGGCCGCGGTGGACGAGGTCTCGGCGGGCGAGGAGCGGGCGGGGCAGGAGCCGGCGGGCGAGGAGCTCGCGGGCGAGGAGCTCGCGGGCGAGGAGCTGGCGGGCGAGGTTCCCGGCGACGAGGTCCCGGCGGGGGAGGAGCCCGCGGGCGAGGTCCCCGGCGATGAGGTCCCCGGCGATGAGGTCCCCGGCGATGGGCCGGCTGACGCGCCCGTCGGCGACGATGACCTCGACGGCGAGCCGGGCGACGACGAGCTCGATCCCGAGGACGCCGTCAGCCCGATGGCGGCCCAGGCCGCGCAGCTCGACGATCAGCGGTTCGGCGCGCTGATCGAGGCGCTCCTGTTCGCGGCCGATCGGCCGCTCACGATCGCCCGGCTGCGTCAGCTCACCCGGGTCTCGGACACCGCCCGCATCGCCGCCGCCCTCGAGCGCCTGGCTGCGGCGCGGGCCGACTCCGGCATCGTGGTGTCCTCGGTGTCGGGGGGCTACTCGCTGCGCACCCATTCGGGGTACTCGCCGTGGGTCCAGCAGCTGATCGCCGGTCGCCCGGTCCGGCTGTCGCGCGCCCAGCTCGAGACCCTGGCCATCGTCGCCTACCGCCAGCCGATCACCCGCCCCGAGATCGATCAGATCCGCGGCGTCGACTCGGGGGCGACGCTCAAGCTCCTGCTCGATCGCAGCCTGATCCGCATCCTGGGCAAGCGCGAGGAGGTCGGCCGGCCGCTCTTGTACGGCACGACCAAGGAGTTCCTCGACTTCTTCAGCCTGAACGATCTGCGCGAGCTGCCGACCCTGCGCGAGTACAGCGAGCTGTCCGAGGAGAGCCGCGGCGTGGTGGCGCGGATGGGGCTCGAGGTGCCGCCGGCCCGCTCGACCAGCGGCGCGTCGGACGCCGAGCTGATCGCGGCGATGACCGACGGCGCGACGGTCGATGGCGCGGCGGTCGACGGCGCGGCGGTCGAGGAGGCGGCGGTCGAGGGCGCGGCGGTCGCAGAGGCGCCCGTCGAGGACGAGCCCGTCGAGGACGCGCCGATCGAGGACGCGCCGGTCGAGGACGCGCCGGTCGAGGACGCGCCGGCCGAGGACGCTCCGGTCGAGGACGCGCCGATCGAGGACGCGCCGGTCGAGGACGCGCCGGTCGAGGACGCGCCGATCGAGGACGCGCCGATCGAGGACGCTCCGGTCGACGACGCTCCGGTCGAGGACGCTCCGGTCGAGGACGCGCCGATCGACGACGCTCCGATCGAGGACGCTCCGATCGACGACGCTCCGATCGACGACGCGCCGGTCGAGGACGCGCCGGTCGAGGACGCGCCGGTCGAGGACGCTTCGATCGACGACGCTCCGATCGACGACGCTCCGATCGACGACGCGCTCGCCGAGGACCCGGCGGTGAGCGATGAGCCGGTGGTGCACCTGGTCCCCGACCCGCCCGCCGAGGAACCCGATGAGCTCGACCCGCTGCCGGCCGCGCCGGAGTCGGGCGTCGACCTCGACGCCTCCCTCGAAGGTGTGCTCGGGAGCCCCGATCCTGACGACGCGTTGATCGCAAACCCTGACGACGAGAACTACTGATGGCCACGTCCAAACCGCTCGTGCGCCTCCAGCGCTTCATCGCCCAGGCCGGCATCGCCGCGCGCCGCAAGGCCGAGGAGCTGATCACCTCCGGCCGGGTCACCGTCGACGGCGTGGTCGTGACCGAGCTCGGCACCAAGGTCGACCCGGCCACCGCCAACGTCCAGGTCGACGGCGAACCGGTGGCGCCCCAGGAGCACTTCTACGTGCTCCTCAACAAGCCGAAGGCGTGCATCACCGCGGTCACCGACGATCGCGGTCGCCCGACGGTGATGGACTACCTGCCCAACCTGCCGGTGCCGGTGGCGCCGGTGGGGCGCCTCGACTTCTACAGCGAGGGCGTGCTCCTGCTCACCAACGACGGCGAGCTGGCGGCCAAGCTCCTGGCCCCGGGCTCCCACGTCCCCAAGACCTACCACGTCAAGGTCGACACGCAGCTCCGGCCCGGCGAGCTGGCCCGGCTGCGCGAGGGCGTCACCCTCGACGACGGCACCGTCACCGCCCCGGCCGAGGTCGAGGTGCTGCCGGCCGACAGCAAGCACCCCTGGCTGGCCTTCACCCTGACCGAGGGCAAGTCGCGGCAGATCCACCGCATGGTCGAGGCCCTGGGCCACCGGGTGCAGAAGCTCCAGCGGGTGGCCTTCGCCAACCTGACGTTCCATGGCCTGCGCATCGGCGACGCGCGCGAGTTGACCCAGGCCGAGCTGAACGAGCTGCGCGAGCTGGTCGGCCTCGATCGCAGCGCCGGCGCGCGCGGCGCGTGGACCGCGAAGCGCGAGGACACCGATCGGCCGCGGGCCCAGCGCGCCGCCGCCATGGCCGAGCACGAGGCCAATCGCGCCATCACCCAGGCCGGGCAGCGGGCGGCGTTCGAGGACGACGACGAGGACGAGTCCGTCTTCGAGCGTCAGCTCGCGGTCAGCCGCGGGCGGGGCCCGAGCCGGGGCGGCGAGCGGTTCGAGCGCGACGAGCGTCCGCGGTCCGGTCCCCCGGCGCGGGGCGGCTACGGCGATCGTCCGAGTGGCGGTCGTCCGTCGAGCGGTGGGCGTCCGTCCAGCGGCGGTCGCCCGTCGGGCGGCGGCTACGGCGATCGTCCGAGCGCAGGTCGTCCGTCGAGCGGTGGTCGCCCGTCCAGCGGCGGCCGTCCGTCGGCCGGCGGCTACGGCGATCGTCCGAGCGCAGGTCGCCCGTCGAGCGGCGGCCGTCCGTCGGCCGGCGGCTACGGCGATCGTCCGAGCGCAGGTCGCCCGTCGAGTGGTGGTCGCCCGTCGAGTGGCGGTCGTCCGTCGGCCGGTGGCTACGGCGATCGTCCGAGCGCTGGTCGCCCGTCGAGCGGCGGCCGTCCGTCGGCCGGTGGCTACGGCGATCGTCCGAGCGCAGGTCGCCCGTCGAGCGCAGGTCGCCCGTCGAGCGGCGGCCGTCCGTCGTCTGGCGGCTACGGCGATCGTCCGAGCGCAGGTCGCCCGTCGAGCGGCGGTCGTCCGTCGGCCGGTGGCCGTCCGTCGGCCGGGGGCTACGGCGATCGTCCAAGCGCCGGTCGTCCGAGCGCCGGTCGTCCATCGGCCGGTGGTCGCCCGTCGAGCGGCGGCCGTCCCACGAGCGGCGGCCGTCCCACGAGCGGCGGCCGTCCCACGAGCGCCGGTCGTCCATCGGCCGGTGGTCGCCCGTCGAGCGGCGGCCGTCCCACGAGCGGCGGCCGTCCCACGAGCGGCGGCCGTCCCGCCGGTGGCCGCCCGACCGGCGGTGCGCGCAAGGGCCCGCCCCGCCGCTGACCGCTGACCGCGGCGCCGTGCTAGCGTGCTCCCGCCCATGGAGCTGCGCGCCCTCACCGTCCTCGATTCGCTCCAGCCTCAGCTCACCGGTTTCTTGCAGACGGTGTGCGCGGGCTTCATGCCCAAGGAGTACGAAGCGGCGGCCTTCATCGAGATCGCCCCGGGCATCGCGATCAACCAGCTCACCGACGCCGCACTCAAGGCCACGACCTGTCGGCCCGGCATGCAGATCGTCGAGCGCGCCTACGGCATGCTCGAGCTCCACGACGGCGACAAGGGCCAGGTCGAGGCGGCGATGGACGCGATCACGACGCAGATGGGCGTCCGCCGCGAGGATCGCCTGAAGGCGCGGATCGTGTCGTCGCAGATCATCACCGGCATCGACGGCCATCAGAGCCAGCTCATCAACCGGATGCGCCACGGCGACATGATCGTCGCCGGCCAGACCTTGTACATCCTCGAGGTCCACCCCGCGGCCTACGCCGCCCTGGCCGCCAACGAGGCCGAGAAGGCGGCGCCGATCCACCTGCTCGAGATGATCGCCTTCGGCGCCTTCGGCCGCCTGTGGCTCGGCGGCAGCGAGGCCGAGATCGCCGCCGCGGCGGCCGCCGCCGAGGCCGCGCTCCACCAGGTCACCGGCCGCGACAACCGCGGCTGAGCGACCTCCGCGGCGGCGGATCGCCGACGAAACTCGCCGGCCGACACGGGCGCCTCGGCGCCGCCCGACTATAGTTTGGCGATGCCCACCCACGCGCCCCCCGAGCTGACCGCGCCGTTCGCGCCCGGCGGCGAGGCCGCGATCGACGCCGCGCTCGCCGAGCGCCTGCTGGCGATCGCGCTGTCATCTGGCGGCGACGCCGCCGACCTGTACTTCGAGTTCCGCGTCACCGCGAGCTACGCGCTCGAAGAAGAGAAGGTCAAGAGCGTCGGCCGCGGGGTCACCCTCGGGCTCGGCGTCCGGGTCAACCAGGGCGACGCCACCGGCTACGCCTACACCGAGGAGCTGACCTGGGAGCGCATGGCCCACGCCGCGCGGATCGCCGGTCAGATCGCCTCGGGCGGCGGCCGCACCCAGCCGGTCGCGGTCCACGCGGTGGCCTTGCCCGACTTCTACCCGGTCGAGCGCACGACGCTGAGCGAGCCCCCGGCCGACAAGCTGGCGCTCCTGTACGCCGCCGATCGCGCGGCCCGCGCCGCCGACTCGCGCGTCGTCAAGGTCGACGCCTCCCTGGTCGAGCAGATCAAGGAGATCCTGGTCTTCACCTCCGACGGGCGCATGGCCCGCGACGTCCAGCCGCTCATGCGGTTCGGCGTGTCGGTGGTCGCCGAGGGCGACGGCAAGCGCCAGGGCGGCAGCTCCGGCGGCGGCGGGCGGTTCGGCATGGAGTACTTCGCGCAGCCCGGCAAGGACGCCGCCAGCCACGGCCGTGAGGCCGTCCGCGTGGCGATCGCGATGCTCGACGCGCGCGACGCCCCGGCCGGCGAGATGCCGGTGGTCCTGGCGCCCGGCGACTCCGGCATCCTGCTCCACGAGGCGGTCGGTCACGGCCTCGAGGCGGACTTCAACCGCAAGGAGACCTCGAACTACTCGGGGCAGCTCGGCCAGGTCGTGGCCTCGCCGCTGTGCACGGTGATCGACGACGGCACCCTGGCCAGCTCGCGCGGCTCGATCAACGTCGACGACGAGGGCCAGCCCGGTGGTCGCCACGTGCTGATCGAGCGCGGGGTCCTGGTCGGCTATATGCACGATCGCCTGAGCGCCCGCCACTTCGGGGTCGCGCCCGGCGGCAATGGCCGCCGCGAGTCGTTCCGCGAGATGCCGCTGCCGCGCATGACCAACACCCTCCTGGCCCCGGGGCCCCACGCCCCCGAGGAGATCATCGCCTCGGTCAAGCGCGGCATCTACGCCAAGCGGTTCAGCGGTGGCCAGGTCAACATCTCGAACGGAGACTTCGTGTTCAGCCTGACCGAGAGCTACCTGATCGAGGACGGCAAGCTCACCGCGCCGCTCAAGGGCGTCAACCTGATCGGCAACGGCCCGGAGGCCATGCGCAAGGTCGACCTCCTCGGCAACGACTTCGCGTTGTCCGACGGCATCTGGACCTGCGGCAAGGACGGCCAGTCGGTCCCGGTCGGGGTCGGAACGCCGACCGTCCGCATCGGCGCGATCACCGTCGGCGGGACCCAGGCCCCATGAGCGCCCACAAGACCGACGCCACCGTGCGCGAGCTGTGCGCCCAGGCCGAGAAGGTGGTCGGGCTGTGCCGGGCCGCCGGCGCCGACGCCGCCGAGGTCCTGGTCAGCGACGGCTCCGAGCTGACGGTCAAGGTTCGCCTGGGCCAGCCCGAGCTGGTCCAGGAGGCCGGCAGCCGGGCCCTCGGGCTGCGCGTCTTCAAGGACGGCCGCCGCGCGGTGACCTACACCTCGGATCTGCGCGACGGCGCCCTGGCCGCCTTCGTGGCCGAGAGCGTGGCCCTGGCCACGCTGTCGGAGCCCGACGAGTTCGCGGCCGCGCCCGATCCGTCGGAGCTGGCCACCTCGTACCCCGATCTCGATCTGTACGACCCGGCGGTCGCCGAGGTCGACGCCGCCTGGGGCCTGGCGCGCTGCGTGGCCGGCGAGGCCGCGGCCCGGGCCGCCGACCCGCGCATCACCAACTCCGACGGCGCGACCTTCTCGCGCTCGGCCAGCGCCAGCGCCTTCGCGACCTCGGGCGGCTTCGTCGGTGGCTACCGTGGGTCCTACGCGTCGCTGGTGGTCGAGCCGATCGCCGACGACACCAGCGAGACCACACCCAAGAAGCGCAACGGCTACTGGTGGACCGCGGATCGCTTCCTGGCGCGGCTCGAGGATCCCGAGGCGATCGGCCGCGAGGCGACCCGCCGCACCGTGGCTCAGCTCGGCTCGCGCAAGATCGCGACCCAGGAGTGCCCGGTCGTGTTCGCGCCCGAGGTCACGCGCTCGCTGGTCGGCACCGTGTACTCGGTGGCCAACGGTGCGGCGTTCTGGCGCAAGGCCACCTACCTGCTCGGCCGCGAGGGCACGCTGATCGCGTCGCCGCTGGTGACGATCGTCGATCGTCCCCACCTGCCGCGGGCCCCAGGGTCGCGGCCCTTCGACGGCGATGGCCTGCCGACCCGCGACAACACCCTGGTGCGGGCCGGCGTGCTCGACACGGTCTTGTGTGACACCTACGCAGCGCGCAAGCTCGGTCGCGCGTCGACCGGCTCCTCGGGGCGCGGCATCGGCGGCAACCCCGGGCCGACCACGTCGAACCTGATCTTGCTCCCGGGCACGTCGTCGGCCGCGGAGCTCATCCGCTCGACCGGCCGCGGCCTGTACGTCACCTCGATGATGGGCTTCGGCTTCAACCCGGTGACCGGCGACTTCTCGCGCGGCGCGGCCGGCTTCTGGATCGAGGGCGGCGAGCTGACCTACCCGGTGTCCGAGATCACCGTGTCGTGCAACTTCGATCAGCTCCTGCAGCGGATCGACGCGGTCGGCGATGACGCCGACTGGCGCAGCTCGACCGTGGCGTCGACCGTGCGGGTCTCGCACATGACGATCGCCGGCACCTCGACCTAGCGCCTCAGCCTCGGTCTCGGTCTCGGTCTCGGTCTCGGCCTCGGTCTCGGCCTCGGCCTCGGCCTCGGTCTCGGTCTCGGTCTCGGTCTCGGCCTCGGTCTCGGCCTCGGTCTCGGTCTCGGTCTCGGCCTCGGTCTCGGTCTCGGTGCCCTACTGCGCCGGCGTGAACGCGCCGTTCGAGGCCTGCAGGCACGCCTGCTCGATCACCCGCTGCTGCGCCGGCTTGGCCAGGCGGTAGAACGCCCGCGCCTCGTCGTAGCGACGGATCCGACACGCCGCCAGCGCGCCGATGTTGACTAGCTTCGAGCGATCGGTCTCCGAGCCGCCGGCGGCGAGCCCGGCCTGGGCGAGCTCGAGGGCGCGACCCCACTGCGCGTTGAGCGCGGCCTCGGTCGCGGCGCTGGTGAGGTCCGCGGTGGTGGCCCCGTTGGCCGGCTTCGCGGCCCCGTCGGCCGGCTTCTGCGGGGCAGTCGCGCGCGACCCCGCCGGCGTGGGCCGGGGCGCGTCCGGCGGCGCGGCGGCCGCCGGCGTCGGTGGCTCCCCTTCGTCGTCGTCGCTGGCGCGGAAGACGAACGGGTAGTTCACCTCGAGGGAGCCGCCGTCGCCCAGGGGTGGCAGCACCACCGCTTCGAGGGTCGCCGTCATGCAGTCGCGGAACTCGGTCGACGCGCCCAGGCGTCCGTCGATCGCCAGGTCGCCGACCGTCACCACCGTGCCGACGTCGGCGGCGCTGTCGATCGTGAAGCGCGCCTTGACCGTGGCCTCCCGCGCCGTCGGATCCTTCGCGAGTTCGAGCTCGTAGCATTCGGTGATGAGCGGGACGACCTCGCGCACGCCGGCGCGGATCTCGTCCTTGGTCAGCTCGCCGGGGGTCGCGTCGTCGACCGGTGGCGCCGTGCCGACGACGGCCGCGCCGGCCGACCCGAGCGGCGCCGCGCCCGCCGGCCGGGACCGCGCCGCCGCGATCGCCTGGGCCACCTCGGCGCGGCGCGCGCGGTCGACCGCCGCGGCGACCACCGCCGTCGGTCGAGGACGGTCGGGGCGGTCGGTCGGGGTCGGGGCGATCGCCAGGCGGGTCTCGCCGCCGGGGCGCAGGGTCTCGGCGTCGCCGGCCGGGCGCTTGGCCTCGACCGAGCCGTCGTAGACGATGATGGCGACGACGCCGGCCAGCCCGACGGCAGCGCCGGCGATGAGGGTGCGGTTCATGGGAGCCTCCACGCGAAAGGTGGCGCGGGCCGACGACAGCGTCGCGGCCGGGGTGGTGATGGCCAGGCGGCGCGCGCCGCGCTGGCGGTAGGTGACGACGCCGGCCTGGTGCGCGATCCGCACGACCTCGCCGTCGGTGGTCCAGGTGATCGTCGCCCCGGCCTCGATCAGCGCCTCGACGCCGTCGGCGAGCTCGACCGCGGTCGCCGCGGTGGCGGTGACGCCCCCGGCGCCGGCGCCCCGCGTCGGTGTGCGCGACGCCACGATCGCCCCAGCGAAGGCGGCCGCGGCCAGGGCCGCGCCGGCGATCGCCCACCGCCACCGGCGGCGCGGCGCCAGGTCGGGCAGGGCGTGGGCCGACGCGCGACCGTCCAGCCGATCGAGGGCGCGGTCGGTCAACCCCGCGGGGGGCGGTGGTGCGGTCCAGGCCGACAGGTCGAGGCGGTCGTCGTCGTCGCTCATGGCGTCATTCCCTCGGCGGCCAGCGTGGCCCGGACCGCAGCCCGGGCCCGGGCCAGGCGCGACTTGACCGTGCCCAGCTCGAGGCTGAGCGCGGTGGCGATCGCCTCGTAATCGAGCTCGTAGACGTCGCGCAGGATCAAGACCGCCCGGGCCTCGGCGGTCAGGCGGCCGACCGCGGCGGCGATCCGCTCGCCGGCCTCGCGGGCCTCGTGGTGCTGGCGCGGCGTGGCGGCGCTCGCCGCGATCACCTCGTCGCCCAGGGGCTCTGGTCGCTGGCGCCGCAGCTCGTTGAGCGCCAGGCGCGCGGCGATCGTCAGGATCCAGGTCGACAGCCGCGCCGGCCCGCGCGGATCGAAGGTGGGCAACGCGCGACACACCCGCACCAAGGTGTCCTGGGTCAGATCCTCGGCGCGATCGCCCAGGCCGATGGGGGCCGCCATCCGCCAGCACAGATCCCAGATCGGCCGCTGGTAGCGCTCGACCAGGGTCCGCAGCGCCGCGGGATCGCCGGCCTGGGCCCGCCGCAGGGTCAGGTCGTCGAGCTCGTCCGCGGGACGGCGAACGGCGGCGCGGGCGGTCATCACCCCAGGTTCCACCCGCGACCCGGCGAAAAGTTCCCACGCGCTCGCGCGATCGTCACGATCGGCGCGGGAACAGGGCGGCCAGTCGGGTCAGGGCCGCGGCGTGGACCCGTCGGTTCGACCCGACCAGCCCGCGCGGCCGGCTGAGGTCGAGCTCGTCGTAGCGCAGAGGTTCGCCCCAGGTGTCGGTCAGGGCGCCGCCGGCCGCCACCAGGATCGCCTCCGGAGCGCAGGTGTCCCAGGCCTTGCACTTGGGGAACGGGTTCACGTAGAGGTCGCGCTCGCCGGCGGCGATCAGCGCCAGCTTGAGCCCGACCGAGCCGATGTTGAGTTCGTTGGCGATGCCGAGCGCGCCCTTGACCTGATCGATCATCGGCGAGCGATGCGAGGCGGAGGCGACCAGGCGGATCGCGCCGACCTCGTCGACCGTCGACACCGTCAGCGGCCCGGCGCTGCCGTCGGGGCGCTCGACCCAGGCGCCGCGGCCGGGGGCGGCCGCGAACAGCCGGCCGCCGGTCGGCTGGAAGACCACCCCGGCGACCGGCCGGGCGTCGACGCACAGGCCGATCATCACCGCGAAGCCCTCGGTGCCGCGGATGAAGTCCTTGGTGCCGTCGATCGGATCGACGAACCACACCCGCGACGCGCCGAGCCGCGCCAGGTCATCGGCCGACTCCTCGCTGACGATCACGTCATCGGGGAAGGCGGCGGCCAGCCCGGCGACGATCAGCTCTGAGGCGGCGCGATCGGCGACCGTCACCGGCTCGTCGCCGGCCTTGTGCTCGACGCCCAGCGCGGCCGGCCCGCGGTCGCGGATGGCCACGACCAGCGCGCCAGCCTCGCGGGCCAGAGCGCTGGCGACCTCGAGCTCGCGGGCCAACGTCATGCCCCCGAGCCTACCGCATCGCGGTCAGCGTCGTCGTCCCCTCGATCCTCCTCGGCCTCGGCCTCTGCCTCCGTCTCGGCCTCGGTCTCGGTCTCGGTCTCGGTCTCGGTCTCCAATGCCGGTCAGTTAACGGCTTTCGCCCGGTGGGCCGTGGACTTACGCGCGTAGGGACTGTCCTTGCGTTTGACGACGCGGTCGTAACGACGTTCCGAGCGACGTGGCGGCAGGACGAAGCGGAG
>JAGPCY010000025.1 GCA_018057825.1 Kofleriaceae bacterium | reverse complement strand
CCCGCCCCCGCCCCCGACCCCGATCCCGATCCCGATCCCGATCCCGAGTCCCGATCCCGATCCCCGATCCCGAACCCGAGCCCGACCCCGCCCCGAATCTCCGATCCCGAGTCCGAACCCGAGACCGAGTCCGAGTCCGAGTCCGAACCCGAGACCGAGTCCGAGTCCGAACCCGAGACCGAGTCCGAGTCCGAACCCGAGACCGAGTCCGAGTCCGAGTCCGAGCCGCATCGCATCGCACGCTCCCGCGCCACGCCCCACCTTCATCACGGCAGCGGTGCCCGAGGTCAGGTCGGAACGTTTTGGGAGGGGGCCCCGGTCCCCGGGGGAGGGTCTTTCGAAAGACCCTCAAAAAAAAACGATCACGCCCCCGGATCGAACTTCGATCCCGACGCCTGCAGGCAGGCCTGGCGGATCGACGTGCGCTGCTGCTGGCTGACGGCCTTGTTGTAGTAGACCTTGGCCTTGTCGTACTTCTTGATGCGGCAGGCAGACAGGGCGGCGATGTTGATGGCCTTGCTGGCGACCGCCGACGACGGCCCGCTGCGCAGGGTCTCCTCGGCGCGGGCCAGGGCCAGCGCCCACTGACCGTTGAGCGCGGCCTTCGACGCCTCGTCGATGAGGGCCGCGGGGTCACCACCCGACGGGCCGGGGTCGGAGCCGCCGGGGTTGGGGTCACCGCCACCCGGCGGCTTGCTCGCGACCTGCTCCTCGCAGGGCACCGCGCGAACGGCGGCCGCGGCGTCGGAGAACAGCTTGGCCGCGTCGTTGGCGAGGCGCTCCAGGTCACGGCACTTGCGGGCCTTGGCCAGAGACTGCGCCTTGGCCTTCACGTCGGCGGTGTACTGGTTGTGCAGGCGCTCGAGGCCGTCGCGCGCCTTGTTCTTGTAGACCGACTGGGTCGGGATCCGCTCGAAGGCGGCGATGGCGTCGTCGTACTGCTTGCGGCTCGCCGAGGCGCTGAACTCGTTGTAGGCGATCTGGCTGGCGAGCTCGTCCTTGGCCTGGCTGGCCAGGGCCCGCGCCTCGGTGTTGCCCGGGTCGGCCTTCTGCGCCTGCGCCGCCAGGTTCGAGGCCTCGGCCCAGTCGTTGGCGTTGATCGCAGCGCGGGCGTCGGCGATGAGCTTGCCGACATCGCCGGTGGCGACCGCGGGACCAGGGCCCGTGCCCGGCCCCGGATCCGGCGGCCCCGGATCCGGCGGCGCGACCGCGGCCGAGCCGCCGGTCGGGTTGCCAGCCGGGTTGCCCGTGCCGACGCCGGTGCCGCTGCCAGCGCCGGGGTCCGGCGGGCCTGGATCGGGCGGGCTCGGGACGTCGGCCGCGCTGCCGCTGCCGGTGCCGGCGGGTGCGACCGCGACGGCCCCCGAGCCACTGCCGCCCTGATTCGCCGCGGCGTCGGGCTTCTTCTTGCCGCCGCCGCCGCTCGACACGACCACCACGACCACGCCGCCGACCACCACCAGGCCGAGCAACGCGAACAGCCACGACTTGCTCTTGCCCGTGGGGACGTCGGCGATCTGGGCGTCGCGCCCGAAGACGAAGTCCTCGCCGGCGTCGACGAAGCGGAAGCGGACGTGGCCGAGGTCGACGGTGTCGCCGCGCCGCAGCTCGACCTTGCCGTAGTCCTCGCCGTTGACCCGCACGCCGTTGGACGACTGCAGATCCATGATCGTGTAGCGCCCGGTGGACGGCTCGCGGACGACCTTGGCGTGGTTGCGCGAGATCGAGCGGTGGTTGATGACGACGTCGTTGTCGTCGGTCCGCCCGATCACCATCTCGGTCTTGGTCAGCGGGAACTCGCGGCCCGCGAAGTTCGACGACAGCACCACGAGGCGCGCGACCGGGCCGGCCGCAGCCATGGCCTGGGGCGCGACCGCGCGCTGGGTCGGGTCGGTGTCCGCTAGCCCCATCGGCACCGCGGCCGGCACCGCCGACGGCATCGCCGCCGCGAGCTGGGCCGGGTCGATGCGCTCGATCGGGACCGTGCGGGCGTCCTCGTAGTTGACCGGCTGCTCGACGCCCTCGGCCTTCAGCTCGATCAGGTAGTCGCCGATCTGGACCCGGTCGCTGACCGCGAGCACCGTGCGCTGCGAGATCCGGGTGCCGTTGACCCGGACGCCGTTGTAGCTGCCGAGGTCCTCGATCGCGACCGCGCCGTTGGCCCGGCTGATCCGAGCGTGCTTGCGCGAGACGTTGCGCTCGGTCAGGCGGATCGTATTGCCTTCCTTGCGGCCGATGGTGATCTCGTCGCGCACCAACGGGACGACCGTGGTCTTGCCCTCATCATCCTGGATCACGAGTTTGAACATCGGCTCATCTCCGCTGGCGACGGCCAGCGCTTGCCCCAAGCGGCGCGGGTTTCACTTGGACCCCAGCCAGCGCTGGGCGGTTTGGTAGGCGATGCGAAGTTGGTGGTCGTCCTCGAGCCTGGCCGAAAGTATCGCACGGTTATCCACGGGTTGCACCGGCTGTGCGGCCGGTGGCTCGGGGTCGGCGGGCGCGCCGGCGACCACGACCTCGGGGGCGAACTCGGGGACCTCGAGATCCGGGGTGATCCCGCGCCCTTCGACCTCGTGGCCGGCCGGGGTGAGGTACCGGTTGGTCGTGAGCTTCAGCCCCGAGCCATCGTCGAGGTCGAAGTAGGTCTGGATCGCGCCCTTGCCGTAGGTCTTCATGCCGAGGACCGTGGCCCGCCGATGATCCTGGAGCGCGCCGGCGAGGATCTCGGCGGCCGACGCGGTCTCGGCGTTGACCAGGACGATCACCCGGGCCGCGGTGCCGGCGCCACCCGGCTTGGCCTGGTGGACCTCGACGGTCGAGGTGCGGCCGCGGATCGTCACGATCACCCCGCGCTCGAGGAACTCGTCGGCCACGGCCATCGCCTGATCGATCAGGCCGCCGGAGTCGGTGCGCAGATCGAGCAGGATGACCTGGGCCGCGCCGGCCCGCGCCAGGCCGGCCAGGGCGGCGCTCGCGTCGGCGGCGGTGGCGTCCTGGAACCGACGGATCGCCAGGTAGCCGATGCCGGGTGACAGGGCCTCGTGCTCGACCGACGGCACCTTGATCTGCGCCCGGACCAGCTCGAAGGTCCGCGGGGTCGGCCAGCCCGGGCGCGCGATCCGGACCTCGACGCGGGTGCCCGGCGCGCCGCGCAGGCGCTGATCCCAGAAGCGCTCGTCCTGGGCCTCGTCGCCGATCGTCATCGCGCCGTCGACCGCGACCAGTCGATCGTCGACGGCCAGGCCGACGGCGGCGGCCGGCGAACCCGGGATCACCTCGTCGACGATCGGCCAGCCCAGGGCGTGGGGCATGGCGTCGTCGGGCCCGCCGGGGCCGAGCGCCAGGCCGACGCCGCCGAACTCGCCGTCGGTGTCCTCGCGCAGCCGACGGTACTCGGTGGGCGAGAAGAACGCGGAGTACGGGTCGAGGCTGGCGACCATGCCGCGGGTCGCGGCGTACATCAGGCGGCGCTCGTCGACCGGCGTGACGTACTGGCTGCCGACGTAGGCCAGGGCCTGGGCGAAGGTGTCGAGGCTCTGGAACCGCACGGCGTCGGCGCGGCGCGGGCGCGCCGCCGCGGTCACCGCCGCCGCGACCACGCAGCCGGCGGCGAAGCTCGCGACGTGGCTGGCCCGCGACACCCGGTGATGGTAGCGCGATCGCCCACGCCGGTGCCAGGCGGGCCCGGCGGCGGACGCGCGCGACGCCGTCAGTCGGCGAGCAGCGGCTCGGGATCGATCGGCCGACCGCCGGGGCCGACCGGGACCCGCACCTCGAGGTAGACCCGGGTCCGCGCCGCGGCCCCCAGGCGCGCGCCGACCTCGACCTGGGCGCCGGTCGCGACCGTCGGCGGCCCGAGCTTGCCGAGCACCAGCCACACGCCGCCGCAGTCGAGGACCACGCCGTGCTCGAGGCCGCGGATCGGGCCGGCGTAGCGGACCACGCCGTCGGCCGGCGCGATCACCTCGGCGCCGCGGGCGACCTCGAGATCGATCCCGCGCCGGGCCAGCGTGGCGCGGCTGTCGTCGTGGACCAGGGCGCCGAACCGGCGCACGATCGTGCCGACCGCGGGCCGCCGCAACCGCAGCTCGGCCGGCGGCGGTGCGGCGCGGGCGCGATCGCTGGCGATCCGCAGCATGGCCGCGGTGAGCTGATCGACCTCGTCGGCGAGGAGCGCGAGCTCGGCCTGATCGCGGGCCAGGAGCAAACGCGCGGTCGAGCGGGCGCGCGCGATCGCCAGGCGATCCGACGGCGCGATCGCCAGCGGCGAGGTGGCGCCGCGCAGGAGCTTGTAGGCCAGGCGAGCGCGACGGACCCGCGCGGCTTGCTGCTCGTGCTGCTTGGCGAGGACCTGGTCGCGGGCCCGGGCGGCGATCGCGGCCTCGGCGTCGAGCTGCTCGACCAGCTCGACGGGCGGAGCCGGAGGGCGCGCGGTCGGCTGGGCGGGCGCGACGCGCACGCCGACGAAGAGCGCCGCGGCCAGCGCCAGCGCGCTACGCATCGCGGACCCCGGCCAGGGTGCCGCCGGCGAGGCCGAGGCCGGCGCCGAGGGCCATGGTCAGGCCGATCGCGTCGAGGGTCCACACCGCCGGGTCGAGCATCCCGCCGAGGTCGGCGGTCGCGCCCAGGGCGCGGCCGACCGCCAGCGCCAGCGCGGCGCCGAGGACGCCGACCGCGAGGCCGGCGCCGATCGACGGACCGCGGGTCAACCAGCCGCTCGCGCCGAGGAGGATCAGCGCGCGCCGCTCGCGGGCGTCGGCCGCCAGATGCAACCGGATCGCGGCGGCGATCGCGATCACCGCGCCGACGCCGACCACCACGAACAGGAGCCAGGCCAGACGGCTCAAGCGGGCCAGCGCCGCGGCCAACGGCGCGCTGGCGTCGCGGGTGACCTGGACGTCCTCGACGCCAGCGGTGGCCCGCAGCTCGGCGACGACCGGACTGGCGGCCGCGACCTCGGCCAGCCCGCTGGCCAGGGTGATCTCGAGGGAGATCGGCAGGCTCGCGGGATCGACCCCGTCGAGGAGCTGGTCCTGGGCGCCGAGCGCGACCCGCAGGCGATCGCTGGCCTCGGCCGCGCTGACCACCGCGACCGCGACCACGCCGCCCAGGCCCTCGACCCGGGCCGCCAGGGCCTGGGCCTGTTCGGCGGTGGCCCCCTCGTCGAGGTAGACCACCATCGAGGCCTGGGCCTCGGCCTGCCGCGACCACTGCCCGACCTCGCGGGCGGCCAGCCGGGTGGCGGCGACGCCGGCCAGCGCGGCCGCGACCACGGCGATCGCCCACAGCGACGCACCGCGCCGCCGGGTGAGGAGCGCGAGGGAGCGCGCGATCAAGGAGCGCAGGGTGGCCAGCATCAGCGGCGATGTCCGGCCGAGCGCGCCACCGGGAACGGCACGACGTTGGGGATCGCCTCGAGCTCGGGCTCGGGGATCGGGCGCGCGATCTCGGCCTCGACCAGCGCCGCGGCGTCGATCGGCTCGACCGCGATCGCGGCCGGGTCGACGAGCTGGTGGCGGTGCCAGGTCAAGGTCCGCCAGCCGGCGCGCCCGGCGGCGGCCAGGAGCTGCGGATCGCGGGTGAAGATCAACGCCGCGGCGCCGGCCGCGACCGCCGCGGTCAGGCGGGCGACGAAGCGCTCGCCGCCGTCGGCGTCCTGGTGGCTGGTCGGCTGATCGGCGAGCACGATGTCCGGGTTCCGGACGAAGGCCCGGGCCCACGCGACCCGCTGACGCTCGGCCATCGGCAGGGCCTCGGTCGAGCGCTCGGCCGGCACCTCGAGGTCGGCCAGCGCGGCGCGCGCGCGGGCCAGGCGATCGCGGCGGCCGACGCCGGCGACCTCGAGCGCCAGGGCGACCTGGGCCAGCGCGGTCGCGCCCGGCACCAGCCCGAGATCCTGCGGCACGACGCCGAGGCGGCGACGCAGGTGGACCAAGGACGACGCCCGCAGCTTGCCGACGTCGCGCCCGGCCAGGGCGACCCGGCCGGTGGCGGCGCGCAGCCCGGTCAGGGCCTCGACCACCGCGGTCGCGCCTCGCCCGGCCGCCGACGACACCACCGCGACCTCACCGGGGGCGATGGCGAGCTCGGCGTCGACCAGGATCGGCTGGACGCCGCAGGCCAGGCCAGCGCCGTGGAGGGCGATCAGGGGCTCGCTCATCGCTTCGGTGGTACGCCGGCTCGCCGGCCGGGGCAAAAAATCCGCCGTCAGGCCCGGCCGCGGGGGACGGTCGGCTACCATCGCGCGGTGCCTCGGATGCTCGGCCTCCTCGTCGGCGCCCTCGCCCTCGCCGGGTGCCGCGGCACCGCGCCCGACGGTCGGGTCGACGAGCTGAAGCGCCGTCTGGCCGAGGCCGAGGGCCGCCTGGAGGCCATCGAGCGCACCGGCACCAAGGTCGACGCCCGCAAGGTCGCCGTCGAGCTGGCGGCGCTGGGCCCCAACGCCGACCTGGCCGGCCCACCCGGTCCACCCGGTCCGCCCGGCGTCGCCGGTCCGCCGGGCGCGCTCGGACCGATGGGTCCGGCCGGGGTCGGCCCCGAGGGACCACCCGGGCCGTCGGGCCCACCCGGTCCGCCCGGCCCCGAGGGCGCCCAGGGCGTCCAGGGCCTCCAGGGTCCCCAGGGGCTCCAGGGCCCGCAGGGTCCACAGGGCCCGCGCGGCCCAGCCGGGCCACCGGGCGCCTACGCCGCCAAGTCCGACCTCGCCCGCCGCGAGGCCCGAGTCTCGGTCGGTCCCAACCAGGTCGCGTCGGTGGTCGCGACCTGCGGCCGGGCCCGCGAGCTCCTCATCAGCGGCGGCTGCTACGCCGATCCGCAGTGGGTCGCCGAGCTGGTCGCGGCCCGCCCGCTCGGGATGACCGACGGCGACGCGGCGTCGAGCTGGCGCTGCGACTACCGCAACACCTCGCCCAGTCAGACCATCGAGGTCGTGGCCGAGGTCTACTGCGCGAACCCGCGCGAGTGACCCGGTCGCGGCGCGCTCAACGCGGGGTGTAGGTCGCGGTCACGTTGTAGGTCGACGCGGTGTAGCCATCGACCGCGACGTAGAACGACGTGGCGGTGCTCGGCACGGTCAAGGTGCAGGTCTCGGTCGCGCTCGACAGGTACGGGCGGCACGAGAAGCGGCTGCGGGTCGGCGCGCTGTTGAAGCGCACGTAGAGATCGGGATCGCCGGTGCCGGTCATGGTCACGGTCAGCGTGGTGCCCGAGCGCACCGCGATCGGCCCACCGACGACGCGGAACAACCCCTGGGTCAGGCTGCCGGTCCAGGTCTGCGTGCCGCCGGGCGGCGGCGGCGGCGGCGGCGGCGGCGGGTTGCCGCCGGGCGCGCCGTACAGCGCGACGATGCCGTCGGTGTCGCGCTGCGTGAAGGCCAGGTTGCTCGACGTGCCGTTGCACTGCGGGTAGTGCATGACCGACGCCGAGTCGTAGGGCGTGAGCGGCCGCCAGTTGTTGTCCTCGAAGCACGCGCCCGACTCGGGGCGGGTGTGCTCGTGGCGGAAGCCCAGGGCGTGGCCCAGCTCGTGGGCGATGATGTTCTCGAGGGGCCAGGTCAGGTTGGGATCGAACGCGGTGTTGTCGATGAGGACGTTGCGCGACGACCGGGCGTTGTTGGGGAAGAACGCGCGCGCCAGGTACTGGCCGCCGACGTTGACCGGGCGGACGTCGAAGACGACGTTGGTGTTCGACGCGGTGCAGTTGGCGTCCTGGGCGGTGAGGTGGATGAAGTTGACGTTGCCGCGCACCTCCCAGCCGAGCGTGGTGGCCTTGTCGAAGGCGGCGAGCACCTTGGTCTTGTTGGCGCCGAAGGTGTCGCTCACGCAGTAGGTGAGGTTCAGCTTCTGGGTGTCGCTCCACTTGGTGTCGACGCCGCCGGAGGTGTTGACGATCAGCTCCTGACCACCGTAGATGGCGAGCCACTCCTCGTAGAGCGCCTTCTCGTTGTGGACCGGCGTGTCGCCGTTGATGATGTAGACGCCGTCGGCCCACGGCTCGAGGTAGGTCAGAGCCTTGAACTCCTCGAAGGTGAGATCCTGATTGAGGGTGTCGGTCGAGTCGCCAACCATGCAGGCCGCGAGCTGCGTAGAGAGGGCCAGGCCCAGCGTGACGAGAGAGCGCTTCATCATGTCCTCCGTGGCCGCTGCCCTTTTCACGTGGGATGCCAGCGTCGCGAGAGACGCGCGCTGCGCCAGCTCGTCGCTGCGCCAGCCCGGCGCGCGCTGCTAGACCCACATCGGCGCCGCGCGACCTCGACGCCACAGTCCCGCGCGCCTTGGTAAGCGCGCTGACCGCAGCGGGATCGTCGCGGGCTGACAGCGCCCCCGATCGGGCCAGCGGTGGTCAGCGCGTGTCAGCCCACGTCTCGACGGAGATCGCGGGTGGGCGAGAGCGCACAGCCCTGACGCCCCATCGCTGCGCGACGCTCGTGACAGTGCGGCGCAGCGCCACAGCGCGACGCGGGCGTTTTGCCTCGGCGGGCGAGTGCGCGGGCGCGCACATCGTCGGAGCACCGCCGCGTTGCACGCGCACCTGCGCACCGCGACGCCGTCGGGCGATGAGCGTCGAGGGTCGCCAGTGTGGGACAGACGCGCCGGGCGTGAGCGCCCCAGGGCAGTGCAACCGATCGTTTGCGGATCAGAAGCGCGCGTCGAGCCGCACGTACATCGCCCGACCTGGAAGCGGGAAGCCGGCCTGATCGGCCAGCGCCTTCGGGACCGTCGCGAGATCCGGGCGCGGCGGCGGCGTGAGCGCGACCGTCTCGATCCGGCGATCGAGCAGGTTCTTCACCTCGACGCCGAGCGCCAGGCGAGCGGTCAGGTCGACCTTGGCCCCAGCGCCGAACAGCATCCGGCGCGGCACCGGCGCCAGGTTGGCCTCGTCGACGAAGCTGCCGCTGGTGTAGGCCGCGTCGGCCGACAGCGCGAGCTGGCGACCGCGCCACCGCCGCGCGGCGTCGGCGCGCACGTAGGCGGCGTGGGCCGGGCGCCCCGGCAGGCGCTTGCCGTCGAGGCTCATGGCGTCGGCGCGCAGGCGGGCGTCGGTGTAGGTGTAGTTGGCGGTCGCAGTGAGGGTCCGGGCCAGGCGCGCGGTCGCGGTGAGCTCGAGACCCACGAGCTCGGCGCCCGGGAGGTTCTGCGGCCGAGTCACGCCGCCGCCGGTCGTGATCAACGCGATCACGTCGGTCGGGCGGGCCGCGAAGACCGCGGCCTCGGCGTAGACGCGATCGACCGGACCCAGGCCGCGACCGGCGGCGTAGACCAGGCCGAGGTCGCCGGCCCAGCCGCGCTCGGCTGCGAGGTCGGGCCGGCCGACGATGAAGCCGCGGTCGCCGAACAGCTCGAGGGCGGTCGGCACCCGGCCGTAGCGGCCGACGCTGGCCTTGACCGCGAGGTCGGCGGTGGCCAGGACCCGGCCGGCCACGCGCGGGCTGATCAAGAGCTCGTGCCGCGGCGCGGCGGGGGTCGGATCCGCATCCGCCGGATCCGCGAGTGGCACGGTGCGCAGCGCCTCGATCCGGATCGCGGGCTCGATCGCGATCCGTCCACCCCAGGCGCCGAGGTCGTCGGCCACCGCGAGCGCGGCGCCCACGCGCTCGCCGGCGGTGTCGCGGCCGGCCATCGCCCCGACCTCGCGATCGCGGTAGTGATCGGCGCGCAGCTCGACCGCGGCGGTCGCGCGGTGCCGGCCGACCAGCCAGCCGATGGCGCCCTGGGCCCCACCGCCCACCGTCAGATACGAGCGATCCTGGGTCGCGGTGCCGAGCTCGTCGTCGGGATCGCGGAACCGCTGGGCCTCGACGGTGACGAAGCCAGCCAGCCGCGCGGTCAGGCCGTCGTGGCCCCCCGGCCGGGCGCGCTCGATCGCGCCGTCGAGGGTGGCGCCGGCGGTCGCCAGCGAGGTCGCCAGCGCTGGGTCCCAGCCGGTGCCCGGGACGCCCTGGCGCCGCGCGATCCACCGCGCCCCGCCGCGCCACAGATCGTCGGCGTCGCGGCCGGCCACGCGGACCACGCCGTCGAGCTGATCGAAGCCGTTGTTGGCCCGCACCGAGGTGCGATCGTCGGCCGGCGTCAGGTTGGTGCCACCGTCGTCGAAGTAGGTGTAGTCGCCGGTGGCGCCGGCGTAGCCGACTTCGGCCGCCACCGCCCGCTCGTCGGGATCGCCGGCCCCGAACCGGACCCGGGCCGAGCGCGCGCCGAAGGAGCCCGCCCCGACGGTCAGGTGCCAGCGCTCCCCGGTCGGGGCCGGTCCAACCCGGCTGACCAGATCGAGGGCGCCGCCGACGCCGGCGCCGCCGAGGGTCACCGGGACCGCGCCGCGATACAGCTCGACCCGCGCGAAGCTGTCGAGGTCGTAGCGCGACAGGTCGGCTGTGACCGAGCCCAGGCGCGACAGCGGCACGCCGTCGACCGAGACCTGGGTGTGCCCCGGCGCGGCGCCGCGCACCGACAGCGAGGTGAAGCTGCCGAGGCCGCCCAGCGATCGCGCCTCGGCGCCGACTGTGGCGCCCAGGGCCTCGGCGACCCCGCGGGTCTCGCCTTCGCGCTCGTCGACGTGGACCACGGTCAGAAGCGAGGTGCCGGCCAGAGCCCGGCGCCGATCGCGGGCGGTCGGCTCGGCGCTGGTCAGCTCGCCGGTGCCGCCGCGGGGCGCGCCGTCGACGATCACGATCACCTCGGCCGGGGGCTCGGCCGGCTGCACCTCGGCCGGCTGCGCCTGGGCCGTCCCGGTCAAGCAGAGGGCGATCGCGACCCGGCGCATCGCGGGCAGCCTGCGCGGCCGCCCCGGCGCTGTCAACGCTTGACCGCACCGCGTCCGACGGCGACGATCGCGCCATGCGCATCGCGACCGTGCTCGTGTCCGCCGCGCTCGCCGCCTGCGCCGGCGACGACGGCGCCCCGACCACCGACGACGGCGGCGACGGCGACGGCGCCAGCGGCCCGGTCGACGGTGGCCCCGACGCACCGCCGCCCGCGAACGAGCCGGCCGGCCTGGTCGGCACCGTCGCCGCGCACAACGCCGCCCGGGCCGAGGTCGGGCTGCCGCCGCTCACCTGGGATCCCGCGCTCGCCGCGATCGCCGACGCCTGGGTCCGCCAGTGCCGCGACACCGAAGCGCCGACCGGATTGGTCGACCACAACGCCGGTCGTTCTCAGGGCTACCCGACCTACGTCGGCGAGAACATCTACGGCGCGAGCGGCCAGGCCAGCGGCACCGCGGCCACCGCGAGCTGGGTGGCCGAGAAGGCCAACTACAACTACGCCGCCAACTCCTGCAGCGGCGTGTGCGGCCACTACACCCAGGTCGTGTGGCGCGAGACGACCAAGGTCGGCTGCGCCATATATACGTGTCCCGGCCTGCGCTACGGCTCGACCGTCGTGTGCAACTACGCCCCGGGCGGCAACGTCGGCGGCCGCCGGCCGTACTGATCGGGAGGGTCTTTCGCAAAGACCCTCCCCCCAGCATTCGCTGGGGCCCCCCTCCCATAACGTCCGGATCTCGGAAGCGTCGCCGTCGATGTGACTGGTGGCGGTGGCGCGTGAGGGCCGGCGTTCAGCCGCTGTCTGCTTCAGCGCAGGTGGTGGTGACCTCGGACAAACCCTCCCCCCGTCGGCGCAGCCGACGGGGCCCCCCTCCCACCTGTTCCCAGAGGTCCGGATCGCGGGAGCGTCGTTGGTGATCTGACCGGTGGTGGTGGCGCGTGAGGGCCGGCGTTCAGCCGCTGTCTGCTTCAGCGCAGGTGGTGGTGACCTCGGACAAACCCTCCCCCATCGGCGCAGCCGACGGGCCCCCCACCCACCTGTTCCCAGAGGTCCGGATCGCGGGAGCGTCGTTGGTGATCTGACCGGTGGTGGTGCGTGAGGGCCGGCGTTCAGCCGCTGTCTGCTGCTGCGGTGGGGTGGTGGTGACCTCGGACAAACCCTCCCCCGTGGTCGCGGTCTCGGACTCGGGTTCGGCCTCGGTCTCGGCCTCGGCCTCGGTCTCGGCCTCGGTCTCGGTCTCGGTCTCGGTCTCGGTCTCGGCCTCGGTCTCGGTCTCGGTCTCGGTCTCGGCCTCGGTCTCGGCCTCGGTCTCGGTCTCGGTCTCGGTCTCGGCCTCGGTCTCGGTCTCGGTCTCGGTCTCGGCCTCGGTCTCGGTCTCGGCCTCGGCCTCGGTCTCGGTCTCGGCCTCGGTCTCGGTCTCGGCCTCGGTCTCGGCCTCGGTCTCGGTCTCGGTCTCACTGGCCACATCGCTGGTGCGCTGGAGTACCGAAAGATCCGCGGCAAACGAACATCGGGTGCCGACTCTGACCTGGCCAGGTGACGCGTCAGCGACGGGTTGAGGAGCCACTCCCGTCTTGCTGGTCCCACTCCCGTCGATCGACCGCCGCGCTCGCGCTCCGGAACGCGGTGAACGCGATCTCTCAAGTCTCGCAGAAGCCGGCGAGCATCGATCGACCGATGGCAAAGGTTGGCGATCAGCAGCAATCCGGATGTGCGCTGTCTCGTCTCCGTCGACGGTCTCCGATGGGACTTCGTCGACGGTGATGCCGCCATATCGAGCTGCGCGCGCTCGTCGACCTGCGGCAGCGTGCCTCGCGATCCCACCAGAAGTCCCCTTGCGTCGGCCGCGCGAGATCGGTAGCGTGCAGCCGAGGGGGATCGTCTTGATCCTCTCTATGGGGCTCCACCGGTGGTCGTCTACCCGGCGGTTCTCGCGTCGTTTTTGGGCTGTCGAATTCCGGGCTCTACACAACGATAGGGGACCGTCCGAACCGAGCGCCGATGGTCGACGACATTCTCAAAGCACTCTTGTGGCGCAGCCGTCTCTCCGTGCGAGCCGGCGGTCGCCGCGCGTTCGCGAGCGACGGCTACGTCGATCCGTCGTATCGCCCGCCCGAGACGCCGTTTGTGTCGGTCGTCGGTCCGCTGTCGTTCGCCGTCGAGCCCGAGCGCGAGCATGGCCAGCCGGCGCACGGGCTGATCGCGATCCCTGGCCACATCATCGGCGCGGCCCGTCCCGATGCGCTGACCCTGCCGGCGACCGGGTCGCTCCGGTTGCGCTTCGATCGCCGCGCGCGGTTGGTGCTGGCGCTGGCCGGACTCCCGGTCACGCCGTTTGGTGATGACGCCACCGGCCCCGCGGTGGCGGCGGCGATCCAGGCCGCGATCGCCGCCGCGGTCGCGGCCGATCAGGTCCAGGACGATCAAGGCGCGCCCATCGACTCTCCGGCGATCGACGCCGCGCTCGGCCAGGTGGTCGTGGCGTGGTCGCCGGCGACGCGCCAGCTCGCGATCTCGTCCGCGCCGGGGACCGCCGCGCCGGGCGCGCCGATCTCGTCGGTCGAGGTGCTGCCGGTGGCCGACGATCTGGCCCCGGCGCTGGGCTGGACCACCCCGGCGGTGCGCACCGATGGCCGCCTCAAGCTGCACAAGCTGCCGGCGCCCCGCCCGGTCACCGTCGAGGTTCGGGTCGATCTGTGGACCTCGACCCAGTCCGAGCAGGCGCAGCTGTTCGAGGCCCTGGCCGCCAGCGCGCCGACCCGCGGCAGCATCGCCCTCCGCCCGGCGCTCCTCGCCGCCGATCCCGCGCTGGGCGCCACCACGGTGCGCCTGCTCAACCGGGGCGAGCCGACCACGGCCGAGTCGCTGCTCCACCTCGAGGGCGGTGACGGCGTCGTCGATCGAGTGAGCGGCGCCGCGTTCTCGATCACCGCCCCGGCCGCGGTCGTCGACGACGAGCTGGTAGTCAGCGGCGCTGGCCGCTTCGCCGCCACGCTCTACCGGCCGCCGCTGGTACCCGATCCGCTGCTCGCCACCAACCCGGCGCCGCTCGGGTTCGCGGTCGCGCTCGGCCTCCGCCTCCCGACCCCGTCGGTCGCCGGCGACGCCTACCGCGTGCTCACGATCGCGCGCGGCGGTCCGGCCGTCGAGGTCTTCGCGATCGAGCTCACGGTCGAGAGCTTCCAGCCACCGGGCGCGCCGGCGCCGCTCTTGTTCGGCACCTTCCTCGTGCGCGCCAGCCTGACCGGGACCGGGGGCGTCGTCGCGGTCGCGCAGTCGCGCCTGCGGATCCAACTGCTGACCCCGCCACCCGGCGACGCCTTCGTGACCAACCTGCAGACCGGCGGCACGCTCCACGCCCGGGTCGACGGCGCCACCGGGGTGATCGCGCTGTGGTGGAACGGCGAGGCCCAGGTCCTCAGCGAGGCGACCCAGACCCCGGTCGCGCCGATCGCCGCGCCGGGCACCCCCACCACCGGCTTCGACATGGTGACGACGCTCGGCCCGCTGGCCGGCGCCCTGCCCCAGCCCATCCACATCGGCCACGTCCACGTCGAGCGCGAGCCGATCGGCGCCCTCGATCCGCGGCTCCGCGCCTCGGTGACCCGGGCGGCTCAGCTCCGGCCCGGCGACCAGCTCACCTTCGCGCTGTCGAGCGACGGCTGGCGCGCCAGCGATGCCCGCGCGCAGGCCCTGGTGGTCAACACCAGCGGCGATCAGGTGACCCTGTCGCGCGCGCTGCCGGTGAAGTTCGCGCGCGGCGGCACGCTGGTCTTCCAGGAGCAGTGCTTCTACTTCCAGACCGGCGTCAAGCGCCGCGACGACGTGCTCAATCACCTCTACCACACCAGCGTCGACTACAAGGTGTCGGCGCTCCTCGAGGATCCCACCGCGCGGTCGTCGGCGCACCTGGTCCTGTTCACCCGCGAGGAGGTCACCGCCAGTCACCTGGTGGTGCCGCCGCCCAAACCTGGTCCCACGCAGGTCGTGCCGCCGACCGGCACGTCGTCCACTGACCCTAGCCCCGAAGTCCACTGACAGGAGCGTCTCATGCCCGAAAGGCTGCATCCCGGCGTCTACGTCGAAGAAGTTTCTGGCGGGGTCAAACCCGTCGAAGGAGTCGGCACCTCGACGGCGGCCTTCGTCGGCGAGGCCGCCCGCGGCATTCCGGCGATGGCGCACTTTTGCACCAGCTTCGCCGACTACCAGAAGAGCCTCGGCGAGCTGTTGCCGGGCGAGCGCGGCCTCCTCGGCCACGCCGTCAACGGGTTCTTCGCCGCTGGCGGCCGGCGCGCGTACGTCGTGCGCGTCTTGCCGGGCAACGCGGTCAAGGGCCAGTCGACCTCGGTGCCGTCGCAGCTCGGCGGCGGCTCACCTCCGAGCGCGCTGCAGTTCGTCGCCCGCGGCGCCGGCGTCTGGTCGACCAACCTGCGCATCTTCATCGGGGCCTCGACCAACTTCCCGGCCGACGCCTTCCGCGTCGACGTCAAGTGGAGCGACAACGGCGCCATCAAGCCCCTCGAGGTCTTCGACGACGTCCGCATGGACCCGACCCACGAGGACTACGTGGTCGAGCGGATGAAGTCCTCGAAGTACGTCGAGGCCGTCGACCGATTCCAGGCCGCGCTCAACGTGCCGTCGCCGCCGACGCTGGTCGCCGCGCAGCTCCCGACGCTCAAGACCAAGACCACGGCCCTGGCCACCGACACCGTCGCCGTCCCGATCGACAAGAAGTTCACGGTGTCGTCGTGGGACGTCGGCCTGCCCGACGTGCCGGCGATCACCGAGGTCGTCGAGTTCACCAAGGCCAACGTCGACGCCGCGCTGACCCCGACCGTGCTGGTGCCGACCAACGGCTTCTACAACCTGACGATGGCACAGGTCGCCCTGGTGTTCGACGCTCGGCTGTCGAGCTCGTTCCGGGTCACGGCGCCCAGCAACACCTCGGTCGTGATCGACGAGTTCCAGTCGACGCCGCCCACGGTCAACGTCACGGCGCCCGCCGGGCCAGCGCCCAACTACGACCTGACCGGCCAGACCCTGGTCGTCACCGTCAACGGCGTGGCCTCGGCGCCGATCACGGTCGCCGCGGCCAACGTCGCCCTGACCACCAGCGCCGAGATCCAGAGCGCGATCAACGCCGCCAACCTCGGCGTCACGGTCACCCTGGGGGCCGCCGGCGCGTTCACCGTGACCGGGGTCGGCCGCGCGACCGTGGCGCCGACCCTGGCGATCGCCTCGACCCCGACCGCCGCGCGCCTCACCACCGCGGCCGGCGTGGCTGGCGTGGCCGGCCCGGTGATCGCCCTCGACCGCTACGACTACAAGCGCCTGTCGATCACCGAGGTGGTCACGGCGCTGGCGCCGGCGGTGCTGGTCAAGAACCTGGGCTTCACGACGATCGCGCGCGGGTACGCCGCCAACTCGCCCTGTAACCCGCTGGTCCGGCCGACCTCGACCACGACCTCGACGCCGGTCTTGCTCGCCGGCGGGACCGACGGCTCGGGCGCTATCACCGCGTCGGACTACGCCGGCACCATGATCGACCGCACCGGCCTGCACGCCCTCGACGGCATCGACGTCAACATCGTGGCGCTGCCGGGCAAGAACGACTTCGCCCACATCGCGGTCAACGTCGCGTACTGCGACGGCCGGGGCGACTGCTTCGCGCTGATCGACGGCCCCGGCACGGTCGAGCGCAACGTCGAGATCAAGCCCGACGAGGCCCGGCTGTTCGTCGACTCGCTGCCGTCGCGGTCCAAGAACGCCGCGATCTTCTATCCGTGGATCCAGGTGCCGGACCCGACCGGCATCGGCCGCAACCCGACGCGGTTCGTGGCCCCGTCGGGCCACGTCGCCGGCATCTTCGCCCGCACCGACATCACGCGCGGCGTGTGGAAGGCGCCGGCCGGCATCGAGGCCACCGTGCCCAACGCGGTCGGCCTGCAGGCCCGCATCCTCGACTCGGATCAGGACCTGCTCAACCCGGCCAGCCTCAACTGCCTGCGCCAATTCCCCGCCGTCGGCATCGTGTCCTGGGGCAGCCGCACGTTGGCCTCGGATCCCGAGTGGCGCTACGTGCCGGTCCGGCGCATGGCGCTGTTCCTCAAGGAGTCGCTGCGCCGCGGCCTGCAGTGGGCGGTGTTCGAGCCCAACGACGAGGAGCTGTGGGGGCGCATCCGCATCAACATCGAGGCCTTCATGATGACCCTGTTCCGGCAGGGCGCGTTCCAGGGCGGCACCCCCGACGAGGCGTTCCTGGTGCAGTGCGATCGCGGCACCAACCCGCAGGAGAACGTCGACGCCGGCATCGTGACCGCCAAGGTGGCGTTCGCGCCGCTCAAGCCGGCCGAGTTCGTGGTCATCGAGATCAGCCAGAAGAGCCTCCTGGCCGCGTGATGAAGGTCTCGCCCCGCAACCCTCTGCGCACGTACCAGTTCCGGGTGCGGGTGCAGTCGTTCAGCCAGGGCCGCGCTGGCGACGGCTACGTCGCCGGCGTGCGCTCGGTGTCCGGGTTGCGGACCCAGATCGCGCCCTTCGAGGTGTGGGAGGGCGGCAACAACCTGCACCGCTACGCCAACCCCAACAAGATCACCTGGGAGCCGATCACCCTGGAGCAGGGCATCGCGCTCGACGACACGCTCGAGTCGTGGTCGCAGGTGGTGATCAACTTCGCCGCCACCGGCAAGGTCGACGCCACCCGCCCGGTCAAGCGCGAGGTCGTCATCGATGTGTGGGACGAGAACGCCTACCCGCAGGGCCCGCCAACCCAGTCGACCAGCGCCGGGCTACCGGCGCCGCAGCCGACCAAGCTCGCGGCCTACGAGCGCACGACCCCGCTGTTCCGCAGCTATCGCATCTTCAACGCCTGGATCAGCAAGTACCAGGCTCTACCCAAGCTCGACTCGATGACCAGCGAGGTGGCCATCCTGTCCGTCGAGCTCATGCACGAAGGGTGGACACGCGTCGACGCGACGACGTGATCCACCCTGGAGGACGCCCATGGCCCGTTTCGTCGATCCCAAGAAGCGCGACCCGTTCCGCAACTTCAACTTCCGGATCCTGCTGGGCGGCGTCGAGGTCGCGGCCTGCCGCAAGATGAGCGGCCTGACCGGGACCGTCGAGGTCGTGAAGTTCCGGGCCGGCAACAACCTGCACTCCAACGAGGAGCTGTCGCCCGGGCGCACCCACTACGAGCCGGTGACCATGGAGGCCGGGCTGACGACCGACCCCGAGTTCGAGAAGTGGGCGACCCAGCTCATCCGCCACGAGCAGACCCGGGTGCCGCCCAGCCGCGCCACCGACCCTGAGTTCCGGCGCGAGGTCGAGATCTTCGTCTACGACCTCGACCGCAACCTGCCGGTCAAGAAGTTCGTGCTGCACAAGGCGTGGTGCTCCAAGTACACCGCGATGTCCGAGCTGGCCGCCGAGGCCAACGAGGTCCTGATCGAGACCATCGAGATCCAGTACGAAGGCTTCACGCGACTCGACGCGTGATCAGGTAAGCGCGATGCTGGACGGCGCATTCACGGTCGACCTGCCCCACGGGCTGTTCGACGATGGCGGAGGCTGCCACCGCGTCGTCGAGCTGCGTCCGCTGGCCGGACGCGAGGAGCTGCTCCTCGCCGGGGCCCGCGAGCGCGGCAGCCGGGCGGTGTCGGCCCTGCTCGCGACCCTGATCGGCCGCCTCGGCGAGTTCGACGAGGTCGACGCGTCGTTGACCGCGGCCTTGACCCGCGGCGACCGCGACGTGCTGCTTCTGTCCGTGCGCGCCGCGCTGTACGGCGACCGCATCGGCTTGATCGTGCGCTGCGCCAACCCGGCGTGCCGCGCGCCGGCCGACGTCGACGTCTTCACCCACGAGCTGGTGCCGGCCGCCACGGCGCCGCCGCGCCCGCGGATCGAGCTCGCCACCGCGGCCGGCACCGCGCGAGTGCGCGAGCCCACCGGCGCCGATGACGCCGCGCTCGAGGAGGTCGCCGGGCCGGTCCGCGAGCGCGCCGCGCGGCTGTGGGCGCGCCTCACCGAGCTTGACGGGCGCCCGCTGACCGCGGCCGACTGGCTGGCGCTGCCGGCGGCGGCCCGACACGCGGTCGCGGTCGGCCTGGCCGAGCACAGCCGCGCGCCCGATCTGGTCCTGGTGGCGCGCTGCCCGGCGTGCCGGGCGCTCCTCGAGGTCGAGCTCGAGCCGTTCGCGCTGTTGACGCGCGAGCTCAAGGCCGGCGGCGACCGCCTGCTCGCCGAGGTCCACGCCCTGGCCTTCCACTACCACTGGTCGGAGGCCGAGATCCTGGCCCTGCCGCGGCCGCGCCGCTGGCGCTACCTCGAGCTCCTGGCCCGTGAGCTCGACGGCCGGCCGCTGATCGACGGATGGAGCTAGCCCATGACCTCCGAGGACAAGCACCACCAGGTCGGGTTGAGCCGGCGCAAGCTCGAGGACGAGCTGCGCTGGATGTTGCGCCATCCGCCGGCCGACTCGGCGGCGCTGATCAAGCTGCTGGGCCAGGTCATCGTCACCCTCATCGACAAGAACAACGCCGCCATCGCCGCCTCGCTCGGCGCTGGCGACGACGATCAGCCGGGGTCCTGATGCCGCGCGACCTTGAGCCCAACCAGATCTGGCTACCGACCAAGCTGACCCGCGGCGCGCTGGTCACGCTGCCCGATCCCAAGGCGCAGGCGCAGACCGTCGAGGTCCTGCGCTTCCAGTACAACCCCGAGACGATCACCCGGACCCGCACCGGGCAGTGGGAGCACCGGCTCGACAAGAAGGGCAAGCTGACCGACGCCCAGAAAAAGACCGAGATGGACGCCCACCGCGGCGGCGGCCTGAAGTCGAAGAGCGAGACCATCTCGATGAAGCTCTTGTTCGACGCCACCGAGCTGGCGTTGCGCGCTGGCGGCTTCGACAAGGGCGACGCCAGCTCCGGCGTCCTGCCAGAGCTCGCGGTGCTGGAGCGGCTGGCGCTCGGCCCCGACCAGGTGCCCGAGCCCAAGAAGGACGACAGCGAGTTCCCGCTGATCTCGCTCAACCCCACCGAGGTCCTGCTGGTGCTCGGCGACCGGCAGTTCCCGGCGGTCGTGACCTCGGTCAACATCGTCGAGCAGCGCTTCGCGCCCAACCTGGTGCCGATCCGCGCCGAGGTCGAGCTGCGGCTGCGCATCCTCGAGGCGACCAAGAGCGCGACCAACAAGATGGTCGAGAAGGCGTTCACCGAGCTGCTGGCGGCGCGCCAGAAGCACTCGGCCAGCGCGGTCTACACCGGCGGCGACGTCACCGCGGCGCTGTCGAGCGCGCTGTCGGGCAGCGCCCGCGACAACAGCAGCGCCACCGTCGACGTGCTGTTCGCCAACACCACCAGCAAACCGATCGGAGGGTGAGATGGCCGACCCGACCTCACGCCACGACGGCGCTCCCACCTACCCGGTCGATCTCGACGGCGAGGTCGTCGAGCTGTACCAGCCGCGGTTGGCGCCGACCCCGGCCGCCGCGCTGGTCCACCAGGTCAAGTCCGCCGACCGGCTCGATCTGCTGGCGGCGCGCTACTTCGGCACGCCGTTCGAGTACTGGCGCATCGCCGATGCCAACCCGTCGCTGGTGCCCGAGGACGTGCTCGATCCGGGGGCCCAGCTGGTGATCCCGAAGAGGACCTGATGGACTCGCAGCGCATCGCCTACCTGCAGGTGTGGCTCGACGGCGAGGCCATGGCCGACGCCGAGGGCCGGGTCCTGCGCGTCGAGGTCGAAGAGCGCGCCGATGACGTGTCGTCGTTCCACATGTCCCTCGATCTCGCGCCCGGCGACGGCGAGTGGAACCTGCTCGCCGACGGGCGCTTCGCGCTCTTGCACCGGGTCACGATCGGCTTCGGGCTGGGGCCGCCCGACAGCGCGACCTCGGTCAACAAGACCGTCGTGTTCGATGGCTACATCACCGCGGTCGAACCCCACTTCGGCAGCCAGCGCGTGCCTGACTCGACGCTCGAGCTGTACGGGCTCGACGCCTCGTGCCTGATGCACCTCGAGGAGCGCACCCGACGTTGGCCCGGGCAGGCCGACTCGGACATCGTCAAGAGCGTGTTCGGCGAGTACGGGTTCCGGGTCGACGACGCCAACATCGAGACCACGACCACGCGCACCGAGGACCGCAGCGTGATCATGCAGCGCGGCACCGACGCCGAGCTGGTGCGCATGCTGGCGCGGCGCAACGGCTTCGAGGCCTTCATCGAGCCGGTGGGGACCGCGCCGAGCGAGGGCGGCGCCGCGGCCTCGGCGTGCGTCGCCCACTTCCACCGCGCCCGGCCCGATGGCGCCAAGCAGCCGCCGCTGACGATGACGCCCCACGCCGCGCCCACGGTGATCGAGATGACGGCGCGCTGGGAGTCGCACCGACCGGCGACGATCCGGGCCCAGCACATCGACGAGCAGACCCGGCGCATCCGCATCGACGACCAGACCAAGCCGCGCTGGGAGCGCCTGGGCAAGGTGGGGCGCGCCGACATCTTGAAGGAGCGCCTGGCGGCGGTCTTGCCGAAGCGCCCCGCCACCGTCGCGCTCGGGCTGCAGCACGCCGACGTCCCCCACGATCCGGCCGAGGTCGCGACCCTGGGGTGGGCCGACTTCGTGGGCACCAACTGGCTGGTCGAGGCCCGGGCCAAGGTCCGCGCCGTCAGCTACCCCGAGATCCTGCGCGCCCGCCGACCGATCGAGCTCAAGGGCGCAGGCAAGCTGCTCGACGGCACCTGGTACGTCAAGACCGCGCGCCACACCTGGGCCTGGGACGACGAGGAGAACCAGTACGAGGTCGAACTCGACCTGTGCCGCGACGGCCTGAACGGAGTCGCCTGATGTCGCGCAGCCTGACCTTCCCATTCGCGATCTCGGAGCTGGGAGCGCCGCAGGTGTCACCGCACCTGCGCACCATCCGCGAGCAGGTCGAGCAGATCCTGTTCACGATCCCCGGCGAGCGCGTCAACCGCCCGACCTTTGGCTGCGGCGTGCAGCGCCTGGTCTTCGGCGGCTGCAGCCCCGAGGTCGCGGCGGCGACCGAGTACGTCATCAACGTCAACCTGCGCGAGTTCATGGGCGACGTGATCACGGTCGACGCCGTGCGCGTCACCGCCGACGCCGAGCAGGCGACCCTGGTCGTCGACCTGCTGTACACGGTCAAGACCACGGGCGAGGAGCGGGCCGACAGCTTCCGTCGGGCGCTGGAGGCGGCGCCGTGACCACGGTCATCGCGCTGACCACGCCGCTCGAGGCGGCGCTGCTCGCGGCTCAGGCCGAGCTGGTGGCCGCGCCGCCCGGCGCCGACCACGAGTGGGTGCTGCCGGCCAGCGCGCCGGGCGCGCCGCACGTGATCGCCAGCGCGCTGACCCTCGGCGCCGCCGGCAAGCGCCTGCACCTGCGCGGCCACGACGCGGTCGAGCTCGCGTTCACGACCGGCGGCCTGGCGGTGATCGGGTCGGAGGTCGTGGTCAGCGAGCTGCGGCTCCTGACGCCCGCGGTCGGCGACGCCGCGGTCGCGATCGCGGCGGCCTCGGTGATCGTGCGCGACCTCGAGCTGCCCGACGTGGCCGGGTCCGGCGCGACCACCGGGCTCGCGATCGACGCCGGCGCGACCGGCGCGATCGACCTCGACGACGTCGAGGTCGGCGCGGTCCACGGCGCCACGACCATCGGCGTCGACCTCGTCGGACAGCTCGTGCGCGCGGCGCGGGTGCGGATCGCCGAGGTCACCGGCACCGCGGTCACCGGCCTCAAGGTGCGGGCGACCGGCGCCGCCGATCTCAGCGGGCTCGCGGTCGGCCGCGCCCACGGCACCGCCGCGGCCACCGGCGCCGACCTGGCGGCGCTGGGCGCGCTGTCGATCGCCGGCCTCGACGTCGACGACGTCGCCGGGCCCGACGCCACCGGCGCTGTGGTGGCGTGCGGCGGTGACGAGCTGCGGGTCGTCGATCTCGACGTGATCGGGGTGGCGGCCGCCGGCGGGGTCGGTCGGGGCGCGGTGGTGACGAGCGGCGGCGACGTCGTGGTCCGCGGCTTCGTGGTCAAGCAGGTCAGCGGGCGCGACGCGCTCGGCTTGCTCGCCCTGGGCGGGCGCGGCGCCGGGCCCGAAGACGCCCCCACGGTCGAGGTCGCCTTCGGCCAGGTGGTCGGCGTGAGCAGCCCGACCACGCCCGCGGCCGGACTGCGGGTGCTGGCGGCCCGCAGCCCCCGCCCGGTGACGGTGCGCGACGTGTCAGTGCGCGGAGTCTACGGCGGCCCGGAGCCGGCCGGTCCCGAGCCGGCGCCGGCGCCGACCGCGCCCGACCCGGCGTGGCTGACCTGGATCGACAGCGCAGTGACGACCTTGGCGACCGCGGTCGCGCCCGACGTCGTGCTGCCGCCGGCCCCGACGGCGGTCGAGACCCTCGGCCTGCATGTCAGCGCGGTGTTCGAGCAGGTGGTGCAGTTCTTCGATAGCTTCGCCGCCGCGCCGCTGGCGGTCGCCGACGCGACGGTGGGCGCGGTCCACGGGGCCGCGGTGGCGATCAGCGGCGGGCTGCGCACGACCTCGGTCCGCCGGCTCGCCGTCGATCACGCGATGCGGGGCGGCTACCTGCAGGGCGACCGGCTGGTGATCGCCAACACGACCTGGCACCAGCTCCGCGGCCGGATCCTGGCCGGGCCGGGCGAGGTCCACGCCTACGACTCGATCTTCTCGCAGATCGCCGGCGGCGTCGCCGATCCGCTGGTCCTCGAGCCCGACGCCGACTGGCTCGCGGCGCAGGTGCTACACGCCGACCTCGAGAGCCTGCGCTTCGCCGCGCTCGGCGCCACGCCGTTTCGCGACCCGGGTGGCCCGGTGCCCGACCCGTGGCTGGCGGTCAGCGCGATCGCGCCGGTCGATCTCCACCTGGTCGACGGCTCGCCGCTACATCGCCTGGCGGTGGCGCCGCCGCCCGACGCCCTCGATCCGCTCGACCGCGCGCCGTTCGACGGCGCCTTTCCGCCCGAGGCCGGGGCGCGATGCGACCTCTACGATCCGCTGCGCCCCGGCGGCGCGACCGCCGAGGTGGCGTCGCCGCCCGGGCCGGTCGTCGACTACCGCGCCCGCGACGCCGCCGGGTTCTCGGCGCTGATGTTCGGTCGCGCGCGCACGACGATGTCGGCGTGGACCGATCGCGGCGCCGCCGACTTCACCACGATGGTGATCGAGCTCCTCGCCGAGCGCCTGGACCACCTCGCCTACCAGCAGGAGCGCGCGGTGTCCGAGGGCTTCCTCGAGGACGCCCGCCTGCGGCGCTCGGTCGAAGACCACGTGCGCCCGCTCGACTACGAGGTGGACCCGGGCCTATCGGCGACCGCGCTGGTCCGCTTCGACGTCGACCTGGCCAAGCTGGTCGCGCTCGCCGCCGGCGATCCGGCGCGCACCGCGGTGTTCCAGGAGCTGGCCAACGACGGCGCGCTCGAGATCCCGGCCGGGACCATGGTCGCGGCGGCGCTCACCGACGGCCTGGTCTTCACGACCGAGGCCCCCCTGACCTACGCCTCGGTGCTGCACGACCTGCTGCTCGACGAGCCGGTGGCGCGCGGCGCCACCGGGGCTCGGCTCCGGCGCAACCCGCTCGGGCCGTCGACCTCGATCGACCTGGCCCTGGCCGAGGTGATCGCCGGCGCGTGGCTGGTGTTGCGCCGTCCCGACGGGACCGGCCACGTCGTGCGGGTCACCAGCGCGCGCGGCACCGACCTGGTCGAGATCGGCTGGGATCCGCGGCGGCCCGCCCCCTTCGACCTCGACCCGGCGACCACCGAGGTGATCGGCAACCTGGTGCCCGCCCACCACGGCCTGCGAGTCGCGGCGGTCGACGAGGACCAGGTGTCGACCGATCGCCGTGACAGCGTCCTGCAGATCAAGGCCGCGCTCGCCCTGACGCTCGACGGCACCCGTGAGGTCGAGGTCGTGCTGCCGTTTCACCCGATCAGCCAGCACGCCCCCGGCTATCCGTTCCCCGGCGAGGTGCGCCGCGGTACGCCGCAGCTCGCGGTCACCGTCGAGGGCGAGGCCTGGACCCGGGTCGACGATCTCTCGATCGAGACCGCCAACCGCGAGGTCTACGCCCTGCGCTCCAGCGCCGACGGCCGCAGCGCGATCCGCTTCGCCACCACCCTGCGTCAGGGCGTGCTGCGCGGCCTGGCGTTGCCCCAGCGGACCACGGCCCTCGTCCACGATCCGCTGATCGGCTTGGGCGCGGTCGGTAACGTCGGCGCCGAGGTGCTCACCCGCCTCTTGTTCATCCCGTTCGACACCAGCCGCACTCGCTTCTACGCCGACCTGTTCCAGGAGCAGCCCGAGCTGCTGCGCGGCGTGATCACGGTGACCAACCCGTTGCCCGCGGTCGGTGGCCGCGACCCCGAGGCGCTGCCACGGATCAAGTACCGCGCGCCGCTCCTGTTGTTGCGCCCGCTGTCGGCGATCGCCCCCGAGGACTACGTGCGGGTCGCGACCGCGCTGCCCGAGGTAGCGGCCGCGCACGCGACCGTGGTCCCCGGCGTGGTGCGACCGATCGTGCGCGTCACCGTGCTCTTGCGCGACGAGGACACGCTCGACGACGCCGAGCGCCTGCGGCGCTGGGCGCTGGTGCGCAAGGCGCTCGAGGACGCGCGGCTCATCGGCTACGACGTCGAGACCGTGCCGCCGCGCTGGGTCGGGCTCGACCTCGACGTCGTCGTCGACGCCGAGCCGACCGCCGAGGCCGGCGCGGTGCGCGACGCGGTGCTGGCCGCGGTAGCGGGCCAGGGTGGCCTGTTCGACCCTGACGTCAGCGGGCTCGGCGGCGACGTCCACCTGGCCGAGCTGTACCGGGCGGTGGCCGGGGCGCGCGGCGTGGCCTCGGCCCACGTGCGCCGGTTCCGCCGCCTGGCGCTGCACGCACCCGAGCGCGTCACCCAGGGCGTGATCGCGATCGCCGCCGACGAGGTCGCGATCGTCCGGGGCCCTGGCCGCCCCACGGCGGACGGGGTCCTGTCGGTCACCGTGTGCGGAGGCCTGACGTGAGCGCGAGCCGCGTGCCCAACCGCCATCGACGCCGCCCCCACCGGGCGCTGCTCGACGCCCTCGCCAGCGACGCCCGCGCCACCTTCGCGCGCGCCGGCCAGTCGTCGTGGGACCCGACCCGCCGCTCGGGCGACGGCGAGCTCGACCTGGGCCGCGGCCTGCTCGACAGCTTCGCCCTGGCCCTGCACGTGCTCTGGACCTACCAGCAGGCGTGGGCCGAGGAGACCTTCCTCGCCACCGCGCGGCTCGACGGCTCGATCGACAAGCTGCTCGGCCACGTCGGCTACTGGCCGCGGCCCGGCGTCGGCGCCACCGGGGTCATCCACCTGCGGGCCCGCGCCGGTGCGCCCGGCGTCGTCGCGCGCGGGTTCCAGCTCCTGTCGGCGCCGCGCGGGGAGGAGCCCGAGGCGACCTACGAGACGCTCGCGCCGGTGCGGGTCGACCCGCTGCTCAACGAGCTGCGCGGCTTCGTGCCGCCGGCCGATCGCCCCGAGGCGCCGCCGCCGATGGCGGGCACGCCGTCCGAGGAAGACGGTGAGCCGACGGTGCCGGTGCCGCCGCCGCTCGGCCAGGGCAGCGCGCTCGGCGCCCTGCAAGACCGCCTCGACGCCGCGCGCCACGGCCCGATCGCCGCCCGCCGCGCCGCCCGCGCCAAGATCAAGGCGCGCAACCTGGCCAAGACGATCGACGACTACGATCTGGGCGCCGACGGCGCGTGCCAGGACCAGCTCGACGCGCTGTGCGCCGAGCTGTGCGCGGCCCAGGACCTGGCGGCCCAGGAGACGGCGGCCGCGGCGGCCGCGCTCGGTACGCTGTCCGAGTCGCAGGAGATCATCGCGCGCCAGCTTCGGCTCCTGGCCAAGCGCCAGGCCGACGCGGTCACCGCCCTCGAGGGCGTGCTGGCCCGCGGCCCCGGCGAGACCGACGCGGCCTACGCCAAGCGGCTCGATCAGATGACCGCGTTCCTCGACGCCTTCGTCGGCGGCATGATCCAGGAGGCCCGCGATCAGCTCGTGCTGCTGCGCGGCCCGCAGGTGCTGTCGCGGCTCGACCAGACCTTCGGCGGGCCAGCCAGCGCCCCGGCCCGCGGCACCGCCACCGCCGGGCTCGACGCGGTGTACCTGCCGCCGGTGCGCGACGGCGACGTCGAGGTCGATCCTCCGCTGCAGCTCGGCGATCATCTGGTGGTCGGCGAGGAGGTCAGCCGGACCGGCGCCGACGGCAGGCCCGTCACCGAGCGCCGCTACCACGCCGTCCACCGCGTCGTGCGGATCACTCGCGAGATCCCGCGCGGCGAGACCGCGCCGATGATGCGGGTCCAGCTCCAGCCGCCGCTGGCGCGCTCGTACGATCTCGATCGCACGTTCTTCCTCGGCAACATCGCCCCGATCAGCCACGGCAAGGCGGTCGTCGAGCACCTGACCGCCGCGCCCGACGGCCGCACCGCTCGGCTCGGCACCGCGCCGCTGACCTGGCTGCGCTCGCCGACCGCGGCCCGCGGCCGCGCCCCGGAGCTCGCGCTCACCGTCGCCGGCCGGCCGTGGAAGCGGGTCGACGACCTGCTGTCGGCGGGCCCCGACGAGGCGGTGTTCGCCGTCGAGCCGGCGCCCGGCGGCGGTCATCGCCTGCGCTTCGGCGACGGCGACGGCGGCGCCCGCCTGCCCGCCGGCGCGCGCCTCGTCGCCAGCTACCGCACCGGCCTCGGCCTTCCCGGCGACCGCGGCCCCGGCCGGGTCACCGTGATCGTCAACCAGCACCCGTCGGTCGAGAGCGCCTTCAACCCGCTGCCGCTCGAGGGCGGCGCCGACGCCGAGGCGCGCAGCGGCGCCCGCGACCTGGGCCCGACCGCGGTCGGCGCGATCGATCGCGCGATCTCGCTGCCCGACGTGGTCGCGCTGGCCCGCGGCTACGACGGCGTCGCCCGCGCGCGCGCCACCCGCGATCCGCGGCGGCCGCACCAGCTCGCGGTCGTGGTGTCCGGGCCGGATCGCGCCGAGCTGCCGCAGCGAGAGCTCGACGCCCTGGCCCTGCACCTGCGCCTGCGCGTGCCGCCCGGGCTCGAGGTCCTGGTCGAGAACCGCCTCCTGGTGCCGGTGCGCGCCGCGCTCACCGTGCGCTACCAGCGCGGCGCCGATCCGATCGCCGTGGTGCGCGAGGTCCGCGCCCGCCTCGGCGTCGACGCCACCGTCGGCCTGTTGTCGGCCGCGCGCGTCGACCTCGGCGACGACCTGGCGATCTCGGCCCTCTACGAGGCCACCGACGGCGTGCCCGGGCTGCACTCGATCGTGGTGCGCGAGCTGTACCGCGCCGACGAGCCGCCCGGCCTGCGCGCCCGCATCGTCACCCGACCGCGCGAGGTCTTGGCGTGGGCCGAGCCGGCCGACGGTAGCGACGGCGTCTCCATCGCCTACGAGGAAGGGCACGACCTATGAGCGATCCGGCTCGCCTGCGTCCCTCGCTGCGGCTGCCGTCGCTCATCCCCGGCGTCTACCACCAGCGCGACGCGCGCGTGGTCAGCGACGGCGGCGCGGTCGGTACCGGGCTCGAGCTGGTCAGCCCGCTGACCGCGCTCACCGGCGTGCTCGGCCGCGGCCTCGACGAGCTGTACGACGCGATCGGCGGGCTGTGGGACGACCACTTCGTCGAGCGCGCCCACCCCGAGGCGCTGGCGTTGATCGCGGACCTGTTCCGCGCCCGCTTCGTCACCGCCGACCCGGTCGTGCAGCGCGCGGTGTTGGCCCGGATCGTCCACTGGCGCCGCCGCAAGGGCACGCTGGCCACGCTCGAGGAGGTGCTGTCGATCACCTCGCGCTGGGACGTCGAGGCTGACGAGGGCTACCGCTCGCTGCTCATCACCCAAGACCTGCGCGACCTGACGCCGTGGCGCGGTCGCACCGCGGTCTTGTGGGACCCGATCGGCCTGTCGGATCCGCTGACCCGGCGTTCGCTCGGCGATCGCCGGCCACGCGCCGACGTCGCGCGGGTGCGTGGGCCACTGATCGAGGTGCTGCCGGGCGAGACCGTCGATGACACCGTGCGACGCCTCGGCCGCATCGACGCTGGGCGGATCGCGGCGTCACCGCGCACGCTCGAGCTGCGCGGCTGGGCCCGGCCCGACGCCGTCGCGGTGCGCGCCGCCCGCCTGCACGCGATCGAGCTCGAGGGTCTGCGCGCGACCGGCGCCGCCGTGACCGTGCCCCACGGCCAGCGCGGCTACCACGTCGATCCGCTGCGCCGCGACACGCCTCTGGTGTGGCTGGCGCCGGTCGAGCCGCCCGACGAGATGGCGCTCTTCACGGCGCGCCATGAGCCCGCCGTGCCGGTGCCGCCGATCCGCCAGGCGGCGCGCCTGCTCACGCCGACCACGCTCGCCGACGCTCCCGACCTGGTCGAGAGCCTGGGTGGCTTCCAGTGCCATGTGCACGGCGTGCCGCTGGTCGGCCCGCGCCCGGTCCAAGGCCAGCCGCAGGCCTTGCCGTACGCGCCGGTCGGCGCCGAGCCGGTGCTGCGCTTCGCCGAGGACGCGCGCCCGGCGCCCGGCGACCGCTGGCAGGTGACGCTGCTCGCCACCGTCGGCGACGGCGACCTCAACCTGCCCTCGGACAACCTGGTGAAGGTCGTGGCCGAGCTGACCGACGCCGGGCCGACCCTGGTCGCCCCGGTGCAACCGGTCGACGGCCTCGAGGAGCTGGCCGGCCACGTCGTCGAGCTACAGGTCAGCCGTCTCGACGGCGCGGCCCGCCGCCGCACCGCCGCGGGGGTCTGGAGCGATCTCGACCTCACCGCTCCCCTGGGCGCGGCCGCCAGCAACGCCGCCGTCGTCACCGTCGGGGCCGAGACCTGGATCATCCGCTTCGAGCTCGACCTCGCGGCGCAGACCAACGTCGTGACTAGCTTCACGGTCGGGCCGGGCGCGGCGTGGATGGTGCGCTTCGCGCCGACCGCGGTGCCGGCGCCCCTCGACACCGCCGCCGGGATCGCGGTGCTCGGCGACGGCGCCGACCTGCTCGTGGTCGCGGCCGATCCCGGGACCGGGACGCTCGGCCTGTGGGCGATCACCGGGCTCGCCGGCCTCGCGACCATCACCCGGCTCGACGCGCCGGTCGGCGGCGTCGCGCCGCTGGCCCGCAAGAGCCCACACCTGGCGCTCCACGGCGGCCGGCTCTACGTGCACGGCGGCGATGTCGATGGCGCCGCGGCCGGCGACGTGTGGTCGATCGCACCCGGCGGCGGGGCGTGGACGGCGCACCCGGTGTACCGCCAGCAGGAGCGCATGGGCGCCACGCTCTTGTCGACGCCCGCCGGGCTGGTGTTGCTCGGCGGCGACGAGGTGCCGGGCGCGATGCGCCACACCGTACACCAGTGGGATCCGTCGGTCGGCAAGGCCTGGCGCGCCCTGCCCAGCCTGCCGTTCACCAACGACCGGCCGGGCACGCTGGTCGCGCGCGTCGACGGCGCCGGCGACTTGCACGTGTTGGCCTGGGCCGATCGCACCCGACCGCGCGCCTACCGCCTGACCGCGGGCGCCAGCGCCTGGGACGTCCCGGGCCCGATCGAGGACGGCCCCGATGGCACGTCGCCACCCGGCGCGGGCGAGGCGGTGTTCGTCGGCGACGACCTGCTGATCGTCGCGCCCCCGCCGCTGCCACCGAGCGAGCTCCTGCTCGTGCTCGGGGGCCAGGGCTACCTGGCGTTCCTGCCGCGGCTGGCGCTGCCGATCAAGGTCAGCGATCCCGATCCGTTCGCGCTGCGCCTGCGGGTCGCCACCGACGGCGGGACCTACGAGCGCACCAACCCGACCGGCCCGACCGCGGTGCGCGGCGTCCCGCTCGACGCGCGCTTCGGCGGCGCGTTCTCGGCCGGCTACGCCCAGGCCCTGGGCGGCGATCAGCGGTTCTCGGCACCCGGCCGGCTATCGCGCACGCCGTGGCGCTTGGTCCAGCGCAGCCTCGGCCCGTGGGATCAACTGGTCGCGTCCACCGCCGAGCCCGCGGTCATGCTCGACCCCCGCCTCGGCCGCTTCGTCTTGCCGCCGGGTGCGCCCACCGGTCCGGTGACCAGCTCGGCCTTCGTCGGCCGCCCCGGCGCGATCGGCGTCGGCAGCGCCGCCGCCGACGATGAGCTGCCGCGCGCCTGGGCCGAGCCCACCGCCGGCCCCTTCGCCATCGAGCCGTGGGCGCCGATCGACGCCGCCGACTTGCCCCACGCGTACCTCGAGCCGCGCCGCGCCGGCCAGACCCATGACGGCATCACGATGTATCGCGATCTACCGGCGGCGCTGACCGCCAGTCGGCTCCTCGATCCGACCAACCCGCCGCGGCTCGCGGTGATCGGCTCGCCGACGATCCCGGCCGCCCGGCTGTCGGTCGGCCTCGAGCACGGGCTCGCCCTGTGGAACGCTGACCCAGGCAGCGCGCCGGTGTTCGAGGTCGACGAGGAGGCCGAGGTGTCGCTGGCCCTACACGTCGACGAGACCACCGCGCCGATCCCGGCGCCGCCGCACCTGGCGCTCGCCGGGCTGTGGCTGACCGGCCGACTCGAGCTGGTGGTCGCCAGCGGCACGATCGACATCCGGGCCTGCCACCTCGGCCAGCCCGGCACGCTGGCGCTGTGGATCCCCGGCGGCGGACATCAGCAGGCCGACGCGCGCTGGTCGATCCCGGAGCCCGAGGTCGAGCTGCGCCTGTACGGCTGCGTCGTCGGCAAGCTGGAGCTCCCGCCGTGGGTCAAGCTGGTCGCCGCCGGCTGCATCTTCGACGCCGGGGGCCGCGACGACAAGGCGATCGCGATCGAGGCCGCGGGCGCCCATGTCCGCCTGCGCCACTGCACCCTGTACGGCGGCATCAACGCCGGCCTGCTCGAGGCCTCGTCGTGCGTGATCGCCGGCGTCACCACCGTCGATCGCCAGGATCTCGGGTTCGTGCGCCACAGCCTGGTGCAGCGCGGCGGCCGCCCCCCCACGCTGCACGCCAGCCTGGTGCACACCGCGTCGTTCATCAGCGCGCGCCCGACCGACCCCGGCTACCTAGCGCTGGCCGAGAACAACGGCCCGGCCCTGCGCGCCGGGGAAGACGGCACGCTGCCCGGCGCCTACGCCGAGCGCGGCGACCACGAGCGCGAGCTGACCAGCCGCGCTGGCGACTTCCTGCCGATCGCGATGACTCCCGTGCATCTCGACCGCACCACCCACGACCTCTACAGGCTGGACCGCCGATGAGCGCAACGATCCGTACCAACACCTCTCGCAGCCGCTTCGACGAGGCCAAGCGCTTCACCGGGGTCTACCAGCGCATGGGGCAGGTCGGCGTCGACGCCGACTGGAACGAGGAGGTCCGGCTGCGCACCGTCGATGCGCGGCGTCGCACTCATGATCTCGCCGACGGCTCGCCCGACGATGGCTTCCGGATCGTCGTCGACTTCCTGATCGACCCGATCGTCTCGGCCGATGGCTGGACCGGCGTCAACCCGCCGCCCGACGACCAACGCAAGATCGTCCCCGAGCTGCGGCTGGATCGGCACGACCCCGAAACCTTGCCGTGGGTGATCCGCGCCCGCTGGTACGAGGGCCTGACCCGGACCTTGCCGGCGCCGATCGACCTCACCGCGATCCCGGCCGCGCAAGGCGGCGGCGTCGGCTTCGCGGCGTCGCACGTGGTCTTCGAGGTCAAGATCGAGCGGGTGCTCCCCGACGACCAGGACGCCGAGCTCAAGGTCGTGCTCAGCGACGGCACCACCACGGTCGCGCTGCCGGCCGCCGACTATGGCTACGTCGCCGGCCAGTGGAACGCCCTGGTCGTCCCGGTCGCCGACTTCGCCGGCCTCGACCTCACCGGCATCGTGTCGTGGGGCCTGGCCGAGCTGCCCCCGGTCGGTATCACCCGCGTCGGTGGCCTGCGCGTCGTCGATCCCGCGCTCGGCGATGACGTGGTCATCCGCGGCGGCGACGGCACGATCGTCAACGCCGGTCGCATCCTGGTCGACGGCGTACGGGTCTGGAACGAGGACGACCTGCGCTACACCCGCCAGCCCGAGTTCCCGTCGGCTCCCGCGGTGCCACCGCTACCGGTCGACGGCAGTCAGGCCCACCTGTTCTACCTCGACGTGTGGGAGACCACGGTCACCGCGCTCGAAGACGCCGCGCTGCTCGAGCCGGCGCTCGACGGGGTCGACACCACCGGCCGCCTGCGTATGGTCGCGCAGGTCCGCCTGCAGCCGCTGGTCGATCCCAAGGCGGCGATCGTGCTGCCGACCCCGACCGGCACCGGTCGCTTCTCGACCAACATCGCCGCCGGCGCGTTGCCCGATCGCACGGTGCAAGAGGCCGCCGATCCGTGCCGCGACCGCTGTCTGTTCACCGAGAACGCCTCGGTCCAGCTCGGCTACTGGGGCAGCGACAACCTGCACCTGCGCTTCGAGGTCCTCGACCAGGCCGGCGAGCAGGCGATCGTGTGGTCGCGCGACAACGGCTCGACCGCGATGGCCCTGGCGCAGGCCGCGCCGCTCGGCGCCAGCTCGATCAAGGTCGCGCCCGCCGACGCCGCCCGCCTACGGGCCGGCGACACGATCGTCCTCGAGGACCACACGACCCGCCTGCGCTGGGACGCGCCGTCGCCGCCGGTGCTGCGCCGCCTGCGCGGCGTACAGGCCGAGACCGGCATCCTCGAGCTCGAGGACGCCGGCACCACCGTCAGCTTCGGCGCGCGCGCGCTCGATCTCGGCGGGCCCCTGCCCCGCGCCTTCAGTCCGGCCGACGGCGCCCTGGTGCGTCGCTGGGATGGCGCCGATCTCCTGATCCCCGACGTCCGCTACCTGCTCGAGGACGGCATCACCTTCGCGTTCACGGGCGCCGGCTTCCGCAACGCCGACTACTGGACCTTCACCGCCCGCGTCCACGCGCCCGACGGCCAGGCCCGCGGCTTCGTCGACCAGCTCGACGCGGTGTTGCCGCACGGCCCGATCCACCTGTACCGGGCGCTGGCCCGGGTGCGCCGCGACCCCGACGCGCCCGGTCAGCCCCGGATCTTCGAGGATCTGCGGCGCCGCTACCTGCCGCTGGCCGAGGTCCGCGACCGCCTGATCGAGCTGGGCGACCGGCGCGTCGGCCCGCCGATCTTCACGATCGTCATCGGCGACGGCGAGCGCAGCTTCGGCGACCTCGACCAGTCGCTGGCCGACGGCATCACCGCGGACGAGGCGCTGCAGACCGCGCTCGCCCAGCTCGGCGACGCCGGTGGCTCGATCTTCATCCGCGCCGGCAACTACCAGCTCGAGCACACCGTGCTGATCCGGAACCAAGGCGCGCTGCGCATCCTCGGCGATGGCGACGCTACCCGACTCGAGGTCCGCGGCGCCGGCGGGGCCTTCTACGTCGATCGCGGCGGCCTGGGCGAGGGCGGCCGCGCCATCTCGATCGAGGACCTCAACCTGATCGAGGATCCCGGCGCCGAGATCGACCTCGGCGAGCCCGATCCGGCGCGCGCCTTCGAGCTGTTCCTGGCCCGCCGCTTCGCGCCGCTCCCGGTCATCCCCGAGCGCGGACTCGAGATCGACGACCTGGCGGTGGCGACGCCCCAGGCGACCTTCCTCGAGCTGGTCGGCGCACGCCTGCGGCTGCTCGGCCCGGGCGAGGGTCGGGCCTCGGGCTCGATCGTCCGCACCCTGGTCGAGCTGCGCCGGCTGCAGCGCGCCCACCCCGGCCAGCCGCTCGAGGACGTGCCGGAGGCCCAGCCGCTTCTGACCGCCCTCTCCGGCTTGCCCCACGGCGTCATCACGATCGCCGACTCGCGCGAGGTCGCGGTGCGCCGGTGTCGCCTCGAGGCCCGCCGCCCCGGTCCGGAAGCCAACGGCGTGCTCATCACCGGCGCCTGCCGCAGCATCGAGGTCGTCGACTGCCGCATCCTCGCCGGCACCGGCATCGCCGCCGCGCCCTACGCGCCGTACCTGGCCCATCGCTTCCTGATCGCGTTCCCGCGCGCCGGCCTGGCGATCGACGGCCTGGAGCTCCGCGGCAACGACCTGACCGGCGCTCGCGCGGCCGCCACCGGGATCCACCTCGCCGACGGCGTCCTGGCCGGCGTCGCCATCCGCGACAACCAGATCGCCGGCTTCACCGTCGGCGTGCTGATCGACGACGCCGCCGAGTCGACGCGCGACGTGTCGGTCGACCGTCTGCTGGTCACCGGCAACCGCCTGGTCGCCGGCGCGTGCGCGGTCCAGCTCAACGGCGACGGCATCGACGTCACCGACAACGAGATCGCGCTGGCCGAGAACAGCGAGGCCGTGGTCCAGGCCGGGATCGCGGTCTCGGGCCACGCCGTACGCGTCAGCGGCTCGTGGATCGTGCTGCCCAGCCGCCCTCGCCTGTCGCCGCTCGGCCTGTGCGCCGGCATCCTGGTCGGGGACGGCGTCGACGACTTGCTCCTGGCGGTGCGCCCGGTGTGGGACGTCGAGGTCGAGCGCAACCGGATCGACGGCGCCGACGACGACGGCCTGACGATCGGCGTCATGATCGGCGGGCCCCAGCCGATCTACGACGTCCGGGTCAAGGACAACGTCCTGCGCAACCTGGGCGACGCCGCTGTGCGCTGCTTCTCGGCCGCCGCCCCGATCGGCCGCCTGCGCGTCGAGGGCAACCGGATCGAGCGGGTCGCCCTCGCCGACGTGCCACCGCAGTTCGACAACCGAGCGGCGCTGCGCCGCCTGTGGCCCACCGGGGTCGACGGCCTGGCCGGGGTCAACGTCGATCGGCCGCGCCCGCTGCTCGAGGCCCTGGTCAACAGCACCGCCGCCGACGTACGGCCGGCGCTCGACGCCGCCCTGCGCTGGGTCGAGCGGCTGACCCTGCGCGGCGCCATCGCCCTGGGCGGCGTCGACGGCGCCGACGTAATCGGCAATCGCATCGCCGAGGTCGGCCGCGCCGAGGCCTACGCCGAGGCCGACCTCGACGGCGCCGAGATCCGCACCGCGGCGATCGCCGCCGTGGCCTGCGTCGAGGTCGGGGTCGCCGACAACCTGATCGAGGCGGTGCGCGCGCCGTTCCGCCGGCTGGACACCGGCGATGACGGCCAGGGTCGCCCCGAGATGCTCGACGTGCTCGATGGCCTGGGCGACGCCACGGACGATCGCGTCGATCTCGCCGACGTCCACCTCACCGCCGCCGACCTGCGCACCCGGATCCTGCGCCTGGTCTTGCAGTCGCCCGATCGCCAGGCCCAGGGGCTGCGCGGGCTGTTCGGCCCGTTCGACGCCCTGGGCGCGGAGCTGGAGTCGCTGGGCGGCCGGCACGCCGCCCTCGCGGTGCCGCTGGCGCGCGAGATCGCCCAGCTCCGCACCGTCACTGGCACCGCCCTGCGCGACGTGCTGCATGCGGCGCGCGCGACGCTGTCGCAGATCGCGTCGCTGACCGCGGCCGACGCCTTCGCCCAGGACGCCTGGGACGCCTGCGCCCAGTTCGATCTCGCGATCCCGCGCGGCGCGGCCGACGTCGCCGACGCCGCCCGGCGCATCCTGGCCCGGGCCGACGGGTTGATCGCCGGCCTCGACCCGACCCTGGGCGAGGAGCTGCTGCGCCGCCTCCGGCTCGCGGCCGAGCGCCCCGAGGACGACCTCGTGGTCGAGGCGACGTCGCTCCTCGGCCGGGTCGCCGCGTTGCACGACCAGCGCGCCCGCCGCAAGCACCTGCCGCGCACCTCCGAGCTGGTCGGTCCGCGCCTCACGATCGTCAACGCCTTCATCGAGCGCGGCATCGAGCAACTCGACTCGCTGCCCCGGGCCGGCGCCAGCACCCGCACCCGGATCGACGAGCTGCGCACCTCCAAGGACGCGCTGGTGCGGGAGCTCGCGCGCGTGCACGGCCCGCTGTCGGCCGACCTCGAGGCCGACTTCCGCGACGTCGACCGCACCGACGGTGGCTCGGGCCAGGTCATCGATCGCATGCGCTTCACGTTGCAGCGCGCGCGCACGCTGATCGCCGACGGCACGCTCGACGAGCTCCTGACCGGGGCCGGCGCCGACCGCGCCGAGGTCCAGGCCCGGGCCGCCGCGATCCACCTGTACAGCCGCACGCTCGACCGCCACCTCGACGGCCTGCTGTCGGAGTCGCGCGAGTCGGTCGAGAAGTCGCTGGGCTCGTTCCCGGTGATGCTCGACCAACTGGCCGTCCTCACCGAGGACGACCCCGACGTCCGCACCCTGGCCCGCGAGGCCGGGGCCGCGGTCGGCGAGGCCCTGCTCGACGACAGCAACCGCAACCGCCACCTGTCGACCGCGCGCTTCTTGCTCGACCGCATCCGCGGCCGGCTGGTCCCGGTGCTGCCCGAGCTCCACCTCTTGCCGCCGCGCAGCGTCGAGCCCATCGAACGGCGCCTGGCCGGGGTGACGGCGCTGGTCCTCGACCTTCCGCTCGTCGATCTGCGCTACCGCGACGCGGCCGGCGACGGCATCGCGACCCACCTCGATCGCGGCTTCGCGATCCTGCGCGCCGACAGCGGTGCGCGCCAGCGCGGCGAGCGCGCGGTCGCCGACTATCGCGCCGCGCTCACCGGGACGCCCGAGGTGCTGGCCGCCGCGCTGTTCGCCCTGGTGGTCCAGCTCGACGCCACCGCCGAGCTGGCGCGCGTCGCCTACGACGATAACGACGGCGTCGCCGCGCTCAAGGCCCTGACCGCGGCGGTGCGGCTCGCCACCGATCCCGGCGAGGACCGCGCCGTGCGCCTGGCCCGGGTCAAGACCTACGTCGCCGGCCGCACCGATCAGCTCTCGCCGGTCCTGGCCGCGCAGGTGAACCAGCTCGCGGATGTCACCAACGCCCTCGGCTTGCTGCGCGAGGCCCTGGAGCGCCTGGCCCGGGGCGAGAGCGCAGCCGGCAAGGATCGGCGCCCGCCGATCATCGAGATCGAGCCCGAGGCCGCGGACGGCGTGTTCGTCGCCGGTGCCCAGGTCAAGGCCCGCATCACCGGCAACTCGGTCGAGGACGCGCTGGCCGGCCTCAGCGTGCTCGGCGCCGCCGGCCACGTGTGCACCGAGCCGCCCGATGACGGCGCGATCCTCGAGCTGGGCGAGAACCGACTGGCGGCGTGCGCCGGCCGGGGCATCCAGGTCACCACCGACGGCCTGTCGACCGTGGTCTTGTGGGACAACCACATCTTCGGCTGCGCCGGGATCGCGCTCGGCCGCACCGCGGTGGCCCAGGCGGTGATCGAGCTGCACGGCGTCGGCGATCTGTTGCTGCGCGGCAACGTGCTGCGCGAGAACGGAAACCGCGGCGTGCGCGCGCTCCTGCACGAGGTCCACGCCGACTGGCGCGGCGAGGTCGTGGTCCGCGGCAACACGATCCGCCACCACGGCGGCGGCGACGGCGGCACCGGGCTCATGATCCTCGCCGACCCCGTGCCGAGCCGCACCCTGGTCGATCTGGTCAAGGTGCCGTGGCTCACGCTCGAGCCACCACCGCGCCTGACCCTGCCCGGGCGCCCCAGCCCGACCCATCCGATCTGCAACCTCGGCTTCTCGACGCTGGCCTCGCAGGTGGCGATGGGTTCGCCGCAGCTCGAGCTCGGGGGCCTGCGCCAGGCGCTGTCGGATCAGCCGGTCCTGCACCGCGCCCTGACCTCGACCGAGCCGCTGCGCACCGCGGCCCCGGCCGCCGCCTCGCTGGCCGACCGCTACCTCGGCCGCACCCGCACCTTCCTCAAGTCCCCGCTCCTCGACTTCCTGCACCGGCCGCCGGTCTCGGTCTTCCTGCCGCGGCCGCGCCGCACCGTGCACAACGTGCACATCGAAGGCAACGATGTGGCGGCCAACGGTCCGGCGCTGCAGGTGCTCTCCGAGGGCACCGCGATCTGGTCGACCACCGTCACCGGCAACGAGCTGCGCTCGACCGGCACGATCGGCGCGGTCTATCTGCGCAACGTCGACTCGACGGTGTTCACCGGCAACCGCGTGGAGAACCGCGACGTCGTCACCGCGGTGCTCATCCGCGCCGCCAAGGCGCTGATCAGCGCGACCGGTAACGTCATCCTCTCGGCCCAGCCGATCCGCCGCCTGCCCAAACTCGCCGCGCCGGCCCTCGAGCAGGCGGGCGCGGTCACGCTCCAGGTCGGGATGGGTAAGGGCGCGCTGTCGATCCCGATCGACGCCCGCTCCGTGCTCGGCAACCTGGAGCGCCGGCGCCTCACGTCGGCCGACCTGTTCTCCGAGATCTTCGCCGACGTGATCACGAGCCCACAGCGGACCCCGGCGCCCGACGTCACCCCGGTGCCCCCGGGGGGTGCGACCGGCTCGGGCCGCGCCCGGCCCGAGCTCGACCTGCGGCTCTTGCGCTCGGTCGCCGATCGCGTGGCGCGGTCGTTCCCCGACCGCGGCGCGGCCCGCGACCGCCTGCGCACGATCCTGCGCGACAGCGACTTCAACCTCGAGCGCGCCGTCCGGGTCGCCGCCCTCGAGCCGCTCGACGCCGCCGCGCCATCGCCGGCGCCCGACGCCGGGGCCCGGCTGGTCGAGGAGGTGCTGGCGAGCGACGACCTGGCCGGGCGCCTGAGCAGCGGCGTGCGCATCAACACCAACCTCGGCGACACCGCTCGCGACCGGGTCGAGCTGTTCCCGGGTGTCGTCAACGACTCGACGCGCAGCGCGATGCGCGAGGCGCTGCCGCTGGGCCTGCCGACCGGGCTCGGGGCGCGCACCGTCTACGACCGCGCCGGCGAGACCAACACCCCGATCGGGGCGCTGCGCCAGGTCGTCGACCGCGTCGCGATGCACACCACCGATCCGGCCGAGGCCAAGGTGCGCATCGCGGCGATCCTGACCGCGGCCGCGGGCGACCCGATCGATGCCCTGCGCTTCCTCGACGAGGAGATGCTGGGCTTCGACACCGCGAAGCCGACGATCAAGGAGGCGGTGACCAACTCCAGCCTGATCGCCGAGGCGCTCGCCGATCACCTCGCGACCGCGATCCCGCTCCAGCCGCTGCCCTACGAGCCGCGGCCCACGCCCATCCCCCGGCCGGTGCCGACCGCCAAGTCGCTGGTGATCATCGGCGGCAGCCACGTCACCGCGGTCGGCAACGCCACCACCGCCGGCGTTATCGTGCTCGAGGCCGATCAGGTCGTCGAGCTCAACCTGTGAGGAACCCATGGCCAACCTACATCTGCTCGCCGACCGCCCCGCGATGGCCCGACTGCACGAGGTCGAGAGCCTGATCGCGTCCTCGACCGACGGCAGCGACGCGGTGTCCGACGCCCTGCGCCGCCTCACCCTGGTCGACGGCGCGCTCAGCCACGAGCTGGCGGTGATCGACGCGATCGACGTCCGCCTCCGGCGCCGGCCGCCGGTGCCTCCGCCAGCCAGCCTCCAGGATCTGGTGCGCGCGGGCCGCCGCCGCCTCGAGCGCGAACGCCTCGGCCGTCGCCGCACCTGGCACGCCGATCGCCTGGCCGCCGTCGGACGTCTGCGCGACGCCCTGCAACCCTGATGCGCCAGCTCCTCGACCAGCGCCGCGGCAAGCGGGTCTACGTGTTCACCACCTTCGGGGCGGTCTACGCTGCCGTGGTGGAGATGGTGAACAACGACCTGGTGCAGCTCCGCGGCGCCGATGGGCGCCAGCACTTCGTCAACCTGGCGGACGTCTCGAGCGTGCGCGACTACGACGAGGTCGGAAGATGATCGAAGAGCTCCTGCAGCAACTGGTCGAGCGCGTCGACAACCGCTACTACGGCAAGTATCGCGGCTACGTCTCCGGCGTGGCCGACCCGCTGAACCTCGGCCGCATCAAGGCCCGGGTGCCGCGCCTGCTCGGCGAGGCCGAGACAGGCTGGGCCCTGCCGTGCGCACCCTACGCCGGCCCCGATCAGGGCGTCTTCATGATCCCCGAGGTCGGCGCCGGCGTGTGGATCGAGTTTGAAGGCGGCGACCTGTCGCGGCCGATCTGGACCGGCGGCTTCTGGGGCAAGCCCGGCACCGGCGACATCGATCAGGCGGACTCGACGGCGCGCAAGGCGCCCGCGACCAGCGAGATCCCCAAGGAGCACTACCCCGAGCGCGTCATCGACCAGAACGTGCGCGCCATCAAGTCGGCGACGGGCCACTACATCATCCTCGACGACCGCCCCGAGAGCGCCCGGGTCGAGATCCGCGATCACGTCGGCAACCGCATCATCCTGTCGAAGGACGGCATCCAGTTCCTCACCAACAACACGGCGACCGTCAACGAGGGCAACCAGTCGATGGAGGTCGACGGCGACAGCTACCTGCGGGTCGGCGGCAAGCACACGGTCGAGGTCCACAAGGGCGAGTCGGTCGAGATCAAGGGCGATGTCACCCGCCACGCCACCGGCGGCCTCGATGAGCGGTACGACGCCCTCGACTACCAGCGCAAGATCGGCGCCGACGGCCTGACCGAGCGGGTCGGCGGCAACCTCACCGAGACCATCCGCGGCGCCGCCAAGCGCACGGTGTCAGGCGCGTCGAGCGAGTTCGCGGTCGGGGGCTGGGGCGTGACCGGCGGCGGCAACGTCTCGCTGACCGCCGGCAAGGCGCTCAAGATGTCGGCGGTGATGCCCGACCTACCGGGCCCGTCGCTCAACGCGGTGTCGATCGACGCGCTGCTCGGCAACGTGTCGATCAACACGATGCTCGGCATGTGCCAGCTCGGCGGCCTATCCGCGATCTCGCCGATGGTGCTCGGCGACGGCCTGGCCATCCACTTCGCGATGCTGGCCCAGATCTGCAAGACCATCAACCCGCTCACCATGCCCGGCTACGGCCCGCTGCTCGACACCTGGGCGGCGATGACCCCGATCGTCGACTGGTCGTACTTCGGGTTCGTCAAGCGATTCCCCTTCGGGTGAGGACCATGCCGCCGACCTGGAAGCCCTTCGATCCGTCCGGCCTGCGCAAGCGCCTCGAGCGCGTGCGCGTGTTGCTCCTGCAGGCCCAGGCGGTCGGGCTGTCGCAGGACACCGAGCGCCTGCGCCAGATCGCCCAGCTCGGCGAGGCGCTCCAGCAACCCAAGCCCACGCCGCGCCCGCGGCGCCCGCGCAAGCCACGCTGAATGTCCACCGCCGATCTCGCCCAGTTGAAGTCCGCGCTCGAGGTGTGCTGCGCCGAGCTGGCGGCCGCCCTCGAGGAGCCGGCGCCGGTCCCCGCGCCGGTGCCGCCGATGCCGACCGTGACCCAGGCCGGGGCCGACAACCTGCGCTGGCGACCGCTGGCGCTGGCGCCGCTGCCCGGCCTCGATCAGCTCATCTCGATCATCTCGCCGCCGATCAAGGTGATCATCGCGCTGCTCAACCTGGTCAAGGCGCTCCTCGAGGCGCTGGCGGCGATCCTGATCGGCCTGCTCGACCCGTTCCGGGCGCTGATCGAGGCGGCGATCAAGCTGCTCGCCGACATCATCAACGATCTGCTGAACACCGGCGCGTACATGTACGTCGACGCCCCCGGCATCACCCCGACCGAGGTGACGCTGGCCGAGACCGGCCTGGTCCTCGATCCCAAGGCCGACTGGACCGCGGGCACCAAGCTCGAGGCGCCGCCGGCCACGCCCGACGCCTTCGCGCGCTGGAGCTCGCGCTTCGCCGCGTCGTTCGACGACCCCGGCGATCCGTCGCGGCCGATCGTCACCGAGGGCGCGCCGATCCAGGCGGTGTTCATCGTGATGGCCGCGCCGTCGCTCGATGCGCTGCGCCAGCTCCTCTACCTCCTGGGCAAGCTGCTCAACATCGACCAGTTCGTCACCGCGTTCGAGAAGTACCAGGCCGGCAACCCCGATCCGCGCAAGACCCGGGCGCAGGAGATGAAGGGCGTAGCGCCCGACTGGCGGTCGATCAAGCTGGTCGATCTGATCCCGCCGCTCAAGCAGCTCGAGCCGCTCCCCGACAAGCTGCGCGGCTTGCTCACCGCGATCGACAACATCGCCGGGCTGATCCGCAACCTGGCGGCGGCGATCATGGACAAGGCCCAGGTGCTGGGCAAGCTGGCCGAGGCGCTCCAGGCGATCCTCGACCTGCTCGCGGCGCTGAAGTCGACCGGCATGTACCTCTTGCCGGTGGCGACCAAGCGCGGCGTGAGCGGGCTCACCCAGGCGTTCGTGTCGGCGGCCGATCGTCCACCCGGCGGCTACGTCGGCGGCGTGTGCTTCATGGCGTCCGGTCCCAACCTCGCCAAGGCCGCGATGCTGTGGGAGCTGCTCGGCGCCAGCACGGCGATGGACCTGCTCGAGGGAGAGATCACGCTCGAGGAGGCGGCCGCGCGCGCCGAGGCCGGCGTGATCGGTCAGGCGGCGGCGGTGCTCGAGGAGAACTGGGACAAGGTCTCCGACGCCGGCGAGAAGTTCGGCACCACGGTCAAGGACGAGTCGCAGGCGTTCATCGATGCCCTGGAGAATGCGCCGGCCGGCTTCTACGAGTCGATCGGTCAGTCGAAGGACCAGGTCCTCGAGGCGCTGGCGCGCTCGCCGGCCGAGGCGGTGGCGCTCCTGGAGTCGGCGCGCGAGAACTTCGCCTACGACGACCAGGCGATCCAGGACGGGATCAACCAGGTCAAACAGGCCCAGCGCCAGGGCATGCGCTCGCTGGCGCTCGGGCTGGCGCCGCGGCCGGAGCGAAAGCCATGAGCGCGATCGCCCGGCGGGTGCGCGCCGAGCGCGACCTGTGGAAGGCCGTCTGGAAACAGATGGAGGCCTTCCTCGATCGCGTCGACGGTGCCGCCGATCAGGACGAGCCCCACGCCCAGACGCTGTGTCAGCTCTTGCCGGTGCTGAACGTGATCGAGAGCGCCCGCTACCGAGCGTCGGGGGTCCGGCTCGAGGCAGCGCGGCCAGCGACGCTGCGGGGCACCGGGCTGGTGACCACGGCCGGGGCGCTCAAGCCGTCGCCGACCCGCTTGCCCGGGCTCGAGGAGTGCGAGCTGGCGACCGCGCCGATGCACATCCCCGACGACAGCCACCAGCAAGTGGTGCTGTGGCCGTCGGAGACGCTGGCGAGCTTCCGCGACGCCAAGCGCCACCTCGACGGCGCCAAGGTCGTGCCGGCCTACGACAACGGCCGGGTCACGACCTACGAGCCCCTCGACGATGCCGCTGACGACGGGCTGTTCCCGTTCGACAACCGCGAGGACGCCGCCGAGGGCGATGAGGTCGTGTACGTGCCGTGGTCGACGCTGCGCCAGACCAAGCTCGACGCGCTGCCGGCCGCGACCGGGACCGCCCGGCCGCTGTCGGTCCAGCTCGACGCGCTGACGCTGGCAGCGCCGCTCGCGGACTATCGCGCGATCGGCGCGGGGGCGGCGGCAGCAGCGGCGGCGTGCCTGGCCGATCGGGCCACGCTTGCGGCGGCGCGCGCCGAGCTCGAGGAGGTCGGCGCCGACGCAGCCTTGATCGCGGCCCTGGGCGCGGTCGAGACCGAGCTGCTCGAGCAGGCGCGGGGCTACCAGGGCGTCGCCGATCAGCTCGCGAACCCGACCTCCTCCCAGCTCCAACAGGACAAGGAGGCGCTCGAGGCCCGGCTGCGCGCGGCCGACTTCGTCGGCGGCCTACTGGGCCTCTCGACCAAGATGATCGCGCTCGATCAGGCGTCGAGTGCGGCGTTCGACGCCGCGTGCGAGGCCCGCATCACCTATCCCGACGGCCCGCTGCGCCAGCTCCGCCTGCTCGAGCAAGGGCTGCGCTTCTACTGGCGCATGCGCTCGCGCTGGATGGGCCAGCGCTTCCCCCTGATCACCTACCCGATCGTGGACCAGGTGTGGCAGGTGTACGTCGACGGGCTCGACGACGTCGTGCTCGGTCGGCCGAGTCAGCTCGTGCTGCCGCCGGGGACCGTCACGACGATGTCGGTCAACGCCCGCGCGACCAAGGTGTACGTGACCGGGATCCCGCTGCCAGCCGGGTTCGCGCCCGGGCGGCTGGCGATGATCGATGGGCCGCGGCCGGCGGCGATGGTGGTCACCGACCTCGGCTTCGACAAGTACGGGCTGTTCCTGATGACCACGCCGGTCGAGCTGTCGCTCGACACCGACGAAGCGCTGCCCGGCGTGCCGGGGTTGATCGATCCGGGGGTGGCGATCCGGACCCAGTTCCCGACCTTCACGACCGCCGAGTGGCAGCGCGGCGTGGCGATCATCGCGTCCCGGACGGCGCTGCTCACCGGCCTCATCGCGCACGCCTCGCGGCTCGAGCTGCTGCTCGGCGCGGGCGCGGCCGGCGACCGGCCGGCGGCGCGCCCCGTCCCCAGGCCCTATCCCGGCGTGACCCACTGGGCCCTCGAGGGGCCGGTGGCGCCCGAGGCGGCGCGGCTGTTCCTGGCGGCGGTGCCGAGCGCCTCGGCGTCGGGCACCGGCGAGCGCCTCGGCGTCGGGCGGCCCGGCGAGCTGATGCTGGTGCGCGGGCGCGACGCCGAGGGGCTGACCTGGCAGGGCGTCGCCGAGATCGATCACTGCGAGATCCTGAGCGGTGAGGCCGCCAAGGCCGACGCCGAGCTCACCGGCACGGCGGTGCCGCCGTGTTGCGAGGACCAGGCCGAGGTCATGGTGGTGTACCTGCGCGCGCTCGAGCTCCCGGCGGAGCTGGTGGCCGACGTGACGTTGCGGCGCGACTTCCTCGGGTTCGGGACCCGCACGTTGCTCTCGGGCACGATCCTGCCCGCGACCCTCGACGGCGCGACCACCGTGCCGACCGTGACCGTCGACGGTGAGGCGCGGCTGGTGCTGCGCGACCGCGAGCTCGAGACCGCGCTGCGCTGGTTCGAGGACTGGCTCGGCCGTGACCTGGGGAGCGCCCCATGAGCGGCCGCGACGACCTGTACGCGCTGCTCGCGCTGCTCGGTGAGCTCGACCGCGTCCTCTACCCGGTGCCGCGCGGCGAGCGCGGCGACTTCACCGTCGAGCCCATCCCGCCGCCGCCGCTGCCGTCGATGCCGGGGCCGGGCGGGGCCGGGCGCCCCAGTGGCCGGCGCAGCGAGCCAGCGCGGGCGGAGCGTCGCGGGTTCGCGTGGCCTACCGATCCGCCGGCGCGGGCGCGCGCCGCGATCACCCTGACGCCGCCCGCGCCGAGGCCGCCCGCACCGGCGGCGCCGGTGACGACCGCCGCGCCGCCACCGCGGCCACCCGCGGCCGCGCCACCGTCGGTCGCCGAGCCGGCGGCGAGGTCCGCCGCGCCGGTCACGCGCACGACCGACGCGCCGCCCAAGGACCCGGCCGCCGCGCCGGTGGCCGTCCTGGGTGCGCCACCGCCTGCCCCGGCGCCTGGGCCGGCGCCCCCGGCGGCCCCGAAGCGCAAGCGCACCGCCGCGGTGGCGGCGCTCGGCGAGACTGCACGGCCAGGTTCGCGCGCGCGCCGCGATCCCGACGCGCCGGCTCCACGCCGGCGGTCCTCGGAGGTGCCCGCCGCCCCCGAGGCCGAGCGCCCGCCGCGCGCCGGTCCCGCGGCCCCCGCTGCGCCGCGCCCCGCACCGTCGACGCCGACCACCCGCCCACCGCGCGCCGCTCAGCCCGCGGTCGCCTCGCCGACGACGCAGGCCCCCGCGCGTCCGGCGCGCGGACACACGCCTGCACCGCGCCGTCCGGCGGTCCCCCCGTCGCACGAAGCGCCCCCCGCGCCACCTTCACGCACCGCCGCCCACGGCGCGCCCCCGGCTCCTCGTCCTCGCCGGTCAAGCGCACGCGCCACCGCCCACGTCGCCGCGCCACCCCCGCTGCGCTCGGCCGCGTTCGCGCCGCCGCCCCCGCCGCTGCCGCGCGCGCGCCCCGCGCCGGTCCCCGAGCCACCGCCGCCCGCGCCCGCGGACGAGGTCCTCGCCGACGAGGTCTTCGACGACCAGGACGACCTCTACGTCGAGCCACCGCCGCCGCGCGTCGTCCGCGTCGGCACCCGCTGGGTCGCCGTGCCCACACCGTCGCTGCGCAAGGCCGACGCGCACCTGGCGCGCTCGCTGTTCGCCCGTCGCCGCGCGAGGCGCCTGTGACGACCCTGCCGCCACGCCAGCAGGTCCAGCAGCTCGTCGCCTCGTTGCGCCGGCGGTTGCCCGGCCAGCTCGAGGGCCTGCTCGATCACCCGCGCTTCACCGCCGGCCGCGAGGCCCTGGCGCGGCTCGACGACGAGGCCGTCGCGGCCGCGGTCGCCGCCATGCCGCCCGAGGAGGCCGAGGCCATCGCCGCCGCGCTCCGCGAGCGCTGGGCGGCCCTCGCCGAGGTCGAGCTCGAGCCGACCGCCGCCATCGTCGCCCCCGACGAGGTCTGGATCGGCCACCGCCCGATCGCGATCTCGCTCTCGATCGAGGTCGACGACAGCGTGACCGTCGACGAGGTGGCCTGGGACGGCGCGACCTCGCAGTCGCGCACCACCGCCTCGATCACCGCGCAACCGCCGACCGACGAGCGGCCCGCGATCCTCACGGTCCGCGCCCACGTCCGCGCGCGCACCACGACCGCCCGCACGATCCTGGTGGCCACTGCCCGCATCACGCTGCGCCAGCCCCGCATCCTTCTGAGCGATGATCACCGCCGCCTGCTCGTCACCGACCACACCGGCCGCCCAGCGCTCGGCGTCCTGGTCGAGATCGGCGCCGCCCGCCATGTGACCGGCGCCGGCGGCGCGATCGAGCTCGACGCCCGCGCGCCGACTGGGGCGACGCTCACGGTCGCGGGCATCGCGGCCGGCAAGGTGACCTGACCGACCGCCGATCAGCCGACGACGAACCGCACCCCGGCGCGCTCGTCGGGCGTCGGCGCGCGCCGGAACGCGCACGGCTGCACCTTCACATCGCCGACGATGAGCGCCCGCGCCCCATCGAGCGCCCACTCGGATGCGGCGGGCGGCGCCGCGCCCCACGGGGACGACAGGCCGCGCGTGGTCGGCGCGAGGTTGTTGCCCCACGGGTAGACGCGTCCGTCGGGCCCGCGCAGCGCCATCTCCCACTCGTCGGCCGTCGGCACCCGCACCCGCGCGCCCCAAAGCTCGCCGAGCTGCGCCGCGAGCGCCTCGGCCTCGGCCAGCGTGCCGCGCCAGTCGTCGGCCGCGCCCTCCTCGCGCCACGGCCGCGCCGTCACGAACGTCGACGGCGGCGTCACCCGTCGCAGCGGATTCGGCGGCTGCCGCGGCTCGCCGCCGAGCCCCAGCCAGTGCGGCACCGCCTCAATGCGGGCCAGGGCCGCGCCGCTCGCCGTCACCTTCCAGCGGACGCCGTCGCGCGTCACCCCCGCGACCACCGGCTCCGCCTCGTCGCGCATCACCGGCGTCGCCAGCGCGTGCACCAGCAGCGTCAGGTCGTCGGTGACCGGCAGCTCGCCCAGGAGCCCGCGCACCTTCGGTGGCCACGAGGTCCGGTCGCCGGACGGTCCGCCGCGCGCCACCTCGTTCAGGTACTCGACCGCCACCTGGCGCAGTAGGTGGTAGAGCCGCCGCTCCCTCGGATCCGCGCCGCGCCCGGTGTCCTCGGGCAGGTCGGCCGCGATCAGCGCCGGGACCACTCGCACCGCGCCCAGCCGGGCCGCCACCACCACCGCCGTCACCCGCACCTCGGCGTCCTCGTCCGCCAGCGCGGTCCGCAGCACCAGATCGATCGCGTCCGACGAGCCCTCGAAGTCCTCGGCCAGCCAGCGCAAGATCTGCCGCTTGTGCGACGGCGGCCCGGCCTGCGCGAAGCCCACCGCGTGCCCGGGGCGCGCCCGCACCGCCTCGCCGATCGCGTGCGCTGCGCGCTCGAGCACCGGCGGCACGATCGCCTCCGCCGCCTCCACCGCCGCCGAGCGCACCCGCGGCCGCGGATCGTCGAGGCGCGCCTTCACCCGATCGGCCACGCCGATCGCCCGCATCGCCCGCGCCGCCAGCAGCCCCAGCAACACCTGGCGCTCGTCGTCCTCTCCGTCCCCGCCGGCGTCGATCAGCTCGCGCACCCGCGCCTCGCCGAGCTGCGGCACCACCTCGCCGACCGCCGCCCGCGCCACCGCCGCGTGCTCGCCGCTGAACTCCATCACCCGCAACCTCACGACCGGATTGAACGCATAGAAGATCGTCGCGCCACCGACGTCGTGCCACCACTCGCACCAGGTCGGCTCGCCCGCGATCAGCGGCGCCTCCTGGCTCTCCGCGCCCAGATGCCACCCCGCGCCCTCCAGCTTCTCCCGCAGCTCGGCGAACCCGAGCTCCGGCGGCAACACCAGCGTCGGCGCGCTCATCGCAACAACTCCAGCACCTCGGCCAGCGTCGCCTCGCCGATCATCCGGCTGCCATCGGCGGCCGCCGAGAGATCGCCGCGCCGCACGATCGCCTGCTCGGCGAGCTTCGGCATCCCCCGCGCGCCGTGTAGCTTGCAGTCGATCAGCTCGGCGCCGTTCATCTCTCGCCCGTCGAGCTCGGCGTCGCGCAGATCGCAGCGCACGAAGCGCGCCCCCCGGGTCCGGCTCAGGTCCTCGCGCGCGCCCTCGCACCCCAGCCGGGCCCCGCGCAGCCTGCAGTCGGTCAGCGTCGCGCCCTCGAGCCAGGCCTCGCGCAGATCGGCGCCGGCCAGGTCGCAGTCGGTGAGCCGCGCATGGCGCAGCTCGATCCGCCGCGCCTTTGCGCCGGTCATCACCGCGCGCGCGATCGCCGCACGCGCCAGGCTGGCGCCGCCCAGATCGGCGCCGCGGAAGTCGGCGTCCTCCACCACCGACGCCGCCAGGTTGGCGCCGCGCCAGCGCCCGCCGCTGCCGTCGATCCTGTCGAGCCGCCCACCCAGCACCACCGCGCCCTCCAGATCGTCCCGGCGCAGATCGCGCTCGGGCAGCGACCACCACACGTTCCAGCGATGCGGCCGCTCGCTGCCCCGCCGCCACAGGACCCGCTGCCAGGCCCGCTCGCCGTGCCGCCGCCACAGCGCCTCGGCGCGCGCGTCGAACACGGTCTCGCGCACCTCGTCGCTCGACCGATCCGGCCCGACGTCACCGAGCGCATACGCGTCGAGCGCCGACTCCACGGGGTCGGCCAGGTTGTAGCCGAAGCCGACGAGGATCAGCCGCGGCATCCCGCGCGACGCGACCAGCGCCTCGGCGCCGCGCTCGGCGATCCGGTTGCGGGCAAGGTCGAGCCATCGCAACCGCGGCCAGCTCGCCGCGGCGATCGCGACCGCCTCGTCATCACCCAGCCGGCACTCGGTGAGCGACAAGCTCGCGATCGGCTTGGCGCGCGCCAGCGCCAGCAACGCGTCGATGCCGCCCGCCGTCACGTCGCCGACGACATCGAGGTGCGCCACCGGCACCGCGTCGAGCCCCAGCGGCCCATCGAGCTCCGCCCAGCTCACCCGCAGCGCTTCGGGCATGCCGCGGATCAGCTCGAAGCGCCCCAGGCGCGCCAGCGCCGGCACCAGCTCGACCCACGCCCGCGCCGCCGCGACCGCGGCCTGCCGCTCCCCGATCCCCGGGTGGGGCTCGGGCCGCGCCGTGCGCGCCTCGGCCTCGTACCGATCGAGCTGCCGATCGATGAACGCCCCCAACGCATGGCCGCGCTCGCGCAGCCAGGCGGCCAGCGCGCGCCGCGGCGCCGCCTCATCGGGCGCCGCGACCGCCGCCGCGATCCACGGCGCCGCCTCGCCGGCCAGGGACATCAGGTGCCCTTTGGTAGCGTGATCAGCTCGCCGCCCTCGTCGTAACACTGGACGGTCACGCCGACGTCCATCAGCGGCCGGCGCTCGCGCATCGCGCTCGCCCGATCGCTGAACACCACCTGGATCGCCTTCACCGGCTGGCCGGTCGGCAACGTCTTGTCGCGCAACGCGATGCCGAAGTTCCACACCTCCCACGGCTGCACGTGCTCGTGCTCGGCAACGACGCACGAGTAGATCGCGAGCTGCTCCTCGCGCTGATACCCGACCGCCAGCACCCGACGCGCGCCGTCGTGGAAGATCGCCTCCTCCTCCGGGTGCGGGGGCAGAAAGTCGTACGTGGTCTTGCCCGGCCGCGCCAGCCGCGCCATCGCCCACTGGCCGTCCTGGATCGCCTCCAGCAGCTCGACGTTGGTCTCGGCGTGCATCGCGCGGCTGAGTCGCCAGATGCCCTCGATCTCTTTCGCCTCCCACTCCCCCGCCTCGATCATCGCGTCGACGTCCTCGTACACCGTCGCCAGCCCGTCACCGGCCGCCACCACGATGTAGGTCGCAGTGTCAACCACCGGCAACCGCGGCACGCACACCACGCCGCTGCCCTGCCGCGCCACCTTGCCCTGGCGCACCACGACGCCAGCCTCGAGCAGCCGCTCGATGGTCTCCTCGTACGCCTTGAGCCAACGCCACGCATGCTCCTCGGCGGTGTCGTGGACGTGCAGGGTGACGAAGCTCAGCCCGTGCAGGGTCCGGACCGCGCCGCGGATCTCCGTGCCGTGCTCCCACTCGACGCTGTCGGGCAGGTCGCGCCGCTCCGTCACCTCGGGCCACGGCGGGAACGCCAGCGCCTCGAGCGCAGCCTCGGCCGCCTCGGCGACGGAGAGACCGTCGACCAGCAGGTTCATGTAGTAGAAATCGGCGAGCTTGCTCACGCGGATGCTCAGATCAGACCACGAGCCTTGGCTTTATGGTAGCGCGCCGCCTGCTCGGCGGAGGTGACGAACCCACCGTCGAAGTTGCCGCTCTCCGCGGGGGCGTCGCTGCCCGACGACATGCGCATGAACGCATGGTCCTTGGCGCTGAACTCGATCTCGAACGGCGGGAACCGCGACGCGGCACCCGTGACGTCGACCTGGTGACCGCTGGGCTCGAAGACCAGCCGGTAGCCGAGGAAGTAGCCGTCGGTGTCGCGGAGCGCCACACCCTTGATCGTGTTGCCCGGCACCGCGAGGTGCTCCTTGACCGCATCGGCGATCGCCGGCGGCACCCGGTTACGGCCCGACAGCGCCGACACGATGGCGTCGCCCTCATGGACGTCCAGCTTGATCTTGCCGCCGGGGCCGGTGCTCGACACCCCGCTGATGGTGACGCCCTCGATGGTCTTGAACCTCGGATCGGTCCCTTGCCCGAAGCGGTCCATCACCGAGATGTACTGCGGGTTCCTGTTGAGGCCCTCGGTCAGCTGCGAGCCCACCATGCGCACCTTGGCGTTGGGGTTGCCCTCGAGGATGATCTCGGCGGCGCTCACCGACGTGCCACCGGTGCCGGCGATCAGCCAGTCGTCAGACGCCTTGGGATCGAAGTCGAGCACGTTGGCCTCGTCGCCGAGGAAGACCTTGCCGGGGTGCGCGGCCTTCAGCGCCTCCCACTCGGCCTGGGCCCGCGCGTTCTGCGCCTTGGCGTCGGCGAGCTGGGTGGGCGTCATGCCCTCCTTCATGCGCGCCGAGCCCGGCACGCTCTCGGCCGGGAAGCCGGTGGCGATCACCGGAGTGCCCTTGACCGGCAGCTCGAGCGTGGACCCGGTGTTCATCTTGACGACCATGACGAACTCGCCGTTGGGGGCGAGCTTGAGGGTCGCAGTGCCGTTGAGCACCGGGCCCTGCGCGGCACGGAAGTCCTCCCACGACGTCACCGCCGACAGGGGCACGCGCTGGTGCGGCTTGCGCACCTGCGACGCGTCGCCGAGGTGCGCGGCCTTGAGGCCCTCGAGCTGCCGCGCGGTCTGCGCGAGGTTCTTGCTGCGGTCCTGGTGCCAGCGCCCGACGTTGTCGACCACGAGCTGGTTCTCGCCCAGCCCGGCCAGCGCCGCGCCGCCGCCGATCTGCGGTGAGTCGATCGCCTCGAGCGTGCCAGCCTTCTTCTTGGCCTGGTACTCGAGCTGGGTGGCGCGCGACTTGGCCTTGCGCACCGCCATGGCCTCCTTGGCCCGCTGCCGCAGGGTGGCGCGCGACAGCGGCCCGGGCGGATCGCCGGGGCGCCGCAGATCGATCATCGCGCGCGCCGGGTGGTACTCGCCGCGCCGCGCCGCCCGCCCGAGGTCGCGTCGCCGCGCCTTGCGCACGTCGCGCACCATGGCGGCGTCGGAGGCGTCGAGCTTCTTGACGCTCTTGCGCATGGGCTCGAGCAGATCGACCGCCTCGGGCGACAGCTTGCCCTTCACGAGCGCCATGCGCGCGTCGGCGTGGGCGAAGCCCTTGCGCAGGCCCAGCTCCTCGATCATCGCGTGCACCTCGCGCTTGAGATCGACGCGCGACGGGTCGGCCTTGATCTTCTTGGCCAGCCACTCGATCTCGGCGACGCGGCCGGCGTCATGCGGGCTCATCACGGCCCCGGCGTGCGGCTTGGTGCCGGGCTTGAGCAGGTCGTCGGCGCTGGCGCTGCGCTTGAATGCCTGGCGTAGCTCGCCGATCTCGTGGTGAATGGCGCGCTCGAGCTGCTCCTCGGTCGCGTGCTCCGAGACCTGGATGACCGCGGTCTTCGAGTGACGGTAGTACTTGTAGTTGGCGACGTCCGCGAGCTCGTCGACGCCCATCGAGCGCGCGATCACGCGCACCGTGATGGTGCGATCCTCACTGATCTTGACCTGGTAGCGGTGCTTGAGCCGGCCACCGGTGATCGGCTCGACGCCGGGTAGCGCCTCGAGCGCGGCCGCGGCATCGCCGGCGACCTTGTCGGGCCGCCAGGTCGCCGACCGCGAGTAGCCGCGGAACTCCGAACCGGCGACGTAGGCCGACGCGCCCTTCTTCTTGTCGGGGGCGTCGAGGACCTCGGTCTCCGCCACCGGATCGCCGCTCGCAGTCTCGGTGGTGGCCGTGGTCTTCTTGGCCCCGCGCTTGGTCGGCGTCTTGGTCTTGGGGCCACCACCGCCGCCCGTGCTCGGCGGCAGGATCCCTCCGCCGGTCGGGACGTGCTCCGGCCCGAGGAAGCTGAGCTTGCCGGCGGAGTCGTAGTAGCCGATGAAGAAGCGCCGCGGCACGTCCGGCGGCCTGCCGTTGAACATCGAGAGGAAGCGATCGCCACGCTTCGTGTCGGCGGCCAGCTTGCCGAGCGCGTCGGTCGCGTCCTTGGCGTTGGCGAACATCTGCACCACGCCCTCCATCTCGTGGGAGACGCCGGCGGTGGTCTTCGCGGTGTAGGTGTGCGTGGTGAAGCCGGGCCCGTCGGCGTTTGGCTTGGTGAACAGCGTCGTGTAGTCGAGGGTCTGATCGAGGTCGAACGCCGTCGGGCCCGACTTGTTCTCGGCGAAGAACGTCTTATCGACCGTCGGCCCGTGGTCGCCGAGGTCGCCCTTGATCTTGTAGGCGTCGTCGAAGTCGCGGGTCGGGCTGACCGGCGCGGCCTCCTTCGGCAGCACCCGCTTCATCGGCATGTCGTCGAGGCCCTCGATGAGCGCGCTCGCCTCGAGGTGCCCGCGGACCACGTCGGTGAACAGGTGGCCCTTGTTGGCCTGGCCGCGCGCGCCCAGCTTGTTGGCCGCGGCGATCGCCTTGTCGAGCAGCTCGCGGCGCTGGGCGGGGATGCGCGCGCCGATGATCTCGCCGAGCGAGCCGCGGAACGCGTGGCGGAAGTCGCGGTCGAGACCGGCAGTCACCCCGTCGGTGAGATCCTTGTTCGTGAAGACCTTGGCGAGCGCCGTCTTCAACTTCAGCTGTTCCGCGCCGGTCAGATCGCTCGACAGCGCCTGCAGAATGGCACTCTGCCGCGACAGCACGATCTTGTCGTCGGCGCTCAGCTTGGTCGGCGGCTTGAGCACATTGTCGATCTCGTCGAACAGCGTGCTGAAGCCGGGGACCGCGTCGAGCTTCTGGACGTTCTTGAACGTCGTGAGCATCTTGGCCTTCAGCGAAGGCCAGTCGTAGATCCGCTTCGACACCGCGGTGCCCGGGCTGGCCCGGCGCTGCGACTGCACGAGCTCGCCGTGGACGTTGTACTCCCAGAAGTGCCCGGCCTTCAGCTCGCCCGGGTGCGGGTCGACCTTCTCGAGGTAGTAGCGAGTGTTGCGTCCGTCAGGATCGGGCTTGCGGATCGCGATGTACCCGTCGGCCTCGAGCTGGCTGCCGGGGCGTGGCCGCGGGATCGTGAGATCTGGCTCGCAGGTCACCAGATCGGCCAGCACCGCCTTGCGGCTCATCCCCGGCGGTTCGGTCCAGCGGGTGTCCATGCTGGCACCCTCCGGCTTGGCCTTGAATGGCGTGAACTCGACCTCTTCCCCGGTGAGGCCGAGCTCCGCCATCACCTCTTCGTTCGACTTCAGGTCGGCGAGCTCCTCGTCGGTCTTCGGCTTGATGGGCTTCTCGTCGACCTCGGGTTCCGGGGCGCCCTCGACGACGCCTTCGCCGACCTTGGCCTTGACGTCGACGTCGGGCTTCTCCTTGGCGAACAACCGCGGCGGCTGATCCCAGCCCTCGGGCGGGTGCTTGGTGCCGGCCTTGATCGCGTCGAGGTCGATCGCGTCGACCTCCTTCGCCTTCTTGCGCAGGTTCGCGAGCGTCGTCTCCAGGTACTCGCGCTCGGCCTCGACCCCGGCCTCGCCGAGGTGCTTCTGCATGCGCTTGGTGTCGAGGTCCGCGAGCATCTTCTCGTGGGCCTGGATCTCCAGCTCGTACTTGGCCTTGTACATGTCGACCTGCTGCTCGATCGGCAGGTTCGGCCAGTTGCGCATCGCCGCCTCGTCGAGCTTGGCGACGAGGTGCTTGGTTTCGTCGGCGAGGCCCTGCATGAGGTGCGGGACCTCGCGGTGCAGGGTCTTGAAGTCGGTGCCGGCCTTGACGATGACGGTGGGCTCGCCGTTGCGGAACACCACGACCGCCTCGCCCTTCTTCGCGCTCTTGGTCAGCGCGGTGAACTCCTCGGGCGTGACGACCTCGACCTTGACCTTCTTGAAGGCCTTCTGGGTCTCCTTGTCGGCGCTGGCCAGCATGGTCTCGCGCGCGACGTCGGCCAGCTCCTTCTTGCCCAGGCTCGGGTGGTCGCCCTTGAGGATCGTGGTGTGCAGATCGGCGCGGAAGTCGGCGTGGGTCGCGCCCGGCTTCTGCTTCTGGTAGGCGTGGAACAGATCGTCGTATTGCGACGCGCCCGGGGTGATGAACTGCTTGGGCTTGCGGATGCCGCCGAACAGGCCACCCATGGCGCCCGACATGCCACCGGCCATGCCGACCTGGGTCACGGTGCCCATCAGCACCGCGGCCATCGGGTTGGGGCCCCGCATCAGCTCGTCGTTCAAGACGTTGCCGGCGAGCGCGCCGGGCAGCGCCTGGATGACGCCCTCGGCGGCGTTGGCCAGGCCGTGGGCGGCAAGGCGCGAGATCAGGCCGCCCTGGGCCATCTTGGCCAGGAAGCCGACCTTCAGGAACTTGTCGCCCAGGCCCGCGGTCAGGCCCGAGGCCACCGCCTCGACCAGCCCGACCGCGGCGTCGTAGCCGATCTCCTCCCAGCCGTAGGCGTCGCCCTTGAGCGCCATCTTGACGGCGATGTTGGTGACCGTGGCCGCGACCGCGCCGATCACCGCAGTCATCGCGGCGAACCCGGCCACCGCCGACGCGCCGCCGGTCACCGGCGCCGCCAGGATCGAGATCGCGATCACCGCGATCGTGACCACCGCGGTGACGATGTTGGTGACGACGTCGGTCAGCGCGTCGACCTGGGCGCGGTGGATGTCGACGGTGCGCTGCAGGGTGTCCTTGAGCTGCGCGGTCTCGCTGTCGATCTTGTCCCATTCGGGATGTCCGGGGCCCTTGCCCTCGAGTCGTAGCTTCTGGGCCTGGGCCTCGACGCGCTCGAACTGCTGGAGCGTCAGCTCCAGTCCGAGCAGCGGGTTGTCGGCCGGGTCGGGACCACCGCCGCCTACCGCCTTGGCCAACAGGCTGCCGCCGGTCAGCCCGGCGCCGAGGAGCGCCGTGGGCGGGAACAACATCAGCCCGACGCCGAGCGGGCCCAGCGTGTCGGCCATGCCGGCCCACCTCTGCGGACCTGAGTTCCGCTCCATCTCGAGCCGGCGACGGGCGATCGCGGTGTGCTCTTCGGGCGTGCGCGGCACGCCCATCATCGCGATCTCCTGGTCCTGGCCCTCGCGGCCGGAGAAGTCGCTCTGCACCCAGGCCCGGGCCTTCTGCTCGGCGAGCTTGGGGTCCGTGATCCCCAGCCGGTTGGTGCCCAGGTTCCGGAGCAGCTCCGCGGCCTCGACCGAGTCGGTCTCGGCGAACACCTCCTTGGCGATCTCCTCGTCGGTGCCGCCGCCCTTGATCGCGAAGTAGAGCTTGTCCTCCTCGCTGATGAAGCCCTTGCCTTTGAGCAGGGCCAGGGTCTTGTCGTTCTCGGCGGTGCGCTTGTTGCCCCAGAAGTCGACGCTGGTGTCGAAGTTCATCCAGCCCAGGCCGGTGTCGCCCTTGACCGCCTCGGTGAAGGACTTGTCCTCGCCGAAGTTGTTGCGCTTGTTCCAGCCCTTGTAGCGCTGGTCCCAGGTCTGCTCCATCATCGCGAAGGTGACGCCGGCGTCCCGCTCGGCGCCGGCCCGCGCATCCTTCTTGGCCTTGCGCATCTTGTCGGCGTACTTGTCGCCGGTCGGCGCCCACTCCATCTTGAGCTTGAGTTCGGCCTCCTGATGGCGCTTGAGGATCTCCTTGCGCTTCGCCGGGTCCTTCTCCTTCGCGAGCTCCTTCTCGCGGGCCTCGCGCGCGTCGGCGAACGCCTTGTCGCGCGCCTTGTCGAGCTTCAGCGACTCGTCGCGCAGGTTGTCGCGGTAGGCCGCCTCGCTGGGGGCGTTGAGCGCCTTGTCGATCTCCTTGTCGTCGGCGTAGAAGAAGCTGCGGTGCTCGGTCTGGATCTTGGCGGTCGAGACCTCGGCGCGGTGCTGCTGGAACACCTTCTTGATGTCGGGTGAGTCCTTCTTCCGCCCGACGTCGTTGTAGGACAGCAGGAGATCGAGATCGCCAGTCGAGGTCGTGAGGTTGTACGCGCCCTTGCCCGAGCCGTGGGTGAAGCTCTGGCGCATCGACGTGCGCAGCGCGCTCTCGCCCGACTCGCGCTGGTCCTTGGGAAAGTCGGCGCCGTACTTCTGTTCGTAGTCGTCGTCGAGCTCGGCGTAGCGCGCCGCGATCTCGCGCTGCACGCGATCGGTCGACCACCCGTTCTGCTTGGCCTCCTGCTCGACCTCCTTGTCGATGTCCTTGTAGACACCCTCGAGCTGTTTCTTGTCGGTGCGCAGGCCAAAGAAGACGCTGCCGCGCATCGCCTGATCGGCCTCGATCGTGCGGGCCTTGCGGGCGTCGCTGGCGACGTAGGCATCGAAGCGCTGGACGTCGTGCTGGGTCGACCAGCCGTCGTCGAGCTCGTCGTGGGCCTCCGCGATCAGGTCCTTGCCGTACATGCGCTTGTACTCGGCGCGGATGGCGGCGACCTGCACCGGCGTCTTGCCCTTCATCAGGGCGTGCATCTTCTCGTTGTCGGTGCCCCAGCCGGTGCCGAGGAAGGTCTCGTGCATCGCCTGGTGCAGCTCGACGGCGATCGAGGCGGCCTCGTTGCCTTCGAGGAGCTGGATCGAGCGGTCGTAGTCTCCCGAGCCGCTGGAGAAGAAGTCGTGGAGCTCGGACTTGAGGTCGGAGCGCATGTCGCGCTTGTAGAACTCCTTGTAGGCCAGCTCGACGGCGCGGCCCTGGATCGGGGTGAGACCTTCGAGCGCCTTGAAGATGCCGTCTTCGTTGGTGCCGACCTGGTCGACGCCGGCCCGGTAGACGTTGTCGGCGATGATGCGAGCGAAGTTGCCGTACTTGCCCTCGCCTTCACCGATGCGCTGAACGTCGCTCCAGCTGGTCCAGGTCATGACCTCCTCGTTGAACTTGGTGAGCAGGTACGGGCGCTGCTGCTGCGAGATGCGGGCGACCAGGCCGGCGGCCAGGGCGCCGACCGAGTCCTTGCCCTTGCTGGCGACCAGCACCTTCATCATCGCCTTCTGCTCTTCGTTCAGCGACTCGTCGGCCTCGACCTCCTCCTGGGTCAGGCTCTCGTTGAAGTTCATCTGGACGCGGGCGACCCACAGGTTGTCCTTGGCCAGGTTGGCCAGGTTGTCCTGGACCGCGATGTCGTTCCACTTGCGAGTGCTCTGGCGGTAGCCGCTGAGCCAGTCGACGATCTTCTGGATCAGCCGGGCCCACCAGCCGCGCTCGCGGCCGATGCGGCGGTCGGCCCAGTCGTCGATCTTGTCCGCCGCGTCCTCGCCGGCGGTCTCCATCTCGTCGGCGTAGCGCTTGCCCTCAGTCTCGGCGTCGGTGGTGAGCTTGCCCGCCTTGTCCTTGCGCTCCCGGTTGGCCTTGTCCAGCCACATCTGGGTCGCGGTGTAGAGCAGGTACCCCGGCTTGGTGGGGTCGGCGATGACCGCGTCGCGGTCGGCCTTGGTCTTGATCCCGAGCTGGAGGTCGATCTGCTGGTAGTCGATCTCGGCGGCGGCGGCGAACGCCTGCATCTGCTTCCGGGTCTCGGTCCCGATGTTGGTCTTGCGCTGCTCGGTGGCGCGCTTGTACTCGGTGCGCCAGTGCTGGACGATCGCGTTGTAGTCGGTCTTGTACTGCTTGGCCTTCTTGCGGACCTCGACCGGATCGACGCCGCCCTTGGCCGCCGCCGCCTGCTCGTCGGCCCTGCGCTCCATGTCCTCGAAGAGGTTGCTGATGGTGCCGCCGACCTCCTGGCGGTTGGCCTCGATCTCCTTGACTGACGCGTCGTACTGGCTCTGCACCTCGGTGCGCTTCTCGGCGACCTTCTCCAGCGCCTGCTTCTTCTCGTCCTCGATCTTCTTGTCGAGCGCCTCCTTGGTGACCCCGGCGGCGTCGGCGACCTTCTGCAGCTCGGTCTTGACGATCGGCGCGACCGTGGGCACGAACTTGGCCGCCTCGGCGGTCGTCATCGCGCCCTTGGCGAAGGCGCCGCGCGCCTTCTCGACCACCTCGATGGCGTGGGTGGTCTCGCCCTGAGCCAACAGCTTGGCGATGACGTCGCCGACGTCGACCTTGACCGAGTCCGGGACCACGATGGGCGGCGTCTGGCGATCGTCGCTGAGGGTGGCGCCCCGGACGTCGAGGCGCTTCTTCAAGTCGGCCTGCTTGGCGGCGCCCGCGGTCTTGAGCGCCTCGAGGTTCTTCTCGATCGACTCGTTGGCCTTGGGCGTCTTGATCTGGATCTGATCCTTGCCCGGCTTGTCCTTGGTCGCCTCGTCGACGACGACCAGCTCCTTCTCGATGGTCTTGACCTGCTCGCCCTTGTCCTTCTTGGCCTGGATCTCGGCGGCGGTGAGCTGGCGGCCCTTATCGTCGACCGCGATCTCCTGAACGATGTGGGTGTTGCCCTCCTGATCCAGGCGCAGGCCCATGCCGACCAGCGGCTGGTTGCCGAGCGGCGAGGGCGGCGACATGTCGAGCAGCGGCTGCGGCGACAGCTTGCGCTTGGCCTTGTTCTCGACCAGCTTGCGGGCGCCAGCGACCTCGTCGGGGTCGGGGAACTTGGGCGTGTTGTCAGGCCCATCCTTGGGCACGGCCGCCTTCTCGGCGTCCTTCATCGCCTTCTGCTTGTCGGCGTTGGTGAGGGCCTTGTGCTTGGTGCGCCCCTCCTGGAAGGTCATCGTGTAGCGCTCGGCGTCGCTGGCCGGGGGCGGGGCCTGGATGGCGCTCACCTTGGCGTCCTGCCGCGCCTTCCACACGGCGAGGTCGGCGTCCGCGCCGCCACCACCGGCGCCGCCGCCGCCGGCACCAGCACCGCCGGCACCACCAGCCCCGGGCTTGGGCGGCGGGCCCTTCTCCTCCTCGAGGGACTTCGACTTCTTGGCCTCGAGCTTGGGCACCTTGGCGTCGAGCTTGGGCTCGCCAGCGAGATCCTTCTCGGCCTGGTGGCGCTGAGCCTCGAGCTTGTCGGCCTGATCCTTGGTGAGCCCGTCGCGCGGCTCGATCTTGTCGCCCTTGGCCGGCTTCTTCTTCTTGTCGTCGCGCGGGGGCGGAGGCTTGTCCTTTTGCCGCTCGGGCGGGCGGTGCTGCGCGAGCTGGGGGCGCGCGCCGGCCTGCTTGAGCTCCCCCTCGTCGAGCTTGGCCTCGGGCGTGGGCTGGCCGTCGTCCGGGCCGGCGTCGGCGTCGGTCGGCAGCACCGGCTGGCCGGCGAACGCGGCGCGCAGCAGGCGCTCGTCGGGGGCCTGGGGGAACGGGAAACTCCACGGCGGCACCATCACCGACGACGCGCGCGGCCCGTCGCCGAGCGCGGGGTCGGCCAGGGCGCGCGCCGCGGTGCGCGGATCGACGTCCTCGGCCGGCGCTGGGGCGTCGGGATCGGGGGCCGGACGGCTGCGCCACTCGGGATCGTCGGCGCGCGCCTCGAGCTCCTGCAGGGCGGCGGCGCGGCCCCGGCCGGGACGCCGCAACCCGGTGCGCAGCGCGGCGAGCACTTCGCGCGCCGGGTTCGACGAGCTCGGGCCGTGGGGCACCGGCGCCGGCGCGGGCGCCGGCTGCGCCGCCGGTGCAGCCACCTGTTCGCGGACGCGGGTCACGGCGAGACGTCCAGCTCCAGCACCAGCGAGGCGCGCACCGGGTGACCGTGGCTGCTCCAGAAACGGTGCAGCAGATCGAAGTCGTGGCTCGGCTGCACCCGCACCGTGCAACGGCGGCCGGCGATCGGCGGCAGCCCGAGGGTGGCGAACACCTCGAGCAGGACGCCGAGCAGCTCCAGCTCCTCCTCGGCGCGCGCCGACCACGCCGACACCACCAGGCCGAGCTTCAGGCCGCCGACCTCGGCGCCGCGGGCCAGGCTGAGCACCGCCAGCGAGATCGCCGGGCGGCGGCCGGCCAGGGTCTCGCGGGTGGGCGAGCCGTGGATGACGTGGATCTCCTTGCGGAAGCGCGCCCGCAGCTCGCGATCGATCGCGGTCTCGATCGCGCCGACGACCTCGCGCAGCGCGTGCCCGGCGTCGGCGGTGGCGCGGTGGTGGCGCGACAGGCGGCCGAGCTCGTGCAGCTCGATCGCGATCGCGTGCTCGAGGTGGCGCTGATCGAGCGGCGTGCCGTCCTGGGCGGCGAGGAAGATGCCCTTGAGCGCGGCGTTGCGGATGTCGCCCCCCGCCAGGCGGTGGGTGGCGGCGAGGGCGTCGAGATCGAAGGCGCCGTCGCGCGGCACCTCGGGAGGCACCATCAGCTCCCACAGGGCGCGGCGCTCGCTGGCCTCGGGGAACGGGAACTCGATGCGGGTGTGAAAGCGACGGAGGAAGGCCTCGTCGATGGTCTGCATCAAGTTGGTCGCCAGGATCACCAACCCGTCGTGGCTCTCGATCCGCTGCAGCAGGTAACCGACCTCGAGGTTGGCGTAGCGATCGTTCGACGATGACACCTCGGTGCGGCTGGCGAACAGCGCGTCGGCCTCGTCGAAGAACAGCACCGCGCCGGCGCGCTCACCGCCGCGCAGCACCTCGTCGATGTGCTTCTCGGTCTCGCCGATGTACTTGGAGACCAGGCGCGACAGATCGACGACGTGCAGCGGCCGGCCGAGCGCGCCGGCGATGACCTCCGCGGCCAGGGTCTTGCCGGTGCCCGAGCGACCGCTGAACAAGACGATCGGTCCGCGGCGCAGGCGGAAGCGGGCCTCGAGCGACCAGGTCTCGGCCAGGCGATCGCGGTGGCGGGTGAAGTGGATGAGGCGCTCGAGGGCGGTGCGCGTGGTGTCGCGCAGCACCATGTCGTCGAAGCTGCGCCGGGTCTCGACCAGCGCGCCGTGGCGCAGGCCACCACCGGTGAGCCGACGCGCGGTCGCGCACAGCGCCTCGGCGTCGGCCGCGGGCGCGCTGGCCCCGAGCACGCGGCGGATCTCGTCGCGGTTCAGGCGCAGGTTGACGGCGAGCTGATCGACCGCGCCGTCGGTGAGCGGGCGGGCCGCGGCCGCGGCCTCGGTGCGCCAGGCGGCGACACGCTCCTGGTAGCCCAGCCCGGGCACGGCGTGGTGCGGCGCCGGCACCGGCAACGGCTCGCGCGCCAAGACGACGGCCGAGCCGCCGAGGCCGCGCACCCAGCCGACGAGCTGCTCAGCGGCGGTGGTGGCGGCGGCGAGATCGACGGTGGAGAGATCGACGATCGGCACCGCGCCGCGCAGCGCCGCCGCCCGCCACACCGCGCGCAGCGCCGCGCCGTCGAGCGCCGCGCCGTCGACCGAGACGGTGGTGGCGCCCTCGAGGACCTCCTCGGCCCGGGCCCGCCGCTCCCCAGCGCCGTGGATCACCGAGACGTGGCCGGTCGGTGCCGGCGCGCCGGGCGCCGACCAGGCCAGGGTCGCCCCGGCGAGCGAGGTCGGCGGCGGCAGCTCGAGCAGGGCGTCGCGCACGTCGGCAGCGAGGTCGATCGGCCGCCCCTGGGGAGGGAACTCGCCGGGGGTCGTCGCGATCAGCCCCGCCCGCAGCAGGCGACCCGACTCCGACAGCGCCACCGCCACCGCGCGCGCCCTCGCCGGCGTCCGCCCCAGCACCGTCGTCAGACAGCGCTCGACCAGGTGGCCGCCGCCAGCATCATCCTGCAGCGCGATCAGCACCCGGAGATACCTGGGCTCGACGTGGGGGGCGAGCAGCACCAACAGGAGGTCGGCGTCGAGCGCGTCGAGGCCCAGCGTCCGCTTCGCTCGCACCAGGGCCGCCGGCCCGTGCGCCGGCCACATCGGTGGCGCGTCGTCGTCGCGATCGTACGCGAGCTCCTCTGCCGGCGGTCGGAGCGCGGCCCGCAGCGCCTCCCACCCGCGCTCGCCACCCTTCATGCGCTCGGCGCGCCGCTCCTCGAGGGCGCAGACGCGGAGCAAGCGCTGATCGAGCGCAGCCAGCGCGCGGCCGACGTCCCCTTCGATCACGGAGCGAGTATAGAAGCTCCCGCGGCGGCACGGCCAGCCGATTCGGGCAATCCGGACCCGCACCTCCCGACGACATGGCGAGACCCGGCAGCGCGAGGCACAGGTCGGATCGGGATCGGGATCGGGATCGGGATCGGGTTCGGGTTCGGGTTCGGGTTCGGGCTCGGCCTCGGTCTCGGCCTCGGTCTCGGTCTCGGCCTCGGTCTCGGTCTCGGCCTCGGTCTCGGTCTCGGTCTCGGTCTCGGTCTCGGCCTCGGCCTCGGCCTCGGTCTCGGTCTCGGCCTCGGTCTCGGCCTCAGTCTCGGCCTCCCGTCCATCTAGATTCCGGGGCCTGATCGCGGGCTTGGCCCCAACCGTCGACGGTTTGATGCCGCGCGGCGTCGGCCGGGCGCCGTGGGGGTGCTACACTCCGGTCCCTTCCAATGTTCGGCATGGGCATGACCGAGATCGTGGTGATCCTCGTGGTCGCCCTGTTGTTCCTCGGGCCCGACAAGCTCCCGGACGCGGCCAAGTCGATCTCCCGCGGCATCCGCGACCTGCGCAAGCAGACCCGCGACTTCCAGGAGACGATCGAGACCGACACCGAGATCGGCGGGGCGATCCGCGACATCCAGTCGGCCCTGCGCGGCGATGACGCGCGGCGCCCGCCGGTGCGCAAGCCACCGCCCGAGGTGCCGGCCGTGACCGCGGCGGCCGCAGCCGTGACCGGAGGCTCCCTCGTCGCCCCGACCGCCGACGCCCCCGCCGGCGACCCGACCGCCGACGCCCCCGCCGAGGCCCCGACGGCCGACGCCCCCGCCGAGGCCCCGACGGCCGACACCGCGTCGACTCCGCCCGAGGCCGCGTCGGTCGAGGCCACCGACCACCGCCCGCCCCCCGAGCCCGATCTGGCGCCGCCCGAGCCCGACGACGATCTCGCCGACCTCATCCGCCCCGCCACCGGCACGATCGGCCGCCAGAGCTGACCGATGGCGACCGCCCCGAAGCGCTCCCGCCCCGAGGCCGACCGCGACGCCGAGCTCGACGCCGGCCGGATGCCGTTCCTCGCCCATCTGCGCGAGTTCCGCGACCGCCTGCGCAACGCGGCGATCGCGTTCCTCTTGGCCGCGATCGGCTGCTTCATCTTCGCCCGCGACATCTACGTGGTGCTGCGCCAGCCCCTCGATCGGGCCAAGGCCAACTACCCGAAGCTCGTCGACGTGCCGATGACGTTCAACACGATCACCGAGCCGTTCTGGGTCGAGATGTCGGTGGCGATGTGGGCCGGCATCTTCGTCGCCAGCCCGCTGGTCTTCTACCAGCTCTGGAAGTTCATCGCCCCGGGGCTGTACAAGGAGGAGCGCCGCGTCGGGCTGGCGTTCTCGATCGGCTCGGGGCTGTTCTTCATCGGCGGCGCGGTGTTCTGCCACCAGTTCGTCCTCGAGCCGATGTTCGAGTACCTCCTGGGTCGCGAGGTCGGCGGCGCGGTCCCGATGTTGACCATCAGCGGCTACCTCGATCTGACCCGCAACATGATGCTGGCGTTCGGCGCGGTGTTCCAGATGCCGTTCGTCATCTACGTGCTGGCCAAGATCGGCCTGGTCACCCACCGCTCGCTGTGGCGCTTCAACCGCTGGTTCGTGGTCCTGGCCTTCATCATCGGCGCGGTGCTCACGCCGTCGGCCGACCCGATGTCGCAGACGATGATGGCGCTGCCGATGATCGTCCTCTACAACCTGTCGATCGGCATCGCCTGGGTGGTCGGGCGCAACAAGGCCCGCGAGCCGGGCGCCGTCCCGCCACCGCCGGACGACGCGGCCTGATCACCGCGGCGCCGCGGTCGCGCCGCGGTCACTCGCAGCGCAGACACAGATCATCGACCAGCTCCGGGCAGGTGCCGCGATCGACGATCCGCGCGCACGGGACCCAGGCGACGGTCTCGTCGTCGCTGAACAGCCCCTGTACGGCGTCGTAGGTCAGGCGCTCGCCGCCGCCACCGGCCCGGCCGACCCAGCCGATCGCGAGGCGGCCATCGGCGACCGGCTGGTCGACGAGCGCGTAGAACGCCACGCCGGCCGGCAGCGCCGCGGCCGCGCAGGCGTGGGCGTCGTCGGGGGCGACCTCGCTGCCCCATCCGACGTGGCCGCAGTCGACGGCGCCGCTCGGCGCCCGGGCCCGCACTAGCTCGACGGGATCGTGGAGGGTGTCACCGCAGCCGACCGCGACCGAGGCGACCGCGACCAGCGCGGCGAGCGTGCGAGCCATGCCCCACGGTAGTCGAGTCGCGCCGGACCGGGGCTCGCAGGCGTTGACATCGCCGCGGCCGCGCGCCTCACGGCACGAGCGGCGCGTCGGGCGCCGCGGCCGACGCCACGGCGATCCGCTGGAAGCGGAACAGCCGATCGCGCCGGTAGTCGCCCAGCCACTCGAGGGCCAGCTCGTCGAACGACACGGTGCGGACCCAGCGGTAGCCGCACTCGGCGAGGAGCGGCGTGACATGATCGGTGCCGAAGCGAACCGGCTCGGCCAGCGCGCCGATGAAGTCGCGCATGCCGTGGTCCTGCACCGATAGCTTCTGGCCCGCCGCCAGGTTCTTGCCGACGTAGTCGAAGGCGACCAAGGACCGCCGATCGAGGCCGCGGGCCAGCCCGGTCGCGGTCGCCCGCACCGCCGCCTCGGTCAGGTACGGCACCACGCCCTCCCACACGACCAGGGTCGGCGCCGTCGGCGACAGCCCGGCGGCCCGCAGCCGCTCGATCGGGTCCTCGCGCTCGAAGTCGCACGGCGCGTAGGTCGCGGCGTCGACCGGGTAGCCGGGCAGCGCCGCCAGCCGGGCCCGCTTCTCCGCCTGGGTGTCGGGGTGATCGACCTCGAAGTACCGGACCCCAGCCTTGGGCAAGCGGGCGGCGCGGGTGTCGTAGCCCGCGCCCAGGACCACGACCTGGCGGACGCCGAGGCGATCGGTGGCGACGCCGACCAGGCGATCGAGGCAGGCGACCCGCAGGGCCAACCAGGTCTCCATCGCCGGCCAGTGCTGATCGAAGGCGGCGGCGATGCGAAAGCCGTCCTCGCCGGCCAGGGCCGCGGCCCAGCGATCGACCATGATCGGATGGTCCCAGCCCGAGGCCCGCGCGCGATACGCGCAGACCATGAGCGCCGTGCTGCTTGCTCCCAACATGGCGGCTCTATACCGCGGGCGCCGGCCGGCCCCGCGGCGAGACAGTCGTGTAAGGCCGCCGTCGACCGCGGTCGGCGATCGGCGCGCGATCTCGTGGGCAGTCCGTCGACCGCAGGCGACGCTCGCCAGCGGCGTTCCGCGGCCCTGGCCGGGCGTCGGCCTGGCGCGGTTCTCGCAACGCCGCGCCGCCATGCGCGCCCCTGCCCTCGCCCTGGCCGCCCTCTCGCTCCTCGGCCTCCTCGGATGTGGCCCGTCGGTTGGGGCCGGCGACGACGACGACGACGATCAGCCCGGGCCCGACGCCGGCCTGACCGACGACGGCGACGGCGGCGCCGAGGCCGCGGCCTGCCCCGACGTCGACCTGTTGTTCGTGATCGACGACTCAGGGTCGATGGCTGACCAGCAGGACAGCTTGATCGCCAGCTTCCCGGGCTTCGCCGCCGCGATCACCGCCCGCCTGGGCGCGGCCCAGAGCGTCCACGTCGGCGTGGTCACGACCGAGGACTACGCCGGCAACCCGGCGGGGTGCCGCGAGATCGGCAGCCTGATCACCCAGACCGCGGGGCCGGCGTCGTCGAACCGCACGTGCACCCCGTTCGCCAGCGGCGCCACCTGGCTCGACGGCCGGGACCCGCTCCTGGCCGAGCGCTTCTCCTGCATCGGCAAGGTCGGCGCCGGCGGCGACAGCGACGAGCGCATCGCCCGGGCCCTGATCAACGCCCTCGCGCCGAGCCGCAACGCCCCGGGCGGATGCAACGCCGGCTTCGCCCGCCCCGACGCCCTCCTGGTCGTGGTGCTCATCACCGACGAGGACGACGTCGCCGACGGCTGTGATGGGACCGGCACCTGCCAGACCTACGGCTCGGGCGGGACCGCCGCCGAGTGGCACCAAGCGGTGGTCGCCGCCCGCGGCGGTCGGGCCGACCACGTCGTCGTGCTGTCCTTGATCGGCCGGTCGCTCGACAACACCTGCGGCGCGACCCCGGCGGCCCGCCTGCTTGGCTTCACCAACCGGTTCGCACCCAACAACCTGATCGGCGACGTGTGCGCGCCAGCCTACGACGCGTTCTTCCTCGACGCCCTGCCGGTCCTCGACGACGCCTGCCAGCGCTGGATCCCGTAGCCCCGCGGGACGGACCTGCGCTCAGCGGGCGCGGGCCCGATCGATCTCACGCTGGTCGTCGGCGGCGCGCTTGGCCGCGCGCTTGTCGTGCTGCTTCTTGTGGGTGGCCAGGCCGAGCTCGACCTTGACCCGGCCTTCCTTCCAGTAGAGCGCCAGCGGGATCAACGTGAAGCCGCGCTCGCGGACCTTGGCTCCCAGCTTGGCGAGCTCGCTCCGGTGCAAGAGCAGCTTGCGGACCCGACCGACGTCGTGGTTCTGGCGGTTGGCCTGGGGGTACTCGTTGATCTGGATGCCGTGGAGCCAGGCCTCACCGCGCCGCAGCTCGGCCCATCCGTCCGAGATCGTGACCTTGGCGTCGCGCAGCGACTTGACCTCGGAGCCGACCAGCACGATCCCGCACTCGTACCGCTCGTGGATCACGAAGTCGTGGGTCGCCTTGCGGTTCTGGGCGATGAACTTGTGCGCCGCGGTGCGGGCGTCGGCCATGACCGCCTCTTCGTAGCACGAACCCGCAACCGCCGACCCCTCTGGTCGATAAGCCGGGCATGCAAGCAGTCGAAGCCGCCCTCGCCGCCCTGTCCCCCCCGTCGTGCGCCGCCTGCGCCACCGCCGTGGCGGCCGCCCACGCCCTGTGCCCGCCGTGCGCGATCACGGTCGAACCGCTCGGGCCGGCCTGCCCGCGGTGCGCGCGCCCCGAGAGCGCCGAGCCGGCGGTCGAGTGCGCAACCTGTCGGACCACCGACTGGCCCCTCGACGCCCTGGTGGCGCCGTGGCGCTACGGCGGCCAGCTCGCCGCCGCCCTCCGGCGGCTCAAGTTCGCGCCCCGCCCCCACGTCGCCCGCGAGCTGGCGCCGCTGTACGCGCCGTTTCTCCGCGCGGTGGTCGAGCACGGCGCGATCGACGTGATCGTGCCGGTGCCGCTGCACCGCCGCCGCCTCGCGGCCCGCGGCTTCAACCAGGTCGACGCGCTGCTGCGCCACGCCCGTCACGCCGCCGGCCTCGACGTCGAGCTCGACGGACTGGGCCTGACCCGGGTCCGCCACACCACGCCGCAGACCCACCTCGACGGCGAGGCCCGGCGACTCAACCTCCTGGGCGCCTTCGAGGTCCGCCACCCGGCCCGGCTGGCCGGGCGCCGGGTCCTGTTGGTCGACGACGTGGTCGCCACCGGCGCGACCATCGCCGCCGCCGCCACCGCGATCCGGGTCGCCGGCGCCGCCGCGGTGCTGGGGTTCGCCTTCGCCCGCGCCGACCGCTGACCGCGGACCGCGAGCTACTGCCGCTCGAAGATGATGAACTCGACGCGGTCGTTGATCTGCTCGGCGCCGCGCGCCCCCTTGGCGACCAGCGGACGCTTCGAGCCGATGCCCTTGGCCTCGACCCGCTCGGGCTCGACGCCCCAGGCCACCAGCCAGGCGCGGATCTCGTCGGCGCGCTTCTGCGACAGCGCCTCGTCGCCGCCGCCGCGCGGGTGGACGTGGACGGTCACGCGCATCCGCTTGATCCGGCGATCGGCGCGCAGGGTGGCGCCGATCTGCGACAGCGACTTGGTCGCGTTCTTCGCCAGCTTGGTCGTGGTGCCCTGGAAGGTCACCGGCTCGAGGACCTCGATGCGATCCGGCAGCACCATGATCAGCGAGTCGCCCTTGTCGGGGCAGCCGTCTTCGTCGGCGTTGCCGTTGATCGTCTCGGGCTCCATCGCGCACTGATCGAGGACGTCGGGGATACCGTCGCCGTCGTTGTCGGCCTCGTCGCAGCCGTCGTCGTCCTGGAAGCCGTCCTTGTCCTCGGGCTCGCTCGGGCACTTGTCGCTGACATCCGGCACGCCGTCGGCGTCGTTGTCGGCGTCGACGCAGCCGTCGCCGTCCTCGAAGCCGTCCCGGTCCTCGGCCTGGTCAGGGCACTTGTCGTCGGCGTCGGCCTGCCCGTCGCCGTCGTTGTCGGGATCGGGGCAGCCGTCGTCGTCCTTCCAGCTATCCTTGTCCTCGGCCTCGTCGCGGCAGGCGTCGTCGGCGTTGACCACGCCATCGCCGTCGGGGTCGCGCTCGTCGCGCGGCGGCGGCGGGACGACGATGTGGAGCGGCTCGTCGCGCCGGGCCCGGGGCGAGAACGTCAACATGAGGAAGCCGCGCGCCATCGGCGCGCCGATCCCGGCGCGCAGGCCGGTGCCACCGCCGACCGCCACCGCGACGCTCTGGCCGAGCCGGTAGCGCACGCCGAGGGTGGCCTCGAGCGGGCTGACCGCGGCGGCGTCGGCGCTGCCCAGGCCCATGCGACCGAAGGCCTCGCCCACCACCCACAGCTTCTCGGCCGCGCGCACCGAGGCGCCGGCGCCGTACAGCACCTGGTGGCTCTGGGTCAGGTTGGCGAAGTCGGTCTCGCTGCCGCGAAAGCGAAACCCGCCGTTCAGCGCCAGGGTCAGGCGCCGCCCAGCCGAGGTCGACAGGAGGAGCCGCGCGGCGCCGGTCACGGTGCCGGTGCCGGCGAACTGATCGCTCTTGGCGGTCGGCGCGGTGACCGTGGCCGAGGCGCCGATCCGGGTGCGGCCGCCGTCGACCAGCGCGAAGCGCGCCGACGCGGCGACGTCGCCCAGCATGGCCCCACCGTCGCCGTCGCGATCGAAGGCCAAGCCGACCACGGCGGGGTTATCGCCCTGCTGGTTGAGGAGCGGCACCACCAGGCCGAGCTCGATCTTGGGGTGGACCGCGTAGGCCAGCCCCAGCTCGAGGGCGGTGCGGGCCGAGACGATATCCATGTCCCCCGCCTTCATCGGCGACAGGGCGTGGTTGACCGCGAGGCCAAAGGCCCAGGCGCCCTTGGCGCCGATGGCCGGGGTCTCGACCGCGAACATCGCGCCCTCGGTCGACGGCGCCGGCGAGAAGGTCGTGAGATCGAGATCGCGGCTCTGGGCGCTGGCGGTGCCGGCGATCGCGACGACCAGCGCCGCCGCGACGACCGCGGTGACCACCCGCCGCCGGCGTCGGCCGGCCACCAGCATCGCGCCGAGCACCAGGGCCAGCCAGCCGCGCGACGCCTGGCCACCGGTGGTGCAGCCGCCGCCGCCCCGGACCTCGACCTCAATCGCTTCGACCGTGATCGGCACGGTCGCGTGAGGGTACGGGTCGCCGTCGAGGTGGACCGCGACGTTGACGGTCACCGGCCCGGGCTGGGTGGCGGTGATCGTCAGGTCGTAGGCCTCGGTCTCGCCGGCGGTCAGCTCGCGGTCGTTGTCGCCGACCACGGTGTAGCCGGTGCCGTCGGCGATCGAGATCGCGAAGTTCTCCGACGACGTCGACACGTTCGCGGCGGTCAGGCCGGGCATGCCGGCCAGGATCTCCGACAGGCGGGTCGGCACGTCGACGGCGATCTGGGTGCCGCCAGGGGCGACCAGGGCGCTCGGCACGGTCACCGGCCGCGCGATCGACTGCCCGGTCAACATGACGTCGACCATGGCCCGGCCGTCGTCGTCGTTCATGACCTGGGCGGTGTCGCTGTACGGCTGGTAGGTCTCGTCACCTGGACGGAACTCGACGGTGACGTCCTCGCACACCGCGGCGGCACCAGGCGGCGGCGCGGTGCCCGCGAGGGTCAGGTCATCGCCGCCGGTCACGGTGAAGGGCGCGTCGGCCCCGCCGGTCATCGTGACCCGCAGCGGCGCCTCGCCGGTGTTGCAGACCTGGATGGTCTTCCGCGCCCGCGGGTCATCGGCGCGCGGGCTGCGGTAGACGTCGCCGAAGGCCACCACCGGCTGACCGCCGTCGCCGCGGACCTCGATGTGCTGGTCGATGCCGTAGCCGGTCATCGTGATCATCACCGCGGTCGGCTGGGCGGCGCCGCCCATGAAGTACCGGCCGGTGTTGATCGTGAAGGTCGACGACTCGGTGGTCGCGCTCGAGCGCTCGACCGTCGGGTCGTAGCTGACCATGATGGTCTCGGTGGCGCCGACCGCGATCGAGGTCGGCGGGGTGCCGACGATCGAGAAGCGACCGGTGGGCCCGGGCGCGATGTTGGTGATCGGCAGCGGCGCGGTGCCGGTGTTCTGGAGCGTCAGCGGCAACATCGCCGGGCCGGCGTCGACGTCGACGCCGCCGAAGGCCAAGGCCATCGCCGGGCCAACCGTGAGGCCGGGGCCGCTCGAGCTGTAGGTCACCGTCAAGTCCCGGACCGCGTCGGCGCCCGGCAAGGTGGTGGTGATCCGCAGGGTCGCCGAGAACGTGCCCAGCATCGTGTCGTTGGGCACCGCGGTGATCGTGAAGACCCGCGCCTGATCGCGGGCCAGGGTCGGGAACGGCGCGACCAGCGGGATGCCCGAGACCGTGAAGTTCGGGCCGCCCGGGCTCATGTCGATGAGCTGGACTCCGGTGATCTGGGCCGGCGCCTCGCCGAGGTTCTTGAAGCAGAACTGCTGGCTGGCGGTGGCGTCGAAGACCACCGGCGCGGCGAACGAGAACGTCGAGATGCCGTTCAGACACGGCGGGTCGAGGGCGAAGATCGTCCCGGTGTCCTGGCCGTCGCCGGTGACCTCGAAGGCCAGGGTGTTCCAGTCGCTGGCGATCGACACCGTCGCGGTGCCGTGCGTGACCAAGGTCGGCAGGAAGGTCACCACCAGCGTGATGCTGCCGCCGGCCGGCACGGTCATGCCCGACGGCGCGCCGAGGGTGAAGCCCTGGCTGGCGGTGACGGTCGGCGTGACGATCGTGACGGGTCGGTTGCCGTCGTTGCCGATCGTCACCGTGGTCATCTTGGTCTGGCCGAGGAACGTGGCGCCGAAGTCGATGCGGTTGCCGACCGTGTTGTAGGCGAAGGGCGTCGACGAGGTCACCGTGAGGTTGCCGCGGATCGCCGAGCAGGTGAGCGACACCGGCAGCGAGGTCTGATTGGCGCTGTTGTTGGCGATCGTGATCGTGCCGTTGCGGGTGCCCTGGGTGTTGGGCTCGCACTGCACCATCCACGACAGGGTCATGCCGGCGCCGACGGTGCTGACCCCGGTCGGCCCGGTGAGGATGAAGTCGGCGGCGTTGGAGTTGGTCACCGAGTTGATGGTCAGGTCCATCGAGCCGGTGTTGGTGATCGTGATCGTCTGGGCCGCCGACGCGGTGTTGACCCGGGTGTCGGCGAAGCTGAGCGAGCCGCCGGCCGGCGTGGTCAGCGAGATCGTCGGCTCGACGCCGGTCCCCGACACCGGCACGTCGGTGGTGCCGTCGACCAGGTCGTTGGTGCGCACCGCGATGGTGCCGGTGCGAGACCCGGTCGCGGTCGGCTGGAAGACGACGTTGACCGTGACCAGCGCGCCGGCGGGAACGGTCCGCGCGCACGGCGCCGGCGTGCAGGTCACGAGGAAATCGGCCGAGCTGCTGGTGATCGAGTTGATCACCAGGGGCGCCGTGGTGGCCCCGGCGTTATTGCGGATGCGGAAGGTCTGGGCCGCGCTCGGCGTGCCGACCCGGGTGTTGGGGAACGCCGCCACCGGCAGGTCGAGGTTCTCCTGGTCGGGGGTCGTGCCGTTGCAGGTGAGCGTGACGGTCTTGGGCGTGAGCGGATCGTCGCTGGGGATCGTCAGCGTCGCGGTCTTGCTGCCGATCGACGACGGGTCGCAGCGGAGCGTCAGGTCCGTGAAGGCGCTGGGGGCGATCGCCGGCACGCCGGCGCACGTGGTGGTCCCGGCGCACCCGGTCTGGTTGAAGTTGAAGGTCAACGGATCGCCGGTGATCGCGAGGGTGCCGAGGTTGAGGGACACCGTGCCGGAGTTGGTCAGGCGATAGGTCAAGCTCGAGCCACCGACGGTGCTGATGTTGACGTCGCCGAACGCCAGGGTCATGGCGCCCGCCGCGGTCGACACGCCGCCGGTGCCCGACACCGGCACCACCTTCATCGCGTCGGCGGCCGGGTTGGTGTCGTTGGTCGCGATCGTGACGGAGCCCGAGCGGCCGCCGGTGGTCGACGGCACGAAGCCGACTTGAATGTCGACCGAGCTGTTTGCAGTCAGCATACCCGACAGACAGCCGGTGCCACCGCCCGCGCACGAAAGCGGGAACTCGGTCGCCGACGAGGTGCTGGCGCTGTAGGTCAGCAGCTCAGCCTCGGCGCCGTTCGAGATCGTGATGGTGCGGACGGAGGCGGGCGTGCCGACCCGCTGGGTACCCGGGAACGCCACGGTCGCGGGGGTCACGGCCACCGCCGGCGGCCCGGGGATGGTCTCGCACGCCAAGGTCGTGACGTCGGTCGACGACACGCCATCGTCGCTGGTGACCGTCAAGGTCGCGGTGAAGGTCGCGCTGGCGGTGTGCTGACACGCCAGCACCAGATCGAGGAACCCGCTGGCGGGGATCGACGGCAGCCCGGTGCAGGTCTGGCCAGTGCAGCCGTTGTCGGTGAAGCGGAACCGCGCAGCGTTGGGTCCGCTGATTGCGATCGACGTGATGTTGGCCGACGCGTCGCCGGCGTTACTGACCGTGAGCGTGGCGTTGCCGGCGGTCGCCACCGGGACCTGGCCGAAGTCGAGGTTGGCCGGGACGTTGACCACCGACTGCGTGCCGGTGCCGGTCAGGTTGATGACGATCGTGTCGTCGGGAAAGTCGTTGTCCGCGGTGATCGTCAACGTGCCGGTCTTCGGGCCGACCGCGGCCGGGTTGAAGGTCACCGGTAGGGTCGCGCTGCCGCCCGCGGGGATCGTCGCCGAGAGCGCGCCGATCGAGAAGTCGGTGGTGTTGGACAGGACCGCCGAGAGCTGGGCGGCGGTGATCGCCACCTCGCCGGTGTTCTGGATCGTGAGGGTGCGGGTCTCGGGGGTGCCGCCGTTGTGGCGCTGGGTGTTGAAGGCGATCGATCCGGCGGTGATATTCAGGTCCGACGCGACGCCGTCGCCGTTCAGCGTGATGGTCGGGTCGGTCCCGCTGTCGGCGTCCAGGGTGACCACGCAGTTGTTGAGGGCGTTGCGATCGATCGGCGTGAAGACGAACGACAGGCTGTCGTTGCCGTTGGATGCGATCGTCCGCACGCCGTTCGGGGTGATCGCGACCGCGCCGCCGCAGGCCGTGGCCGGCACCGTGACCATGATCCCCCCGGGACCGTTGTTGAGCGCGACCGTGAGCGGCGTATCCGCGACCCCGATCTGCTGGTTCCCGTAGTCGTGGGCCGTGGGGTTCGCCGTGACGTCTGCGGCCGCGGTCCGCGCGCTCGCGACCACGCCGAGCCACCCCACCATCAGAAGGACGAAGAAACGAGAACCGCGCATGTAGGCTCCGAAGGTTCGCGCGCCGGGCCCCCGAGCCAGACGAGCGTGGCGAAATGCTACCGCGCCCGGCGGCGCGATCGGAAGGCCCGTCGGCCGCCGTGTGACCTACCTAACCCGCGGCGGGCCTTGGGGTTCCGCGGCCCGGCGCCCGCGTCCCCCCGCGCGGCTTGGCCCTTGCGTCCCACGCCGGTCAGCCCCATCATGGGCCCGACCGACGGCGCACCAACGCCGCCGGCTCTCTCTGACAACGGGGGCGTACCGGTTTCGACGAGGATGACGACGTCTGAGCTGCGTGCCGTGGCGCCCATGGCCACGTAAAAATGGGCAACCCTGCAACTGCGAACGACAACGCTGTTGCTCTCGCGGCCTGATTAACCTCAGGACCACGACGGTTGCGTAGGCTTCCGCCTGGAGCCCGCGCCGCCGAAACAATCAGGCTGGCCTATCGGTAGCGACGATCGATCGATAGGCGAGACACAGGACCGACTCGCGCTGGCGGTGGCTGCCATCCACCTCCCGTCAGGGCCAGACAAGACGAGCGATGGCTACGCACGTAGTAGCTCCGGCTGAAGCATTCTCGGACGCGGGTTCGATTCCCGCCGCCTCCACGTGTTTTTTTTCGGACCCGGGGTGCTGGGCGCGGGCGTGGTGCCATTTGCCGGACGGGTTTCCGGAACCCCGGGGCGTGAACCAATCCGCCCGGAGCCTTCAGCGAGGGGGGGGGGTGCCATTTGCCGGACGGGTTTCCGGAACCCCGGGGCGTTACTTTTCGGACCCGGGGTGCTGGGCGCGGGGTGGTGCCACGTACCGGACGGGTTTCCGGAACCCCGAGCGTGAACCAATCGGTCCGGAGCCTGGTGCGCAGGGGGGCGTGCCATTTGCCGGACGGGTTTCCGGAAGCGCGGGGCGTGAACCAAGCGGTCCGGAGCCTTCAGCGAGGGGCGTGCCAATTGCTGGGCGGGAGCGCGTGGCGAGTCAGGCAGAGGAAGCTGGCTGGGAGGCGGCGAGGTCGACGAGGAGAGCGAGCTCGGTGTCGAGATCGAGGGCGAGGTCGTGGAGGTCGTCGAGGCCGTGCCAGTCGGCGGACAGGCCGACGAACATGCGGCCGGTGTAGCTGAGGAGGGCGATGCCGAGGCCCTGGGTCTCGAACAAGGGCACGAAGGGATAGATCTCGTGGAGGCGTGCGCCGAGGAGCCAGAGCGGGAACGGCGGGCCGGGTACGTTGGTGACGACGGCGTTGAAGGCCCGCAGCCGGATCGCGGTCGAGAAGATCGCGCCGAGGAGGCCGGTGGCGGTGGCGTCGGCGAGCTGGGTGAGGAGCGCGGCGCCGGCGGTGTGGCCGGCCTGCTGCTTGAGCCAGCGGGTCGTCTCGCGTACGCGCTGGTAGCGCGCGAGGGGCTCCGCGACCTCGACGGGCAACGGCGCCAGGAGCATCGCGACGTGGTTGCCGAGGGCGCCGCGGGCGGCGTCGGGGCGCACGTTGACCGGCACCAGGGCGCGGAAGTCGCGCACGGTCGAGGGATCGACGCCGTGGCGCAAGAGGGTCCGGGCCAGGGCGCCGGTGACCACGGTCAGCGCGACGTCGTTGACCGTGCCCCCGAGAGAGTCCTTCACCAGCTTGATGCGTCCGAGTTCGAGGGTCGCGACGTCGAAGCGTCGATGGGGCCCGATGTGGCGGGCGTTCCACGGCGTCGGCGACGCGGGCACGAGCCCACGGCGCAAGAGGCCGATCGCCCCCGCGACCCCCGCGCGGGCCCGGTCCCAGGTCGCCGGCTCGCGCGCGATCGTCAGCGCACGGGCGCCGCGACCGAGGGTCGCGACGTGATGGGCCAGCTCGCCGCGCACCAGCTCGCGCCGACGAGGCGCCGGGCGCGGCGCCGGCCAACCCCGAGGCGCGGCAACGGTCGCGTCGGGCGTCCCGCGCAAGAGCGCGGTCAGGAGGCTCACGCCGGCGATGCCGTCGAGGAGGCAGTGGTGGATCTTGGCGATGATCGCGACCTGACCGCCGTCGAGGCCCTCGACCAGCCACAGCTCCCACAGCGGGTGCGCGCGATCGAGCCGCTGCGAGAAGATGCGCCCGGCCAGGCGCTTGAGCTGGCGCTGGTCGCCGGGCAGCGGCAGGCGGGTGTGGCGCAGGTGGTAGCCGACGTCGAAGTGCTCGTCGTCGACCCACACCGGCTGGCCCAGCGCCGGCGTGGTGACCACGCGCTGGCGGTAGCGCGGGAAGGCCGCGAGCGCGCCCAGCAGGTGATCGCGGATGCGCTCGAAGGCCAGCCGTCCGTCGGGCTCGGTCAACGGTCCACCGTCGAACACCGCGACGGCCCCGACGTGCATGTGGGCGCGCGGGGTCTCGACCGCGAGGAAGGTGGCGTCGCCGGCGGACATGCGCTCGAAGTGACCGGTGCGGGTCGACATCGAGCACCAACCGCCTGCACGCGCGATGCCGTCCCCGCCGGGGCGATCCGCGCGATTCCGCGCAGCCGATGCGCGCCGGCGCGGGCGACTGCGCACGCTCTGCTTAGGTCAGGGGCAGGCGGCGGTGGGGGCGAGGTTGACGTCGACGGTGACCTCGGCGGCGGGGAGCCAGGTGTCGCCGCCGTCGCAGGCGCCGCCCGGGGTGATGCACTCCTCGACCTGGAGGCGAACCGGGATGGTGGAGGCGCGAGGACAGGTGGCGGTGCGCTGCACCTGGTAGATGCGGACCTCGCCGGCCCGCAGGACCACGCCCTTGCACAGGGGTTCGTCGGCGGCGCAGGGCGCGATCGCCGCGAGGTCGAGGGCGCCGGCGTCGGCACCGGTCGGGGCTCCGCCGGTGATGCGCGCCGGGTTGGCCGAGTTGTTCACGACGACGAAGCGGCGGGCGTCGCCGGCCAGCGGGCTCGGGTGAATGAGGCTGCCCAGCGGCGGCCCGTAGTTGAACGCGCGCCCACGCACCGTGGCCGGGATCGCGAGGCCGCTGGCCGACAGCGCGATCGTGGTCCGCTCGATCGCCCCGCCGAGCGGCGCGGTCGCCAGGGGCAGGCGGGTCACGTCGACGGCCAGGCTGCCGTGGGCCGGGATCGTCACGCCGACGCCGAGATCGCCGGTGGCCGGGCGGACCTGGAACCGCGCGCTCGTCGAGTTGCCGGTGACGACCACCGGGCCCGCGCCGTTGTTCTCGAGCCACAGCCGCCGCGTGACGGTCGCGCGGTAGTCGAAGTCACCGAGGTCGAGGGAGGGCTCGCGCCAGGTGACGACCGGCAGACCGCTGCCGACCACGGCGCCGCGATCGATCACGACGAACTCGATCAGGTAGCGGGTGTCGGTGCGCACGTCGGCCGGCTCGAGCTCGACGCCCCAGAGCAGGCGGGCGTCGAGGGCGTTGGCGAAGTTGGTCGGGGTCAGGCCGCCCAGGATCGGACATTGCTCGAGGGTCACGGTGCCGCCGCCGTCGGGGCCACAGGCCGCACCTCCGACGTCGATGCGCCGCGGCCGCAGGTAGCGGCGATCGCCGGCGCGATCGGCGAGCACCCGCACGCGCGCCACCACCAGCGTCGGCGAGAAGCTCTCTTCCCACGAGCCATCCGCGGCCTCGGGCGTCGTCCAGGTGAACCGATTCGTGCCGGGGGCGCGCTCGAGGCGCCGCGCCAGGGTGGTCGACGGCGCCGCGATCTTGAAGGTCGTGCCCAGGCGCTTGGAGCGGATCACCACCGGCTCATCGTCGGTCGTCTCGAGGCCGGTCGACGACAGATCAGCGCGCACCTCGAGCTCGAAGGTCGTGTCGCGCGCCACCGGCACCGGGCACTGCTGCGCGCACAGCGGGTAGCCGACCTGGGTCGGCGGGCACGGGTCGGGCACGTCGGCGCAGGTCGTGGTCATCGGCTGGCACGGGTTGTCGATGAGCGCCGGCCCGGTACAGGCGGTGAGGACGGCGTTGGCCTTGGGGGCTAGCTCGCTGTCGAAGGCCAGCTCGATGGGCTCGCCGTGTTCGTCGACCGGCGGGTGGCGGTCGACGGGATCGGTCAACGTGCAGGCCCCGAGCTCGATGGGCACGGTCGGTCGCCCGGGATTGCCCTCGAGGTGGCTGTAGAAGTCCGCGTCGGTCGACGGCAAGGCCCGCGCGACCAGCTCCCACGACACCGCGACCTCACCGGGCGGCATCCAGAAGCACTGCGATCGCCGGAGCTGGCGCTGGAGGTCGGCCGAGGACCCGGGCATCACGTCTCTGACGCGGCCGTCGGGGGCGCGGAACGTCGCGAAGGCCTCGGGGTACCGCGAGACCGACCACAGGTCGCCGTGGAGCTGATCGTTCCAGCGGATGGCGTCGGCGGCGGGATCCAGGCGGACGCCGCATCCGAGGAGCAATGCCAGGGGCAGATACGCGAGCAGCTTGGGGCGCATGGGGTCGTCCACAGCAACCGCGAGGCCAAGGCTGGCGGCCCCGGAGGAGGCCGCCAGGGCGTCCGCTGTGAAGGCGGTCCCATGGGACACGCGCGCGCGCTGCGGAGAGCGAGACGGAGGCCGAGACCGAGACCGAGACCGAGGCCGAGGCCGAGACCGAGACCGAGGCCGAGGCCGAGACCGAGACCGAGGCCGAGACCGAGACCGAGGCCGAGACCGAGACCGAGGCCGAGGCCGAGACCGAGACCGAGACCGATACCGAGACCGAGACCGAGACCGAGACCGAGACCGAGACCGAGACCGAGACCGAGACCGAGACCGAGACCGAGGCCGAGACCGAGACCGAGACCGAGACCGAGACCGAGGCCGAGACGGAGGCCGAGGCGGAGACCGAGACCGAGACCGAGACCGAGGCCGAGGCCGAGGCCGAGACCGAGACCGAGACCGAGGCCGAGACCGAGACGCCGCCCGGGTCCAAACGAAAACGCCCCCTCTTTCGCGAGGGCGTCTCCGTCACTCCTCCCCGTCCTGCCCGTCCACCTCTGGAACCGCTGGTTCACGCCTGGGGTTCCGGATACCCGCCCGGTAGTGACCACGGACCCGGCGCGCTTCGCACCGGGTTCACCGAGAAACGCCGAGGTGCTCTGAATCTACGGTCCGTCGCGCCAGGTTCGGAAGGCGTTGTCGTCGACGAACTGCTCGGTCATGACCCGCACGGTCGGCCCGATCACGGTCGCGAGGATCGGGTGGCGCTCGGGGGACGCTCGGAGGGCGGCGTCGCGGGCGGCCAGGCGGGCGTCGGTGCCGGCGGGATCAGCCGGCCGATCGCGGTACGCGGTGACGGTGTCTTGCCAGTAGCCGCGGACCGCCGCGACCTCGCCCGCCAGGGCCGCCTCGTCGGCGGTCGCGACCAGCCGCATCGAGCACACCGCCTCGGCGGCGATCACCCGGACCAGACGCGCGCCGGACAGGTCGTAGCGCGCGGCCCACGGCGCCGGTCGATGGCCGTGGCCGACCGCCCACTGCCGCACCAGGCCGGCCAGGGTGGTGCCGATCGCGCCCGCCAGCAGATGGGGTCCTTCGGCGCGCAGCCGATCGGCCAGGTACAGGACCGCGCGAGCCGACGGTGCGTCACCGTCGTCGCCGGCCAGGGCCAGGGCCACCCGGGCCAGCGTCACGGTCGCGACCTGCGCGGCCGCCGCCGACGGATCACACGACCAGGTCGGCAGGCGCCCCTCGGCCTGGGCCCACGTCACCAGGCCGGCCACCGCGCGCGCCAGCTCCGGCGGCAAGGTCGCGATCGCGTCGGGCGGCGGGGTCGTGTCGACGTCGCGCAGGGCCTCGGGCACGTCGCGATCGACCACCAGCGCCAGGGCCGCCTCGAGGGGCGCCGCCGGCCCCGGCGCGATCGTCGGCCGGGCCAGGCCCTCGACCTCGGCCCAGGACAGGACCGACGCTGCCGCCGACGGCACGGCCGCGGCGTCGGCGACCTCGACCGTCGTCGCGGTCGGGCGCGGCTTGGCCTCGCGCGAGCCACAGCCGGCCGCCACCAAGACCGCGACCGCGACCGCGCGCGCCGCCGTCACTCGGCCTCGTCGGCGCGGTGATCGATGCCGAGGGCCCGCATCTTCTTGTACAGGTGCGAGCGCTCGAGCTGCAGATCCTTGGCGGTGTTCGAGACGTGGTGCTCGTGGGCGTCGAGCGCGGCCAGGATGATCTCGCGCTCGGCGGCGGCCACCAGATCCTTGAACGGCACGCCCTTCTCGTAGCTGCCCTTGACCGGACGCACCCCGGGCAGCGCCTCGCGGACATCGGCGTCGGTCAGCTCGTCGGCGTCGCCGGTCAGGATCACCAGGCGCTCGACGACGTTCTTCAGCTCGCGCACGTTGCCCGGCCAGTCGTGCTGCATCATCAGGGTCACCGCCGCCGGCCGCATCTTCTTGACCCGGCGATCGTCGCGGGCGCAGGTCATGGCCAAGAAGTGCTCGATCAGCGCCGGCACGTCGTCCTTGCGGGCGCGCAGCGGCGGCATCTCGATCGGCACCACCGCCAGCCGGTAGTACAGGTCCTCGCGGAACCGCCCGGCCGCGATCTCGGCTTGCAGGTCCTTGTTGGTCGCGGCGATCACCCGGACGTCGACCTTGATCGTCTCGTTGCCACCGACCCGCTCGAGCTCGTCCTCTTGCAACACCCGCAGGACCTTGGCCTGGGCGCTCGGGTTCATGTCGCCGATCTCGTCGAGAAACAAGGTGCCGCCGTCGGCCTGCTCGAACTTGCCGCGGCGGTCCTTGGTCGCCCCGGTGAACGCGCCCTTCTCGTGGCCGAACAGCTCGCTCTCGATCAGCTCCGACGGGATGGCCGCGCAGTTGAGCTTGACGAAGGGCCCCTTGGCGCGCCGCGACTGATCGTGGATGGCCCGGGCGACCAGCTCCTTGCCGGTGCCGTTCTCGCCGGTGATGAGGACCCGGCCCGACGACGGCGCGGTCTTGGCGACCTTGTCGGCGATCACCCGCATCGACGAGCTCTTGCCGATCATCGAGTGCTCGGCGGCGGCCCGCGCCTTGTAGCGGGCGTTCTCGCGGGTGAGGCGAGCCAGCTCGAGGGCGTTTTGGACCGTGATCAGGAGCTTGTCGCCCGATAGCGGCTTCTCGATGAAGTCGAGGGCGCCGAGCTTGGTCGCCTGGACGGCGGTCTCGACGGTGGCGTTGCCCGACATCATCACGACCGTGACGTCGGGGTGCGCGGCCCGCACCTTGGGCAGGACCTCGAGGCCGCTCTGCCCCGGCATCATCACGTCGAGCAGCACCAGGTCGACGTCGCGCTCGCCGAGCTTCTGCAGGCCGACGGCGCCCGAGCTCGCCACCTCGACCGCGTAGCCCTCGATCTCGAGCGACATCTTCACGGTCTTCAAGATGTTGGGCTCGTCATCGATGACCAGGATCGTGGAGCGCGGCATGGCGCCGGCAGGCTACCACCGCGGCCCGGCCGCCACCGCGCCGCGGTCAGGGCCCGCCTTATTTGACTCGGCCGGGCCAGGCTCGTAGCTTCCAGCCATGCGTCCCGTCGGCCGGCTCCGCTTCTCGCTCGCGATCGTGGCCTTCGCCCTGGCCGTGGTCGGGCTGGTCGCGAGCTGCGGCAAGAAGAAGCCCAAGAACCCGTCGTGCGACTCGACCGAGGACTGCAAGGACGGGCTGGTGTGCGTCAACCGCCAGTGCGTCATGTGCGGCAGCGACGCCGACTGCGGCGATGGCCAGCGCTGCGACCAGGGCGCGTGCGTGGCCAAGCCCGAGTGCGGCAAGGACAGCGACTGCCCCGACGGCAAGGTCTGCCAGGCCGGGGCCTGCCAGGCCTGCGCCAAGGACAGCGAGTGTGGGCCGGGCGGGAAGTGCCAGGCCGGCGCCTGCCAGCGCCCGACCGCATGCCAGAGCGACGACGACTGCGCCGACGACGAGGACTGCGTCGACGGCTACTGCCAGAAGCCGTGGCAGGGCGCGTCGACCGGCGCGACCTGCAGCCTCGAGACGATCTACTTCGGCTACGACGACTCGTCGATCGCCGCCAGCGAGCGCGACCGCCTCGACGCCAACAGCGCCTGCATCAACAAGAGCCAGGACCGCTCGGTCTACGTGATGGGCCACACCGACGGCTCCGGCACCGACGAGTACAACATCGCGCTGTCGGAGCGCCGGGCCCAGACCGTGGCCGACTACCTGGCGCGCCTGGGCGTCGATCCGGCCAAGCTCCAGGTCGTGCCCAAGGGCGAGACCGAGCCGACGGGCCAGGGCGAGGACAAGGATCGCCGCGTCGAGTTCCAGTGGCGCTGACGCTGCCTCGCGAGCGCGCCCTAGCCAGGAGTCCGTCCGCCATGAAGTCGCTCCCCGCCGTCACCATGTTGTGCGCCGTCGTCGGCGCGTCCGGCTGTTTCTGGGTCACGACCAAGAGCGAGGGCGCGGCCCTGCGCAAGGACGTCCGGGAGCTCGAGGAGCGCCTGGTCACCAAGGAGGGCGAGCTCGACGGTCAGGTCGGCGAGCTGAAGAAGGTGATCGACGAGGCGACCAAGGTGCTCAAGCGCAACAGCGCCGACCTGGGCGCCGACGTCGACGCCCTGCGCAACGACATACGGGTGTCGACCGGCCTGGTGTCGGCGGCCAAGAACATGATGGACGACCTGGCGGCGCAGCTCGAGAAGCAGCGCCTGGCCAGCGAGGAGCGGATGGCAGCTCTCGAGGCGCGCCTGGCGGTGCTCGAGGGTGGCAAGGTCCCGCCGACCGGCGGCGGCGCCACCAACCCGGCGGTCGCGGGCCAGAACCCCGACGACCTGTGGACCCAGGGCACCGACGCCTTCAAGGCGCAGAAGTGGAACGAGGCGCGGGACGCCTACAAGAAGCTGGCGGTCGGCTTCGCCACCCACGATCGCGCCGACGACGCGCAGTACTTCCGCGGCGAGGCCTACTTCCAAGAGCAGGACTGGGACTCGGCGATCCGCGAGTTCCAGAAGGTCTACGACAAGTTCGCGACGAGCTCGCTGGCGGACGACGCGCTCTACCGCGCCGCCGAGGCCGCGGCCAAGCTGAAGAACTGCTCCGAGGGCCGCGCGTACCTGGCGCTCTTGCGCCAGAAGTACCCGAGCTCGAACGTGTTCAAGCGGGCCGAGACCATGGACAAGGATCTGAAGGCCGCGGCCAAGAACAAGAGCAAGTGCACGTCGTAGGCGCGCGAGCGTGAGGGGAAGCGGCCGGGGAGAGGCGGAGTCCGAGGCGGAGGCGGAGACCGAGACCGAGTCGGAGGCCGAGACCGAGTCGGAGACCGAGACCGAGTCGGAGACCGAGGCCGAGACCGAGACCGAGTCCGAGGCCGAGACCGAGTCGGAGGCCGAGACCGAGTCAGAGACGAGTCAGAGACCGAGGCGGAGGCCGAGGCGGAGGCCGAGTCGGAGACCGAGGCCGAGGCCGAGTCGGAGACCGAGGCCGAGGCCGAGTCGGAGACCGAGGCCGAGGTCGCGTGGCCGGGTGTGGTCGACTACTCGCCGCCGAACTTCTTGTAGAGGTCCCAGGCGTCCTTCTTCTTCGGGTAGTCACCGGCCAGCTTGGTGTGGCAGGTCTGGCAGGTGACCTTGGGGTCCTGCTTCTTCGCGGTCTTCATCCACTTCTTCATCGCGTCCTTGGCCGCCTTCTGACCACCGGCCTTGCACGCCTCGGTCAGGAGCTTCGACTCGATCTTCTTGGCCTTGCACGGGGCCGAGGCCTCGGCAGAAGGCGACAGGGTGACGAGCGTCAGGGTGGCGACCAGGGTGGCCGAGAGGGCGGCGAGGGCGAGCTTGATCATCGGGGGAACCTCTTGGGTGAGACGCGCCGGCGGGCGTCACATTCACTACGCGCGGCGGGGCGGCAAGGTATCACGCCGCAGCGGTCGGGCCGACGCCCCAAGGGGCGCCCAACGCCCGGGCCGCGGCCGCCGGGTCGGCGGCGCGGTTGACGGCCGCGATCGCGCACGCCGCGGCGGCGCCGGTCCCGTGGATCGCGACCGCATCGGCCAGGCCGAGGCCCCCGATCGCGACCACCGGCACCGGGGCGGCACGGGCGCAGGCGGCGGCCAGGCCAGCCAGGCCGACCACCGGGTCGGGGCGCGCCTTGGTCGTGGTCGCGAACACCGGCCCGAAGCCCAGGTAGTCGGCGCCGCCCGCCACCGCCGCGGCGACCTGGGTCAGGTCGTGGGTCGAGATCCCGATCAGCATCGCGCCGCGGGCCGGGCCGAGGGCCCCCTGGGCTGCGGCCAGGGGCAGATCGTCCTGGCCGAGGTGGACGCCATCGGCGCCGACCGCCATGGCGACGTCGAGCCGATCGTTCACGATCAAGAGCGCGCCGGCGGCGGCGGTGACCTCGCGCGCCATCCGCCCGGCGGCGACCAGCTCGCGGGTCGACGCGTCCTTCAAGCGGAGCTGCAGCACCGCGGCGGCGCCGGGCGCGACCAGCGCCCTGGCCAGCGCGGGATCGTCGACGTCGAGGATGGCGTAGGCGCCGCGCACGCGGGCGAGCCGGGCGCTGCGGCTGAGCGGTGCAGTTGGGCCGATCGGGCCGGTCGGGCGCGTCGAGTCCGAGGCGTTCACCGCGGCAGTCTACGCCGACGGACCAGCGCGGCCAGGCCCAGGCCCAGGCCGACCGCGCCCAGGGGCGGCGCGCCGCTGGTCGAGCAGCCGCCGTCGTCCTCGCTCTCCTCGTCGCAGGTCACCGAGCACGCGGCCCAGGCGCCGTCGACGCAGGCCTGGAGTCCGGTGTCGCAGCAGGCCCGCATCAGATCATCGTCGACGACGCCATCGCAGTCGGCGTCCTGCCCGTCGCACATCTCGACCGCGCCGGGGTGGACTGCCGGATCGCTGTCGTCGCAGTCCTGCCCGGGTCCGACCCCATCGCCGTCGCCGTCGACCGCCGGGGTGGCGACCGCGGTGATCTCGACCCAGACGATCTCGCCGAAGCCGACGCCGTCGTGGGTCATCCGCCAGCGCGACCGCTGGAGGCCGGTGCCGTCGGCGACCAGGGTCGCGGTCAGGTCGACGGTCGCGCCGGGCGCCGCCGCCGCCGGGATCGGCGCGCCGCCGAAGGCCGGCCCGTCCTGGTGAGTCAAGGCGTAGCCGGCGCCCCAGGTGGTGGTGCCAGTGTTGCGCAGGCGCCAGGTCTTGACGAAGGGGGTGCCGGCCACGACCTCGGTGCCATCGGGGATCGTCACGTCGGCGACGAAGCCGGCGTCGTCGGTCATCGCCGAGCCGGCGGCGCAGGTGGCGCTGGGCGTCCCGCCTGTGTTCTGCGCGACCCAGCCGCTCTCGATCTGATTGCAGCTCCCGGCGTAGGGATCGCGGTGCTGGCCCGAGTAGTACGAGCCAGTCTCGCTGACCCCGACCCGGGTCTCGAAGTGCAGGTGTGGGCCACTCGAGTTGCCCGAGGTGCCCGAGCGGCCGATCGCGGCGCCACAGGCGATGGTCGCGCCCAGGGCCGGGATGCCCGAGCCGACCGTGAGGTGGCCATAGATCGTCTCGGCGCCGTCGCCGTGATAGAGGGCGACCGCGTTGCCAAAGCCTCCGCCATCGGTCGAGCCGAGGAAGCCATCGCCGAACCCGTCGGTGCGGTGCTTGACCCAGCCATCGGCGGCGGCGACCACGGCGGTGTTGCGCGGCACGCCGATGTCCGAGCCGCGGTGGCCGCTGTAGGTGACGCGGCCGCAGGCGTAGTCGGTGAGGTTGCCGTGATCGACGTGGTAGTTGACCCGCGCTGAGATCGTCGGCCAGCGGTACGGCCCGGCGTGGGCGACGCCGCCGGAGATCCCCAGGCCGAGCGCGACCGCCAGCACCCGCCGGGTCATCGGCTGACCTCCAGGCGGGCCGCGATCTCGGCCACCGAGATCGCGACGATCTGATCGTCGGTGACCGCCTCGACCTGGGTCCCAGCTCGACGGGGCCGCCGCCCAGGGCGCAGCGGCGCGGCGCGGCCGGTGTCGACGTCGATCGCCCACAGCCAGGCGTTGCCGCCGTAGGTGGCGGTATAGACCGCGCGCCGTTCGTCGAGCCAGATCCACTCGCGGCCCGGCACCGGCACGAAGTCGTCGTCGACCGCGCGCTTGCCGACGTTGGTGAGCTGCCGCGGCGCCTGGCCGGGCGCGACGACGTACAGCGACGCCAGGCCGGTGCGGGCCGAGACGTACACCGCGCGGCGCCCGTCGAGCGCCACCGCCGGCGACGACGCCAGCGGATCGTCGGCGATGACCCAGCGAGCGCCGCGGTCGAGGTCGAGGGCGACCAGCTTGCCAGCCGCCGGCTGGGCGTCGCGCGCGTCGGCCGGGTACTGGGTGAACGCGACGATCCGGCGCAGCGAGGTCAGGCGCGGATCGGCGGCGTGGGTGGCGATCGCGCGCTCGACGCCATCGCCGGTGCGGATCATGAGCGCGCCGGCGACCGTGGCCAGCACCAGGCGGTTGGGGTCGAGGCGCCCGACCGCCATCAGGTCGTCGCGCCCGAGGAAGGCGCGGCTGCCGTCTCGGGCCATCTCGGCGGCGTCGCACCGCGCCGCCACGGCGTCGCCGTCGACGGTCGGTCGCGCGCACACCAGGGCGACGTCGTCGTGGACCGCGACCACCGACGGATCGCCGGCGAGCGACAGCCAGGCCTCGGGCGACAGCGGCGGCGGATCGTCGGTCGCCAGGGCCCGCGCCGAAGTCCCGGGCGGCGGCGCGGCGCAGGCCGCGACCAGCGCGACGAGCGCGAGACCCCAGAGTCGCGACCCGGACATGGTCCGATGGTATCCCGAGCGCGGCGGCGCAGATCGAGAAAAAACGTCGGGCCGCCGTTAGCCCCGGCCCCGGCGCCGCCGGCGCCACCAGCCCGCCACCACCCCGACGACCACGCCCCACGACGCCGCGCCGCCCCCGGCGTCGCAACCGCCGGCCTCGGGCTCTGCGGCCTCCGACGACTCGGGCGGGGTCCCGTCGCCGGGCACCGGGGCGACCAGGGCGCCGTGCATGATCCGGTAGACCTCGGGATCCCAGAAGGTCTGGAAGTGCTTCACCGTGCCGTCGCACAACCCGATGTTGGTCGCGCCGGGGATGATCGAGGTCTGGTACGGCTGGATGTACTCGTCGGTGCAGGTGTAGATCGACGTAATGGGCAGGTCGCGCGGCAGCGGGGCGTCGTTGACCGCGGCCAGAAAGGCGCTGCCCGGCGTCAGGTCGTCGAGGGCCGGCCAGCCGGCGATGCTCGCCGCCCACGGCGCCTTGGGCAGCCCGTGCTGCGGCGAGACGAAGGTGACCAGGCGCGACACCTTGGGCGCGCCGCCCAGCGACTGCACGTAGTGGCGAGCGATCAGCCCACCGGTGCACTCGGCCAGGATGTCGATCTTGTCCTGGCCGCTGTCGCGCCGGACCTGCTCGACCACGCGGTCGAGGTCGGCCGAGGCCTCGAACAGATCGCCGGTCAAGAGCGCCGGCGGCTCGTAGACCACCGGCCGAAAGCCATCGCGCTCGAGGCGCGCGATGATCGGCTCGAACCACTCGGCGGAGATCGTCACGCCGGTGATGAGCAGGACCGCGCGCGGCTCGGCCAGCGGCGGCGGCCCGGGCTCGAGCGGCCCGACGGCGCGCTCGCGCTCGTACTTGGCCAGGAAGTAGTCGCTCCAGTAGTACGGTGAGGTGATGTCGCCGGGCGGCAGCTCGGGACAGCCAGCGAGGGCGGTGGTGGTGACGACGGCGAGGGCGAAGGCCAGGCGGGACATGGTGGGCTCCTCTGTGGATGGACAACTAGCGGAGGCGCCGGCCGGTCAGCTCGAGCTCGGCGGTGCAGTCGAAGTCGAGGCCCGAGGCGCTGCCGTGGGCGCGCTGGGTCGCGGTGCCGGTGAAGCCCTCGGCGGTCAAGGCACCGTCGGCGAGGACCATGGCGATCACCGCGCCGGCCTGGGCGGTCGCGTAGCCGCCGACGGTGAAGCGGCCGTCGGCGTCGAGGCCGCCGTCGAGGCGCTCGAAGATCAGGCCGTCGGCGTCCATGTCGAGCGCGCCGTCGCGCTGGGTCACCGCGAGGATCGCGGTGTCGACCTCACCGACGTCGCAGGCGCTGCCGGTCAGGTTGCCGTTGCGAACCATGCACTGGCCGCGGCAGGCCACGGTGTACAGCTCGAGGTCGTAGGTGCCGCTGGCCGCGGTGCCGGTCGCGGTGCCAGGGGGCAGGTCGACGACGTCGGCCGGGGTGAGGGCGGCGCCGCCGCTGCAGGCGGTGGCCCAGACGAGCAAGGACGAGGTCAAGACGCGGATCGGGGTGCGCATGGGGAGGGTCCTTCGGTGGCAGTTAATCGAATGAACGTTCATTCGGTTACTGGGTCGATTTATCCATCCATCATCCCAATGTCAATAGAGATTGCGACGCTGGTTGACATCCCCGCGAAAAAACCGAACATTCATTCGGTATGGGACGTCCCCCGGCCGGCGGCCACGAGAAGTACGACGCGATCCTGGCCGCGGCCCTCCGGCTCTTCGTCGAGCGCGGCTACGACGGCACCGCGGTCCCCGAGATCGCCCGCGCCGCCAACGTCGCCGCCGGCACGATCTACCACTACTTCCCGAGCAAGGTCGCCCTGGTCAACGTGCTCTACCGGCGGTGGAAGGACGAGGTCGCCCGCCGGGTCTACGCGGCGTTTCCGCCCGGCGCCTCGCCGCGGGCGCAGTTCGCGGGGATCTGGCGGGTCATGGCCACGTTCGCGGCCGAGCATCGCGACGCCTTCGCCTTCCTCGAGCTCCACCACCACGAGGGCTACCTCGACGGCGAGAGCCTCCGCGTCGACACCGGGATGCACGAGTTCGGCGCCGGGTTCATCCGCGCCGCCCAGGCCGCGGGGGTGATCCGGCCCGGCGATCCGTACCTGTTCATGGAGCTGGTGTTCGGCGCCTTCACCCGGATGATGCGCGCCGGCTGGGCGGGGCGCCTCGAGCTGTCGCCGGCGACCCTGGCCACCGCCGAGGCCGCGTGCTGGGACGCCCTGGCCGCCCACCCTGCCCCGGCCGGCCAAACCTGACAGGCCCTGGTCACGAAGGGGGCTAGACTGCCCGGCGATGGCCGCGTCGAAGCCGCTCTTCCAGTTGCGCAGCCCGTTCCCGCCGGCCGGGGACCAGCCCAAGGCGATCGCCGACCTGATCGACGGCCTCCACCGCGGCGACGCCGCCCAGGTCCTGCTCGGGATCACCGGGTCGGGCAAGACCTACACCGTGGCCAACGTCATCGCCGCGACCCAGCGGCCGACCTTGATCATGGTCCACAACAAGATCCTGGCCGCCCAGCTCTACGGCGAGCTGAAGGAGCTGTTCCCCGACAACGCCGTCCACTACTTCGTCAGCTACTACGACTACTACCAGCCCGAGGCCTACGTCCCGACCACCGATACCTTCATCGAGAAGGACTCGATCATCAACGAAGAGATCGATCGGATGCGCCACGCCGCGACCTTCGCGCTCCTGTCGCGCCGCGACGTGATCATCGTCGCCTCGGTGTCGTGCATCTACGGCATCGGCGCCCGCGAGTCCTACGCCGCGATGACCCTCGAGCTCAAGGTCGGCGCGTCGACGCCGCGCGACGCCATCCTGCGCCGGCTGGTCGAGCTGCAGTACGAGCGCAACGACCTCGACTTCCACCGCGGCACCTTCCGGGTCCGCGGCGACGTGCTCGAGATCTTCCCGGCCTACGAGGCCGACACCGCGATCCGGGTCGAGCTGTGGGGCGACGAGATCGAGGCCCTCCACGAGTTCGACGCGCTGCGCGCCACCAGCAAGCGCCGCCTCGACGAGGTGACGGTCTTCCCGGCCTCGCACTACGCCACCCCGGCCGATCAGCTCAAGCGGGCGATCGCCGACATCCGGGTCGAGCTGCGCGGCCGCCTCGACGAGCTGGCCGCGGCCGGCAAGCTGCTCGAGCGCCAGCGCCTCGAGCAGCGCACGATGTACGACCTCGAGTCGCTCGAGCAGATGGGCTTCTGCTCCGGCATCGAGAACTACTCGCGCCACCTGGCCGGGCGGGCCGCCGGCGCGCCGCCGACCACGCTCATCGACTACTTCCCGCGCGACTTCCTGTTGTTCGTCGACGAGTCGCACCAGACCGTGCCGCAGATCGGCGGCATGTACGCCGGCGACCGGTCGCGCAAGGAGACCCTGGTCGACTACGGCTTCCGCCTGCCCAGCGCCCTCGACAACCGGCCGCTGCGGTTCGACGAGTGGCGGGCCCGGGTCGGCCAGGCGATCTACGTCTCGGCGACCCCGGCCGACTGGGAGCTGGCCGAGGCCCAGGGCGTGGTGATCGAGCAGATCATCCGGCCCACCGGGCTGCTCGATCCGGTGATCGAGGTGCGGCCGGTGGCCCACCAGGTCGATCACCTGCTGGGCGAGATCCGGGCCCGGGTCGCGTCGGGCCATCGGGTCCTGGTCACGACCCTGACCAAGCGGATGGCCGAGGACCTGACCGAGTACTACGCCGAGGCCGGGGTCCGGGTGAAGTACCTGCACTCCGACGTCGACACCCTCGAGCGCATCCAGATCATCCGCGACCTGCGGCGCGGCGAGTTCGACGTGCTGATCGGCATCAACCTCCTGCGCGAGGGCCTCGACCTGCCCGAGGTGTCGCTGGTCGCGATCCTCGACGCCGACAAGGAGGGCTTCCTGCGCTCGACCCGGTCGCTCATCCAGACCATCGGCCGGGCCGCCCGCAACGTCGACGGCAAGGTGATCCTCTACGCCGACAAGCGGACCGACTCGATCGCCCACGCGGTGGCCGAGACCGAGCGGCGGCGCGCGCTGCAAGAGGCCCACAACCGCCGCCACGGCATCACCCCGCGCACCGTGACCCGGGCCATCCTCGACGTCACCGTGGCCGAGCCGTTGCCCAAGAAGGGCAAGAGCGCCAAGGCGATCGCCACCGCGTCGGGGGTCGCCAAGGTCGGGGCCATCGACGACCTGGGCTCGCTGCGGACCGCGATCGACAAGCTGCGCTCGGCGATGCGGACCGCGGCCGACGACCTCGACTTCGAGCTGGCGGCAGCGCTGCGCGATCAGGCCCGCGAGCTCGAGCGGATGGAGCTGCAGATGCGGTGACCGCGCCGATCTCCCTTACTCGGCGCGATCGTAGTAGGCGTAGCTCGTGCCCTTGCAGCGCTTGCCGCGCTGATCGAGGGGCTCGAGCCAGTAGCGGCCCGGCCGGGGGAAGCGGTGGCGGAACTCCGGCTCGGTCATCCGCGCGGTCAACTCGTCGCCGGTCTCGCGCAGGCGCTTGATCTGCAGCGACAGATCACCGACGTAGGTCACGGCCCAGCGACACCCGCGGGGCACGTCGTAGGGCGATGCGTCACGCAGCGAGCGCAGCCACGTCGAGCGCTCCGTCGGCGACACCGCGACCGGGGACTTGGCTGCGCGCATGCGGCCAGTGTGCCGACCGGCGAGGAGCGCGTCTAGGGCCGCCGCGCAATCAGAACCGGGTGCCGAGCCGCGACCAGCGCACGCCCTCGGGGCCCTGCGATAGCCAGACGTAGAGCGCGGTGCCGACGATCCGATCGGTGGGCAGCGGGCCCCAGGACCGCGAGTCGTTGCTATTGGGGCGGTTGTCGCCCATGACGAAGACGTGGCCGGGCGGGACCACGACCTCGTGGGCGGCGACGCCGTCGACCGCGGCGTCGTCGGGCGCCGGAAACTGCTGGCGCGCGTCGAACACCACCTGGTAGCGCCGACCGCCCAGGCGCTCCTCGCGACAGGTCGCGGTCGCGACCTGCCAGCGGTCGAGGCGGCGATCGTCATAGCGGCACGGAGCAGCCGGCCCGGTCGGCACCGCAGCGCCGTTGCGCCACAGGACCCCGTCGCGGATCGCCACCCGATCGCCGGCGACCGCGACCACCCGCTGGATGAACTCGGCGCCGGTCCCCGGGTGGAGAAAGACGATCGGCGCGCCCAGGGCGCCGGCGCGATCCCGCAGGTCGACGTAGAACAGATCGCCGATCGCCACGGTCGGGTTCATGCCGGCCGACGGCATGCGGTAGCCGCGCATCACCTGGGTGCGAAACACGACCCCGAGCGCGACCATCGTCGCCGCCATCGCCAGGCACAGGCCGATGAGCCGACCGGCCGACAGGCGCGGACCGCCGGCGATCACCGCGGCGTCGACCGCGACCGCGAGGACGCGCACGCCGAGGGCGATGAGCAGCCCGATCGGCCCGGTCCACGGCAGGAGGTACCAGAGCACGCCGCAGGCCGCGAACCAGGCCAGGCCGCGGCGCAGCCGGCCGCGCAGGAGCTGCCCGGCGCCAGGCACCGCGAGGGACAGCGCGGCCGCCCCCAGCCGCACCCCGATCGGATCGCGCGTCGTCATGGCGGCAGTCTGCCCGCCGTCGCCACCGCCGCGCAAGCCGTGGTATCCACCGCCCATGCCGCGCCCGATCGATTGGTACTTCCACCGCAACGGTTGAACGAGCTGCACCCGATCGCAGGAGTTTCTTGCGACCAACCAGCTCGCCATCACCGAGACCGTCCGCGCCGACAAGCAACCCATCGAGGCCGAGGCCGCCCTGGCGCTGGTGCGCCGGGCCAAGCGCCTGGTCGTCGCCAAGGGCAAGAAGACCGTGACCGTCGAGCTGGCCAGCGGGCCGAGCGACGACGAGCTCCGGGCCCTGGTGCTGGGGCCCACCGGTCGGCTGCGGGCCCCAGCGCTCCGCATCGGCGACACGCTGATCGTCGGGTTCACGCCCGACGGCCTGCGCGCCGCCCTGGGGTGAACGCGCCGCGGCTGCGCTGACAGTTGCCCTGACAGTCTTCTGTCAGGTTCTTCGGTCAGGTACACTGGCGCCGCACCATGAACCGCAAGGCCCGCCTGTTCGCCCTGGCCGAGGCCCTGCGCGCCCGTCGGACCGGGGTCACCGCCGAGACCCTGGCCGAGCGCTTCGGGGTCACGGTCCGCACGATCTACCGCGACCTGGCGACGCTTCAGGACGGCGGGCTGCCGCTGCGCGCCGATCGCGGCCGGGGCGGCGGCTACGCCCTCGACAAGAGCTACCAGCTCCCGCCGATCAACCTGACCGCCCGCGAGGCCGCCCTGGTGGTGGCGCTCGGCCAGATGGCGACCAGCCAGCGGCTCTTGCCGTTCACCGAGACCTTGGCCGGCGCCCTCGACAAGATCCGCGGCGCGCTGTCGACCTCGGCCCAGCGCGAGCTGCTCGGCCTGCTCGACGCCCTGCAGTTCATCGGCGTGCCGGCCTTGCCGATCGCGCCGGCGGTGCGCCGGGCGATCGAGACCGCGTGGTTCGAGGATCGCGCGCTGCGGATCGTCTATCAGAAGAACCCGTACACCTTCGTCACGCGCCTGATCCGCATCCGCAGCCTGGTGTTCGACCGCAGCGTGACGCTCCTCAACTGCGTCGACCTCGAGCTCGGCGAGGATCGCCAGTTCCGCCTGGACAAGATCGACCGCGCCACCGCGCTGCCGTCCGGCGAGCTACCGTCGGCCTGACGTGACCTACCGCCCCGACCTCGCCGCCTACTTCGCCCGGATCGGCTACGCCGGCCCGACCGCGCCGACCGTCGCGACCCTCGACGCCCTGGCCCTGGCCCACGTCAGCGCGATCCCCTTCGAGAACCTCGACGTCTTGCTCGGCCGCGGCGTCGACCTCGACCCGGCCGCGGTCGAGGCCAAGCTGATCGGCGCGCGGCGCGGCGGCTACTGCTTCGAGCAGAACTCGCTCCTCCTCCACGTCCTCACCGCGCTCGGGTTCGCGGCCCGGCCGCTGTCGGCCCGGGTTCGCATCGATCGGGCGCGCGACTTCACCCCGGCCCGCACCCACGTCTTCGTCCGGGTCGACACCGATGACGGCCCGTACCTGTGCGACGTCGGGATCGGCGCCTGGTCGTTGACCTCGAGCCTGCGCCTGACTCTCGACGTCGAGCAGGCGACCGCCCACGAGCCGCGCCGGCTGGTCGCCGACGGCCGGTGGGACGGCCTCGAGCGGCGCGGCCCCGAGGCCCGGCTGTTCCATCAGATCAAGCTGGGCGAGGCCTGGCGCGACGTGTGCGAGTTCACGCTCGAGGAGATGCCCGAGATCGATCGGATCGTCGGCAACTGGTACACCAGCCAGCACCCGCGCTCGCACTTCCGCGATCGACTGATCGCGGCGCGGGCCACGCCGACCGGGCGCCTGACCCTGGTCGATCGGGTGTTGACCCGACGGACCAAGGACGGCACGGCGGCCACCACCGAGCTCGCCACCTGGACCGAGCTGCGGGCGGTCCTGGCGGAGCAGTTCGGCCTGGCGGTGCCGGCCGACCTGCGGCTGGCGACCCCCGGCCTGGCCGGGCTCACCTGAGCGCCGATCACGGCGCCGGCAGCCAGCGGACCAGCTCGCTGTCGCTGGCCACCGCCGCGACCTCCAGGCCGTCCGAAACCCGGACGAAGGCCAGCCGGCGCGCGCGCCCGACCCGGCGGGCGACCGCCAGGTGCCCACCGTCGGGGCTCCAGGCGTAGGCGACGTCGTTACTGCCGGTCGGCGTCACCGTGCGGACGGCGCCGGTCGCGACCTCGACCACGTCGATCACCAGGTCGGCGCCGAAGCCGCGCAGGAGCGCCAGCCGGCTACCGTCGGGGGACCACCGCGGCTCGGCCTCGCCGCCGTTGTCGCGGTGGCTGGTGACCCGGGCCGCGCCGGTGCCGTCGGCGGCCATCAGGTAGACGCGCTCGCGGCCGTCGCGATCGGACAGGAAGGCCAGGCGCGCGCCGTCGGGCGACCAGGCCGGGCCCCAGTCGTCGCGCCGCTCGTCGGTCAGGCGGGTCGGCGCGCCGCCGGCCAACGGCTGCAGGTACAGCTCGGCGTTGCCGTCACGCGACGACGCGAAGGCCACGGTGCGCCCGTCGGGCGACAGCGCCGGCTCGAAGTTCCCGGCCGGGTGATCGGTGAGGCGCCGGAGCTTGCCGCGGCGATCGAGGGCGAACAGATCGCGGAAGCTCGCGAGGTTGGCCTCGAAGACCAGCCCGCCGTCGGGGGCGAGGGTCGGATTGCGGACGAGCTGCGCGGTCGGGCCGAAGCGCTCGACGGTGGCGCCGCGGACCAGGGCGAACTGCTCGAGGTGATCGTGCTCGTCGTGGCCGTGGGCGGCGATGCACAAGATCGCGCCGCGCAGGCGATGCCCGGTCGGGAACAGATCGTCGTCGCCGCCGCCGACCGCGCGCCAGGTCGCGGTGGTCGGGTCGAGGACCAGCGGGCGCTGGTGGCCGTCGACCTGACCGACGGTGATGACCTCGCCGCGGACGAAGCCCAGGTCGAGGCCGGCGTCGACCGAGCTCGCCGCGTCGCTCGGCGGCGCGACCATCGCGGCGGCGTCGACGGCGACCGCGGATGGCGGGGGAGCGGGCGCGGCCTTGCGCTCGCCGCCGCAGGCCAGGACCACGGCCAGCGGCACGACCACGGACACGCGAGCGGCGCTCATGGCGTGGGTATACACCGCCGTTGCGCCGCGCCGCCGCTCGGTGCTACAGCGAGGCGTGTTCCCGACGCCGCGCGACGCCGCCTCCGTGATCCTCGTGCGCGACGGCGCGGCCGGGGTCGAGGTGTTCCTGCTGCGCCGGCGCAAGAACGCGTCGTTCATGGGCGGCGCCTTCGTGTTCCCGGGCGGCGCCGCCGATCCCGGCGACGGCGATCCGCGCGTGACCGCGGCCCGCGAGCTGTTCGAGGAGGCCGGGGTGCTCTTGAGCGATGCGCCGGTCGCGCCCGACACCCTCGCCGCGCTGCGCGCCCGGCAGCTCGCCGGCGCCGACTTCGCCGCGCTCCTGGCCGAGGCCGGGGTGACCCTCGCCCTCGAGCGCCTGACCTACTACGCGCACTGGATCACGCCGTCGGCCGAGCCCAAGCGGTTCTCGGCGCGGTTCTACGTCGCCGCGCTGCCGGCCGGTCAGGAGCCGCGCTTCGACGACACCGAGACCGTCGACCAGGCCTGGCGGACCCCGGCCGCGGCGCTGGCCGAGGCCGGGGCGCTGGCCTTGCCGCCGCCCCAGGTCCGGACGCTGGGCGAGCTGCGCGGCTGCGCGACCGTCGCCGACGTGGTGGCCGCGGCCACGGCCCGCGCCGCCTGCGACCACCCGATCATGCCGCGGCTGGCGCCCGCGCCCGGCGGTGGCTTCGCGCTGCTCTTGCCGTGGGATCCCGAATACCTCACCGCCGGCACCGGCGACAGCGCACCGATGCCCGCCGATCATCCGCTGGCCGTCGGCCCCACCCGTTTCGTCCTCGAGGATCGCACGTGGAAGCACATCGCCGCTCCTGGTTCGACGATCGCGGGCTGGTAGTCGACGGCGCCGCCCGACCGTGGCGGGCCGCCACCGTCGCGTACTGGCGGCTGCCGCGCGGGCGCTGGCCGCGGGCCCTGGCGGCGCTGCGCGAGCTCGGCCTGACGCTCGTCGAGGTGCCGGTGCCGTGGGCGATCCACGAGCGCGACGCCGGGCGCTACGACTTCGCGGGCGACCGCGATCTCGGCGGCTTTCTCGACGCCGTGGCCGCCGCCGACCTGGGCGCGGTCTTGCAGCTCGGACCGCTGTCCTCGCTCACCGAGACCCACGCGGCGCTGCCCGACCGCATCGTCGCGGACGGCGCGCTGTGGGCGCGGACCAGCCGCGACACGCCGGCCTGGCTGCCGCTGGCGCCGCGCGCGTTCCCGCTGCCGTCCTTGGCCTCGGACCGCTTCACCGCCGAGCTCGCGACCTGGTACCGCGCGGTCGGCGAGGTCGCGGCGCCGCGGACCGCACCCCACGGGCCGATCGTCGCGGTTGGCCTCGACGGCGGCCTGGCCCACGCCGTGCGCGGCGGCGCCTACGACGTCGACTACCACCCCGACGCGCTCGCGGCCTGGCGGGTCCACCGCGATGAGGAGCCGCCGCGGCGGTGGTCCGACGTCGACGGCGCCCGGGCCGCGGCCTGGGTCCGGTGGAACGCCGGCGCCCTCGGGCGAGCGGCGCGCCGGTGGTCGACGCTCCTCGACGAGGTGGGCCTCGCCGGCCTGGCGCTGATCGGCGGCGCGCCGCCCGTCGATCCCAGCGGCGATCACGACGCCACGCCGTGGCCGCGCCAGCTCGACCTGGCCTCGGGCACCGGCCCGCGCGCGCCGATCGCGCTCCGCCTGGCGATGGCTGGCGCCCCGGCCCTGGTCCGCCTGCCGGCCGGTCACGCCGCGCACTTCGCGCCGACGACGGACGACGAACGCGCCGCGGTGACCCTGGCCGCGCTGGCCGCCGGTGCCCGCGGCGCGACCTGGACCATGGGCGTCGCGACCGATCGCTGGCTGGGCGGGCTGGTCGACGGCGACGGCGCGGTCACCGCCGAGGGCCGCCGGGTCGCGCGGCTGCTCGCCGCCCTCGAGCGCCACGATCTACCGGCGCTCCACCGCCAGGCCGAGGTCGCGCTGATCGTGCCGCGGGCCGACGCCGCCTTCGGCCGCGCGCGGTCGCTGGTCGCGCCCCTGCCCGAGGCCGCCCTCGAGCTGCTGGCCCTCGGCCCGGGCGGCGCCGCCGAGCTGTCCGACGATCCCGACGCCGCGCGCGCCCGCCGTTGGCGCGACGCGGTGGTCGCCGCCCTCGAGCTCGGCCAGGTCGGCTACGTCGCCGTGGCCGCCGACGCGCCGGCCGCGAGCCTCGGCGCCCGCGCGATCGTCCATCCGACCCTGGCGCGGATCGAGACCGCGACCTGGGACACCTTGCGCACGCTGTCCGCCGAGCGCCGAGTCATCGTGATCGGCCCCGACACCCCGACCCGCGACGAGCTCGATCAGCCCCTGGCCGGCGCCGCGCCGCGCCGCCTCGGCCTCATGCGCGCCGGGTCCCTCGACGATCTGCCCGGCCTGGCCGCCGACCTCGCGGCCCTGGCCCCACGCGACGCCTGGTACGCGCTCCGCCCCGCCGGGATCGTCGTCACGCCCTGGCTCACCGTCGACGGCCGGGTCCGCGCGGTCTTCGTCGAGCACCGCGGCGCCAAGCCGGCCCGCGCCGTCATCGCCGTCCCGCACGACGCGAGCCTCCACGACGCGCTCGACGGCACCGCCCTGACCGTGCGCGACGGCGAGGTCGCCCTCGACGTGCCCGCCCACGGCGCCCGCTGGCTGATCGTCGGCGGCTAGCGCGCCGCGACCGCCGGTTCGCTCCGCGGCCGCGGGCCGTAGATCGCATGGGCCTCCTCGACCGAGGCCGGCGGCGCCGGGCCATCGGGATCGCGCGCGGCGACCTCGCGCCAGAGCTCGAGGAGCGGAGGGAGGAGCGCGGCGCGCTTCTCGACCGGCGGTTCGAAGAGAAAGAAGGTCAACAGCGAGGGCAGCGACGCTTCGAGGTCTCTCACCTCACGAACCTCGATCTCCACCACCTTGCCAGCCTCGACTCGAAATGCCCTGCCTAGACCCAACGCCACCGCGCGCGCCAACACCCAGGTCATGAGGAGACCTGAGCCAACGTCCACCTGGCCGTCCTCCTCAAGGAGGTGGCCCGATAGAGACTTCCACGGCGACACCGTGCAGCGCACCATCCACTCGCACAACCACCTCGGACGTGAAACGCGCTCGAGTTGCGAGTAGGCATCCGTGAGCCGCACGACATCGCTCGCGTCGGTCACCGGTATCCGGAGCCCCGCCGCGTAGGCCGCGTCGAGCCGCTTCGACAGCCCTTCGCTCCACCGCCCTGGCACGTCGCGCAGTCGCCGGAACGCCGAGAACTCCCCCGGCAAGGCGTCGAACCACCAGGCTGGCACCAGCTCATCGAGGAGCGCGTCGGCCAGGTCCGGGGTCAGGTCGGGATCGTCCACCAGGACCCCGGCCAGGAGCGCCGGGACGTCCTCGCTGCGCCCGGCGCGCCGGCTCCGCGCGGCCGCGATCAACCCGGTCACGCACTGCTCCATCAAGCGATCGTTGGCGTGGACTGTGCCCACGATCCCGAGGGCCAGGAGCACGACCTCGCGCCAGCGCGGCGCGAAGGCCTCGCCGGTGGCGACCAGCGTCGACAGGCCACCGGTCCGCACCAGCTCGTGGGCCGCCAGGAACTCGGCCAAGGTCTTGTGCAGGAAGCCGTAGACCTGCGGCGCCTGCTCGACCAGAAGGCCGAGGCTGTCGCGGAACGTGGCGAGCGCGCTGTCGACGTCGACGAACCCGCGCACCGCGCCGCGGGCCAGCTCCGGCGCGAGCATGCCGCGCAGCGCGGCCTCATCGACCGCGCCGTCGCGCCCCTGCTCGACCAGGCGCAGCGCCACCGGACCGAGCAGGCGCAGCGCGTCGGCGACCCGGACCGGAGGCGACGCCTCGACCTGATGGGAGCGGAGCTGGTTCCAGCGCTCGACCAGGATCCGGGTCATGTGCTCGTAGAGCTCGACCCGGTGTTCGGGGAGGCGCACGCCGGCGCGGTGGACGATCGCGATGATCGTGGCCAGGAGCGGCGTCCGCGCCAGCCCGTCGATGGCCGGCGAGGCCAGGACCTCGCGCGCGAGCGCTTCCCCCTCAGCGCGACCGCGCGGCGCCGCCTCGGCGCCGACCCGCTCGACCTCGTACAGCTCGCACCACGCCGACAGGAGCGCCGTGACCGCCGGCCCGTCGAGGGGCGCGATCTCGAGCTGGACCGCGTCCTTCGCCGCCGCGGCCAGGCCGCCGGGCCGCGAGGTCACGACCACCGGGCAGGCCGGGAAGCGCGCCACCAGGGCCGCGACCTGCTCGGCCACCGCGCGCCGCGCGTCACCGACCTCGTCGAGGCCGTCGAGCAGGAACAGGGCGCGCCCGGCCTCGGCCTCGGCGACCACGAGGTGAGCCGCCGCCAGCCCGGCCTCGAGGAGCTCGTCGACGGCGAGGTCGACCAGGGCGCCGTCGACGGTCCGCGCGCGCAGCGCCGCCAGCGCCAGGTAGATCGGCAGCGGCCGATCCTGCCCGGCGAAGCGCGCGGCGCCGCTGGCCGCGATCGCGCAGTGGCGCAGGAAGAAGCTCTTGCCGCTGCCTGGGCCACCGACCAGGAGGGTCGGCGACGGCTGCGCCTCGACCAGGTGCGGGACGCGTGGATCGCGCGCGCGCCGCGCCGCCAGCAGGTCGACGATCGACAGCCATCTCGGCGCGGCGGGGTCCGGCGCGACGGAGACCACCGGATACCGCGAATCACTGCTCGCGCGCAGCGGCTGGTAGATCGCCTCGACCGGGAATGACACGTCCTCGCGCTCGCTGCGGATGAAGCCGCGGAGATCGAGCCGCCCGAAGCGCCGCTGGTAGTGGGCGTGGAGCTCCGCGCGCGCCACCGCCTGCTCGACCTCGGACAGCGCCCGGGGCGCGAACGCGACGACCTCGCAGCGCCGCGCCACCGACGCGAGGTCCCCGGCGTGGGCCGTCAGCCGCGCGACCTGACGATGCGACGCGACGATCACCCACACGCCGCGATCGGCCAGCCAGTCGCGGCGGCCGTTGAGGGCGCGCCAGAGCGCGACCTCCTGCTCGAGGCCAACCGCCGCGTCGACGAACACCACGCCGCCCTCCGGTGCGTCGGACAGGCGCTCGAGGAACGCGTCCTCGTCGTCGCTCCACGCGGGATCGAGCGCGACCACCGCGCGGGTCGGGACCCGCGCCGCGAGCGCTTCGGCCACCGACCGCTGCTGCCCCGGCGCCACCACCACCAGCCCCCAGCCGCGGGTCGCGAGCCCGAGCCACGCGACCGTGGCGTCGAGCGGGGCGGTCATGCGCGGGCGCCCCCATCGAGACTGTCGCGATACTGCGCGAGCGCGCGGCGGAGCTGCGGGTGGACGTGATAGCTGTGAGCCTGGGCCTCGGTCGGCGGGTGGACCAAGATCCGACCGTCGCTGAAGAGCCGCGGCGCCAGATCATCTCCGGGCAGCCGATGCCGCCGGTCGACCTGATCGAGCACCTGGTAGCTCGGCTCGGCCAGGCCCATCTCGAGCTGTTCGCGCAGGCCGCGGATCGCGGCGTCGACGTCGCGCGCCGCCAGGACATCGCGCTGATCGGTCAAGGCGTTGACCGCGCACTCGTGGAGGAGCTGCATGGCGTGGCGCGGGTGGCCGCCGGCCTCGACGGCGAGCCGCCCGAGCAGCCCCGGTACGGCCGCGTCGTGGACCAGGTAGCCCGCGGCCTGGCACCGCCGCGCCATGGCCTCCTCGAGGGACGGCAGGTCGTCGGGGGCGAAGCCGTAGACGACCTCGGAGCGCCAGCCGACGTCGGCCGCGGCGTTGGTGTCGGTGAAGGGACACGGCGGCGCCGCCACCACCATCGTCACCGAGGTGTCGGTGAGCAGGCGCGTGTGCTCGAAGGTCTCGCGCATCCACGCCGCGGCGCCACCGTTGACCTTCTCGAGCCCATCGATCAGCACCGCCAGCTTGCGGCCGGTCGCCCCACGCGCCGCCTCGAACGCGGCCTCGACCGCGTCCTGCATCTGGCGGCCCGGCGGCGAGGTCGCCGCGACCACCTCCTTGGCCCCGCGGCGCAAGCGGAGGCCGTGCTTGGCCCCCTTGATCGCGCCGACCGCGATCGCCGCGGGCACTGTCACGCCGCCGACGGCCGCAGTGATCATGACCGCCGCCTCGCCGAAGCCGACGATCCCGTCGAGGGCCTGGTCGACCTTGCCGAGCTGCTCGCGCTCCTGGTCCTCGCTGACGTAGGCCCGGGCCAGGGCCTGGTGCAGCGCGTCCTGGGCCTTCGGGTTACCGGTGACCAACCGCAAGGCGGCCACGCCGACGATGTACATCAGGTCGAAGGCGGTGAGGCCGGCGATCGCCACGCCGCTGCGGTCGAGATCGACGTCGATGACCTCGAACACGCCGGACAGCCGACGCTTGAGATCGTGCATCTGCGTGCTCTTGCCGCCGCCGCGGGCGCCGTACAGCAGGCACTTGGTGGCCAGCCCGGGATCGACCGCGAGCCGCCCGGCGAGCCGCCGCGCCACCGGGGCCCGGCCCTCGACGCACAGGCTGGGGTCGGGCGGCGCGCGATCGGCGTCGGTGAGCTGATGGAGTCGCAGGAGCGCGTCGCGCGACACGAACCACACCGTACCACAGGGCGTCGCCGCGACGACGGCGACCGCCGGCGTCGATCAGAAGAAGTAATAGTGCGCGCCGGCCAGGGCGACCGGCTGGGCGGTGACCGCGACGCCCTCGGCGTCGGCGACGCCGAGCGTGATGCCGCCGGTGAACGACAGCGCGACGTTCGACGCGATGAAGGCGCGCATCTGCAGGCCCGGCTCGATGAAGACCCAGGTCTGGTTCTCGTCGATCGCCGGCGTGCGATCGCCGATGAAGCCGATGCCGACCGAGCCACCGACGCCGAAGTCGGCCATCGCCGACGAGTGGATGTGATAGTAGAAGCGCCCGCCGATCGCGATGTCGGTGTCGTCGTCCTCGCCGTCGTCGGAGAACCCGAAGAAGCCGCCGACGTGGAACTCGCCCATGTCGTAGTTCATCGACAGGCCGCCGAGCTGGCCGTTGATCTGGGCCTCACCGCCGACGCCGATCGAGCCCTTGGAGCCGCCGGCCTGAGCGGCGCCGAGGCCGAGGAGCAACGCACCGAGACCCGTGACGATCGAGATGTTCTTGTGCATGGCGGCAGGGTGGCCCGACCCTGTCGGACTTTCAAGCCGGGCCGCGAACAGTTAGCCTGCACACATGCTGGCGCGTGACCTGCGGATCACCGACGTCGAGCCGCGCCACTGGCGCACCTGGCTCGAGCTCCTGATCCCGCCGCCGGTGCGGACCGCGCCCCGCTTCGCGGTGGCGATCCTCGACGGCGACCGGGTGCTGCGCCTGGTGGTCGCGGGCGCCGACGCCCGCGGCGCGGTCGACCCCGGCGCGCTCCACCTGCCGCCGACCCCGGCCAACCTGCGCGCGGCGAAGCGGGCCCTCGGCGTCGGCGCGATCGTCGCGATCGACCGCGCGGCCCTGGCCGACGTGACCGCCGAGCTCGAACGGACCCTCGCGGTCGACGACGACCTGGCGGCCGCCGGGCTGGCCGCGCTGCGCGCGCTCAAGGCCGCCAGCGGGCGCGGCGTGTGGTCGGAGCCAGCGCTCCTCGAGCTCTTGCCGGCGCCGCACTACGAACCCTTGCAGCGCACGTTCGATCTCCTGATCCCGGACGACAGCGCCCTGGCCGCCTACGTCATCGCCGACGATCGCCGCTCGGTCGCCGCCTCGGTGATCGCGGTCAAGCGCAAGGGCGACGTCGCGGTGGTGACGACCCACGCCGCGATCGCCGACCGCGTCCCCGAGGCCGAGCTGGCCCGCGACTGGCAGACCGCCCACCGCCGCGTCACCAAGGCCATCGGCGAGCGCCTGGCCCGGCCCAGCCTGGCGGTCTTCCTCGAGCGCGCCACGATCGACAAGCTGATCGTCGGTCCGCCCGACACCCTGGGCCGCGAGGTCAACGCCAAGCGGATCGTCCTCGAGCCGGCCCCGGCCTGGCTGCTCGGCCTCCTGGGCAGCGCCACCGTCGCGGCGGTCGCCCAGCGCGGGGTCGGCGCCCTGGCCGCGCTCCTGCCCCAGGCCGCCCGCGATCGCGCCGCCGAGCTGGCCGACCGCGCCCGCACCGCGATGCGCGAGTCGGGCGCGCATCCCTTCGCGCTCCTCGGCTTCGATCCGCTCGCGCTGCTCCTGGCGCTGCGCGAGTACTACCGCCCGCGCTGATCGAGCGCGGTCACGCCAGCGCGATGCCGGCGCCGACCGTGCGGTAGCGATCGCCACATCGGCCGCAGGTCGAGATGCCGGTGCCGTCGAAGCCGGGCAGGCGCTCGCCACACCGGCAGGCCCAGCCGATCCACCGGGCCGGCACCCCGACCACCAGGGCGTGGGGCGCGACGTCGCTGGCCACCGCGGCGCCGGCGCCGATGAAGGCGTAGGCGCCGATCGTGACCCCGCACACCACGGTGGCGTTGGCGCCGACGGTCGCGCCGCGCCCGACCCGGGTCGGCGCGAACTCCTCCTTGCGCGACACGTGGGCCCGCGGGTGCTTGACGTTGGTGAACACACACGACGGGCCGAGGAGGACCTCGTCCTCGAGGGTGACGCCGTCGAATACCGAGACGTGATTCTGGATCCGGCAGCGGTCGCCGATCGTGACGTTGCCGATGTAGCAGGCGTGGCCGACGACGCAGTCGGCGCCGAGCTCGGCCCCGGGCATGACGTGGGCGAAGTGCCAGATCTTGGTGCCGGCGCCGATGCGCGCGCCGCGCTCGACCACCGCGGTCGGGTGAATGAGCGGCGCGTCGGTGACGGGGACGTCGTCGGACATGGCCGGCACTGTGCCGCGGTCGACGCGGGCCGTCTAGATCGCTGCGCCAGGTCGATCTAGATTCGCGCCATGCGTAAGGTGGTGTCCTGGTCCCTCGTGTTGGCGTTGACAGCGGCGGCGGTCAGCGCGGAGCCGCTCGATCAACCCGCGTTCTCGGCGTCGCCCGCCGAGCTCTTGGCCGCGGCCAAGGCCGTCCCCGCTGACGCGGCGGTGACGGTCTTGCGCAACGACATCGCGATCGCGGTCGACGCCCGCGGCCGGGTCGAGCGGCGCGAACGCCTGGTGTTCGCGATCCGGCAGGCGGTCGGCGCCGACGACTGGGGCACCCTGCGCCTGGGGTGGCGGCCGTTCTATCAGGAGCGGCCGACGGTGCGCGGCCGCGTTATCGGTCCCGACGGCGCGGTCACGCCCTTCGATCTGGCCCTGATCCACGACGCGCCCGCGGTGATGGAGTCGCCCCAGGTGTTCTCCGACCGCCGCGATCTGAGCGTGCCGCTGCCCCGGCTGGTCGTCGGCGCGGTCGTCGAGGAGGAGTTCGTCACCACCGATCGCGAGCCGCTGTCGGCGGCCGGCTCGGTGTCGTGGGAGGGGGTCAATCGCGACCAGCCGATCGCGCGCTACACGTTGACGATCAGTCACCCGACCGCCCGGCCGATCACCCTGGTGACCCGCGGCCCGAGCCTGCCCAAGCCGAACCGGCGCCAGGTCGGCGATCGCACGGAGCTGCGCTGGGACCTCCGCGGCACCGCGGCGCGGACCGTGGCGCCGCCGGCGTCGCCGTCGGATCTGGTGGTGAACCCGCTGGTCGGCCTCACCACCGGCGCGACCTGGGCCGCGGTCGCCGCCGACTACCGCGGGTTGGTCGAGGCCAAGCTGGCCGAGCCGATCGAGCTGCCGCCCGAGCTGGCCGGGCCACGCGACCGCGCCACCGTCGCCCGCATCGTCGCCTGGCTCCACGCCAAGGTCCGCTACACCGGCATCGAGCTCGGCGACTCGGCGATGATCCCGGCCGCGCCGCGCGAGACCCTGGCCCGCGGGTTCGGCGACTGCAAGGACAAGGCGACGCTTCTCATCGCGCTCTTGCGCCGCGCCGGCTTCACCGCCGACGTCGCGCTCCTGTCGACCGGCCCGGGCTGGGACGTCGACCCGGCCTTGCCCGGCCAGGGCGGCTTCGACCACGCGATCGTCCGGGTCGTCGTCGCCGGCAAGGACCTGTGGATCGACGCCACCGAGGACCTCCTGCCGGTCGGCCAGCTCCCGGTGCGCGATCAGGGCCGACGAGCGCTGATCGCGGGCCCCGGGGTGCGCGCCCTGGTGACCACCCCGAGCGGTGGTCCCGCCGACAACCTGGTCCACGAGGTCCGCGACTACCACCTGGCCGAGCTCGACGGCGCGCGGGTGATCGAGACCTCGACCCAGACCGGGGTCTTCGCCGACGACCAGCGCGGCTGGGTCCGCCGCACCGCGCGCGCCGACCTGGAGGACGCGCTGCGCGGCTACGTCGACGGCGAGTACAGCGGGCGGTTCGTCCGGCTCGCGCACTCCGACCCCGACGACGTCGCCACGCCGTTCTCGCTGACGGTCGAGGCCGAGCGCAGCGGCCTGGCGTTCACCGAGCGCGATCAGGTCGCGGTGTACCTGAGCGGCTACGACGCCCTGGCCAAGCTGCCCGACACCTTCACGTCTGACGACGACGAGATCGAGGCCGCGATCGCGGAGCGCACGGTCGACTACGTGTGGACCGCGCCGCACCGCTATCAGATCGAGAACCGCCTGCACCTGCCCCCGGGCCACACGCCGCAGTCGTTGCCGCCGCCCGAGATCCGCAAGCTCGGGACGATGACCCTGACGACGACCCACGCGCGGGCCGGCGACCTCTACACGGTCAAGGTCGAGCTCGACACCGGCAAGCGGCGGATCACCGCCGACGAGCTGCGCGCCACCCGGGCGGCGGTCCAGCGCTTCGGCAAGCTCGACCGGCTGCACCTGGTGATCGCGCGCGACGCCGCCCGCCTCCTCGCCGACGGCCAGGCGGCGGCGGCGATCGCCGAGTGCCAGCGGCTGATCGCGCTCCACCCCGGCGAGGCGCTCCACCACAGCCAGCTCGCCCTGACCTACCTGGCGACCGGCATGGGCCTGGCCGCGCGCCGCGCCGCCACCGCCGGCACCAAGGCCGAGCCCGGCGCCGCCGACGGCTGGACGATCCTCGGGCATGTTCTGCGCCACGACGAGACCGGGCGCTTGAACCTCCCTGGCGCCGATCTCGTCAGCGCCGAGACCGCGCTGCGCAAGGCGCTGGCCTTGAATCCCCGCCACCAGGGCGCGCGGCTGAACCTGGCCGAGCTGCTCGCGGTCGATCGCACCGGCGTGATCGCGGTCGCCCCGGCACGGCTGCGCGAGGCCACCGACCTGCGGCTGGCGGCGAAGGCCGACGGCGAGGCCGATCAGGACGACGTGATCCTGACCCTGCTCGCGTTCGCCGGCGACGCCGCGCGCCTCGAGGAGCTGGGCCCGGGGATGACCGGCGCCGAGAGCCGCCGCAAGGCCGCCGTGCTGTCGGCGGCGCTGCGCGGGCAGAGCCTCGAGCCGGCCCTGGCCGGGGCGCCGCCCGACGTGCGCAGCGCGCTGGCCACGTTCGCGACCGGCGCGCTGATGGTCAACCGCGCGTACGACCGCATGCGGCAGGTCGGGCGCTCGATCCAGGTCCCCGCCCTCGAGCGCAGGATGCAGGACCGCCTGCGGCCGATCGATCCTCGGCGCATCGACGCCAGCGACCCGGCGATGGCGACGGGCGCGCTCTTCGCGGCCCACGGCGGCGCCTGGCCAGCGACCAACCGCCCGTGGACCGACGAGGTCGAGCGCGATCGCCAGCTCGATCCCTCGAGCGGCTCGATCGCGGCGTCGATGCGCGCCCTGCCGGTCGAGGTCCGCCGCGACCTCCTCATCGCGAGCCTGACGACCACCGTCACCGCCGACGGCAAGCGCGGCTGGCGGGTCGAGGCCACCATCATCAACGTGCACCTGGTCTTCTACGTCGCCAACCGACGCGGCCGCGCGGTCGTGGTCGGCACGAACCAGGAAGGCGCCGCGATCGGTCGCGAGCTGGCCGAGGCAGTGGCCCGCCGCGACCTGGCGTGGGCCCGGCGCCTCGCGACCTGGCTGACCGACGATCTCGGCCCCATGAGCAAGACCGAGGTCGGCGCGTTCCTGACCCGTCACCGGGGCGCGCTGGCGACGGCGCCGGCCGCCACCCTCGAGCTGGTGGCCGCGCTCATCCTGGCCGAGCGCGACCCCGCGTGGGCGACGCCGCGCCTCACGTCGTGCGCCGGCCTGAGCGAACGCGCCGATCGCGCGAGCTGCGCCGACCGCCTGGCGATCGCGCACCGGGCCGCGCGCCGCGGACCGGAGGCGGTGGCGGCGCTCGAGGCCCTGGCCGCACTCCTCGACGACTCCCAGGTCGTCCCCGAGGCCATGGCGACGGCGCTGGTCCTGGCCAACCGCGTGCCCGACGCGATCGCGGCCCTCGATCGCGCCCTGGCCGCGGACCCCGACCTCGATCGCGCGATCACCCGCGCCGCGCTGGTGGCGCGCACCGACCGAGTCGCCGCCCGCGCCGCGGTCGCGGCCGCGATCGCGAAGCGCCCGCGCGAGCCGCAGATCTACAACAACGCGGCCTGGCTCCAGGCCTACCTCGGCGATCCCGCGGCGGTCGCGACGATCGAACCGGTCATCACGAAGGACGCCTCACGGAACGCGCGCAACACCTACGCGGTCGCCCTCGCCGAGGCCGGCGAACCCTACAAGGCCTGGCAGCAGATCGTGACCGGGGTCGGGGACAAGACGTTCGAGGACTCCGACTGGTACGCGCTTGGACGGATCGCCGAGACCTACGGGCTACGCGACGACGCCCTGGCCTACTACCGCCGGATCCTCGGCCAGCCGGGCGCGACGCTCATTCCGCTGGCGATCGACTTCGCGGCTCAGCGCCGGGCGATCCTCGGCGCGCCGTGACCACCGGCGGTGACCCGCGACGGTGACAACCGCGCCACCGCGCAGTAGCGTCGGCCCGTGCCCAAACGCCCGCCCCGGGTCGCCGTCGAGCTGGCGGTCCCCGCCGACCTGCGCGGCGACGCGCCGACCCGGGCCTGGGTCGAGGACGCCGGCGAGCTGTGGCGGACCGACGTGTTCGCGCTCCTGGCCCGGATCCCCGACGGCGGCGCCGATCTGGTCGTCACCGATCCGCCCTACGCGATCGGCAAGGCGTCGTGGGACCTGTTCCCGTCGGAGGCCGTCTACGTCGATTGGTGCGATCGCTGGCTGGCCGAGGTCCGCCGCGCCTTGGCGCCCCACGGCTCGGCCTACGTGTGCGGGTTCTCCGAGATCCTGGCCGAGGTCAAGGCCCGGTCGGCGCGGCGCTTCGCCGACTGCCGGTGGCTGGTGTGGTCGTACAAGAACAAGGCCAACCTCGGCCGCGACTGGGGCCGGTCCCACGAGTCGATCCTGCACCTGCGGTGCACTGCCGGCCGCGGCATCGACGTCGACGCGGTCCGGATCCCGTACAACGCCCACACCACCCGCTACCCCGAGCGAGTCCAGGCGGTGTCGTCGCAGTACGGCCGCGGCGTGCGCCGCGATCGCTGGGAGCCGCACCCCGGCGGCGCCAAGCCCCGCGACGTGTTCGACCTGCCGGTCCTGTGCAACGGCATGGCCGAGAAGACCGCTCACGCCACCCAGAAGCCCGAGGCGCTGATCGAGAAGTTCATCGCCGCGTCGTCGTCGCCGGGCCAGCTCGTGGTCGATCCCTTCGTCGGCAGCGGCACCACCGCGGTGGTCGCCCGCCGCCTCGGGCGACGCTACCTGGTCGGCGACGCCGACCCGGGCTACGTCGGCCTGGCCCGCGAGCGCCTGGCCGCCGCGGCGGCGCCGAGCCCGCCCGTCCCCACCGCCCCATCGCGATCGCGGCGCAAGCGCTGACCGCGCGCTACCAGGCGCAGGTCGCGACCGGATCGTGGTTGCGGATCACGCGCACGCTGAGCTGCCGCGTGCAGTGCCCCCCCACGTTGTAGCCCCACGAGTACTTCCACACCCCGATGGTGTCGCCGGGATCGCACCTGACTGGGATCATCACGTTGCTCTGCCACTCATGATCGCGGACGTCGCGCCCCCAGCCGCGCACGCCGTTCGAGTGGACGCACCCGACCCAGGCCGTGACGGCATCGCCCTTGCCGCAGTGGTTGCCGCCACCGTCGGCGGGAGGCGTGCTCCACTGCTCGAGGATGATCTCGGCGTAGACCGGCGCGGGGACGCCGCCGGGCGCGGGATGACCGATCGTGCCGGTCGCGGCGAGCCGATTGTTGTCGGCGCTGTGCGGGTAGTACTTCACGAACCGTGGCTCGAACGGCGACACCCAGGCGCAGGCCTGGCCGTCCCAGGTCCAGCCCTCGGGGCAGCGGCGCGGCGCGGCGCACTCGCCCAGGGCCCTGCCGTCGAGGCACGGCCGCGCGCCGGCGCAACCTCCGGACTCGCACGCCTGGGGCCCGGTACACACGGGCGGGCACGCCAGGTCGCCGCCGACGCAATCGTCGTCGCGTCCGTTGCCGCAGATCTCGGGCGTGGGCGTGCACGACGTGCAGAGCTGCGCGCTGGGATCGCAGTATCGACCTCCGCAGTCCGCGTCGGAGCGACAGGCCACCCCGACCGGCAGACAGGTCGACGCGCCGCCCTGGGTCGCGCACAGGTGGGCCGGCCCGGGCGCCTTGACGTCGGGGCCGTAGCCGCAGTCGGCGTCGCTCCGACAGACGCGCCCGGCCGGATGCTGCTCGACGCAACGACAGGCCGCGGGGTCGTTCCCGTCGAGCGTGAACTCCGACGCGCCGCAGGTAGCGCCGGCCATCCCGCCCTGGGTCGGACAGACGTAGACGCACAGGTTGACGCCATCGACGGGCCGACACTCGGTGCCCGGTCGGGTACAGACGTTGACCGCGTCGCACGGCCGCAACGTGATCGCGGCTGTGCTGGTGCCAGGGCCCGACCCGCAGGCCCGGGTCAGGGCGGTGACGGCGAGGAGCGAGCCGAGGATCGCAGCGCTGAGAGTCGACATGGAGCTCCGGTTGGGTAGGTGATCAGTCGGCGACGACGACGTAGTAGTTGAGGACGCGGTTGGTCACGCCGACCGTGGCGATCGGATCCGGCGGCGGCTGGGTCAGCGGGTGAACCGCGTAGGCCAAGGTCGTGTTCGCGCTCGACCGGCGGATCGGTGCGGCGACATCGAAGGCCGCCATGACCCAGTACGTGCCGGCCGACACCGCCACCGGGGTCGACACGGGCAGCTCCTGGGCCACGCCGGTGAGCGGCGCGATGCCGGTAGCCGCGACCAGCGCGGTCGGAGCGCTGGCGCCGTTGGCGTAGAGCGCCATGCGCGCGTTGCCCCCGCCGGTCTGCGCGATCACGCCCAGCCGCATGATCACAGCGTCGCGATCGATGAACACGCTCTGACCCACCAGGGCATTGGCGGCGATCGCCAGCCCCTGGGTGTCGGGGAACGGCGCGACCTCGCCGAGCCGCCGGAGGGTCCGGGCCCGCAGCTCGAAGGGCGCCGCGGTCGTGCCACCGTCGACCAAGGTCACGAGCTGACCGTGATCGCCGGGCGAGGCCGCGGTGAAGGTCGTGGCGATCACCGCGACGCCGGCGCTCGAGGTGGCGACGGCGCCGCTGGCGGGCGAGAAGGTGCCGCCGCTGGGCGTGAGCGACCAGGTGACGGTCGAGGACGGTCGCCCCGCCACGGTGAGGGTGACCGCTGCGGTGTCCCCGACCGCGACGCGCAGCGGCACCGCCGCGGCCACCAGCGTCGGCCCCACCGGCGTGTCGATCGGTGTGTCGATCGGCGTGTCGATCGGCGCATCGCTCGCGGCGTCGGGGGCCGCATCGATCCCCGCGTCGGGCTCCGCGGCGTCGGGCTCCGCGGCGTCGGGCTCCGCGGCGTCGGGCTCCGCGGCGTCCTCCGCCAGGGGCGTGAAGCGCGGCTCCTCGACGGCGCAGCCAACCGCGAACACGGCGATGACGAGGAGCGAGGGCCACACGCGCGGACCGGATTGCACGGCCTGTTCCAGCCCGCGATCCGCCCATCTGGGGTGAACGCGCGTCCGCCGTCTCCACCGCGCTGGACGACGCCCCCGCCGACGTCCGGAGATCTGGACGGTCGGCGAGGCCGGCCGCGACGACGATCGATATGATCGCTATGCAGCCCGCGTTCCATCACGTGGGTCCGCGAGGTCGACCTCCCGTGAGGGGCGTTTTCGCGCACCGTAACTGGCGTCGCGTGAGGCGCGAGCGTAAGGAGAGAGCGTGCGTCGAGTTCGCTGGAGCTGGTCCGTCGCTGGGTTGTTCTCGGTGGCGCTGTTCGTCGGCCTGTCGCTGGTGACCATGGTCCAAGGCCAGGCCTTCTCGTACTTCAGCACCAAGCCCGAGGCCTGCGCCAACTGCCACGTCATGCAGCCGCACCTCGACGGCTGGCAGCACGGCAGTCACCACGCGGTCGCGACCTGCAGCGACTGTCACCTGCCGACGACCTTCGTCGCCAAGTACCTGGCCAAGATGTCCAACGGCTGGCACCACTCGCGCGCCTTCACCACCGGCGGGTTCACCGAGCCGATCCGCATCAAGGGCCCCAACGCCCGCATCCTCGAGACCAACTGCCGGCGCTGCCACGCCGACGCCATCGCTCACACCAACCCCGGACCGCGGGCGCCCATCGCCTGCGTCCACTGCCACGCCCAGGTCGGCCACCCATCGCCTGCGGGCATCGGCGGCCCCCCTTCGTCCTCGGAGCGCTGACATGTCTGACTCCACCGCTGACTCTCCTGCCCCCGATCGCAAGGCCACGCGTCGACGCCGCTTCTGGATCGCCGCCACCGTGCTCGGCCTCCTGGCCTCGGCCGCGGTCGGCGCGCTCCTGGTGAGCATCACGCAGCACAAGACCGAGGCCAAGAACACCTTCGTCCGGCTGGTCGAGGTCGGCGAGGACGACACCGATCCCGCGAAGTGGGCCGCCAACTGGCCCGCGCAGTACGACGGCTACAAGCGCACGGCGCAGAAGACCTCGACCAAGTACGGCGGTCACGGCGGCTCCGAGGCCATGCCCGACGAGAAGATCGAGCGCGACCCGTGGCTCAAGCGGATGTTCCTCGGCTACGCGTTCTCGATCGACTACCGCGATCGCCGCGGCCACGCCTACATGCTCGTCGATCAAGAGGCCACGGACCGCCTGAGCAAGCCGCAGTCGGGCTCGTGCCTGCACTGCCACGCGTCGATCATGCCGCTGTACCGCAAGCTCGGGAACGGCGACGCCTTCGCCGGCATGGACGCCACCCACAAGCTCACGTACCAGGAAGCCAGCAAGCAGCTCCACGACTCGGGCCACGCCCACCCGGTGAGCTGCGTCGACTGCCACGATCCCAAGACGATGGCGTTGCGCGTGACCCGCCCGGGCTTCCTGCGCGGCATCGCGGCGCTGGCGGCGTCGGACGCACCGGTCCCGGCGTTCTCGTCGATCGCCGAGTGGCGAGAGAACGGCAAGAAGGGCACCTACGACGCCAATCGCGACGCCACCCGGGGCGAGATGCGATCGTTCGTGTGTGGCCAGTGCCACGTCGAGTACTACTGCTCGACCAAGATGCCGCTGACCTTCCCGTGGGCCAAGGGGCTGGCGGTCGAGCAGGTCGAGGCGTTCTGGGACGAGCTGAAGTTCCCCGACGGCTCCGCGTTCCTCGACTACACGCACAAGGAGACCGGCGCGCCGATCCTGAAGGCCCAGCACCCCGAGTTCGAGCTGTGGAGCCAGGGCATCCACGCCCGCAGCGGCGTGTCGTGCGCCGACTGCCACATGCCGTACATGCGTCAGGGCGCGACCAAGATCTCCGACCACTGGGTGCGCAGCCCGCTGCTCAACGTCAACCGCGCGTGCCAGACCTGCCACCGCGCCTCCGAGAACGAGTTGGTCGCCCGGGTCGGCGTCATCCAGGATCGCAACTACGCGCTCATGCAGCGCGGCGGCGCCGCCATCGTCGAGCTGATCGACACCATCGTGGCGGCCAAGGCCGCCGGGGTGAGCCCCGAGGCCCTGGCGCCCGCCCTCGCCTTCCAGCGCAAGGCGCAGTGGCGCCTCGACTTCATCGCCGCCGAGAACTCGATGGGCTTCCACGCGCCCCAGGAGGCGGCCCGCATCCTCGGCGAGGCCCTCGACGACGCCCGCCGCGGCCAGCTCGCCGCCCGCGCGCTCTTGCCCGCCGGCGCGGTGGTCCCGACGCCGGCCGCGCCCGCGACGCCCGCGCCCGCGACGCCCGCGACGCCCGCTGCGCCCGCTGCGCCCGCGCCCGCGCCGGCGAAGTAGCGCGACCGAGTCCGAGGCCGAGCCCGAGCCCGAGGCCGAGGCCGAATCCGAGGCCGAATCCGAGGCCGAGTCCGAGGGCGATCGCGACGCTAGGTCGGACCGAGGCGGGTAAGGTACAGGATCAAGTCGAAGTCAGCCTCGGGGACCTCCTCGCTCGGTCGGACGCTCGCACTCTCCACCACCCCGGTCAGCGCACGGTCGACGCAGGCGTCCAGCTCGGCGTCCTCGGTCGATTCGAGCCGAACCAACTCGCTCACCCGCACCACCTGGGTCGGCCCGAGCGCTTCGACCCGCAGGCGGACCTTCACGCGTTCGAGGTTGTCCGCGATCGTGGGGCACTCGGCCTCGAGTCGCAGGTTCAGCTCGCCCTGCGCCAGGTTGCCTGCGATCGACATCGCGCCCCCAACGCCGCCGTGTACCGAGTGGCTCAACCGATCCGGGGACGCTGCGATGTCGGTCACGGCGCTGGCGACCTGGGCCGCTTCGCCCCGTGGAACTCTGGGTGCGCTTCCGGTCGGAGGGCGGCGCTGGTCGACGTCCGCCGAGCGGTCGGGGCTCACATCAACGGCTCGCGTCGTGCGGGGGCCCGACGTGAACGTGTGAGCCAAGCAATAGGCCACGGTCGCGCCTGCGAGGGGGGCGAGGAGATGTGCGGCGACCAGGCCGAGTCTCATGGAGCTGGCGCACCGGCCGCGGCCGCGACCTCCGCCTTCGCGGCGGCCACGTTGTTGCGGATTCGTTCACGCCACTCGATGTAGCGAGGTGGCAGGCGGTCGAGGGCCTCCCCGAAACGACTCGGCTCGAGGCGAGTTTCCGAGTCACGCTCCACGTAGCTGACGGTGATCCGCATGGTGCTGCGCCCGGCGCCATCGGACCAGACGTCGCGGGAGCGCGTGAAGGGCCCCGCGATGAACGGCGCGACGACCGAGGCGAACTCGGCATCGCCGTCGGGGAACGTGAACTCCAAGTCGCAGGTCGTGGTCATGCAAGTCGCCCAGCCCCAGGTCGCGTCCGGTAGAAAGTCCGCCAGATTCGCCTTCGCATGCGCGATGACGACCTCCTCCATTGGGCTCGCCCAGGTGTCGTCGCGGGTCAGCTCTGCGATCGGGGCCACCGTCTCGGTGGTGTCGATGAGCGGACGCGTCGGACGCCCTCGCGGCGACGGCCCGAGCGCCACTCGGCTCGGCGTGTACGAACCAGCGCGCGTTGAAGCGGCGCGGCGACGAGCCTCGCGCGGCTCTTCCACGTCGCGAGGCTCCTCTCGTGCCGCCAGACGAGGGGCTGTCGGGAGCTGGGACACCCGCCAACGATGAGCGGCAACCCCAGCGACCGCGCCACACGCCGCCAACGCCAACAACCGGCCCGTCGCTCGCTTCGTGGCAGCCACGGAGCAGATCCTACGGCCCGCCAGCAGTCGCGTCGATCCCTTCCCGCGTTCGACCGGCGCCCGACCCGGTCTACACGACGCGCAGCGGTCGCGCCGTCTCCGGCGAACGAAGTGTTCCGCGAACCGGGCTACCGCCGCGACCGCAGCGAGGCCACGATCGGTGTATGACCACGCCGACCGCCACTGATCCGACCCGCCGCGAGGTCTTGCTCGCGGCCGGCGCCGTTGCGACCGCCGCCACGCTGGGCTGCGGCGGCGAACCCGAGGCCGACCGCGCGACTCGCCCCGCGGCTCCGACCGGACGCCTGCCGGTGGTGTTCGTGCCCCACGGCGGCGGCCCGTGGCCGTTCGTCGAGACCGGCATCGGGAGCCCCGACGAGCAGGCCGCGCTGGCCGCCTACCTGCGCAGCGTGGCCCAGGTCCCGACCACGCGACCCAAGGCGATCCTCATGATCTCGGCCCACTGGGAGGAGCGCGTGGCCACGGTGTCGACCGCCGAGCGGCCGCCCATGCTCTACGACTACTACGGCTTCCCGCCGGCGTCGTACCAGCTCACCTGGCCGGCGCCGGGCAGCCCCGCGGTGGCGGCCCGGGTGCGCGCGCTCCTCGACGGCGCCGGCATCGCCAACGGCGAGGACCGCGCCCGCGGCTTCGACCACGGCACCTTCGTGCCGCTCAAGCTGGCCTACCCCGACGCCGACATCCCGACCGTGCAGCTCAGCCTGGTGCGCGGCCTCGACCCGGCGCACCACCTGGCGATCGGTCGGGCCCTGGCGCCGCTGCGCGACGAGGGCGTGTTCATCGTCGGCAGCGGCATGACCTTCCACGACCTGCGCGGGTTCGGCAACCCGCGGGCACGCCCGATCGCCGCCGCCTTCGACGGCTGGCTGCGCGAGGTCGGCGTCCGCGCCGGCGAGGAGCGCGATCGCGCCCTGGCCGCGTGGTCCGAGGCGCCGAGCGCGCGCGCCGCTCACCCGCGCGAGGAGCACCTCTTGCCCATGATGGTCGTGGCCGGCGCCGCCGGCGCGGACCCCGGCCGCGTCGCGTACACCGGCACCATCCTCGGCCTGGCCCTGTCCGCGTACCACTACGGCTGAGCGCGAGATCAGGCGTGGCGCCGGGGATCTGTGGCACCCTGCAGGGATGACTCGATCGGCTGGGTTTGCCCTCGCATGGCTCTGCGCTGCCGCCGCCTGCGGCTCGGTCAGCTCCAAGGACCCGGACGCGGCCGTCGATCCGACCGACGCCCCGGCGGCCATCGACGCCCCGACGGCCATCGACGCGCCGCTGCCGATCGACGCCCCGCCGATCGACGGCTTCGCGTGTACGCCCAACGCCTTCGAGAGCTGCAGCGGCGATGACGCGATCTTCTGCAACGCCGCGGGCAACGGCACGACGACGATGGCCTGCGGGGCGCCGGGCTGTAACGCCACCGCCGGCCGCTGCAACACCTGCATCCCGAACAACGTCGCGTGCGTGAACCCCACGACCCTGGGGACCTGCGGCCCCGACGGGCTCCCGGCTGGCACCGAGTCCTGCGCGCTCGGCTGTGAAGCCACCGGCCAGGCGCACTGCAAGTACATCGTGCCGGTCTACCTGCCGAACGTCTGCGATATGCCCGCGACCTCGGCGAGCTTCACGGCGCAGACCGGGACGATCGACACCAGCCTCGACACCAACTGCAACGGCGGGATCGTCGCGCAGGCCGGCGGCCCGCCGATCTGCGTCATCCGCCACGGGACGATCTCCGTGCCCACCGGCGTGACCGCCACGTTCATCGGAGGACGAGCGGTGGCCTTGGTCGCCGACACCGGCCTCACGATCACCGGCACGCTCGACGCGTCGGCCAGCGGCACCAGCAACGGCCCCGGCGGCGGTACGCGCGCAGTGTCCAGCGGCACCTCGACCGCGACCTCGGGCGCTGGCGGCGGCGGCGGGTTCGTCGCCGGTGGCAACGGTGGCTCGACCAGCTCGCGGGGCGGCGGCCTCGCCGGCGGACCGGTCTTCGACCCCTTGACCAGCACGGTCCTGCTCGGCGGCCAGCGCGCGGCGATCCCGTCGTTGTTGCTGGGCGTCGCCGGCGGCGGCGGCGGCGGCGCGGTCACCCTGATCTCGTGCAAGGGCACGGTCAGCGTCGGTAGCCCGGCGATCATCGACGTCGGGGGCGGCGGCGGTGACGGTGGGCGCGATCTGACCGGTGGCGACGTGCTGAACCTTCGCGGCGGCGGTGGCGGCGGCGCCGGCGGCTACGCCGTCATCCAGGGCGCGGCGGTGTCGCTCCAGGGCAACTTCTACGCGAACGGCGGCGGCGGCGGCGGCGGCGCGATCAACGACTCGGGCGGCAGCGCCAACCCCGGCCGCGACGGCAGCCGCACGACCACCACTGCGGCCCCGGGGGGCGCGTCCATCGGCGGCACGTCGGGCCCGGGCGGCGTGGGCGCGGTGGGGCTCTCCGCGCCGGGTCCCGGCGAAGGCGGCGTGTCGAGCCCGGGCGGCGGCGGCGGCGCGACCGGCCGGTTCCAGGTCTACACCCCGCTCGGCGTCAACCCGACCATCGCACCGGCCGGGGTGTCGCCGCGCTTCGAGCCCTCGCGTAACGTCCAAACCCGCTAGGCACTCGACCTCGGTCTCGGACTCGGTCTCGGACTCGGTCTCGGCCTCCGTCTCGGCCTCGGTCTCCGCCTCCGCCTCGGTCTCGGCCTCCGTCTCGGTCTCGGTCTCCGCCTCCGCCTCCGTCTCTCTCCCTACCGGCTCTCTCGGACGAACAACAGGTACTGCTCCTCGAGATCGTCGACCTCCATCGGTCGACCGCAGCGTGGACAGGGCGTCGGCGGCAGCTTGCCGCCGTTGGCGCGGCAGGCGTCGGTGTGGAAGAGCTGGTCGAGCTGCTCGTCGCACTCGGCGCACACCATGGGCGCGAAGAACGACGCCAGGACGCCGTGGCCGAGGAAGCCGGCGACCATGTTGCACTGATCGACGACCGGCGGCGGGCACTGCACGAAAGTCAGCGCCACCGCGCTCGGGATCTTGCGGACAGCGTCGATCCACGCGCGGACGCCGAACGAGTTGATGCGCCGGACGCCGCGCATCGACACCTCGATCGGGTGGGCGCCCAGCGCGACCAGCGGCGCCAGATCGGCGTTCTCGTCGATGATGCCGGCGATCGTGACGCGATCGACGCCGCCGGCGTGGCCGACCTCGATCGCGAACGGCGTACGCGGGATCATGCCGGACCTCCCGGCGGGTCGTGGATGAAGATGTGGAAGGACTTGGCCTGCTGGCGGAACCGCTTCATCGACAGCCGCAGATCGATCAGGCAGATCACCTCGGTCTTGTGGCCAGGGTCGACGTTGATCACGAACTTCGACAGCGACTGGAACACCCGGTACAGGCCGATGCCAGCGCCGCCCGAGGCCTCGGAGAGCTGCTCGGGGCCCTTGACCAGACAGCGGTTCAAGTAGCTGACCACGGTCTCCTGCGTCAGCGCCCCGAACGGATCGATCTGCGCGATCGCGATGTAGTCGCCGTCGCACGCGAACTCCAGGGTCCCGACCTCACCGTCGGTCAGCTCGACCGGCTCGCGGCGCGAACGCCGGGCGTACTTGGGCTCGCCGGCCTCGGTGCGCGGCGCGTTGTAGATCGCGTTGGTCACCAGCTCGTCGGCGACGGTCTCGACCAGCTCGACGACGCGCTCGTTGCAGCCCAGGGCGGTGGCGTAGCTGGCCACCTCCTGCAGGTAGTCGAGCTTGTGCCGCGAGTCGCGGATCTCGACCCGGTAGGGCTCGACGCCCCACAGGAGGTACTTGCCCAGGCCGAACAGGTCCTGGCGCAGGAGCTTCTCGGCGGTGATGATCAGCTCGTCGGGCTCGAGGGGCTCCTCGTTCTTGGCGATCACGTTGCGCAGAAACGGCCGGGTCGCGAGGAGCGGCAGCGTGTCCTCGGTCGGCGCGGTGGTGTGCAAGACCAGCTTGGCCCCGGGGTAGCGGGCGTCGAAGTTCTCCAGCCGCGCGGTCCACCGCGGGTCATCGCGCAGCGGCGGATCGTAGGACACCATCATCAGGTCCCAGCGCTCGCCGTCCATCGCCGCGAGCAGCGCCTCGCAGTCCGGCGCCGACACCACCGCCGAGCCGGTGGCGGCCAGGGCGCGCTCGGCGACGCGTCGGGCCCGCGCATCCGGGTCGAAGAACAAGACTCGCTTGCCGCGCATGGCCACCGCGATCGTAACAGAGATCGTCAGCGACCCGCGCGGCGCCGCGCCGGATCATGCTTGCGCCGGCACCCGGGCCTGCCTCTATAATCGCCAGCGACATTGGCCGTACCCGACGATCCTCGCGCCCCCGTTGACACCGCCGACGCCGAGGCCCCCACCGCTCGCCCGGTGGTGCTGTGCGTCGACGACGAACCCCACAACCTCGACCTCCTCGATCGCGCGCTGCGCCGCCGCTGCGAGGTCCTCACCGAGGCGCTGCCGGCGGCCGCCCTCGCGGTCTTGGCCGAGCGCGCCGACATCGCGGTCTTGATCGTCGACTTCCGGATGCCGACGATGAACGGCGTCGAGCTTCTGGCCCAGGCCCAGCGCCTGCGCCCCGAGGTCCGTCGGGTCCTGGTCACCGGCTACGCCGACGCCGACACCGTCATGGCCGCGGTCAACAGCGGCGGCGTCAACTACGTCGTGCGCAAGCCGTGGCGGCCGCCCGAGCTGGCGACGCTGATCGGCGAGCTGGCCCACGCCCACCGGCTGGCGGTCGAGAACCACCGGTTGGTCGGCGAGCTGCGCGAGATGAATGATCGCCTGCTGGCCCGCGAGCATCAGCTCCAGCGCAGCCTCGACGCCCAGGGCGCGGAGTTCGGCCACGCCGCGGCGCAGCTCGAGCGGGTGTCCGAGGAGCTAGCCACGGCGTCCTTCCGCGACGCCCTGACCGGGCTGTACAACCACGGCATCTTCCAGGAGCGGCTGCGCGAGGAGGTCGCGCGCAGCCAGCGGACCGGCGGCGGGTTGGCGCTGTTGCTGCTCGACGTCGACGGCTTCGCCCAGGTCAACCACGCGCTCGGCTATCAGGCCGGCGACGACCTCTTGCGCCGGGTCGCCGAGCTGCTCACCGCCGGCGACGCCCCCAGCCGGGTCCGCGGCAGCGACATCGCCGCCCGGTTCGGCGGCGAGGAGTTCGCGCTGATCCTGCCCGAGACCACCAAGGCCGGCGCGATCGCCAAGGCCAACCGCATCCGCGACACGATCGCCTCGGCCGATCTGGTGCGGAGCTGGGCCCGCGCCGCCGGGGTCACCAGCCCGGCCGCCGATCGACCGCTGACCGTGACCGTCGGCGTGGCCGCGCTGCCCGACGACGCCACCGCGCCCGACGCGCTCCTGACCGCGGCCGAGGCCGCGCTCGCCGCCGCCAAGGCCTCGAGCCGACCCGACGCCCGCGGCCGGGTCCACTTCCTCACCGGCGACGGCAGCAGCCAGGCCGCGGCCCTGGTCACCGCGCCCGAGCCGATCGCCGATCGCTTCCGCCCGTACCACGACCGGATGGCCGAGGTCACCGGCATCCTGCAGCGCGACCGGGCGATGAGCTGCCTGTACGTCGACCTGGGCCAGCTCGAGCGCATCCGCATCGAGCTCGGCGTCGCGCCCCACGCCGAGCTCTACGAGCGCGCCGGTCTGGTGCTCGATCGCCTGCGCGGGCCGCTCCTGCGCCCGGGCGATCTGATCTGCCGGGCCGCCGCCGACGACGCCTACCTGTGCTTGCTGTCGCCGCGCGACGCCAGCCAGGTCGACCTCGAGCGCCTGGCGACCGCGGTCGCCGAGGCGGTGGCCGCGGCCCTGGCGCAGTCGGTGCGCGAGCTCCTGCGCGACGAGCTGCGGGTCCACGTCGGCTCGGCCCGGGTGCTGTCGAACCCGATGCTGCGGCCCGAGCGCCTGGTCGCGCGCCTGGTCAGCGAGGCCACCGCGGCGGCCCGACTGGCCCGCGAGCGCAGCGCGCTGCGCGACAAGGCGGTGCTGCAGGACATCATCCTCGGCGACGCCCTGGTGCCGGTGTACCAGCCGATCGTGTCGATCGAGACCGGCGAGATCTTCGGCCACGAGGCCCTGACCCGCGGCCCGCGCGGCACGCGCATGGAGTCGCCGGCCACGCTGTTCGCGGTCGCCGACGAGGTCGACCTGACCTTCGAGCTCGATCGCGCGTGCTTCCGCGGCGCCCTGCGGCGCGCGGTTGGCCTCGAGCCGGTCCATCGCCTGTTCGTCAACCTCCTGCCGCTGTCGTTCTACGACGCCAGCTTCATCGAGATCGAGGTCAGCCACCTCCTGGCCGCCGCCACCCTGACCCCGGCCAACATCGTCTTCGAGATCAGCGAGCGCCTGGCGATCGAGAACTTCGCGGCGTTCCGCCGGGCCCTGGCGATCTACACCAGCATGGGCTTCGGGGTCGCGATCGACGACGTCGGCACGCGCCACTCCAACCTCGAGACGGTGATGGCGCTCCGGCCGCACTTCATCAAGATCAGCGACGTCCTGACCCGCGGGGTCGCGCGGTCGTCGGTCAAGCGCGAGATGTTGCGGTCGATGGCCCACATCGCCGACGCGATCGACGCGGTGGTGGTGGCCGAGGGCATCGAGACCATCGACGATCTGATGGCGCTGCGCGCGCTCGGCATCCGCTACGGCCAGGGCTACTACCTGGCCCGGCCGGGGCCGCCGTTCCCGCGCATCAAGGCCGCGGTCCGCCGCTCGATCCAGGCCCTGGCCGAGGGCGAACCGGCGCCGCTGCCGGCGCCGCCGGCCGGGTTCGAGCCCGACGACTTCGAGGTGTCCGACGACGCGGTCGACAGCGATGAAGACGCGATGTCGGTGGCGACCGGGTCGGGAGAGGTGCGACTCCCGGCCACCAGCTCCCTGGCGCCCCACCAGCCGCTCATCGAGGCCCTGCGCCCGCTGGCCACCCTGGACGCCGACCTGGCCCCGAGCGACGACGCGGTGCCCGAGGGCGAGCCCAGCGAGGACACCCAGCCCCACCGCCCGGCCGGCTGGCGCGAGCGGCGGGCGGTCGCGACCCCGGCCCCGGCCGGGCTGCCCCGGGCCCGGCCGCTGATCGAGAGCCTGCGCCAGCGGGACGATGAGACGCCCGCGCCGGGTGAGAACCCACCCAAGGGTGATCTAAACTAGTCGCACCGGACCCGCCGGTTGGAGCCCCATGGACAAGCCGACCTTCCACAAGCTGTTGGCCTTCGGGATCGAGCGCGGCGTCTCTGACATCCACTTCGAGGTCGGCTACCCGCCGCACTATCGGCTGCACGGCGAGCTGCTCGGCGCGATCAAGGTCGCGCCGATGACCGCGGCCGACACCGAGTCGATCGCGCGCCTGATCCTCGACGAGCGCGGCACCCAGATCGACTTCACGCGCCGGTTCGGCGAGATCGACGTGTCGTACTCGCTGGCGCCGCGCGGCCGGTTCCGCGCGTCGATCTTCCGCCAGCGCGGCGCGGTCGGCATCGTGATGCGCCTCATCCCGGTGCAGATCCAGTCGATCGATCAGCTCAACCTGCCGCCGGTCCTGGCCGAGATCGCCGACACCCGCCGCGGCCTGCTCCTGGTCACCGGCGCGACCGGCAACGGCAAGAGCACGACCATCGCGGCGATGCTCCGGTACATCAACGACACCCGGCACGCCCACATCATCACCGTCGAAGATCCCATCGAGTTCCTGCACGAGCCCGGCAAGTGCATGATCATCCAGCGCGAGGTCGGGGCCGACACCGAGAGCTTCCGCGACGCCCTGGTGGCGGCGATGCGCCAGGACCCCGACGTGATCATGGTCGGCGAGATCCGCGATCGCGAGACCGCGGCGACCTGCTTGAAGGCGGCCGAGACCGGCCACCTGGTGATCTCGGCGATCCACACCCCCGACGCGGTCTCGACGATCCAGCGCTACGTCGGGCTGTTCGAACCCGACGCCCAGGACGTGATCCGCGAGCGCCTGGGCGACTGCCTGCAGGCGGTGGTGTCGCTGCGCCTCCTGGTCGCCAAGGAGGGCCGCAAGCGCCTACCGGCGGTCGAGATCCTGCGCGTGACCCGGACCATCCGCGAGTGCATCCGCAGCTCGGGCCGCCTGGCCGACATCCCCGACATGATCCGCAAGGGCCGCGATCTGTACTCGATGCAGCTCTTCGATCAGCACCTGCTCGATCTGGTCAACACCGGCCTGATCTCGATGGAGACGGCGATCTACGCGGCGTCGAACCCCGAGGAGCTCGAGCGCTCGCTCAGGATCGAATGACCGCGCCGACGCGCTGGCGCTGCGCGACGTGGGCCGAGCTCACCGTCGACGAGCTGTACCGGATCCTCGCGGTGCGCCAGGCGGTGTTCGTGGTCGAGCAGACCTGCCCGTACCAGGACGCCGACGGTCGCGATCGCGACGCGATCCACCTGTGGGCCGAGGCGGACGACGGCGCGATCCTGGCCTACGCCCGGCTGTTCGCGCCCGGCGCGCGCTTCGCCGAGGCGTGCATCGGCCGGGTGATCACCGCGGCGGCGGCCCGCGGCACCGGCCTGGGCCGCGCGCTTTTGGCCGAGGCGATCGCCCGATGCGCCGAACGCTGGGGCCCGGGGCCGATCCGGCTCGGCGCCCAGCGCTACCTCGAGCGGTTCTACGGCGGGTTCGGCTTCGTCCCCGACGGGGAGCCCTACGACGAGGACGGCATCCCTCACGTCGAGATGGTGCGGGCCTGATGCCGGCGGTGTGCGTGTTCCTGGCCAGCGCGGTCGGCCACGGGCCGCGCTACGCCGAGGCCGCCCGCGCCACCGGCGCCGCCCTGGCGGCCCGCGGCTGGCCCCTGGTCTACGGCGGCGCCCACCGCGGTCTCATGGGCATCCTGGCCGACGCCGCCCTGGCCGGGGGCGGCGAGGTGATCGGGGTCCTGCCGCGCGATCTCCAGGAGCGCGAGCTGGCCCACCGCGGGCTGACCGAGCTGCACATCGTCGAGTCGATGGCGGCGCGCAAGGAGCTGATGATGGCGCGGGCCGACGGCTTCCTCGCCCTGCCCGGCGGCTTCGGCACCCTCGACGAGCTGTTCGAGGTGGTCACCGCGGCTCAGCTCGGCCACCACGCCAAGCCGATCGCGCTCTACGACCTCGACGGGTACTACGCTCCACTCCTGGCGTGGCTCGAGGGCGCGGTCGCCGCCGGGCTGGTGGCGCAGACCCACCGACATCTCATCACCTGCCATCGCGACCTCGACGCCGCACTGACTGCGATGACCTGAGAGCGTCCGCGATGGCGGCGGAAAACTGAGGACGGTGTACCATCGCGGTCACAGTCAGCCTCTGGTCGCACGCCCAACGCCGCGGAACCGCGCGCGACGTGTCTTGGCCACCTTCTTGCTGACGCCGACGGATCTTCTCATGACGGAGCCGCCTGATGTTTGACCGCGCCCGCCTCGCCCCCGCGCTCCTGCTCGCCCTGGCCGCCGCCTGCAGCGGCGGCAGCGGCGATAACCCCGACGCCACGCCGATCGACGCCGTGCCGATCGACGCGCCGGTCGTCCTGCCGGCGTTCCGCAACCCGGTCGACCTGCCCGACCTGCAGCTCGCCCAGCGCGCCGCCGAGCGCCTCGGCATCGGCAGCCGCTCGGCGTGCGACGAGTGCCACGGCCTGACCCGCGGCCGGTTCGCGTCGTGGCTGGCCGAGACCCAGAGCGCCGACGCCGGCTGCATGTCCGACACGACGCCGACCAACCAGACCGAGGCCCGCGCGATCATCGCGTGTCTGAGCGAGGGTGGGCTGCCCAAGGCGCCGCCGCGCCTCGGCATCTACACCACCGCCGGCAACCTGGCCTGGTTCGAGGCGGTGTTCACGATGGCCTACGGCCCCGCGAGCGCCGAGTGGGCGGCCTGGCTGAACGACGTGCCGATGCCGCGCGGCGATCAGCTCAAGCTCAACCAGGTCGAGTTCGACATCATCGCCGAGTGGTTCGCCCGCGGCCTGCCCGAGCTAGCGACCGTGGTGCCCGAGGATCCGCTGCCGCCCGGCTGCACCCAGATGATCGGGCCCGAGGTCGCGACCCACGTCGAGACGATGCGCACCGAGGGCTGGGGCGCGATCAACCGCGACGCCAACCTGCTCATGCTCGGGTGCGCCGGCGCCGCGAACCCGGCCGACTGCCTGTCGTCGTTCCCGCTGTCGACCAGCGAGACCTGGGCCACCGGGTGGACCTCGGCGGCGCCGTCGACCAAGATCCGCCTCCTCCACGAGTACGGTTACTCGTCGTCGTTCTGGACCCGCAGCTCGGCCGATGGTCGCTACGTCGCCCACGGCGGCGGCAGCGCCGGCCGCTCGACGATCATCGACCTCATGACCGGCCGCGAGATCCCGGCCGACGCGTCCTACGACCCCGGCTTCTTCCCCGACAACTCCGGCTTCGTCCTCCAGGGCGGCGCCAGCCCGTGGTGCCGACAGTCGCTGCTCAACAGCAACCCGACCCGGGTCACCTTCAACGAGCCCGAGTGTTCGCGGGTCGGCGTGGTCGGCCTCTATCAGCACCTGGGCGCGGCCCGCGGCGGCGACTACTGGACCGTCAACGGCGCCTTCGTGTCCGACAACGGCGGCGGCGATCCCGCGGCGTGGTTCGGCTCGGACTCGGTCGATCGCCTGACCGCGATGGTGTGGAACGGCACCGCCTACAGCTCGCGGCAGCAGATCCCGGTCGCCAACCCGAGCGCGGGCGACACCATCATCTCGCCGTCGGCCAAGCTCCTGCTCAGCCGCGTCGCCGGCAGCGGCAACCAGCAGAACGGCTTCGTCATGCGCGCGCTCAACGCGACCCTGACCGGGTCGACGTACTCGGTGACCACGCCGACGGTGGCCCGCTACTGCGTCAACGGCGGCAAGCCGGCCTTCAGCTTCGACGAGCGCTGGCTCACCTACCACCACGAGGTCGGGCCCAACGACTGGGCCGGCCTGGGCTACGCCAGCGCCAGCGACCCGGCCTTCGTCGCCCGCCGCAGCACGACCACGACCAACGTCTACCTGCTCGACCTGCGCACCGGCGTGACCCGCGCGATCACCAACGTCGAGCCCGGCCAGGAGGCGGTCTTCCCGCACTTCCGCAGCGACGGCTGGCTGTACTTCGTCGTCAAGGGCGTGCCCGGCGGCGGCGAGGTCGCGGCGGCCAGCGACGCCGCGCTGATCTTCGGGAGCTGAGCCGCTGGCTCGGCGGGCGTGAAGGCAGGTCGCACCCGATACCACATCCTCGGCGGGTGAACGGTCCGGCCACGGACCGAGGCGGCTGGGTCGCACGGCGGCCAGGCTCTAACAGCCGAAGCCCGTCGGCGAGATCGTGACCGCGGCCTCGGCTTGCGGCACGATCCACGACCATGTCAGCTCGCCTCCTCGGTAGCGCTTGCCTGGTCGCGCTCGTCGCCTGCAGCGGCGGCGACGGTGGTTCGATCGACGCTCAGCCGGTCGACGCGCCGGTCGACGCCTTCGCGATCCCCGCCCTGCGCAACCCGCTGTCGACCCCCGACGCCGAGCTGGCGCCCGCGGCGGCCGCGCTCCTGACCGAGCGATGCCAGGGCTGTCACGCGGTGACCCGCGATCGGGTGCGCGCCTGGGAGGCGACCTCGTCGGCGGTCGTGACCCGCTGCCTATCGATGACGATGCCGATGACGTCGGCGGAGGGCGCGACGATCGTCGACTGCCTGCGCGCGCAGCCTGGGGTCACGACCTCGGGCTGGCCGCCGGACCGCCTCGGCATCTACGCCGTCGCCGCCCGCCTCGACTGGTTCCGCTACGTGTTCAACCTCGGGTTCGGCACCACCGACGGCCCGGTCCAGCTCGGCCACTTCGTCGAGGAGGCCGCGATGCCGCGCGGCACCAGCACGCTGACCCAGGGCGAGTTCGATCAGCTCGCCGAGTGGTTCGCCCGCGGCCTGCCGCTCCTCGACACCGTGGTCCCCGACGACCCGCCGCCCAACGACTGCACCACCAACGTCACGACCGAGGTCGCCAGCCACGTCGCCGCGATGCGGACCAGCGGCTGGCGCGCGCTCAACCAGGAGGCCGGCCTCCTGATGTTCGGCTGCTCGGGCGCCACCACCGCGCGGCAGTGCTTGTCGACGTATCCCGACAGCGAGGCCGACACCTTCAGCGCGGGCTGGGCCGCGCCGATGGCCGGCCAGGTCATCCGCGTGCTGCGCATCAACAACTACCGCTCGAACTACTGGACCCGCAGCTCGGCCGACGGCCGGTTCGTGTCCCACGGCGGCGCGGCGGCCGCCAGCCAGACCTATCGCTCGACGGTGATCGATCTCATGACCGATCGCGAGATCCCGGCGGCGGCCCAGTACGACCCTGGCTTTTTCCCCGACAACTCGGGCTTCGCGCTGCAGAGCGGCAGCGCCCGCATCTGCGACCAGTCGCTGCTCACCGCGGGCCCGACCCAGATCACCTTCAACGAGCCCGAGTGCCTACGCACCACCGCGGTCGGCCTGTACCAGCACATGGGCGCGGCCCGCAACGGCGACTACTGGACGGTCGACGGCCAGTTCACCAACGACAACGGCGGCCGCTCGGTGACCAGCTCGGATCCGTCGTCGGCGTTCTCGTCCAACGCCGCGATCGATCTCACGCCGCTGGTCCATACCGGCACCCAGTTCACGCCCGGCGACTCGATCCGCAAGCCGCTGCCGCTTGAGGGCGACGTCATCATCTCGCCGTCGGCCAAGCTCATCGTCAGCCGGGTGGCGGCGGCCGGCGGCAAGTCGCTCTTCCTCATGCGCAAGGTGGTCGCGACCCCGAACGGCACCAGCTACGACATCCAGCTTCCGGAGATCGCGCGCTACTGCGTGCGCGGCGGCAAGCCGGCGCTGTCGTTCGACGAGCGGTGGATGGTCTGGCACCACTACGTCGAGGCCGCCGACTGGCAGGACCTCGGCTACGCCAGCCAGTCCGACCCGGCCTTCGTGGCCCTGCGCACCCAGGGCGCGGCCAACATCTTCGTGACCGAGATCGCGACCGGCGTGACCCGGCGCCTGACGACGATGAAGCCCGGGCAGTACGCGCTGTACCCGCACTTCCGCAGCGATGGCTGGATCTACTTCATCGTCCGCGACCTGGCGGCCGGCGGGCGCGAATACGTCGCTGCCAGCGACGCCGCGCTCATGCTAGAGCAGTGATCATGGCGCGCGCCCGCGCAGGCTTGGTCGTGACCCTGGCGCTGGCCGGGTGCGGCGAGCCGCCGCCGTTGGCGTGCGAGGACGAGGTCGCGACCGCGGCGTTGACGGTGGCCGATCGCAAGCTGGTGGGGCGCGCCTCGCCCTACCCGGCCGATGGCCTGCTGCGCGGCCGCGACGACGAGCTGGCGCGCTCCCAGGCGGCCCGACGGGCGGCGGCCTGGGCCGCGGTCGAGCGCGCGGTCGCGCCGGTGCCGTTCGCGCTGGCGCCGGGAGCGCCGAGCCCTCACCTGCCGCGCTGGCACACCTGGTACGGCAAGGACGACCTGACCCGGATGTTCGATCGCGGGTTCCGGTCGCTGGCCCCGGCGGAGCGGACCGCGCGGGCGCCGCTGACCGAGGCCATGCTCGACGAACTCGAGGCCTGGAACCCGACCGCCCTCGACGAGCTGCCGACCTGGACCCCGGAGCGGTTCGCGGCCTACGCGGCGGCGGTCGACACCGCGCCCGAGGTCGTCGGGGTCGGCGGCATCGATCGCGTGATGTACAGCCCGGGCGCGGCCCGCCACGTCCTGGCCAGCTACCGCGAGATCCTGGCGTGCCTCGGCCAGCCGCGGCCACCGGCGATCGCCGACGGCGCGACCCCGGGGCCGCGGCGGGTGGCGCGCGAGGCGGTCGCGCTGGCCGCGTGTGGTCGCGCGGCGTGGGGCCCGTACTACGTCGGCGCCGGCGAGAGCCTGACCGCCCAGGTCGACGGCGTCGGCACGCTGCGGCTGCGCCGGGACGCACCGCCGACCGCCGACGACCACGACTGCGCTGGCACCGCGTGCGCGGTCGCCGGCCCGGGCCCGGTGTGGGTCGAGCTGGTCGGCGACGGCGAGGCCGGCGCGGCGCGGGTGACGATCGAGTATCAAGAGGCCGACCCGGCCTGGGCGGCGTGCCTGGCCGGGCCGTATCCCCTCGACGCCGCGGTGGTCAAGGCCGACTGGCGGCGCGCCGAGCTGGGCTTCACCGTGCCGCGCTTCGACACCTCGGCGGCGAGCCTGGCGGCGATGACCGCCAGCCCGGCGCCCCAGTGGACCGCGATCGGCGACGACGACCCAGGCGCCGACCGCATCTACACCGCGGTCTTGCCCAACGGCAACCGCTACCGCCTGGCCGGGCTGCACCTCATGACCAAGGAGCTCGACCACTGGCTGTGGGTGACGCTGTGGTGGTCGCCGTCGCCCGACGACGACTTCGGCGCCGATCGCCCGGCGGCGCTCGCCGACACGATCTGGCGCAACTACAAGATGTGCGTCGTCACCAGCTTCGCCGAGGGCGATCGCGATCCCCGCGGCGGCCAGCCCGGCTCGCTGGGCGACGCGCTGGCCGCGGTCCACGACGGCCCGAGCTGGTGCTCGAACCCGTTTCTCGAGGTCGGCGCGGGCAACGCCGGGTCGAGCTGCGTCGGCTGCCACCAGCACGGCGGCACCGGCCTGCGCAGCGAGGAGATCTTGTCCGACCCCTCGGCCTTCCCGGCCCACGGTCGAGTCCAGGTCCGCAACAACTTCCCGACCGACTACGCCTTCGCGATCGACAGCGGCGATCAGCTCGGCCGGATGCTCGCCGACGAGGTCGAGTACTGGACGCCGCGATGACGCGCGGCGCCCGCGCTCACGCGACGAACGACAGGTCGGTGGCGCGCGGGGTCAGGCCCTTGGCCGCCAGCCACTCGGCCGAGAACAGCCGCGACGCGTAGCGGCCGGCGCCGTCGCACAAGATCGTGGCGATCGTGGCGCCCGGGCCGAGGCGGCGGGCCAGCTTGACCGCGCCGACGCAGCCGAGCGCCGCCGAGCCACCGACGAACAGGCCGTCTCGGGCCAGGAGCCAGTGGACCATCTCGATCGCCTCGCGATCGGTGCCGACGAAGGCGCCCGCGAGCTTGGCGCCGGCGAAGTTGGCGGTGATGCGGCGGATGCCGATGCCCTCGAGGACGCTGCCGCCGGTGGCGTCGAGGGTGCCGCGGGTGACGTGGCTGTAGAGCGAGCTGCCCTCGCAGTCGATGAGCCAGGCCTGGGCCGCGGGCGCGGCCTCGGCGAGGTAGCGCGACACCCCGGCGATCGTGCCGCCGGTGCCGGCGCTGGCGACGAAGCCGTCGAGGTGGCCGGCGTCGGCCAGGAGCTCGGGGCCGGTGGTGTCGTAGTGGGCCTGGGCGTTGGCCGGGTTCTCGAACTGATCGGCCCAGAACGCGCCGCGCGCCTCGGCCAGCCGACGGGCCACGTGGTAGTAGTTGCCGGCGTCGGCGAACGGCGCCGGCGGCACCAGGTGGAGGTCGGCGCCCAGCGCGCGCAGGAGCTCGATCTTCTCCGGCGCCAGGTTGTCGGGCATGACGATCGTGCAGCGGTAGCCGCGGGCCCGCGCCACCAGGGCCAGGCCGATGCCGGTGTTGCCGGCCGTGCCCTCGACGATCTCGGTCGGGCCGTCGCCGCCCAAGCGGCCGGCGGCCTCGGCGGCGGCGACGATGGCCCGGGCCGCGCGATCCTTGACGCTGCCCCCCGGGTTCAGGTGCTCGGCCTTGCCGAGGATGGTGCAGCCGGTCGCCGCGGACAGGCTGGGGATGCGGATGAGCGGGGTGGCGCCGATGGCGCCGACGAAGCCGTCGCGGGGGGGCATTGCGACAAACCGTACACCGCCTGGCGCTTGACAGTCCGAACCGGACATGAAAATGGTTTTCATTATTCCGATGCAGCCCATCCACCTCGCCGCCGCCCTCGCCCTGGTCGGCGCGTTCGCCACCACCGCCACCGCCGACCGGCGCTCGTTCACTCGGACCTACGAGTACATGACGATGCCCGAGGGCCAGACCGAGGTCGAGGTGTACTCGACCTGGAACCGGGCGACCTGGGACGACGGCGCGCCCGAGTCCAACCAGCTCCAGCTCGAGTTCGAGCACGGCGTGACCGACCGGTGGGACGTGTCGCTCTATCACGTGTTCGACCAGGCCAGCGGCGGCACTGCCGCCACCGGCCTGGTGCTGTCCGAGGTGAAGCTGCGCAGCCGCTACCGCTTCGCCGAGCGCGGCGAGCTGCCGGTCGACGTGGTCGCCTACGGCGAGCTGGCCCGGGCGTTCGGCGCCAGCGCCTACGCCGGCGAGGTCAAGGCGATCCTGGCCCGCGACTTCGGCAAGGTGACGGTGGCGGCCAACCTGATCGCCGAGGTCGAGTTCGGCGCCGACGTCGACGAGACCGAGCTCGAGAACGGCTACGCGATCGGCGTCACCTACGAGGCCACCCCGGCCTGGAAGCTGGGCGCCGAGACCTGGGCCGACTTCGAGTTCAGCGAGCTCGACGAGACCTTCACCACCTGGGCCGGTCCGGCGGTGTCGTGGGCGCCGACCGCGTCCCTGTGGGTCACCACCACGGCGGGCTTCGGGCTCAACGACCGCGCCGACAAGCTGTCGGTGCGGGCGATCTTCGGCCTGTCGCTATGAGCCGACGGGCGCTGGCCGCGCTGGCGCTGGCGGTCGCGGCCTGCCGCGGTCCGTGGGTGCCGGTCGCCACCGAGGCCGACGCCGCCCGCGCCAACGTCGCGGTCGCCGAGCTCAATCACGGCCGACAGCTCCTGATCTCGCACTGCAGCGGCTGCCATCAGACGCCGTCGCCGAGGGACGCCACGATCGCCGACTGGCCGTCCGAGGTCGAAGACATGCGCGAGCGCTCGAGCCTCGAGCCCGAGGAGGCGGCCGCGATCACGCGCTACCTGATCGCGTTCGCCGAGCTGCCGACGAAGTAGCGCCCCGATCACGGCGCGGCGCCGCGGACGACGCGGAACGAGCGGTAGTGATCGCGGGTGTAGTACAGCTCGCGGCGATCGCCGCCGACCAGGCGCCGCGCGCCGCGATCGTCCTCGCCCGGCGTCGGCACGGTGTACTCGCGCCAGTAGCCGCGGGCCCGACGCGGCAGGCGGCCCTCGCGGTTCTCGAAGATCGCGCCGTCCTTGCGGTAGCGAAACGGTCCACCGCGATCGATCGCGGCGGCGACCGCGGCCACGGTGGCCTGCTCGTCGGGATCGGCCAGCCACGAGAGGTCGAGGGCGGCGGCCGAGGGCCCGGGGCCGGTCGGCGCGCGCGGTGGCGCCGGGCTCGGCGGCGCGGGGGCGGGCGGCGCAGGGACGGGCGGCGCAGGGTTCGAGGGCGCGGGGACGGGCGGCGCAGGGACGGACGGCGCGCCCTCGTCCACGCGGGACGGCGCCTCGGCCGGCGCGGCGCGCTCGCGGCTCTGTCGCCACGCGACCGCCACCCCGATCAAGAGCGCCAGCACCACCGCGAAGGTCGGCGCGCGACGCGGACGGCGCAGGCGGCGCGGCGAGGCCATGGGCCACGGTAGCAAGTTCCGTCGACGCCGCGTAGCATCGCGGCCATGGCCCGCGTGTGGATGCCGTTGCCCGATCGCGACTTCGACGTGACCGAGGTGGCGGTGCCGTGGAAGCTGGCGCTCGAGGCCGGACACGAGGTGGTGTTCGCGACCGAGGCCGGCGCCACCCCGGCGGCCGATCCGCTGCTCTTGACCGGCGTGCTGTTCGGCCAGCTCGGCGCCTACCCCGAGCCCAAGGCGTTCTACCAGGAGCTGACCGAGCACCCCGGCTTCCAGCGGCCGACGCCGTGGGCCGACCTCGACGTCGCCGACTTCGACGGCCTGATCCTGCCGGGTGGCCACGCGCCGGGGATGAAGCAGTACCTGGGCGCGACCGCGCTGCACGCGCAGATCGCTCGCTTCTGGGCCCTCGCTCGTCCGGTCGGCGCGATCTGTCATGGGGTCCTCGCCCTGGCCCGCTCGATCGATCCCGCGACCGGCGCCAGCGTCCTGGCCGGCAGCCGCACGACCTGCCTGCCGAAGTACATGGAGCGCTCGGCCTACCTGCTCACGTTCTGGAAGCTCGGCCGCTACTACCGGACCTACCCGGCCTACGTCGAGGACGAGGTCCGGGCGGCCCTGGCCGATCCGGCGACGCAGTTCGTCCGCGGCCCGCGGACCATGACCCGCCGCGGCGATCGCACCGACGACACCGCGACCTTCATCGTCGAGGATGGCCGCTACGTCTCGGCGCGCTGGCCGGGCGACGCCTACCGCTTCGCGCGCGCGTTCCTGGCCCGGCTGCGTGCCTAGCGCAGGATGATCGGCCGCTCGCCGCCGTCGCTGTCGCGCTCGGTCAAGGCGCCGATCACCGCCGCGGTCACGCCGCGCGCGGTGAGACCGGCGACCGCGGCGTCGACCTGCGCCGGCGGCACGCACAAGAGCAGGCCCCCGCTGGTCTGGGCGTCGCACGCCAGGGTGAGCACGCGCTCGCGGTCGGCCTCGGGGCCGCGCCAGGTGACGATCGGCTCGAGGAAGCCGCGGTTGATCTTGGTGCCGCCTGGGACCCGGCCGGCGGCGAGGTGATCCCAGACGCCGGGCAAGACCGGCAGCGCGCCGACCTCGAGGGTCGCCGACAGCCCCGAGCCGCGGACGATGTTGCGCAGGTGACCGAGGAGGCCGAAGCCGGTGACGTCGGTGGCGGCGGTGACCCCGACCGCGCGGCCGACCGCGGCGGCGTCGCGGTTGAGCGTGGTCATGGCGGCGACCGCGGCGTCGATCTCGGCCCGGCTGGCGGCCTCGGTCTTGATGGCCTGCCCGATCACGCCGGTGCCCAGGGGCTTGGTGAGGATCAAGATCTGGCCCGGCAGCGCCGCGGTGTTGGCCCACACCGCGTCGAGGGCGACCTCGCCCGTGACCGACAGCCCGAACTTGAGCTCGGGATCGCGCACGGTGTGACCGCCGACCACCGCGGCCCCGGCGCGCCGGCACATCGCCGCGGCGCCGCGCTGGATCGCGACCAGCACGTCGAGCGGCAGCTTGTCATCGGGAAAGAACGCCAGGTTGAGCGCGAAGCGCGGCTCGCCGCCCATCGCGTACACGTCGGACAGCGCGTTGCACGCGGCGATCGCGCCGAAGGCCTCGGGCTCGTCGACCAGGGGCGCGATGACGTCGGCGGTGAGGACCAGGCCGTAGCCTGGGCGCGGCCCGGCCACGACCGCGGCGTCGTCCTTGTGGGCGTGATCGACCACGATGGCGCTGGCGCCACCATCGCCGCACGGCGGATCTTCATCGAGGACCTGCACGAGGTCCGGCAGCCGAAGCTTGGCCGCTCAACCACCGCCGCGAGCGTAGGCGGTCAGGCGGAGCGCGGCCTTGGCCTCGGCGGTCATTGAGGGACGGTAGCTGATCGGATCGTCGGGTAGAAGCGGGGGAGAGGGGATCGCGGCAAGGCCGCGGGGGGGGCGAGGAGGAGACCGAGGCGGAGGCGGAGACCGAGGCGGAGGCCGAGACCGAGGCCGAGACCGAGGCCGAGACCGAGACCGAGACCGAGACCGAGACCGAGGCCGAGACCGAGACCGAGACCGAGACCGAGACCGAGGCCGAGACCGAGACCGAGACCGAGACCGAGACCGAGACCGAGACCGAGGCCGAGGC
>JAGPCY010000057.1 GCA_018057825.1 Kofleriaceae bacterium | reverse complement strand
GCGCCGACGCGGCGGATGTCGAGGCGGACCGAGGCGTAGAACTTGAGCGCGTTGCCGCCGGTGGTGGTCTCGGGGCTGCCGAACATGACGCCGATCTTCATGCGGATCTGGTTGATGAAGATGACGGTGGTGCGCGACTTCGCGATCGCGCCGGTCAGCTTGCGCAAGGCCTGGCTCATCAGGCGGGCGTGGAGGCCGACGTGGCTGTCGCCCATCTCGCCCTCGATCTCGGCCTTGGGCGTGAGCGCCGCGACCGAGTCGATCACGATCACGTCGACGGCGTTGGACCGCACGAGCATGTCGGCGATCTCGAGGGCCTGCTCGCCGAAGTCGGGCTGCGACACCAGGAGCTCCTCGGTGCGCACGCCGAGCTTCTTGGCGTAGCCGACGTCGAGGGCGTGCTCGGCGTCGATGAAGGCGCACACGCCGCCGCGCTTCTGGGCCTCGGCGACGACGTGCAAGGTCAGGGTGGTCTTGCCGCTCGACTCCGGCCCGTAGATCTCGATGATGCGGCCGCGCGGGAGACCGCCGATGCCGAGGGCGATGTCGAGGCCGAGCGACCCGGTCGGCACGACCGAGACCTCGCGCTCGACCGTGTCCTTGCCCAGGCGCATGATCGAGCCCTTGCCGAACTGCTTCTCGATCGCGCCGAGGGCGAGATCGATCGCCTTGTCGCGATTTGGGTCGCGGACCTGGGCGGGCCCGGAACCCGCGGCCGCGGCGGGGGTGGGGATGGCGGTGCGATCCGACGCGGACGTGTCTTTCTGGGCCATGGTCGTTCTCCGGCGCGCCGGCTCAGCCGAGGGCTACGGCGAGATCACGGCGTGCGATCCCAACCGTCGTCTGAGCCATGAGACGCATCTAGTGGGGCCGTTTGTACGGGCTCGCTCTGACGTTCAGGCGCCGTTTTTGGCGTTCCCAGGGGCGCCACAGCCTCCACTCGGTACGCGGAACCGTTCGAATTCGTTACTGAATCGAAGAGGACCAAGGTATCGCACCGCGTCTCACCGAACACCTGTTCAGATACCGGAAGCGCGACCTCCGACAGGTCGCTCGGCGGCCGCAGCCGCGCCACCGTGACGTGGGGATGGTAGGGCCGCGGGTCGCGCCGGAAGCCGAGATCTGCCATCGCCACCGCCACTGCATCGGCCAGCCGCGCGAGCTCGCCCGAGGGGTCCTCGACGCCGGCCCACAGCACGTCGGCCGCCGCGAGCGATGGGAACCCGCCGAGGCGCGCCGCGCGGAACCGGAAGCGCTGACCGCTGGCCGCCACCTCGCTCAGCCGGGCCCGCACCGCGCCGACGGCCTCGGGGCGGGTCGCCCCGAGGAACGCCAAGGTGACGTGGTAGTTCGCGGGCGCGACCCAGCGCGGCGTCAGGCCGGCGCCGCGCGCGCGCCGGGCCAAGGTCTCGGCCGCTGCGGCGAGGGACTGCCCGACCGCCGGGGCCACCGGGACGCCGATGAACAGCCGCTTCATGGCGCCCCCTCGACGGCGTCGCGCAGGAGCGCGAGGGCCCACCACGCCGCCAGGGTTCGCACCTGATCGCGGGCGCCCGGCCAGCGGAACGTGAAGGTCGTCGGCGCCCGGCCGACCTGGGCCAGCGCGAGCCACACCGTGCCGACCGGCTTGTCGGCGGTGCCGCCGTCGGGCCCCGCCACGCCCGAGATCGCGACCCCGAGCTCGGCGCCGGTGGCGGCGCGGATCCCCTCGGCCATGGCGCTCACGCAGGCCTCGCTGACGGCGCCGTGCTCGCGCAGCACCTCGGCCGGCACGCCGAGGGCGCGCTCCTTCTCGGCGTTGGCGTAGACGATGGCGCCACCGAGGAAGAACCGCGACGCGCCCGGGCCCTCGGTCAGGAGCGCGCCGAGGAGTCCGGCGGTGCACGACTCGGCGACCGCGACCGTGCGGCCGGCGCCGCCGAGGCGGGCCGCGACCACCGCAGGCAGGGCGACCTCGCCGGTGCCGTAGATCCATCGGCCGAGGCGCGCGCGGACCTCGCCGTCGAGCTGGGCCAGGCCGGCCTCGGCGACGCCGCGGTCGGGATCGGAGACCACCAGCTTGACCAGGGTCTCCGGGAACTTCACCTGATAATGGATCGTCGCCCCGGGCACCGCGTCGACCATGCCGCGCAGCGCCTCGGACACCTGGGACTCGGAGCGCCCAAACACCCGGTAGATCGCGCGGGCGATCGCCGGCGCGCCGGCGGCGGCGGCCAGTTCGCCGACCCGAGCGGCGACCGAACCGTCGAAGATGGCGTAGACCTCGCGCGGCACGCCGGGGAGGCACACCACGGGGACGCCGGCCAGCTCGACCTCGAAGCCCGGGGCGAGGCCAGCCTGGTTGGGGTGGATGCGGGCGCCGCGCGGCGCCCGGACCTGGCGCAGGTTGACCTCGGTCACGGGACGCCCGCGCGCCGCCATCATGGTCTCGAGGCGAGCCTGGGCCACGGGATCGTGCGCGACGCCGACGCCGAGCAGCCCGGCGACCACGTCGACGGTGCGATCGTCCTCGGTCGGCCCCAGCCCCCCCGACACCAAAACCAGGCCGGCCCGCCCGACGGCGGCGGTCAACGCGGCCCGGATGTCGTCGTCGTCGTCGCGACAGCTCGTCATCCAGCGCACCGGGACCCCGAGGGCCCACAGCCTGGCCGCCAGCCCCGCGGCGTTGGTGTCGACGATCTCACCCCGGGTGAGCTCGTCGCCGATGGTCACGATCTCGGCCAGCACCGGCGCATGCTAACCAAAACCCCGCCCAGCGCCACGCCTGCGCCTTCGATCTCGGCGCCGGATGGCGATTCGGGCCGCATCAGTTGACGGCGGTTTGACGGCCAACCTATCCTTTCGCCGTGGGAATGTTCTCCCGTGATCGCCAGGACCGACCGGCCTGGTCCGCGCCATGAAGATCCGCTACGCCGTCAAGACCGACGTGGGGATGAAACGGACCCACAACGAGGACTACTTCTCGCTGATCGAGGACGAACAGCTGTTCATCGTCGCCGACGGGATGGGGGGCCACTCCTCGGGCGAGGTCGCCTCCAAGATGGCCGCCGAGACCATCGGGGAGTTCTACCAGCGCACCCGCGAGGACGAGGACGTCACCTGGCCCTACAAGATGGACCGGTCGCTGTCCTATATCGAGAACCGCCTGGTGTGCGCGATCAAGCTCGCCAACCTGCGGATCTTCGAGACCTCGTGCCGCGACATCCGCTACAAGGGCATGGGCACCACGATCGTGTCGTGCCTGGTCGCCGGCGACAAGGCGTACATCGGCCACGTCGGTGACTCGCGGGTCTACCGGGTGCGCGAGGGCCAGATCACCCAGCTCACCCGCGACCACTCGCTGCTCGAGGACTACAAGGAAGCCAAGCCCGACATGACCGAGGAGGAAGAGCGCAACTTCCCCCACAAGAACGTCATCACCCGGGCCCTGGGGATGCGCGAGACCGTGCAGGTCGACATCCGCGCCCACCAGATCAAGAGCGGCGACATGTTCCTCCTGTGCTCGGACGGCCTGTCCGGCATGGTGACCGACGAGGGCATCAACCAGATCTCGGGCAACGCCAAGTCCCTCGAGCGCGCCGTCGCCGAGCTGGTCGACGCCGCCAACCGCGCCGGCGGGACCGACAACGTCACGACGCTGATGTTGCAGTGCGTGGCGTAGCGCTGGCGACCGCCGCCCTGGCGGCCACCGCGCTGCTGTCCCTGCCCGGCTGCGATCGCCGCGATCGCTCCTACGCCGGGATCGGCACGTACCAGGTCGGCAAGACCACGCTGGCTGACGCCAGCGGTCGCTGTGAGCCGACCGAGCTCCCCGACGGGCGCAAGGGCACGTGGTGCTACCTGCAGCCGGCGCTCACGATCGCGAGCCGTCCGGCCGACGTCGATCTGTACTTCCTGGGCGAGACCCCCGACGCGCCGATGATCGAGCTGCAGCTCGACGTCCGCGGCTGCGAGCCGGATCGGCTGTCGCTGTGGTTGCGCGAGCGGTTCGGCGCCCCGCGGACGTCGACCCCGACGTGGTCGGCCTGGGAGAACCGCAAGCTCTACCTGATCGCCGAGAGCCCGACCGACACGAGCCGCTGCCTGATCCGGGTGCTGCCGCGCAGCGAGCAGGCCGAGTTCGAGCGCCTGCGGACCAAGGCCGGCGTCGCGGCCGCGCCGTGACCGCGGGCGCCCCGGTCACCAGGGCGTGGCGTTGTTCCAGTCGGCCGTGAACTGGCTCACCACCGGGCCGACCGCGACCGGCTCGCGCACGATCAGGCCGACCTCGCGGTTGTCGCGCAGCGAGGTCGCCGACATGTTGTGCGAGCCGACCAGGGCGGCGGCGCCGTCGGCGATGATGACCTTGGCGTGCATGGTCGGGTTGGCCAGGGTGCGGACCGCGATGCCGGACTGGGTCAAGGTGGTCGCGGTGGTCCCGTTCTCGGGGATCTCCGAGGTCGCGGCCAGGAGCACCCGAACCGTCACCCCGCGGTTGCGGGCGGTCTGGAGCGCCGCGCGGATCGAGGTGTCGGACAGGTAGTAGAGCGCGACGTCGAGGGAGGTCCGGGCCTCGGCGATCAAGGTCTGGATCCGCAGCCGACCCTCGCCGGGGGTGACGACGAGCCGGGTGCAGCCGAGGGGCGCCGGCTGGCCGGTCCAGTCGGCGGTGAAGATCGCGGCGAGATCGGCGACGTCGTCGGGATCGCGATCCTCGAGGGCGTAGTTGCGCTGGTCGTCGAGGCCGGCCAGGGTGAAGTTGCCCGAGGCGACCAGGGCGCGCTGGCGGTCGACCACCAGGTACTTGGCGTGGGCGTTCACGAACCCGGCCGGGGCGTCCTTGACCTCGACCCCGCCGTTGGTCAGGCGGGTGCGGATCGCGCTGTTCTCGTTCTGGCCGGCGTCGAGGAGGACCCGCACCGGCAGGCTCGGGGTGTCGGCGGCGATCAGCGCGTCGGCGACCCGGGTCGAGGTGAACGAGTACATCTGGAGGTCGATCGACATGGTGGCGCCGCCGATCAGCGCCAGGACCCGGTCCTCGAGCGAGGCCGGGCCGATCACCGCGCTCGGCGCGGTGGTGCGCGGCCGCTGCGGATCGCAGGCGACCGCGTCGGGCCCGGCGTCGACCGGGTCGCCGGCGTCGGGGTCGGTGGCGCCGTCGTCGCCACCGCAGGCGGTCGCGAGGGCGAGCAGCACGCCGACCGCGCCGGCCCAGGTGCCCCGGCTCACGGTTGCTTGCTCCCGCCGGCGTCGACCCGACCGGCTCGCTGCCCCGGGCAGCGCTCGTCGAGCCCACGCTCGCGCGGGCACAGCGCGTACAGCTCGTGGCGGTGGGCCACCACCGCGAACCCGCCCAGGCGTTGGGCGATCCGCTCCTGCAGGCGCTCGATCTCGTCGTCCTCGAACTCGAGGATCAGGCCGCACTTGGCGCAGATCAGGTGATCGTGGTGTTGCCCGGCGATCTCGTAGCGGGCCTGGCCGTCGCCGAACTGCCGCTCGCTGGCCAGGGCGGCGTCGACCAGGAGCTTGAGCGTCCGGTAGACCGTGGCGTAGCCGACCTTGGGGTGCTTGCGCCGGACCTTGGCCAGGAGCTCCTCGATCGAGATGTGCTCGGTGACCCGGAAGAACTGATCGACGATGGCCTCGCGCTGCGCGGTGGTGTTCAGGCGCTTGTCGGCCAGGTAGGCCTGCCAGCGGCCCTTCAGCTCCCGCGGCTCGGGGTTGCGACCGCTGTCCTCGACGAGCGGCAGCGCGGTGCGCCCACGCGTCGCCCCACCCTTTGCGGCTCGCTCGACGGTCTGCGCCATGCCCTTGTGTGCCCTCGGAGTCATGGATGGTCAACCGTTTTCACGTCGGGAAGGGGGGCGATCCCGCCGTCAGGCCTTGTCGACGTAGAGCGCCTGCCCCACCTGGTTGAACTCCGCGGCCTTCTCGGCCAGGCCCGCGGTCAGGGCGGCCTCGTCGGTGAGGCCGTGGCTGGCGGCGTAGTCGCGGACGTCCTGCGTGATCTTCATCGAGCAGAACTTGGGCCCGCACATCGAGCAGAAGTGCGCGCCCTTGGCGGCCGGCGCCGGCAAGGTCTCGTCGTGGAAGTCCTGGGCGGTGTCGGGATCGAGGGACAGGTGAAACTGATCCTGCCAGCGGAACTCGAACCGGGCCTTGGACAGCGCGTCGTCGCGGCGCTGGGCGCCCGGGTGGCCCTTGGCCAGGTCGGCGGCGTGGGCGGCGATCTTGTAGGCGATCACGCCGTCCTTCACGTCCTTCTTGTTGGGCAGCCCGAGGTGCTCCTTGGGCGTCACGTAGCAGAGCATCGCGGTGCCGAACCAGCCGATCATCGCCGCGCCGATCGCGCTGGTGATGTGGTCGTAGCCCGGGGCGATGTCGGTGACCAGCGGCCCGAGGGTGTAGAACGGCGCCTCCTGGCAGAGCTGCATCTGCAGGTCGACGTTCTCCTTGATCTTGTGCATCGGCACGTGGCCGGGGCCCTCGATCATCACCTGGATGTCGTGCTTCCAGGCGATCTTGGTCAGCTCGCCCAGGGTCTCGAGCTCGGCGAGCTGGGCGCGGTCGTTGGCGTCGGCGATCGAGCCGGGGCGCAGGCCGTCGCCGAGCGAGAACGCGACGTCGTACTTCTTCATCACCTCGCAGATGCGCTCGAACTCGGTGTAGAGGAAGTTCTCCTTGTGGTGGGTCAGGCACCACTTGGCCATGATCGAGCCGCCGCGCGACACGATGCCGGTCGTGCGGTTGGCGGTCCACGGGATGTACGGCAGGCGGACGCCGGCGTGGATCGTGAAGTAGTCGACGCCCTGCTCGGCCTGCTCGATCAGGGTCTCGAGGAACAGCTCGATCGTCAGGTCCTCGGCCTTGCCCTTGACCTTCTCCAGGCACTGGTAGATCGGCACGGTGCCGATCGGCACCGGCGAGTTACGGATGATCCACTCGCGGGTCTCGTGGATGTTGTCGCCGGTCGACAGGTCCATGACCGTGTCGGCGCCCCACTTGATCGACCAGCGCAGCTTGTCGACCTCCTCGCCGATCGACGAGCTGACCGCCGAGTTGCCGATGTTGGCGTTGATCTTGGTGAGGAACTTCGAGCCGATGATCATCGGCTCGCTCTCGGGGTGGTTGATGTTGGCCGGGATGATCGCGCGTCCGCGGGCGACCTCGCTGCGCACGAACTCGGGACCAGTGACCGGATCGAGGCCCTCGCGGATGGCGATGAAGCGCATCTCGGGGGTGATCATCCCCTGCCGCGCGTAGTGCATCTGGGTGCGGTTGCCATCGTCGCCGGCGGCGATGCGGGCGTCGATCCAGGCCTTGCGCAGCTTGGGCAGGCCGACGTGGAGGTCGTGGCCGGTCGGGCCCGAGGTGTCGTAGACGTCGAAGGGCGCCTCGCCGCCGGACAGGTGGACCCGGCGCACCGGGACCCGGACGTCGTCGGCCAAGACGTAGATCTTCTCCGAGGCCGGGAAGCCCTCGATCGGCGCGAGGTCGGCGACCGGGTCGGCGACCTGGGGCAGCGACGCGCGCTTGCCGTTGCCGTTGCCGTTGCCGCTCGTGCCGCTGCCGTTCGTGCCGTTGCCGTTCGTGCCGTTGCCGTTCGTGCCGTTGCCGTTGCCGTTCGTGCCGTGGGTCGCGCTCATGGTCGCTTCCTTCCCCCGTTGCCCGCGTCGTCGCGCGGGTCGGGCAAGTTCGAGGGGTCGCACGCGGCCCCGTCCTTCGGTGGCGCGCGTGCCTCTCAGCCAGATGGCTCCCCCAGCGTTGGGTCTATGGGTGGAGGCGGACCCTATCGCAGCCGGCGGGGATTGCAACCCGGAGGGCTGCGTGTGGTGCTAGCTGCGTCCAGCTGGGCGCGGTGACCGGTCCACTTCTGGCGGCAGTGGCACCTCGTAGGCGTTGTCGAGGTGGGACCAGCGGTTGCGGATGGTCACTTTGACGCGGTTCGTCACCGAGTCCACCCGCGAGCTGACCTTCGCAACCACATCGGCTGACGCCGCAAGACGCCTACGAGCCGCGCCGCCGACCTCCGCGTCGCCGTCATAGACGACGATGGGTAGTCCCCATCCCCGATCGATCACGATCCCGCAAAGCGTCTCGATTGCGATGACCCAGTCAGTGGCAGCGTCACCGCTCAGCACCAGCGCGGCATCTCCGACGAGTATTCGGTCTACAGTCAACTGTGTTTCTCGAAATGCCGAGCGTAGGACTTCGACCAGGTAACGCACGGCGCGCGGTGCGCCAAATGAAGTCGGCGCAAACAGTCCGACCGCTTGGACCTGGCTCCATCCGTCTACCGAATGCACCAGAGGGTCGAACTGGATGGTGAACGGGCGCTTCGATTGGTCGGTCGACAACCCCTCGGCAAGTTTGCGGACAAGGTCTCGCCTCTGACCACTCACCAGGACCAAGGCGCCGATGACGTCAGGCGCGCTCTGCCATCGGAGGTGCTGAGTGGAGCGCTTGTCCTCGGCCTCGCAATACCCGTGTTGCGTCAGCACGTCCTTGAGCCACGGGAGCCGCCAAGCTGCGACCTCCGGGAAGGCTACGGGATGAGGCTCGTGGCCGACCAGCTCCAGCTCATGCCGCCCCGTCGCCGACGGGCCGAAGCGGTGCTTCTTGACCTCGATCCACCGGCCGCGCTCGCGCGACTCGACGCCGACCTGCAGGACGGTGTCGGCGGCGAACACCCACGGCGACGGCGCGTCGCTCACGATCTCCTCGCACAGCACCAGCCCGACCCCGTGCTTGGCGGCGAACTTCATACAGTCGTCCACGGCGATGCGCGGCGCCGACGAGCCGATGCCGTAGCCCTCGATGAGCGAGTCGACCAAGAACACGACCGGCTTGCCGCCGGCGGTCGCGGTCGCCTCGCGCAACGTCGCCAGGCTCGCGTTCAGATCGGGCTGCTCGGGATCCAGGTCGAGCATCAGCCCGACGTACACCCGCGGGCCGTCGGCGGTGCTCGCGGCCTTGGGCAGCAGGGCGATGCGCTCGGCCGGCAACGACGGCCGCGCCGACTGGAGCTGGGCGATGTACTCGGTCGGCAGGATCTCGACGCAGCCGACCACGACGTCGCCGCCGAGCGCACGCGCGAGCTCAAGCGCGACGTGGATCCCGAGGAGGGTCTTGCCCGCGCCGCTGCCGCCGCGCACGACCACCGTCGTCGACTCGGCGTCGCCGAGGCGCTTGACCAGCCGCCAGCCGCCGCCCAAGAGCACGTCGAGCCCAAGGTCGCCGGTGGGCACGGTGCGGAGCATGTCGGTCACGCGACATCCCCGAGGACGAAGTTCGCGCGGACATCGTCGCGCGCGTGAATCCCAGTGCGCCTCGCGGGCAGGGTCCGCTTTCGCTCGACGCTGATCAAGTCATTGTAGTTGGCGACCATGCGCAGGAGGTCGGTCCGTCCGCGTTGCGAAAGTGCGCCGCTCTGCGCCAACAACCGACGCGCGACGTCGATCGCCTTGCCGAAATCTCCCGCGCGCGCATGGCAGGCCACCGCCGCGACGCCGAGCGCCGACCGGGTCTGCGGGTGATCAGCCGTGACGCTGAGGGCGAGCCGGGTGTAGGAGCTCGCGGCCTCGCGATAGAGTTCCTTGGCTCGCGACGCGTCACCATCGCTCTCCGCGAGTTCCGCTTGGAGCGCGGCGCCGCTGGCCGCGTGCGCCTCCGACGTGTCGAACCAGGGATTGCTCATGGCACGGTCCTAATGGCGACTTCGACGGGCATCGTGGTGAAGTTCGTGACCACCGCGTACCCCGGCGGCTCGTCGGGATAGCGCCGCATCTGGCGGAGCTTGCGGTTGAGGCGGGCGGTCGTCGACTCAGCGCCGTCTCCGATCCCGCCGAACTCGACCCGCTCCAGCGCGTCGGTCGAACCGGGCGCGATCGGCTCGATCAAGAAGTCGGCGCCGGTCTCCGTCGGCATGCGATTCACGACCCGGCGGCCAAGGACGTGCGTCACGGTCAGGAGCCCGATGGCTTCGGCACCAGCCTCGGTCGCCTTGGTGAGGTCGCGACGAAACCGTCGCACGTTTTCGTCGATCGTGACGCGACGGATGGTCCCTGCGTTGCCATCGGCACCGTCATCGAGCACGAAGCGATCCTCCGTGGCCGATGAATGGTTGTGCTCGAGGATGAAGGAGGCGCCCGCGGCCATGTAGTTGCCGTCGACCGAACCGATGTTGGGCAGGTCAGCGAGAACTCTCAGATCGAAGACGAGCGGGCCGCTCACCGGCCGACCGTAGCAGAGCCGACGCGCTATTGTCAGGCCATGGCCTACGACGAGCGGATCGCGGATCGCGTGCGCGCGTGTCTAGGCGCGGGCGGCCACGAGGTGCTCGAGCGCAAGATGTTCGGCGGGCTGTGCTTCATGGTGCGCGGCCACATGTGCTGCGGCCTGACGGCCGAAGCGTTGATGGTGCGGGTCGGCCAGGACGGCTACGCGGCGGCCCTCGATCGGCCCCACGCGCGACCGATGACCTTCACCGGGCGGCCGCTGGGCGGCTTCGTCTACGTCGACCCGCCGGGCTACCGCACCGCGGCCCAGCTCGCCGCGTGGATCGAGCGCGGCCTGGCGGTGGTCGACGGGCTGCCCCGCCGGGTCGCGACCAAGCCGAGCCGGACCGCGACCGGCGCGGCGTCGGCAGCTACGGCGTCGCCCCGATCGGCGTCGCCCCGGTCGGGGCCTGCGCGGCCCCGCCGCCGGTAGCCCCGCGGTCAGTCGCCCGCCAGCCGACCTTGGCGCGGAGGTCGGCGAGGTCGCTCGTGCGCACGACGCTGGCGTCGACCGCGCCCAGGCCCGGCGCCCGCGTCGGGTACCGCGTGTGGTTGACGGTGCCGTCGGTGAACTGCCACAAGACGACGTCGTCGTCGGGCCAGCCCTCGTGGGCCGCCGACACCATGGCGGCGGTGTAGCTCGGGTTCCACAGGTAGTCGGCGCCGAAGCGCGACGTGATGCCGAGGTCGCGCATCGCCCCGCGGCCGTAGACCATCACCGCCTGGCCGGTGGCCTGCTTGATCGCGGCCACGAAGGCCGAGGTGGCGTCCACCACCTGGGCCGCGGTCGCGACCGCGTTACCGCCGCCCTCCCGACCGCGCTCGACGTCGACGATCGGCACCAGATCGCCGTGGTCCCAGCCACCGGCGGCGGCGACGGTGTCGAGGAAGAAGTGGGCCTGGGCCGCGGGGTCGTCGGCGAAGCGCAGGTAGTGATACGCGCCGCGCACGAAGCTCGCGCCGTAGCGCGCCCCGGCCGCCGCCCGCACCGCGGGCCACTGGGCGGCGAACCAGTCGGTCGGGTAGCGCACGCCGTCGGTCGCCTTGAGGATCGCGCCGACGTAGCGGTCGTCGGCGACCAGCGGCCCCCAGTCGGGTCGGCCCCCAACGTCCTGCCGGTACAGGTCGACGACGAGCGCGATCGGAGGCGAGCTCGGGAGCGCGGTCACAGCGGCAGCACGCCTTGCCAGCGCACCGCGCCGTCCTCGGCGACCAGCTCCTCCTGCCAGCGCGCGCCGTCGAGGGAGATGCGGGCGAAGCCGTTGGTCACCCGCGACGGGACGTCGGGGTCCTTGGCGTTCACGGTCTCGGACCACAGCGCGGTCTTCGAGCCGCGGAACATCGTGGCGTCGCCGTACGGGATCGCCCCATGACCGACGCAGCGGCCGTAGCAGCCGTCGATCGGCGCGTAGACGACGCCGTTGTGGGCGTGGCCCCAGTACCAGGCGGTCGGCGGGCGACCGAGGCCCTTCACGACCTGCTGCCACAGCGCGGTCGTGGTCGTCCCGGCCAGGTTGGTGCCTTCGTGGTGGGACAAGATGACGACGCGCCGCGCGCCGGCGCTGGCCGCGAGCTGGCGCAGGAAGTCGATCTGCGGCGCGGCGATCGCGCCGTCGAGGTACATCGAGCCGGTGGCGTCGTAGCCGCTGTCGAGCCCAACGATGAGCCAGTTCGCGTTGCGCAACGCGACGTACGAGCATCCGCCCTGCAGGCCGAACGGCGGGGCGCCCAGGGCCGCGAAGTACGCGCGCGCGCCGTCGTACATCTCGTGGTTGGAGTTCAGCGTCAACGCCCCGTGAGCGCCCCGCGGCCACAGCGCCACCAGCTTGTCGCGCTCCTCGTCGCTCGAGCCGGCGTAGTACACGTCGCCCAGGTGGATCGTGTAGTCGGGTCGCCCCGCGGCCATCTGCGTGGCCACGCCCTCAGCGCCGGTGCCGGCTCGCCAGTAGCCGGTGCCCCAGTCGCCGGCGATCGCCAGGGTCGTGGTGTCGGGGATGTCGATCACGCGCGGCGTGGTCACGAACGGCGCCTTGTGGTGGCGGTTCTCGAGGTAGTGGATCAGGGCCTCGGTCCAGCCGGGGTCGAGCTGAAGGTACCTGCCGACGCCCCAGATCGCGCCGTCAGCGCTGACGTGTTCGGGCAGGCGCCCGGCGGCGCGGTCGCCGGCGAGCGCGGCGTGGTCCTCGAGTCGGTCGGCGTCGTCGTGGAGCGTCGACCACGCGCCGGCCAGGCCATGCAAGGCGGCGTGCTCGGCGCGGCCGTCGAGGACCGCCTTGGCCTCCCCGTGGGCGCTCGCGAACAGCGAGGACAGCTCGTGCGTGATGCCCGGCTCGTGGGCCTCGGCGGCGTCGAGGGCTGCGCGCAGCCGCGTGGAGAGGGCCGAGTCGATCGACATGGGGTGGCTCCTGGGTGGTTGGCGTGAGCGCGCGCGGGACGCGATGGCCGGCGTGCCCGCCCCCGGCGTTCGAGGAGCGTAGTCCAACCCAGGGGCTTCTCCGAGATCAGGTCGATATCAACGCCCGACGCCCGCCAACCGATTCGGTCCGACCGCGATCCGCGGCGCGGCCCCAGGCGCGCCGTCGCGCCGGGCTCAGTTCACCGTGTAGGTGAGCGTGTACGCCCCCGTCGTCGACAAGAAGCCGTCGACGACCAGCCAGAACAGGCCGGGACCGACGGCGGCGCCGCCGGTGAACGACGACAGCCGGATCGGCGAGGCGGTGCCACACGGCGCCAGGCCGTCGTCGTTGCAGGCCAGGTCGGCCGCGGCCCCGGCCTTGCGCAGGTACAGGATCGAGTCCCAGGAGGTCGGCGTGGTGCAGGTGGCGGCGGCGACGGTGCGGGTCTGGCCCGGGCAGGCCAGGAAGAAGTAGCCGACGTCGCCAGCGGTCGAGCTGGTCTGACACGTCGAGGTCATGGCGTTGGGCGCGCCGAGCGTGGTGCCGGTGACCGGGCCGGTGGCCGGCAGGGCGGTGCCGGTGCGGCCACCGCGGGTGAACGTGAACGTGAGCGCGCCGGTGGTCTGGAACTGGCTGAACTGATCGACGACCAAGCAGTAGGTGCCGGCGGCCAAGGGCAGCGCGCCCTGGGTCTGGGTGGTCGAGCACTGATCGTCGAAGCAGCTCTGCAGGGCGCCCAGCGCGGTGCAGCTCCCGGCGAACAACCGCAGCGTCGTGTCGAAGTTGCTGGTGAAGGTGTCGAGGTAGACCACCTCGGCCGCCGGCAGGGTGAACGTGTAGAACAGATCGCGGCCGCCGGTCGAGCCGCAGCTCGTGCCGCTGAAGTCTTGATCGTTGCGGGCCGCCACTAGATCCGCCGTGAAGGTGCCGCCGGCCGAGATGTTGATGGCGCCGGCCGGGCCGTCGTTGACCGGGCACACCGGGTCGCTGCCGCTACAGTCCTGATCGATTCCGTCGCCGCAGATCTCGGCGACCGGCGCGCCAGCGGTGGCGTTGCAGGTGACGCCGTTGCCCAGGGCGTTGCAGACGTTCTGGCCGGTGCGCGCGCAGGCGCCGACCCCGACCGAGCAGGTGGTGCCGATCGGGAAGCCGTTGTCGACGCCGCCCTGGCAGTCGTCGTCGAGCCCGTTGCAGGTCTCGACAGTCGAGCTGGTGGTGTCGTTACACACCGCGACCCCGCCCGGGCCGCACACCAGCGCGCCCTCGCTGCAGGCGTCGGTGTCGCCGCCATCACAGCTCGCGCCCAGGTTGAAGCCCTCGTCGGTGCGGGTGTCGCAGTCGTCGTCGACGCTGTTGCACAGCTCGATCGAGTCACCGCTGAGATCGGAGCAGGTGGTGCCGCCGCCGGGCGCGCACACCACCATGCCCTCGCGGCACAGGTCGGGGTCGCCGCCGTCGCAGGTGGTGCCCAGGCCGAAGCCCTCGTCGGTGGCGGAGTCGCAGTCGTCGTTTAGCCCGTTGCAGGTCTCGGCCATCGGGTTGCCGGGGACAGCGCCGCACACGACGCCGGTGCCCGCGCCGTCGCACACCACCAGGCCGGAGGCGGCGCAGGCGCCCTGCCCGGCGGTGCAGGCGTCGCCCAGGGTCGCGAAGTCCTCGTCGATGCGGCCGTCGCAGTCGTCGTCGGCGCCGTCGCAGGTCTCGCCCGACGGCACGCAGGCGTCCGGGCCGGGCGGCGCGTCGACCGGGGCGTCGGGGGCGGCGTCGGGGGCGTCGACGGTGGCGTCGACGGCGTCGGTCACGGCCGCGTCGATCACCGGGGCGTCGGCGCCGCCATCGATCGCGCGGGGCTCGGACGAGGCGCAGGCGGCCAGCGCGAGCGCCAGCGACGATCCGAGGGCGACCAAGCGAAGCATCGCGGCATCCTATCACCGCGGCCGGCTCGGCCGGCAGGCCCGCGACGGCCTGTGCTACCACTCACGCACCGGCGCCGCGCCGGGACCGGAGGCCCACGATGTCCCAGCCCGACCATCCGCACCACCTGCCGATCGCAGGCCAGCCCGGCCCCCTCGACCGCGGGCCCCTCGACCTGTCGCCCGACGAGCTCGAGGACGGCATCCGCCGGCTCAAGGCCGAGCGCAACGCGGTGATCCTCGCGCACTACTACCAGGAGTCGGAGCTCCAGGACCTGGCCGACTTCGTCGGCGATTCGCTGCAGCTCTCGCAGGCCGCGGCCTCGACCACCGCCGACGTGATCGCGTTCTGCGGCGTCCACTTCATGGCCGAGACCGCGAAGGTCTTGAACCCCGACAAGGTCGTGGTGGTCCCGGATCTCGAGGCCGGGTGCTCGCTGGCCGATGGCTGCCCGGCGCCGGCCTTCGCCCGCTGGCTCGAGAAGTACCCCGGCCACACCGTGGTCAGCTACATCAACTGCTCGGCCGACGTGAAGGCGCTGTCGGACGTGATCGTCACGTCGTCGAACGCGGTCAAGATCGTCCGGGCCCTGGGTGACGTGCCGATCGTGTTCGCGCCCGACCGCTACCTGGGCGCCTTCGTCCAGAAGCAGACCGGCCGCGACGACCTGGTCTTGTGGCAAGGCACCTGCATGGTCCACGAGACCTTCTCCGAGCGCCGCCTGCTCGAGCTGATGGCCCGCCACCCCGAGGCCGAGGTGATCGCGCACCCGGAGTGCCACGAAGGCATCCTGCGCCACGCCCATCACGTGGCCTCGACCTCGGGCCTGATCGCCTACGCCGCGCGCTCGCCCAAGACCACGTTCATCGTCGCCACCGAGGCCGGGATCCTGCACAAGATGGCGGCCGAGGCGCCCGGCAAGACCCTGATCGCCGCGCCGCCCGACGACGAGAGCTGCGCCTGCAACGTGTGCCCGCACATGCGGCGCAACACCCTCGAGAAGCTCTACCTCGCGCTGCGCGATCTGGCGCCGCAGGTCGACGTGCCGGAGGCGACCCGGGTCCGGGCCGCCCGGCCGATCCAGCGCATGCTGGAGCTGAGCGTCTGAGCCCGCGCGGGTTGGTCGCGGCGGCGGCGACGCTGGCGCTGGTCGGCTGTGGTCGCGGCGAGCCGGCTGGGCCGTCGGGCCCGAGCGCGGCGCCTGGCCGGTCGATCGATGCGGGCTGGTCGATCGACGCCGGCTTGGCGATCGATGCTGGCCGATCGATCGATGCGTCCGAATCCCGGACGGTCCGGATTCCGGACGAGACGTCGGCGCTGATCGTGGTCACGACCGCCGACTGGGACGCCACCGAGGCGACGATCGCGCGATGGCGCCTGACCGCCGACGGCTGGGTCGCCGACGGCCCGTCCTGGCCGGCGGTGGTCGGGGTGAGCGGCCTGGCCTGGGGCCGCGGGGTCCACGGCGACGGTCCGCCGGACGGCGCCGCTGGGCCGGTGAAGCGCGAGGGCGACGGACGCGGGCCGGCCGGGATGTTCGCCCTCGGCGGCGCCTACGGCTACGCGGCGGCCCCGCCGGCGGGCACCCGCCTGCCCTACCGCGCGGTGACCAAGACCTGGCGCTGCGTCGACGACGCGGCCTCGACCCGCTACGGCCAGGTGTTCGACGCCAAGGACGTCGCGGTCGACTGGCGCTCGGCCGAGGACCTGCGCCGCCCAGACGCGCTCTACACCTGGGTGATCGACGTGCGCCACAACCCAACCGCGACGCCGGGGGCCGGGAGCTGCATCTTCCTCCACGTCTGGCGCGGCCCCGACGACGCGACGGCCGGCTGCACCGCGATGGCGGCGCCGCGCCTGGCCGCGCTCCTGGCCGACCTCGATCCCGCGACCGCGCCGCTCCTGGTCCAGCTCCCCGCGCCGGTGTACGCCGCGGTGGCCGGCGCCTGGGGCCTGCCGCCACCGTAGAGGCTGTCAGGCGAATACTGTACATTCGACCAGTGGAGCCACGGATCTGCTGCCTCGACCTCGACACGTTCTTCGTGTCGGTCGAGCGCCTGCTCGACCCGTCGCTCGTCGGCAAGCCGGTGGTGGTGGGCGCCCGGCCGGGACAGCGCGGGGTGGTGAGCGCGTGCAGCTACGAGGTGCGGGCCCTGGGCGTGCGCTCAGGCATGCCGATCTCCGAGGCGTTTCGGCTGGCGCCGGGCGCGGTCTTCTTGCCGACCCGGCACGGGACCTACGCGCCCTACGCGGCGCGGGTGCGCGAGGTCCTGGTCCGCCACACTCCCGACGTCCAGACCGCGAGCATCGACGAGTTCTACCTCGACTTCACCGGCTGCGAGCGGCTGTACCGCCAGGCCGGCGATCGCGACGACGACGCGACGATCGAGCGGACGCTGCGGGCGCTGACGCGACGGATCGCCGACGAGGTCGGCCTGCCGTCGAGCGTCGGCATCGGCGTCAGCCGGGCGATCGCCAAGATCGCCAGCGGCGCGGCCAAGCCGGCCGGGGTGCGGATGATCCGGCGCGGCGAGGAGCGCGCCTTCCTCGCCCCGCTGCCGGTCCGGCGCTTCCCCGGCATCGGGCCGGTGCTCGAGGAGCGGCTGCGGCGGGTCGGGGTGACCACCCTGGGCGAGCTGGCGGCGATGCCACCCGGCCCGGCGCGGGCCCGGTTCGCGGCGCAGATCGATCGCATCACCGCCGAGCTCGACGGCGAGGTGGTGTCGACCTTGGGGCGCGACCGACCGGCCTTCCTCGAGCACGATCCAGCCGGCGCGACGGGCGGAAGCATCTCGAACGAGCGGACCTTCGCGGCCGACGTCGGCGCCGGCGACGCCGTCGAGAGCCAGCTCCTGGCGCTGGTCGAGCGGGTGTGCTGGCGCGCCCGCCATCGCCGGGTGCGGGCGCGCACCGTGACCGTGCGCGTGCGGTGGGCCGACTTCGTGACCGTCACCCGCGGCCGCACGATCGTCGCCACCGATCGCGACGCCGAGGTGTGGACGGTGGCGCAGGCCCTGGCGGCCGCGGCCCAGGCCGAGCGACCGGGCGTGCGGGTCCGGCTGATCGGCGTCGAGCTGTCGGGCCTGGTCGAGGCCAGCCAGCTCGAGCTGCCCCTGGCGACGCCGGCCCGGACGCCGGTCGATCACGCCCTCGACGGCGTCCGCGAGCGCTTCGGCTTCGACGCGATCGGCCGGGGCGCGAGCACCAGCGACGGTCGCTGGCTGGCCGGGCCGCGTCCGACCCGACCTACGCCCGCGGGGGCCGCGCCGGACCGACCGCCGCGCCGGTGAGCCAGCGCTCGATCAGCCAGTCGTCGACGGCGCCGGCGGCGGTCACCAGGGGCGAGACGAAGTAGCCCTTGGGCTGCGACGCCGCGATCGCCGGCGAGGTCGCCAGCGGCTCGGCCAGGACCACCGCGTCGCCCAGGTAGCTGGCGTGGACGAACTCGACGTCGACGCCGCGCACCACCACCAAGCCGACGTGGTTGGCCAGGCCGATCAGATAGACGCCGTCGCCGAGCCGGGCGATGCGCGCCGCCAGCTCGGCCGGCGGGATCGACAGGAAGCGGTGGACCGGGCCGGTGCCGCCGACCAGGCTGCGCTGGATGTCCTTGGCCGCGGCTTGCCCGAGGGCGAAGCGATCGCGCAGGCGAAACCCAGCGCCGGCCAGCACCGCCCCGACGAAGTAGCTGCACGAGATGGTGTGGCCGGGCGCGAAGGGCCGGGTCGCGGTGCTGTCGCGGCCCATGCCCCAGCGCATCCCGAACCAGGCCGGCGCGAGGCGATCGCGGATCGCGTGGAGCAACGCCGCCCGGGCGCGGGCCCGGACGGCAGCGCGCTGATCGTCGGTCCGCGCCTCGGCCCAGGCGGTCGCCAGCGCGGCCCGGACCTCGGCCAGCGCCGCGACCTCGGCGTCCCAGGTGGCGCCGCGCGCAGCGACGTCGATCGCCGCCGGCGGCGGCTGACCGCGAGCCGCGTCAGCGCAACCCAGGGCCAGCGCCAGGGCGAAGGCGAGATGCCGCATCGCGCGCCAACGCCCGCGGCCGGGTCGCTATTCCACCGGGACCTCGGCCAGGCCGGTGGCCTCGACCGCGGCGGCGATCGCCAGGAGGTCGAGCTCGCGCCCGGCGGCGGCCACGAACATGATCGACAGCGGCCGGCCGCGGCGATCGACGCCACACGGCGCGGCGATCGCCGGCAGGTCGCACAGGTTGGCCAGGGGCGTGTAGCAGCCGAGGGCGCGCAAGAGCGCGAGGTCCTGGCCGCCGGCGAGGAGCGCCCGGGTCAGGGCCGGCGGTGGGATCGCGGTGGTCGGCATCGCCAGGATCGGCGCGCGGGTCAAGGCCGCGGCCGCGGCCGCCCCGAGCGCGGCCCGCTGCGCGTCGAGGCGGGCGACGTCGGCCGGCGCGAAGGCCCGGCCGAGGGCGACGTTCATGCGCCCGGCCGGCGACAGCGGGCGCGTCGCGTCGGCGCCATCGGCCAGCTCGATCGCGCCGATCATCGCGCCGAGGAGCGTGGCCCGCTCGGCGCCCGGCAGCTCGACCCGATCGATCGCCGCGCCCAGCGCCGCGATCATCCGCGCGAAGGCCCGCTGGATGACCCGACACGCGCGACCGGGGCCGAGCTGACGGACGACGCCCACCCGCGGCGGCGCGGCCGGCGCGATCGGCGCGATCGGGAGGCCGGCCATGACCTGCCACAGCCGCGCGCAGTCGGCGGCGGTCCGCGCCATCGGGCCGCACACGTCGAGGGTCCGGACCGGGCTGCGGTAGCCGTCGGCCAGCCACGGCGCGCGGCCCGGCTTCAAGCCGACGAGGCCGCAGAACGCGGATGGGATGCGCACCGAGCCGAGGCCGTCGGAGCCGAGGCCATAGCGGGCCAGCCCCGCCGCCACCGCGACCGCGGTCCCGGTCGACGACCCGCCCGGAAAGTAGCCGGGCGCCCGCGGGTTGCGCGGCATCGGCCACGGCATCAGCGGCCCGAGCCCGTCCATGCCGAGCTCGGTCGGCTTGCTCTTGCCGATCACCCGTCCCCCGGCGGCGCGGATGCGCGCGACGATCGTCGCGTCGGCGGTGGCCAGCGGCGCGCCGCCCAGGACCCCGCCGGTCGTCGGCACCCCGGCGACGTCGATCGCGTCCTTGACCACCACCGCGGCGTCGGCCAGGGGCCCGGCCGCGGTCGCCGGCAGCGCCAGCGCGCAGGTCAGCGGCGAGGCGTCGTCGTCGGCCAATCCCGGCTCCGGCGTACGGCCGGCGATCCGCTCGACCGCGGTCAGCGGCAGCGAGGTCGCCGCGACCCGGGCCAGGAGCCGACCCGGGGTGCGGCGCGCGAGGAAGCGCTCGGCGACCCCGAGGAACCAGCGATCGGCGACCGGCATCGCGACATCGTATGCCACGTCGGCCGCCGCGGCCGGCGCCCCGACCGTTCTAGAACGAGTAGCCGAGCGACAGCTCGCCGTCGACCGCGATCGGCAGGAACGCCAGGACGTCCTCGACGGTCTGGGCCGCCGCGGCGACGTCGGGATCGTCCGACGACGTCGACACCCAGCGCCGGGCGTAGCCGCCGCCGATCCGCCAGGTGACGTTCAACCCGTTGGCGAGCTGCCAGCGCTTGCCGACGTTGGCGGTGAGCGACAGCTCGGTGACCGTCAGGTCGACCGCCATCGGCGCGTCGCCGCCGGTGGTGGTCGCGGCGGAGCCGACGTAGAACCCGGCCATCACCCCAACGAACCCGCTGTTCTGCTGGCCGCGCCAGTGCAGGCGGTAGCCGGCGGCGGCGCCGAAGGTCGTGGCCGAGGTCTCCCCATCGGCGTCGTGGGCGGCGCCACCCTCGACGATCGCGCCGTGGTGCCCGGCCAGGTACTCGTAGTTCACCACGTACTCACCGAGGAGCGCGCGGCCACCGTTGAGGTTGATCGAGTGGGCGCGCTCGCGCCGCGCCCCTGCCCCGCCGCCGTCGTCGGCGACCGCCGCCCCACCCAGCCCCGCCACCACACCGCTCACCATGATCCAACGCTTCCAGTTCGACATCACGACCTCACCTTTGCTCCGGCTAGCTGTGGCGCGCGCGCGGCGCCGGCTCCGCAGGCGCGCTGTCCTTCGACACCGGCCCGTATCGGTACGCGGTCGCTCGCGGTTGCGTGGAATCGACCGGGTCGCGATCGTTTCTTCGCCCCGGGCGGCGATTGGCGTCGGCGCGGCGGTCGCGCGTATGCTGCGCCGCGATGGCCGAACCCGCGCTCCCATCCCACGCCCGCGTCGTCGTCATCGGCGGCGGCATCATCGGTTGCTCGGTCGCGTACCACCTGGCCCACGCCGGCTGGAAGGACGTGGTCGTCCTCGAGCGCGACCGCCTGACCTCGGGCACGACCTGGCACGCCGCCGGCTTGATGGTCACCTTCGGCTCGACCTCGGAGACCTCGACCGAGCTGCGCAAGTACACCCGCGACCTGTACAAGCGCCTGCCGGCCGAGACCGGCCAGGCCACCGGCCTCAAGCAGTGTGGCTTCATCGAGGTCGCCGCCGACCGCGACCGCCTCGAGGAGTACCGCCGGGTGTCGGCCTTCAACCGCTACCTCGGCATCGACGTCGCCGAGCTGTCGCCGCGCGAGGTCGGCGAGCTGTTCCCCCTGGCCCGCACCGACGATCTGCTGGCCGGGTTCTACGTCGCCGACGACGGCCGGGTCGATCCGGTCGACGTCACGATGGCCCTGGCCAAGGGCGCGCGCCTGGCCGGCGCGACGATCCTCGAGGGCGTCGCCGCCACCGGGGTCACGACCCGCCAGCGCGCGGTCACCGGCGTCACGACCAGCCACGGCACGATCACCTGCGAGTACGTCGTCAACTGCGCTGGCATGTGGGCCCGCCAGCTCGGCGAGGCCTCGGGCGTGGTCATCCCCAACCAGGCCGCGGAGCACTACTACCTCATCACCGAGCCGGTGCCGGGCATCTCGTCGGACTGGCCGGTGCTCGAGGATCCCGGGTCCTACGGCTACTTCCGCGAGGAGGTCGGCGGCCTGATGATCGGGCTGTTCGAGCCGGTGTGCGCGCCGTGGCAGGTCGAGGGCATCCCCGCCGACTTCTCGTTCGGCTCGCTGCCCCCCGACTGGGAGCGCATGGGGCCGTACCTCGAAAAGGCGATGGCCCGGGTGCCGATCAGCGAGAAGATCGGCATCAAGAAGTTCTTCTGCGGCCCGGAGTCGTTCACGCCCGATCTGCGGCCGTGCGTCGGCGAGGCGCCCGAGCTGCGCGGCTACTTCGTCGCCGCCGGCCTCAACTCGATCGGCATCCTGACCGGCGGCGGCCTCGGTCGAGTGCTGGCGCACTGGATCACCACCGGCGCCCCCGACGTCGACGTCACCGGCATGCACGTCGATCGCCTGCACCGCTACCAGGCCAACCCCGAGTACCGCCGGACCCGCACGGTCGAGTCGCTGGGCATGGTCTACCAGTGCCACTACCCGACGCGCTCGATGACCACCGCCCGCGGGGCCAAGCGCTCGGCGCTCCACGATCGGCTGGCCGCGCGCGGCGCATATTTCCGCGACGTATCGGGCTGGGAGGGCGCCGACTGGTACGCGCCGCCCGGGGTCGCGCCGGTGAGCGAGCTGACCTGGGGCAAGCCGTCGTGGTTCGGCTACTGGGCCGAGGAGCACCGCGCGGTGCGCGAGGGCGTGACGGTGATGGACATGAGCTTCATGTCGAAGTTCCTGGTCACCGGCCGCGACGCCGGCCGGGTCCTCGACTGGATCTCGGCCAACCGAGTCGACGGCGCCACCGGGGTCATCACCTACACCCAGTGGCTCAACGCCGGCGGCACCCTCGAGGCCGACCTGACGGTGACCAAGGTCGACGACGACCGCTTCTGGGTAGTGGCCTCCGACACCGCGTCGCGCCACGTCGCCGCCCACCTGGCCCGCCACACCCCGACCGACGCGCACTGCGCGGTCACCGACGTGACCTCGGGCTACTGCCAGCTCAACGTCCAGGGCCCACGATCGCGCGAGTTACTTCAGGCGGTGACCAGCGTCGACCTCGGCAACGCGGCCTTCCCGTTCCGCGCCGCCCGCGAGATCGACATCGGCTTCGCCCGGGTGTGGTGCGTCCGCATCACGTACCTCGGCGAGCTCGGCTACGAGCTGTACATCCCGACCGAGCAGGCGGTCCACGTCTACGAGCGCCTGGTCGCCGCCGGCGAACCGCTCGGTCTGCGCCACGCCGGCCTGAAGGCCCTGGCGTCGTGTCGCCTCGAGAAGGCCTATCGCGACTACGGCCACGACATCGACAACACCGACGGCCCCCTCGAGGCCGGCCTGGGCTTCGCCCTCGACCTGGCCAAGCCCGGCGGGTTCCTCGGCAAGGACGCGGTGCTGGCGCGCAAGGCCGCCGGCCCCCTGACCCGCCGCTTGATCCAGCTCCGCGTCCTCGATCCCGAGCCGCTGCTCCACCACGCCGAGGTGGTATGGCGCGACGACCGCGCGGTCGGCTACGTCCGCGCCGGCAGCTACGGCCACACCCTGGGCGGCGCGGTCGGCCTGGCGATGGTCGACGCCGGCGGCGCGCCGGTCGACGCCGCCTATCTGGCGAGCGGTCGCTGGACCATCGAGATCGCCGGCGCCCGCTACCCGATCGCGGTGTCGCTCCGGCCGATGTACGACCCCGACAGCGCGCGCATCAAGGGCTGATCGGGGTCGGGGTCGGGATCGGGATCGGGATCGGGATCGGGATCGGGATCGGCCTCGGTCTCCGCCTCGGCCTCGGTCTCGGACTCGGCCTCGGCCTCGGTCTCGGTCTCGGTCTCGGTCTCCGCCTCGGTCTCCGCCTCGGTCTCGGTCTCGGTCTCCGCCTCGGTCTCCGCCTCGTCTCCGCCTCGGTCTCGGTCTCCGCCTCGGTCTCGGTCTCCGCCTCGGTCTCCGCCTCGGTCTCGGTCTCCGCCTCCGCCTCCGCCTCCGCCGACGCCTACCCCGCGGCCGCGACGCGGTTGCGCCCGGCGGCCTTGGCCGCGTACAGCGCGCGATCCGCGGCGTCCACCAGCTCCGCGGCGGTCGCCACCGGCGGCGCCAGCTCGGCCACGCCGATCGACGCGGTCACGGACAGCGGCTGCCCGCCGTCGAGCTCGACCGCGACCTCCTCGATCCGCTTGCGCAGGCGCTCGGCCAGGACCAGGGCATGATCGAGCGCGGTCGCCCGCAGGATCACGACGAACTCCTCGCCGCCGAAGCGCGCGACCACGTCCTCGTTGCGGATGGCCTTGGCCAGCGCGCCGGCGACCGCGGAGAGGACGGTGTCGCCGACCAGGTGGCCGTGGCCGTCGTTGACCCGCTTGAAGTGATCGACGTCGATCAGCAGGAGCGCGAGCTTGGCGCCGTGGCGGTGGGCGAACCGCAGCTCGGCGTCGAGGCGCTCGTCGAAGTAGCGCTTGTTGTACAGCCGGGTCAGCGGATCGCGCAGCGCCGACACCACCACCCGCTCCTGAAACGAGTCGTCGAGGGCGTCGTGGTAGGTGAACTTCATCACCGAGCCGCGGCCGACGTGGATCTTGTCGCCATCGGCGAGCTGGACGGCGGCCATCACCCGCAGGCCGTTGACGAAGGTGCCGTTGCGGCTGCCGAGATCCTCGAGCCACACCGCGCCGTCGCGCTCGCGCAAGCGGGCGTGGCGCCGCGACACGCCGTCGTCGTCGAGGGACAGCTCGACCCGCAGGCTGCGGCCGATCGTCACGTCGCGACCGTCGATCCGGAGCATGGTCCCGACCCGGGGCCCCGCCAGCACGACCAACGACGCCCGGTCACGGATCGAGGTGCTCGGGCTGGGCACCTCGGTCTCGTGCGTGACGTTGGTATCGGAGTCCCAGTCACTCACCGCCCCGGACTGTAAGAAAGTCACCGGGGGGGGTCAACGCCGCGGGGGCTCGGCGGTTCTCCGACGATCACGGAGGGATCGCCCAGCGCGCGGATCCAGCCGACGGCGGCCCAGCGCCCGGCCCGGTCGACCGCCACCGCGCGGGCCGGCCCGACGAAGCGCGCGACCTCGCGGCCGCCGACGACCACCGCGCGGCCGCGGACCGCGGCGCCCGGCGGCGCCGTCCACGACCAGGTCAGGGCCGGGACCGCGACGGTGACCGCGCGCCCGGCCATCGTCCCAGCCATCGTCCCAGCCATCGTCGCGACCACCGTCGGGCCGACCGCGGTCAGGGTCGCGATCGGCGCGGCCGCCACGACCGCGCAATGGACCAGGGCGCCGTCGGCGAGCCGGCGCAGACACAGCGTCCCGGTGGCGTCGCCGATCACCAGCCAGCCTCCGGGCACGACCGCGACGGCGGTGACCGCGGCGCCGTGGCGCCAGGTGGCGCCGACCTGACCGTCGGCCAGGCCGATCGCGCGCACTTGATGGTCGGCGCCGCCGATGAAGGCCACGCCGTCGCCGACCGCCAGGGCCGGCAGATCGCGCTCGGGCGGCCCCAGGTCGTGGCGAGCGGCGATCCGGCCGCTCGTGCGATCGCGCACGACGAGCGCGAACCGCAGGTCGAGCTCGACGGTGTAGAGCCGGTCGTCGGTCAGCGCGACCGCGTAGCCCAGGGTGCCGCGGCCGACCACCCGCGCCCCACCCGCGCCGCCACATCCGAGCGCGGCGACCGCGACCGCGACCGCGACCGCCGCTAGCCGCCGATCCACGTCGCCAGCTCGACCAGGACCTGAGCGCCCGGCCCCAGGCCGGCGGCCAGGCGAGCGGCCTCGGCCCCGAGCTCGCGGGCCTGGCGAGCCGCGGCGGGGGCGTGCTCGGCCAGCTCACCGTCGTCGCGATCGTCGGCGTGCTGGAAGGCGATGCCGATGGCCATCCCGTAGCGCGCCAGGGCGGCGCGGGTGGCGTCGTCGGCGCCAGCGGCGATCGCGCCCAACTCGGCGGCGGCGGCGAACAGCGCGCCGGTCTTCTTGGCGTGGAGATCCTCGACGGTGGCGAGGTCGGGGGCCGCGCCGCCCAGGCTGAGATCGATGGCCTGGCCGGCCAGGAGCTCGCCGGCGCCGGCCCGAGCCGCCAGGACCGCGACCGCCGCGCCCGCCCGCGGCCCGAGCTCGGCGAGGCAGCCGAAGGCCAGGGTCAGGAGGCCGTCGCCGGCGAGGATCGCGATGGCCTCGCCGAAGGCGATGTGCACGGTCGGCCGACCGCGGCGCTCGTCGTCGTCGTCCATCGCCGGCAGGTCGTCGTGGACCAGGGTGTAGGCGTGGAGTAGCTCGATCGCGATCGCGGCCGGCATGGCCTGCGCGTCGTCGCCGCAGGCGGCGGCGGCGGCCAGCACCAGGGCCGGGCGCAGGCGCTTGCCCGGTCCGGTCGCGGCGTAGTGCATGGCCGCCCGTAGGCGACCGGGGTCGACCCCCGGGATCACCAGGCGATGCTCGAGCTCGGTGTCGACCCGGGCCCGGGCGGCGTCGAGGAACTCGCGCAGCCGCTCGGGCGCGGCCCGCGGGTCCAGGGTGACGGTGGGCGTGGTCATGGCCGACCTCCTTGTAGCAGCTCCCGCACGGTCGCGACGAGGGTCCGGCCGTCGATCGGCTTGACCAGGAAGCCCACCGCGCCGGCCGCCAGCCCGGCGGCGCGGTCGTCGTCGGACGATCGCCCCGACACGAACAGGACCGGGATCGCCTGCCAGTCGGCGTTCCGCTTGAGCGCCCGACACAGCTCGAAGCCGTCGATCCACGACATGTTGACGTCGAGGACGATCAGATCCGGGCGATCGACCTGCAGGGTCGCCACCAAGCGCAGCCCGCTCTCGGCCGGGCAGACCGTGAACCCGGCGCGACCGAGCACGTCAGCCAGGTAGTCGCGGGTGGCGCGATCGTCGTCGACCACCGCGATCCGGGCCGGGGCGGTCATGGCTCGTCGGTGGCCGCCTCGTCGAGGGGGACGGTCTGGGTGCCGCCGGCGACCAGGAGCTCGACCCGGCGCTCGGCGCCGTCGAGGAGCTGGTGTCCGCGCCGAGCCAGGCCGATCCCTCGCTCGTAGGCGGCCAGGGACTCCTCGAGAGAGAGCTGGCCGGCCTCGAGGTGCTCGACGACCTTGCGCAGGCGGGTCAAGACCGCGTCGAAGCCATCGTCGTGCTCGCCATCCTGCGTCATCGCCGATGAGTGTACGCCAACCCGGCGCGGGCGGGCGACGCAACTCGGTCCTTGCCAAGCCCGGGGCCGCCGGGCCAAGATCGACAAACCCGCCCGTGGCCGTCGAAAAACGCAGCCTCAAACAAGAGAAGCTGGCGCGCATCTACGATGACCAGATCGCGCCGGTGTGGGGCTCCCGTTTCGGCAAGATGTTGCTCCGCGATCTGGCGCTCCCCGAGCGCGGCCAGATCCTCGACATCTCGTGTGGCACCGGCTACCCGCTGGTCGAGGTGCTGCGGCGCAAGGGCGAGGCGGCCCGGGTGATCGCGATCGACGCCTCGAGCGCGATGCTCGACATCGCCCGCAAGAAGGTCGCGGACCTGGGCGCCCTGGGCAAGCGCGGGGTGTTCTTCCGCACCGAGAGCCCGCTGCCGCGGCTGTCGTTCGCCGACGACGTCTATGACGTCGTCATGTGCAACCTCGGGCTCCCCGAGATGCCGAACGCGGCCGCCGCCCTGGTCGACTTCGCGCGGGTCACCAAGATCGGCGGCGAGGTCCGCTGCACCCTGCCCTTGGCCGGGACCTGGGGCGAGTTCCACGACATCTATCGCGAGGTGCTGGTCAAGCACGACCGCCACGACGCCCTCGATCGCCTCGACGCCCACCTGGCGACCTACCCGACGATCGACGAGTGCCGCGGCTGGCTGGTGGCGGCCGGCCTCGACCCGGTGGTCGAGGTCGAGGAGTTCACGCTCCTGTTCAAGAGCTCGCGCGAGTTCTTCTTCGCGCCGGTGGTCGAGTACGGCCCGCTGCCGGCGTGGAAGGCCATCGCCGGCGCCGGCCAGGAGCTGCAGGACGTCTTCTGGCACATCAAGGAGTCGATCGACGCCTACTTCGGCGAGCGCGCGTTCCAGGTCACGGTCAAGGCCGGCTGCCTGGTCGGCCGCAAGCGCGATCCGGCCGCGGCGGCGCTGGCCGCGGTCGCCACGCCCGGGGGCCCGCTGGCGACCCCAGCGCGCCTGGCCGATGGCTCGGTCCGCCCGGCCGAGGCCGGCACCGCCGAGGTCGACATCCTCGAGATGCAGGAGGTCGAGGGCTCGCACAACGCGGTCGACGTCGGCGAGCTGGCGCTCGACGCCTTCACCGACGGCAAGTCGCGGCCGCGCTACCTCGGCCGGCCCCGCGACACGTTGCCTGTCCACGCTGGGTCGGTCGAGCCGGCCGACGCCGACGACAGCGGCGCGATCGACGCCGCGGCCCTCATCACCGACGAACATGACGACGGCGGGCACGACGACGGCGGGCACGACGGCGGCCTGTACGATCACGGCGCCGACGCCCCGACCAGCGACGCGCTCCTCGCCACCGAGCACGACGACAGCGACGCCCCGACCGGCGGGGTGCCGCGGTGGGACGCCGACGACCTGGAGGTCGATCCGGTCGACGCCGTCGAGGTCGACGACGACGATCTCGACACCGGCGATCACCTGCCGCCCGACCGGCGGTAGCGCCGCGCCGCGCGCGGACTGCCGTACACTGCGCGCGATGACCCACGCCGAGTACCTGGCGCTGGTGGCGGAGCTGACCGAGCACGACCGCCGCTACTACGAGCTGGCCGCGCCGACGATCTCCGACCGCGAGTACGATCACCTGGCCGCCAGCCTGCGCGCGGTCGAGCGCGACCACCCGGACTGGGTGGTGGCGTGGTCGCCGACCCAGCGAGTCGGCCACACGCCGCTGTCGGGCTTCACCAAGGTGGTGCGACCGGTGCCGATGCTGTCGCTCGACAACACCTACGACGAGGCCGACCTGCGCGGCTTCTTCGATCGGGTGGTGAAGGGCCTCGACGGCGTCGTGCCGCGGTTCTCGATCGAGCCCAAGATCGACGGCTTCGGCATCGAGCTGACCTACGCCGCCGGCCTCCTGACCCTGGCGGCGACCCGCGGCGACGGCACGATCGGCGAGGACGTCACCGCCAACGTCCGCACGATCCGCACGATCCCAGTCCGCCTGACCGAGCCCCTCGACCTGGTGGTGCGCGGTGAGATCTACATCGCCAAGGAGGTGTTCGCCCGGCTCAACGCCGAGCGCGCCGCCGCCGGCCTGGAGACCTGGAAGAACCCGCGCAACCTGGCCGCCGGCTCGATCAAGCTGCTCGATCCGCGCGAGGTCGCGGCCCGGCCGATGGCGGCGATCCTCTACGAGGTCGTCGACGGCGAGCGCCTGGCCGAGGGCCACCTGGCGTCGATCGCCCGCCTGGCCGCCCTCGGCATGCCGACCTCGCGCGAGAACCAGCGCGCCGACGACTGGGAGGCGCTGGCCGCGGCGGTGGCCGCGTGGGCGGCGCGCCGCGATGACCTGCCCTACGAGATCGACGGCCTGGTGATCAAGGTCGACGACTTCGATCAGCGGCGGGCCCTGGGCGTGACCTCGAAGTTCCCGCGCTGGGCGATCGCCTTCAAGTTCCCGGCGCGCCAGGTCACGACTCGGGTCCGCGAGCTCGAGGTCAACATCGGCCGCACCGGCGCCGTCACCCCGGTGGCGATCCTCGAGCCGGTCGACGTGTCGGGCACGACGGTGTCGCGGGTGTCGCTGCACAACTGGGATCAGGTCGGCCGGCTCGGCATCGGCGACGGCGATCGGGTCTTGATCGAGAAGGCCGGCGAGATCATCCCCCAGGTGCTGGCGGTGACCGAGCCGAGCGCGGCGCCGCGCTGGGTCGCGCCGACCGCGTGCCCGGAGTGCGGCACGGCGCTCGTGCGCGAGGACGAGCGGGTCGTGCTCGTGTGCCCCAACCGCCTGCAGTGCCCGGCCCAGCGCCAGGCCGCCCTCGAGTTCTTCGCCGGCCGCGGCCAGATGAACATCGACGGGCTGGGCGAGAAGCTGGTGGCCCAGCTCGTCGCCCGCGGCCTGGTGGCCGACGTCGCCGATCTGTTCGACCTGACGGTGCCCGGGCTGGCCAGCCTCGAGCGGTTCGGCGAGCAGAGCGCTCAGAACCTGGTCGCCGCCCTGGCCAAGGCCAAGGCCGACGCCACGGCCACGCGCCTGATCACCGCCCTCGGCATCCCCCACGTCGGCGGCGTGGTGGCCCGGGCGATCGCCGGGCGCTACCAGCGGCTGTCGGCCCTGGTCGCCGCCGCCGACGCCAAGGACGCGGCGGCGCTGGTCGAGGAGCTGACCGCGATCGAGGGCGTGGGCGAGGTCATCGCGCGCGCGATCGACGCCTTCGTCCGCGATCCCCACGCTCGCGCGGTGATGGCCAAGCTGTTCGCGCGCGGCGTCGATCCGAGCGAGCCGACGGCGGCGGCGATCGACGGCCCGCTCAGCGGCAAGACCCTATGCGTGACCGGCACGCTGTCGGCGCCGCGGTCGCAGGTCGAGGCCCGGATCGTCGCCGCCGGCGGCAAGGTCGCCGGCTCGGTGACCAAGAAGACCAGCTACCTGGTGGCCGGCGCCGACACCGGCAAGGCCAAGCTCGAGGCCGCGACCAAGCACGGCGTGCCGGTGATCGACGAGGCCGGCCTCGACGCGCTCCTGGCCGGCTGACCCTCGACCGCGATCAGCGACGGCGCGGCGGCAGGCGGCGCGCCCGCGCGGCCTGCTCGTCGGCCAGCTTGTGGAACCCGGCCAGCCGCGCGGCGGTGAGCGCGCCGGCGGCGACCGCGGCCACCACCGCGCAGCCGGGCTCGCGGCGATGCTGACAGTCGGCGAAGCGACAGCCGACCGCCAGCGCGGCGACGTCGTCGAAGGCGGCCGCCGGCTCGTCGTCGTAGAGCGCCAGCTCGCGCATGCCGGGCGTGTCGATCACCACGCCCAGCGTCTCGGTGACGTGGAGCTCGCGCCGGGTCGTGGTGTGGACCCCGCGATCGTCGCCGGCGCGCACCGGCGCGGTCGGCAGCGCGGCCCCGGTCAGGCGGTTGAGCAGCGTGGTCTTGCCGACGCCCGAGCTGCCGAGGAGCGTGACGGTCCGGCCCGGCCCGAGGTGCGCGGCCAGGGCGTCGAGGCCGTCGCCGCGCAGCGCCGCCACGCCGAGGACCGGCGCGCCGTCGGCGGCCGCGGTCAGGCGCGCCACCACCGGCCCGGGGTCGTCGACCAGATCGAGCTTCGACACCACCACCACCGGCGCGACCCCGCCGGCCCGCACGATCGCCAGGTAGCGCTCGAGGCGGCGCGGGTTGAGGTCGAGGTTGGCCGAGGCCAGGATCAGCGCGACGTCGACGTTGGCGACCAGGGGCTGCGGTCGCTCGGCCTCGCCCGCCGCCTTGCGCACCAGCGCCGTGCGCCGCGGCAGGATCGCGACCAGGGGCGCCCGCGCGCCCGACGCGCGCGCGGCCGCGGCGTCGGTGACGATCACCCAGTCGCCGACGATCGGCAGGGCGCGGGCGTCGCGCGCGCGGTGAAACATCCGCCCGGTCGGCTCGGCCCAGAACCGGCCGTCGTCGTCGATCACCTCGACCGCGCCGCGGTGGGCGGTCGCGACCCGGGCCACGCTGTGCCCGGGCGCCAGGGGCGTGGCCTCGGGCCAGCTCGGATCCCACCCCAGCGCGGTCAGAGTCATGGCGGCGCGATCGGCGCCAGGGTGTCGATGAAGCGCGCCGCGCGACCGATCGGCTCGCCGATCAGGGCGCCGTCGCGCATCACCAGGTGGCCGCGCACCACGGTCGCGATCGGCCAGCCGGTCACGGTGCGGCCGGCGAACGGCGTCCAGCCGACCCGGGTCGCCATGTCGGCGTCGCGCAGCTCGCGCCGGGCCGCGAGATCGACCAGCGTCAGATCGCCGTCGAAGCCGACCGCCAGGCGGCCCTTGGCGGCCAGGCCCCACACCCGGGCCGGGCCCGCGCACACCAGATCGATCAGCCGCGCCAAGGTCAGGCGACCGGCGGCGACGTGGTCGAGCATGATCGGCAACATCGTCTGCACGCCGGGCATGCCGCTCGGCGACTGCGGATAGGGCCGGGCCTTCTCCTCGAGGGTGTGGGGGGCGTGATCGGTGGCCAGCAGATCGCACGCCCCCGAGGTCACGGCCGCCCACAGCGCGCGCTGATGCTGGGCGTCGCGGATCGGCGGGTTCATCTGCGCGCGGGTCCCCAGCGCGGCGTAGCAGTCGGGCGCCGCCAGGGTCAGGTGCTGCGGCGGGATCTCGAAGGTGGCGATGTCCTTGGCCGCGGCCAGGAGCTCGCACTCCTCGGCCGAGGTCACGTGCAGCACATGCACCGGGCGGCCGAAGCGCCGGGCCAGGGCGACCGCGCGCCAGGTCGCGCGCAGCGCGGTCTCCGCGTCGCGCCAGTCGGGGTGGGCGGCGACGTCGGCGCGCTCGACCGCGATCGCCTTGCGCTCGCGCAACCGGGCCTCGTCCTCGGCGTGGACCGCGATCCGCCGCCGCCCGCTGGCGAACACCGCCGACAGCGCCTCGTCGTCGGCGACCAGCAGGCTGCCGGTCGAGCTGCCCATGAAGACCTTGACCCCGGCGCACCCGGGCAGGCCCTCGAGCTGGCCCAGCGACGCGGCGTTGTCGGGGGTCGCGCCGACGAAGAAGCCGACGTCGCACCGGGCCCGACCGGCCAGGCGCGCGACCTTGTCGGCCAGGGCCAGGGCGGTGGTGGTCGGTGGCTCGGTGTTGGGCATCTCGAGGACCGCGGTCACGCCGCCCAGGACCGCGGCGGCGGTGCCGGTCGCCAGATCTTCTTTGTGCGGGAAGCCGGGCTCGCGAAAGTGGACCTGGGCGTCGATCACGCCGGGCAAGACGTGGAGGCCGCGCGCGTCGATCACCTCGGCCGCGGTCGCGTGGGCCCCGAGGTCGCCGATCGCGACGATCTGGCCTTCGCGGATTCCGAGGTCGGCGACCATCGGACCGCCGGGCGTGCACAACGTGCCGCCGGTGACGACGAGCTGATACGGCAGGGTCATGGCGCCTCCATCGGCTCGAGGCGGAACAGCGGGTCGCCGGGCCCGACATCGGCGTCGTCGGCGACGATCACCGCGGCGATGCGCGCCGCCGCCGGCAGGCCGGGGCCGCCGTAGGTGACGCGGTGGAAGGTCTTCATCACCTCGAGCAGGCACAGGGTCTGGCCCGCGGTGACCACGTCGCCGACCGCGACGAAGGCCGGCTTGCCGGGGGTCGGCCGGCCGTAGAACCGGCCGCTCGACGGCGCCCGGAACACCAGGCCGTCGGCGACCGCCGCGGTGGTCGCCGCGGCCGCGGCCGCGGTCGTCACGCCCAGGGCCGGATCGAGGACGACCAGGGGGGCGCCGCAGTCGACCGGGTGGCGGTGGTGGTGCGCGCCGGTGACCGCGGTGGCCCGGCCGCTGACCGCGGCGCCGCTCACCACTGGCTCGATCACGCCGAGGATCTCGAGGGCGCCGATGACCTGGCCAGGCTCGACCAGGGCGCCGACCGCGACCCGCGGGGTGAAGCGCCCGACGGTGTCGGCGACCAGCACCACCAGGCCGTCGTCGCCGGCGCGCGCCGGCGCGGTCCGGAGCGCGGCCCGGGTCACGGCCGCCCCCGGGTCAGCTCGGCCAGATCGTGGAGCGACCAGATCCGCGGGTTCTTGATCCGCCGGTAGCCGATGGCCTGGTAGCTCATCTCGATCAGATCGACCAGCCAGCCGCGCAGCGCGGCGACCTCGACGATCTCGTCGGTGTCCATCTGCCGCGCGGCCACGAACGGATCCATGTCGGCCTCGATCCGGGCCTCGACCTCGCGCATGCCGGCCTCGACCTTGGCGCGCTCGGCCGGATCGGCGACCGCGATCTGAAAGTCGTCGTCGAGCTTGGTGTTGTAGGCGGCGATCGCCAGGGTCCGGCCCTCCATCACCGACAGCCGCGACAGGCAGGTCGAGAGCTGGACCACCGGATCGTAGGGCATGCCGGCCATCGCGTAGTAGCCGGCGCCCGAGGCCTTGCGCAGGAGCACCGAGAACATCGGCACCTGGTTGGTCGAGTTGGTGTAGATGAGGCTCGAGCCGTAGGCCAGGAGGCCCTGGGCCTCGGCCTCGGCGCCGATGTCGAAGCCCGAGATGTCGTGCAGCCACAGAAGCGGGATGCCGTCGTCGTTGCACGCCCGCGAGAACGCGCTGACCTTGGCGATGCCGCCGCGGTAGAGGATGCCGGCCGGGCGCTGGTGGCCGGGGCGATCGGGGTCCTCGACCAGGCCCGAGCGGTTGATGACGATGCCGGCGTACAGCCCGCCGATCCGGCCGACGCCGCAGATCATCTCGGTGCCCTGGTCGGGCAGGACCTCCCAGAACAGCGACTGATCGACCAGGCGGGCGATGACCTGGTGGGCGTCGTAGACCTCGCGGTGATCGACCGGCAGGAGCGCGGCCAGCTCGTCGGCGCGGTGCTGCGGGGCCAGCGCGCCGCGGCCGCCGCGGTAGTAGCCGGCGCCCGACGACGGCAGCCGGGCGACCTCGCGCCGCAGGCAGTCGACCAAGGTCACGTCGTCCGGAACCCGGACGTCCGCGCAGCCCGACTGGTGGACGTGGACCTCGGGGCCGCCGATGTCGAGCGAGGTGATCTTCTGGCTCTTGGCGCCCTTGATGAGCGCGGCGCCGGCGATCACCATGTACGCCTGCTCGGTCATGTAGACCCGATCGGAGATGATCGGCATGTAGCCGCCGCCGGCGATGCAGTCGCCGAACACCCCGGCGAGCTGGGGCACGCCGTGAGCCGACAACAGGCTGTTCATCTTGAAGATGTGGCCGGCGCCGCGCGCGCCCGGGAAGCTCTTGGACTGCTCGGGCAGAAACAGCCCCGAGCAGTCGACCAGGTACACCGTCGGCAGGCGCAGGCGCAGCGCGATCTGCTGGGCCCGCTGGATCTTCTCCGGCGTGCGCGGCCACCACGCGCCCGACGCCACGGTGTTGTCGTTGGCGATGATCATGCACCACCGGCCCTCGACCAGGCCGAGGGCGGTGACGACGCCAGCGGCCGGCGAGCGCTGATCGCCGGGGAAGACCTCGCCGTAGTTGACGAAGGTCCCGACCTCGCGCGCCGCGGTGCCGGGATCGAGGAGCAGCGCCACCCGCTCGCGGGCGGTCAGCTTGCCCTTGGCGTGGACCCGCTCGACGTACTTGGGCCCCCAGCCGCTCTCGACCTCGGCGCGGCGCGCGCGCAGGCGGTCTTCGAGGACCGCCAGGGCGGCGCGGTGATCGTCGGCGGCGGGCGGCAGCGGGCTGCCGATGGGGACCAGAGGGACCAGCGTCATGACAGACCTGGGATCGTGCGGGTGTCGTAGCGGTGGGCGACGAAGTCGGGCGAGGCCAAGATCCGACGATGCGCGGAGATGGTGGTCGGCACGCCGACGCACACCAGCTCGCCCAGGGCCTGCTGCATGCGGGCGATGGCCTCGGCGCGATCGGCGCCCTTGGCGATGACCTTGCACAGGAGGCTGTCGTAGTGCGGCGGCACGACGTAGCCGGCCTCGACGTGGGTGTCGACGCGGATCGCCCCGCCTTGCCGATCGGGCAGGCGCCAGTCGGTGATCGTGCCGGGCGCCGGGCGCCAGCCGGCGTCGGGATCCTCGGCGTTGATCCGACACTCGATCACGTGGCCGTCGAGGCGCACGTCATCCTGGCCCAGGCGCAGGCGGTGGCCGGCCGCGGTCAGGAGCTGGAGCTCGACCAGATCGAGGCCGGAGCGCTCCTCCGACACGGTGTGCTCGACCTGCAGCCGGGTGTTCATCTCCATGAACCGCAAGACCGGCCGGCCGTCGAGGCGATCCTCGAGCAGCATCTCGATCGTGCCGGCGCCGACGTAGCCGATCGCGCGGGCCGCGGCGACCGCGGTGGCCAGGGTGGCCTGGCGGACGTCGTCGGGCAGGACCGGCGACGGGCTCTCCTCGATCAGCTTCTGATGGTTGCGCTGGACCGTGCAGTCGCGCTCGCCGACGTGGATGCCGGCGCCGTAGCGATCGCAGAACACCTGGATCTCGACGTGGCGCCCGCCCTCGATCAGGCGCTCGAGGAACACCCGATCGTCGCCGAAGGCGCCCCGGGCCTCGCCGGCGGCGTCGGCGAAGGCGGCCTCGACCTGGTCCGACGACCGCGCGATGCGCATGCCGCGGCCACCGCCGCCGCTCTCGGCCTTGAGCAGGACCGGGTAGCCGACGCGATCGGCGCAGGCCCGGGCCGCGGTCGCCGACGGCAGCGGCCCGTCGGAGCCGGGGATGACCGCCAGGCCGGCCGCCTTCATCGCCGCCTTGGCCGGGCTCTTGCCGCCCATGAGGGCCATGACGTGGGCCGGCGGCCCGACGAAGGTCACGCCGTGCTGCTCGCACAGCGCCGCCAGGATCGGGTTCTCCGACAGGAAGCCCCAGCCGGGGTGGAGGGCGCTACAGCGGGCGGTGACCGCGGCGGCGACCAGCCGACGAGGATCGAGGTAGCTCGACGCCGCCCGGGCCGGGCCCAGCACGACGACCTCGCGGCCGCGGGTGTACGGCGCGTCGCGGTCGGACTCGGACACCGCGAACACCGGGGTGATGCCGAGCTTGGCGCAGGCGGCGGCGATGCGGACCGCGACCTCGCCGCGGTTGGCGACGAGCAGGCGATGGAAGAGCGGCGGACTCATGGCGGGGTGGGCGGGGCGACGCTATCACGGTCGCCGCAGGCGCCCGCGGCGTGGAGCGCGATCAAGCGCCGACAGGCGATCGCGCGCTCGTCGGCCTGCCCGGTCAGCGCCGCCACCGCCACCGGGGCGCTGGCCGCCATGCACCGCCCGAAGTCGCGGGTCTCGGAGTAGGCCACGGCGCAGTCGTGATCGCCGGCGCCGATCGCGTCGCGGGTCAGGGCGTCGAGGCCGGCCAGGAGCCGCCACCGCCCGCCGGCCCAGCGCGCGACCGCCGGTAGATCGCGGCCGGCCACCGCGATCACGTAGGTCGTGGCGCCGACCGGCACCGCCAGGCGCTCGCGGCGCAGGGCCGGGGCCGCGCGGCCGTCGTCGGCGAAGTGGCGGCGAACCGCGATCGGACCGCCGGCGGCCAGGGCGTCGACCACCGCGGCGGTGGCGGCCGGGTACGCGGCGGCGTAGGCGGCGTGATGACCGCGGTACGGCGCGCTGACCGCGCCGTCCCAGGCCGCGGCGTCGACGACGGCGGCGGCCAGGCCGCGCTCGATCGCGGCCCGATCGCGCCCGGCCAGCCCTTCGACCCAGCGGGTCAACCCGGCGGCGTCGCCGGTCGGCGGCGGCGGCGACGGCGCGGCGCCGCACCCGGCCCACGCCAGCGCCACGAGGAGGACTACAGCTTGACCAGGCACGCGGCGGCGCTCGAGACCTCGAACTTGCCGGGGGCCTCGAGGTCGACCGACTTGACGGTGCCGTCGACGATGTCGAACAGACCGCGGCGGCAGCGCAGGCCCATGTGGGCGCCGGTGAGGTCGAGCTCGATGCCGAGCGCCTTGGTGAAGGCGCCGCTGCCGTCCGACAGCATCACGACCTTGTCGAGGGCGCCGTGCTCCTCGGCCCACGCCTTCATGACGAAGGCGTCGTTGACCGACAGGCACGCGATCAGGTCGACGCCCTTGGCGCGCAGCTCGTCGTAGCGCGCGACGTAGCCGGGCAGGTGCTCCTTCGAGCAGGTCGGGGTGTAGGCCCCGGGGAGCGAGAACATGACGACGTGCTTGCCGGCGAACAGCGCGGCCGGGTCGACGTCCTTGGGCCCCTCGGCGGTGGCCTGCTTGATGGTCACAGACGGGATCTTGTCGCCAGCGTTGATCATGGTGCGCGGACCCTATCACGAGCCTCGGCGCTGGCCAGCGCTGGCCCCGGCCAGCGCACCGCCCGGGCCCCGGTCAAGATCGCCACCGCGGTCGCCGCCGCGGTCAGGCCGACCACCGACGGCACGAAGGCCACCGAGCCCTCGACGCGGTGCTTCTTCTCGCAGTCGTTCTGGCCGTTGTCGCCGCCCGGGCACACGCAGGCGAAGCCGTCGGTGTCGTAGGCCAGCGCGTGGGGATCGACGGGCGGCTCCTCGGAGTACACCGCGACCACCCCGGTCGGCACGGTGCAGTCGAGGCCGTGCTTCTTCTTGAGCGACTTGCGCAGATCGCGCGCGAAGGGGCAGATCTTGGTGTCGGCCAGATCGCCGACGCGGATCCGGGTGGGATCGAGGCGGGCGGCGGCGCCCATGGTCGACACGATCCGCAGGCGCTCGCGGACGCAGGTCGCGATCAGGTGCATCTTGGCGGTGACGTTGTCGATCGCGTCGATCACCAGGTCGGGCTCAGGGCTGAGCAGGCGGGCCGAGGTCGCGGCGCCGTAGAACTCGGCGCGCGGCTCGATCACCGCGTCGGGGTTGATCAGGCGCAAGCGCTCGGCCATGACCGCGACCTTGGGCTTGCCCAGGGTGCCCTTCATGGCGTGGAGCTGGCGGTTGACGTTGGTGACGCAGATGCGATCGAAGTCGACCAGGATCAGGCGGCCGACGCCGGACCGGACCAGGGCCTCAGCGGCGAAGGAGCCGACGCCGCCGACCCCGAACACCGTCACGGTCGACGTCGCCAGGCGCGCCACGCCGTCGTCGCCGAGCAGGCGGGCGGTGCGATCGAAGCGGCGGTGGGTCGACATCGCCGGCAGCCTAGCAGAGCCGCGCGAGTTCGCGGTCACGGCGGCAAGCCGAGGGCGGCGCGCAGGCCGGCCCGGCAGGTGCGCGCCGAGGTGAAGGTCGTGCCGTCGGCCAAGGTCACGAGGTACTCGCCGCGGAACAGCGGCTCGATCGCCGCGATGCGCGCGGTCCGCACGATCACCGAGCGATGGATGCGGACGAAGGCCGCGGGGTCGAGGCGGGCCTCGATCGAGGCCAGGGTCGCGCGCAGCGGGTAGCTCCGCCCGGCGGCGCGCAGCTCGACGTAGTTGCCGGCGGCGACCACCGCGTCGAGGTCGGCGATCGCGACGAACACGAAGCGCCCGCCGTCGCGGACCGCCAGGCGCTCGGGGCGCGCGGCGCTGGCCAGCCGGGCGCGAGCGCGGTCGAGGGCGCGGGCGAGCTGCGCGGCGTCGACCGGCTTACACAGGTAGTCGAGGGCGCCGGCGGCGAAGGCCCGCACCGCGTACTCGTCGTAGGCGGTCACGAAGACCACCTCGGCGCCGGTCCCGGCGACCGCGGCGGCGACGTCGAAGCCGTCGCCTTCGGGCAGGCGGACGTCGAGGAGGACCAGCTCGGGCGCGACCGTCGGCAGGGTGGCGATCGCCGCCGACGCGTCGCCGACCGAGGCGCTCACGACGACGTCGGGATGGGCGGCGAGGAGCCGGGCCAGGCGGTCGCGCGCCAGGGGCTCGTCGTCGACGATCGCGACCCTCACGCCGGCACCACCAGCTCGGCGCGGGCGCCCCCGCCGGTCGCCGGGCCCAGGCGCAGCTCGCCGGCCGCGCCGTAGAGCCGGGCCAGGCGGGCGCGGACCGTGGCCAGCCCGCGCTCGGCCGCCCCCGGGGTCAGGCCGGCGCCGTCATCGGTGACCGCGATCGCGATCCGATCGGGGCCGTCGCGGCGGGCGGCGATCGTCAGGTGACCGGCGCGCGCCCGCCGCGCCAGGCCGTGGCGGACGGCGTTGTCGACCAGGGGCTGCACGGTCAGGCGCGGCACCGCGGTGGCGAGCAGCTCGTCGGGGACGTCCCACCGCACCGCCAGGCGATCGCCGAACCGCAGGGCCTCGATCGCCAGGTAGTCGCGGGTGAAGGCCAGCTCCTCGGCGAGGGTGACCTCCTGGCGGCGATCGTCGACCAGCCGGCGCAACAGGCCCGCGAGCTGCACGATCGCGCGATCGGCGGCGTCGGGATCGCGGTGGACCAGCTCGGCGATCGCCGACAGGGTGTTGAACAGGAAGTGCGGCTCGACGGTGGCGGCCAGCGCCGCCTGCTCGGCGCGGGCCAGGGCGGCCTCGAGGGCGGCCGCGGTCCGGCTGCGCTCGACCGCGTCGCGGGCGTAGATCGCGGCGTGGCCGACGCCGACGAACAGCCAGTAGACGAACAGGTTGTTCTCGACCGAGTGCATGAGCACGGTGGCCAGGCGCGGCGGCTGCGGATAGAAGCCGACCCACGGGTCGAGGCCGTAGATCCACAGCGCGCGCAGGACCACGACCGCGGTCGCGCCGACGACGTGGATCGCCAGGGCCCGGGCCAGGCCGGGGCGCCGGAGCGGCACGCCCTCGACCAGCGCGAAGACCGCGACGGTGAGCGGGATCCAGAACGCCACCGCGGCCAGGGCGGTCGCTAGCGCGTCCCATCCGCCGGCGCCGCCGCGGCTGCGCGCGCTGGCCGCGCTGACCAGGGCCACCAGCACCCACCACGCGGTCGCGATCGCGAGCTGGATCGAGCGGCGGCCGAGGGCGGGCGATGACATCGGCCCAGGCTACGCGCGGCCGCTCCCGCGGTCGACTCGGCTCGTCCCGGCCACGGTCCACTTGGTCCCAGGTGGCTCGGCAGCGCGCCCGGTCGCGGCGAGGGTGACGCCATGTCCAAGCCCCTCCTCGCGCTCACCCTCCCCGCCCTCGTCACCGCCTGCGCCGGCGCGGCGCCACCCGAGCTGGCCGCCGCCGTCGACGAGCTAAACGCCGCGCCGTGCCGGGTCGAGAAGCTCACGACCTGGAGCACCGCCGGCGACGAGGGTCGCCTGGTGTTCTCGCCCGACGGCCGGTGGGCGATGTTCCACCGCGAGGGCCCGGCCGGCCTCGAGCTAGCCGAGAGCCGGCGGCTGCCCGGCGGCGGCTGGTCGCCGCCGACCCGCCCGACCTTCGCCAGCGACTTCCTCGAGTTTGATCCCTTCATCGCGCTCGACGGCGCCACCGTCTACTACACGTCGTTTCGCCCGACCACGCCCGACGGCGCCGGCCGGCCCGACGGCGATCTGTGGCGGGTCCGGCGCACCGCCACCGGGTGGACCGCGCCCGAGCACCTGGGCCCGACGGTCAACACCGACGCCAACGAGTTCTTCCCGTCGGTCACCGCCGACGGGACGCTCTACTGGAACAGCGATCGGCAGGACGGCGTCGGCGCCTGGGATCTGTGGCGCGCGCCGCGGACCGGCGCCGGCTTCGGCGCCGCCGCGCCGCTGCCCGGCGATCTCAACACCGCGATCTGGGAGTTCAACCCGACGCTCACGCCGGGCGGTCGCCTGCTGGCCCTGGGCTCCCTCGACCCCGATCCGGCGGCGCCCTACAGCGACGTGTTCTTCTCGCTGCGGGTCGCCGGCGAGTACTCGGCCGCGGTCGACGCCGGTCCGTGCGTCAACACCGAGCTCGAGGAGTACCACCCGACGATCGACTGGGCGCGCAACCGCCTGATCTTCGTCCGCCGCAACCCCGACACCAGCGGCGATTTCTACGCGGTGCCGTTGACCGCGGCCCTGCGCGCCCTGGCCGAGTGATCGCGGCGCGCCGGGCGCGCGCCCGCGCGTGGTAGATCGCGGCCATGGGCAAGCTGCGCGCGCTGGTCGTCGGAGCGGGAGCGGTCGGCCAGGTCTACGGCCACTACCTGGCGCGCGGCGGCGCCGACGTGACGATGTTCGTCCGCGACAAGTACCGGGCCGAGGCCACCGCGGGCTACGACCTGTACCACCTGCGCACGCGCGGCGTCCGGGCCGAGCGCTTCGCCGGGTTCGCGGTGGCGACGACGATGGCCGAGGTCGCGGCCGCGGCGCCGGCGCTGGTGGTCGTCACCGTCGACGCCACCGCCCTCGACGGGCCGTGGTTGCGCGAGCTGGTGGCCGCGACCGGCGACGCCACGGTGCTGGCGCTCCAGCCCGGCCTCGACGCCCAGGCCACCTACCTCGCCGCCGGCTGCGCCCCCGACCGGCTGGTCGCGGGCCTCATCACGCTCATCAGCTACCACGCGCCGCTGCCCGGCGAGACCCGGTTCCCGCGACCGGGGATGGCCTACTACCTGCCGCCGCTGACCAAGGCGCCCCACGCCGGGCCGCGAGCGGAGGTGGTGGTCGCGGCGCTGACTGCCGGCGGCTTCCCGGCCAAGGTGGCGAAGGAGGTCACGGCGAGCGCGGCCCTGGCCAGCGCGGTCATGATGCCGTACCTGGTCGGCCTCGAGCTCGGCGGGTGGCGGGTCCGCGGCGCGATCGCCGCCGGCACGTTGGCCCTCGGTGCCCGCGGCGCTCGCGAGGCCTTGACCATCGCCGCCGACGGCCGGCCGGTGCCGCGACGCCTGGCGATCTTGACCCGGCCGCGGGTCTTGCGGGTGGCCCTGGCCCTGGCTCGTCCCGCCTTGCCCCTGCCCCTCGAGCCGTACCTCGAGGCGCACTTCACTAAGGTCGGTCGCCAGACCGCGGCCTTCATGACCGCGCTCATCATCCGCGGCAAGGCGCGGGGTCTGCCCATCGACGCGCTGGTCGAGCTCGAGGGCCAACTGCGGGCCGCGCGCGCCACCGGCGGCGCGCGGTAGCGCGACTCGGACTCGGTCTCGGACTCGGACTCGGACTCGGACTCGGTCTCGGACTCGGTCTCGGGTTCGGCCTCGGGTTCGGTCTCGGGTTCGGCCTCGATCTCGGTCTCGGGTTCGGTCTCGGTCTCGGTCTCGGCCTCGGTCTCGGTCTCGGTCTCGGCCTCGGTCTCGGTCTCGGCCTCGGTCTCGGTCTCGGTCTCGGACTCGGTCTCGGGTTCGGGGTCGGAGTCGGGGGCGGGGTCGGGGTCGGGGTCGGGGT
>JAGPCY010000004.1 GCA_018057825.1 Kofleriaceae bacterium | reverse complement strand
TCGAGGAGCTGCAGACGAAGTACCTCGAGGTCGTCGGTCGCTCGACGGGCAGCGACGACCGCCGCTACCTCATCTGGAAGATCCGCGAGGCCGAGAAGGGCCGCATCAACGTCGGGCCGCGCAAGACCCGCGCGCGCGACGGCGAGCCGCTCGATGTGAAGATTCTCCCGCTGCGGCTCGAGGCGGACGTCGCCGACAAGATGGACGAGGCCTGGCGCGCGAAGGGCATCAAGAACCGCATGGAGTTCCTCCGGGGGGCCATCGGCCACTACCTCGCGCATCTCGGCGCGCGAGACGCGGCCGCGCTCTTCACGAACGCGGGCACCACGGGCGCGTGAACGCGGCGGAATCGGCGGGGCGTCGGCTGGCCTACAACCGCCTCCGCCGCCCCATCTGCGCGGAACCTCGCAGCTATTCCAGTCGCCTGAAAACACCCTAGAAATCAACGTGTTCGGCCTTGCCGGTGGCACAAGCGGAAGCCTGTATGTCCTCACGCGACGGGCACTTCGCACGACGCGGCACGGAGGACGACGATGAGCACGACGACGAAGAACACGCAGGCGACGAAGGCGGTGAGTCAGGGCGAGAGCCGCTACGGAACGCCCGAGCCGCAGATCGCGCTCCGCTTCCCCAAGGGCACCAGCTACCGCGTCGTGAAGGCCGCGCTGCACAAGCTCGCCGCCGAGATCGAGCTGGCCACGCCCGCGAGCGAGCGCTGGTGCGTGAACACCGAGGACTACAACGAGAGCGGGCGCGTGTACCTCGAGCTCGCCGACGCGACGCCCGCCGAGACCGCGCGCGGGATGGCGCTGCTCACGAAGCTGGTGGGGTGAGGCTTCGCCCGTAGCGCGACAACCGCCGGCGCGAAGGCGACTCCAGGGCCGTGGCGCGTTCGGCCTGACGCGGCCTCGGGGGAGGCGGTACAACAACTGCATGACTTGGTGGGCCTACGCTCTCATCGCCGCTCTCGCCGCGTCGGCGACGGCCATCCTGGCCAAAGTCGGCGTGAAGGACGTTCCCTCCAACCTGGCGACGGCGATCCGCACCGTCGTCATCCTGGTCTTCGCCTGGGGCGTCGTCTTCGCGGCAAGAGAGCACCACGTCATCAGGGAGCTGAATCGCCGTTCGGTCCTCTTCCTCGTCCTCTCGGGCGTGGCGACCGGCATCTCGTGGCTCGCGTACTTCAAGGCGCTCCAAATGGCGCCCGCTTCCCGCGTCGCGCCGATCGACAAGGTGAGCCTTGCGTTCACGATCGTCCTCGCCGGAGTGCTGCTCGGCGAACAGATTTCGTGGAAGGTCGGCCTTGGGACGGCGCTCATGATCGCCGGCGCGCTCCTGACGATCTGGAAGTAGGCCCGCCGCTTCGTTGCCCCCCGCGTTCAGGCTGTGTTTGGCCTCGGATGCGACACCTAGGGCGTGACGCGGCACCTCGCCACCCTAATCGCTTGTCTCAGCCTGTCGGGCTGCGCGACGACGTTCCGCGATCGTGGATGGTTGGACCGGCAGCTCGAGGACCGGATTGGATCCGGCACGTGTGGCCGCTCGCGTGACGCGCTGCCTAGCGACGTCCGGCTCGAGGACGGCGTCGACGAAGCGGAGGTGGTCGCCGTCGCGTTGTGCCGAAACCCGGCGCTCCGGGCTGAGCTGACGCGAATCGACGCCGCGCTCGCCACGCTCGACGAGGCGAGGCGCCCGGCGAACCCGCAGCTCAGCATGATGGGGCCCATCGGTCCTATTACGGCGGTCGCCACCCTTCTCGTTCCGCTCGAGTCGCTGTGGCAGATGCCGAATCGCACGGAGGCTGCGGCTCGCGATGCGGACGTTGCTGGCGAGGCCGTCCTGATGCGCGCCCTCGACCTCGTGCGCGATGCCCGATTGCTTCACGTCGAGTTGGGGCTCGCGGCGGATCGCGCCGAGGTCCGCGCCGAGCTCGCGAGGATCGCCGCGGAGATCGCGCGCATCGCGTCCGTGCGTGCAGGTGTCGGAGAGGTCAGCCCGCTCGAGGAGCGCGTGCTCGCTGCCGACGCTCGCACGAGCGCCGATGCGAGCGACCTCGCGCACACGGAGGCCGTGATGGCTCGCGCCAGGCTCGTCGCGACGCTGGCGGTCGACGACACGCCGGGCAGTCCACTCCGAGCAAGGTTCTCGACCGACGTCGCAACTACACCTGACCTGCGTGAGCTGATCGGCTTCGCGCGAGTGGCGCGCCCCGACGCTCGCTCTGCGGAGCTGGCCATCTCGGCGGCGACCGCGCGCGCCGGATGGGAGCGCAGTCGGATCGTGAATCTCGGCGCGCTCGTCGAGACTCAGTGGGGCCAGCCCGCGGGACCGGCGCTCCGCTTGGGAGGACGCGCCGACCTGCCAATCTTCAATCAGAACCAGGGCGGCATCGGCCGAGCCGAGGCAGAGGTGGAGCGCGCGACCGCGCAGCACGAGATGGTCGCACGGACGGTGATCATGGAGGTCACCTTGGCGCACGCCCGGTTCGAGCAGGCGACCCGCTCCCGTCAGCGCTTCGAGACCGAGGTGCTTCCAGCCCTCGACGCTGCCCTGGAGATGGCCACGCACGGGTTCGAGACGGGGGACCAGCCGTTCCTGATCGTGCTCGATGTCCAAAGACGCGCCGGAGAGGCGAGGCTCCGGCGCGCGGAGCTCATCGCTGAGCAGCGCCGCGCGCTCGCGGAGCTCGAGCGCGCGATTGGTGCGCGCCTGCAGAGCGCTGCCGAGGTCGCGTCACGTGCTCGCGCGGAACGAGGTAGCCCATGAACCGATTTCAGCTCGCGACGCTCCTCGCGCTTACAAGCGCATGTGATTCGAACACGGCGCCGCGCTCACATCACACCGCCGCTTCCGAGGTCTCGCACCCGATCGCCGAGGCGGACCTGCCCGCGGTGCACCTGTCGGCTGAAGCCATCTCCCGGCTTCGCATCGAGACGACCTCGGTGAGAGCGGGGCCGGTTCCGCGAACCCGCCTCGTCGGTGGCGAGGTCGTGGTGCCGCCCGGGCGAACCGTGACCGTGACGGCGCCGGTGGCGGGCGAAGTGCACTTCGTGACCAGCGAGCCGTTGCTCCCTGGGGCAGCGGTCCTGCGTGGAGCGGGGTTGCTTCGCCTCACGGCCATCGCGCCCACGGATCGAGACACCCGCGCGCGCGTCGCCCGCGAGGTCGCGGCCGCCGAAGCAAACCTGGCTGCGCTCGAGCTACGGGTGACCCGCAACCAGGCACTCATCGACCAGGGTGCGGGGAGCGCCCGGGCACTCGAAGAGGCCGTCGCCGCGCGTGATGTCGCTCAGGCTGACCTCGCGGCAGCAAGGGCGCGGGCGACCACGCTCTCACGCGACCCACTGCTCTCCGACGTCGCCATGCTCGTGCGGGCGCCCGGCAACGGAGTGATCCGGCTGCTCGCAATCGCTGAAGGCCAGCCCGTAGCCGCTGGTGCACCGCTCTTCGAGCTGGTGGGGGTGGACGCACTGCAGGTCAGGGTGCCGGTCTACGCGGGCGATCTCGCGCGCCTCGACTCGAGCGGTGCAGCTCGAGTGCGACGAAACGGGGAGCGCCGCGCCATTGAGGCTCGATTCGTTCCCGGGCCTCCCACTGCTGAGCCCGATCGGAGCACGGTGGACCGCTATCTCACGCTGCCCACCGACGCAGGGCTCGCCCCCGGCGAGCGCGTGCTCGTCGAGCTCCCCCTAGAGGACACGACTTCCGCGCTCATCGTCCCGGCTTCGGCCGTGGTGATCGACGCATGGGGCGGGGCCTGGGTGTACCGATGCGAAGGCGGCCGCTACGTACGTGCACGGGTCGACCCCGCACGCCGCGCCGCTGACGACATGGTGCTCGCGCACGGGCCCGCCGTCGGTTCGTGCATCGTTTCCGTAGGTGCGGTCGAGCTGTTCGGCGCCGAGTTTCCCCCGGGGCACTGATGCGCGAGTTCGTCAAACTGTGCCTCCAGCAACGTTGGGTCGTCGTCGGGCTCGCCGTGCTCTTCGTCGCCCTGGCCGGACGCGGCGTTCGCGACGCTCGGTTCGACGCGTTCCCCGAGTTCGCACCGCCGCGCGTCGAGATCCAGACCGAAGCCCCTGGGCTCTCGAGCGAAGAGGTCGAGGCGCTCGTGACGACGCCGCTCGAAGCCGCGCTCGCAGGGACGCCAGGAATGACGGCGATTCGCTCGCGCTCCGTGCTCGGTCTCTCCTCGGTTGTCCTCCTGTTTCCTACGGGTACCGACCTCCTCCAGGCGCGCGCTCTCGTGCAGGAGCGCGTCACCCGTGCCGCCCCCGGCTTGCCCACCGTCGCTCGAACGCCGGTGCTACTTTCTCCACTCTCGTCGACCAGCCGCATCATGAAGATCGGCATGTGGTCGGCCACGCTCTCGCAGACGGAGCTCTCCGACCTCGCGCGGTGGCGGGTGCGTCCGGCCCTGATGTCGGTGCCCGGGGTCGCGAACGTCGCGGTTTGGGGCGAGCGCCGTCGACGCATCGAGGTGCGCGCGGACCCCGATCGACTCGTCGCAAACGGAGTGGACTTGAGCCGGCTCGTCGCGGCCACCCGTGAATCCCTGACACCTCGCGCGGGAGGTCTCGTCGATCTTCCCACGACTCGCCTTCCGGTCGTCCAGACGGCCATGGCTCGCGATGCGGAGGAACTCTCTCGCGTCCCGCTCTCCACCCTGGGGCGTGGGACCGTGACGATCGGCGATGTTGCAGAGGTGCGAGAGTCGCACTCCGTCCCCATCGGAGACGCGCTCGTCACGAGCGGGAGCGGCGTCCTGCTCATCGTCGAGAAGCAGCCCGGAGCGAGCACACTCGATGTCACCGCCGGCATCGATGCCGCGCTGGGTCGCCTACGTCCTGGTCTGTCTGGGGTCGAGGTCGACCCGACGATCTTTCGGCCGGCGAGCTTCATCGAACGTGCGCTCAGAAATCTAGGTCACGCGATGGGTATCGGCTGCGCGTTCGTCGTGGCCGTGCTCTTTCTTTTCCTGTGGAACACGCGCACTGCGCTCATCAGCGTCCTGGCGATCCCGCTCTCCCTCCTCGCTGCGGCATTCGTCTTGACGTTGCTCGGGCGCACGATCGACACGATGGTCATCGCCGGCCTCGTGATCGCCCTCGGCGAGGTCGTCGACGATGCGATCATCGACGTCGAGAACATCCATCGTAGGCTCCGAGCGCTCCCGGAACCTCCCGACCTGCGAACCGCCATGCGCGTGGTACTCGACGCCTCCCTGGAGGTGCGGAGCGCGATCGTGTTCGCGAGCCTAATCGTGCTCCTGGTCTTCGTTCCGATTCTCTTCCTCGAAGGCGTCGCCGGAGAGTTCTTTCGCCCGCTCGCCCTCGCGTACGGCCTTGCGATCCTCGCCAGCACGGTGACGGCCCTGACCATCACGCCGGTCCTTGCGTTGCTCTTGCTCCGAAGGACGCAAGGAGCCGAACGCCATTCGCCGATCGCGACTGCGCTTCTCCGTGCCTACGAGCCGGTGCTGAGGCGGACGCTGAACCACCCGAAGCGTCTGCTCGCGGGAACCCTCGGGCTGCTCGCGATGACCGCGGTCCTCGGCTCGACGCTACGAGAGGAGTTTCTCCCGCACTTCGCCGAGAATGACTTCTTGATGCACTGGGTCGCGCGGCCCGGGACCTCGCTGGAGGCGGTCGCGCGGACCGCGAACCTGGCGCGCGCAGAGCTTCTGACCGTGCCAGGCGTGCGGAACTTCGGGGCGCACATCGGCCGCGCCGAGGTCGCCGACGAAGTCGTCGGACCCAACTTCGCGGAGCTATGGATCAGCGTCGATCCGAACGCCGACCTCGCCGTCACGTCCCAGCGTGTGCGGGATGTCGTGGATGGCTACCCCGGCGTATTTCGCGATGTGCAGACGTACTTGCAGGAGCGCATGCGGGAGGTGCTCAGCGGCGGTGGCGGCGCGATCGTGATTCGCCTTCGAGGCGATGACATCGATGCGCTTCGAGCGATCGCCGGGACGCTCGCGCACGACCTGGAGGCCGTGCCAGGCATTTCGCACGCGCGGCCAGAGGCGCAGGTGCTGGTGCCCCAGATCCAGATCCACGTGGACGCAGACCGTTGTGCAGCGTTCGGCATCGAGCCCGGCCTGGTTCGGGCGAGGGCTGCAACGCTCCTTGCGGGCGATACGGCGGGCCAGTTCGTACGAGGCCTGCAACCGATCGACGTCGTCGTCTGGGGCACGGAGGCGAGTCGAGCGGATGTCGCCTCGGTGCGCGATCTCGGGATCGCGGTCGACGGCCGTGTGCTCACCCGCCTCGGCGACGTCGCTGACGTGACGATCGTTCCGGTGCCGAACACCATCGCCCACGACGCGACCACGCGAAAGCTCGACGTGCTCATCGACCTCGCGCCGGGCGCGGACCTGTCGAGCGTAAGCACGGCGGTAGCGTCCAGGGTGTCGGCGCTCGAGCTTCCACCAGGGCACCACGCCGAGATCCTCGGAGAAGGTGCTGCGCGAAGCGCCGCGCGCACTCGGCTCTTCGGCGTTGCCGCCCTAGCCATCGTGGGGATCTTCTTCGTGCTGCTCGCCGATTTTCGCTCGGCTCGCCTGGCCCTCATGGTCTTCGCTGGCCTCCCGTTCGCGCTCGTCGGAGGCGTCGTGGCCGCAGCAACCTCGGGCGTGGTGTCGCTCGGCACCTTGATCGGTCTCGTGGCGGTCATCGGGATCGCTGCACGAAACGGCATCATGCTCGTCTCCCACTTCCGTCACCTCGAGGGCGAGGAGGGTGTTCCCTTCGGACGAGAGCTCGTGGTACGCGGCGCGCGCGAGCGCCTCGGCCCTATCCTGATGACGGCGCTCGCCACCGGGCTTGCTCTGGTGCCTGTCGTCATCGGCGGACACACGGCTGGGCACGAGATCGAACACCCCATGGCGGTGGTCATCCTCGGCGGGCTGGTCAGCTCCACCATCCTGACGCTCCTGGTGACGCCCGCGCTCTACGTCTGGCTTGGTGGGGGCGGTCGCGGTGCGGAGACCGCGACGGTAGACTGAGGGGAAAAGATGCGGGTTCTGGTCGTCGATGATGAAGCGGAGGTACGGAGCGTGGTGGCACGGGCACTCCGCGCTGACGGCCACGCCGTCACGACTGCGGAGGACCTCGAATCTGCGCGCGAGCGTGTCGCAGAGGGCGCCGAGTTGATCGTGCTCGACCTACGGCTGCCAGACGGGTTCGGCCTCGAGTTGTGCCGAGAGCTTCGCGCGGACGGCTCCACGGTGCCGATCTTGCTGCTCACCGCGCTCTCGCAGGTCGCCCTGCGCGTCGAGGGTCTCGATGCCGGCGCCGATGACTTCCTCGGCAAGCCGTTCGCAGTCGCGGAGCTCCGAGCACGCGTTCGTGCGCTCGGGCGCCGAGGTGCGCTGCCGCGGGGCCTCACCTACCGAAACGACGACCTGGTCCTCGACGTCGCAGGACGACACGCAACGCGCGCCGGGCAGGAGGTCGCGATCACGGCGAGGGAGTGGGCCATCTTGGAGATCCTGGTGCGTCGGGCTGGCCGAGTCGTCTCCCGCTTGGACCTCCTGGAGAGCGTGTGGGGAGACGCGAGCGAGACCGCAGCGAGCAGCCTCGAGGTGCTCGTTGGGCGGCTCCGGCGAAAGCTCGGCTCCGATCTGATTCGAACGTTGCGGGGCGAAGGGTACGCGCTCGCAGAGGAGCCGCGACGTGGCCAGTAGCATCGTTCGCCGCGTGGCTTCCGGCGCCGCCCTCGCAGCGTCGGCGTCTGCGCTCGTCGCCGCGCTCGCAACCATCGTGTTCGCAACCTTTCTTCTGCAGCGAGCAGAGGATCGTCGGCTCGAAGAGGCTGCCGTGACCTTCGCCACGGAGCTCGGTCTGGATGGCGGCGACATCGCTGCGATCAGGGAAGTGCACCGGGACGAGTCCGAGGAGATGGACCACACCGGGATGCTCTTCGCCGTCTACGACGCGAGAGGTAGCCTCCTGGTCGGAGATCGCCGCGTAGGGCTGCCCGCCGTCGCCGGATGCTCGACGACGAACTCGAACGCGCTGCGCGTGTGTCGAGCGCAAGCGACGAACGGACTCGCTGCCGTGGTGGGCGCTGCTCACACGCCGCTTACCGCATTGCTCGCCGCAGCGGCGATCCTGGCGGCGCTCTTCGCCGCAGCCCTGGCGTGGGCGACGAGCCGCCCCATCTCCCGGCATATCGTCGCCCCGTTGACGCGACTCCGTGAGCGCATCGCGCAGCTCGACATCGATGCCCTCGAAGGCGCGACCCTCGGCAGCGAGGAGGGCATCGTCGAGGTCGACGCGCTGCGCCGCACGATCGAACAGCTCATCGTGCGCGTCGAGCGGGCACTTTCGCAAGCCCATCGCTTTGCGGCGAACGCCGCCCACGAGCTCCGCACGCCGCTGACGACAGTGCGCGCCGAGCTCGAGCTGCTCGCCGAGAACATCACGGAGCCGGGCGCACGGGAGGGCGCGACGGTGGCACAGCAGAAGCTCGCCGAGCTCTCGATGCTCGTGGAGAGACTGCTCATTCTCTCCGTGCCCGCGCGCTCGGCGGCAGACGCACACGAGGTCGTGTCGTTGCGCGACCTCCTGGAGGACGTCGTTCAGTCTCTTCCAAACGATGACCGCTCGCGGGTGGAAGTGTCGGAAGGCGACGCGCTCGTTCGCGGTGACGCAACCCTCCTCGGCACGATGGTCGCCAACGCGATCGCGAATGGGCTCAAGTTTGGCAGCGCCGTGACGACCGAGCTGTCGCTCGTGGAGGGCATCGCGGTCCTTCACGTCGACGACGATGGTCCGGGAGTCGAAGCGTCCGAACGCGAGCGGGCTTTCGAGCCGTTCTTCCGCTCGAGCGAAGCCCTCAAGCGGCGCATACCGGGCCACGGCCTCGGCCTCGCGCTCATCCGACACATCGCGACGACGCACGGCGGCAGCGCCACGCTCGTGGGCAAACGGACGCAGGGCGGGCGTCTCGAGATCCGTCTGCCCTCGGCCGGGTAGACGCCGACGGCCCGCGCCTGCCGGGACCGCGCCCCGGCGATCAACAGGCCACCGACGCCCGCGACGACGCCGACGCTCGAAGCTCGCGCGATCGGTTCGCCGCGCGCACGGGCGGGCACCGTTTGTCGCCCGCCGCAAGCCTTCGCCCCGATGATCAACAGGCTCGGCCCTTCTCGGACGCCGAAGCTGTTGACCAACGGGGCCGACTGTTGATCGCCGGGTACGCAGTTAAACGCCTCTCGGCTTCTCTCTCCCCACGGGACAGGAGAGAGAGCGGGAGAGCTGTCCCACGCGGCGCTCATCGAGCTCGCTCGGCGCTCTCTGTGAGCACGCGCGAGAGCGACGCCGCAGCACGCGCAGCGCGCGAAACGCCCGGAGTTCTGGGGAGAAACGGCGAAGCCCCCTCGGATCGCTCCTTGGGGGCTTCTGTTTACCGACCCTCGCCGTTGGTTGGCGACGAGAGAAAAATGGCTCCGAAGGCAGGTTTCGAACCTGCGACCCGCCGGTTAACAGCCGGCTGCTCTACCACTGAGCTACTTCGGAAGGTTCCCGGGTGGTTCCGGGAAGGTATGGATGCCCCAAGGGGCCGGGGGCTGTCAAGCGGGAGACGGAGCGAGAGTGCGAGGGTGATCGGCGGCGGAACGGGGGGCGGAACGGGGGGCGCGGAGGGGTGGCGGCGGTCAGCGGAACCAGGTGAGCGAGAGGGCGGCCTGGCGGAGGCGGCCGCTGTTCTGGGGGCCGAAGAGCTGGGGAAAGCCGAGGGACAGGCCGAGGGTGACGGGGCCGAGGTCTCGGGCGGCGCCGACGCCGAAGCGCAGGCGCACCTCGTCGGCGAAGGCCTCGATGTCGCTGTCGAGGCCGGTCTCGAGCCAGACCCGGACGGGCGACAGGTCGACGCCGGCCCAGACGGGAACGAGGACGCCGTCCTCGTTGCCGTTGCCGCGCTCGGCGAGGGCGATGGCGAGCTCGGGCTGAGCGACGAGCCAGGCCTGGCCCCAGCGGCGGCGCAGGCCGGCGCCGACGCGCATGACGGGCTTGGCGGGGTCGGGGCCGACGAGGTCGGCGCCGAGGCGGGCCAAGAGCGTGACGCCGGGCGACCCGGGCAGGGCGAGGCGAGCATCGAGGTAGCCGCCGGCGTATAGTGCGTCGCACAGGTGCGCGTCGCTCTCGATGCACAAGCCGCCGCCGCCGCGGACCCGGCCTTGGGCCTGGGCGCTGTGGCTGACCCCGAGGGTGAGCTCGGGGGTGACGGCCCAGGCGGCGTCGATGGCGAGGGACCACGGCGCGCCCAGGGTCCCCGCGGCCATGGACCACTGGTACGCGGCGGTGACCTCGACGGCGCGGCCGGCCAGGCGGCGGGTCCCGACGTCGCGCCCGGGGGGAGCGGGCTCGGCGGACGCGACGGCGGCGAGGCCGAGGAGCGCCAGGGCGGCGCGCGACGCGGTAGCTGGCAAGGCGCCCTAGCCTACGCGGTTTGCGCGCTGGGCGCTTGCCGGACCCCGCTCGACGAGGTCGACGAGATCTATTACCGCGGGCCGGGGCGGCGGGTCCTGTGCGCGGCGAGCGTGGACCGCGGGGTCTACGAGGACTGGTCGAGCATCGCCGGGGCCCTCGAGCGGGCGCGCGACGAGGGCTCGGTGGTGCAGCTCTACGCCCACGCGCCGGGCCGGCTGTCGGACCCGCGCCGGCTGGAGGCGATCGCGGCGAGGGCGGCGGAGCTGGGGCTCGCGAGCTTCACCTACGGCGAGCTGGCGGCGGGACCACCGGCGGCCCCGGGCCTGGCGCTCAGCCTCGACGACGACGACGTGGCGGCCTGGGTCGAGACCGCGGCGCTCCTCGAGCGTCACGGGGCGCGCGCGACCTTCTTCGTGACCCGGTTCCACCTGATGGGCGAGGCCGACCGCGCGGCCCTGCGCGACCTGGCGGACCGCGGCCACGGCATCGAGGCCCACGGCGCGAACCACCTGCGGGCGCCCGACGTGGTCGACGACCGCGGGCTGGCGGCCTACCTGCGCGACGAGGCGCTTCCGAGCCTGGACGGCCTGCGCGCGGGAGGCCACGCTCCGACGGTGTTCGCCTACCCCTACGGTGCCCGGACCCCGGAGCTCGACCGGGCGATGCTGGGGCATGTGGCGCTCGTTCGCTCGGTGTCGTTTTCGACCGACAACTTCGCGGTGGTGGACCCGTGCCCCGAGTGACCAGGCCCCGAGGGACCCGCGCGCTGGCGCTGGGGGCGCTCGCGGTGACTGTGGTCGCCGCGTCGGTGGCGCCGGCGCGGGCCGAGGAGCCGACCCGCCTGGTCCTGGTGGCCGCGCCACCGGTGGTGGCCGACGCGGTCGCGACCGCGGTGGCCCCGTGGCAGACCGAGGTCATCGCGCTGGCGAGCACGACCGACGCGCCGGCGGCCCTGGGCGAGCGCCACCGCGCGGGCTTCATCGCGATCTACCGCGCCGGCTCCCTCGAGCTGTACGACCGCGACACCGGGACGTTCCAGGTGCTGGCGACCCCGTCGACCCTCGACGAGCCCGGCGCGGCGGCGCTGGCGCTGTCGATCAAGACCTGGATGCGCCTCGAGCGCCCGCCGACCGAGCCCCTGCCGCCGGTCGAGACCGCGCCGGTGCCACCGGTGCCGCCTGTGCCGCCGCCGCCGCCGCCGCCGCCGCCCGCCGAGGCGCCCCGCTGGCGCCTGGCCGGCCTGGTCGGCCTGGGCGCGCGCGCCAACCTGGGCGGGTTCGGGATGGCGCCCCGGGCCACGCTCCAGGTCGAGGGCGGCTACCGCTGGGGCGACGCCCTCGCGGCGCTCGAGATCGGGCCGTCGATCGATCCCGGGGTGGGCACGGCCGATCGCTGGTCCCAGGTCGCGGCGACGCTGCGCGTCGGACCGCGCCTGGCGGTCGGCCCGCTCTGGCTGCGCCCGACGCTGGGGGCCGGCGTGGTCTGGACGACGGTGTCTGGACTTCAGCTGCAGACCGACCGGCGGATCGAAGACAGCGCGACGGCCGCGGCCGTCGGGGTGAGCCTCGACCTGGGCTGGGAGCGCGGGTGGTGGCGGGCGATCGCCAGCGTCGGCGCCGACTGGATCTCCCTCGAGCAGCAGGTCGGGCAGCTTCGCATGTCGGCAGAGGCCCACACCGAGCCGTGGCTCACGGTCGGCGCCGGGGTTCGCTGGCCGTAGGGGCCCCGAGGTCGAATTGTGCGACCATGGGCCCCGATGATCGCACTAACGGGACGTGCTGGCCTTGGTGACGACCCGCGATGACGACGCCGCCCTCGCGGCGCGGTGCGCGAGCGGAGACCGAGCGGCCCAGCGCGACCTGTTCCTGCGCAGCCGGACCGCGGTCCACCGGACCCTGTTTCGCGTCCTCGGCGGCAACCAGGACGTCGAAGATCTGCTCCAGGAGACCTACCTGGCGGTGTTCCGCTCGATGGGGTCCTACGGCGGCCGGGCCAGCCTCACGACCTGGTGTTGCGCGATCGCGACCAACCTGGCCTTGTCGCACCTGCGCCGGCGCCGAGCGACCCCGCTGGCGGAGATCGAGGTCGAGAGCGACGCCCCGAGCGCCGACCGGCTGGTGCGCGCGCGGAACGCCGTGGTCCGGCTGTATCGCGCCCTCGATCGGATCGACCCGGTGCAGCGGGTGGCGTTTGCGCTGGCGGTGATCGACGGCCGCTCGATGGCCGAGGTGGCCGAGCTGACCGGCGCCAGCGTGCCGGCGGTGAAGACCCAAGTCTGGCGGGCCCGAAAGGCGCTCGACAAGCGCGCCGCGGCCGACCCGCTCCTGCGCGAGTACCTGCACGACCTGGCGGGTGGCGATGACGCCGAGGAGGCCGGATGACCGACGAACGCCTACCCCCGCCCCCGGTCGAGCCCCTGCCCGACCTGACCTGGGCCCGCCTCGAGCGCCAGCTCTGGGCCACCCTCGACGCCCCGGTGGTCGTGGCGCCGCCCAGCCCGCGCGCCCGCTGGCGCTGGCCGGTGGCGGCCGCCGTCTCGGTGGCTGCGGCCGCCGCGGTCGCCCTGGCCTGGCCCGCGCGGCCGGGCGACGGCGCCGAGCTGACGAGCCGCGCCCCGACGACGATGCCGTCCCGGGTCGCGACCGCCGCCGCCGAGACCGAGCTGAGCGTCGGCGACGCCTCGATCCGCCTGGCGCCGTTCTCGGCGCTGTACCTCCACGGCGGCGATCGCGGGGTCGGCATGATCCTCGATCGCGGCCAGGCCTCCTTCGAGGTCGCCCCGCGGATGGGTCGACCGCCCTTCGTCGTCGACGCCGGCGCGGTCCGGGTCACGGTGGTCGGCACCGGCTTCACTGTGACCCGCCTCGGCGACGGCGCGATCGTCGACGTCCGCCATGGCGTGGTCGAGGTGCTGGCCGACGGCCGGCGGGCGCTGGTGCGCGCCGGCGAGTCGTGGGACGCCGAGGGCGTCCACCCGACCGCGACCGACGGTGCGGCGAGCGCGACGGCGGCGACCGCCCCGACGGCGACCGACCCGACGGCGACCGACCCGACCCCGACGATCGTCGCCGCCCCGACGGCGCCGCGGAGCCCGCGACCGATCGAGCCGCCGGCCCCGGCCTTCGACGGCAAGGCCGCCTACGCCGCCGCCGCCGCCCTCGAGGCGTCCGATCCCGCCGCCGCCTTGACCGCGTATCAGGCCCTGGCCGCTCGTCGGGGGCCCTGGGCTGCCAATGGGCTGTACGCGGCCGCTCGCTTGGCCTTCGAGCGCGGCGACCACGGCCGCGCCCGCACCCTGGCGCAGCGCTACCTGCGAGCGTACCCGCAGGGCAGCAACGCCACGGACGCCCACACGTTGCTCGAACGGCTGCCGCACTGAACCTCTGCACTGAACCTCTGGCGCACGAGGGGTGCGCCCGTCCAGATCACTCGCCTATCCAGGGGCGCCCGCGAGCCCGCCTCGAACGTCCCGAACCGATCGACAGGAGTCTCCATGATCGCGATCCGAATCCTCGCGCTCGCCGCGCTGTTCTTCATCGCCGCGTGCGGCGGCGGCGATGGCAACAACCAGGGCACGATCGACGCCCCCGACGGCACCGGCGACGGCGGCATCGGCGACGGCGACGGCGGCACGGGCCCCGACGCCGGCACCACCGGGATGTGCATGGCCGGTGGCCCGCAATGCAACAACTGCGTCGACGATGACGGCGACGGCCAGATCGACGGCGACGACCTCGAGTGCACCGGCGCCCTCGACAACGACGAGAACTCGTTCGCCACGGGCATCCCCGGCGACAACATCGACCAGGTCGATCAGGACTGCTTCTTCGACGGCAACAGCGGCTCGGGCAACGACGGGTGCAGCATCCACGTGTGCTGCCTCCTGGGCGCGCCCGATCGCGCGAGCTGCCCGTTTGGCGCCAACCGCTACGATCCGGCCGAGTGCGTCAGCCCCGAGACCGAGGCGTGCATCGAGCTGTGCGCGCCGCTGACGCCGCCCGGCTGCGACTGCTTCGGCTGCTGCACGGTCTGCGATCCGGTGACCAACGTGTGCCGCGACATCCTCACCAACCCGGCGGTGGCGCCCAACTGCAACGACAGCAACCTGAACGATCCGACGGCCTGCCCGTCGTGCGTCAAGCGCACCGACTGCGGCACGACCTGCAACCCCGCCGAATGCGTGCTGTGCCCGGGTCAGGATCCCGGCGACCTGCCCGAGACCTGCAACAACATGAACGAGTGCCCGGTGGGCTCGATGGCCTGCGGGCCCGGCATCAGCTGCGGCACCGGGCGGTTCTGCGCCAACGGCTGCTGCATCGACGGCGTGCCGTGAGTCGTGGACGTGGGCGCTAGCGGCGGCGGCGGCGGCCGACCGCGACCACGGTGAGGAGCGCCAGGGCGGCCGCGGCGCCGGGATCGCCGCCGGTCGAGCAGCAGCCACCGTCGTCGACGGTCGGCGCGCACGCGTAGCTCTCGTCGTCGGCGGTCTGGCAGGTCAGGCCGTCGCCGCAGGCCGCGCCCAGCGGCCAGCACGGCTGGCTGCACACGCCGGCGCCGTCGACGAGCGTGCACTGCCGGCCGGCGCAGTCGTCGTGACGGCTGCAGGCCTCGCCGAGCCCCCGGGTCCCCGGACCGGACCGACACGCGCCATCGACGCAGGTCTGGCCGTCGGCGCAGGTGGTGGCGGTGGTGCAGGCGGCGCCCTTGATCGCGGTGGTCGTGACCACCGCGACGTTGCCCAGGTCGTCGCGAGTGTGGACCTCGAGGGCGAGCTGGCCGTCGGGCAGCTCGGCCGGCGTGACCAGCTCGTAGGGGCTGCTGCCGTCCCGGGCGCCGACCGAGACCCACGACCGGCCGTTGACCCACAGGGTCATCTCGGCGACCTGGCGCGGGCTGTCGACCGCGACGAACACCGAGAACCGCGACGGCACCGTCGCGCCCTCGACCGGCGCCAGGATGCGGGTCACCGGCGCCGCCGGCTGCTGGCCGGGTCCGAACCGATCCATGAGGATCGAAAACGAGTTCTGGCCGGCCGAGCACTGGCACGGCCGCTCGCCGGCCAGCTCACCACACGGCAACGTGCGGTTGACGAAGACCTTGGGGGTACAGCCCGCGAGGTAGGTCATCGGGTCCTTGCAAGCGAACTCGTGATCGAGCCCGTACAGGTGACCGGCCTCGTGGATGATCGTGGTGCACAGGTTGTCGACCTGCTCGGCGGAGGCCGGGTGGGCGTTGGCGAAGGCGAAGCCGATCGCGCTCGGCAAGGCCGAGCAGTCGCTGGTGAGCGGCGCCACGCCGAGGGTATTGCCGGCCAGGCCCAGCGCGCTCGGGACACCGGCGACCATGACCTCCTGGTAGCGGCCCGAGGCCGGCGGCTCGGTGACCACGGTGACCGCCCACGGCGTGTAGCGGTCGCGGACGCACGCCACGACCGCGTCCCAGGTCGCCTGGTCCCAGCGGAACGGCTCGAGGGACACCGTCGCTGGGATGCCCTCGCGCCCGAGGATCGACGAGGTGTCGGCGGCGGCGTCGTCGGCGCCGCGGGTCACGCTGCACCCGGCCGCGCAGCGGTTCAGGTAGACGACCTTGGTCGCGTTCGCGGCGCGGGTGCGCGGCGGATCGACCACGACGTAGTCGAGGGGGGTCGCGTGGGCCGGGCCGACCCCGGCGACCGCGAGCGCGGTGAGGACGACCAGGCGGCGGACCATCGCGTGAGCCTACCGCACCCGACAGGCGACGCGAGGCCCGCGCGCAGGCGGCGTGACCGAGCCCCCAGCCGAGCGCTCGGCGTGAGCCCGGCGCGCCGGCGTATAGTGCGGCGATGCGACCGGTCCCCCACGCCACCGATCGACGCTGGCGCGTGATCCGGCGCGTCGAGCTGCGCTACACCGACGGCGCCGACCTCGCGCTCGATCGCCCGGCCCACGTCCGCGCCGCCAGCGCCCTGGCTGCGTGGGGCGCGGAGCTCGCGGTGGTGTCCGACGACGCCAACTTCGTCGCCACCGTCGATCCCGATCGCGGCGCGTGCGCGGCCGTGACCTTGCCGGCCGGCGCCGATGGCCGGCGCCAGTTCGATGTCGGCCGCGGCAACAAGGCGGCCAAGCTCGACCTCGAGTGCGCCTTCGCCCTCGACGACGCGCTGATCGCGCTGGGCTCCGACAGCGGCCTGGCGGTGCGGCGGGTCGCGGCGGTGGTCGAGCGCGGCGGCGCCCGGCTGGTCGCCCTGCCCCGCCTGTACGCGGCGCTGGCCCAGCCGAACCTCGCCTCGGGCGCGGTCAACCTCGAGGGCGCCGCGGTCCACGCCGGCCAGCTCATCCTCGGCAACCGCGGCGGCGATCGCGGCCCCGACGGGGTGCCGACGGTCGACGCGGTCGCGGCGCTCGCGCTGGCGGACCTGCGCGCGCTCCTGGCCGACCCCGACGGCGCGCCGGTCCCGACGGTGACCTGGCAGCCGCTGGCGCTGGGCGCGCTGGCCGGCGTGCCGCTGCGCCTCACCGAGCTCGAGGCCTGGGACGACGGCCTGGCCTTCGCCGCCACCGCCGAGGCCACCGGGTCGGCCTACGACGACGGCGCGGTGGTCGGCAGCGCGATCGGCTGGCTCGGCGCGGACGACGCCTGGTGGGCCACGGTGGTCGATCGCGACGGCGCGCCGCTGGCGGCCAAGCTCGAGGGGCTGGTGCGCTGGGACGGCCGCTGGCTGGCCGCGGTCGACGCCGACGATCCGGCGCGCGCCTCGGAGCTCCTCGAGCTGGTCCTCGAGTGACGCCGTCGCGCATCGCGCGGCCGGGGGCTAGCTCTTCTTGCGGCCGAACAACCCGGGCAGCTTGTGGCGCAGACCGCGCAGGCGATCGCCGAACGCGGTCGCTTGCTCCTCGGGCCGCAGCTCGGCGATCGGCGTCAGCGCCGATAGATCGCCCGTGCGCGCGCCCAGCCCCATCGAGGCCCGGGCGTCGCTGACCGAGCGCGACAGGAGCGCGTGCAGATCGCGCCGGAGCTGGACCTTCTTGAGCGCGGTGCCGAGCTGGCGCGCGAACTCGCGGGCGCTCGGGTAGCGCTGATCGACGCGCGGCGCGAGGGCCCGGGCGATCAGCGCGGCGACGTCGGCCGGGACGTCGGGGCGGAGCGGCTTGAGCGGCGGCACCTGGCAGTCGCGCACCCGGACGTAGGTCTCGTAGTCGTTGGCGCCGTCGAACAGCTTGCGTCCGACCAGGGCCTCCCACATCACCGAGCCGACCGCGAACTGATCCGACGCCGGCACCGGGCGGGCCCCGCTCACGATCTCGGGCGACAGGTAGGCCATCTTGCCCTTGACCACGCCCGGCTCGGTGGCGTCGGCGGTGCGATCGGCCGCCAGCGCCAGGCCGAAGTCGATCAGCTTGGCCAGGCCACGGGTGGTGAGCATGACGTTGTGCGGGCTGACGTCGCGATGGACCACCGGCGCCGCCACGCCGCCGACGTGGCGCTCGTGGGCCGCGGCCAGGCCGCGCAGCACGCCGACGCCGATCGCCGCCACCAGCTCCCAGCGCGGGGCCTCGCCGCGCTCGAAGTGCCAGCGCACCCAGGTGCCGAGGTCGATGCCCTCGACCCACTCGAGGACCATGTAGTAGTTGCCGCGATGGGCGATGAAGTCGCGGACCTCGGCCAGGTTGGGCGACTCGAGGGCCGCGCCCAGCCGCGCCTCCTCGACGAACATCTGGACGTAGGTCGGCTGGCCGGCCAGGCCGGGGTGCATCTGCTTGATCGCGACGGTGCGGCGGAACCCGAGGTCGCCCTCGACCTCGGCCCGCCAGACGTCGGCCATGCCGCCGCGCCCGGCCACCTCGATCAGCCGATAGCGGCCGCCGATCAGCTCCCCCGGTTCGGGCGCCACGGCCATGCCCTATCATCGCACGCGCCGGCCCCCCATGGGCGTCGACCTCAACCTCGACCTCCGTCTCGGCCTCGGCCTCGGTCTCCGTCTCGGCCTCGGCCTCGGTCTCGGTCTCGGCCTCGGTCTCGGTCTCGGCCTCGGTCTCGGCCTCGGTCTCGTCTCCGGCTCGGCCTCGGTCTCGGGTTCGAGTAGTACAGTCGGGCATGATCGTCCACCGCCTGCTCCCGCTGTGCCTCGCGCTCGCCGCTTGCGGTGACGACCCCGCCCTCGACGTCTCGGTCGAGGCCGCTGGCCCCTACCCGCCGGGCACGCGGGCCCTGACCTTGACCGACGCCGCCCGCGCCCGGACCTTGCCGACCCAGGTCTGGTACCCGGCCGTCGCCGAGGCCGCGCCAGCGGTCGCCGCCGGCTTCCCGGTCGTCGAGTACGAGACCGGCGCCAACCGGACCCGTTTGACCGAGCTCCTGGCCGCGGCCGATCCGACCTGCCCGACCGCCACCGCCCACGCCGCGCGCGACGCCGCGCCGGCCGCCGGCAGCTTCCCGCTCATCGCGATGTCGCACTGCCACGAGTGCACGCGCTTCTCGACCGCGACCGTGGCCGAGCGCCTGGCCAGCCACGGCTTCGTCGTGATCGCGGTCGATCACGTCGGCAACACGCTGTGGGATCAGCCGAGCGGCCTGCCGATCGACACCACGACGCTCGCGCTGCGGGTCGGCGATGTCCGGTTCGCTCTCGACGCGGCGCTGAACGGGGTCGTGCCGGCCGAGCTACACGCGATCGTCGATCCGACCCGGGTCGGCGTGGTCGGCCACAGCTTCGGCGCGGTCACCGCCGGCAAGGTCGCCCAGGACGATCCGCGGATCGGCGCGGCCCTGGCGCTAGCGGCGCCGATGCAGAACCCGCTTGTGCCCGGCGTGACCCTGGCCGAGCTGACCGAGCCCCTGGGCTTTCTGGTCGCGGTCGAGGACAACTCGATCACCGAGATCGGCAACAACTTCATGCGCGACAACTTCGCGATGGCCCCAGGCCCGGCGTGGAAGGCCGAGGTCGCCGACGCCGGCCACTGGTCGGTGTCGGATCTCGCCGGGCTGACCGCGGGCTTCGCCGCCGGCTGTGGGGCCGGCACCCGCCAGACCGACAACAGCGCGTTCACGTACCTGCCGACGGCCACCGGGCGCGGCCTGACCGCGGCCTACGCCACCGCGTTCTTTCAGGCCTACCTGTCCGACGACGCCGACGCCCGCGGCTACCTCGACGCCGAGCGCCCGGCCGGCCTGGTGACCACCGAGCGCCGGTGACCGCCGAGCGCCGACGACCTGCGCCTACCAGCGGTCGATCGATCGCTCGCTGACGAAGACCCGCTCGCGCCCGGCCCCGGCCACGCGGATCCAGATCGCGCCGCGACCGGGCTCGGGATCGGCCTCGGGCCGCAGCCGGCCGTTGATCGCGACGACCTCGCCGGTGGCCAGGATGCCCTCGCGGAACACCACCGGTCCGTCGGGCAGCTTGAAGCGGCGCACCAGCTCGGCCAGGGGCTGCACGACCCGGGTGGCCGGCGCGACCTCGACCGAGCGATCGTAGTCGACCTCGACCTGGGCGCCCTCGGGATCGACCAGCGCCACGCCGGTGCCGTCGGAGATCTCGAAGGACTGGCCGCGGGCCTCGTAGGCGACGCGCTTCCAGTCGCGGCCGTCAGGCTCGCCGACCTCGACGACGATCTTGTAGTACCAGCACGGTCGCCCCGACAACGGCGCCGCGATCGGCGCGTCGCCGATGAGCGTGCCGCGGATCCAGCCGACCCGATCGCTTCCGACCTGGCCGATCGGGGTGACCTCCTTGGTCATCCGCGCCCCAGGAGGTTCTTGGCGATGACCATGCGCTGGATCTGCGAGGTGCCCTCGTAGATCTGCAGGAGCTTGGCGTCGCGCATCAGCTTCTCGACCGGATACTCCTTGGTGTAGCCGTAGCCGCCGAACACCTGGACCGCGTCGGTGGTGACCCGCATCGCCGCGTCGGCGCCGTAGGCCTTGGCGTAGCTCGACACGATCGACGACAGGTCGCCCTGATCGACCAACCAGGCCGCCTTGTGGGTCAGGAGCCGCGTGGTCTCGTAGGCGATCGCCATCTCGGCGAGGATGAACTGGATGGCCTGGTGCTGGGCGATCGGCACGCCGAAGGTCTTGCGCTCGAGGGCGTAGGCCCGGGACTCGTCGAGAGCGCGCCGGATCACGCCGGCGGCGCCGGCCGCGATCCACGGCCGCGACCGATCGAAGGTCTTCATCGCGACCTTGAAGCCGCCGTCCTCGGTCCCGAGCAGGTTGCGCGCCGGCACCCGGACCTCCTCGAACAGGACGTCGCAGGTGTTCGAGGCCCGCTGGCCCATCTTGTTCTCCTTGCGGCCGACCTTCACGCCCGGGCTCTTGGCGTCGACGATGAAGGCGGCGATGCCCTTGTGCTTGAGGCCGCGATCGAAGGTCGCCAGGACGGTGTACCAGCCGGCGACGCCGCCGTTGGTGATCCATCGCTTCTGCCCGGTGATGACGTAGTCGCCGCCGTCCTTCTTGACCCGCGTCGACAGGCCAGCGACGTCGGAGCCGGCGTCGGGCTCGCTGCAGCAGTAGGCGGCGTACTCGCCGCCCTCGGTCAGGCGCGGCAGCCACTCCTTCTTCTGCTCGTCGGTGCCGGCGACCAGGACCGGCATCGCGCCGAGCATGTTGGCGGCCAGCGAGGTGTTGAAGCCGAGGCAGCCGTAGGCCACCTCCTCCTGGATGAGACAGTGATCGAGGCACGACCCACCCAGACCGCCGTAGGCCTCGGGGACCTCGACGTTCATGAGCCCGGTCTCGAAGGCTCGCCGCAGGATGTCCTTCGGGAACTCGTCGTGCTCGTCGTAGTGGGCGGCGACCGGCGTGATCTCCTTCTTGGTGAAGTCGCGCGCGGTCGTGATCAGGGCGGTCTGCTCTTCGGTGAGCGATAGATCGTACGGCACGGGCGGATGCTACCATCGGGCCCGCGATGGACGAGCGCGCCGGCGCCTGGATCCTGGGCCGCCTGATCGCGGCCGGCGAGCTCGGCGAGGTCCACCACGGCCAGGCCGGCGACCGGACCGGCGCGGTCAAGCGCCTGCACAGCCACGCCGCCCGCGACCCGGCGCTGCGGGCGCTGTTCACCGCCGAGATCGCGTTGACCTGCGCGCTCCCGCCGCACCCTCACGTGGTGCGCGGCCTCGACGCCGACCGCGACGGGCCACGCCCGTTCCTGGTCTCGACCTACGTGCCGGGCGATGACCTGCGGCGACGCGTGGGCACCGCGTGGCCGACCGCGGTCGTGGCCGGCCTGATCGCCGGCGCGGCCGCCGGCGCCGCGCACCTCCATGCCCAGGGCTGGGTCCACGGCGACGTCGTGCCGGGCAACCTCCTCGACGGGCCCGAGGGGCCGGTCCTGTGCGACCTCGGGGTCGCGCGCCGCGTCGGCGACGGTGGACCGACCCGCGGCACCGCGGCCTACATGGCGCCCGAGCAGATCCGCGGCCAGGTCTGGACCGCGGCGATCGACGTGTTCGCCCTCGGGGTCATCGCCTGGGAGCTGTCGACCGGCGCCCGGCTCTACCACCGCGGCCCGAGCTACCTGTCGATGGCCGCGGTGATCGAGTCCACGCCGCCGACGCTGGCCGACCCGGCCCTCGCGCCGCTGGTCGCGGCCATGCTGGCGCCCGCGCCCGACGATCGCCCGACCGCCGTCGAGGTCGCCGCGGCGTGCGCGCTACTCGCCTGACGATCGGCGCGCGGCGCGGGCGGCGCGCGCCGCCTCGCGCTCGGCGTCGCGGCGGGCCTGGGCGTCGGCGGCGTTGCGGGCGGCGCGAGCGCCGAGGATGAAGCCGACGAGCGCCCCGACCATGAGCGTCATCGGGATGAAGAAGATGTGGCCGAAGGTCACGACGCGCCCTCACCGCCGCCGCTCGGCGTGCCGGCCGCGCGCTTGGCCTCCTCGGCCTTGCGGGCGCGCTCCTGGTCCTCGGCCTCGAGGCGCGCCAGCTCGGCCGCGAGGCGCGCGATCTCGCCCTTCAAGGCCTGCTGCCGCATCCACATCAGCACGACGAAGCCGATCGCGATGAGCCACATCGCGCCGTAGGCGGCGACGACGTGGCGGTTGTTGGTCTGGACCTCGCGGAACGCCTGCTCGTGGATGTTGCGGCGCAAGCGCGCCTGCAGGTTGAACCACCAGTCGTCGTCCTTGGACAGCTCGTCCTCGCACACCTGCCGCATCGGCGAGTGGTACGACACCTTCTTGGTGGCCGAGCCCGCCGCGGGTTGCTCGGGCTGCTCGGCCAGGCGGCACAGCGGCGCGACCGCGGGCGCGGGCGGCGGTGTCATGACCGGCGCGGGCGTCGGGGGCGGTGGCATGTCGGCGGCCGGCGCGGGATCGCCGGGCGGCGCCGCGGCGGGCGGAGGATCGGCCTGCGGGGCCGCGACTGGGGCGGGCGCCGCCGAGCCCGCGGTCGGGGCCGGCTGGGCCGAGGCGACGAGGGGCGCGAGGGCGACGGCGAACAGGACGACGAGGATGCGCATCGGACGGCTCCTTCGGGGGCGACTCATGGCTCGAGGATCCCGGCGTCGAGGGCCCGCTCGCGCACGTCGCGCAGGCGGCGGGTGGCGCGGATGGCGTCGACGCGCACCAGGAGGAGCGCGACCGCCAGGGCGATGAAGGCCAGGGCCGAGAGCTGGAACGTGTGCTTCATCGACGAGGTCAGCGAGCTGACCACCTGGGCCTTGGGGTGCGAGCTGGCCTGGCCGAGGGAGTCGGCCAGCTTGACCGCGAAGTACACCAGCGGGACGTTGACCACGCCGAATACCGCCAGGCCGGCGGCCAGGCGCTCGCTGCCGGCGCCGGCGAACCGCCGCACCATCGCGTAGCCGAGCATCGTCAGCCACAGGATGAGCGAGGTCGTGAGGCGCAGCTCCCACTTCCACCAGTGGCCCCAGGCCGCCTTGCCCCAGATCGATCCGGTGACCAGGCCGATCGCGCCGAACACCACCGCCAGCTCGCCGGCCGCCCACGCGACGTCGTCCCACCGCGGGTCGCGCTTGACGAGGTAGCCGACCGAGGCGATGCCGCACACGAAGACCATCCCGAAGAGGACGAACCAGTTGGGGACGTGCCAGTAGAAGATCTTCTGGTTGAAGTTGAGCTCGCGCTCGAGGGGCGTGCCGTAGAAGATCTTGTGGAGGGTCAGGGCCAGGAGGGCGGCCGCGACCAGCGCCAGGAGCGGGACGAGCAGGCGTTTCATCGGGACCTCACTCGATCACCAGGGCCTCGAAGCTCCAGGTCGCGACCAGGATGAACGCGACGTCGTAGGCGCCGAGGAACTTGGTCCAGAACCAGGCGTCGCCGGTGTTGCCGGACAAGAGCGCCGCGGTGGCCTTGGTGCCGGCCATGATCATGGGCACCAAGATGGGGTACAGGACGACCGGCAGCAACACGTCGCGAGCCTGGGTCCGCAACAGCATGGCGGCGAACACCGTGCCGACGACCGCGAAGCCGATGCCGCCGAGGACCAGGACCAGGGCCAGGTGGCCGACCGCGGCGCCGAGATCGACGTTGAAGAACAGGAGGCACAGCGGCAGGGCCACGGCCTCGACGGCGAACACCAGGAGCGCGACCGCGATGGCCTTGCCGGCGAACACCGCCAGGCGCGGCGCCGGGGCCAGGAGCAAGGCCCGCATCGTGTCGCCCTCGCGCTCGCGATCGAAGGCCCGGCCCAGGCCGATCGTGCCGGCGAACACCACCGCGGCCCACGCCACGCCGGGCACCGCCTCGATCAGGGCCGCCTGGTTGCGGACGAAGGCGAAGGAGAACACCACGACGATCACCGCGGCGAACAGGCCCATCGTGTAGACGATCTCGCGGCTGCGGAGCTCGACCCGCAGGTCCTTGCCGGCGACCGCGAAGACCAGGCGGGCGAACTGCACCGACCGGTTGTACGCCGGGCCGGCGGCGACCGGCAACCCGTCGGCTCACGCGTCGGCGTGGCGGTGGTAGTGGTCGCGCAGACCGGCGTAGCTGTAGCCGGCCGGGTCGCGCTGGTCGCACGCGACCTTGCCGCGGCGCAGGACCACGACGTGATCGGTGACCCCGGCGATGGCCTCGAGGTCGTGGGTCACGCAGACGACGATCGCGCCCTCGGCCTTGGCCTGGCCGAGCCGGCGGCCGAGCGCCAGGGCGCCGCCGCGATCGAGGCCGGTGAAGGGCTCGTCGAGGAGCAAGAGCGACGGCCGGGCCAGGAGCGCGCGGGCCAGGGCCAGGCGCTGGACCATCCCGCGCGAGTAGGTGCGGACCGGGCGGCCCCGGGCGGCCGGCTCGAGGCCGACCTCGTCGAGGAGCGCGTCGGCCCGCGCGGCGCCGTCGGCGACGCCGTACAGGGTCGCGAAGAAGGTCAGGTTCTCCAGGCCGGTCAGCTCGCCGTAGCACAGCGAGGCGTGGGCCAAAAGGCCGATGTCGGCGCGCAGGCGATCGTCGACCGCCCGCGCGGTGTCGCCGTCGAGGTAGCGGACGGTGCCGGCGGTCGGCCGGGTCAAGGTCGACAGGATCCCGAGGAGCGTGGTCTTGCCGGCGCCGTTGGGCCCGAGCAGGGCGCACACCGAGCCGGCGCGCAGGTGCAGGTCGACCCCGGCCAGGGCCCGGTGATCGCCGAACCGCTTGCCGATCCGCTCGACGACGATCGACGAGATGCCGGCCACGCCGCCTACTTCGCGCGCTCGCGGTCGCGCGCCAGGGTCTCGAGCTCGTCCATGAGCTTGGCCCGGCGCGCCGGGTCGTCACCCGAGGCCTCGAGGGCGGCCAGCTCATCGAGCAGGGCGTCGAAGCGCGCGGTCGGCCGCCGCGGTCGCCACAGCGCCAGCGCGGTCGCCCCGACCAGCACGAGGAGCACCAGGGCCCCGGCGATCCGGCGGCCCCAGCCCCGCCACGACGGCTCGCGCGGCAGGTCGCGGAGCTCGAACACCATCGACTGCTTGGGCAGGATCGTGATCGGCGACAGCACCGCGAACCGGCCGCGGTTGTCGTCGATCTCCTCGATCTTTACGTTCTTTGCGTCGCGCGGCAGGACCAGCCGCGACTCGCCGGCGTGGCGGAACTCGAGGCCGCTCTCGAAGGCGCCGAGCGGCAGCGGCATCTTCCAGCGCACGACGCCGTCGTCGACCTTGAGCGAGAACGCGCCGACGAACTGGAAGCCACCCGGTGGCAGGGGACGACGGATCACGAAGCCGCGGGCCGGGTCGATGCCGACCTGGTCCTGGAAGTCGTCGCGGACGATCGCGCCGACGAACTTGGCCGGCAGCGGCAGGACCAGCTCCTCGGGCTTGTCCCAGGCGCCGTGTTGGTACGGGGCCCACGACGCGTTGCGGATGCTGAAGGTGCCGCGGACTCCGACGTAGACGTCGTCGAGCCAGGAGGTCAGGCTGAACTGGAACATGATGCGCGGCATCACCAGGACGGTGATCGCGGCGCCACGGCCGGGCACGAGCTGGAACGGCGCCGACAGGTACGGCTGGCCGCGCATCATCGTGCGGACGTAGTACACGCGCTCGGCCCCGTCGGGGACCCCGGTCATGCGGGCCCCACCTTCACCGCGGGTCTCGCCGGCGACCGTGACCGCGACCCGCGCGCCCTCGGCCGGCTTGGTGATCGCGACCCGCGCGGTGGCGTCGGCGTCGACCGCGATCGCGAGGTCGACCGGACCGACCGGCAGGCCGGTCAGGGTGGCGACCCCGTTGGCGTCGGTCTGGAGCTGGATCGGCGGGCTGCCCGCCGGGCCGGCGACGACCGCGAGCGTGCGGTTGGCCAGCGGCGCGTTGCCATCGGTGATCGTGACCAGGAGCGCGCCGGCGGCGACCGCCGGGTCTGGCATCACCGGCCCGGCCGAGGCCCGGACCGAGTCGAGCGCGGCCAGGGGCTCGCCGACCGGGGCCTTGGTCACGACCATGCCGGTGACCGCGTCGACCAGCTCGACCGGGGTGCCGGCCTCAGGGACCCCGGCGACCTGGACCCGCACCACGCCGGCCGGCACGACCGCGGCCGGCTGCTCGTCGAGCTTGGTCAGATCGTCGACCGGGGGAGCGGTCGACGTGCGCTTCTCGCCCGACAACATCAGGCGCAGACCGGCCTCGCCGGTCAGGAACATCGGGAAGCTGACCAGGCGATCGTGCCCGGCGCCGCGCGGCACGAGGGCCATCGCGAAGTACGAGGTCGTGCCGCGCCGATCGAGGCCGGTGAAGGCGACCCGGCCGGTGGCATCCGTGGTGCCGAACTGCGCGCTCACCGCCAGGTCGGCGCGGTACCCGACCAAGGCGACCTTGATCCCCGACAGATCGGCGGCGTCGGCGAAGTCGTCGTAGCTGACCCGCACCGTGATCCCGTCCTTGGGATCGTTGGCCTCGGGCCGGGCCTGACCGCTCATGGCCCGCGGGTTCATCGGCGGGCCACCGGCGTTGGTGGCGGCCACCGGCTGCCGGGACAACATCAGGCGGATGCCGCCGGTCTCGGGCATCGGGAAGGGCGGCGACGACAGCTCGGCGCCGTCGGCGCCAGGGGTCACGGCCTTGACCATCATCCGCATCTCGACGTCGGTGAAGGTCGCGCGACCCTCGGGATCGGTGCGGGCGGTCTTCTCGATCGGCTGGCCCTGACCGTCGGCCCGGGCGATCACCAGGGTGACGTCGGCGCCGGTCACCGGCTTGGACGCGTCGCCGTCCACCACCCGGATCACCACCATGCCGTCGCGCAGGCTGGCGTCGGGGAGCGGCCGCCCCATGGCGGCGGCGGGCTGCGCGGCGGCGGCCGCGGGGAAGGCCAGCCCGACGGCCAGCGCGAGGAGGATCGAGACGGACTTCACGGCGCAGCCTCCTCGGTCGGAGCGGCGGTCGGGGCGGTGGGAGGCGTCGGGGTCGGCGCGGTCGCGGCGGTCGCGGCGCGCGGCGGCGCAGCCTCGGCGAGCACGTCGGGCGCGTCGGTCAGATCGGGCGCGGACGCGTCGGCCGGCGCGGCCTCGTCGCCGGCTTCCTCGGCCCGACCGTCCTCGACCGGGCCGTCCTCCGCCAGCCCAGCGTCGGGCGCCGCGGCGCGCGCGACCTCGACCGGCGCAGCGGCCTTCTCGGTCACGGCGGGCTTGCCGGGCTTGCTCGCCTTGGCGGTCTTGGCCTTCTTGCCGGCCTTGTCCGCGGTACGAGCCAGCGCCACCCGGGCAGCCAGCTCGGCCAGCACTCGCTCGCGCGGAGTCGACGCCACGCTGGCGTCGATGGCCTTGATGACCTCGATGGCCCGGGCCCGATACATCGCGATCTGCTGGTCGGCGTCGGCCGCGGTGACCTTGCCGGTGTCGCGATCGAACTCGACGTCCTTGATGGCCCGGATGAGGTTGCGCTTCTCGCGCTCGAGCTCGTCGCGGGAGCCGGTGGCGACGAACCAGTCGTCCGCGATGGGATCGACGGCGGCGTTGGCCGCCCGCACCAGGGTGTAGCCGGCGCCGATCAGCGCCACCCAGGCCAGGCCCAAGACGATCACCGGCGAGGTCAGGTGCCAGCGGTTGGCGTGGCCGATCAAGAACAGGCCCGGCGGGATCATCGCCAGGGCCACGATCCAGCCCACGCGAGCCCGGCGCCGGGCCTGGTCGTCGACCACCCGCGCCGTCGGAGGTGCGGCCGCCTTACGCATCGTTGTCTCGCAGCTCGTCGTCGAGCTTGTCGGCGTAGCGATCATCGACGGCGACGACCGGCGCGGGCCCGGCGGTGGCGGCCGCGGCGGCTCGCCCGCGCGCGACCAGCCGAGCGCCCAGGACCCCGACGACCAGGAGCCCACCGGTGATGCCGAGGATCGGCACCAACCAGGTCGACTTGCTGCGCGGCGCGGCCAGCACGTGCTCGCCGCCGTACTCGGCGATGAAGGCGTCGCGCACCGCCTTCTCGGCGGCGGCCGACCCGCCCGGCGTGGTCAGGTCGAAGGGCGCCAGGAGATCGAGGACCTTCTTGCGCTCGGTGGCGGCGAAGCCGCACTTGCAGTCGTACAGGGTCTCGCGCTGACAGCCGCCGCACAGGCACACCAGATCCTTCATCAGCTTGGACGCCAGCGGCGTGTCGGGGCGGTAGCGATGGGCCCAGCCGGAGTCGTCGGCGTGGCCGCGGGCCCGCACCATTTGATCTTCGTGCTCGCCGGCGCCGGCCTGGGCGACCCGCGGGCGGTCGTCGTCGGCCCGGGCCACCGCGATCGGCCCGCCGACCATGGCCCCGACCAGGATCAGGACCGCGGCGACATCCGCGGCCCGGCCGAGCTTGGTGGTCGGCGGCGGTCGTCGCGTCACCAGGTCGACCAGCCACTGCGGGACCAAGCAGACCAGGACGCCCAGGAACAGCAGCACGAACCCGATCCACACCCAGTTGACCAGGGGGTTGATGTAGACGCGGAAGTTGGCCAGGCGGGTGTCGGGGTCGAACCCGGTCAAGACCACGTAGACGTCCTCGGCCATGCGCTCGTGGATCGCGACCTCCGAGGTCGGCTCCGAGCCCTTGCGGTACGAGAACCTCGCCGGGTGGAGCAGCTCGAGGCGCTCGCCGTCGCGCCACAAGGACACGTGGGCGTAGCTAGCGATCTTGTTGTCGTCGGCGGTCTGCTCGAAGGCCTCGTAGCGGAAGGTGTAGCCGCGGACCATGAACTCGGCACCGGACGCCGGCTGCCCCTTGGCGGTCAGCTCGACCGCGGGCACCGCGATCGTCCGGTCGACCATCTTGTCCCAGGTCTTGCCGGTGAACCCGATGAACATCACCGCGATCGACAGGTGGATGATGTAGCCGCCGTACTTGCGGCGCTTGATGAGGACCAGGCCGATGAGCGACGTGAACGGGTCGGAGCCGGTCTGCTTGGACCGCGCGGCGACGCCGCGGATGTACTCCTGCACGATCGAGCCGAAGGTGAACGCGCACAGCGCGAACGCCAGGAGCGGCATCGGCAGGCGGAGATCGTCGTCGAAGATCGGGGTCAGGGCCCGGGTGTCTGGGACCGCCAGCGCCAGCACCACCACGGTGACGACCGCGGTCGCGGTCGGCCACAGGAACTGCGCCAGGAGGCGCTCGCCGGTGGTCCGCCGCCAGGCCAGGAGCGGCGCCGCGCCGGCCAGGAACAGGAGCAAGAGCCCGAGCGGCGTCATCCACAGGTTGAAGAACGCCGCGGCGATGGTCTTGCGCTCGCCGAACAACGCCTCGGTGATCGTCGGCAGCATCGTCACGAACAGGACGAACAGCGCGCAGGCCAGGAGGATCCAGTTGTTCAGGAGGAAGGCCATCTCGCGCGACACGAAGGACTCGAACCCGCCCTTCTGGCGCAGCCGCGGCAGCCGGTAGATGACCAGGCCGACCGCGATGATCAGGAAGAACACCATGAAGACGATGAACCGCAGCGCGAGCTGATCGTCCTCACCGAAGGCGTGGACCGACTGCACCACGCCCGAGCGGGTCATGAAGGTGCCGAAGATCGTGAAGAAGAAGGTCAGGATGACCAGCACCAGGTTCCACACCTTCAGCATCCCGCGCTGTTCCTGGATGATGGCGGTGTGGAGGAAGGCGGTCACCGTGAACCACGGGATGAGGCCGGCGTTCTCGACCGGGTCCCAGGCCCAGTAGCCGCCCCAGCCGAGCTCCTCGTAGGCCCAGCGGCCGCCGAGGATGAGGCCGAAGGACAGGAAGAAGAAGCAGATGATCGACCAGACGCGCACCGAGGCCAGCCACGCGTCGTCGAGGCGCCCCGAGGCCAGGGCCGCGACCGCGAAGGCGAACGGGATCGTGGCGGCGACGAACCCGATGTAGAGCGACGGCGGATGGATCACCATCCAGTAGTTCTGAAGCAGCGGGTTCAGGCCCTTGCCGTTGGTCGGGACATCGGTGAGGTAGGTCGCGAAGGGGTCCTTGTCGAAGATGAGCAGCGCGACGAAGAACACCTGGACCACCATGATCGTGCCGACGACGTAGCCGATCATGTCGCGGTGGCGGCGGGAGTTCATCGCGACCGCGACGGTCGAGAACCCGGCCAGCACCAGCACCCAGAACAGGAGCGAGCCGTCGAGGGCGCCCCAGAACGCGGTGATCTTGTACGAGGTCGACATCGTCGTGTCGCTGGTCGACGCGACGTACTTGAGCGTGTAGTCGTGGGTCAGAAACGCGTAGATGAGCAGCGCCGAGGTGACGCTGACCAGGGCGAAGAACCCGTGCAGGCCCCACACCGAGGCCGCGACTAACCGCGGATTTTTTCGCGCGTTGCCAACGATGCCGGCGCCCGCGGTGAAGGCGGCCAGCACGAAGGACAGGAGCAGCGCGATCGCGCCGACGATGGCGATGGGTGACGACGGGAGTTCGGCGTTCAAGGGGGCTCTCGTCAGTCGCCTGGCGGCGACGGCGCGGGATCGTTTCGGGTCTCGCGTCGCGGGTAGGATGACCCGCCGAGCGGTGGCGAACCGCAGGCGCCGGCTGGCGCCCAGGGAGGGTAGCAGGCTCTAGAACCCTGGCGGGGGCCAGGAGCGATGGAACAGGAGCGATGGAACAGGAGCGATGGAACAGGAGCGATGGAACCGGTCCGGCTCGGCCCGACGGCCTACCGGTTCTCGAACAGCTTGTCGCGGGGCGCGCCCTCGTACTTCGACGGGCACTTGGCCATCAGGCTCTCGGCCACCATCACCGGGACGCCGTTCTCGATGACGATCTTGCCGTCGGCGACGACCTCGGACTTGTCGCGGAAGGTGTCGGGCTTGGGCCCGACGTGGCGGACCTCGATGCGCTGACCCTTGTGCTCGAGGACGAAGGTCCGCCGCATCTCCTGGCCGACCACCTCCTCGACGATCGAGCCGGCCTCGACCCAGCCGTGGACCTTCATGTCCTTGCCCGTCCACTCGGCCGGCGCGGCCATGACCTCGTCGACCATCTTGTAGTAGCCGGAGTGGCTCGACGACGACTGGAAGAAGAAGCCGACCGCTCCGAGCGCGACGGCGATGGTGAGGACGATCTTGGGCAGCGTCTTGTTGGTCACAAGTACCTCCAGACGAAACGGGCGTTAGCGGGGGCGAGACCGGGCGAGACCAGTGAGACCAGTGCGACCGGTGAGATCAGTACAATCACTGGTAGCATGGTCCGGGCCAAGGACGAGGGACGGGGCGTGAGGTTGGATGCCGCAGCGGCGACTTCGAGATCTCGCGGGGTTCGCGGCGACGGGAGACAGCATACCCTGTTAACCGCCGATCGCGATCATATGCTTCCCGGGGGCGCCGGCCCCCGTGCGCTGGAACTCGTGCCCCGCCCTCTTGCCGGCCAGGGACCAGGCCACCGCGCGCCGCAGGTCGTCGTCGCTGCCGCCGCCGCGGACCACGGCGCGTAGGTCGACCGCGTCGTCGTGCCCCAGGCAGGCGTGCAGGGCCCCCGCCGCGGTCAGGCGCACCCGGTTGCAGTCGTCGCAGAAGTGCTCGGTCATGGCCGAGATGATGCCGACCTCGCGGGTGGGCGCGCTGGCGACGGCCCAGTAGCGGGCCGGGCCGACCTGACGCCGCGAGCGCGGGGCCGGAACCAGCGCCCCGTAGGTCGCGGTGAGGGCGGCGCGGATCGTCTCGGCCGCGAGCTCGCGGGCCGGCTGGTACAGCGCGCCGTCGGACAGCGGCATGTGCTCGATGAAGCGCACGACCGCGCCGCGGCTCCACGCGAACTCGCACAGGGCCGCCAGCTCGTGGTCGTTCTCGCCGGCCAGGGCGACCGCGTTCAGCTTCACCTCCAGGCCGGCGGCGCGGGCGGCGTCGATGCCGGCGAGGACCCGCGCCAGCTCGCCGCCGCGGGTGAGGCGGGCGAAGCGCTCGGCGTCGAGCGTGTCGAGGGAGACGTTGACCCCGGCCAGGCCGGCCTGCGCCAGCGGCGCCGCCAGCTCGGGCAGGCGGTGGCCGTTGGTGGTCATGACCACGGTCGGGACGCGGGCGGCCAGCCGGGCGACCAGCTCCTCGATCTTGGCGCGCACGGTGGGCTCGCCGCCGGTCAAGCGGACGCGCTCGACGCCGAGCTCGACGAAGACCGCGACGACCCGCTCGAGCTCTTCGAAGGTCAGGAGGTCAGCGCGCGGTTGGTGCGCGATCCCGGCGTCGGGCACGCAATACGTGCACGCGTAGTTGCAGCGGTCGGTGACCGAGATCCGCAGGTAGCGGAGCGGCCGGGCGAAGCGGTCGAGCATGGGGCCGTCGACCGTCGGGGCCGGAGCCCCTTCTGGGACCGGAGGCTCGGCCGGGACCGGCGTGGGCGCGCCGAGGACCGGCAGGGAGACCCGGGGCGACGGAGGGGACGCCGGGGCCATGAGGGCGACTCTGGTCGGTGCCGAGAGGCTCGTCAAGTCGGGAACCGCGCCGACCGTGGGGCGACGCGGACCGGCGCTGGGGGACGAGGGTTCGGACGGCGCTGGGAGCGATCGCCTCCGCGGTTTTCGCTTGACAATTCCGAGGAAAAACCGCACCTAGGCCGCCAAACTCTGGAGTGCTATTAGATGCAAGAGATGGACTACGGACGCCGGGCCAATTCGACGACGCAACCCCCTCCCCGCGCCCAGCGCGCGACCGGTCCGGTCGCCGCCGGCCCCGGCAGCGTCCTCGATGGCCTCTGGGTCCTGCTGATCGCCAACGAGGATCAGCTCCCCACCGCGGACGCCGATGGCCGCGTCCCGATGATGGCGAAGTCCGGCGACACCGCCTACCTGCTCGGCTTCAAGACGGTGGTCAAGGCCCGCCAGTTCTTGACCTCGCAGGGCATCGAGGGCGCTGAGCCGCGCATGGTGGTCCGCGGCAACCGCGACGACATGGTGCGGATCGCCCAGTCGGCCAACGCCCAATCGGTGTTGATCGACTACGAGCCGGCGAACCAGAGCTACGCCGGGATTCAGCGGATCTGATCGTTTCTTTCCGGAGGGTTTTTCGAAAAAACCCTCCCCCCATTCGCGGAGCGAATGGGGCCCCCCTCCCATAACGTCCGGATCGCGGGAGCCCCGTGGGGGATCTCACCGGCGGTGGTGATGCGCCAGCGCCGGCGTTCAGCCGCTGTCTGCTTCAGCGCGGTGGGCGGGTGAACTCGGACGAAGGGTGATCGGGAGGTTTTTCGAAAGAACCCTCCCCCCATTCGCGGAGCGAATGGGGCCCCCCTCCCAAAACGTCCGGATCGCGGGAGCGCCGTGGGGGATCTCACCGGCGGTGGTGGTGCGTGGGTACCGGCGTTCAGCCGCTGTCTGCTTCAGCGCGGTGGGCGGGTGAACTCAGACGGGCCGTCGCCCCAGTCCTGCAAGACGCGCTTGCACTCGGACTCGGACTCGGACTCGGTTTCGGACTCGGACTCGGACTCGGACTCGGACTCGGGATCGGGTTCGGGATCGGGATCGGGTTCGGGTTCGGGATCGGGTTCGGACTCGGGTTCGGGTTCGGGTTCGGGATCGGGATCGGGTTCGGGTTCGGACTCGGACTCGGGATCGGGATCGGGTTCGGGGGTGATCGGGTTCGGATTCGGGCTCGGGGGTGGGTGATGAGGTGCGGTGGTGTGTGTGACGTCGTCGCGATGATCCCTCGTGACCGCGATTGACGGTTGCGCGGGCGGCCGGTCATCATGGTCAGGATTGGGGGGTCGCGCTCACAGCTTGTGGCGCGGCCGATCGCGGTGTGCCTTCCCTTCGCCTCGAGGCCCTCGTGACGCGACCAAACCGACTCGCCTGGATCGTCCTGCTCGCCGCTGGTTGCTTCGCGGACGTCGATCCGCCGCCCGAACTCGGCACGACCGCGGCGGCGATCGAGCTCAACTGCCGCGACGGCGCGGACCAGGACAGCGACGGCCTGGCCGACTGCGCCGACCCCGAGTGCTCGGCCGATCCGTACTGCGCCCAGTGCGGCGACGGCGACATCGACCCACCCGAGGTCTGCGACGACGGCAACCTGGTGTCGGGGGATGGCTGCAACTCGGCCTGCCGGATCGAGGCCGGCTTCACCTGCCGCTTCCCGGGCCAGGCGTGCCAGGCGACGGTGTGCGAGGTGGCGGCGATCGGGACCTCCGCCTTCCTGCGCGGCAACTTCGTCGAGATCGGCCTGAACCGCGACGGCGCGTTCGGCACGTACACCGACTCGTGCCCGGCGGGCTGGCACTCGCGCTCGGATCAGGAGGACGGCGAGATCGGCTTCGTCGCCGACCCCGAGGGCACCAACTGGACCGCCTACCACGGCGACTTCTTCACCCCCGGCTCGCCCGAAGAGGGCTGGGCGATGGAGATCGCCGGCACGATCTACAACAACAACCGCAACCTCCTCGGCAGCCCGGGGATGGGCGGCAGCCTCGGCGCGCCGGAGTGCGTGACCAACCTGTGCGGCAACCGCGACGGCGCCCGGGTGACCTGGCGCTCGACCACGCCGGCCGGTGGCGCGATCGACGTCCAGCAGGACTACACGATCCTCGACGGCGGCGTCTTCATCCTGGTCGACGTCTACCTGACCAACGTGACGGTCAACGACCTGACCGACGTCATCTACATGCGCAACGTCGACCCCGACAACGACGTCAGCATCCACGGCGACTACTCGACGCTGAACGAGATCCTGGCCCAGCCCGGCGACGGCGATGACCTGGCCTGGGTCCGAGCCAGCCAGGACCTCGCCGGCTCGCCCAACGCGATCTCGATCGTCGCCCGCGACGACCGCGCCCGGGTGACCTTCGGCGGGTTCTCCAACCGCAACCCGCGACAGATCTGGGAGGGCACCAACGGCTTCCAGCAGAGCGGCACGCTGTTCGACGACATCGCGATCTCGATCGCGTTCAAGCTCGACATCCCGGCCGGCGCCACGGTCGGCTTCCGCTACGCCTACAACCTCGAGGACACGGTCGACGACGTCCTGACCTGCGTCGAGCTCGACGCCGACGGCGACGGCGTGCCCGACACCGACGACGCCGAGCCCGATGTGCCGACCGCGTGCCGCGACGTCGACGCCGACGGCTGCGACGACTGCGCCGGCGGGTTCGACAACCCGTTCGGCGACGGCGCCGACTTCGATGGCGACGGCGCCTGCGATCCCGGCGACCCCGATCGCGACAACGATGGCGTCGACAACGCCGACGACGCCAACCCGCTCAACCCGGGGGTGTGCAGCGACGAAGACGCCGACCTGTGCGACGACTGCGCGGTCACCGGCCCCGACGGTTCGGGCGGCTCGACTGCGAACGACGGCACCGACACCGACGGCGATGGCCAGTGCGACGTCGGCGACAACGACAACGACAACGACGGCGTCGACAACGGCAGCGACACCGCGCCGACCGATCCGCGGACCTGCCGCGATCGCGACGGCGACGGCTGCGACGACTGCGTCAACACCGGCGCCGACAGCTCGGGCGGAAACCCGGCGGCCGATGGCCCCGACTTCGAGGCTGACGGCGTGTGCGACGCCGGCGATCGCGACACCGACAACGACGGTATCCCCGACGAAGACGAGACCTCGGTCGGCGCCGACCCCAGCGCCGATCTCGACGGCGACGGCGTCCCCAACTACGCCGACGCCGACGACCGCGGCGACGGCCTGCCCAACACCTGCCCCGACGTCGATGGCGACGGCGTGTGCGACCAGCTCCCGACGGTGTTCGACACCGACGGCGACGGCATCCCCAACCACCAGGACCTCGACAGCGACGGCGACGGCATCAGCGACGCCGACGAGAGCGGCCACGGCACCGACGACGACCGCGACGGCCGGGCCGACGGCCCGCCTGGGGTCAACGGCATCCCGGCCACCGCCGAGAGCTCGCCCGACAGCGGCGTGGTCGCCAACCCGGTCGACACCGACGGCGACGGCCAGCCGGACTTCCGCGACCTCGACGCCGACGGCGACGGCATCGCCGATCGCGACGAGGCCGGTGACACGACGCCTGGCACCCCGCCGGTCGACACCGACACCGACGGCGTCGCTGACTACCGCGATCTCGACAGCGACAACGACACGATCAGCGACGACGATGAGGCCGGCGACGCCACCGTCGATACGCCGCCGGTCGACTCCGACGTCGATGGCCTGCCCGACTTCCAGGATCCCGACGCCGACGGCGACGGGGTCCTCGACCGCGACGAGCAGGCGACCCCGGGCGACCCGTCCGACACCGACGGCGACGGCACCCCCGACTACCTCGACGACGACAGCGACGGCGACGGCGTGCCGGATCAGACCGACGGTTGCATCCGCGTGCCCAACCCCAGCCAGGAGGACATCGACGGTGACGGCCAGGGTGATCGCTGCGACGACGACCGCTACGGCGTGGCCGGCGGCGGCGGCGGTTGCGACGCCGGCCGCGGCACCGGCTCGACCTGGGCCCTCGCGATCCTGGCCCTGCTCATGACGCGGCGCCCGCGCCGCCGCCTCGCCACCGAGGAGTCCCACTCGTGAAGCTCGCGTCGTCGGTCCGCCACTCACTCCGCCTCACCACCGTCGCCGCCCTGGCCCTGGCCGCCGCGGTCACCGCCTGCAGCGACCCGCCCGGCCTCGCCCCCGACGCCGCGGAGGTCGACGCCGCCCGGCCCGACGCCGCGATGATCGACGCCGGCCCCGACGGGCCGACCGGCCCGATGGCCACGATCACCGTCGAGCGCACCGGGACCGGCAGCGGTGGCGTGCGCTCGAGCCCCCCCGGGATCGACTGCGGCGCGTCGTGTAGCGCCAGCTTCCCGGTCGGCTCCCTGGTCGCGCTCCTGCCGACCGCGGCCTCGGACTCCGGCTTCACCGGCTGGTCAGGGCCGTGCACGGGCACCGGCGCCTGCACCTTCACGCTGACCGCCGACACCACGGTGACCGCGGAGTTCGACCTCGCGACCTACCCGGTCACGATCGTCCGCAGCGGCAACGGGGTCGGCTCGGTGACCTCGACGCCGGCCGGCCTCGACTGCCCCGGCACCTGCACCTTCACGTTCGCCCATGGCACCGAGGTGACGATCGCCCCCAACCCGGGGACCTCGACCTCGTTCCTCGGCTGGGCCGGCGGCGGCTGCACCGGCACCGCGCCGTGCACCTTCACGGTCACCGAGGCCCGCACCGTCAACGCCGCGTTCGCGCTCGATCAGACCCTGGTCGTGACCCGGACCGGCTTCGGCGCCGGCACCGTGACCTCGACCCCGGCCGGCATCGACTGCGGCGCCGACTGCGACGAGGTCTACCCCGGCAACACTGTCGTGACCCTGACCGCCGCCGCCGATCCGACCTCGACCTTCGCCGGGTGGTCCGGCGGCGGCTGCGCCGGCGTCGGGCCGTGCACGGTCAACGTCGCCAACGCGGTCGCGGTCGACGCTCAGTTCGACCGTCGTCAGTACCCGGTCCTGGTCGAGCGCGCCGGCAACGGCACCGGCGTCGTGACCTCGTTGCCCTCGGGCATCAACTGCGGGGCCGACTGCATGCAGGCCTACGCCGCCGGCACGATCGTGACCCTGACCGCGACCCCGACCGGCCAGTCGTCGTTCACCGGCTGGACCGGCTCGTGTACCGGCATGGCGCCGTGCACGCTGACGATCGACAGCGCCAAGTCGGCGACCGCGACCTTCACGATCAACAGCTACCCCCTGACCGTGACCCTCGGCGGTACCGGCAGCGGCACGGTGGTCTCGTCGCCGGCCGGCATCGACTGCGGCGCCGACTGCACCGAGAACTTCCCGGCGACGTCGCTGATCTCGCTCCAGGCCACCCCGGCGCCGGGCTCGACCTTCGCCGGTTGGAGCGGCGGCGGCTGCATCGGCAACGGCCCGTGTGTCGTCACGATGTCGTCGTCGACCACCGTCACCGCCAACTTCGTCAGCGCGCCGACGACCCTGATCGTCGCGCGCGCCGGCGGCGGCAGCGGCACGATCACGTCGTCGCCGGGCGGCATCAACTGCGGCACCGACTGCGTCCAGGACTACCCGGGCGGCACGGTCGTGACCCTGACCGCGACCCCGACCGGCGGCGACCTGTTCGCCGGCTGGGCCGGCGGTGGCTGCACCGGCACCGCGCCGACCTGCGACGTCACCATGACCACCGCCCAGACCGTGACTGCCACGTTCGATCGCAACACCTACACGCTATCGACGGTGATCGCCGGCGCCGGCGGCGGGCGCGTGACCTCGGCTCCCGGCGGCATCGACTGCGGCAGCGACTGCACCGAGGCGTTTCCCTCGGGCACCGCGATCATCCTCACGCCGATCGCAAGCCCAGGCTCGAGCTTCGCGAGCTGGACCGGCGGCGGCTGCACGGGCACCGGCACCTGCACGATCACCTTGGCCAGCGACACCAACGTCACCGCCACGTTCTCGACCCAGCGCTTCAACCTGAACGTCGTGCGCGCCGGCACCGGCGCCGGCACGGTCACGTCGCTGCCCACCGGCATCAACTGCGGCACCGACTGCGCCGAGGCCTACGACGCCGGCGCGACGGTGACCTTGACCGCGGCGCCCAACCTGACGTCGACCTTCACCGGCTGGACCGGCGGCGGCTGCACCGGCACGGGCCAGTGCACCGTGACCATGGCCGCGGCCCAGACCGTGACCGCGACCTTCACCGCCAACGACTACCCGCTGACCGTGGCCTTCAACCTGGCCGGCACCGGCACCGGCACCGTGGCCTCGAACCCGGTCGGCATCGACTGCGGCACGACCTGCACGGCCAGCTTCCCGGCCGGCTCGGTGGTGCAGTTCGTCCCGACCGCCGGCCCCAACTCGGTGTTCGCCGGCTGGTCAGGGGCGTGCACCGGCACCGGCGCCTGCAACGTGACCGTCAGCGCCGCGGCGACGATCACCGCGCGGTTCAACCTGGTGACCGTGCCGCTGACCGTCAACAAGGCCGGCAACGGCACCGGCACCGTGACCTCGACGCCGACGGGGATCTCGTGTGGCACCACCTGCGCGACCCAGACCGCGAGCTACAACCACGGTCAGGCGGTGATCCTCAACGCCGCGCCGGCCGCCAACGCTAGCTTCACCGGCTGGAGCGGAGGCGGCTGCACCGGCACCGGACCGTGCACGACCACCGTCACGGCGGCGACCGCGGTGACCGCGACCTTCACGCTCAACACGTATACGGTGACGATCGTGAAGGGCGGCAACAGCACGGGGACCGTCAGCTCGGCGCCGGCCGGCATCGACTGCGGCACCGACTGCGACGAGGCCTACCTGGCGACCACCTCGGTCACCTTGACCGCGGTCCCCGGCCCCAACACCGTCTTCACGAGCTGGAGCGGCGGCGGGTGCTCGGGCGCGGTGCCGACCTGCACGATCACCGTCGGCGCCAACGCCACGATCACGGCGAACTTCAACCTCGCGACCTACGCGCTCACCCTCACCAAGGCGGGCAACGGCACCGGCACGGTGACCTCGGCCCCGACCGGGATCAGCTGCAACACCTCGTGCGCGACCGCCACCGGGACCTACGCCCACGGCACAGCGGTGACCCTGACCGCCAACCCGGCGAGCAACGCCTCGTTCGTCGGCTGGAGCGGCGGCGGCTGCACCGGCACGGCGCCGTGCACGACCACGGTGACCGCGGCGACCGCGGTGACCGCGACCTTCACGCTCAACACGTACACGTTGACGGTCACCAAGACCGGCAACAACACCGCGACCAGCACGGTCTCGTCGGCGCCCGCCGGCATCGACTGTGGCACCGACTGCGACGAGCCCTACCTGGCCACCACCCCGGTGGTCCTGACCGCGACCCCGGGCCCCAACGTCACCTTCGCCGGCTGGTCGGGCGGTGGCTGCTCGGGCACCGGCGCGTGCACCGTGACGGTCAACGCGGCCACCGCGGTGTCGGCGCAGTTCAACACCACCCGCTACAACCTGACCCTGACCAAGGCCGGCAACGGCACCGGCACCGTGACCTCGGCGCCGACCGGGGTGTCCTGCAACGCCGCTTGCGCGACGCAGACCGTGGCCTTCGACCACGGCACGGCGGTGACCTTGACCGCGGCCCCGGCGGCCAACGCCTCGTTCGTCGGTTGGTCAGGCGGCGGCTGCACCGGCACCGGCCCGTGCACGGTCACGATGACCGCGGCGACCGCGGTGACCGCGACCTTCACGCTCAACTCGTATCCGCTCACCGTGGTGCGCGCCGGCACCGGCACCGGCACCGTGACCTCGAACCCACCCGGGATCGACTGCAACACCGACTGCGACGAGACCTACCTCGCGACCACGCCGGTGGTCCTGACCGCGACCGTCGGACCGAACTCGGTGTTCGCCGGCTGGTCGGGCGGCTGCACGGGCACCGGCACCTGCGCGATCACGATCAACGCCGCCGCGACGGTGACCGCCACCTTCAACCTGGCGACCCGGGCCTTGACCTTGACCAAGGCCGGCACCGGGACTGGCACGGTGACGTCGACGCCGAGCGGCATCAGCTGCAACACGACCTGCTTGACCGCGACGGGCTCCTTCGCCCACGGCACGGTGGTGACGCTGACCGCGGCCCCGGCGGCGACCTCGGTGTTCACCGGCTGGTCGGGCGCGTGCACCGGGACCGATCCGTGCGTGGTGACGATGGACGCGGCCAAGGCGGTGACCGCGACGTTCAACCTCAACACCTTCCCGGTGACGGTGGCGCTCCTCGGCACCGGCACCGGCAGCGTCACCTCGAGCGCGCCCGGCATCTCGTGCCCTGGCGACTGCAGCGAGAACTACACCGCCGGCACCGCCGTCACGTTCACGCCGACCGCGGGGCCGAACTCGGTGTTCGCGAGCTGGTCGGGCGCGTGCACCGGCACCGGCGCCTGCACGGTGACGGTGGCGGCCGCGGCCACCGTGAACGCCACCTTCAACCTGGTCCGCCACAACCTGACGGTGGCCAAGACCGGCGCCGGCGCCGGCACGATCAGCTCGACGCCGGCGGGCATCTCGTGCGGCGCGACCTGCAGCGCGCTGTTCGACTACAACACGACGGTCACGCTGACCGCCGCGCCTACCGCGACCTCGACCTTCACCGGATGGGCCGGCGCGTGCACCGGCACCGGGCCGTGCACGGTCACGATGACCGCGGCCGCGAGCGTCACCGCCAACTTCGCGCTCAACACCTACCTCCTGACCGTGGCTCGCAACGGCACCAGCACCGGCGGCGTCAGCTCGAACCCGGCTGGCATCGACTGCGGCCCGGGCACCGACTGCACCGAGACCTACGCCGGCGGCACCGTGGTCACGTTGACCGCGACGCCCGACCTCGGCGCGGTGTTCGGGGGCTGGAGCGGTGGCGGCTGCACCGGCACGGTCCCGACCTGCAACACGACGGTGAGCGCGGCGACGACGGTGACCGCGACCTTCAACCTGTCGGTCCACCGCCTGAGCGTGGTGAAGGACGGCACCGGCGCCGGAACCGTGACCTCGGTGCCGTCGGGCGTGAACTGCGGCGCGACCTGCTTCCGCGACACCAACTACGGCACCGCGGTGACGCTCAACCCGGCGCCGGCGGTCGGCTCGACCTTCACCGGCTGGAGCGCGCCCGAGTGCCCGGGCACCGGGGCCTGCACGGTGACCGTGACCGCGGCCCGCACGATCAACGCGACCTTCACGCTCAACACCTACGCGCTCAACGTCACCAAGAGCGGCGCCGGCACCGGCACCGTGACCTCGAGCGTGGGTGGGCTCACCTGCGGCGCCGTGTGCTCGGCGCTGTTCGGCCACGGTACGGTCGTGACCCTGACCGCGACCCCCGACGTCGGCTCGACCTTCACCGGCTGGACCGGCAACTGCACCGGCGCGGCGACGACCTGCGTGGTCACGATGGACGCGGTGAAGAACGTGAACGCGGCGTTCTGAACTTCTTGGAGAGGTTTGTCACCAAACCTCTCCTCGCCGGGGTCACGCCCCCGGCGAGCCTCCTCTCCAAGACGCCTCCCTCCGGTCGGCTGGAGGTTCAGCGTAGGTTGGGGAGACCTCGAGGCGGGCTGTGTTTTTTGGAGAGGTTTGTCACCAAACGTTCTTCTGGAGAGGTTTGTCACCAAACCTCTCCTCGCCGGGGTCACGCCCCCGGCGAGCCTCCTCTCCGAGACGCCTCCCTGTGTTTATTGGAGAGGTTTGTCACCAAACCTCTCCTCGCCGGGGTCACGCCCCCGGCGAGCCTCCTCTCCAAGACGCCTCCCTCCGGTCGGCTCGCGCCCCTCCGGGGCGCGATCGTGCACCTCAGGGTCGCGGTCGGACTCGGACTCGGGTTCGGGATCGGGTTCCGGTTCGGGGCGCGATCGTGCAGCTCAGCGTCGCGGTCTGCATCGGACTCGGACTCGGACTCGGACTCGGACTCGGACTCGGACTCGGACTCGGTCTCGGACTCGGACTCGGACTCGGACTCGGACTCGGTCTCGGACTCGGGATCGGACTCGGGTTCGGACTCGGACTCGGACTCGGACTCGGACTCGGGATCGGGATCGCGCGGCGGGGGTCACCAGAGGGCGGGGGCGACCTTCTTGAGGTTGCAGCCCGAGGGGGGACAGTAGGTGACGTCGCCGATGTAGAGGGTGGCGGTGCGGGCGCCGGGGGGGCCGACGAAGCGGGCGGGGCGCTTGGCCTTGGCGCCGAGGTCGAAGGCGGCGAAGGGCCGGGTCATGGGCCGACCGTCGCCGTCGACGAAGCCGACCATGACCATCGCGACGCAGGGGCGATCGGCGAGGTTCTCGATGTACCCGGTGATGACCGCGCGCCCACCGTCGTCGTAGATGTGGCGATCGGTGACCACGACCTGGGCCGGGAAGCGCGGCTCGCGAGCGTGCCGCACGTCGATGCGGGCCGTGGTCGCGGTCGGCCGCGCGGCCTGCCCGCGATCGATGAGCGCGAACATCCGACGCGCGCCCGGCGGGATCCGCAGGGACTCGGGCCGCAGCGGGCCGACCTCGTGGCCGTCGGCGTCGACCAGGACGCCGCCCAGGGTGACCTCGGCCTCGACCGCGGCGAGGTTCTGGGCCTCGACCAGGGCGAAGGTCGCGGTGCGGGCGAAGCGCTCGACGCCGATGGTGTCGGTGCGGAGCGTCACCGCGGGGCTGACCGCGATCTGCGCGGCGGGCACGGCCGGCGGATCGGCGACCCGCTCGCACGCCGCGGCGGCGAGGACCAGGACCAGCAGCGAGGACAGCGCGCGTGTCACGCCGACAGTGTGCGCCGGTCAGGACCGGACGGCGATCGCGAACTTGAGGTAGTTGCCCTCGGGGAACCCAGGCGCGACCGGAAAGTCGATCGGCAGGCCGCGGCGATCGATGATCGTGAGCGTGGTCTGGGCGAGGGTCGCGCCCTCGGCCAGGGTGGCGTCGAACTCGGTCGGCGAGATCTTGTGGGTCGACGACGCCGCGGCCAAGAGGCCGCCCGGGGCCAAGACCGACAGGCTCGCGGCGATCAGCTCGCCGTAGTCCTTGAGCGCGCTCCACGGCTTGCCGCCGCGGGCCGCGGCCGAGGCGAAGGCCGGGGGATCGAGGGCGATCAGATCGAACTGCCGATTGCGCTCGGCGAACCGGGCCAGCACCTTGAAGGCGTCGCCGACGATGTGCTCGGGCTTCTCGGGGTCGAAGCCCGAGGCCGCGAAGTTGCGACGGGCCCGTGCGTGGGACTTGGCGGCGACGTCGACCGCGCACACCTCGCGGGCCCCACCGGCGTGGGCGTAGACCGAGATCGCACCGGTGTAGCTGAACAGGTTGAGGACCCGGCGATCGCGAGCGTAGGCGCGGATCGCCCGCCGACCTTCGCGCAGATCGGCGAACAGGCCGGTCGACAGCGGCGACGTGACGTCGACGCCAAACCGCAGATCGTCCTCGGCGACCTCGAACTCGACCGGCGCCGCGACGCCGCGCACCAGCTCGGCCGCGGCCTGGCGCGGGGCCTCGCCGCCGAGCGACCGATAGCGCCGCTGCTCGTAAATGCCCTTGACCCCGAGCTCGGCGACCAGAGCGTCGTAGAGGGCGTCGCGCAGCGCCGGGGCCGCCGGCAAGGCCGGGGTGAAGAGCTGGGACACCAGGTAGTCGCCGTAGCGCTCGACCGCGACGCCAGGCAGGCCGTCGGACTCGCCGTTGATCAGGCGCAGGCACTCGAGCTTGGCGAAGTCGCAGAACCGCCGGCGCAACGCGATCGCGCGCTGGACCCGGTCGGCGACCAGGCCGGCGTCGATCGGGCGATCGTCGTGGGTCCATAGCCGGACCGCGATCGCCTGGTCGCCCTCGAACAGACCGCGGCCGACCAGCTCGCCGTCGCCGTCGACGATCTCGACCACCTCGCCGGGGGCGTCGCGCAGCGGCCGACCGCCGATGGCCTCGCGGTAGACCCACGGGTGACCGAGCCGGAGATAACGCGCCACGTCGTGGGGGACGCGGATGGTGTTGCGGCGCACGATCGGCGCGCCGATGGGACGGCGAGGCCGACGGGCGGTGGGAGGGGGGCGACCCATGGGGCGCGGATACTAACAGGTTCCCGCGCTCGCGCCCTACGCCGAGGGACGTCGCGAGGCCCGCGCGGGGTGAGATCGATCGAATCGGCCCACGCGACGAGTGCCTGAACGAGCGCGGCCCAAGGATCGGCCTGCCCACCGGGTCGATGAGATCGCCACGCCCGGTCTCACGTTTGTGCTTTACAGGGCCCCCGCTCGATCGCGTAATGTGCGCCCTTCGGAGCCTACATGGTCCCCCATACACCTGCCTCCAGAAGCGCTCGTCGCACCATGCCCCCTCGGCTCGCGGCCCTCGAGACCGTGCGCTTCGGCGAGTTTCTGCGCGATCAGATGCTCCTGAGCGAGGAGCAATGGCTGGCTGCCCTGGCGCTGCACTGGAGCCGCGAGCCCCGGCAGCGGTTCGGCTCGGCGGTGGTGGAGCTCGGGTTTCTGCCCGAGGAGATCGTCGAACGCGCCGCCGAAGAGTTCCACGACGGGCTCGACGTCGTCGAGATCTCGGTCTCGCCTCGCCCGAGCGCCTGACCCACCTGGTCGAGAGCCCTCGATCGCACGTCTGCCCCGCGCTACAATCCCAGTTGCCCGCGCCCTGCTCTTTCGGAGGAACGATGGCCACGACTACCGACGACAAGCACACCAACGGTCACAGCGCCGCCTCGCGCGGCAAGCGCCGTTCGTCTCTCATGCAGGCCGCGGTCGCGCTGCCGACGGTCGAGTCGTCGCTCGAGGACTTCATCGCGCGAGCCAACTCGACCCTGGTCGACGTCGACTCGTGGGAGGCCCAGGCCCGCGCCGAGCGCGAGCGCGCGGCCCAGGAGGCCCTGTCGGCCGAGGAGACCAAGATCCGGGCGGCCGAGGCGGCGGTCCGCGCCGAGGCGGCGGCGGAGCGCAAGCTCCTCGAGGGCAAGCTGGCCGCCCTCGAGCGCGATCTGTCCGACTCGGCGGCCAAGCGCGCCGAGCTCGAGGCCAAGGTCGCGGTGCTCGGGTCGAGCCAGACCCTGTCCGCGACGGTCGCCGAACTCGAGGGCAAGCTCAGCACCGCCGAGACCCGCGCCAAGGCGGCCGAGGACCGAGCCAAGGCCGCCGAAGAGCGGGCCAAGAGCGTCGAGGCCAAGAGCGCCGAGGCCAAGCCGGGTGTGACCACGGCCGCGGCGTCTGCGACGTCCACCCCCGCCGCGTCCCAGCGCGAGCTGGCCGAGGCCGACGAGCGCGCTCGGATGGCGGAGGCCAAGGCCGCGAAGGCCATCGCCGCCGCCCGCGCGGCGGCCGCCGGGCTGACCGTGTCGTCGGCCGATCTCGACAAGCTCGAGGCCGGCCTGGGCGTCACCCCAGCGCCGCGCGCCGTCGCGGCGACCGAGCTCGACGCGGCGCCCGCCAAGAAGGGCGTTCCCGCGGTCGCCGTCGGCGGCGCCTTCGCCGGCGGCATCGCTGCGGTGCTGATCGGCCTCAAGCTGTTCGGCGGCGGCGGCGAGAAGCCAGCCCCTGCCCCCGCGCCTGCTGCGTCCGTCCAGCCGGCACCGGCCGTCCAGCCGACCCCGGCTGTCCAGCCCGCTGCGGTGACGCCGGAGGTCGCGCCCGCTGCGGCGGTCGCGCCTGCCCCGGTCGCCGTCGAGCCCGCCCCGGTCGCCGTCGAGCCCCCGGTTGCCGTCGAGCCCGCGGTCGCCGTCGAGCCCGCCCCGGTCGCCGTCGAGCCCGCCCCGGTCGCCGTCGAGCCCGCCCCGGTCGCCGTCGAGCCCCCGGTCGCCGTCGAGCCCGCCCCGGTCGCCCCGACGGCGGCCGAGCCGGTCAAGCCGGCGGTCGCCGCGACCAAGCCCGCCGCCACCAAGCCCGCCGCGACCAAGCCCGCCGCCACCAAGCCCGCGGTCGCGGCCACCAAGCCCGCGGCCACCAAGCCCGCCGCCACCAAGCCGGCTGCCACCAAGCCAGCCAAGGGCATCGTCGATCCGTTCGCCGCCCCCGCCCCGGCGAAGCCGGCGAAGCCGGCCAAGCCGAAGAAGCCGGCCACGGGGATCGTCGACCCGTTCGCCTCGTGACGCGGTCGGCGAACCCCGCCGTGCCGCTCGATCCAAGATCTCCTACTGTAGTTCCGGGGCCGGCGATGTGGTATGAGCGGGCCCCGCTCGCGGAGGCTACGTGACGCTCATCGGTCGATTCTTCACCATCACCGCCTTGGCCCTCGGGTTCGGCGTGGCCCTGCCCCACGTGACCCAGGCGCCCCACCTGGCTCACGCTCAGCCCGGCGACAAGCCGGCGGAACCGGCGCCGCCGACCCCCGAGCAGCTCGAGGCGGCCAAGGCCGCCTTCCTCGAGGGCAAGACGCTCTTCGACGCCAAGAAGTTCGACGTCGCCGTCGAGAAGTTCAAGGAGTCGTACCGCCTGTCGCGCAACCCCCTGCTGCTCTACAACGTGGCCTTCACGTTCGACCAGCTCGGGCAGAAGGACATGGCGCACTTCTACTACTCGAAGTTCCTGGCCGACGCTCCGGCCGACGCGGCCCAGCGGCCCGAGGCCACCGCCCGCCTCAAGGTCCTCGACAAGGAGCTGCAGCGCGACACCCCGCCCGACGGCGGTGAGGTCAAGCCGCCCGACGGCGGTGGCGAGGTCAAGCCGCCCGATGGCGGCACCGGCGGCAAGCCCCGCGTGAAGAAGCCACCGTCGGCCTACACCGCCGAGGACTTCCAGCACCAGATCGTCGAGGAGGCTCCGCCCGGTCGCCCCCTCGACCTGACCGCCTTCGTCCCCGAGGACGCCGGCTGGCAGGTGACGATGTTCTACCGCGGCGGCGGTGACGCGAAGTTCACCTCGGTGGGCATGAAGCCGCGCTACAGCGAGCTGGTCGGCCGCATCCCCGCCAAGGTGATGGCTGGCAGCTCGGTGCAGTACTACATCGAGGTCCGGACCCCGACCGGCGAGATGGTGTCGCGCGTCGGCCGCCCGGCCAGCCCGAACATCGTCTACCTCGACCCCAAGGCCAAGCCGCGGTACTACCCCGACCTGACCGACGAGCGCGACTGGGTCGAGCCGCCGACTGGCGGCGGTGGCGGCGGTGGCGGCGGTGGTGGTGGTGGCGGGGGCGGCGGCGGGGGCTCCACCTACGTGCCGGGCGGCTACTTCGAGGCTGGCTCGACCAAGTTCAAGCGCACCAAGTGGATCGCCACCGGCGCCGCGGTCGCCGGCCTCGGCACCTCGCTCACCTTCTACCTCCTCGCGGCGGACATGTCGGCGACCCTCGAGTCCGAGGCCGCCCTGTCCAACAGCACCAGCCGCTGCGACGGCGCGCCGAAGCCGTGCCGCACCTTCAACGCCGACCGCCAGGCCATCGAGCTCGCCGGTCAGCGCAACGAGCTGGTGTCGAAGGTCACGCTCGGCATCGGCCTGGCCTTCACCGGGGCCGCCGCGTACTTCTGGTACAAGGACATCACCGCGGGCCCGCGCGCCGAGAAGACGGCGGCCACCGGCCTCGACTCCCTGATCGCCGCGCCGGTCGCCGGCGAAGACTACGTCGGTGGCACCGCCGCCGTCCGCTTCTAGAGGCCCGCCATGACCCGCCCAGCCTTCATCGCCCTCGCCTTCGCCGCCGTCGCGGCCTGCGACCCCTACGATCCCGACCTCGGCCCGACGCCCTTCGAGTGCGGCGGCGACGACAACGTCTGCCCCGAGGGCTACACCTGCGATACCGCGACGGACATCTGTCAGCCGACCGAAGGCGCCAACATCGACGCCGCCGGCTTCACCTGCGAGAACGACTCCTCGCTCGAGCCCAACGACGCGCCCAACCAGGCGTACATCACGCCGATCCCCAACGCCGGGCTGACCTACGCGCTGTTCGGCCTCTCGGTGTGCCCCGGGACCGACGTCGACCACTTCAAGTTCGGCGTGAACGCCGCGGCCAACCTCGAGGTCACGGTGGTCGGCCTGTCGGATCGCATGTCGCTGCGCCTCGACCTGCTCAACTCGAGCGGGACGGTGATCTACAGCGGCACCCCGGTCAACGGCACCGAGCAGCAGGTCAAGATGGAGATGGGCTCGAACCGCCTCGGCATCGGCGACTACTTCGTCCGGGTCCGCTCGAGCGACGGCGCCGAGAACAACTACAACATCACGATCAAGACCTGCACGAACCCGCTGCCCTGTCCGTGAGCGGCCCTGCCGTTATTGTTTCGGACCCGGGGTGGTGGACGCTGCCTGGTGCCACCTACCGGACGGGTTTCCGGAACCCCGGGGCGTGAACCAATCGGGCCGGAGCCTTGGGCGCGGGGTGGTGCCACCTACCGGACGGGTTTCCGGAACCCCGGGGCGTGAACCAATCGGGCCGGAGCCTTGGGCGCGGGCTCACGGAACCCCGGGGCGTGAACCAATCGGTCCGGAACCTTGGGCGCGGGATGGTGCCACCTACCGGACGGGTTTCCGGAACCCCGGGGCGTGAACCAATCGGGCCGGAGCCTTGGGCGCGGGATGGTGCCACCTACCGGACGGGTTTCCGGAACCCCGGGGCGTGAACCAATCGGGCCGGAGCCTTGGGCGCGGGATGGTGCCAGTTGCCGGACGGGTTCCGCCGGGACCTCGCCGCGGGACCTCACTCGCCAGCGTCGGTCTCCAGCGGGGCGACGGCGGCGACGGCGGGACGGGTAGCGGCCGGGCTGGCCGGCCTGGTGTTCTGGCGCGCCCTCTGCGATCATGAAGGCCGATGCCGCCGCCAAGCCTGCACCAGCTCTTGAAGGTCATGCTCGACAAGGGCGCATCGGACCTGCACCTCACCACCGGCTCGCCCCCCCAGCTCCGGATCGACAGCGAGCTGGTGCCCCTGCGGGTCGAGGCCCTGACCCCGGTCGACACCAAGCAGCTCTGCTACTCGGTCCTGACCGACGCCCAGAAGATGGGCTTCGAGGAGCACCAGGAGCTCGACTTCTCGTTCGGCGTGAAGGGTCTGGCGCGGTTTCGCGCCAACCTGTTCATGCAGCGCGGCGCGGTCGCCGGCGCCTTCCGCCTGGTCCCGTTCAACATCATGCCGCTCGAGGAGCTCGGGCTGCCCAAGACCGTGTCCGACATGTGCGAGCGGCCCCGCGGCCTGGTCCTGGTGACCGGCCCGACCGGTTCCGGCAAGTCGACCACCCTGGCGTCGATGCTCGACCGCATCAACACCCGCCACCGCTCGCACATCATCACGATCGAGGACCCGATCGAGTTCCTGCACCCGCACAAGAACTGCCTGGTGAACCAGCGCGAGGTCGGGGCCGACACCCAGAGCTTCGGGAAGGCGCTGCGTCACATCCTGCGCCAGGACCCCGACGTGGTCCTGATCGGCGAGATGCGCGACCTCGAGACCATCGACGCCGCGATGTCGATCGCCGAGACCGGCCACCTGTGCCTGGCCACCCTCCACACCACCAGCGCGATCGGCAGCATCAACCGCATCATCGACGTGTTCCCGGCCCACCAGCAGCCGCAGATCCGCCAGGTGCTGTCGTTCGTCCTCGAGGGGATCATCAGCCAGACGCTGATCCCGCGGGCCTCGGGCACCGGCCAGGTGCTGGCGGCAGAGGTCCTCATCCCGACCCCGGCGATCCGCAACCTGATCCGTGAGGACAAGCTCCATCAGGTCTACTCGCAGATGCAGATCGGCCAGTCCAAGCACGGCATGCTGACCCTCAACCAGTCGCTGTGCGACCTGTTCCTGCGGCGGCTGATCACCCTCGAGGACGCGATGGCGCGCTCGCCCGATCACGACGAACTGAAGAACCTGATCGCCGGCGGCGGCCAGCTCGGCTCGGGCGGTGCGAACCCGGGCGTCCGGCGCGCCGAAGAGGTGCCCTGATGGCGAAGTTCCAGTGGGAGGCGACCACCCGCAACGGCGAGGTCCGGCGCGGCGTGCTCGAGGCCATCGACGAGGCCGCGGTCGGCAACCGCCTGCGCGCCGATCAGCTCACGCCCCGCAAGATCAAGAAGCAGGCGGCGGCGCTGCAGATCACGATCGGCTCCCCGGTCACGCCCAAGGAGCTGCAGATCTTCACCCGCCAGCTCGCGACGATGATCGACGCCGGTCTGCCGCTGGTGCAGTGCCTCGACATCCTCGCCAACCAGCAACAGAACCAGGCGTTCCAGACCCGGCTGTTTCAGGTCAAGTCGGCGGTCGAGCAGGGCTCGTCGTTCTCCGACGCCCTGCGCAAGCACCCCAAGATCTTCGACGAGCTCTACGTCAACCTGGTCGGCGCCGGCGAGGTCGGCGGCATCCTCGACACCATCTTGAACCGCCTGGCGGCCTACATCGAGAAGGCGGTCAAGCTCAAGCGCCAGCTCAAGAGCGCGCTCATCTATCCGATCGCGATCATGTTCGTCGCGATCGGCGTCATCGCGGTCATGCTCGGCAAGGTCATCCCGACCTTCGAGGACATGTACAAGAACTTCGGCAACGCCAAGCTGCCGAAGCCGACCCAGGTCGTGATCGACATCTCGCACTCGTTCATGTCGGGCTGGTACATCTACGTCGGCAGCCTGGTCGGGTTGGTCGGCGGCATCGCGCTCCTGTCGCGCTCGGAGGGCGGCCGCAAGTTCCTCGACCACGTGCTCCTGCGGGTGCCGGTGATCGGCGGCGTGCTGCGCAAGATCATCGTCGCCCGCTTCACGCGGACCCTGGGCACGCTCCTGACCTCCGGCGTGCCGATCCTCGACGCGCTCGACATCTGCGCCAAGACGGCCGGTAACACCGTCGTCGCCGCGGCGATCATGCACTCGCGCGCCAAGATCTCCGAGGGCCTCGACATGGCCGGCCCGCTCGGCGAGACCGGGGTGTTCCCGGCGATGGTGACGCAGATGATCGGCGTCGGCGAACAGACCGGCGCGATGGACCAGATGCTGCAGAAGATCGCCGACTTCTACGAGGACGAGGTCGACACCGCGGTGGCCGGCATGACCTCGCTGATCGAGCCGATCATGATGGCCTTCCTCGGCGTGGTGGTCGGTGGCCTGATCGTCGCCATGTACCTGCCGGTGTTCGAGCTGGCCGGCAACGTCGAAGCCAAGTGACGCCCGCGGCCGAGGCCCCGGGCCTGGCGTCGGCGCTCGCCCGGCGCCTGACCTGGATGATGCTGGTCCGCACCGTCGTGATCAGCGTCGTCTTGGGCATGGCGCTGTGGCTGGGCCGCGGCCGTTCGATCGCCGAGGTCACGCTCCTGGGGCTGGTGGTGATCACCTACCTCGCGACCATCGCCTACGCGGTGCTCCTGCGCCGCGGCTTCGCGCCGACCCGGCTGGTGTGGCCGCAGCTCCTCGGCGACCTGGCCGTGACGTCGGCCCTGGTCCACGTCACCGGCGGGGCCCAGAGCGCCTACACCTTCTTCTACGCCCTGACCGTGATCGGCGCGACCTCGGTGACCGATCGCCGCGGCGCGGTGCTGGTGGCCGGGCTCGCCACCGCGCTCCTGATCGCCGTCAGCACCAGCGCCTGGGCCCGGGTCGTGCCGCTGCCGACCGTGCCCCAGGTCGAGCCGTGGACCCAGACCGGCCGGGAGCTGATCGTCACCCTCGGTCGCAACGTCGGCGCCCTGGCCGCGGCCGGGGTCCTGGGGTCCCTGGTCGCCGGCGAGCTCCACGCCACCCAGGCGTCGCTGGCCACCCAGCGCCAGGTGGTCGCCGACCTGGTCGCGCTCAACCGCGACATCGTGCGCTCGCTGACCAGCGGCCTGGTGACGATCGATCGCACCGACACCGTCTTGACGCTGAACCAGACCGCGGCCGATATCCTGGGTGCCAGCCCGGCGTCGATCGGCGGCGCGATCGACCAGATCATGCCGGGGCTGGGGGCCCGGATGGCCGCGGTGCCGGCCGACGGCGCCCTGCGCCGGATCGACGTGACGCTGCCCGGCCCACCGCCGCGGGTCCTCGGCGTGTCGGTGTCGCCGCTGCGCGACGACCGCGACCAGGTGATCGGCCGGGTGGTCAACTTCCAGGACCTGACCGAGCTGCGCCGCCTCGAGGCCACCGCGCGCCGCAACGAGCGCCTGGCCACGGTCGGTCAGCTCGCGGCCGGGGTCGCCCACGAGATCCGCAACCCGCTGGCCTCGATCTCGGGCTCGATCGAGCTGCTCAGTCGATCGGCGCCGGCGTCGGACGACGATCGCGCGCTCATGGCGATCGTGCTGCGCGAGATCGAGCGCCTGAACGCGCTCATCACCGAGCTGCTCGAGTACGCCAACCCGCGGCCGCGGCTGGTGGTCGACCTCGACGCCGCGGTCATCCTCGACGACGTCGCCGCGGTGCTGCGGCAAGATCGGACCTGGGGCCCGGTGGCGATCGCGGTCGTCGGCGACCGGCCGCTGACGCTGGCCGGCGACGCCGCCAAGCTGCGCCAGGTGGTGTGGAACCTGGCCCGCAACGCCTGTGAGGCCGCGGCGGCCGGCGGCGGCCACGTCACCCTGCGCGGCCAGGCCGACGACGACACGGTCCGGCTGGTGATCGCCGACGATGGGCCGGGCATCGAGCGCGCCCACCTGCCCAACATCTTCGATCCGTTCTTCACCACCAAGCGCCGCGGCACCGGCCTGGGCCTGGCCACGTGCCACGCGATCGTGGCCGAGCACGGCGGCTCGATCGACGTCGACAGCGAGCTCGGCCAGGGCACGACCTTCACCGTCCGCTTGCCCCGCGTGCGGTGACGGCCGCGGGCGGCGTCCACGCACGAGTTTGGGCACACCGATCGACGTGCGCCGGCCTGGCCCCGTACACTTTGGCCATGGCCAGTCCGTGTCCGATCTGCGCCGGCCAGCTCGGCGGCGGTGAGCTGATCCTGGTGTGTTCGCCGTGCCGCGATCGCCTCGGCGTCGGGCCGGTGCGCGCGACCGGCGAGTTCCGGGTCCCGACCGAGCTTTGCGACGACGCGCCGCCGACCGCGCCGCCGCGCGCGATCGCCGGCTGCTCGTGGTGCGGCAAGCCGGACTCCGAGGTGCGGCGCCTGCTGGGCACCGCGACGGTGGCGATCTGCGATGAGTGCGTCGCGCTGTGCGCCGACATCCTGTCCGCCGAGCTCGGCCCGGAGTGGCGTGGCTGATCTTGGGCGTGGCTGATCTTGGGCGTGGCTGATCTTGGGCGTGGCTGATCTCGGGCGTGGTTGATCTTGGGCTCACGCCCGCCACGGCGCGTCGGGCACCGCGGCCCGGGCCTGGCGCCGGTAGTCGTCGGCGTAGGCGGCCTCGCCGCGCGCCGCCCAGGCCACGGCGAGATCGTCGCGGCGCTCGGCGTCGAGCCGCGGCGACAGCTCGCCGCGCTGCCACAGCGCATCCCAGGCCGCGATGGCGTCGTCGAGGCGGCCACATCGCGCCAGGGCCAGGGCCTCGGTGTGGAGCAGGGCCGGCACCTCGGCGTAGAGCGCGAGGGCGGCGCGGACGTCCGCCAGGGCGGCCTGCGCGGCGGCGCCGGTGGCCCCGGCCCGCAGGGTGGCGTAGGCGCGGTTGTTGAGCCAGCCGGCCCGAGTCGCGGCGTCGAGGTGATCGGGCTCGATCGCCGCCAGGAGGGCTCGGCCGCGCGCGTAGTCGCCGGCGCCGACGTAGGTCGCCGCGATCGAGACCCGCGCCGCGGCGCGCCGCGACCGCCGCCACGCCGCCACCGCCAGGACCTGATAGTAGCGGCGCGCCTCGACCATGCGTCCGGCGCGAAACATCAAGTGGCCGAACCGCGCGAACAGGAGCCGGGTCGCGGCGGCGGTCAACCCGACCAGCGCGCCCACCACCGCGGCGCCGAGGGAGCCGGCGACCAGCCCGCCGGCCGCGATCGCGGCGGCGGCCACGACGAGCTGGATCAGCGCCGGCAGCATCCTCGACAGCGTAGCGCCGGCCGGCCGGTCGTGGTAAGGGCGAGCCCGGTGACGACGACGCTCGTGCAACTCCGCCGCGGCAAGCCGACTCCCGGGACCACCGCGCCTGCGGCCGGCGCTCGGGTGGTCGATGGCTCCCAGGTCGGTGGCCCGCGGGTCTACGTCGAGACCCACGGCTGCCAGATGAACGTCGCCGACTCCGAGCTGTTGCTCGGGGTCCTGGCCGACGCCGGCTACGCCGCGGTGACCAGCCCGGACGACGCCGACGTGGTGGTGGTCAACACCTGCGCGGTCCGCGAGAAGGCCGAGGCCAAGGTGTTGAACCGCGCCCACGAGCTCGGCGCGCTGCAGCGCCGCCGGCCGGAGCTGGTGATCTCGATCGTCGGCTGCATGGCCGAGCACCTGAAGGGCGGGCTGGCCGAGCGCGCGCCGGTCGACGTGATCGCCGGGCCCGACAGCTACCGGCGCCTGCCGGCGCTCCTGGCCGAGGCCCGGGCGCGCCGCGGGAGCCGCGCCGGCGCGGTCGTCGACGTCACGCTCGACAAGGCCGAGACCTACGAGGGGATCGACGGCGCCGACGCCGGCGATGGGGTGTCGGGGTTCGTCACGATCCAGCGCGGCTGCGACAAGTTCTGCACGTTCTGCGTCGTGCCCTTCACCCGCGGCCGCGAGCGCGGCACCGCGCCGCGCGAGATCCTGCGGCAGGTGCGCGCGCTGGTCGAGCGCGGCTACAAGGAGGTGACGCTGCTCGGGCAGACCGTCAACTCCTACGTCTGGGACGACACCAGCTTCGCCGATCTCCTGCGCGCGGTGGCCGGGGTCGACGGGCTCGAGCGCATCCGCTTCACCTCGCCCTACCCGGTCGACTTCACCGACGACGTGATCGCCGCGATCGCCGAGGAGCCCAAGATCGGCAAGTACGTCCACCTGCCGGTGCAGTCGGGCTCGGATCCGGTGCTGGCGCGGATGCGACGCGGCTACACCGTCGACGAGTACCGCGGGATCGTGGCCCGGCTGCGGGCCGCGGTGCCGACCCTGGCGCTGTCGACCGACGTGCTGTCGGGGTTCTCGGGCGAGACCGACGACGATCACGCCGCGACCTTGGCGCTCCTCGGGGAGCTCCGGTTCGACAGCGCCTTCATGTTCTCGTACTCGGAGCGCGACCTGACCTACGCCGCCAAGAAGCTGCCCGACGACGTGCCGCCAGCCGTCAAGCAGCGCCGCCTGACCGAGATCGTCGCGCTGCAAGATCGGATCTCGAGCGAGGTGTTCGCGGCCCAGGTCGGGCGTCAGGCCCGGGTGCTGGTCCAGGCGCCGAGCAAGCGCAACCCGGCCGAGCTGATGGGCCGCACCGATGACTGGAAGACCGTGATCCTGCCGGCCGGGGTCGGCGCGATCGGCGAGCTGATCGACGTGACCATCACGCGCTCGACCCAGGCGACCCTGTTCGGAGTGCCGACGTGACCGTCCCGATCGTCAGCCTGACCGAGGAGCTGGCCCGGTTCGAAGCGGCGGTCGAGGCGGCCGCTTGGGCGATCGTCGCCGAGGTGCTGGCGACCGAGGTGCAACGGCGCGCCCAGCAGGCGACGCCGACGCCGATCGCGACGCCGACGCCGCCCCCGATCGCGACGCCGGTGCTGACGCCGATCGCGCCCCCGGTGCTGACGCCGATCGCGACGCCGACGCCGGTCGCCGCCGCCGACGCCGCCGCCGAACCCGCCCCCGCCCCGCCCGCCTCCGGTCGACGCCCGCGCTGGACCCAGGCCACGATCGTCGACGAGCTGTGCACCTGGCTCCTGGGCGGCACCGCGGTCGAGGCGTCCTACTTGCGGCGCCACGGCCCGCCCGGGCTGGTGGCCGCGGCCAAGCGCCTGTTCGGGCGCTTCGACGCCGCGCTCAACGCCGCCAACCTGGTCCTGGCCCAGCGCTACCCCGACGGCCCACCGAGTCGGCGCGCCGGCGCGCGCCTACCGAGCAAGCCGCGCGATCACCTCGTCCGCCACCCGGCGGTCGGTGAGCAGCGACAGATGACCGAGGTCGTCGAACAGAACCTCATCGACGCCGTCGATCCGGGCGTGGCGCGCGCCGGGGACCAAGGCGTCGGACCGCGACCAGATCACGGTGACCTTGGCGTGGCTGGGTCGGGGCGCGGCGTCGAGCCGCTGGATCAGGGTCGAGTTGAGCAGGAGCTCCTTGGTCGGCGCGCCCAGGCCGATCGCGCTGACGTCGGTGCCGCTGTGGGGCGACCCCAGGGTGATGAGGTTCGCGACCTTGCGATCGCCCTCGCCCAGGGTGACGTAGTAGCGGCCGACGACGCCGCCCATCGAGTGGCCGACTAGATCGACCGCCTCGGCGCCGGTCGCCGCCAGCACCTGATCGACGTAGCGTCCGAGGCGACGCGCCGCGGAGCCGGTCTTGCCCAGGGTCCAGTACTCGAAGCCGAGCACCGGACCGAGGCCGGCGGCCGCCAGCCGGCGCGCCAGGACGACGAAGTTGGCCCGGTTCATCGCGTAGCCGTGGACGAGGATGACCGGGCGAGGGCCGCGGCCGCGACCGCCGGGCAACGGCAGGAACCCCAGGGGCCGGGCCGCCGACAGCGCCAGCGCGGTGCCCCACTCGTGGAGCGCGGTGCGCACCTGGCGCGGCGGCGACGGGCGAGCTTTGCGCCAGCGCGACCACGCCATGGTCGCGTGGGGGACGAACGGGTAGATCCCGGTCGCCATGAGGGCGTCCGAAACCAGCGCCACCGCCCCCCGCCACACGAGCTGGCCGGCCGGGTGCCGCGGCTGCCGCATCAGCTCGCGGTGACCCCGGCGATCGAGGCCTCGATCTCGCGGGCGTCGTCGACCGCCAGGCCCAGGCCGTCGCGCAGCCGGACCAGGAGCGAGCGCTCGCTGTCGGTGACCTCGCGGTCGACGGCGGCCATCCGGCACGCCGCCTTGTAGATGCCTCGGCGCGAGTCGGGGGCCAGCGCGGCCAGGCCGGCGCCGAGCTCGACCGGCGCGGCGAGGAACTGGTTGGCGATCGCGCGATCGTCCGCGGACAGCTCGGCGCCGTCGATCAAGCGCTGGAGCGCGACCCGCTCGGCGTCGGCGATCTTGCCGTCGGCCCAGGCCACCGCGGCCCAGGTGCGGATCAACGAGACGAACTGCGATTCAGCCATGGGCGGAGAGGTTACCCGAAGTCGCCCGGCCGTGGGCGGGGGCCGGCGCATCTGGTCGAGCCGATCCAGCCCGTCGCGAGCGCGCTCCGCGGCCCCTTCGGCTACAGCGCGACCTCGAGGCCGATCCGCTCGCGCAGCACCCGGGCGATCGTGGCGCGCAGCTCCTCGTCGGTCCGCCGGGCCACCCACCGGCCGTCGTCGAGCGGATCGAAGTGCCAGGCGGTGGCCACCGCGGCCATCCAGATCTGGCCGGCGGCGCGGTGGCTGTTGATCACGACCTTGGTGCCATCGCGCAGGTCGAGGCGCAGGACCCCAGCCGAGGTCGAGACCTCGACCTGGTCGGGGTCGAGGTCGCCGAGGCGCTCCTCGAGGTAGCTGAGCTCGGCGTGCGCGCGTGAGTCGAAGCCGTCGGCATCCACCGCGATCGTGTAGCACTGTTTTTCGGTTACACTCGCGGCCATGGGGGACGCGACCGACCCGGTCGACGACGACGACGCCCGCCCCAGCGATGGCCACGAGACCTTGCTGCCGTCGATCACGCTCAGCCTCCTGGGCGGTAGCGACGTCGGCCTGGCGCGGCCGGGCGAGCTGGGCCTGGCCCCGGTGGTCGCGCCCGGACCGGCCAGCGCGGCCCACGGCAATCCCCCGTCGAGCGCCGGGACCGATAGCGCGGCCGAACGCGTCCGCGGCGCCCGCCTCGGCGACCTGATCGGCGGCCGCTACGTGGTCGAGGCCCAGCTCGGCCGCGGCGGCATGGGCCGGGTCCTCCGGGTCCGCCACCAGGCGCTCGGCAAGGCCTTCGCCCTGAAGCTGATCAAGACCCCGATCGCGATGGATCCGCGGATCCGCGAGATGTTCTACCGTGAGGCCCGCCTGGCCTCCGCCTGCACCCACGACAACATCTGCTCGATCGTCGACTTCGGTGAGGATCCGCAGTTTGGCTTGTTCATGGTGATGGAGCTCCTCGACGGCCAGACCATGCACTCGAAGCTGCGCCAGGGCGGTCGCCTCGCGCCCAAGGTCGCGTGCGACGTGCTGTGGCAGGTGTGCGAGGCGCTGCGCTACATCCACAACCGCGCCATCATCCACGGCGACATCAAGAGCGAGAACATCTTCCTGGTCAAAGGCGCGGCCCAGCGCCGGGTGGTGAAGCTCCTCGACTTCGGCCTGTCGCGACCGGATCGGGCCGCCGCCGGCGGCCAGGTCGACGGCACGCCGGAGTACCTCGCCCCCGAGCGCATCCACGGCGGCCCGGCCACCGTCGCCTCCGACCTGTACGCCCTGGGCGTGGTCATGTTCGAGCTGCTGACCGGGCGCCTGCCCTTCGCCGGCACGGTCGACGAGGTCTTCGCGGCCCAGCTCGGCCAGAGCATCCCGCCGCCGTCGAGCCTGGTCGACGAGGCTCTCGACGAGCGAGCCGACGAGATCGTGGCCCGAGCGACCGCCAAGCAGCCGGGCGATCGCCACCCCGACGTCGCCGGCTTCATGTACGAGCTGCGCACGCTCATGAACATGCTGGGCATGGAGACCCAGCGGCGGCGCGCCGGCTCGACCGACGCCGGGCGCGAGCGCCGCGAGGCCGACCACCGGATCAAGGCCGGCCACGAGGTGTTCGCGGCGGCGCCGATCCCGATGGCGGCGCTCAACCTCGAAGGACGGGTGCGGATCGCCAACCAGGCGTTCCTCGAGTTCCTCGGGATCGCCGGCGACGTCGGCGGGATCGACGTGCGCGACTCCGGGCTCCTCGAGGTCTACCCCGGCCTCCTGCGCGATCTGACGGCGGCGCTGGCCCGCCGCGCCGCGGTCAAGCGGGTCATCTACCTGGCCGGCGGCGGCGGTACCACCGTCGAGGTCGCGGTGATCATCACCCCGGCCGCGGCGTCCGCCGAGGTGACCGCGGGCGAGCTGCACCTCGCGCTGCACCCGTTGCGGCAGGTCTAGCCCGCGGCGGCGGCGTGAGCTGGGCGCCGGTGAAGCCGGCGGGCAGGAGCTGAGCCACGGTCCAGGCCGCGCGCGCGTCCCCGGGGCCGACCGCGGTGACCACGGTCTGGGTCGGGTCGGCGGTGAACTCGAGCAGGGTCTGGCGGCACATGCCACACGGCGAGGCCGGCGGCGCGACGTCGGTCGCCACCACCACCTCGGCGAGGTCGCGGTGGCCGGCCAGGACCATCGCCATGATCGCGTTGCGCTCGGCGCAGATGCACAGGCCGTACGACGCGTTCTCGACGTTGGCGCCGGTGAAGACCGCGCCGTCGCGGCTCACCAGCGCGCAGCCGACCCGGAAGCCCGAGTACGGCGCGTAGGCCCGGGCCTGGGCGGCGCGGGCCAGGGCGATCAGATCGGGGCGGCGCCGGGTCACGCGGCCTCCAGGTGGCCACCGCCGACCAGCGCGGCGAGGATGCCGTCGAGGAGCCCCTCGAAGGTCGCGCGGACCCGGGCCGCGGTCTCGGTGACCTCGTCGTGGGACAAGGCGGCGCCGGTGATCCCGGCGGCCTGGTTGGTGATGCACGAGATGCCGATCACCCGCGCGCCCATGTGGCGCGCGACGATCACCTCGGGCACCGTCGACATGCCGGTGGCGTCGGCGCCCAGGACCTGCAGCATCTTGACCTCAGCCGGGGTCTCGTAACACGGACCCGGCATCGCGACGTAGACGCCCTCGGCGAGGTCGACGCCTTGGCCGGCCGCGACCTCGCGGACCAGCGCGCGCAGCTCGGGCGCATAGGCGGTGGTCATGTCGGGGAAGCGCGGGCCGAGGCGATCGTCGTTGGGTCCACGCAGCGGGTGATCGCGCAGGAAGTCGAGGTGGTCGCGGATCAGCATCAGCGTGCCGGGCGGCCAGCTCGGGTTGAGCCCACCGGCGGCGTTGGTGACGATCACGACGCGCGCACCGAGCGCGACCAGGACCCGGGCCGGGAAGGCCACCACCGCGGCCGGGTGGCCCTCGTACAGGTGGACCCGGCCCTGCATCGCGACGCAGGTGGCGCCGCCGCGCTCGCCGACGACCAGGCGACCGGCGTGGCCGTGGACCTTCGAGACCGGGAACCCGGGCAGCTCGCCGTAGTCGATGCGGACCGGATCGGCCAGGCCGTCGGCGAACCCGCCGAGGCCCGAGCCCAGGATCAGACCGACCCGCGGCACCCGGCCACCCAGGCGGGCGCGCACCACGTCGGCGGCCGCGTGGACCCGCTGGTAGAGATCGTCAGGAGGAGAGGACATGAGACTCCAGCGATGGCGTCGGCCGGCTCGGCCGCGCCCCCGCCACCGATCAGTCTACCCGGGGGTCCCGGCCCGGTGGTGCCGGTGGCCGAGATTCGCGCGGGCGCCGCGCCTCGCCTGATCGCCAACCCCACCGTCGAGGCGCGACCGCGAGCGCGCCGCGGTCAGCGCGGCCGGCCCGGCGGCGGCCGCGCCGGCACGCGGGGTCCGGTCGGCGACACCTCGATCGCCGGGCCGGGTGGACGCTCGGGGACGACGCCGGGGTCGCCGAGCGCGACCTCGGTCACCTGCTCGTCGATGAGGTCGTCGGCGCCCCACACCGGCGAGAACGCGTATTCGATCGTCGTGGTGTGGAAGGCGTCGCCGACCGTGGCGCGCAAGACCGGCCGCCACTCGACCAGGCCGGGCCGCGGCGGCAGACAGCTCGGCGTGGCCCAGGCTCGGCGCCCGACCCGCTGCCCCGCGGCGACCCGGACCCGGGCGGCCGGCTGCCCGACCGGCTCGAAGAACATCTGCCACGAGATCGCCGACGGGCCCTGGCGGTTCTGGGCCACGATCTGGAACGCCAGGGGAAACACCCGGCGGTGGACGGTGCGCCGCACCCGCACGAGCTGCCACCCATCACCGCGCCGGCGGCGCTCGATCCGATCGACGCGCTCGACCTCGGTCCACGACGGCGGCGTGTAGGCCCCGGGCTCGATGACCGCCGACAGGGTCGGCGCCGGCGGCAGGAACCTGGCCTCGAGCGCGAACAGCAGCTCGTCGGTGGCGGCGGTCACGCCGACCGCGCCCAGCGTGCCCAGGTCGTCGATCGTCGCCTCGATGGGGACCTCGGCCGCCGCGCCGCCGAGGTCGGCGCCCGCGCCGATCACCTCGACGCCGGCCGGCACGACCATGACGGCCAGGGCGGTCGCCAGCGCGCTGATCAGGACGCCCTCGAGCGCCAGGCCGAGGAGGGCCAGCGGCCCGGCGGCGGCGGTCGCCGCGGCGGCCGCGAACAGGAGCGTCAGGCGCACGACGTCGTCATCGTCGACGTCGACCTCGGTGTCGAGCGGCACCAGCCGCAGCACGTGGCGCGCCGGGTCGACGACCGGGGCCATGATCTGGTCGGCATCGAAGTTCAGATCGGGGATGAGCCAGTCGAAGGCGTCGCCGCCGAGGCGGATCCGGCCACGGATCGACACGGTCAGGCGCCCGGGCGCGACCTGCAGACCGCGGAACTCGCCGAACACCAGCTCCCCGGGGCCGTCGTAGCCGGCGGCCCTGCGCCCCCGGCGGGTCGCGTTCCACTCGGCGCCGACCTTGTGGCGCATGACGCGCTCATGGACGCCGAGCCCCAGCTCCCCGGGCGGACCGATGAAGCGCTGGACCCGAGCCAGGTCCGGGGCGAGCGTCGCGACCCCGCCGACCGGGTCGGTGAACGCGACCGCGATGACGATCATGTCGGCGCGGACCGCGACCTGGGTGGCGATGGCGGCGGCCGACAGGTCGAGGCCAAGGGCCGCCGCGACCTCCTCGCCGACGGCCGGTAGCGCCAGCGGCTCGACCCCGCGCAGCCGGGTCTCGAGGAAGCCCCAGGCGTCGTCGGCCAGCGCCGCGGCGACGTCGGCGTCGAGGTCGAGGCTCGGGACCAGGCCGGCGATCACCGGGTTCAGGCTGGCGCGATCGAAGTCCTGGCCGAGGAACCGGACGGTGATGAGCTGATCGAAGGTCGCGGTCACGTCGACGCCCTGGGCGGCCAGGGTCAGGCGGGCGACCAGCTCGAGGCGGATGAGGGTCGCGGGATCCGCGTTGGCGGGGCCGAACGAGATCTCGAACGTCAGGTCGACGGCGGCCCCCGCGGTGGCGGTCGCGGGCGCGGCGGTGAGCGCGATCGGCCGGTTGACCAGGACCTGCGACGTGCCGAAGCGCAGCGGCTCGACCTGGAGCGCCGATCGGACCATGTGGAGCGCCGGCGCGAAGCCGAGCTGCACGACCAGATCGAAGTCGCCGAGCGGGTTGGTCGGGGGCGGCGTCCGGGTCGGCCGGCGCGGCGCCAGCGGCTCGGGCGCGCCGGGGACGGTGAGCTGCAGGTTGCGAAACGTCGACGGCAACCCGCGCCGGCGCGGCGACCGACGGCCGCGGGCGCGCTCGACCTCGGCGCGCAGCTCGGCGGCGGCCGCGTAGCCCAGGCGCGGCATGGTCGCGATCGGATCGAGCACGAACTCGGCGGCCAGGTTCGGCGATGCGTTCAGGCGATCGAGCACGCGGGTGACCGCCTGCCGCCACTCGGCCGGCGTGGTGAGGACTCGCTCGGCGACCGCGCGGCGCAGGCCGTCCGGGAGGCGGGCCCACCACGCCCCGGCGTCAGCGGCGGTGAGGGCGCTGCGATCGGACGGCAGGGCCAGGCGGCGGCCCAGAGGGTGGTCGGCCAGGGTGGCGTCGTGGCGGAGGAGCGCGGCCAGCGCGTCGAGATCGATCGGCATGGCGGCCACCACTGCACCGCGCATTCCAGCCGGCGAGCGTCGACCACGTGGGCCCGGCGCGGCCCGAGGCACCGCCGGTGAGCAAGGCCGGCGCACGCCGCCGCCCGGGTGAGCAGAAGCGGCGCAGCCGCGCGCCGGTCAGCGCAGGATCTCGAGCACGCGGCTGGTCGGCGGCGGCCCGACCTCGCGATCGACCAGCTCGATCGCGTCGAGCAGCCGGGCCTGACAGGCGGCCAGGCGCTCGTCGTCGTCGTCGCACCACGCGGTGGCCAGGAGCTGGCCGGCCGCGACGCGATCGCCGGGGCGCACCGCGAGGACCAGCCCGACCGCGGGATCGATCGCGTCCTCCTTGGTCCGCCGGCCGGCGCCCAGGACCAGCGCGGCCATGCCGACCAGGTCGGCGGCGATCGCCGCGACCGCCCCGGCCCGCGGCGCGACGATCGGCACGCGGCGACGCGGCTGCGGCAGGATCTCGGCCGGGGCCTCGCACACCCGCGGGTCGCCGCCCTGGGCCGCGACCACCTTGGCGAACACCGCGAGGGCCGAGCCGTCGTCGAGGGCGGCGGCGATCCGCGCGGCGCCAGCGGCGGCGTCGGGCACCACGCCGGCCAGGAGCAGCATCTCGGCGCCGAGCACGATCGTCAGCTCGCGGGTGTCGGCCGGGCCGCCGCCGCGCAGGACCTCGATCGACTCGGCGATCTCGAGGGCGTTGCCGATCGCGGTGCCGATCGGCGCGTCCATGTCGGTGAGCACGCAGGTCACGCGCTTGCCGGCGCCGGTCGCGATCGCGCGCATCGCCGCGCACAGCGCCCGAGCTCGCTCGCGATCCTTCATGAACGCGCCCTGCCCGACCTTGACGTCGAGGACCAGGCCGTCGATGCCCTCGGCCAGCTTCTTCGACATGATCGACGACGCGATGAGCGGGATCGACTCGATCGTGCCGGTGACGTCGCGCAGCGCGTACAGCCGCTTGTCGGCCGGCGCGATGCGCGCGGTCTGGCCGATCAGGCACACGCCGAGCTCGTCGACCTGGCGGGCGAACCGCTCGACCTCGAGATCGACGCGGAACCCGGGGATGGCCTCGAGCTTGTCGAGGGTGCCGCCGGTGTGGCCCAGGCCGCGGCCCGACACCATCGGCACCGCGACGCCGCAGGCCGCGACCGCGGGCGCCAGCGGGATCGAGATCTTGTCGCCGACGCCGCCGGTCGAGTGCTTGTCGATCTTGGCCCGGGCGATCGCCGACAGGTCGAGGACGTCGCCGGACCGCACCATGGCGTCGGCCCAGGCCGCCAGCTCACCGTCGTCGAGCCCGCGGAAGTAGATCGCCATGAGCATCGCGGCGACCTGATAGTCGGGGAGACTACCGTCGGTGACGCCGGCGATGAAGCCGCGCAGCTCGGCGGGCGTCAGCGCGCCACCGTCGCGCTTGGCGCGGATCAACTCGACCGGGAGGCGCGCCATCAGTAGCCCTTCTTGTCGCCCTCGGCCTTGCCGGTGACGATCGCGACCGACGCCGACGCGCCGATGCGGTTGGCGCCGGCCTGGGCCATGCGCAGCGCGTCCTCGGCGGTGCGCACGCCGCCCGAGGCCTTGACCCCGACGTCGGCGCCGACCACCGCCCGCATGAGGGCGACGTCCTCGACGGTGGCGCCGCCCTTGGCGAAGCCGGTCGAGGTCTTGACGAAGGCCGCGCCGGCCAGCTTCGACAGCGCGCAGCCGATCACCTTCTGATCGTGATCGAGCGTCGAGGTCTCGAGGATGACCTTGACCCCGGCCGGGGCCGCGGCCTTGACCACGCGGCAGATGTCCTCGAACACGGTCTCGTAGTCCTTGGACTTGAGGGCGCCCAGGTTGACCACCATGTCGATCTCGCGCGCGCCCTGGCGGACCGCGTCGCGCGCCTCGTAGGCCTTGGCGGTCGGGGTCATCGCGCCGAGCGGGAAGCCGACCACGCAGCACACCATCACGTCGGTGCCGGCCAGGAGCGACTTGCACAGCCCGACCCAGGTGGTGTTGACGCACACCGACGCGAAGCGGTGCTGCTTGGCCTCGGCGCACAAGGCGACGATGTCATCGCGGGTGGCGTCGGGGCGGAGCAAGGTGTGATCGATGAGCTTGGCCAGATCGGCCGGCACCGCGCCGACGCCGGCCGGGGCGCCGACCCGCATCGCGCCCGCGCCCTCCATCGCCCGCACCGACCATGGCCGACGCACGACGCAGGCGCCGCAGTTGGTGCAGTCCTCGCCGGGGGCGTTGTCGTCCTGGCACTCGCCGCGATCGCGCGGCTTGAGCACGGCCAGGTTGGGTCCGGCCAGCCGCGCGCGGACCTTCTCGGTGATCAGCTCGACCAGACGATCGACGTCGGACATGAGGGCGGCACTATACCCGAGGCGGCGGCCGCCGGGTCGAGGGCCGCCGCCGGTTGGCGCGCCGCGACCCGCGCGGGCGCCGAGCTAGAGATCGCGGCCGAGGCGGATCGTGACGTCCTTGTGGCCCGACAAGGTCCGGGTCGCGGCCTTGCCCAGGGCGCGGACCGGGGCCTGCTTTCCGACCGCCGGCGCGATCCACTCGAACATCGACGGCGAGGTGATCACGCCGGGCGTGGTGACCGCGGCCTGCCACTCGGCGTCGGTCAAGAGCCGCTTGCCGACGGTCTGGGCGTAGGCCTTGGCGAAGTTGTAGGGCGCGCCGGTGACCGCCTGGTCGGCGGCCGCGGCCTTGGGCGGCTTGAGCTTGGGGAAGGCCTTGGCGTAGTCGCCGGCGGTGATCGGGCGGGCGTCGACGAACAACCACGGGGTGCCGTCCCCCCGGACCACCAGCACCATCCCGGCCGGCGGGGTGGGCAGCGGCGGCGGCGCCGGCGCGTCGATCGGCGGCGCCACGCCGGCGTCGGAGGGCGTCGCGACCGGGCCCGCCCCAGCGCCTGGGGCGGCGGCCGCCGGTTCGCGGGTCAGGTAGCGCACCACGCCGGCGAGGAAGACCGCGACCGCCAGCGCGGTCGCGACCCACACCCAGCGCGGCATCGGCGCGGCGCCGACCGCGGCCAGGGCGGCGCGGGTCGAGCCGCCGTCGTCGGTGAAGGCCGGCGGCGCGCCCTTGCCGACGAAGGGCGTGCCGGTGTCGACCTTGATCGCGGGCGCGGCGCTGGCGCTGGCGACCGGCGGCGCGGTCACCGCCCGACCGCTGGCCAGGCGCCCGACGATGGCCTCGAGGCGCGCGATCGTGGTGGCGTAGTCGGGGCGATCGAGGGGCTTCTTGGCCAGGAGCGCGCGGGCCAGCTCGGCCAGCTCGCCGTCGACGGTCGACACCCGCTCGCGGGCGTCGGGCGGCGGGTTCTTCAGGTGGCGCGCCACCACCTTCAGGTACTTGTCCTCGGCCGGGTTGCCGGTGCGGAACGGCGGCACCCCGGTCAAGAGGAAGTACAGCGTCCCGCCCAGGGCGTAGAGATCGACCCGCTCGTCGATCTTCTCGCCGCGGGCCTGCTCGGGCGCGATGTAGTCCGGGGTCCCGACCACGACCCCGAGCGCGGTCAGCGCCGGCTCGGTGCCAGGATCGACCGGCTTGGCCAGGCCGAAGTCGGTGACCTTGACCCGACCGTCGGTGAGCCGGACCATGTTCGACGGCTTGACGTCGCGGTGGATGAGGCCGGCCCGGGCGGCGCCGTCGAGCCCGCGGGCGGCATCGAGGATCGCGCGGGCGGCCGCCAAGGACGACATCGGGCCGTCGTCGTCGACCACGGTCGCGAGGTCGGTGCCCTCGAGGAGCTCCATCGCGATGTACGGGCGATCCTCGAAGGTCCCGGTCGCGAAGACCTGGACCACGTTGGGGTGCGCGATCGCCGCGACCGCTCGACCTTCGCGCGTGAACCGCGCGCGCAGCTCGTTGGAGTCCTTGTGCTTCTCCGACAGGATCTTGATCGCGACCTTGCGCGACAGGCCGACGTCGGTGGCGCGGAACACGTCGCCCATCGAGCCGGCGCCGATGACCCCGTCGATCCGGTAGGCGCCGAGCTGTGTCCCTGGTGCGGGCGTGCCCATGCTGGCGACGACTATATCCAATCTGCCGGCGCCGGCGCCGACCGGCGGGCGACATCCGACCGCGCCGGGGTGCGCCGGGCCGACCGGCCGCGGTATATACGGCGCCCATGGCCGGGCGGGTCCTCCCCCACAACCTCGACGCCGAAGCCTCGGTCCTGGGCGGCGTGTTCTTGCGCAACGAGGTGCTGTCGCAGCTCGACACCCTCGAGGTCGAGCACTTCTACAGCCCGAAGCACCAGGCCGTGTTCATGGCCATGCGCAACCTCGAGGCCAAGGCCCAGCCGATCGATCCGGTCACGGTCGAGGCCGAGCTGCAGCGCCTGGGCAAGCTCGATTCGGTCGGCGGCCTGGCCTTCCTCGGCGAGCTGGCCCTGCGGGTGCCGTCGGTCGACAACGTCGTCCACTACGCCGAGATCGTCGAGGGCAAGCGCGCCGCGCGGCGGGTGATCGAGGCCGCGGGCGAGGTGGTCGACAAGGGCTACGAAGACGACCTCGAGGTCGGCGAGTACCTCGACCTGGCCGAGGGCAAGATCTTCGAGGTCACCCAGCGCCAGGCCAAGTCTGGCCCCGAGCCGCTCAAGGGCCTCATCAAGAAGGTGTTCAGCTCGCTCGACGAGCGGTTCGCGGCCTCCGACGGTGTGACCGGGGTGGCCACCGGGTTCGCCGACCTCGACGCCAAGACCGCCGGCCTGCAGCCCACCGAGCTCATCATCCTCGCGGCCCGCCCGGCCATGGGCAAGACCTCGTTCGCGCTGTCCCTGGCGCAGAACGCGGCGGTCAACGGCGGCTGGCCGGTCATCGTGTTCTCCCTCGAGATGTCGTCGACCCAGCTCGCCGAGCGTCTGTTGTGCTCCGAGGCCCGGGTCGACTCGAGCGCGCTGCGCCGCGGCCAGCTCCAGCGTCAGGACATGACCAACCTGACCTACGCCGCCAACACCCTGGCCAAGGCGCCGATCCTGATCGACGACACCCCGGCCCTGTCGCTGCGCGAGCTGCGCAGCCGCGCCCGACGCTTCCGCTCCAACAAGGAGCTGTTCGCCGGCAAGAAGACCGGTCTCATCGTCGTCGACTACCTCCAGCTCATGCGCGGCTCGCCCCAGACCGCCAAGGCCAGCCGCGAGCAAGAGATCAGCGAGATCTCGCGCGGCCTCAAGTCCCTGGCCAAGGAGCTCGAGTGCCCGGTGATGGCGCTGTCGCAGCTCAACCGCTCTCTCGAGAGCCGCACCGACAAGCGCCCCCAGCTCTCCGACCTCCGCGAGTCCGGCGCGATCGAGCAAGACGCCGACGTCATCCTCTTCATCTACCGCGACGTCGTCTACAACAAGGACAGCGAGACGCCCGACATCGCCGAGGTCATCCTCGGCAAGAACCGCCACGGCGCCATCGGCACCGTCGAGACCCGCTTCGAGGGCCGGTTCACCCGCTTCGAGAACCTGGCCCGCCGCGACGAGCCCTGATCACGGCCGGGCGCCGGGCCGAGACGGAGGCCGAGACGGAGGCCGAGACCGAGGCCGAGACCGAGACCGAGACCGAGGCCGAGGCCGAGGCCGAGCCCGAGACCGAGGCCGAGGCCGAGACCGGTCGATGGAATAGGCCCCGGGACCCAGCGCGTTCACGAATTGCCTGGTGCCCCCTCGCAACCACGAGTCGACAGCGGTGCGCCGGCGACGACGCGGGAGTTGGCCCGTGTTGCTGTGGCTCGGACTCGCTAGCTGTCGGTCCTCGCACGCGCCACGGACCGCCGATGAACCACTGGTCGCGACCACGGCGGTCGCGACGACGGCTCGCAGTTCGCCGGGGCCGGCGTGTGGCCCGTCACCCGGTCCGACGCTGGCAGCGGACCGATCCGTCACGGCCGCGGTCGCCCTCGACGACGGGACCGTGCTGTTGGCTGGCGCCGCCGGCCGTACGCCGCGGCCTTGGAGCGCGCTGCTCGACCCGCGGACAGGGGCTGTCACCGAGGTCGAGATGCTGCCGGACCGATTCGCGCAACGGTTGGTGCGAACCACGGATGGCAACGCGATCGCCGTGGCCGGGCGCCGTCCCGGCGAAGCCGTCACCGCGTCCGCCCGCTTCGAGCTGGCCACCCGCACCTGGCACGCGTTGCCCGCGCTGCCGGCCTGCGTCAGCGACGACGTCCCAGCGCTCAGCGACCAGCACCGGGCGACCGTGGAGATGGCGGCCCTGTCCGACGGCGGGGTGTTCGTACTTGGTCATCGATGCGCCGCACGCTTGACCAGCCTCGGAGCCTGGGTGCAGGCGCCATCGCCGCCCCCGGCCCGAGGGTTCACGCTGACCCAACTGGCGCAGGGAGACCTGCTTCGGGTCGGCGGCCTGCGCACCGCGGCGAACGACGCCGACCTCGAGGCCACCCGCGAGGTGTATCGCTTCGCCCTCGCGGACCGACGGTGGACCTCGGTCGCGGCCTCCCCGTACTATCGCTACCACCACGCCACGGCCGTCCTTCGCGATGGCCGGCTGCTCGTGGTCGGAGGCTGCGAGGACTCGGGGACCATCTGTGGCGCAGAGAACACGCCAGCGCCTCCCGCCACCATCTACGATCCGGTCGCCGATCGATGGATGACCCTCGGTGGAGGCCAGGTCACCGACCGGGAGCGTGCAACCGCGACGGTCATGGCCGACGGTCGAGTAGTGATGCTCGGAGGGTTCGGCAACGGCGAGGAATGGGGGCCCACGCCCAGCGCGGTGTACGACAACGGACGGTGGGCGGAACTCCCCGGGCTCGGGCGAGGCGGCGGACAACACCTCGTTGTCGCGACCGGCGATCACATCTTGATCGCCGGCGGGATGTGGAAAGAGCACGAGCCACCGCTCCTCTGGTACGGCGCCGCCCCCTCCTGTCCGACGACCCCGGTCGCGCTCTCGCCTCCCGCGCCCCCTGTGGAAGAGTCGATGCCATGACCACGAGGCCGCCACCCTGGGGCTCCGCCGGGGAGTGGTCTCGCCGGGCTCGCTGAGGAGACCACCGAGGCCGCGGCCGAGACCGAGTCCGAGTCCGAGACGAAGGCCGAGACCGAGTCCGAGACCGAGACCGAGGCCGAGACCGAGACCGAGGCCGAGTCCGAGTCCGAGGCCGAATCCGAGACCGAGACCGAGTCCGAGTCCGAGACCGAGACCGAGGCCGAGGCCGAGACCGAGGCCGAGACCGAGACCGAGACCGGCCGCCGTTCCGAGAACTGGCCCGCCGCGACGAGCACTGGCCCGGCCCTACCGAGCCACGCGCCCGCTACCGACGACACCGCGACAGCCGACTCACGTGAGTTCGATCGGCCATCTGACTGCCGTTGGCCAATGCTACGAGCAACCTACCGCCTACGTCTGGCGATCGAGAGCCGGCAGCTTGGCCTGGTATTCGACGAACAAAGCGACGAAACGCTGCGCGGCTTCGTCCCGTGAGATCTGATACTCCTCGTTGACCCCAGTGGCCGATCGAATCGTGATCCTTCCGTAGCGAACGACCGGGACCTGGTAGTTGTTTGCGAACCGGCGATCTCGCGTTCCATCTTTGTTGCACCAGGCCCACGTGTAGTCGACCACGACCGCGTCCGGCGGCAACGCTTCAGCTTCAACGAACCGCACGGGCTCGTACCTGAGCTGCACCTCGCGAAGATCGACCAAGGCAATCTGTCTATCGGTGAGCATGAGCAGGAACCCAGGATAAAGAAACATCGCTGGGCCGTTGGCGTTCGCAAGAACTAGGACCTTTGACTCTGTTTGGAGGATCGGGTCTCGACTGATCGCGAACCGGACCACAACCCGATCCAGCTCTCGCCCAGCCGCCGAGCGCGTGGCCCTGCGGTCCGTGAACTCCTCGGTTGTGATGTCCCAAATCCGCGAGGACGCCGCAACCTGCTCGAACGCCTCAGCAAGCGCGTTGAACGCGGCTCGCGCGGCGTCGGCGAGCATGAACTCGGCATCGACGAACGCACCATCGCGGCGAACCTCGAGGTCGTTGAGTGCGGCGGTACAGGCCCGCACAGCCGCTTCCCGCTCTGGGATCTTGCCTCTTTGAAAGACGCGGCGAAACCATCGCCTAGCGTCTATCAATCGGAGCTCGGCAGCCAAGAGTTCATTGCGTGCCCTTGGGATGGCCGCGCCCAATTCGGCACGTTCCCTCGCGACCGAAAGAACGAGCTGCTTCAGCCCCTCCAAGCTCTGACTGGTCACTTCGGCAATCGGAGCGCTCTCGATGACAGAGCCACTGGTGGACACGGGAGAAAGCGCAGGGAGCGGCTGCACTGAATGCGCCGGACTTGGCCCGTCTGATGGTCGTGGCACCCAGGGCGCAGACTGTGAGGCGAGTGGAGCTTGCGAGCCCGGCGGGGCAAACCGGTGCCGTAACGATAGTCCAGTCCCCGGGATCCCAAGGTTTACGGCAGTGCCCGACTGCCCAAGGTGAATATTCGCGCCCGGGGGGCCGATGGTAACGGAGATCCCGCTGGCCGAGAGATTCAGCCGCACCCCAGGGAACAGCGTTACCCGACGTTGAAAGTGAAAGCCCATACATCACCCGAGTGAAAGCCCGTCGACCAGTCCTCGATGCCTCAGACAATCAACGCCGCCGCTACGCTGCAGCGGGCGCCCAGACACAACGCTAGTACGGGATCGCCGCCTCGGACACGAGCTGTGCCAGGAAGGTCTCGAGGGGCAAGAGGCCGAGGTCGGCGTCCTTGCCGGTGCCGTGCTTGCGCGGCGACACGCCGGCGGCCTCGACCTCCTTGTCGCCGACCACCAGGGCGTAGGGGATCTTGGCGAGCTGGGCGTCGCGGATCATGGCGCCGAGCTTGCCGTGGGAGCGATCGATCTCGACGCGTAGGCCGGCTCCCAGCATCTTGGCCTGGACCTCCTCGGCCCAGGCGTGGTGGCGCTCGGCGACCGGGAGGAGCCGCGCCTGCACCGGCGCCAGCCACACCGGGAAGTTACCGGCGAAGTGCTCGATCAGGATGCCGATGAAGCGCTCGAAGCTGCCGTAGATCGCGCGGTGGATGACGACCGGGCGATGCTCGGCGTTGTCGGGGCCGATGTAGCCGAGGTTGAAGCGCTCGGGCGCCAGGTAGTCGAGCTGGATCGTGCCGAGCTGCCACTTGCGCCCGATCGAGTCGGCGACGTCGAAGTCGATCTTCGGGCCGTAGAACGCGCCGTCGCCGGGCTTGAGCTCGTAGGCCAGGCCGGTCTCCTCGAGGGCGGCCTTGAGCGCGCCCTCGGCCTTGTCCCACAGCGCATCGTCGCCGAGCTTGTTGTCGGGCCGGGTCGCGAACTTGGCCGTGAACTCGAGTCCAAAGGCCTGGTAGACCTTGGCGATGAGCGCGGTGAGCCGCTTCACCTCGTCGGTGATCTGCGACTCCATCAGGTAGATGTGGGCGTCGTCCTGCTGGAACTGCCGGACCCGGGTCAGGCCGCTCAGCACCCCGGTGGCCTCGTTGCGGTGCAGGACGTCCTGGGTGTGCAGGCGCAGCGGCAGCTCGCGGTACGAGCGGCGCTTCATCTCGAAGAACAGGTGGTGCGACGGGCAGTTCATCGGCTTGAGCGAGAACGACGCGCGCTCCTCCTCGGGCAGCTTGGGATCGGCCTCGGGATCGAGGATGAGGAACATGTTCTCGCGGTACTTGCCCCAGTGGCCGCTCTTCTCCCACAGCATCTTGTTGAAGAGCAGCGGGGTCTTGATCTCGACGTAGCCGTTGGCCAGGCACATCCGGCGCATGGCGTACTGCAGCGTCGTGAAGATCATCGTGCCGTGGGCGGTCCAGAACACCGCGCCGGGGGCCGCCGGGTGGAACGCGAACAGGTCGAGCTCCTTGCCCAGCTTGCGGTGGTCGCGCTTACGCGCCTCCTCCTGCACGTGGACCCAGGCGTCGAGGTCCTTCTGGGTGTGGAACGCGGTGCCGTAGATGCGCTGGAGCTGGGCGTTTCGGTGATCGCCGCGCCAGTAGGCGCCGGCCACGCTCAGGAGCTTGATCACGCCGACCTTGCCGGTCGACGGTCCGTGGGGCCCGAGGCAGAAGTCGGTCCAGTCGCCGTGGGAGTACAGGGTCAGCGTGGTCGCGCCCTTGGCGAAGATGTCGTGGACGATCTCGAGCTTGAACTTCTCGCCCAGGCCGGTGAACAGGGCCAGGGCCTCGTCCTTGGACACCTCGCGGCGCACGAACGGCAGATCGCGCTTGATCTCCTCGTTGGCCGCGGCCTCGATCGCCACCAGGTCGTCGGGGGTGAACGGCTTGTCGCGGGCGAAGTCGTAGTAGAAGCCGTCGTCGGTGGCCGGGCCGATCGTCACCTGGGTGCCAGGGAAGAGGCGCTGGACCACGCTGGCGACGATGTGGGCCGCGTCGTGGCGGATCAGCTCCAGCGACTCCGGCTGCTTGGCGGTGACGATCGACAGCCGGGCGTCGCGCTCGATGGCGCGGCTCAGATCGACGTCGACGTCGTCGAGGCGCGCGTACAGCGCGGCCTTGGCCAAGCCCGGCCCGATCTGGGTCCGCACGAAGTCGGCGACGGTAGTCCCGGCCGGGACCGACTTCTGGGAGCCATCGGGGAGGGTGAGCGTGACGTCGGGAGACAACATGACGCGCGGAGTCTAACCGAAACCGGTGGGCACGGCGGGCGAGCCCGGGTCCCGGTCTCGCATCCCGCCGCCGGTCCTGGGTTCGGCCGCGCCGGCGGGTCCCTCGCCAGCGCAGAGGGGGCGCGGCGGTACTAGACTGACGGCAGCATGTCGCTCCCCCTCCGCTGGGTGACCACCACCGCGCTCGTCCTGGCTGCGGCGCCGGGCTGCTACACGATCGGACGGGGCCGGGTCGCGTCAGGGCCGACGACCACCGAGGTCACGGTCGGCATCCACATCGTCGCGCCGGTCGATCCGATCGGCTTCACCAGCGTGTTCACCAACGAGGACGCGATGGCGGGCGCCACCCTCGTGCCCATCCCCGACCTGCCGCTCATCGCCCACGCCGGCGGGCTGTGGCGCTTCGACGACGAGGCCTTCGGGGGCGAGGTCGGCGCGACCTACGTCTTCGGCAAGGCGATCGCCGGGCTGGGGGTCCAGCACGCCACCGGGGACACCGGCGGCACCGGCGCGTTCGTGATGTTCGGGTACGACGTGGCCGGCGCGCTGTGCGGGTCGTGCTTCAGCGGCGCCCTGACAGAGTGAACGACGCCGCGGCGACGGCGCGGCGTGGACGCGCTCAGCGCAGGCAATCGTTCGGGGGCCGCGGGATCTCGGGATCGATCGACCGCTGGCCGTACTGCGGGCAGGGCCGCGCCGTCGGCGCGGGCATCGGCTCCGGCGCCGCCGGCGGAGCTGGCGCGGCGGCCGGCGGCGGGCTCGGTACCGGGGCGGCGACGGGTGCGGCCGGCGCGGCGGCGGGGGTGGCCGGCGCCGACCGACTGGCGAACCACATCGCCATCGCCAGGGCCCCGGTGAGGGCCGCGGTCACGATGATCGCGACGAGGAGGAGCGGGCGGCGCGCGTCCGGCCGCGGCCGCTGGACCTCGCGGCGGATCTGCGGATCGACGAGGGTATCGTGATCGTCCATCGCACCAGGGTAGCACCGCCGGTTGGCGTTTCGGCGGCGAGAGCGGGCCCTCGGCCGCCCGTCACTGGGCAGCGACGATCGCGCCGGGCGCCGCCGCCGCCGGCGCTGCGCCGACGTAGACGATGCAGGTCCCGTAGTAGCCGCGCCGGCTGCGCGGCCGGTCCGACGGATCCAGCTCGCCGATCTGCGGGTCGCGCGAGGTCGCGCCGCCGACGACGACAGCGTCGCAGCCGAGCTTGGCGCCGCGCTTGCGCAGGGCGGTGAGCAGATCGCCGGTGTCGGCGGTCGACCAGCTCGTCGACTCTTCGGCCTCGATCAGGGCGACGTCGACGTAGGGCCGCTGCGGCGGCATGCTGGTGAACAGCTCGACCGTCTCGGCCGGCCGCGGCGCCATCGGCCGCGGCGACGGGTTCAAGACGGTGTGCGAGACGGAGGTGCCGCAGGCCGCGGCGGCGAGGAGCGCGAGGAGGGGAAGGTGGCGGGGCATGCCGAGGACTTCAGCAAGCCAGGTGCCACGGCGCGATCGGGCCGTCGACCGCGGCCACGCGTCGCCCACTGGCTGGACCGTGAACCAGCTACCACAGGGCGGTGTCACCGCGCGCCACAGCGGCGCCGATGAGCCACGCTTGGTGTGACGCGCGACGCACGCGGAGGATTCAAAGCGAGCCCGAGCGGCGCATCCGATGCGTCGACGTCGCGGCAGAGGTCTCACCACCGCAGCCGGATCGACCTCGGACTCGGACTCGGACTCGGTCTCGGACTCGGGTTCGGACTCGGACTCGGCTCGGTCTCGGTCTCGGCCTCGGACTCGGTCTCCGTCTCGGCCTCGGACTCGGCCTCGGTCTCGGCCTCGGTCTCGGTCTCGGTCTCGGCCTCGGCCTCGGCCTCGGTCTCGGTCTTGGTCTCGGTCTCGGCCTCAGCCTCTGTCTCCGTCTCGGTCTCGGACTCGGGTTCGGGTTCGGGTTCGGGTTCGGGTTCGGGTTCGGGTTCGGGTTCGGGTTCGGGGTCGGGGTTCGGGTTCGGGTTCGGGTTCGGGGTCGGTCTCGGCCTCGGCCTCGGTCTCGGACTCGGTCTCGGTCTCGGACTCGGTCTCGGTCTCGGTCTCGGTCTCCGTCTCGGTCTCGGCCTCCGTCTCCGCCTCCGTCTCCGCCTCCGTCTCGGCCTCCGCCTCCGTCTCCGCCTCCCCCCTCCCCGCTCCGCCCGCGCCTTCCTCCGAAAACGCCGACGGCGCGATCCGTCAGGACCGCGCCGCCAATCGCCTGCCGGCCGTCGACCGACTACTTCGCCTTGGAGACGACGAAGAACTTCACGGTCGCCGACACGCCGCTGCCCAGCTTGACCTGGACCTCGTACTTGCCGAGGGCCTTGACCGGCTGGTCGAGCACCACCCAGCGGTGGTCGATCTCGACGCCGTTCTTCTTCAGCATCTCGGCGACGTCGCGGCTGGTCACCGAGCCGAACAGCTTGTCCTCTTCGCCGACCTGGCGGTCGAACTGGAGGGTCATCGCGCTGATCTTCTCGGCGATCGCCTCGGCCTTGGCCTTCTCCTTGGCCACCTTCTTGGCGATCACGCGCTTGTCGTGCTCGAGCTTGTGGACGTTGGCCGCGGTGGCGCTGACCGCCAGGCCGCGCGGCACCAGGTAGTTGCGCCCGTAGCCGGGTTTGACCGACACCAGCTCCCCGGCCGAGCCGAGGTTGGGGACGTCCTGGGTCAGGATGATCTGCATGGCCATGGCGTCCTCCTCACTCCCCGCCGACCGTGATCGGCAGGAGCGCGAGCATGCGGGCGCGGCGGACCGCGACCGAGATCGCGCGCTGGTGCTTGGCGCACGAGCCGCTGATCCGGCGCGGCACCATCTTGCCGCGGTCGGTCACGAAGCTGCGCAAGAGCTGCGGGTTCTTGTAGTCGATGAGGGTGGTGGTCTCGGCGCAGAACCGGCACACCTTGCGGCGGTTCATGCCACCGCCGCCGCCACCGCCCCGGGCGCCCTTGCCGCCGCGGCGATCATCGCCCTTGTCGTCGAGGTCTTCGTCGATGCGCGACATCTTCAGTTCTCCTGACCACCGGGGGCCTCGGCCACCGGGTTCTCGTACTCGTCGTCGTCGTCCCCGGCGGGCGCGGCGTCACCGCCACGCGACAGGAACAGGTCCTCCTCGTCGGCCGCGGTGGTCGCGGCGCGCTCGTAGGCGCCGTCGTCGATCTCGCTCGGGCGAGCGTTGGGATCGATCGACTCGTCGAGGCGGACGGTCATGAACCGGATCACCAGGTCGAGCATGCGCAGGTTGCGCTCGGCTTCCTCGACCACGCCGGCGGTCGCCAGGTAGCGCCAGTACAGGTAGATGCCCTTGCGCTCCTTGGCCACTTCGTAGGCGAGCCGACGCTTGCCCCAGTTGTCGACCTTGAGGATCTTGCCGCCCATGCCCTCGATGATCCCCTTGACCTTGGCGTTGATCTCGGCGACGCCATCGTTGGCGGTGTTCGGGCGCAGGATGTACACGGTCTCGTACTCGCGCGACGTGCCCGGCGCGTCGCGGAGGCTCTGCAGTCTTGCCATCTGGGCTTCCTCTCGGGTGAGGCCCGCCCAGGACGGGCGAGCGAGGTGAGGCGCGGCTTGTAGCAGAGGCGTGGGCCCGGATCAACCCCCGCCGCGGGGACCGACCTGCCCGCGGTTCCGGCAGGTTCGGCCCCCGCCGCGGTATACGGGACCATGTCCGCGGCCCCCCGGCTGGCCGAGCTCTTGGGCGCGATGTCCCTGGCCACCGACCTGGCCAACGGGTTCCCGCTCGAGAAGACCGTGCGCACCGCGATCGCGGCCACCGCGCTGGCGACGGCGGCCGGGCTCGATGGCGCGACCTGCGCCGACGTCTACTACGCGGCGGTCCTGCGGTTCATCGGCTGCACCGGCTACGCCCACGAGGAGGCCCGGGTGGCGGGCGGCGACGACATCGACCTGCGGCGGACCCTCTTGCCGTCCGACAGCAGCTCGAGCCTGGACGCGGTCGGCCGGCTGTGGCGCGACCTCGGGGGCAGCCGCGCGCACCGCGCCGCCACGATCGCGCGGGCCCTGGCCGCGCCCGGGACCCGCGCCGCCCACCGTCGGGCGGCCTGCGACGCCGCGCTGCTGCTGGTCGCGCCGATCGGGCTACCGCCCGGGGTCGGCCGCGCCTTGACCGAGATCTTCGAGCGCTTCGACGGCCGGGGGCTGCCGGTCGGGCTGCGCGGCGACGACATCTCGGTGGCGGCGCGGGTGATCGCCGTCGCGGATCTGGGAGACCAGCTCGCTCGCCTGCTCGATCGCGACGACCTGGCCGACGCGCTCCGCCGGCGCGCCGGCGGGCAGCTCGATCCGGCGCTGGTCGAGGTGTACCTCCGGCTGCCGCCGCCCGCGCTCGATGGGCCGTCGGCCTGGACCGCGTTCCTCGACGCCGAGCCCGGCGCAGCGCGGCGCGCCGACGCCGCCCGCATCGACGCGGTGTGCACGGCCTTCGCGCGGTTCGTCGACGTGCGCTCGCCGTGGACGCTCGGCCACAGCGAGGCGGTCGCCGGGATCGCCGGGCGGGTCGGCGCGGCGCTCGGCGTGCCGGCCGGCGAGGCCACGGCGCTCCACCGCGCCGCCCTGCTCCACGACCTGGGCGCGATCGGGATCGCGCTCGGGACCTGGGAGCGCCCCGGCCCCCTCGACGCGATCGAGCGCGCGCGGGTCGAAGATCACGCCGCGGTCGGCGAGCGCCTGGTCGCGGTCGCCGCGCCCCTGGCCGAGGCCGCGCGGCTGGTCGGCCGCCATCACGAGCGCCAGGACGGCTCGGGCTATCACCGCGGCGCCCGCGCCGACGCCCTGCCGCTGACGGCGCGCGTGCTCGCGGTGGCCGACGTGTGGGCCGCGCTTCGCGCCGATCGACCCCATCGCCCGCGGTGGTCGCCGGACGTCGCCGCCACCACGCTCGCCGAGCTGGCGCGCGCCGGCCGCCTCGATCCGCGGGTGGTCGAGGCCACGCTGGCCGACGCCGGCGCGCCGCCCCCTGCGACCCCGTGGCCGGCCGGGTTGTCGTCGCGCGAGGTCGAGGTCCTGCGCCTGGTCGCGATCGGGCGCACCAACCCCGAGATCGCCCGGCTGCTCGCGATCAGCGCCAAGACCGTCCAGCACCACGTGAGCCACGTGTTCGACAAGCTCGGCGTCGCCAGCCGCGCCGGCGTCGCGCTGCGGGCGATGGAGCTCGGCCTCCTCGAGCCCGGCTGACCGCCGCGCGCGCCTCCCCCGGGCGTAGGCCACCTGGCCTATCGCCGGCGCCAACCACACTCCCTAGGGTGGCCGCCATGCTTCACCGGCGCGCCCTCACCCTCGTCCCGACCCTCGCCCTCGCCGCCACGGCCTGCGGTGGGCGCCTCCCCGACCCCGGCCGGCGGCTGCGCGGCCCCGCCCCGGCGGCGACCGCCGCGATCGCGTGGCACGAACAGGCGGTCGCCGGCGATGGCCCGGCGCTGTACCTCCAGGCCTGGCGTCCGACCGCGGCGCCGCCGCGGGGCGTGCTGGTGATCCACCACGGCCTGGCCGATCACGGCGCGCGCTACGGCGACCTCGCGCGCCGGCTGGTCGACGCGGGCTACGCGGTCTGGGCCCTGGACATGCGCGGTCATGGCCGCTCGGCGGGACCGCGGGTCTCGTCGCCCTCGATCGACGCGTACCTGGATGATCTCGACCGCGTGATGGCGGTGGTGCGGGCCGCCGAGCCGGGACGCCCGGTGTTCCTCCTCGGTCACAGCCTGGGCGGCCTGATCGCGACGCTGTACGGGCTCGAGCGCGACGCGACGCTCGCAGGGCTCGTGCTGTCGGCGCCGGCCCTGGCGTTTCCGGCGCCGCCCCTCGAGGCCGCGCTGATCCGCACGATCGCAGGCGTGAGCCCCGACGCGCGCATCCTGGCCACGCCCCACGGCAACTTCTCGTCGGACCCGACGATGGCGGCGCAGCTCGACGCCGATCCGCTGGTGTACGCGCCGCCCGGCCCGGCCCGGACCGCGCGCGCGGCCCTCGACGGCGTCGCGCGGGTGTGGGCGCGGCCCCACGCGCTGACGGTGCCGCTCCTGGCGCTCCACGGCACCGCCGATCGCCTGACCGGGCCGGCCGGCAGCCGCGACCTGGTGCGGCGCGCGGGCGGCGACGATCGCACGCTGCGGCTGTACCCCGGCCTGGCCCACGATCTCCTGCACGAGCCGGGCGGCGCCGGGGCCACGGTCGCCGGCGAGGTGCGAGCCTGGCTCGACGCGCGCACCGGCGGGCCCGCGGTGGCCTTCGCGTCGCCGGACCCGAGCGCGCCCCTGGCCGGCGACGGGCGCGCCCACGCGCTGGCCATCGAGCTCGACGCGCGCGGGGCGGCGCCGACCGAAGGCGGCGCGATCGCGGCCAGCGGCGGGCTGCGGGTGCGGGCCGGGCTCGGGCGGAGCGGACCGGGGCTCGGCTACCTCGGCGGCCTCGATCTACGCGCCGGATACGAGGACGGCGGCACCGTCGACCTCGACCTCCACGCGCTCGGCCTGGCGCTCCGCCGCGGCGGCGCCCTGGTCGCGGTCACCGGCGGCGTTGGCCTCGGTGGCCCGCGCGGCCTCACCACGGTCGACCTCCCGGTCGAGGTGACGGTCGAGGCGCCGGTCGGCGGGGTGCGGGTCCTGGCGCGCGCCGGGCTGACCTGGCACCTGACCGACGTCGACGCCGACGCCGACGCCGAGCCGGTGACCGGCCTGGCCGACCAAGCCCAGGCCTTCCTCGGGCTCCGCCTCGGCCGCGACCGCCGCTACTGGGGAGCGGTGCGCGCTGGCGCCGGGCCCTTCGTCGGCCTGACCTACCAGGCCAGCGGCGAGGCCACCTGGCTCGGCCTGGCGATCGGAGCCCAGCTCTGGGGCGGACGGTAGGGCACGCGCGGCTCGCGCTCAGACCGCGGGCTTTCCGTTGTACTCGTTCATCGCCGGCCCGACGCCGAGACCAACCACCGCCTCGGTGGCGTCGGCCGCGCGCGCCAAGAGCGCGTCGACCCGCTCGGCGTGCGCCGTCGGGAAGTCGGCCAGGACCCAGCCGGCCACGTCCTTGTCGCCGGCCTTGCCCTTGGGCAGGCCTCCGTCGGCCGTGCCGGGCTGGGGGCCGGGCTTGCCGACGCCGATCCGGATCCGGGCGAAGCCGTTGCCGCCGCACTGCTCGATGATCGACCGCAGCCCGTTGTGGCCGCCGTGGCCACCGCCGGTCTTGACCCGCAGCACGCCGAAGTCGAGGTCGATCTCATCGTGGAGAACCACGGTGTGATCGAGGTCGACGCCGTAGAAGGTCGCGGCGCGCCGGACCGCGAAGCCCGACAGGTTCATGAACTCCATCGGCTCGAGGAGCACGACCTTGACCCGGCCGCGCGGCGTGGTGAGCACGCCGGTGGCGGTCGCGCCGCCGAGCTTGCCGCCGGACCGCAGCTCGCCCAGGCCGTGGCGACTGGCCAGGACCTCGACGGCGCGGAAGCCGACGTTGTGCCGGTTGCGCGCGTACTTCGGGCCCGGGTTGCCCAGGCCGACGACCAACCACATGGGCTAGCTCCGCGCGGCGCCGAGCGCCGCAGCGCTCACTTCTTGGCTGCGGGCTTGGCCGGGGCCGCCGCCTTGGCGTCCTTGGCCGGAGCAGCCTTGGCGTCCTTGGCCGGAGCCGCCTTGGCGTCCTTGGCCGGAGCAGCGGCCGCCGCGTCGGGCGCGGCCTCAGCGGCCTTGTCGGCCTCCGGCGCGAACATGCTGATCACCGCCTCGCGACCCGCGGTCACCGCCTTGACGCCGGCCGGGAGCTTCACGTCCGAGACGTGGAGCACGTCGCCGATGTCGAGGGGCGAGATGTCGAGCTCGAGCTTGACCGGGATGTCGGCCGGCTTGGACTTGATCTCGACGGTGCGCATGACGGTGTGGAGCAGGCCACCGTTGATGACGCCGGCCGGCTTGCCGACGAACTCGAGCGGCACCACCGCGTTGACTTCCTTGTTGGGATCGATCGCGAGCAGGTCGACGTGGGTGACGTCGCGCCGCAGCGGGTCGATCTGGAAGTCCTTGACCAGCGCCGACAGCGTCCGGACCGGCTTGCCGCCGTCCTCGATGGACAGCGAGATGACGGTGTTCTGCTTGCGGACCGGGTCGAGCGCGGCCTTGAGCGCCTTGACGTTCACGGTCACGTGGACCGGGGCGATCCGACCGTCGGTGGACTCGCCGTAGCACACGCCCGGGACCATGCCGGCGGCGCGCAGCCGGTGAGCGGCGCCCTTGCCGGCGCTGGTGCGGAGAGAGACGGTGAGCTGTCCGACGTTCATGACTATCCTCTGCGGTGCGAAGCGCCCGGACGGGGGCCGGGGGCCGGGATGCTTACCCGAATTCGGCGCGGCGCGCTACTAGATCCGCGCTACATGAAGAGCGAGCTGATGGAATCGCCGTGGTGGATGCGCTTGATCGCCTCCCCCAGGAGCCGACCCACCGATTTCACACGGACTTTTCCGCAGGCGGCGCCAGCCTCCGACAGCGGGATCGTGTTGGTGACCACGACGTGGGACAGCGGCGACTCGGCGATCCGCCCCACCGCCTTGCCCGAGAACACCGGGTGGCTGGCGCAGGCCGCCACCGAAGCGGCCCCGGCGTCCATGATCGCCTTGGCGGCGTTGGTCAACGTGCCGGCGGTGTCGATGATGTCGTCGACGATGACCGCGCGCTTGCCCTTGACGTCGCCGACGATGTTCATGACCTCGGACACGTTGGCGGCCGCGCGGCGCTTATCGATGATCGCCAGGGTCGAGCCCAGGCGCTTCGAGAACGCCCGAGCGCGCTCGACGCCGCCGGCGTCCGGCGACACCACGACCGTGTCGTCGCCGCCGTAGCCCAGCGCGCGGAGCTCGTCGATCAAGACCGGCATCGCGAACAGGTGATCGAAGGGGATGTCGAAGAAGCCCTGGATCTGCCCGGCGTGGAGGTCCATCGCCAGCGCGCGATCGGCGCCGGCTGCGGTGATCAGGTTGGCCGCGAGCTTGGCGGTGATCGGCGTGCGCGGCTTCGACTTGCGATCCTGCCGGGCGTAGCCGAAGTACGGGATGATCGCGACGATCGACCCCGCCGACGCGCGCTTGAGCGCGTCGACCATGATCAGGAGCTCCATCAGCGACTGGTTGACCGGCGTGCAGGTCGGCTGCACGACGAAGCAGTTCACGCCGCGGACGTTCTCGCCGATCTCGACGTAGATCTCGCCGTCGGAGAAGTGGGTCACGTCGGCCCGGCCCAGCGGGATCTCGACGAACTTGCACACCTCCTCGGCCAGCGCCCGGTTCGCATTCCCCGTGAAGATCGAGAGCGATTTCAGCACGATGATCTCCGGCGCGAGTGGTGGCCCGCCAGCGCGCTGACGGTCGCCAGCGATCTACTCAAAATCTCGACGGCGGTCAACCGCCCCACCCGTCGCCCTCGCGATCGTCTCAGCCTCATCACGCGCCGCACTCAGCGTCCCCCCGATTCTGCCTCGACCTCGGTCTCGGACTCGGTCTCGGTCTCGGTCTCCGACTCCGACTCCGACTCGGTCTCGGACTCGGTCTCGGTCTCGGTCTCGGACTCGGCCGCGGTCTCGGTCTCCGCCTCCGCCTCGGCCTCGGCATCGGTCTCGGTCTCCGCCTCCGGCTCGGTCTCCGCCTCCGCCTCAACCTCGGACTCGGACTCGGACTCCGCCTCGGTCTCGGTCTCCGCCTCCGCCTCCGCCTCGCTCCTCCTCCTCCGCCTCGCTCCTCGCTCCTCGCTCCTCGCTCCTCCTCCGCCTCCGCCTCGCCACAGGCTCCTCTCCGCGACCACCCGGCGCGCGAAGCCTCCTCGCAGTCCGGCGCTACCCGATCCTCCCTCGCCGTCCCTAGCTGCGCTTGAGCCGTTCCATCAAGCCCGCCGCCGCGCGCTCATCGAGTCGCTCCGCCTCCTCGATCAACAGCACCGGCACATCCCCCTCGATCCGGTACTTCAACCGAGACGTCGGACAGAACAGAAACGCCGCCCCCCCCTCCTCACCCAACACCAGCGGCGCCTTCGACTCCGGGCACGCCAAGATCGACAACAACTCGGGCGCGATCGACACGCGCGCATGCTGACCGCCCCCACCTCCCCCGTCAAGCCTCCCGCCCCCTCTTCCGCCCTCCTCTCCACCCTCTCCTCTCCCTCTCATCCGCCCTCTCCTCTCCGCCCTCTCCTCTCCGCCCTCTAGTCTCTCATCCACCCTCTCATCCACCCTTTCATCCGCCCTCTCCTCTCTGCCCTCTCCGCCCTCATCCACCCTCTCATCCGCCCTCGCACGCCGCTCCGATCGGCTCTCGCGTCTCCGGACCGCTGGTTCACGTAAGGGGTTCCGGATACCCGTCCGAAAATGCCGAAGACCCGGCGCTCATCGCACCGGGTCTCCGAAAGTCACGTACGGGGTTCCGGACACCCGCCCGGTAGAAACCACCGCCCCAGCGCTTCACGCACCGGGTTCTCGAAAAATCACTGCGTCAGGTCGCTCAGCAGCTTGAACTCGACGCGGCGGTTCTTAGCCTGGGCCGCCTTCAGCTTGCCGCCCTTCAGGCCGTCGATCGGCGCGGTCGGAGCGGTCTCGCCGTAGCCCTTCGCGATGACGCGGTCGGCGGCGACGCCCTTCGCCTCGAAGTAGGCCTTCACCGACTCGGCGCGCTTCTGCGACAGGTCGAGGTTGGCGGCGTCGTCACCCACGTCGTCGGTGTGGCCCTGGACCTCGAGCTTGATGTCCGGGTAGTCCTGGAGGACCTTGACGGCCTTGTCGAGGAGCTTGTTGGAGTTCTTGAGGATCTCCGCCGAGCCCGACTTGAAGTTGATGCCCTTGATCACGCCGGTGAACTTGGCGAGCGGAGCCGGAACCTCGTCCGGGCAGCCATCGCCGTCCTGGTAGCCGTTCTTGGTCTCCATCTTGTCCGGGCAGGTGTCGGCGGCGTCAGCCACGCCGTCGCCGTCGTTGTCCGGATCCGGGCAGCCGTCCTCGTCCTGGAACGAGTCGACGTCCTCCGCCTGGTCCTTGCACTGGTCGGTCGCGTCGGCGATGCCGTCACCGTCGTTGTCCGGATCCGGGCAGCCGTCCTCGTCCTTGAACCCGTCAGCGTCCTCGGCGTCGCCCGGGCAGGCGTCGCTGGCGTCGAGCACGCCGTCGCCGTCGTTGTCGGTGTCGGGGCAGCCGTCGTCGTCCTGGAAGCCGTCGGCGTCCTCGGCCTCGTTCGGGCAGCCGTCGGCGTCACCGAGGATGCCGTCCTTGTCCGGGTCGTTGTCGACCGGCGGGGTCTCCTCGACCTCCTCGACGGGCTTGGCGGCCTCCTTGCGGCCGAACTCCTTGTACACCGACAGCAGGATCTCGCCGTCGAGCGCAGCGCCCGAGCCCTCCGACGACGGCGGGAACAGCAGGCGGCCGTCGAAGCGCAGGCCCCAGCCGTTCTCGACGCGGTACTTGGCGCCGATGCCGGCGTACAGCGAGGCGTCGGAGTCGAGCGAGATGCGCTCCTCGCGATCGCTCGACAGCACCTTGGTGCCGCCGCCGCCGACCACGACGAAGGGCAGGAGCTTGTTGGCCGGGTTCGCGGCGCGGAACTGGGCGATCAGGTGACCGCGCAGCGTGCCGGCGAACACGTCGTAGACGAGGTTGCGGTCTTCGCTCGGCAGGATGCCGGCCTCGACCTCGACGCCGAGCATGTCGTTCACCATGTAGCCGAGGCGGACGCCGAAGAGCGCGGTGTTGCGCATCGACGTGGCCTTCTCGGTGTCAGGGACGCCCAGCTCGTTGTTGATGCTGAACACGTGGAGACCGGCGGTGGCCCCGACCTCGACGCCGGCGTGAGCCGACGACGCGGACAGTGCAGCAACCGCGACCCCGGTTCCGAGGGCGGCGACATTCATCATGCGGCGCAGAAGTGGCAATCTCATGGGAGTCTCGTTCCTTTGGTTGCTAGTGCTTCCAGGGCCGCCCCGGGGCCGTCGTGATGAGCCTCCACCCAGGCGGGCGATGCGATGGTGCGTGTTTATCGGGAAGGAGGGCCAGTTTCCAGTCCTTGGCGCACTTTCTGGCACGCCTCACCCGGTTCTATCCCGGCGCTGCCCCGGGCCTCCCCATGCGAATCCAGCAATTTCGGGGGTCTCGCCGGGGTCATGGGACCGGGATCACCCCCGCGAGCGGCCCCGGAAGAAGTCCGCCGCGACGGTGAGTCGCTCGGGGATCGTCTCACGGCGGGCCCAGGCTCGCTCGCGCGAGGCGCTGTAACGGAACGGCGCGTGCGGCGGGAGCGACAGTGACCGCGGCAGGTAGAGCGTCGCACAGGCCGGGCCGCCGCCGGCCTTGCCGAACAGCTCGAACAGCGGCACGGCGTGCGTGGTCAGCCCGAGGCCGCGCATCGACGCCAGGAAGCTCTCCGAAACGCCATCGGGCACGAGCACGCCGGCGCCGACCTGTCGCGAGTTGCCCGCGTAGGCGCGCACCGCGTCGTCCATCCCGATCGGTACGGTCGCGCCGAGCTCGCGCAGGACGACGTCGTGGCCGTCGCCCCACAGCCCGCCGGCGTAGTGGACCAGGACCGGCGGCGCGCCGACGGGACGGGCGCCGAAGTGGACGGTGTCGCCGTGGAAGTGCGGGTAGACCAGCTCGACGTAGACCCGAGCCGCCTCGGGGACGCCAGCGTGATCGGCGGCGAAGGCCACGCCCTCGCGGGAGCTGCGCTCGGACTTCGGCCCGACGCCGCGATCGTAGTGGCCGGGCACCGCGTAGGTGAGCACGACGCGCTCGCCGACCACCGCGACGTCGGCCATGCCTTCCCACCGGTGCGGGTTGGCGGTGATCGTCAGCTCGAGGCCCGCGGCGTCGGCGATGCGGCCGAGGAGCGCCTCGTAGTACGCGGTCTCGCCGCGCCGGTGCGGCAGCATGTGCTGGGTCACCGCGCGCAGCGCGCCGTCGACGCGCGTGACCCAGGGGCCGTTGGCGGTGAACACCCGCCCGGTCGCGACCGCGGCGAGATCGCCGAGCACCTCCGACGAGCCGACCGCGCGGATCGCGCCGCCGCCGTCGACCTCGAGGGCGGCGTGGCCGAGGAACGGCTGATCGACCTCCTCGAAGTCGTAGAGCGCGTCGCCGCCGCACGCGACGATCGCGTCGCAGATCGACAGCCACTCGTCGTAGGCCCGGCGCGGCGAGTAGTCGAGGTGCGTGACCTCGCTCTTGTAGTTGGCGCCGGCCTTGTTGCAGGTCGCGGGCACCGGGGGGCGGACGATCAAGAGGTCGCCGTAGACGTCGGCGAGGACGCTCATAGGCCGGCACTCTACTCGATCCCGGACCATCCTCGGCAAGGGCGGCGCGTGCTACACGAGGTCGTGTCCACGGGCCTCCTGCTCATCAACCTCGGGACGCCGGCCGCGCCCACCACCGCGGCGGTGCGCCGTTACCTGCGCGAGTTCCTCGGCGATCCCCGGGTCCTCGACATGAACCCCGTCGGGCGGGCGCTCCTGCTCAACCTGATCATCTTGCCGACCCGGCCGGCCAAGAGCGCCCACGCCTATCGCTCGATCTGGCATCCCGAGCGCGGCTCGCCGCTCCTGTACCACGGCGAGGATCTGCGCGACCGAGTGGCCGCGACGCTGGGCGACGACTGGGTCGTGGCGCTCGGGATGCGCTACGGCGCGCCGTCCTTGGCCAGCGCGCTCGAGCGTCTGATCGCCGCCGGCGTCGACCGGATCGTCGCGCTGCCGCTGTTCCCGCAGACCGCGTCGTCGTCGAGCGGCAGCGCGATCGCCGAGCTGTACCGGCTGGCCGCCGCGCGCACCACCGTGCCGCGGCTCCAGGTGATCCCGGCGTTCCACGACGACGACGGCTTCCTCGACGCCGAGGTCGCGGTGGCGGCGCCGGCGCTGGCCGAGGCTCGGGCCGACCACGTCGTGTTCTCGTTCCACGGCCTGCCCGAGCGCCACGTCCGCGCCGCCGACCCGAGCGGCAAGGTGTGCCTGGCCGCCGCCGACTGCTGCGCGCGCCTCGACGCTGGCAACCGCGACTGCTACCGCGCCCAGTGCTTCGCGACCGCGCGCGCGCTCGCGGCCCGCCTCGGCCTGGCCGACGACACCTGGACCGTGGGCTTCCAGTCGCGCCTCGGCCGCGTGCCGTGGATCCGGCCGTACACCGACGACGTCCTCGCCGAGCTCCGCGGTCGCGGGATCGCGCGGGTCGCGGTCCTGTGCCCGGCCTTCGTCGCCGATTGCCTCGAGACCACCGAGGAGATCGGCCAGCGCGCGGCCGAGACCTGGACCCAGGCCGGCGGCGAGGCCCTGACGCTCGTGCCGTCGCTCAACGCCAGCCCGCGCTGGGTCGAAGCCGTGGCAACCCTCGCCCGCGGCCCGCGCACCTAGCCACCTCGCTCTCCTTCTCGGCGTCTCGACCTCGGCCTCGGTCTCGGTCTCGGCCTCGGTCTCGGTCTCGGCCTCGGTCTCGGTCTCGGCCTCCGCCTCGGTCTCCGCCTCGGTCTCGGTCTCGGTCTCGGTCTCGGCCTCGGCCTCGGCCTCCGCCCTCTCGCCCCCGCCCGCTACGTCAGATCGAACCCAAACGGCTCCGTCGACCCAGCCCACTCGTCGCGCACCGGGCGCGCGACCAGGCGTGTGGTCCACTTGGCCTCGAGGACCGCGCACATCCGCAGCGGGAGCTGCGGCGCGCCATCGACGCACGACGCGATGGCCCGCTCGACCTCGGCGGCGACCTCGGCGGCGACCTGGCGCGGCGGCACGGTGCCGCGGACCCTCCGGAACGCCGGCACCCGGCTCGGCACCGTCGGTCCGCCGCCGGCGCCGACCACCACCACCGGCGGCAACGGGTAGAGGTTCGACAGCGCGGCCAGGACCAGGAGCGCGTCGGGGGCGTCGGCGTCGACCACGATCGCCGCCAGCTCCGCGGCCGCCAGCTCGGCGAGGGCGGACACCAAGACCGGCGCCTCGGCGATCGCGAAGCCCTGGGCGACGAGGGATCTCGCCCAGCGCTCGCGCTCTCGTTGGTCGGTAGTCACGACGAGGACCGTCGCCATGGCCCTATACATACGTCGCGCCGGCGGCGATGCCGGGTCTCGGCGGGTTAGATCGGGGGATCCGCTGGGGGTAGCGGCAGGAAATCACCGTAAGGCCGGGCACAATCCCGGAGACGCGCCGAAACACCGGCGCGGGGCCATTGCCAGGCGACGCCGGGCGGGCATCATCGGGCGCCCATGGCCGGAACCATCCCGCTGGCGCGCAAGCTCGGCCTCAAGCCGGGCCACGTCGTGGTGGTGCTCGGCAAGCCGCCGGCCGGCTTCGTCAAGGCGCTGGCCCTGCCCGACGGCGCCCGGCTCTACCAGCGGCTGCGCCCGGGCCCGATCGACGTGCTGGTGTACTTCGTCGATCGGGTGGCCGAGCTCGAGCGGCGCTTCGCGAACCTGACCGGGCGCATGCATCCCGACGGTGGGCTGTGGGTGGCGTGGCCCAAGCAGGCGTCGCGGCGTCCGACCGATCTGACCGAGGACGTGATCCGCCGGATCGGCCTGGCCGGGGGCCTGGTCGACAACAAGGTGTGCGCGATCGACGACGTGTGGAGCGGGCTCCGCCTCGTCGTGCGGACCGAGAACCGCGACGCGGTGGCCTACCGCGCCGAGCCGCCGCTATCGGTGCGCAAGCGCCGCGCGACCCAGCCGCCGCGGCGGGTGTAGCGCCGTCGACGCGCAGGCTCGCCGAGCTGTGGCGACGGGACCACAGCCGGGGCGTGAACGGCCGTGGACACGCGGCCGATCGCGGGGCGCCGCGTGGTGCGCGGTTTGCACAACCGCCGCTCCATGTTGCGACTCGCTCGAACGATCGGCGCGACGCTCGGCGCCTTGGCCCTCGGACTCACCGGGTGCGCCACCTATTCACCCGGCAGCTTCGCGTCGCGCGGTCAGGCCTTCACCGGCCAGGCGGTGACGCTCGGCTGCCTCGACCTGGCGATCGCGGGCACCCGCGACGCGATCGCGCCGGGACCGGTGGTCGACTATCAGTTCGGCAACCGCTGCGACCGCGCGATCGGCGTCGACTTCCGGGCGATCCGCGCCACCGGTCGCACCGCGCGCGGCGAGCAGGTCGCGCTGGTGGCCTACGATCCCTACGGCGAGATCACCGGCAAGCGCCTCGAGGCCCGGACCGCGGGGCGCGAGCGCCTCGAGTACCGCGCCGCCCGCGATCTCAGCGCGGATCTGATCGAGGTCTGCGTCGAGGTCGGGGCGATCACCGCGGGCGCGACGCCGACCACGGTCTGTGTCGCCCCCGGATCGCCGCGCATCGCCGAGGTGACGCCATGAAGGCCGCGGTGGTGTTCGGCGGTGCCGCCGGTGCGCTGGTCCTGCGCGCCGCGGTGGCGATCGCCTGCGGCGGCGCGGGCGACGGCGAGGGCGGCTCGAGCTCGAGCGGCTCGAGCGGCGGTTCGAGCGACAGCGGTGGCGCGTTCGCGCCCGGACCGGCCGCCGAACCGGCCTGCGTCGACGCCTCCGACGTCAACGGCTACCGGACCTGCTCGAAGTTCGGCGCCGACTGGGCGATCCCCGCGCGGCTGCCCGCGATCTCGGTCGAGCTCGCGAGCTGGGGCGCGCAGGTCGCGCTGTCGGACATCGACGTCGGTGGCGCGGTCAGCCACACCTGGGGCGACGACTACAACTACCGCGTGGTCACCGAGGATCTCGCGGCCCCGACCGCGCCGGCTGCCGGGCTCAAGCTGCGAGTGCTCGGTCATCGCCGGTCGGTCTACGCCGGGGTCGAGGGCGGCGTGGCCGCGGTCATGCTGGCGCCCTCGCAGAAGGCGATGCCGACCACCGACGGCATGACCACGCTCACCACCGAGGTCGACGCGCTCACCACCCTCGGCGCGGTGCTAGGGATCGATCACGACGTCGGCCGCCTGTCGCTGGGCGCTGAGTTGATGCTCGGCGCCCAGGCCCTGGTCATGTCCACCAAGAGCGTCCGCGGGGCGTGCGAGACCGAGTCGCAGCACTGGGTCGGACGTGGCCTGGTCGAGGGCCGGGTCCGGGCCGACGCCTGGCTGACGCCGTGGCTCACCGTCGGCGGCTACGTCGGCAAGGACGTCGTGTCGGGCGGCACCGGCGGCGGGCTCTCGATCGGCGGCCACCTGCGGGCCTTCGACGGCGGTCGCTGAGCCATCGCCGAGGCGACGGGCTGACCGACGCGACCGCGCGCGCCGCGATTGCGCAGGCCCGCGGTCCGGCGTACACCGCGTGGATGCGGCTCGCGCATTGCTCGGACCTCCACCTCTTGTCGCTCGACGGCGTCCGCGCCCTCGACTACCTGAACAAGCGGTGGATCGGTCGGATGAACCTGATCACCAGCCGCAGCCGCCACTACCACACCGCGGCCTTCGACGACATGGTCGAGGATCTCAACGCCCAGCAGATCGATCACCTGATCTGCACCGGCGACGTCACCAACCTCGCCCTGCCCGGGGAGTTCCGGTACGCCCGCGAGCGCTTCGATCGGCTGCGCCTGGGTACCCGCGGGGTCACGGTCCTGCCCGGCAACCACGACGCGTACATCCAGGAGGGCACCCGGCACTTCGCCGAGGTCTTCGGCGACTACGCGACCGCGGACGACGGCTGGGCCTGGCCGACCACCGGCGAGCCGACCCTGGCGGACCGGTGGCCGATCGTGCGGGTGCGCGACGGCGTGGCGCTGATCGGCCTGTCGACCAGCCTGCAAACGCCGTGGTTCACCGCCTACGGCCGCTGCGGTGCCACCCAGCTTGCGCGCCTGCGCAGCGCCCTCGCCGATCCGCGCCTCGCCGGCCTGTGCCGCGTGGTCGCGATCCATCATCCACCCGCCGGCAAGAAGGCCGCCAGCGCGATCCGCGGCCTCAAGGATCGCGAGGACTTCGCCGCGATCCTCAAGGAGTGCGGCGCTGAGCTGGTGATCCACGGCCACGAGCACCGCAACATGCTCGAATTGTTGGATGGCCCGTCCGGGAAGATCGAGGTGCTCGGCGTCCCGTCGGGCACTTACGAGGCCAAGGACCCCGAGCGGACCGCCAGATATCGCATTTTTGACATTCAGGATGGTCGGGTGGTCGGACACCACCTCCGGGTCTGGCATCGGGATCGCAAGGTCTTCGAGCGTGATGACCACGAAGCCCCGCTCGTCGCCGCAAGTGCTTGATGTTCGCCGCGAAGCGTCACTGGTACCTCGGCCCGACCTGTCACCGGTCCGTGACATCTCTGTAAATGCCCAACTTGACAACGATTCCCCCGCTGCGATAACGCTCGGCGCCCGATCGACCGCCCCCACGCCCGCCCCGTCGGACGCGGGCGCCAAAGGACCCGCCGTGACTCAGCCGTCTCTCACCGCCGCCGAAGCCGACGCGATCGTCGCCAAGGACGAGCAGTACATCATGCGTCCGTGGACGCACCCCAAGGGCGAGCCGGTGATCGTCGCGCGCGCCAAGGGCTGCGTCGTGACCGACGTCCACGGCAAGGACTACCTCGACTTCACCGCGGGCTACTTCGTCAACAACGCCGGCCACTGCCACCCCCGCGTCGTCGAGGCCGCCACCGCGCAGCTCCACCGCGTCCTGCAGGTGTCGGGCAAGCACGGCACGATCCCGGCGATCCAGCTCGCCGAGCGCCTCGTCAACCTGCTGCCGCCGTCGATCGACCAGGCCTTCTTCTCGACCGGCGGCTCCGAGGCCAACGAGTTCGCGCTCAAGATGGCGCGCCAGGCCTCGGGCAAGCCCGACGTCGCGTACCTCGAGAACGCCTACCACGGCCTGACCCTGGGCGCCCTCGAGGTCACCGCCAGCGAGAAGTACCGCGAGAGCGCCGGCCGACCGGTCGGCGGTCACTCGTACACGGTGCCCAACGCCTACTGCTACCGCTGCAAGTTCGGCCCGGCCGCGACCTGCAACGTCGAGTGCCTCGACGGCGTGGCGGCGCAGTTCGCCGCCCGCCCGACCGGCGCGCTCCTGGCCGAGCCGATCCAGTCGGTCGGCGGCCTGGCGCCACCGGCCAAGTGGTGGGAGCGCATGGACGCGCTGCGCAAGCAGCACGGCCTCCTGCTCATCATCGACGAGGTCCAGACCGGCCTGGGGCGGACCGGCAAGATGTTCGGCCTCGAGCACTACGGCCTCGAGCCGGAGATCGTGAGCGGCGGCAAGGGCCTGTCGGGCGGCGTCGGGTCGCTGGCCATGACCTGCGCCGGCAAGGACGTGATCGCGAAGTTCTTCGGCGGCACCACCCCGACCTCGGGTGGCAACGCGGTGTCGGCGGCCGCCGGCCTGGCGCTGATCGAGACCATCATCGACGAGGGCATGATCGCCAACGCCGCCGCCATGGGTCGGTACTTCACCGACGCCGCCTGGGCCCTGGGCGATCCGTGGATCGGCGACGTCCGGTTCACGGGCCTGCTCGGCGGCATCGAGCTGGTCACCGATCGGGCGGCCAAGACCGTGCCGCCCAAGGCCGCTCTGGCCGCGATCAAGGACCGGCTCCACGACGCCGGCATGTTGATCACGATGAGCGGCACCTTCGGCAACGTGCTGCGCTTGCAGCCGCCGCTGCCCATCGCCGCGGCCCAGATCGACACCTTCCTCGCGACCCTGCGCGAGGTGCTGACCGCCGTGCGAGCGAGCTAGTCCCTGCCATGAACCTGTTCGCGATCCGCAAGCCGGTCGACCGCATCCTCCACCCGCTGGTCTCGACCATCGCGCGCTTGCCGATCCACGCCACGCAGTGGACGGGCATCGGCGCGCTGGTCGGCGCGGCCTGCGGCGTGCTCCTCTACTACGGCTACTTCTGGGCCGGCTGGGCGCTGTTGCTCATCCGCGGCCTCATCGATCACATCGACGGCTTCCGCGCGCGCAACTACAACCAGCGCTCGACCTTCGGCGCGATCATGGATGACGTCGTCGATCGCTGGACCCTGGGCATCGCCTACGCCGGTGGCTGCATCGGCATCGCCGGGGCCTACCCGCACGCGCTGATCCTGCTCGGCATCGGCATCACCGGCGCGCTGACCAACGTGATCATCAAGCTGTCGGTCTACGCCGAGGCCCACCACGATCTGTCCCAGGCCACCGGCAAGACCGGTCACCCGATCGACGTGGTCGGCATGTTCGGCTCGGCCGAGTTCATCATCTACTTCGGCACCGGCCTGTTCCTGACCGCGCTCCTCGACGATCCGCGCCCGGCGCTGGTCGGCATCTGGGCGGTGGCGGTCCTGTCGCACCTGTCGCTCCTGCAGCGCGTGGTGTTCACCTACCAGCGCTACCGCCGGATCAACCCGGCGGCGCCGCCGACGCCGCCCGCCGACGCCGACGACGCCGCGGTCACCGGCGGGGCGCGCTAGCCCGATCGAGCTCGATGGCCTCGAACCTGAACCCTGCCAACGCGGTCACCGCGTCGCGCTTCCTGACCCTGCCCCCCCTGGTGTGGGCGGTCGATCACGGCTACCAACAACTCGCGACCTTGCTGCTCCTGGTGTGCGGGCTGCTCGACCTGGTCGACGGCGCGGTCGCTCGGCTGTTCAAGTGCCACACCCCGTTCGGCGAGGTGTTCGACGCGATCGCCGACGCCCTGTGCTACGGCTTCGCGATGGTGGTGGTCACCGCCTACGGCTGGGTGCCGTGGCCGCCGGTGGCGATCATCCTGGTCCTGGGCGCGGCCAACATGGGCCTGCGCGCGGTCTACGCCAAGCGCGCGGGCCGCACCACCAACTACCGCAGCTTCGCGATGGAGCGCCTGGTCGCCTACGCCGCCTACCTGGGCGGCTTCGGCGTCGGCCGCTACGAGACCACGTACTTCTACTGGGTGTTCGCGGTGCTGATGATCGGCGTGATGATCCACGACACCAAGCGGATGGCCTTCGACCCGATCCCCGGCGCCACCCCGCGGCCGGTCGAGGTGGCGTCGTGAGCTACGACTTCGTCACCGCCGCGCAGTACGAGTTCTTCCTGTCGGCGATCACCGGCGGCGCCGCGGTGTACTGGATCGGCATCGACAGCTACCGGCTGCGCAAGGCCCTGGCCGACGACCGCACCGACGCCGGGGTCCGCGATCGGATCTTCGGGTCGATGGTCGGGATCGTGGTCGGCGTGGTCGGCGTGGTCGGCGTGGCGCTGCACCACCTGCGCTAGTCCGCGCCGCGTCGCGCTAGCGCGTCGACAGCCAGGCGTCGACCGTGGCGCGCTCGATCGAGGCGGCGGCGGTGGTGAACTCGGCGCGCGCGCGCACCGCCAGCTCCCGGGCCTCGGCCAGGCGGCCGTCGGCGGCGCGGGCCCGGGCCAGCGCGAACCACACGACGCCGCGATCGTGGGGTGGGCCCAGGGGCGAGGCGCGCCAGGCCTCGAGCGCGCGGAGGTCGCCGGGCGGGCGACCGAGGGCGGTCCGCGCCGCGATCACGCGGGCCGCCGAGCGCCAGCGATCCGACGCGTGGTGGGCGAGGAGCGCGTCGGCGCGCTCGGCCAGGGCCAGGGCGTCCTCGGCGTCGCCGCGCCCGAGGGCCAGATCGGCCGCGGTCACCAGGGTGTAGGGCAGAAACGAGGTCGCCGGCGGGCCAGTGTCGTGGGCCAACGCGGCCGCGATCGCCGCCTCGGCCTCGACGGTGCGGCCGCTCAGGTGCTCGGCGCCGGCGATGCAGCGCAGCCCGTTCGAGCGCTGCGCGGTGTCGCCCAGCGCCGCGAGCAGCACCGCGTCGGCGCGCTGACAGAGCGCCCGCGCCCCGTCGAGGTCGCCGAGGTCGAGGAGGATCCCCCCGAGGCTGATCTGACGCTGCGCGACCCGTGGGTGGTTGGGGCCGAGCTCGCGCTCGGTCGCGGCCAACGCCTCGACCTTGAGCGTGTGGGCGAGGTGCAGATCGCCGCGGTAGCCGGCGACATTGCCGAGGGTGCCGAGCACCCGCGAGGCCTCGAGCTCGTCAGTCGCCCCGTGCACGCGGTGGATCGCGCGGGCCTCCTCGAGGAGCACCACCGCCTCGTCGTAGCGGCCCAGCTCGACCAGCGCCGAGCCGCGGCGGTAGGCCAGCTCGGCGACCGTCCGCGGCGGCGCGCCGATGCGCGCTAGCGCGGCCTCGACCAGGGGCGCGATCGCCAGGGCCTCGGCGGCGCGATCGCGCTGCGACAGCGCCCACATCAGCTCGAGCCAGGCCCGCGCGACGGTCTCGTCGTCGCGCCCGGCGGCGGCCGCGCGCCCGGCCTGGGTCAACGTGGCGATCGCGGCCGGCCCGGTGTCGAGGCGCTCCTGGGCGATGCCCAGGGCCAGGAGCGCGGCGCCCTCGAGGGCGGGCCACCCGGCCGCGCCGGCCACCGCGCGCTCGGCGGCCGCGACCGAGTCGGCCAGGCGACCGGTGCGATACAGCGCGCGCGACCGATGGATCGCGGTGCGGACCTCGTCGCCGCCGGTGGCTAGCGGGGTGGCCGCGGCCAGGGCCGCGCCGCCGCGGCAGGCGTCGAGGGACGGCAGCGCCGACACCGCGCCGACCGCGCCCTCGACGACCGCCGGATCGGCGCTCTCGGCGAACACCGACAGGAGCGCCGCGACCTCGCCGCGGGCCCGGGCCAGGCAGGTCATGCGCTCGAGGAAGGCCGGCGACGCCCGATCGCTGTCGCGGCAGACCTCGGCCCGCACCTGCTTCCAGGTCGCGAAGTAGCGATCGAGGCGATCGCCGACGCGGGTCACGGTGTCGTCGGCGAGACCGGGCCGGGCGGTGCGGAATAGCGCGGTCACCTCGTCGCGGCCCGCCGCGCTCCACGCCGGCGCCATCAGATCGCGGCAGGGGTCGCGGGCCGGCTCGGGCGCGGCCCGGCTCCACCCGAGGGCACCGGCGCCGGTCAGGGCCACCACCGCGCCGACCGCCAGGAGGGCCCGTCGGCGGGTCCGCGCCGGATCGCGCGCCAGCTCGACCAGGAGCTCGTCCATCGACGCGAAGCGCGCGGCCGGGTCGCGCGCCAGCCCGCGGCGCAGGGCCTCGCGGATGTGCGGCGGCACGCCGCGATCGGTCGGCGCGGCCGGCGGATCGTCGGACAGGACCCGCATGACCAGGACCGCGAGGGTGTCCGCCGCGAAGGGATGCGCGCCGAACAGGCCCTCCCACAGCGACGCGCAGAACGCCCATTGATCGGCGCGCGGATCGACCGCGCCGCGCTGGTGCTGCTCGGGCGCCATGTAGCGCGGGGTGCCCAGGAGGACGCCGGTCGACACGTCGAGCCCGCCGACCGTGGCGCCGTCGACCGGGCGCTCGGGCGCGGCCGCGGCGACGCTGACCAGGCCGAAGTCGCTGACCAGCACCCGGCCATCGCGACCGAGCAACACGTTGGACGGCTTGAAGTCGCGATGGACCAGCTCGGCGGCGTGGGCGGCGGCCAACCCGCGACCGGCGGCCAGGAACCGCTCGAGGACCTGGCGCCACGGCCGCGGCTCGTCGAGCCAGCGGGCCAGCGTGACGCCGTCGATCAACTCCATCACCATGTACAGGCCGGCGCGGTTGCTGCCGACCTCGTAGACCCGCACGACGTTGGGGTGGCTGAGCTTGGCCATGGCCTTGGCCTCGCGCACCATCCGGGTCTCGCCGGCGCTGGCGCTGGCCGGATCGGGCGCCGAGGACATGACCTTGATCGCGACCGGGCGATCCAGGGTCGGGTCGTAGCCCTCGAGGACGACGCCCATGCCACCGATGCCGAGCACGCCGCGGACCGCGAAGCGGCCGAAGCGATCGCCGACGCCGACCTTGGGCGGAGGTCCGTCGGCGCCGAGGGTGAGCGCCTCGGCGAGATCGACGCTGGCGGCCGGGCCGCCGGGGACCGTAGGGTCGTCGCTCACCGCGGCCGAGTGTACGCCGGGGTCACGGCGCGTGGCGATCGACCAGGGCGATGTAGGCGGTCATCGCCGCGTCCTTGGTCAGGCCCCGCCGCGCGGCCCAGGCGTCGTACTTGGCCCGGCCGCGCAGATCGAGCATGCCGGGCCGGCTGCCCGTGACGTCACCCGTGGTCGCCTGCTTGTACAGCGCGTACAGGTCGAGGAGGACGTCGTTGCCCAGGCCGGTCACCGGCTTGATGCGGGCCTGGGCGGCGGCGAAGCGGGCGGACAGATCGCTCATGCCGCCACTGTACTGCCTTCCCGTGCGGTCGCGCCCGCGCGGAGCCTCACAGCTTCGCGAGCAGCTCCTTCTTCTTCGCGTCGAACTCGGCGTCGGTGAGGATGCCGGCGCTCTTCAGCTCACCCAGCTCCTTGAGCGTCTTCATGATCTGATCGCGGCTCTCGGCCGGGGCCGGGGCCGGGGCCGCGCCGCCACCGGGACGCGCGCCCATCTGCTGCTGCCCCATCATCTGCGCCATCTGGTTGGCCATGCCGAACCCCATGCCCATGCCCATGCCCTCGAGGCCGGCGCCGGTGCCGCCCTTCTTCATGCCCTCAGCGGCGCCGAGCATCATCTCGGCCTGGGCCATCTGCTGGTAGCCGCCGGCCATGTTGGCGTAGGCCGCGCGCTCGATCAGCTTGTCGAGGCGCTCCTTGTCGGCCGGGTCCATCGAGATCGTGAAGTCGCCGAAGCGGACGATCTCGACGCCGTAGCTCTCGATGTGCTTGCGGACGCCGCCGATCGTGAACTGCTCGATCTCCTCGGTGTAGGCGCCCGAGGACACCTTCATCACCGGCCAGTTCTCCTTCACGATCAGCTCGGCGATGTGGTCCTTGATGGTCTTTTGGACCTGGCTCTTGAACCAGCCGATGAACATCTCGTTGTCGGCCATGCGCTGGCCGACCAGCCCGATGAGGAACTTCATCGGGTCGTAGACCTTGGCCGAGAACTCGCCGTGGACCATGAGGCGCACGCGCAGCGAGGTCTGGGGGTCGGGGATGTCGCCGACCGAGGTGCCGAACTTGATCGACGGATGCTCGCGGGTGTTGACGAAGAACACCTCGGAGATGAAGACGTTGCCGCCGGTGAACTTGTCGACGAGCTGGCCGAGGAACGGGATGTTGTTGCCGTCGAGGGTGTGGCGGCCGGCCGACAGGCTGCCGACGAACTGGCCGTTCTTGAAGAACAGCGCCACCTCGTCCTGGTCGACCGTGAGCTGGGCCTTCCACGGGATGGTCTGGTCGGGGTGCTTGTAGACCCACAGGTCTTTCGCCCCATCTGGCCGGGCGATGGCCATCTCTTTGACGCCACCCTTGACGAAGTCGAGAATGCCCATGGACGCTTGCTCCTTGACGACCGCGTCACGAACGCGCGGCGGATGTGAAAGCTAGCACACCCGCCCCGGCCCGCGCGCCGCGGCAGGAGGCGGCGCTTGCGTCGAGGGCGCCCGCCGTCTGTAATAGCCAGGTGTCGCGCCCCGCCGTCGCCGTCGCCCTCGTGCTCGCGGCCGCGGCGTGTGGCCCACCGACCGGGATGGCGGACGACGACGACGACGAGCCCGACGGCGGCGGTGGACCGGTGGCGGCGCTGACCGGGACGGTGTGGGCGCCGAACCTGGCGCCCGGGATGGTCGGGCTCGGCGAGGAGATCCCGGTGGCCGGCGCGGTCGTGTCGCTGCGCGCCGAGCGGCCGCCGCCCATCCCCGACGGCGTCTACTGCGAGCCGTGCGCCGACGCCACCGGGGCCGCGGTCACCGACGCCGACGGGCACTTCCAGGTCGGCGTGCTGACGCCCGGCACCTACTGGCTGGTGATCCAGAAGGGCCAGTTTCGCAGCGAGCGCCAGGTCGAGCTGATCGCCGGCACCCGGGCCCTGACCGACGCCGAGACCGTCTTGCCGTCGCGCCGCGACCTGGCGGCGGGCCAGACCATCCCGCGGATCGCGGTCGCGGTCGGCAACAACGACTCGATCCAGGACATCCTCGGCAAGCTCGGCCTGGGCACGGTCGGCGACGACGGGGCGTTGACCTCGACCGACGGCGAGCTGGACTTCTACACCAACGGCGGCGCCGACCTCGGCCTGGCCATGGGCACGCTGCGCCAGCTCGTCGGCGATCCGGCGCGCCTCGCCAGCTATCACATCGTCTTCATCCCGTGCGCGCTCAACGCCAACGTCGCCGCGCTGGCCGATCAGGCGACGCTGCGCAACCTGCGCGACTACGTCGCCGCCGGCGGCAAGCTGTACGTCACCGACTGGTCGGGCGAGTGGGTCGACGCGGTGTTCCCGCGCCAGCTCGAGCTCGGCGCGTCGCGGCTCGGCACCCGCACCGACACCCCGCCGGCGGCCTACGACCCGGTCAACGACACCTGGGACCCGGCGCTGTTCGGCGACGCCGACGGCGACGTCTACACCGCCCCCGACGGCGCCGCGGTCGATCCCGAGCTGATCGCCTGGCTCGACGGTCAGGTCGGCCCGCGCGGCGAGACCGGCGGCGACGTCGGCCCGATCGATCCGCGGCGCTTCCGGGTGTTCGACAACTGGAACTGGATCGCCGGCACCACCGCGGTGCCGGTCGGCTTCGACGACCAGGGCCAGCCGGTGATCGACACGCCCAAGGTGTGGGTCACCGGCTCGCGCTCGGCGACGCCCGATCCGCGACCGCTGACCGTCACCTACCACCCAGCCGGTTGCGGTCGGGTCTTGTACTCGACCTACCACACCGCGCCCGGCAGCCATCGCGGGCTCCTGCCGCAGGAGCGCGTGCTCCTCTACCTGGTGCTCGAGCTCGGCGTGTGCGCCAACACCATCCCCATCGGGCGCGCGCCGTGACCGCGGCGCCAGCGCGAGCGTCGGCCGGCGTCAGCGCTGGGCCCACAGGTTGCTGATCGACATCTTGAGCAGGAAGTCGCGGTTGGCGTGGGCCGGGTGCTTGTCGACCATCGCCGCGGTGGCGTCGGCCTCGGAGGCCGCGGTCGCGGTGACCGCGAGGATGTCGTCGAGGTAGGCCTGGTTGGCGGCGAACACCGACGGATCGGTCGGGCGCCCGTGGCCGGGATAGACGGTCGGCGGCTTCGCGGCCCAGCGCTCGCGCAGCCGATCGAGGGTGGCGCGCCAGGCCGCGGCCGAGGCCCGGGTCACGCCGACGCCCAGCCACAGATGGACGTCGTGATACGCGAGGTCGCTGGTGAACAGCGCGTCGACCGCCGGCAGGTACGCGGTGGTCATGTGCTCAGCCTCGGTGGCCGGGTAGTCGGAGGTCAGCTCGAGGCGCGCGCCCCCCGGCAGGGTCAGGGCGCCGCCGTCGACGACCTCGAGCTCGGTGGCGTAGTCGAAGCCCTCGGGATCGGCGGCGGAGCGCGGCCGCATGGCCGGCAGCTCGGCCAGCCAGCCCTGGGCGGTCATCCAGGTGGCCATGCCGATCACGTCGGCCTCGATCTCGGGCCGCGCGACCACGAAGCGCGCCTCGGGCAACGCGGCGCGCAGCGCCCCCAGGCCGAGGAAGTGATCGGGGTGACCGTGGGTGATGAGCACGGTGACCGGGCCGGTGGTGCGCTCGGCGACCAGCCGGGCCACCGCGGCGCCGTCCTCGGGGGTGCGGGTGGCGTCGATCACGATCGCGCCGGCGCCGTCGGAGATGACGTAGGCGTTCACGTCGGAGGACGCGGCGGCGTAGGGGGTGACGGTGACCGCGGCTGGGGGCGGCGCGGTCGGGGTGATGGCGGCGCCACACGCGGCGCCCAGGAGCGACAGGGTCAGAGACAAGCGGGTCACGAACATGGGGGCTCTCCTCGGTTGGTGACCACATCCTGGGCCCGCGGCCCTCATGCGCCAAGACGATGGTCTTCATAGCCGTCATGCACTGACTGCATCCTGTGGCGAACCGTCGCGGCCGCCCGCCGACCGCCGCGGGGCGGCCCCGGGCCCTGCGGCGCGCGGTACGCTCGACCGGTTCACCCGCGAGGAGCCATGTCGTCCCCACCCGATCCGTCCGCCACCGCCGCCCCCGCGTTGACCGCCGTGCCGCGCGAGCCACCTCGCGCGGTCGAGGCCGGCGATGTCCTGCCCCACCTGACCCCGGCCGGCGCCGAGGCCGACGCCATCGACCGCGCCGCGCTGCGGTCGCAGACCGGCCGGGCCTTGACCCTGCGCGACGCCCTGGCCGCCCACGCCGAGGGCGCCGCGGCGGGCGACGTCATCAGCCAGATCCGCGCGCTGCTCGAGGGCGCGTCCCCCGACGAGCGCAAGGCGCTGAAGAAGCTCTTGTGGGCGCCGACCGACGACGGCCCGGAGGCTGGCGGCGACCCCGATCGCGAGCTGTCGCGGCGCTGGCGCGACGGCGGCTACCCGTACAAGAACCTCCTGTCGCGCAAGAACTACGAGCGGCAGAAGTACTACCTGCAGGTCGAGCTCTTGAAGCTCCAGGCCTGGGTCAAGACCACCGGCGCTCGGGTCGTGATCCTGTTCGAGGGTCGCGACGCCGCCGGCAAGGGCGGCGCGATCAAGCGGTTCATGGAGCACCTGAACCCCCGCGGCGCGCGGGTGGTCGCCCTCGAGAAGCCCAGCGAGGCCGAGCGCGGGCAGTGGTACTTCCAGCGCTACATCCAGCACCTGCCGACCAAGGGCGAGATCGTGCTGTTCGATCGGAGCTGGTACAACCGCGGCGGCGTCGAGCGGGTCATGGGCTTCTGCACCGACGACGAGTACCAGGAGTTCCTGCGCCAGACCCCGGAGTTCGAGCGCCAGCTCGTGCGCTCCGGCATCCACCTGTTCAAGTTCTGGTTCTCGGTCAGCCGCCAGGAGCAGCGCCGTCGGTTCAAGGAGCGCAAGCTGCACCCGCTCAAGCAGTGGAAGCTGTCGCCGATCGATCTGGCGTCGCTCGACAAGTGGCGCGAGTACACCGAGGCCAAGGAGGCGATCTTCCTCCACACCGACACCTCGGACGCGCCGTGGACGGTGATCAAGAGCGACTGCAAGAAGCGCGCGCGGCTCAACGCCTTGCGCTACGTGCTCCATCGCCTGCGCTACGACCTGCGCGACCTCGAGCGGATCGGCAAGGTCGACCCGCTGATCGTCGGCCGCCCGGGCATCGCGTCGACCGCCGACGACACCCTCGCCCTGCCGTGACCGGGCGCTCGGCGCCGCTGCGCCGGGGCGATGATACAACTGCCGATCATGCGCCGCGCTCATGATCGGCTCGCCGGCTTCGACCTCAACCTGCTGCGGGTGCTCGACGTGGTCCTGGCCGAGCGCCACGTCACCCGCGCGGCCGCGCGCCTGGGCCAGAGCCAGTCGGCGACCAGCCACGCCCTGGCCCGGCTCCGCGACGAGCTCGGCGATCCGCTCCTGGTCCGCGGCGCCGGCGGCCGCCTGGTGCCGACCGAGCGGGCCCTCGCCCTGGCGCCGGTCGTGACCCGGCTCCTCGACGAGCTGGCCGCGGCCTGGCCGGGCGGCGGCTTCGATCCGGCGACCGCGCGCCGGACCTTCCACGTCGGCGCCGGCGATCTGGCCGAGCTGGTGCTCCTGCCGCCCCTGGCCGCCCGGGTGGCCCGGCTGGCGCCCGGGGTCGAGCTGTTCGTGCGCCCGGCCCCCGACGATCCCGGCGCGGCCCTGGCCAGCGGCGAGGTCGACGTGGTCTTGGCGCCGGTGCGCTCGCGCGATCCGCGTCCGCTGACCAGCGGCTGCTACTACCGGCCGCTGTTCGCCGAGACCTTCACCTGCGCGATGCGCGCCGGCCACCCGGCGGCCCGCGGCCGGCTGACCCTCGACCGCTTCTGCGCCCTCGACCACCTGCTGGTCGCGCCCCGCGGCACCGCCGGCGGCTTCGTCGACGACGCCCTGGCCGCGGTCGGGCGCCAGCGCCGGGTCGCGGTCGCGGTGCCGCACTTCCTGGTCGCGCCGGCGGTCGTGGCGGCGACCGACCTGGTCGCGACCCTGGCCAGTCGCGTCGTGGCGGCCTTCGCGCGCAGCCATCGACTGGTCATGCGCCCGCCGCCGGTCGCGGTGCCGGGCTTCACGATGCACGCGATCTGGCACGAGCGGACCCACGAGCAAGCGGCCCACACCTGGCTGCGCGATCAGCTCGCCGCGGTGGCCGGCGCCCGGCCGAGCCGCGATCCGCGGTAACGTCGCCCGGCCATGAGCGAGCCGTCGTCGCCACCCGACCCCACTGTGGTCGCCGCGATCCGCCACCTGGTCGACGATCTGCGCGGCCGCGACGATCACGGCGACCTGGCGCGGCGCCTCGAGGCGCTGATCGAGCTCCTGGTGCTGCGCGGCGCCCTCCTCCCCGAGCACCGCGCCTGGCTGGCCGAGCTCACCGGCGATCGCACCAGCGTCAAGCTGGCGCTCGGGCCACCGAAGCGCACCGTGCGCGGGCCCGACCTCGACTGCGCCGCGCTCCTGCCGCTGTGCCGCGGCCGGTGTTGCTCGTTCGCGGTGACCTTGACCCGCGAGGATCTGCTCGAGGGTCGGCTGCGCTTCGACGTCCACGATCCCTACGCCCTGCCCCGCGATCCCGACACCGGCTACTGCAGCTACCTCGGGCGCGACGGGCGCTGCGGCTGCTACGACGACCGCCCGGTGACCTGCCGCGACTACGACTGCCGCAACGATCCCCGGGTGTGGCTCGACTTCGCCAACCGGGTACCGGCGCCGCTGGCCGAGCACCTGATCCCGCCCGAGCTACCACCCGAGCTCCCGCCCGAGGTGCCGGGCGAGCCGTCGGCTACTTGACCTTGGCGACCTTGTTGCCGACGCCCTGCTTCGACACCTTGGTCTTCTTGGCCTTGAGCGGGCCCTTGTAGGCGACCTGGTTGCTCACGCCCTGGAGGCGGAGCTTGTCGACCTGGCCGATCGTGAGCTGGTTCGACGAGCCCTGGACGTTGACGGTGGTGGCGGCGGCGATCGTGAGCTGGTTCGAGCTGCCCTGGACCGTGATCGTGGTGCAGGTGCCGGTGGTCGTGAGCTGGTTGGTCGAGCCGGCGACGATCACCACCGGGTCGCTGGCGCAGTCGTGGGTCACGGTCTCGGCGGACCCGGTGAGCTGGCGATCGGCGTGAGCGGTGGTGACGGTGGCGGCGAGCGCGAGGGCGACGAAGAGCGGGCGCATGGCGGTTCCTTTCCTGGGGACGGACGGCACGAGGCACATGAGGCGCACGAGGCGCGAGGCGCGAGGTCAGGCGATGACGGCGGCCGAGCGTAGGGCAGCGGACCGCCGATGGCGTGTGATGAAGATCATCGATCGGCGGGTCAGGCCAGGCCGCGCTTCACCAGGAGCGCGGCGGGATCGGGGTCGCGACCGCGAAACGCGCGGTAGGCCTCGGCGCGATCCGAGGCGTTGCCGGGGGCCAGGAGGTGGCGACGGAGCGCGGCGGCGACCTCGGGCGCGAACGGATCACCGGCCTCGGTGAAGGCGCCGCGGGCGTCGGCGTCCATGACCTCGGCCCACAGGTACGCGTAGTACCCGGCCGAATAGCCGTCGCCGGTGAACAGGTGCGCGAAGTGCGGCAGGCGGTGGCGGAGCGCGACCTCGGGCGGCGCGCCCAAGGCGGCGCGCTCGTCGTCCTCGAAGGTCGCCGGATCGATCGCGCCGTCGGGCCGCTCGTGGAGCGCCAGATCGATGAGCGCCGCGCTCAGGTACTCGACCGTGGCGTAGCCCTGATTGTGCTTGCCGGCGGCGACCACCTTGTCGACCAGGGCCTGGGGCATCGGCGCGCCGGTCACGACGTGACGCGCGAAGCGGTCGAGGACCGGCCGGGCCAGGACCCAGGCCTCGTGGAGCTGCGACGGGAACTCGACGAAGTCGTTGGGAGTGTCGGCCAGAGACTGGTACGGCACCTCGGCCAGGAGGTAATGGAGGGCGTGGCCGAACTCGTGGAACAGCGTGTGGGCGTCGTCGAGCGAGATCACCACCGGCGCGCCGGCCGGCCCGGGCACGAAGTTGTTGTTGTTCGACACGATCGGCAGGTGGTGGTGGCCGCCCCAGCGCTCGTAGTAGCGGTAGCTCGACATCCACGCGCCCGAGCGCTTGCCTGGGCGCGCGAAGTAGTCGCCGTAGAACAGGCCGACGACGCGCTCGCCGTCGACGACCTCCCACACCCGGACGTCGGCGTGGAAGGTCGGGACCGCGCCGGTGATCTCGCGGAAGGTCAGGCCGTAGAGGCGCTCGGCCATCCACATCGCCGCCGCGATCATCTGCTCGAGAGTGAAGTAGGCGGCGAGCTCGTCGCCGTCGAGCTGGTAGCGCTCGGCCCGGACTCGCTCGGCGTAGTACAGGTAGTCCCAGGGCGCGATCGGCGCGCCGGCCAGGGCCGCCATCGCGGCGACCTCGTCGCGGACTCGCGCCACCGCGGCCGGCCACACCTGGGCCATCAGCGCCCGCGCGGCGGCCGGGGTCTTGGCCATGGTGTCGGCCAGGCGCAGCGCGGCGTGACTGGGGAAGCCCAGGAGCTGGGCCCGCTCGGCGCGCAGCCGGACGATGCGCGCGATCGACGCGCGGGTGTCGTTGCCGTCGCCGTTGGCGCCGCGCTGCTTGAAGGCGCGCCACACCTGCTCGCGCATGTCGCGATCGTCGGCGGTGGCCAGGACGACGTCGACACAGCTCCGGGTGTTGACGATGGCCCAGGCGTCGGGGCGTCCGCGCGCGATCGCGGCCGCCCGGCACGCCGCCACCACGTCGGCGGGGATCCCGGCCAGCGCCGCCGCGTCGTCGACGACGATCGCGGTCTCCTCGTCGGCCAGGACCCGGTTGCCAAAGCTGGTGTAGAGGCCGGCGAGCTCGACGTTGATCGCGCCCAGGGCCGCCTGCTCGGAGGCCTCGAGGCGGGCGCCGCCGCGGACCATGGCGTCGTGGAGCAACTCGACCAGGCGGCGATCGACGGCGGCGAGCCCGTCGCGGGCGGCCCAGACCGCGGCGATGCGGGTGAACAGCGGGCGGTTGAAGCGGAGCTGGCGATCGCTGGCCTCGGCGAGGCGCGGCGCCCACGCCTCCTCGACCGCCTGGACCGCGGCATCGTTCTGGTTGCCTGACAGGACCGCGAACAGGGCCTGGGCTCGGGCCAGGTGGCGGCCGGCGTCCTCGAGGGCCAAGATGGTGTTGGCGAAGCTCGGCGGCGCCGGCTCGGCGGTGATCACCGCCAGCTCGGCCTCGCGCAACGCGATCGCGGTGGCGAACGCAGCCGGAAAGCCGGCGGCGGTGACCCGCTCCCACGGCGGCACGCCGCCGTAGGGCCCCGGCCATGGCGCCAGGATCGGATCGGCGTCGGCCAGGGCGGTCAGGCGGGCGACCTCGGCCTGCGCCACGGCGTGAGACGACGGCGACATCGGGCGAGAGTCTACCGCGCCGGCCGGCGCGGCGTGACCCGCGGACCGCCACCAACCGCGCCGCGCGCCGAGCGGAATCGGCTACGAGAACGGATGACTTGGGCCCGCGCCGGCCCTAACGTCAGGGCGTGCGAGCCGCGCACCTCGTCGCTGGGCTGGTCGCGGTCAACCTGGCGTTGATCGCGCTCGGGCAGCTCATCGCGCCGGCGCCGACTCCGCGCTCGGCGGGGGCGACGCGGGCGATCCGGGTCGGGCTGGTGTTCGACGTCGGCGGCAAAGACGATCGCTCGTTCAACGACGCCGCCTGGCGCGGCCTCGAGCGCGCGCGGCGCGAACTCGGCGTCGAGGTCCGCTGGCTCGAGCCGTCGGACGGCGCCGACCGCGAGGCCGGGCTGCGCCAGCTCGCCGCCGAGGGCGTCGACCTGGTGATCGGGGTCGGCTTCATCTTCTCGGCCGACCTCGAGCGCATCGCGGCGGTGTTCCCGCGCACCGCCTTCGCCGGCGTCGACTACGCGCCGACCTCCGACGCGATGCCGCCGCCCAACCTGGCCGGGCTGCGGTTTCGCGAACACGAGGGCAGCTTCGTGGTCGGCGCGATCGCCGGCTGGTCCACGCGCTCGCAGATCGTCGGCTTCGTCGGCGGCATGAAGATCCCGCTCATCCGCAAGTTCGAGGCCGGCTACACCGCCGGGGTCAAGCACGCCTGCCCGACCTGTCGCGTGTACTCGGCCTACGCCGGCACCGAGCCCAAGGCCTTCGCCGATCCGACGCTCGGCCAGGAGCTGGCCGAGGCGCAGTTCGAGGGCGGCGCCGACATCATCTTCCACGCCTCGGGCAAGACCGGCGCGGGCGTGATCGCGGCGGCCAAGGGCCGCGGCCGCCGGGTGATCGGGGTCGACTCCGATCAACACCACGAGGCGCCGTGCTGCGTGATGACCAGCATGATCAAGAAGGTCGACGTCGCGGTCTACGACGCGATCGCCGATGTGGTCGCCGGGCGGTTCCAGGGCGGCATCCGCGAGCTCGGCCTGGCCGACGACGGCGTCGGCTTCGTCAGCGACGCCGCCAACGCCACGCTCCTGCCGCCCGAGATCGTGGCGCGAGCCCGGGCGGTCACCGCCGACATCATCGCCGGGCGGATCGAGGTGCCGTGGCGATGACCGAGCCGGAGAGGACCGCGCCGGCGACGACCGAGGCCGCGGTGGCGATCCGCGCCAGCAAGCGCTTCGGCGCGGTGGCGGCCCTGACCGACGCCCAGCTCACGGTCGCGCGCGGTACGGTCCACGCGCTGGTCGGTGAGAACGGCGCCGGCAAGTCGACCTTGGCCCGGGTGATCTACGGCCTGGTGCGGGCCGACGGCGGCACCCTGCGGCTGGGCGAGCCCATCGACCTGGCGCGCCACGACGTCGCCGGCGCCCAGCGCCGCGGCGTCGGCATGGTCCACCAGCACGGCATGCTGGTGCCGACGCTCAGCCTGGTCGACAACGCGATGCTCGGACATGAGCCGACGCGGTGGGGCGGTCGCCTCGATCGCGCCGCCGCCCGGCGCGCCCTGGTGGCCGCCGGCGAGCGCCTGGGGCAGCGGCTCGAGCCGGACGCGCTGGCCGGCGAACTGACGATCGGCGAGCAGCAGCGCGCCGAGCTGGCCATCGTCGCGGAGCGCGCCACGCGGCTGCTCATCCTCGACGAGCCGACCGCGCTCCTGGCCCCGGCCGAGGTCGACGCGCTGTTCGCGATGGTGCGAGCGCTGGCGGCGGCCGGCGGGGCGATCGTGCTGGTGACCCACAAGCTCGACGAGGTGGCGCGGGTCGCCGACGAGGTGACGGTGGTGCGCGGCGGTCGCACGGTCGCGACCTGGTCGGCGCGCGTGCCGATCGCCGACATCGCGCGGGCGGTGGTCGGTGGCGATCCGCCGCCGCCGCCGGCGCGGGCGCCGGTGCCGCGGCCCGAGGCGCCGATCGCCCTCGCGGTGCGGGACCTGACCGCGACCGGACCGCGCGGCGGTGGCGTCCGCGCGCTGTCCCTCGAGGTCGCGGCCGGCGAGGTCCTCGGGATCGCCGGTGTCGAGGGCAACGGCCAGCGCGAGCTGGCCCTGGCGATCGCCGGCCTGACCCCGGTCAGCGCCGGCACCGTGGCGATCGCCGGCGTCGAGCTGACCGCGGCCACGGTCGCGGCCCGCCGTCGCGCCGGGCTGGCGGTCATCCCCGAGGATCGCCACCGCCACGGCCTGCTCGACGACGCCAGCGTGGCCGACAACCTGCTCCTCGGCCGCCTCGACGAGCTGCGCCGCGGCTGGCGGCTCGATCGGCCGCGGCTGGCGGCGCTGGCCGCGCGGCTGGTCGACGAGATCGACCTGCGACCGCGCGATCCCGAGGCCCGGGCCGGCGCGCTGTCGGGCGGCAACCAGCAGAAGGTCGTGGTCGGGCGCGAGCTCGATCGCGCCGGGCTGCGGGTCGTGGTCGCGGTCCACCCGACCCGCGGCGTCGATCTGGCGGCGGCCGCCGGGATCCACGATCGCCTGCGCGCGGCCGCGGCCAGTGGCGTCGGCGTGCTGCTCTTCGGCGCCGACCTCGACGAGCTGCTCGCCCTGTGTCACCGGGTGGTGGTCATGCATCGCGGCGCGCTGGCCGGGACGCTGGCCGGGCCCGCGCTGGCCGCCGCCGATGCGCGAACCCGCCTGGGCGCGTGGATGGTGGGGGCATGAACCGGACGGTCTGGACCACCGCGGCGATCGCGGTGCTGACCGCGACCGCGGCCGCCACCGCGCTCATGATCGTGGCCGGCGCGCGCCCCCTCGACGTGTGGGCGGCGCTGGGCGCGGCGACCCTGGGGGACACCTACGGCGTCGGTCAGGTCATCTTCCGCGCGACGCCGCTCATCCTCACCGGCCTGGCGGTCGCGGTGCCGCTGCGAGCCGGGCTGTTCAACATCGGCGGCGAGGGTCAGCTCGCCGCGGCGGCGATGGCGGCGGCGGCGGTCGCGGCCGCGCTCCCGACCGACACCCCGGCGGTGCTCGCGGTCCCGCTGGCGACCGCGGCGGCGATGGCCATGGGGGCCGCGATCGGCGCCGGCACCGGCGCCCTGCGCGTCTACCGCGGCGCCCACGAGGTGATCGTCGCGATCCTCGTGAACACGATCGTCAGCGGCGTCGTCTTGTGGATCGGCAACCGCTGGCTGTTCGGCGCCGAGGCGCCGCGGACCCAGACGATCGTCGACGGCGCGCGCTTGCCCGAGTTCGGCCTGGCCGGCTCGAACGCCTCGGTCAGCGCGCTCGGCGCCGTCGCGGTGGCGGTCGCGATCGCGCTGGTGTTCACCCGCACCACCACCGGCTTCGTGTGGCGCGCCACCGGCCTGGGCCTCGACGCCGCGCGGGCCGCCGGAATGGCGGTCGATCGGGCCCGGGTCAGCGCGATGGCGGTCGGCGGCGCGATGGCCGGGCTGGCCGGCGCCCACTTCGTCCTCGGCCACAAGCACGCCTACGAGGACGGCCTCGGGCGCGGCACGGGCTTCGTCGGCGTCGCGGTCGCGCTCCTGGTCGGCGGCCGACCGCTGGCGCTGATCGCGAGCGCGCTCCTGTTCGCGATCCTGGGCCAGGGCGGCATCGGGGTCGCGACCCTGGTGCCCAAGGAGATGGTCGACGTGGTCCAGGCGGTGGTAGTCCTGGTCGCGGCCGCGGCCATGGCGCGGAGGGCGCCGCGATGAGCGAGCTCGTGTGGTCGCTGTTCACCTTCGGCTTCCTCCTCCAGGCGGTGCGGGTCGCGATCCCCTACGGGCTCGCGGCGCTGGGCGGCGCGCTCAGCGAGCGCTCGGGCGTGATCGATCTGGCCCTCGAGGCCAAGCTGCTCATGGGCGCGTTCACCGCCGCGGTGGTGACCCACGAGACCGGTCAACCTGCGGTGGGCATGGCCGCCGCGGCCGCCGCCGGCGTCGCGGTGGCGGCGATCCAGGCGGTGTGGAGCCTGCACCTCAAGGCCGATCAGGTCGTGACGTGCGTCGCGCTCAACCTCGGCGCGGCGGGCCTGACCCGCTTCGTCCTGAACATGCTCTACGATCAAGGTTCCAATTCGCCGCCGATCGACAGCCTGGGCACCGGCCTGGCGACCAACCCGATCACCTACCTGGCCGCGCTGGCGGTGGCCGCGATCGCCCTCGCCTTGCCCCATACCCGCCTGGGCCTGCGCATCAGCGCCGCCGGCGAACGCCCGGACGCGGTCGCCGCCGCCGGGGTCTCGGTGGTGCGCGTGCGCTGGCTAGCGATGCTCCTCGGCGGCGCGGTGGTCGGCCTGGGTGGCGCGCAGATCTCGCTGACCGTGACCGGCTTCGTCGCCGAGATGTCGGGCGGCCGGGGCTACTTCGCGCTGATCGCGGTGATCATGAGCGGCTGGCGGCCGGGGCGCGCGGTCGCGATCTGCCTGGCCTTCGGGCTGGCCGAGGCGCTGCAGTTCCACATGCAGTCGCGCAGCCTAGGCCTGCCGCCCGAGCTGGTCCGGCTCGTGCCCTACGTCCTGGCCCTCGTCGTCCTCGCCGCGTGGCCGCGCAAGAGGACCGGCGAGCCGGCGGCGCTCGGCCGCCCGCCGACGTGATCAGGTGACGGCGCGGCGCCGGACCGTGGCGTAGATCGCCGGGATGAAGATCAGGTTGACCGCGGTCGACACCAACATGCCGCCGAACACCGTCGTGCCCAGGGAGTTGCGGGCCGCGGCGCCGGCGCCGGTGGCGAACATGAGCGGCAAGACGCCGAGCAAGAACGCGATCGAGGTCATGAGGATCGGGCGCAGCCGGATGCTGGCGGCGGTCACCACCGCCTCGCGCGGCGCCACGCCGGTGCGGCGGAGCTGCTCGGCGAACTCGACGATCAAGATCGCGTTCTTGCTGGCCAGGCCTATCAACATGACCAACCCGACCTGACAGAAGACGTCGTTGACCAGATCGCGCGCGAGCTGGAGCCCGAGCCCGCCGAGGATCGCCAGCGGCACCGCCAGGATGATCACGAACGGCAGGACGAACGACTCGTACTGCGCCGCCAGCACCAGGAAGACGAACACCAGCCCGAGCGCGAAGATCACCAGGGTCTCGGACCCGGCCTGCTTCTGCTCGAGGGACAGGCCGGTCCACTCGGTGGCCATGCCCTCGGGCAGGGTCCGGGCGGCCAGCTCCTCCATCGCCGCCAGGGCCTGGCCCGACGATACTCCCGGCGCCGCGGTGCCGTTGATCTCGGCCGAGCGGAACAAGTTGTAGTGGCGGATGAGCTGGGCCGAGGTGGCCGGTCGGGCCCGGGCCACGGTCTCGACCGGGACCAGCTCGCCGCCGTCGGTGCGCACCAGGTAGGCGCCGATGTCGTCGGGGTCGTCGCGGAACGGCGCGTCGGCCTGGACGTAGACCCGGTAGGTGCGGTTGGCGTAGTTGAAGTCGTTGACGTACTGGCTGCCGAGGAAGAGCTGGAGCGCGCCGTAGAGCTGATCGACCTGGACCCCGAGGGCCTTGGCCTTCTCGCGATCGACCTCGACCGCGATGATCGGCGTGTTGGCGGTGAACGAAGTGAAGATGCCGCGCAGCCGCGGGTCGTTGTTGGCGGCGCCGACCAGGGCGCCGGTGGCGGCGGCCAGCTCGTCGAGGGACCGCCCGACCGAGGTGTCCTGGACGACGAACTGAAAGCCGCCGACCGCGCCGACGCCGCGGATGGTCGGCGGCCGAAACGGCGTGACCCGGGCCCGGCCGATCCGGCTGAGCGGGCCGCGCAGGCGCTCGACCAGGGCCGCCACCGACTGCGAGGCCCGGGGCCGCTCCGACCACGGCTTGAGCGGCACGAAGATCTGGGCCTGGTTCGAGCCGGTGCCGCTCGGCGAGATGCCCGACACCATGAAGCGGGCCTTGACCTCGGGGACGCCGTCGAGGATCGCGCCGACCTCGCGGACCACCGCCTGGTTGTCGGTGAACGACATCCCGTCTGGGCCCTGGACCGAGATGATGAAGTAGCCCTGATCCTCGTCGGGGATGAACCCGGCGGGCGCGGCCCGGAACAGGTGGACCGTGGCGACCAGGCAGCCCACGAACGCGACGAGCACGACGATCCGCTGGCGCAGCAAGCGGGTCAGGGTCCAGACGTAGGCCCGGCGGCCGAGCTCGAGGATCCCGTCGACGGCGCGGAAGCCGATCCACTTGACCGCCGGCGGCGGCACCAGGAGCAGCGCCGCCAGGGCCGGGGTCAGGGTCAGCGCGGCGAAGGTCGAGATCGCGATCGACGCGGCGATCGTCAGCGCGAACTGCTGGTAGATCGCGCCGGTGGTCCCGGGGAACATCGCGATCGGCGCGAACACCGCGACCAAGACGATCGACGTCGCGATCACCGCGCCGGTGACCTCGCGCATGCTGGCGACCGCGGCGGCCCGGGCGTCGAGGCTGCGTTCGTGCATCAGCCGCTCGACGTTCTCGATCACGACGATGGCGTCATCGACGACCAGACCGGTCGCCAGGGTCAGGCCAAACAGGGTCAAGGTGTTGATCGAGAACCCGAACAGCTCGACGAAGGCGAAGGTGCCGACCAGCGACACCGGCAGGGTCAGCGCGACGATCACGACGCTGCGCCAGCCGTGGAGGAACAGGAAGATCACCGCGATCACCAGGACCACCGCCTCGATGAGCGTGGTCACCACCTCGTCGACCGAGGCCCGGACCGCCAAGGTGGTGTCGGTGCCCGGGGCGTAGCGCAGGCCGGGCGGGAAGCTGGGCGCGCGTCGGGCCAGCTCGGCGACCACCGCGTCGCGCACCTCGAGGGCGTTGGCGGTCGGGAGCTGGAACACGCCCAGGCCGACGCCGGGCCGGCCGTTGAACAACATCGCGGTGCCGTAGCTCTCGGCGCCCAGCTCGACCCGAGCGACGTCGCCCAGGCGGACCAGCTCGCCGTTGTCGCCGCGCTGGATCACGATCGCCGCGAACTCGCCAGGCTCGATCAAGCGGCCCTGGGCCCGGACCGCGAGCTGGTACGGTTGATCGGGCGCCGACGGCGGCTGGCCGAGCTGGCCGGCGGCGATCTGGACGTTCTGTTCCTGCAGCGCGCGCAGGACGTCGCCGCCGGTCAGGCGCCGGCGCGCCAGCTTGGTCGGATCGAGCCACACCCGCATCGCGAACTTGCGCTCGCCGAAGATCCGGACCTCGCCGACGCCGGGGATGCGCTTGAGCGCGTCGCGCAGGTAGACGTCGACGAAGTTCGACAGGAACGCCGGATCGTAGCGATCGTCGTCGGAGTAGAAGCCAAACGTGCACAGGAGCTGGTTCGAGGCCTTGGTCACGACCACGCCGGCCTGGTTGACCTGGGCCGGCAACCGGGCGGCGGCCCGCGCGACCCGGTTCTGCACGTCGACCGCGGCGACCTCGAGATCGCGTCCGGGGCCAAACGTGATCGTGATCTGGCTCTGGCCGTCGTTGGAGCTGGTCGACGAGATGTACTTCATGCCCTCGACGCCGTTGAGCTCCTGCTCGAGGGGCGTGGTGACCGCGGTCTCGACGACGTCGGCGCTGGCCCCGACGTAGGTCGCCGACACCGTGACCTGGGGCGGCGCGAGATCCGGGTACTGGGCGATCGGCAGGCGCGGCACCGCCATCGCGCCCAGGAGCGTGATGATGATCGCGCACACCGACGCGAACACCGGGCGGCGGAGGAAGAACTCGACCACGGGCTAGCGTCCCGCTCCGGGGGCCGGGGCGGCGCCGTCGGGCTTGGCCGGGGCGGCGCCGTCGGGCTTGGCCGGGGCCGCGCCGTCGGGCTTGACCGGGGCCGCGCCGTCGGGCTTGGGCGCCGCTGGCTTGATCGCCGCGCCATCGCGCAGGCTCTGCACGCTCGACACCGCGATCCGCTCGCCGGGGTTGAGCCCGGCGGCGACGACGAAGCCGCGCGGCCCCAGCGCGCCGAGCTGGATCAGGCGCCGCTCGGCGATCAGCGCGCCGGCCTTCTCGACGGCGACGAAGACGAAGGCGGCGCCGCTCTGGCGGACCACCGCCATGGCCGGCACCTGCAGCGCCAGCCCGGCCGAGTAGATGAGCCGCGCCCGCACCAGCTCGGCCGGCCGCAGCCCGAGGTCGGCCGGGACCGCGGCCTTGACCGCGACGAGCTGGGTCCGCGGATCGGCCTCGGCGGCGACGTAGAACGCGCGGGTGGTGTGGAGGACCTGCCCGTCGTCGCCGAGGACCTCGATCGGCGCGTCGTCGACGAGCCCGCGGGCCCGCGGCGCCGGGATGCCGAGGGTCAGCTCGAGGCCGTCGCCGCCGGCGATCGTGGTGAGGCGGGTGGTGGCGGTGACGTAGTCGCCGAGGCGGACCACGACCTCGCCGATCGCTCCGGGCACCGCGGCCCGGACCACGCGGTTGCCGACCGCGACCCGACGTTGCGAGACCTGGGCGCCGGCGGCCCGAACCGCGGCGCCGGCGGCGGCGACGTCGGCCCGCACCTTGTCGAGCTCGGCGGCGGTCGCCAGGCCCTCGCGGTGCAGCGCTTCGATCCGGGTCCGCGACTGCTCGGCCAGGGCCAGGGCGGCGGCCGCGGCCTCGGCCTGGGCGCTGGCCGACGACAAAGCCGCGCTCTCCTCGCGGGCGTCGATCTCGACCAGCGGGTCGCCGACCCGGACCCGCTGACCGGGGCGGACGTGGAGCTTGCGCACGTAGCCCGCGACCTGGGGCATCACGGTCAGGCTGGCCCGCGACAGGAGCGTGCCGAGGTACTCGCCGGCGACCCGGGCCTCGGTCGGCGCGACGGTCACGAGCTGGACCTCGCGCGGCGGCGGCGGCGGCGGCTTCTTCGACGAGCTGGCCTCGCCGCCACAGGCGACGAGCACGACCAAGGCGGCAGGGATCAGGGCACGCATCGAGCCTCCGTGAGCAACGCCGCGAGCGCGGCGGCGACCGCCTCGGCCTCGCGGACCGCCAGGGTCAACTCGGCCTGGCGCAAGACCGCCGCGGTCTGGACCAGCTCGAGGCTGGTGGCGCGGCCGATCTCGAAGCCGCGCCGGGTCATCGCGTCGATCCGCACGGCCAGGTCGCGGGCCTCGCGCGCGGCGTCGACCAGCGCGGCCGCGACCTCGCCGCCGCGGCGGGCCCGGGCGCCCTCGACGGCGGCGACCCGCGTGAGCTGCGCGTCGACCGCGACCGCGTCGGCGACCGCGGCGGCGCGCTGGGCGACCGCGGCGGCGCGGCGGCCTCCGTCCCAGATCGGCACCCGGAGGACCACGGCCAGCGACCAGGCCGGGATCCGCCCGGGCGCGGGGTCGGCGGTGTAACCCGACACGCTCGAGGCCAGCTCGACGGCGGGTAGCGCGGTGGCGGCGACCGCGGCCTGGCGGGCGCGAGCGGCCTCGACGTCGGCGGCCGCGGCCACGCGATCGGCGCGGGCCTCGCCGGGGGCCAGCGGGCGACACTGCGCGCGCACCGCCGCGACCAGCGCCGCGGCGTCGAGGCCATCGCCGAGCCCGACCTCGCCGTCCAGGCCAAGGGCCAGGCCCAGGGCCTCGCGGGCGACCCGGAGCTGCTCGTCGGCGCTGACCACCGCGGCCCGCGCCACCGCGACGTCCTGCCGCGTGCGGATCGCGTCGAGCTCGGTGGCCGCCCCGAGCTCGAAGGACCGCGCGCCCAGGGCGGCGCGCTCGAGGGCGAGGCCCAGCCCGTCGCGCGCCAGCTCAGCGAGCCGCGCCGTCGCCAGCACCGCGGCGGCGGCCGCCGCGGCCCGAGCCAAGGTCCGACGCTCGACGTCCTCGCGCCCGGCGGCGGCGCCCCGGCGCTCGGCGGCGGCGGCGGTCCGCTCGCGCCGCGCCGGCGCGTCGTAGAGCGGGAGGATCGCGGCCACGGCCGCGGTGCCGAGGGGCGAGGTCGGCGTGACGGTCGCGGTGGCCGGGATGCCGGGCGCGGTCCCGGGGTGCAGCAGATCGATCGCCACCGACGCCGTCGCCGCCACCGTCGGCCAGCGGGTCGCGGCGGCGGCGCGCCCGAGGGCGGCGGCGCGCGCCACGTCGGCGGCGGCCCGCGCGCGCTCCGGGGTCGCGGCCAGGAGCGCCCGCGCCTCGTCCCACGACGCCACCGTCCGGGGCGCCGGCGCCGGCGGGGCCAGGAGCGGATCGTCGATGGTGGGCCGGGGCTGGGCCGCGGCCGGCGCGGCGGCCACGGCGACCGCCGTGGCCAAGGTCAGGACTCGACGCATCGCGCGCACTATGCCGCGATCGGCGGCGAAACAAACCCCGCGGCGCCGCGAACCCACCCCGCGACCCGCGCGGCGCTCAACCGCCGGCGGCGGCCAAGGCGTCCATCGCCGCGATCACCGCCGGCGGCGCCTGGACCAGCTCGATCAGCACTCCGGCCCCGCCGTGGGGCGCCTCGGGGCTGCCCTTGGGGTGGATGAAGCACACGTCGAAGCCGGCCGCGCCGGTGCGGATGCCGCCGGGCGTGAACCGCACGCCGCGCGCGCTGAGCCACGCCACCGCCGCCGGCAGATCATCGATCCACAACCCGAGGTGGTTGAGCGGCGGCTCGTGGACCCGCGGCGCCCGCGTCGGATCGATCGGCTCCATCAGATCGATCTCGACCCGCGCCACGCCGGCGCCGACCGCGGCGAGGTCCTCGTCGACGTTCTCGCGCTCGCTGCGAAAGCTGCCCTCGACCGCGACGCCCAGAAGGTCGACCCACAGCGCGCGCAGCGCCGCCTTCGACGGCCCGCCGATCGCGATCTGCTGGAGCCCCAGGACCCGGAACGGCCGCGCGGTCACGCGCCACCGCCCGCGGCGCGAACCTCGGCCAACGTCCGCAGGCCGGGCCGCGGCGCGTTGACCAGGATCGACATGTTGCCGCTCGGGTGCTGGTTGTCGCGCATGAGCTGATGGCAGGCCCCGGTCTCGTGCCACGCGAAGGTCCGCGACAGGCACGGATCGACGTGGCCGTCGATCACGAGCTGGTTCACGCCGGCCGCCTGCGCGTCGTTGGCGAAGTGCGAGCCCTGGAGCCGCTTCTGCCGCATCCAGTGGTAACGCAGATCGAGGGTGGCGTTGTAGCCGGTCGTGCCGGCGCAGATCACGATCATGCCGCCGGTCTCGGTCATGAAGCACGAGGTCGGCAGCGTGGTCTCGCCCGGGTGCTCGAAGACGATGGTCGGGTTCTTCTTCTCGCCCAGCGCGTCCCAGAACGCCTTGCCGAAGTCGCGCGCGCCCTTGAGCCACAGCCCGTACTCGAGCTCATCGCTCCACCGCGGCAGCTTGCCCCAGTGCTTGAAGCGCCGGCGATCGATCGCGCCGACCGCGCCCAGGCGCTTGCAGTACTCGATCTTGTCGTCGCCCGACACCACCGCGACCGCGCGCCCGCCGGCGGCGCGGACGATCTGGATCGCCATCGAGCCGAGGCCGCCGGCGCCGCCCCAGATCAACACCGGATCGCCGGGGCCGACCACGTTGGGCGGCCAGCCGTGCAGCATGCGGTAGGCGGTCGCGCCGACCAGCATGTAGGCCGCGGCCTCCTCCCAGGTGAGCTGCGGCGGCTTGGGCAGGCACTGGTGATCCTGGACCCGGGTGTACTGCGCGAAGCTGCCCCAGTTCGACTCGTAGCCCCAGATGATCTGCGACGGCGCCAGCATCGGATCCTTGCCGGCGACGACGTGGGGATCGTCGGGCGCCCACATCCCGCAATGGACCACCACCTCGTCGCCGACCTTGACGTTGTCGACCGCGCTGCCGACCGCCCACACCACGCCCGAGGCGTCGGAGCCGCCGATGTGGAAGTCCTCGGCCTCGCCCTTCTTCTGCCGGGTCTTGATCACGTCGATCGGGATGCCCATCGCCGCCCACACGTTGTTGTAGTTGACCCCGGCGGCCATGACGTAGACCAGGACGTCATGGGGCGCGAGCGCCGGCACCGCGATCGCCTCCTCGCGGAAGGCGTCGATCGGCTCGCCGAAACGCTCGGCCCGGATCACCTGGGCCAACATCCGGGACGGGACCACGCCCAGATCGGGCACGTCGCCAAGCGGAGAGAGGTCGCGGGTCATGGTCGTCCTTTCGCGGAGGCCAGGCGGTCGGCGTCGACGTGGGGCGAGAAGAAGTTGTCCTTCTTGACGTTCTCGTCGACGGTGAGCGGGAACTTGTAGCTGGGCGCGGCGCGCTGCGAGCAGTCGGTGCGCTCGCAGAACCGACAGGTCAGGCCGACCGGCACCGGACGCTCGCGCGGCACGTCATCGGCGTAGACCATCGCGCGGGCGGCGTCGGAGCGCGTGCCGAGGCCGATCGCGTAGTTGACGCCGCGCTGCAGCGAGCCGGCGACCGGCTGGGTGATGACCTTGGCGAAGCAGAAGTAGGTCTGCCCGTCGGGAAACTCCGAGTGCTGCCGGGTCACCAGGGCCGGCGTCATGAACGCGGCGTGGACCGCCCACTTCGGACACGAGCCGTGGCCGGCCGGGAAGCGCAGCCCCGAGGCGGCGTAGCGCTTCGACACGTTGCCGGCGGCGTCGACCCGCAGGAAGTGGAGCGGCAGGCCGGCGGCCCGCGGATCGCCGAGGTTGCACATGCGGTGCGCGACCGCCTCCCACGACGACGCGAACAAGGACACCAGGCGCGCGACGTCGTAGCGCGTGCGCTGGACCTCGGCGAAGAACTCGCGGTACGGCAGGAGCAGCGCGCCGGCGAAGTAGTTGGCGAGGTGGATCTTGACCAGGCGCGCGGTCTCGACGTGGCGGAAGGCCGCGCCCTCGGTCAGGCGCTCGTGCAGGCGATTGCCGTCGAGGACGCACAGGCCCAGCACGTGGGCGAGCTGGAACTTGGCCGCCTGATCGCCGAGGTCGGTCGAGATCAGGAGTCGCCGCGTCAGCGGATCGAAGGACCGCACCACCGACGAGCGGGTGGTCGGCGCGACCCACTCGACCGCGACCGCGAACTGCGCGGCCAGGGCGTCGCCCAGGGCCTCGGCCGGGTAGCGGCGCGGCAGCGCGGCCCGGGCCCGGACCTCGTCGGCCGCGGCCTCGAGCTCGGGGAAGTAGTTGCGGTGGCGCTCGAGGAAGTCCGAGACCTCGTCGCCGGGCGCGTAGCCGAGCGGCACCGGCGCCCCGGCCTCGAGCTTGGTCAACGCGACGTCGAGCTGGGCCCGGGTGTTCTTGTACAGGTGATAGAGCGCGGTGATCGTCGTCGCCACCCGCGGCTCGCTGCGCAGCCGGGCCAGGTCGTGCTCGTCGAGGGCCAGGGTCGCCGTCAGCGGATCGTCGAGCAGGTGGGCCAGCGCGTCCTCGGGCCGGTTGCCGCCCGCCGCCGTCATGAACTGCTCGAGGTCCGTGCCCAGGAGCGCCAGCGCCCGCAGGAGCAGCGGGAACTGCATCGTCCGACGGCCCTTCTCGAGCAGGTTCAGATACGCCGGCGAGATCGCGAGCTGCTTCGCGAACTCCGCCTGCGACAGCTCGCGGCCCAGCCGGAGCTGACGGAGGCGCTGACCGATCGTCGCGGAGTCCATGGCGCAGCGCGTGGTGAACGCGTAGCCCGAGTATCGTCAGGCGGTTAGCTTCTGGCAAGACCACCCGCGCCAGGAATCCGCCTCAGCTTGTCAAAGCCCCGCCCGGCCGGCTGCTGCATCGTCCGGCAGTCAGGCTTCACCCATCTCCTCAAGCCAGGGATCGCGAGGTCGACCTTCGCTCCGTCGTCGCGGTCAGCGCGCGCGCACGCGAGAGACCGTGGCGATCCATGAGCCGAATCGCGGCCGCACCGCGCCGCGCCGCTCTTGGTTGGCTTAGCCATCGTCCTCCTCCTCTGGAGAGTCCTCGATGGGTGGCGCTAACGCCGACGCCGCCAGCGCGGCAAAGTCCTCGACGAAAGCTAGCTCGTTGCGCTCGAGTTCGAGGACGACCCGCACCAGCGCGCGGACCCCTTGGACCTGCTGGGACACCGGTGGCGGTCCGTCCGGATCGCGCGCGGGATCACGCGCCGCGCCAAGCTGCTGTAGCGCGAAGTCCTCGGCGACCTGGATCGCGGCCAGGTCGGCCAGGCCGAACCCGAGGCGCTGCAAGGCAGCGTCACCGTGTTTGTCCTTCGCGAGCACGACCTCCCAGGACAGCGCGCGCTGGTGGCGAAACAAGGCGATCGCTGCGCCGTGACCGCGGAGAGGGAGAAACGCCTCGTGCTTGTGCGCATCGGAGCCCCGGGCGAGGCGAAAGGCGCGCGTGAAGCGAATCCGGAGCCCTCGGTAGAAACCAGCCGTCACGATCGCCACGCTCGTGGCGTCGCCACGCTCGCCCGCGGCCACAGCGGCGTCGAGCAGCTCGCGCAGCACGGGTGACCTGATCTGCTCAAGCTCGGAGAACACCAGGCTCCACGGCGACCGCGCCCCTTCGCGGGCCCGGTGCAGCGCGCGGCTAAACTCCTCCGCCGAAGCAAAGCGCAGGTCCGGCACGGCGAGCGCGCGTGCGACGACGTCGTCGTATGCGGCGAACTGCGGGTCGTGGTGGGACAGAGGAACGCGGCCGACCGCGGGTGGGCGCCGCCCAGCCAAGACCTCGTAGAGGACCACGCCGACGCTGTAGAGGTCATGGCCGGGCGTGCGGCTCTGCGCCGGGTCGGCGATCACCTCCGGCGGCGCATAGCCCGTCGACCACGCCGAGCCATGCGTCAACGTCTGGTCGCCGCCGCGGACCGCCCAGCTCATCCCGAGGTCGACGATCACCGGCCGCCCCGTGGTCTCGTCAATCACGACGTTGCTCGGCTTGAGGTCGCGATGGATCACGCCGGCCGCGTGGAGCGCAGCGACACCGTCCAGCACCTGCGCGACGGCCGCAACCCGAGCTGCCGCGGGCTGTTCGCGGGCCCACTCGGCCAACCCCCGACCGCGGATCAGCTCCATGACCAGGTACCAGGTGTCGCCGTGGCGATCCATCAGCACGTACTTGACGACGTTGGGGTGGTCGACGCTGGCCAGCAGCTTGGCCTCGCGTTCGAAGCGTGCGTCGGCGCCATCCGCCATTCCGAACGGGCTCGGCGTGAGCAGCTTGACCGCGCGCTCGACGCCCGATCGATCGCGGGCCTTGTACACCGTGCCGAAGCCGCCCTGACCGATGAGTTCGACCAGCTCGTAGCCCGGGATGCGCGTGGCCGTTTCGCCTCGCGCGACCGCAAGAGCTGAGCGGAGGACTTCTTCGAGGTGCGAGATCCCGTCCCGGATCTCCACGACCGTGCGGTCCCACCCGTCGTGGTCTTGCTCGGGGAGGTGTTCGAGGTGCGCGATCCGTGCCAACGGCTCGCGATCGACAAGCCGTGCGCGGACCCCCGGGTCGAAGATCGCAGGTTCGTTGGCCTGGATGGCCGCCGCCAGCACGGCCGCGGGCTCTGCGATAACTCCGTAGTGGGACCGTCGCACGATGCGGGCGCGGACACCGCGATCGTCTCCGAGCCGCGAGAGGTACAGGTCACACGCCTGGCGCGTCGCCACGACCGCGGGCAACAGCGCGAGGATCGCGGCGTACTGGTGCTCGGCAGGCGTGGCCACCGCGTCACTCCTTCTCGAAGCCCGCCCCTTGCTCGAACTTGAGGGTGCGGCTGTTCTCGGTGACGGTGCGGACGACGTTGACCGGCGCCCCGCTCGGCAGCGTGGCCTCGATCTCCAGGGTGACCTTGACCGTGGCACCGACCAGGCCGGTCAGGTGAGCGATCACCTCCTCTGCGATCCGGCTAGCGTCGCGTCCGACGCGGGTCGGATCGAGCGCCACGCTGCCGTGGAAGCGACGGAGCACCGGCGCTGGCGGTTCGACGGGCCCAGGTCCGCCGGCGGGCCTGGGCCCCTGGGCCCCACCCGCTTGCGTGACCGGCGGCGGCTTGACCGCACCGCCACCGATCCCGTCAGCCACCGGTTCGGGGGCCGGCGCGGGGCGTTCGGCATCGAGCTGTGCGCGCGCCGCCGTCGGACGCACCAGGAGCGCCGAGGACTCGGCGTCGAGGTGCGCGCTCGCCTGGCCAGCGCGGAGGCCGAGGTAGCGGCCGGAGGCCTCGTCGTAGGAGTCCGCGGCCGCGAAGGTCTCGCGCTCCCACACCAGCGACCCGAGGCCGTCCTGGATCGCGGCGACGAGCACGCTGCTGTCGCGAAGGCGTGGCAGGTACACGTACTTGGGGAAGTCCTCGACCAATTGGCGCACCGCGACGTGGTTGCCCCGCCACAGCGGGATCTTGTCCAGCTCCATCCGGAGCCGGGTCCCTGCGAACGTCGTGAGGAGCAGCTCGTCGTTGCGCAAGCGGCGGGTCGCGCGCACCGCCAGCGGATCGGACCCCGTCAGCTTGATGGCCTGGAACTCGACCGGCGCCGAGGGGCTGCCTTGCACGGGGACCAGGAGCCACTGGTAGGTCTCGGGGATCCGGGCGTCGACGGCGTCATCGGCCAGCCTCTGCTGAGCCTCGGCCTGGGCCACCTGCTGCGGCGCGAGATCGAGGGCGGTCTGCTCCTCGACGATCGATGTCCACGCCAGGTGCAGCCGGACCACCTCTTCGAGATCCTGGACGCGGTTGCGATCGGCCGCCAAGAACACCAGCGTGTTGCGGCAGATGCGCGGCGCGTTGCCCCGCGACTCGAGGATCGCCCGCGCCGCCACCTCGGCGGCGTTGCCCACCTCCTTCGAGTAGCCGTGCTCGATGCGCAGCACCACGAGGCGAACCTTGGTCTCATCGGCGACCTCGTGACCGCCGGCCGGCATTGGGTGGACCCTCTCGAAGTCCCCCTTGTTGCGCTTCAGCTCGGCGCCCAGCCGCGACTCGAGGGTGCGGAGGATCTTGTCCGGGTCGCGCTTGAGCTGCTCGGCGCGATCCTCGGCGAGCTTGGTGACGGTCGGCTGGGTCGAATACCAGTAGCGGACGCCATCCGGATACAGGTACGTCGCAACACTGGCGAGGCGGCGCAGCGCGTCGCCGAAGACCGCGGGCGACTCCCCGGGCAAAACGCAGCCGAGCTTGATCCGGCGGTCCTCGATGCCGCGGTGCGCCGCCTTGGTCAACGGCGCCGAGCCGAGGTAGATCGCGCGCGCCACGCGCCGGCACGCCGAGTACTTGCCCAGGTTGGGCAGCTCGCTGTCGAGGCGCAGCGGCAGCGAGTTAGGCCCATCGACGTCCTTCTCGATGACCGGCACCCAGTTGTCCGACAGGTACCGGGTCAATTCGAACTGCACCCGCTGGTCGTCGATAGAGATGTTGGCCGGCAGGATCAGCGGGTTCTTGTCGCCCTTCTCCCACAGGCTGTGGATGACAGCGGCCATCAGCCGCAGCACGCCGCGGGTGCGTTGAAACTTGATGAGCGTCGACCAGTCCGTGTAGAGGCGATCGAAGATCTCAGGGTGGATCGGGTAGGCGGCCTTGATCCGCTGCTCGTACGCAGCCTCCTGGCACTCGGGCGGGAACTCCTGGTGCTGCCCCCGGTACAGGTCCGAGAACGCGCGGGCCACGACGTCGCGGTGCTTGAACTGCGCCGCGTCGGTCATCGGCTCGAACAGGCGGCGCCGGACGATCTCGAAGCCCTCCTCGGCGGTCGCCGGCCGCCACGACGTTTCGAGGCGTCCGATGACGTTGCGCAGGCGGTCGAGCGCCTCGCGCCCGCGCTGGCCGCCGACCTCGACGTCGTCGGCCTGGGTGTGCGGCGAGCCTGCGGTATCGGAGGCCGGCAGGCTGATCACCAGCAGGCAGTTCTTGGCGAGCTTGGCCGACTCGGTCAGCACCTGGGCAAAGCTGAACTGGGTCTCGAAGCTGCCACCAGGCAGGTCGCTCTGATCGTGGAGCTGCCGCGCATAGGCGACCCACTCGTCAACCAGCACGACGCACGGACCGTACTCGACGAACAGCTCGCGCAGCACGTCGCCCGGGCTGGTGGCGTGCTCATCGTCGGCTTTGATGCGCGCGTACGCCTTCTTGCCTCCGAGCTGCCACGCCAGCTCGCCCCACAGCGTGCGGACGACGGTGCCGTCGGGCTTCTTGCTGGGGTTGCCGGGCGAGATCTTGTTGCCGACCAGGACGACGCGCTTGGCGGTGGGCTTGGTCTTGGCGCCGGCCGCGAGCATGACCTCCTCGATGCCCGGCAGGTCCTTGGGCGATGCACCCGAGAACAGGTGGTAGAGCGCCAGCATCGAGTGGGTCTTGCCGCCACCGAAGTTGGTCTGGAGCTGGATGACCGGGTCGCCGCCTTGGCCGTTCAGCCGTTGCACGGCGCCAACCAGGAGCTGCTTCAGACTCGCGGTGAGGTAGGTGCGCCGGAAGAACTCGGACGGCGTGCGGTACTCGTCGGAGCCTTCGCCGAGATGCACCTGCCACAGGTCGGCCGCGAACTCGGCCTGCTGGTACTTGCCGCTGGCGACGTCCCTGTGCGGCGTGACGACCTCACGCCACGGCTTGAGCGTCGACGGAGCGCTCTCGATCGCCGGGGCGGCGGCTTTCCGCTGCTCGCCACGGGTCTGCTCGTCGAAGCGCACGCGCAGGAGCTCGGCCTTGGCCTTGTCGATCTCGTCGGCCTGTGGTGCCGAGATCGCGGCCAAGAGCCGCCCGGCCGAGTCGAGCGCGCGATACGTGTCGTCGCCCGAGAAATTGCCCTGGTGGGCCCAGGTGTTGCGATGGCCGCGAAGCTCGCCTACGAGGCCTCGCTCGGCGGGGCCGAGCGTGTTGCGGAAGACGTCGTTCCAGCCCTCCCACATGATCCGCAACAGCGCGGCCGCATCGAGGTCGGTGATGGCCCGCTTGCTGTTGAGCTTGTCCTCGCCGAGCCACAGCCGCGCCTGGGCATCGACCTTGTCCTTGTAGGCGCTCTTGAGTTCGCGCTCGACGAACGGCCCCAGTCCGGCCTTCAGCAGCTCTAGCGCCCGGGTCACGCGATCGTGGTTCGTGATAGCCATGGCTCAGTTCTTCCCCTTGGTGCGCTTCTTCTTGGACTTGGCCCCGTCATCGAACATCGTCGTCTGCGGCGCCGGAGCCGCGGCGGACGCCGCATCGACTGGCATCTCGCGAGCAAGCCGCATGATCTCGGGCCAGCTTTGCACGAGCGCGTTATACGACAGCGCCTCGGCCGCTCGCTTCTTGCGCTCGCAGATCACGTAGAGTCGGTAGCACAGCTCTCGGGCGACCTCACCCTTGCTGCCGAGCTTGGCTCCCAGCGCCGCCGCCCCACGTTCGCTATCGCCCTCAAGTACGCGAATCAGATGATGCACCATCTCCCATGTCGTCAGGCGGGAGTCAGTGCCAGGGTCCCATCCAGACGGCAGCTCAGCCGCCTTCAACAACCTTAGCCTTCCACGCTTCGAAACGACAATCCCAGCGTCGACTAGGCCAGCAATCGACGTGTTCTTTGCCCTCGAAAGTGCCTCTCCGACGCCGTAGTCCGCTTCCGAGAATCCGTATTGCTCGAACCATGCCACAGCCCACCTGCTATCGGCATCGAAGTCGCCTTCCTGGTCGGTTAAGATCTCATCGAGAATCTTGTTTATCAATGTCTGAGCCTCATGCACCCCCACCTTCGACCCATCGGCGGCCAGAACGCGCGCAAATCGACTATACACGGCCATGCCCGGGCCGATCGCAGCCTGAGCGAAATCAACAGGAGCCACATTGCCGCGCTGCATTCGAGTCATCGCCGCAGGCAATTCCGCGCGAAGAGCAACCTGCAGCTCAGTGCGGGACACTACAGACGCTGCCGCGGGGCGAGGCCGACAAGCAAGAACCACGCTCGACGAGAGTGCGTTCGCACCAATCCCAACCGAGCGAGAATCTCTCTCGGTACTCATCGGCCAGGTGCCGGCAATCGTCAGCCCTGAGCCAATCACTGCCTCTAGAAAAGTGTCCCAACCCGTGCTGGCGGTCCCTCCGTCCGGCCCGCCTTTTGTTTCCGACTGTTTGAAAGCGTAGTATATAGTAACAGGAAACGCGGGATGGACCATGCCCGCAAGACCAGTCAGCGTAGATGTCATTCCGTGAAGGAAGAATGCCTCGGCGTTCCCTTTGCCTCCGTGCCTGCTTGGCATGGCCACAAGCTCATCCGTCTTCGGCGTCTCCATTGTCTCCAGTAGCCCAGGGATCACGTTTCTGAGAGATCGTCGAAGCCAGACATAGAAGTAGTCGGACAGGTCGGCATAGGCAATATTGTCATAATATGGCGGATCCATTGACACGATTCGATCCATTGATACAGTTTGATCCATCGCATTCAACTGCAACGCGACCGAGCCTGCGTCCGCCCCCGCAGGCGCCGACACCTCAAGGACTCTAGCGATCGAATCACGCGTCTTTGCGATGCTCCCGCTAGAATCGGCAAACGGATTTGCCTCCGCAAAGTCCCACGTCATTGGGAGCCCTTGCCGTCGAAACGTGCTCACTACGAGTTCGTTCTTTGGGGCGGAACTCCACGTGCACAAAGACGAGTGAGACTCTGTGAGTTTCTCCAAGATGAAAGCCAAGTAGATCGAGAGATGTGCCGCCAGCGCCCCCGCGCTTTGGGGCGAGTGGACCAGCGCGGCGTCCTGGAAGACTCGCGCTCGCGCCTCCGCAACGATGTCCGCCAGAGTGACTAGAAGGAGCAATTGGCGCGGTGTGAACAAGTGCCCCCAGGTCGTGAGCCCATATGCTGAGCAGACCCCACCCGTGATAAGAGCCCTCGTTGGAGTCAAGCCAGTGAGGAACGTGGCCTTGGCGTCGGCTACACGGGAATCATCGCTCAATCCGTCGATCCACTCCTCATCCACGGCCTGCGGCGCCAAGTAGATCCGGCCTCTGGGGCCCTCCGCGACGACCGCCATAAGGCGATTTCCAAGCAATCCTGCCTTTGCTTGTGCGCGGATGTATTCTCGCGCAATCGGCTCCTTGCTCAAAAGACACAAGAAGTCCTGGGCTTTTCCTGCACGCGTCCCATTCTGTATGTCACTCGCGTGTGTAGGCAGTCCCAGTCGCACTGCAAACTGGTAGGCTCCGCGTGCCGGATCAGTAATAGGCTCGATGAACGCCTCCTTGCCTGGTTTCGACGCGAGGGCAAAGCTGGAGACGAGCGGCACATCCACATGCGCGAAGGCAGGATTCGGGCTCTTCACAGTTCGCGCCCAGATCCACGCGATCACCGTCAGCTTCTGCCCGATCAGCGGCTTCAGATCCGGCCGCTCCTCCGCCATCGCCGCCGTGATCTCGACCTTCGGGTACAGGTGGCCGATCCGCTTCTCCGCCTCGTCGCGCATCCACGTGCCGTAATAGCGGACGTCCTCGGCCAGGCCCTCGGCGCCCTTCCACTCCTTGCTGAACAGCTCCTTGTTGGCCCGCGCCTCAGGGTTCACCGGCGGCATCCCGGCGAACTTCGGGGGAATCTCGATCATCGCCTTGTTGATGAGCACCGCGACTGGATTCAGGTCGCTTGCGTAGGCCTCGAGCCCGAGGCGCTGCGCCTCCAGCGGCAGCGCGCCGCCGCCGGCGAACGGGTCGTGGAACCCCGGCAGCTTGTCGGGATCGAACAGCTCCTTGGCCCGCGGGTGGTCCGCGTTCTCGGCGCAGGTACGCCGCCAGCTCTTGCGGATCTCCTCGCGCGCCCGCTCAAGCACCTCTTCGTTGGTCGTGCTCTCCCACTGCACCAGCTCTTCGATGATCTTGAAGAGCCGCTGGCGCTCGGCCTCCTGGGCCTCCTCGGTCGGGAACAGGTCCGGATGCCCCGACGGGTCGTCGACCATCTGCGAGAAGATGACGGCGCGCGCCGCCGCCAGCGGGCGCCGCGCCCACCACAGGTGCAAGGTCGACGGGTGGCCGTGGCGGATCGACTTCTCGCGGGCGCTGGCCTTGTTGATCGCCTCGAGCGGCAGCGCGACCTCGATCAGCTTCTTCTTCAGGATCATGGCTTGGTCGTTTCGGTGAGCAGATAGAACTCATGCAGCTTGGCCTGCAGGAGTTGCTTGTCGGGGAGCTGAGTCTGGTACTCGGCCACCAGGGTCGGCGACAGCGAGCGGCTGAGCGCGTACTCGACGACCTCGCGGTCCTTGCTGGCGCACAGGAGCACGCCGATCGACGGCCGCTCGTGGGGCTTGCGCACGTCGCGATCGAGGGCCTCGAGGTAGAAGTTGAGCTTGCCCAGGTGCTCGGGCTCGAAGCGGCCGACCTTCAGCTCGACAGCGCACAGGCAGGCCAGGCCGCGGTGGAAGAACAGGAGGTCGAGGGCGAAGTCCCGGCCGCCGACCTGGAGCGGCACTTCGCTGCCGACGAAGCAGAAGTCCCGGCCCAGCTCGGTCAGGAACTCGGTCATCCGCGAGAGCAGCGCGCGGTGCAGGTCCCGTTCGTCGTGACCGCCGCCAAGCCCAAGGAACTCGACCACATAGGCGTCCTTGAAGGGGCTCGGCGGCGCGCCGGGCAAAAGTGCCACCGGTGGTGGCACTTTTGTCGGGGCCAGCGTCACGCGCTCGAAGGCGGCGGCCTTGAGCTGCCGCTCGAGCTCGCGCCTGCTCCAGCGTTCGCGGATCGCCAGGTCCACGTAGAAGGCGCGCTCCTCGGGACGCTTGGCCTGCTCGAGGATGATCAGGTGGTGGCTCCACGACAGGCGCGGTACCAGCGGGCGCACGGTGGCATCGTCGCGGTAGGTCAGGAAGAACTGCCGCATCCGGAACAAGTTGCGCCGGGTGAAGCCGCGCAGACTCGGCTGGTGCGTGGCCAGGTACTGCGCCAGCGACTCCACGACCGCGTCACCCCAGGCCGCCGAGCTGAGCTTGCCATCGAGGTACTCACCGACCCGCCAGTACAGGTTGACCAGCTCGACGTTGACCGCGGCGTACGCCCGCGATCGCGCAGCGTGGATCAGCGCGACGACCTCGAGGAACGCCGCGGGGACGGCCGCGCCCGCGGGGGCCGGTGACGACGGGTTGCGCCGCGGGCTCATCGCGGCGCCTCGGCGCGCGCGATCAGCTCGCCGAAGTCGTAGTTCACGCTGGTGACGCCGAAGTCGGGCTTGCGCTGGAACGGTCGGCGGACGTAGTGGACGCGGTGGGCGTCGTCGTCGAAAAACTCGACGATCGCCAGGATGTAGTCGTCCGGCTTGTTCAACGAGTACAGGATCTCGTTGCACGTCACGGTGATCGTCTCGGCGCCCGACACGCGCCCCTTGACCTCGAGGAAGCGCAGCCGCCCGGTCCCGGGCACACGGCTCTCGATGTCGTAGCCCACCCGCTCGAACTCGCGATCCACCGGCTCGAAGCCCAGGCCCCGTTCGATGTCCATGACGATCGCCCGCGCGCGCGCGGCGCTGGCCTGGGTGTCGGCCGGCGACGGTGCGGGCGGTGCTGCGTCTGCCACGGGCAGGAGCGACGCGAGGAGCCCGGCCGGCACCACCAGCAGTCCGCCGAGGATCACCGGCGGCAGCGGCGACAGCTGCGCCTCGAGCTTCAGCTCGTCGAGGCGCTTGTGCAGGCGGGCCTGGAGGCCATCCGCGCGCTTGCGCGCCTCGCCCGAGTTGAGCTTGGCGTTCGGCTTCCCCGCGAGCTCCTGCTCGCGCAGGGTCTCGGCGCGGTGATCCCAGTGCGAGATCTCCTTGGTCAAGCGGTCGCGCACCGCGGCTTCGGTCTTGGCCAGGAGCGCCAGGCGAGCGTCGCGCACCTCCTTCAGGTGACCCGGCACCACCTGCGCGACCGCGTAGCTCTGCGCCTGGTGCTCGAGATCAGGACCGATCCACGTGCAGGCGGAGTGCGCCAACAGTGCGTCCAGCGGTGGGTCCTGCTCGCGCAACGGGCGGTAGTCGAGATACGGCGCATAGCCGACGTGACGAGCGGCGCCGGTGGCGTCGAGTTCGACGTAGAGCAGCTGCTTGGACACCACGCGCCGCGCCCCGGACCGCGTGACGCTGGCGTCCTGCACCGCGTGCTCGAGGAAGAACAGCACGCGCGGCGACGTGCCGGCGTCACGCTCGTCCACCAGCACGGTGCCGCGCTTCAGCAGGTCCCGGTGGCGTTCGAGCGTCAGGTCCAGCACCGCGTCGAGCAGCGGATGCCCCGGGCAGACGAAGTCAGCCGGGAGGTCGCCGTGAGGGTTGGTCAGCGCTTTCTCGAACGCGATGCGCTCGTAGCGCGGCATCACCGGTTGGCCCAGGCCGACCTGGCGATCGCGGCCGCGCACGGTGGCCGGCACGTGGGTCACCTCGTACCGGTGCGGCTCGCGCTGGCGCGCCGTCCCGCCGAGGCGGCGGAAGGCCTCGTGGAAGAACGCCTCGATGTAGTGCGGCTGCAGCCGCCGCGCCTCCATCCGCTCCATGTCCTCGCGGATGCGCTGGACCCGGCTGGCGTCCATCGCGTCGTGCGCGAGGGCGTGATCTTCGAGGAGCGTCTGGAGATGCCCGCGATCGAGGGCCTGATCGACGACGGTGGTCAGGCGGTCCCGGACCTCGGGGCGCTCGCCGTCGCGCACGGCCTCGATCAGCAGCTCGCGCAACGGCCGCCCCCCAAACTGTAGCTTCCCGAGGACGTCGAAGACCTGTCCACCGAGCGCCCGCCGCGCCAGGTCGAGCTTGTCGAGCAGCTGCCGGTAGACGTCGCCCTCGCGGGTGTGCTCGGCGACCAGGTTCCACAGGTAGCAGACCTCGGTCTGACCGATGCGGTGGATGCGCCCGAACCGCTGCTCGAGGCGGTTGGGGTTCCACGGCAGGTCGTAGTTCACCATCAGGTGCGCGCGCTGGAGGTTGATGCCCTCGCCCGCGGCGTCGGTGGCGATGAGGACCTTGACCTCCGGGTCGGTCCGGAACCTGGTCTGGACGGCGAGGCGCTCCTCCCGGCCGACGCCACCATGGATGACGACCACAGCCTCACGCTGGCCCAAGAAGCGACTGATCTTGGTCTCGAGGTACTGGAGCGTGTCGCGGTGCTCGGTGAAGATGACGAGCTTCTGCTGCGGCGACGACACCGGCGGCGGCGCGCCGCTGGCGATGACCGCGGCGTCGGCGGCGAACGCACCGGCCAGCGGCGAGAAGATCGCGCCGAGCAGGCCGGCCAGCTCCCGCCACTTGGTATCTGCGCCGCTGCGGGTCACCTCGTGCGCGAGCCCTTCGAGGTGGCGGAGGGTCAGGAGTTCGGCGCGCAGCTCGACCAGCGACCGGGCGGCGGTGGCCTGATCGAGCACCTCGGCCTCGGCGACCTCGACCTCAGCATCCGGCGCGTCATCCAGATCGTCGAGTTCCTCGGCGTCGAGCGATGGCGCCCCGGCCAGCGAGCTGAGCTGCCCCGCGCGCTGCATGGCCTCGAGCTCCACCATCCGCCGCTCGAGGCGCTCGCGACGGCGCCGCAGTGACTGGAGGATCGCCTCGGGCGACGACGCCAGCCGCCGCTGGAGCAGCGTCAGGGCGAAGCCGACAGTGCCAGCGCGCTTGTCGTTCTGCAGCGCATCGGCGCGGTTGAACTCGTCGCGGACGTAGGCCGTGACCGCGTCGTATAGATGTCGCTCGGCGGCCGAGAGATGGTACGGGGCGGTGTAGGCGATGCGGGCCGGAAACAGCGACGTGCCCTCGAAGGTGAGCAGGCTCTCCTTGACCATCCGGCGCATGAGGTCGGACGCGTCGGGGGCGGAGGTACCATTGCGCCCGCCTCCCTCGAACCGGTCGGGATCGAGGAGCGCCATGAAGAGCTGAAAGTCCTGATCCTTGCCGTTGTGCGGCGTGGCGCTCATCAGGAGGAAGTGGCGGGTCAGCGACGAGAGGAGCTGCCCAAGGCGGTACCGCTTGGTGAACTTGACCTCGCCCCCGAACACGGTCGCCGACATCTTGTGGGCCTCGTCGCAGACGACCAGATCCCAGCGGCAGTCCGGCGCTTGCAGCTTCTGCTGCACGTCTTCGTCGCGCGACAGCTTGTCGAGGCGCGCGATGACCAGGTTACTCTCGAGGAACCAGTTGCCGGTGCGCGCGGCCTCGAGCTTGTCGTTGGTCAAGATCTCGAACGGGAGATGGAACCGTTTGTAGAGTTCGTCCTGCCACTGCTCCGCGACGCTGCCGGGGCAGACGATCAAGCAGCGCTGCAGGTCGCCACGGGCGATCAGCTCCTTGATCAGGAGGCCCGCCATGATGGTCTTGCCAGCGCCGGGGTCGTCGGCGAGCAGAAACCGCAAGGGCTGGCGGGGCAGCATCGCCTCGTAGACCGCGGTGATCTGATGAGGCAACGGGCGGACGTCCGATGTGTGGACCGCGAGGACAGGGTCGAACAGGTGGGCGAGCCGGATGCGCTGCGCCTCGGCGACCAGACGGAACATGCTGCCGTCCCCGTCGAAGGCCCAGGGCCGCCCGACCTCCGCGACCTCGAGCCGCGCCTCGTCGTGGCGGTAGAGGAGTTCGTGGTCGACCTTGCCGGTCGGCAGCTTGTACGTGAGTTCCACCGCGTCGGAGCCGAACCACTGCACGCTCACGACAGCGACCAGCACGTCGGGCACGATGCCGCGGACCGAGACCTTGGGCTGAAGCTGCTCGAGGGTGATCATCGCGAGAGCGAAGTTGCAATTGCGCGGCCAGGAAGCCAGCCGACCTTACGACGACGGGCTGACGGTACCTGGCCGGACCAGAGTGCGCAGCATGATCGCCGAGCGATCGGCCTCACCCTGTAGGGGCGACGATCCCGCCTTTGTCCAAGTCGGTCAGCCCTTTACCCCATGCCGCTCCAGCCAGTTCGTCAGGGTCTGGTAGCTCGCGAACCCAACCAGGCCAGCGGCCTTGGTCTTGTTGCCCTGGGCCTCGGCTAGCGCGCGCTCGAGGTAGTGCTTCGCGACCCGATCGAGCAGCTCGGTCAGCTTGAAGCCGTCGCCGAGCGGGCGGCCGAGGATAGCCTCCTCCCCGGGCCCCGGGCGAGCCAGGAGCGAGCCGCGGATCTCCTCGGCGGAGATCACCTCGCCCGCAGACCACAAGACGGCCCGGCTGAGCGTGTTCTCCAGCTCGCGGACGTTCCCCGGCCAGTCGTGGGCGAGGAGAACGTTCCTTGCGCTGGGAGAAAGGCGCTTCTCGACGTCGCCGTGGGCCTGCGCCGCCCGGTTGACGCGGGCGAGGAAGTGCTCGATGAGCACCGGCAGGTCGCCGCGGCGCTCGCGCAGGCTGGGCAGCCGAAGCACCGCGACCGCCAGGCGGTAGAAGAGGTCCTCGCGAAACCGGCGCGCCGCGATCTCCTCGGTCAGGCTGCGGTTGGTCGCGGCGATCACCCGCACGTCGACCTGCACCGCCTCCACCCGCCCGACGCGCGTGACCTCGCCCTCCTGCAGCACGCGCAGGAGCTTCACCTGCGCGTCGAGGGGCAGCTCGCCCAGCTCATCGAGGAACACCGTGCCCTTCTGCGCGGTCTCGAACACGCCGAGGCGCTGCTCGGTCGCACCCGAGAAGGCGCCGCGCTCGTGGCCGAACAGGGTCGACTCGACCAGGGCGTGCGGGATGGCGCCGCAGTTGACCGCGACGAACTTGCCCTTGCGCTTGCTGGCGTCGTGGATGGCCCGGGCCATGAGTTCCTTGCCTGTGCCCGACTCGCCCTCGATCAGGATCGGCACGGCCCACCGCGCCGCCCGGGCGGCTTGCTCGAGAACCCGGGCCATCTCGCGGCTGCGGTGGATGATGTCGGAGAACGCCGCCAGCTCCGGCGGCGCACCGGCGGTGAGGCCAGCCAGGCGCGCGCCGACGATCGGCACCAGCTCGGCCGAGATGTCGAACGGGATGTCGACCGTGACGACGCCGTTCTCCTTCGAGGTCTCGATCATCCGCCCCGGGATCAAGGTCTTGGCGATCAGGATCCACACCGCGTGCATCGCCGGCGTACCCGGGCTCAGGTGGAACGTGACCTCGGCGTCACGACGGCCGGCGAGCACCCGCCCGCAGGTGGCCACGGCGGCCTCGTAGATGCTGCCGTAGTGCGTCGGGCCGGTGATCGTGACCGGGTGCACCACGACGCGCGCTTCGGTCTGGCGCGCCAGCCAGGTCTGAAACGCCGCGCCCTTCTTCGCCGCGTAGTCGCAGAGCAGGTGGACCTCGTCGAAGGCCAGCGTGGTCGCGGCCAGGGCCACTGGCCCGGCGCCGCGGTCGTCGTCCGCTGCGGCGGCGAGATCGCGGGTCCCGAGCCAGGCGAACAGCAGGCGGGTCACGACGCGAGGCTACAACGATCTTTGCGCCCTTCACAATGACCGTTGTGCGGTGAGCCTGCCCGCCGGCGACGTGGGCGGCTTTGCGCCTGGCACGCCGGTCGCAATGGCGACCGGCATGATGAACGCGACGACCGCCACGGTGTCCTTCCACGACGACGTCCTCGACGTCGCCATCCATGACGAGCTGGCCGAGTCGGTCGGCGTGTTCGCCGCGCTCGACGCGCGCACCCGCGATCGCCTGGCGGCCGACGCCTGGCGCATCGGCCTGCGGGCGATGTCGGTGGCCCACGCCAAGGCCGAGGAGGCCAAGCTGTCCGACGTCGGGCGCACGCTGATCGCCGAGGTCGAGCACCAGCTCGAGCGGCACCTGACGGCGCAGCAGCAGGGGTGGGCCGAGGCGCTGCGGCAGTACTTCGACCCCAGTGACGGCCGGCTGGCCGAGCGGCTCGACGCGGCGGTCGGCGAGCGCGGCGCCCTCGCGGGCGTGCTGGAGCGGTTCGTCGGGCCGAGCAGCGTGCTGGCCCAGACGCTGGCGCGGAACGTCGGGGCTGAGAGCGAGATCTTCAAGCGCTTGAGCCCGACCGACAGCGAGGGCCTGGTGAAGGTGATCGAGGGCAAGCTGGCCGAGGTGCTGGCGCGCAACCAGCACGAGCTCGGGCGGGCGCTGGATCCGCTGGTGCCCGACGGCGCGCTCGCCAAGCTGCTGCGCCAGTTGCGTGACGAGGTCTCCGCCGCCGGCGCCGGCCAGGCCGCCCAGCTCCAGGCGGCGATGGCTGCCCTTGACGCCAACGACGAGCAGTCGGCGATCTCGCGGATGATGCGCGAAGCGGGGCAGGCCCGGCGCGACCTGCTGGGTGCGCTGAACCCACGCGACCCGAGTACGCCGCTCGGGGCGATCGACGCGACCGTGCGCGAACTCCTCGCCGGCCAGGCCGAGCGCCTCGCGACCTTCCAGGAGGAGGTCCGCGCGCGCCAGGAGCTGTTCGACCGCGACGTCCGCCTCGCGCTGGCGCGCATCGAGACCGGTCGGCAGCGCGACGCGCGAAACCCCGACGGGGGCAACACCTTTGAGGGGCAGGTCGGCGCGTTCATCGCCGAGCGGCTGCGCAACGCGCCGATCATGTTCGAACCCGTCGGCAAGGCCGGCAGGTGCAAGGTCGGCGACTTCGTGCTGCGCCACACCGCCGAGGGCGCGTTCGCGGGCGCAGCGCTGGTGGTCGAGGCCAAGCACGACGCGTCCTACACCGTGCCGAAGGCCCTGGCTGAGCTCGACGAGGCGCGGGCCAACCGCGAAGCGTCGGCCGGGCTACTGGTGATGGCGACGTCGCACGCGAAGGCGACGTTCCCGCGCTTCGCCCGCCACGGCCAGAACGTGCTCGTGTGCTGGGATCCGGAGGACCCGGCCTCCGACGCTTGGCTCGACGCCGCGCTCACGCTCGGCCTGTACCTGGTGGGCCGCTCCAAGGCTGTCGACAGCGGCGACCTCCGGGCGCTCGCCGACGTCGAGAAGCGGATCGGCGCGGAGCTCGAGCGCATCGACCGGCTCGAGAAGCACAACCGCAAGATCGAGGATGGCAGCGACGGCATCGCCACCGAGCTGCGGAAGGCGAAGAAGGAGCTGCAGGTCCTGCTCGACAAGGCGAAGTCGACGCTGCGCGCCCTCGACGTTACGCTCGACGAGCGCCAGGAGCGCGAGTCGCCGCTGTTCGTGGCCCTGTCCGACTCCAGCGACCGGTTGCAGTAGCGCCGCGTTGGAACCGACCCGCCGGGGCGCGTCCCCACCGCGTGGCGCGACGGCGTTCGGAGGCGGCTGGGCTACGAGATGTGCCAGGGGACGGGGAAGGGGGCCTTGGGGTCGCGGGCGCGCTCGGCGAGGAGGAGGGGGGAGTGCTCCTGGACGTAGTCGATGTACGGGCCCTTGGCGTCGACGCCCTTGCGCTTGTAGGAGCGCTCGTTGGCGCGCGGCTTCTTGTCGGGAGCGTCGATGAAGCGCTCGGCGGGGACGTGGAGCATGGTGGCGAGTTCCGGCACGGTGAGGGCGGGGCCGCCAGGGTCGAGGGCGCAGCGGAGGAGGTGGATGTTCTGGAAGCCGTGGGCGGTCCCGTGGGCGCCGCCGAACAGGCAGTCGACGAAGACGGTGTCGTAGAACCAGCGGCCGGTCCAGTCGATGTCGCGGAGGTCGCAGCGGATGAACCACGCGCGGGCGGCGCCGCCGTGGATCGGATCGAAGACGGTGGCGAAGGACGCGCCGCGGAACGACGAGTCGACGATCACGGCGTGATCGAAGCGAGCGTCGGCGATCTGGGCGCCGTCGAAGCGGCAGCGGGCCAGGTCGGCGCGGAACCAGGTCGAGCGCGGGAGCGCGGCGCGGGAGAAGTCACAGTCCTCGAGGATCGAGTCGCCGACCGAAGCCAGGGCCAGGCCGGCCTCGACGAAGCGGCAGCGGACCCACTTCGAGCTGTGGAGCAGCGCGCTGCCGAGGCGGGCGCGCGATAGATCGACGTCGGTCCAGCGGACGGCGTGGACGTCGGCCGACGACAGGTCGGCGCCGGTCAGGTCGGCGCGGGTGACGACGCTGCCGCTCAGGTCCTGGGCCCCCAGGCGGGCGTTCGGCTGGGCGACGTCCTCGGCCACGAGCTGCTGTCCGGCCGGTGGGCCGTCGGCCGGCGAGCGCGCCCAGGTCCGGTGAGCGTCGAGGGACTCCTTCGAGAAGGCCGGCGGGCGCGGAGGCGGGTTGGCGGCGTCCCAGGCGGCCTTCATGGCCTTGAAGCGCGGGCCCTGGGCCCTGTACGCGTCAAGCTGCTGATGAACGGCGGCGTGGAGGGCCTCGAGCTGTGGGCGGCGATAGTCATCAGGGGCGGCGTCGCGAGCGGCGCGCGCTTCAGCGGTCCGAAAGTGCTCCTCGGCGATCGCGTCGGCGCCGTCGTGGAGGAATCGAAGCAGCTCGTTCGCGCACAGGGTCATGCGGTAGACGCGTCGCCGATCCCGCAGGTACTCGTCATGCGTGACGTGGGTGGGCGTGGCCGGCACCAACGCCGCAAGCCGGTGAAGCTCCGCCAGGAACTGTGGTGGGGAGATCAGCCGGGATGGCCCTTCTCGGCCGAGGATGGCAGGATCAGCCAACCAGCCGACACGATCGCCATCGGGGAACGTCACCCGTCGCTCGTGCCCGCAGGCACTACAGGCGGCCGTCACCAGATCCCGCTCAGGCTCGGCCGGTTCGCTCGCCAGGCGAGCCGAACGGACCGTGTCGACATCGGCCAACTCGCCGCACTGCGGGCAGGCGCGCAACGAAAGCAAGAACGCCGCCTCGTGGTTGGAGCGCGGTGCCTCGGACAACTCAAGTTCGATCATGGCGTCTTCGCCTCCCCGGGAGCGTACTTGGCGTCCACCTCGGCATTCGAACGCTGAGCTGAACCGATGATGCCCAGGTAGACAGCATCGAGGGACTTGCCCTTCCGCAGACCGCGGTTGATGAGCTCCTCGAAGGACGGGCCCTCCGCGTTGCCGTGAACCGCGAGGTCCCGGACCTCGAGGACCGCGGCGTCGCCGGCGTCGACGGCCTGGTCGCGGGCCCAGAAGCGGGCGCGGCGGCGGTACGCGTGGGCGCGTCGCGCGCGCTCCTCGATCGAGAGCCCCTCGGCCAACCACTGCGCATCGCATTGCTGAAGTGGAGAGTAGTTGGCAGTCTCGAACACCGGATCGACCACGTTGGTTCCTTCGGCGTGGCCTGAAGATGTCGGGCGTCCTGCAGTTGCACGCGGGACCAGTCCCTGCGCTCCCAGGCCACCTCACCGCGGTGGCGCCGCACGGTCGCCGCCGCAGTCTTCATCGGCGCCTCAGTGCCAGCCGAGGCGGATGATCGCGGAGTGGTAGCCGGGCATGTGGGTCTCGTGCTTGTAGTCCAAGAAGCCCTTCCCTTTCCGCTTGATCTTGATGTCCTTGTCGACGCCGAGATCGGCAAAGACCTCCTTCTGGATCAGGCGGCGCATGTCGTCGTTGACGATCGGCAGGATGATCGTCTCGATCCGCGCCCGGATGTCGCCCGGCGGCTCGTCGACGATCAGCTGGAGGCTGTCCGCGGCGCCGGTCTTTGGGTCAAAAAAGAGACGGACGCTACAGCCTCCACCCTGGCTGGCTACGATGTGATCCGTGCGTGCTGGCACTTCGCTCACGCCGGTCACTTTGTCGACGCAGTGCTTCTCGAACGTGGCCCGCGTCTCGGGTGAATCTCTCACAACGAACGGGCTCTGCGGCTCTGTATCGCAGGCGCCAAGCACCAGGACTCCCACGGCGAACGAAGACAATCTCATCGCTTGCCCCCGAAGGCCGAGATGTGGCTCTTGGCCATCACGGCGTCGGCGATCATCTGTGCGCCGGCGAGGGCGTCCTCATGGGTAGCAGTCTCGAGCGCCGGATCGTCCACGTTGGTTCCTTTGGCGTAGGCCTGAAGATGTCGGGCGTCCTGCAGTTGCGCGCGGGACCAGTCCATGCGCTCCCACCCCACCTTCACCGTGCCGCCGTCCGGGAACCACAGCAGGTCGACCCCGCCGAGCTGGCTACCCCGGTACGTGACCCGGATCGACGTGTTGAGCCCGAGCTGGCGCAGCGGCCGGTCGTCCGCGTTCCGCAGCGCTTCGAGGTGCGCGGCCGACATCCCCTCGACCGAGGCCGAGCCCGGCACGAGCGTCGAGGACCGCGGCGCGGCGCGGTCGACCGCGAAGTGCAGGTGAAGCACCCCCGGCACGCCGGCGGTGAAGGCCGGCCACAGCGCGGCGTCGTTGGTCGACTCGCGACCGACCTCGGGCGTGCCGCCGTAGCGGGGAGCCTCGGGAGTGCCTTGGTCGTTGCGGGCGCGCAGGGTCTGCCACGCTAGCACGTACTGGACGTGCGCCTCGCGTTTGACGTCGGCCGACTGCTCCCGCAGATGTGCCGCAAGGGCGGCCAGCGCCGTCGGGTTGACCTGCCGAAGTTGTTCCTCGCGGTCACCCAGCTCCATGCGGATCTCGGTCATCGACCGAACGAACTTGGTGCGCAAGAGTTCGACGTAGCCGCGATGCAGGTCGTCGTCCGAGACGGGGCTTCGGCCGGAGGAGCGGAGCCAGTCCTCGCCGCGCTTCCACGCGGCCGCGAGGGCCTTCTCGGGAAACTCGCTCTCCGACTCGGAGCCCACCAACGCTCGGCCGGCGGCGACCGCGGCCTTGCGGACGCCAGCGGCAAAGGTGCCACCGAGAGCGGCCTCGACGGCGACGTTCAGCAGCGCGGTGGTGAGGGAGGAGTCCTTGGGCGCGGGTGCCGACTGCGGCTGCGCCGCAAAGGCGTCGATGGCGGTGCGGATACTCTCGAGGACATCATCGAGCGCGTTGGCGACGTTCGTGAAGCTCCCGACGCGGGGCCGCGGCGGCCCCTCCGGGCTGTCCTCGTCGATCAGGCGGTCACCGAGCGTTGAGGCGTCGACCTCGCCCATCGGCGCGCGCGCGACCGGCTCCACCCCGACGAGCGCGCGCAGATCTCGCTCGGCCGCGTAGAGCCGCGCGAAGGTCGCGTCCGCCGGCAGCTTCATGCTGCGCACCCAACGATCGACCAGGGCGATCTCCTCGCTGGCCGCCAGGACGGATTCGGCGAACGCGACCCGAGCCTTGCCCTGGGGCACATGCCCGGCGATCAGGTCGGTCACGACGCGCAGCGCCTCGGCGGCCTCTACGGCGTTGCGCCGATACAGCCCCGACTCGTCGCGCCCCGGCGGCGCGCTGTTCGCGACGACCAGCCACGCCACCGCGTCTGCCAGGAGTTTCCGGGCCAGCTGCGCCTGCTGCGCATCATCGAGGGGCGCCAACGTCCGCACCGGCTCGGCGCTCGGACTGAAGTCGGTCCGCGCCATCGCCAAGCCGAGGTCTTCCTGCAAGACCACCACCGCGTCCTGGATCTCGGGCGCCTTCGCGAACGACGGTGGCAGGTTGCCGATGAACGCGCGCGCAGCCCCCGCGAGGTTCTCGAACTCGGGGTCCTCGCGCTCGGTCGCGATACCGCCTGCGTGCTCGATGCGGCGGGTGATCGCCGAGATCTCAGCCAGCACGTCGGCGATAGTAACCCCGCCGGGGAGCCACGGGAGCGCCATGCGGGCCCCCAGTCGCTCCAGATCGGTGGCCGCGCTGCGCAGGAGCGCGCTGCTCATCGGTGGCGTATTGCGACCGCGCGGGGCGCGCCGGAGCTGGACCGCGGGCGTCGCCGCGGCGCCGGGGCCAGCGGCGAGCAGGTCGGCGGCCGACTGACCGGAGACGACCCGGTCGGCGACCGCGTCGGCGTGAACCTCGTAGGGATCGCCGGCCTGGCCGACGCCGCCCTTGAGCTGGACGCCGGCGCGCTGTTGGACGACGTGGGCGGCCTCGTGGGCGGCGGTGTGGAGATCGGGCGCGCTGGCGAAGGCGACGTGATCGCCGGTCGCATACGCGGTGGCGCCGATCGCCGTGGCGGCCTCGGCGGCGGGGCCGCCGACGTGGGCGCGGATGCCGCCGACGTCGTGGCCGGCACCGAAGGATCGCTGGATCTGGTCCGCGTAGGGTAGCTCGGTGGCCGCACCGCTGAGTCCATGGGCGGCCTGGGCGTGGACGAGGCCGGGAGTCTCGAGATCCTGGAGCCCCAGGCTGTGGGCCTCGGCGGCGCGCTGCACCGGATCGAGGTGGACCGCCATCGCATCGAAGAGGTCAGCCGTCATGGCTGCGCTGGGCGCGACGCCCGCGCCCGCCGGTGGCGACGTCGCGCTGGCGTCCTCGCTGCGCCGCTGGACCAGGCCATAGCGGCGCTGCACGAGCGAGGTCTTGCCAGCCGCTGGCGCGGGCGGGGCGCCTGCACTCGGGTGCGGGCCGCGGGCATCGTGGGACGGGGGCCCCTGGTCGCGGCTCGACATGGGACCTCCTGCTTCGCCAACCGGCGCGGTGATCGGATCGGGAGTGGACGCGGCGGACGGGCAACCTGGGCTCATGGCCCCGGTATCGGGACGAGCCACGCGCGGTTGAGTCTTCGCGTGCGATTTCTTGCTGTGCTCCCCTAACCCATCGATCTTGCTTCGGATATCCCCACCCCAGGACGCATCATCCCGAAACCATGGACATTCCTGCCGACCCTCGGCCGGCAGCTGCACCTATCTATGGGCGGCCGGATGCCGGGATCGCTGCTGCCCGGCGGGGGTGCTCACTGGGCCGGCATCAGGCAGACCGCCTCGGCGTGGACGATCGTGTTGGGGCCGGCGGTGCTGTAGCTCTTGTAGACGCACGACCACTCGTTCGGGCGCACGCTCGACGCCCCGACGGATGTCACAGCGATCGTCGGTCGGGTGCCGGACTCTTGAACCTCGTCGCACCAGCCGTTCAAGAGAATCGCACCCGCGGGGCATTGCGCGGCGGCAACGCGCAGACCGTCCGGGGCAAGTGAGACATCATCCCCGCGAACACGCATGATGCGCCCAGCAAGTGGTGGCTCGGAAGCAGGACAGTCACAGACCGCAGCATCTGCAGTGGTCGGGGAATCGTCGCTGCATGCGACAACGAAGGCAGTCGCGCCTAGAGCGCCAGCCAACACTGATGCGAGCGTCTTCATCATGGGGTCGACTCCATTGTAGTCCAGTCGGGTGGCGAAAATGACGGGGGATCGAAAGCAGTCGTTCGCGTGGAAGTCGTGGCAGTGGCTGTGCCTTGGGCGGTGAGTTCGAGCTGCGCGAAACGCACGCCCGCGCTCGCCAGGTACCGCTGGGCGGCGAAGCGCTGCTGGCGGACGCAGGTGAAGTCGGTCTCACCGGTGGCGGAGTTGAAGGTCGAGTTCATCTGCGTGCAGGCGAGGTCGCGCCCGCGGCCGGTGGGAGCGAGGGACGCGGTCGCGTCGAGGCTGGTGTTGGCGAGGGTGCCGAGGTTCGAGCTGCCGTCGTTGCGCCAGTAGCTGCTGGTATGTTCGCTGTAGCCGGTGGCGGCCTGGAAGCGCACGTCGGGTAGCCCCGGAACGCCGACGACGACGTCGTACGAGGCGTTTCCGGGCAGGCTGAACGTGTACGTCGCGCAGACGCCGGTCGTGCAACTGCCGCCGATGGGGTTGGCCGTGCCGGTGAGCTCGGTCGCCCCGGCGAAGACGCGCACCTTGGGTGCGGGCCAGGTGGTCGCGTTGACCGGTGCCAGCGTGTTGACCTCGGTGGTCGGCGACGGGACGCCGGTCAACGTGCGATTGCAGAAGTCGACGTCGGCGCTCGGAGGCGGCACCGCGGTGCTGCCGCAATCGATCGAGACGGTCGTCGGGGCCCCCGTCGGCACGCGCAGGTACGACCAGCTCTCCGAGTAGCGCGGGTTGATCGTCGACGGCGAGAACGTGACGTAGGCGGTCTCGCTGGTCGGGTTGCGCAGGGTGACGGTCATGAGGCCGGCGCAGGGGTGGGTGCCGCTGAGAAGCGACGAGAGCGCGCTGTTGCTGGTGAGCTGGAACCCCGACAGCGGCGCGTGGAGCGGGTTCGTGGTGGGACCAAACCGCGAGGTGTTACGACCAAACGCCTGGCGCTCGAGGGGCACGCCCAGAGGACGATAGTCCATGCAGCGCAGCAGGGTGGCGGTGTTGCCCAGGCGATCGGACGCCTGCAGCTCGATGTTGAACACGCCCTCGCGGAGCTGGGCCTGGACACCGATGGCCGGGACGTCTCGACGTGGAGCGCCGACTGGGTACCGCTGCCGTCGCGGCTGCACCTATAATATGGGCGGCCGGATGCCGGGATCGCTGCTGCACGCTGGGGGAGCTCACTGGGCCGGCATCAAGCAGACCGCCTCGGCGTGGACGATCGTGTTGGGGCCGCCGACGCTGTAGTTCTTGTAGACACAAGTCCAGTAGTTCGGTTGATCTGCGAACGCTCCGGCTTTGGTGATCGCGATCGTCGGCTGAGTGCCCGCCTCCTGAACCTCGTCACACCAGCCATGCAGCAAGATTGAACCTGCGGGGCACTGAGCCGAGGCGTTGGCAGTTCCGCCCGGTGCTAGAACGTCGTCGAGCCCTCGAACTCGCATGACACGACCAGCCAGCGGTGGCTCTGCAGCAGGGCAATCGCAGACGGCGGCGTCCGCCTCTGTCGGAGAGTCGTCGCTGCACGCAACGATGAGGACGGTGGCGCTCAGCGCGCCGGCGATAAGAGTGGCCAGGGTCTTCATCATGGGGTGGTCTCGGTGGTCGTCCAGTTCAAGTTGAGTAGCGAGGTAGGAAATGTCGCGGTCTGGCTCACCGTAGTCGAGGACGTTGCCGTCCCAACCGCGGCTAGGTCAACACGGCCCACAGACACGCCTGCGCTCGCCAGGTACCGCTGCGCGGCGAAGCGCTGTTGGCGGACGCAGGTGAAGGCGGTCTCGCCGGTCGCTTCGTTGATGAGCACCGAATCGATCTTCATGCAGCCGATATCGCGACCGCGACCGGTCGGGCTGAGCGCTACGGTCGCGTCGAGGCTCGTGTTGGCCAGGTTGCCGAGCAGCGTCGTCCCGTCGGAAGCGTGGGTAGCGCCGTTGCGCCAGTAGCTGCTGACGCGCTCGCTGTAGCCGGTCGATGTCTGGAAGCGCGCCTCAGGCAGCGTCTTGATCCCGACCACGACGTCGTAGGTCGCCGGGCCCGGCAGCGTGAACCGCATCGAGCTGCCGACGGGCGTGCCGGTGAGTTCGCTCGTCCCGGCGAAGGCGCGCACCGAGACCTGCGGCGTGAACGGGACGTCGGTCGCCGCCTCGCCGAGCGGGCTCGGGATTCCCGTCAAGGTCCGATTGCAGAAGTCTTGGTCGGCCGCCGGTGGAGAGCTCAGGTTCGTCGCGCAATCGATCGAGACGGTCGTCGGGGCCCCCGTCGGCACGCGCAGGTACGACCAGCTCTCCGAGTAGCGCGGGTTGATCGTCGACGGCGAGAACGTGACGTAGGCGGTCTCGCTGGTCGGGTTGCGCAGGGTGACGGTCATGAGGCCGGCGCCGGGGTGGGTGCCGCTGAGGAGCGACGAGAGCGCGCTGTTGCTGGTGAGCTGGAACCCCGACAGCGGCGCGTGGAGCGGATTCGTGGTGGGACCAAACGCCTGGCGCTCGAGGGGCACGCCAAGAGGACGATAGTCCATACAGCGCAGGAGCGTGGCGGTGTTGCCCAGGCGATCGGAGGCCTGGAGCTCGATGTTGAACACGCCCTCGCGGAGCTGGGCCTGGACACCGATGGCCGGTACGTCTCGACGTGGAGCGCCGACTAGGCGCCGCTGCCGTCGTGGCTGCACCTATCTATGGGCGGCCGGATGCCGGGATCGCGACTGCCCGCTGGGGGAGCTCACTGGGCCGGCATCAGGCAGACCGCCTCGGCGTGGACGATCGTGTTGGGGCCGGCTGTGCTGTAGCTCTTGTAGATACACGCCCACAGATTGGGCTGAGCAGGCGACGCTCCAGCCGAGGTGATCGCGATCTCGGGGCGGGTGCCCCCTTCCTGAAGTTCGTCGCACCAACCGTGGAGGAGAATCGAGCCGGCCGGACACATCGCGCCAGCGGCGGCCTGTCCGCCAGGCACCAACGTGTCGTCTAGACCGCGCACGCGCATGACCCGCCCCGCCAAGGGCGGCTCCGCCGCTGGGCAATCGCACGCTGCCGCGTCGGCGCGTGATGGCGAATCGTCACTGCAGGCGACGATCAGTACGGCGGAGGCTGTCGCGCCGGCGAATAGCGATGCAAAGGTCTTCATCATGGAATCGTCTCCGAAGTGGTCCAGTTGAGGAACGTCTGAACGGCTGCTGCAGCTGCCTCACGGGTGGCGGTTGTACTGGGCGTCGCAGTCCCGATCGCGGCTAGGTCAACACGGCCCACAGACACGCCTGCGCTCGCCAGGTACCGCTGCGCGGCGAAGCGCTGTTGTCGGACGCAGGTGAAGGCGGTCTCGCCGGTCGCTTCGTTGATGAGCACCGAATCCATCTTCATGCAGCCGATATCGCGACCGCGACCGGTCGGGCTGAGCGCCACGGTCGCGTCGAGGCTCGTGTTGGCCAGGTTGCCGAGCAGCGTCGTCCCGTCGGAAGCGTGGGTAGCGCCGTTGCGCCAGTAGCTGCTGACGCGCTCGCTGTAGCCGGTCGATGTCTGGAAGCGCGCCTCAGGCAGCGTCTTGATCCCGACCACGACGTCGTAGGTCGCCGGGCCCGGCAGCGTGAACCGCATCGAGCTGCCGACGGGCGTGCCGGTGAGTTCGCTCGTCCCGGCGAAGGCGCGCACCGAGACCTGCGGCGTGAACGGGACGTCGGTCGCCGCCTCGCCGAGCGGGCTCGGGATTCCCGTCAAGGTCCGATTGCAGAAGTCTTGGTCGGCCGCCGGTGGAGAGCTCAGGTTCGTCGCGCAATCGATCGAGACGGTCGTCGGGGCCCCCGTCGGAACGCGCAGGTACGACCAGCTCTCCGAGTAGCGCGGGTTGATCGTCGACGGCGAGAACGTGACGTAGGCGGTGTCGCTGGTCGGGTTGCGCAGGGTGACGGTCATGAGGCCGGCGCCGGGGTGGGTGCCGCTGAGAAGCGCCGAGAGCGCGCTGTTGCTGGTGAGCTGGAACCCCGACAGCGGCGCGTGGAGCGGATTCGTGGTGGGACCAAACGCCTGGCGCTCGAGGGGCACGCCCAGAGGACGATAGTCCATACAGCGCAGGAGCGTGGCGGTGTTGCCCAGGCGATCGGAGGCCTGGAGCTCGATGTTGAACACGCCCTCGCGGAGCTGGGCCTGGACGCCGATGGCCGGTACGGCGGTGGCGCCGTCGCGGCGGAGCTGGGTATCGACGTTGTAGATGCCGCCGGTCTCGACCCCGGTCCCGACGTGGAGCGCCGACTGGGTGCCGCTGCCGACGTGAGTCACGCGCCAGCGGAAGGTGGCGCCGTCGGTGCCGACGCCGCCCGGCACACCGGCCGCGCTCTGGTCGGCGACCTGCCACTTGAACAGGAGCGGGTTGGCCGTGACCTCGGTGCCCTGGGGCGCGGTCGCGGTCAGGTAGGCGTGCTTGAACACGGTCGGGCACGCGGTCGACGGGCCGCCGAGCTGAACCGCCGCGCCGGTGTGAGTGTGGCGCGGCGTGCCGCCGGGGAAGTCGACCGAGTCAGCGTCCTCGTTGACGAAGCTCTGCGCCACCGACGAGATCGCCGGCGCCGTCAGATCGCGGGCCACGCGCTGGACCGCCGACGTAGCGCTGTTGCCGGCGGCGTCGGTGATCCGGATCGTCAGATCGAAGCCGGTCGACACCGGCACGTCGGCGCTGAGCGTCGCGGTCCAGCTCGCCCCGGTCACGGTTCCGGAGCCGACCGGGGTGGCGCCGCTCAGGACGGTCACGGTCGCGCCCGGGTTGGCCTCGGTCACCGTGCCGGTCAGGGTCGGCCGCGCCGCCGCGGTCCAGTAGGTGCCGCCGGCGGCGACGAAGCCGGTCGACGCGAAGAGCACGTTGGTCGGCGCGGTGTTGTCGACGACCAGGTTCACGGTCACCGGCGTCGCGGCCAGGCCCGAGCGGTTGGTCAGGTTGAAGGTCGCGGCCAGGGTGCCGTCGACGAGGCTCGCGAAGGTCGCGGTCCGGGTGTGGCTGCCGTCGGGGTTGGTGACCTCGCTCCCGGTCGCGCCGGTCGCCGCGCCGTTGTTGGTCCCGGTCACCGCGATCGCCGTCGATGCGAGGGCCCCGGCCAGCCCGGCGACGCCGGAGTCCTGCAGGTTGTCGACGCCGCTCACCGTCAGGGTCACGGGCGTGCGCACGAAGGTCCCCGCTGGCGTCTGTGCCGTGACGGTCAGGAGGGGCGCGGTGCCGTCGACCAGGAAGCGCCGGGTCGCCGACGTGGCGTTGCCCGCGCGATCGGTCGCGGTCACCACCAGCGTGTGGCCGCGCTCCGCGAACACCGCGGTCCCGGTGCCGGCGGCGACCCCGTTGAGGGTGCCGACGACGCTCAGGAGGTTCGCGTCGGCGCCGCTGTAGTTGATCGTGACGCCCGGCTGGTAGGCGGCGCCCTCGACCACGCCCGCGATCGTCAGCACCGGGTCGGTGTTGTCGATCGTGAAGGTGCGCGTCACGGCGGCGGCGGCATTGCCGGCGGCGTCGGTGGCGTTCACGACCAGGGTGTGGGAGCCCTCGGCGCTGACGACGTGGGGCGAGGTGATGGGCGCGCCATCGAGGGTCGCGGTGGCGGTGGCGCCGGGGTTGGCGTCGGTAGCCGCGAACATGAGCGTCACCGGGCCGCGCAGGAAGGCGCCGGCCGCCGGGGCGGTGACGGAGATGACCGGCGCGGTGTTGTCGAGGACGAAGGTCCGCGTCACGGCCGGCGCGGCGTTGCCGGCCCGGTCGACCGCGTTCACGACCAGGGTGTGGCTGCCCTCGGTGTTGATCGGCGTGCCCGACAGGAAGGGATTGCCGTCGAGGGTGGCGCTCACGGTGGCCGGCGGGAAATTGTCGGTGGCCGAGAAGGTCGGCGTCACCGGGCCGCGGACGAAGCTGCCGCTGGCCGGGGCGGTGACCGTCAGGGTCGGCGCGGTGTTGTCGATCGTGAAGGTGCGCGTCACCGCGGCGGCGGGATTGCCGGCGGCGTCGGTGGCGTTCACGACCAGCGTGTGGGGCCCCTCGACGTTCAGCGTGTGGGGCGAGGTGATGGGCGAGCCGTCGAGGGTCGCGGTGGCGGTGGCGCCGGGGTTGGCGTCGGTGGCCGCGAAGGTGAGCGTCACCGGGCCGCGGACGTGGGCGCCGTCGGCGGGCGCGGTGAGGCTGATCGTCGGCGCGGCGGTGTCGATCGTGAAGGTCCGCGTCACGGTGGTGCGGTTGCCGGCGCGATCGTCGACGGTGACGGTCAGCGTGTGCGGCCCCTCGGCCGAGACGCCGCCGCCGTTGGCGATCGCGACGCCGTCGACCTCCGCGGTGGTCGAGGCGACGTTGGGCTCGAAGGTGGTCCACGCGACGTTCAGCGTGCGGTACACGCCGCCGGCTTGGGCCGGGGCGGTGATGGTCACGGCCGGCGCGGTGTTGTCGACCGTCACGGTGCGCGTCGCGGTGGCGGCGTTGCCCGAGTCGTCCTGCGACGCCAGGCCGATCGTGAGGGCGCCGTCGGGCAGCGCGGCGGTCGCGATCGTCGCGCGCACCTCGGACCGATCGATGTCGATGTCGGTCTGGCCGGTGGTGAAGGTCAGCGACGGCTCGGTGTCGAGGTTGTCGGTGGCGGTCGCGGTGACGTCGAAGGTGCCGCGCACGAACGGGTCGGTCGCCGGGAGCGCGCCGAAGGTGATGACCGGCGGCTCGCGATCGAAGGGCCGCCCCGGCGTCGCGAACAAGGCACCGCCGGCGCACGCGCCGGGGGCCGAGGTCGCGGCCAGCGCCACGGTGTCGAGGAGCGGCAGGACGTCGGCGGCGGTCGTGAAGGTGGTCTGGTTGCGCGCGCCGTCGCCGAGGTAGTCGACGATGGCCTGGGCCAGGTGCAGGCGCGCGGCCTCGGCGGTGAGCGGCGTGACGCCGCCGTAGGTGAGCATCGTCGTCCCGGCGCGCCCGTCCCAGCAGCCGTCGCCGAGATCCCGCGCCCAGGCCCGGGTCACCGCGTAGCCGTTGACCGCCGAGCCGAAGGCGCCGGCGTCGCCACCGCCGGCCGCCGACGCGCGCCACGCGGCGCGCGAGATGCCCAGGAGGACGAGGCCGTAGCGATCGTTGGCGGCGAGGGTGTCGACCTGCGCCGGCGGCGACGGCGTGACGTCGCGGACGTTACTGACGCCGAAGTGGGCCTCGATCGCGCCGTGGGCGGTGGCCCAGCGCGCGGCCAGGTCGGCGCCGCCGGTGCTCGTGCTGGTCAGGTACTCGAGGTACGCGACCGCGAGCTCGGTGAGCGGCGTGAGCTGCACCGCCGACAGCGAGGCGCCGTCGGTGTAGGCCGGGATCACGGTGCGCAGGCGATCGGCGACGTCGAGGGTCACGCTGGTCGCCGGCTGCGAGTCCTCGGCGTAGCTGCCGCCGGTGGCCTCGAGGAGGATCGGCCCCGCGGTGCCGTCGGCGACCAGCAGGTTGGTCAGGTTGCCCATGGCGTCGGTGGTTCCGGTGCCGACCGCCGCGCCGCGCGCGCCGTTGCCATAGCGGTACGCGGTCACCGTCGCGCCGGCGACGCGGCCCTTGGTCACGGTGCCCGAGATCGTGCCGCCGCTCACCTGATCGATCACCACGCCGCGGCTCGCCGACGCGGGGTTGTCGTCGAGATCGCGGGCGGTCGCGGTCAACGTCAGCGGACCCTCGGGGAGCCCGGCCACCGGCACCATCGCCACGAACCGCTCGGGGCTCGGGTCGGTGTCGGTCACCGTCGCGGTCGCGCCGACCACCTCGACGGTCACGCTCGCCACGCCGTTGGCGTCGGCGGCGGACACGTCGATCGCGATCGACTCGCCGGCGGTGAAGGTCGCGCCCTCGCTCGGCGCGGCCCAGCTCACCGTCGGCGCCAGCGGATCGAAGGGCCCCACCGCGGCGGCGCCGAAGAGCTGTGGCTCGGCGTTGGTGCGCAGGCGCTCGAGCCAGGTCAGCAGATCGTCGCGCCCCAGGCCGGTGCCGTTGGCCGGCGTCCGCGCGAAGGCCAAGATCGCGCCGCCGAGATACCCGCGCAGCGAGTCGGCGCCGACCTCGCACAGAAACAGCCCGTCGGCGCAGGTGCCCAGGCGCAGCGCGCCGCCCTCGCCGTCGAAGACCTCGCCCGGCGCCGCCACGTCCTGGCGCAGGAGCGCGAGGAGCTGAAGCTGGGTGAGCGACCCGGCGGCGACCCCTTGCTCGACGGCGGCCTGGGCCGCGAGCTGGGCCAGACCGTGGATCGCCAACGTCAACTTCGCGCCGTCGTCGAGGCTCGACGGCGCGGTCAGGTCCAACACGTCAGCGTCGAAGGGATCGGTGTCCCAGTGGGCGTCGAACAGCGCGACCGCCGTGTGATACGCGGCGATCCGATCGGGGGCCTTGCCGGCCGCGAGCCGCGCGTCGGCCAGGGCCACCGCGAGGTCCGACACCGGGCTGACCGTGATCGTGCGCTCCTCGAGCGGCACGACGTCGAGGACACCGCCGCGCAAGGTCGTCCCGGCCGGCAGCCCCGCCCCGCCCTCGGCGACGACGTACCAGTTGCCGTCGTCGCCAGCCAGGATCGGGCAGACGAAGCTGCCATCGTCGGCCGTCTGAACACCTGTACAGTACGCGAAGTCATTGAAGAGACTGCGCACCGTCACGCTTGCACCCACGACGGGCTCGGTCGTGTAGACCACGCCGCGCAGCACCCGGTCGCCGCCGGTCCCGTCGTCGCCGCCACAGGTCAAGCTCGCGCAGGCCGCGAGCACCGCCACGGCGCCCAGGACCCTCGAACCACGCGCTGACTCGCGCTGCGAACCACGCTGTAAACCGCGCGCTGACTCGCGCTGCGAACCACCCTGCGAACCACGCTTTCTGCAGATCATCGTGCTCTCCCTACCGCCTCGGAGGCGTGTCGCCGGGCCGTCGGGGAAAGCCGCCCCTGCCCGGATTCGTCGAACCTACCCCAGCCCCCGGTCCGACCGCAAGCCGCGATCGCCGCCCCGCGATCGCGATCACAACTCGTCCAGGCCCAGCCCTCGGCTACTCGTCGAACCACTCGACGTCAGTCGCGCCCAGCTCGGCCAGGACCGCGGCCGCGGGCTCGGCGCGGCCGTCGACCGACACCACCATGCGCGCCGGATCGAGGTCGCCCCGCGCGACCGCCGCGACATCGGCCAGGGTCAGCCGCGCGTAGGCCTCGGCCTGGCGCCCGAGGGCGCTGACGTCGCCGCCGTTGCGCACGACCCACTCGAGCTCGTCGGCGACGTCGGCCGGATCGATCGACGCCGCCAGGGCCTCGCCGACCAAGCGGCGCCGCGCCCGCACGAAGTCGGCGGCAGCCGCCGCGCCGGTCGGGTCGTCGCGCAGGGAGCGGATCGCCGCCAGGGCCGCGGCCGCGGCCTTCGGCGCTCGCACCGGATCGAGGGCGGCGTAGACGTCGAGGGTCGAGCCGCCGACCCCAGCGGCGTAGCCGGCGCTGGCGCCGTAGGTGGCGCCCAGCCCTTCGCGCAGCGCGCGCAGGCGATCCTCGAGCATCGCGGTAAGCACCTGGCGCGCCGCGCGATCGCGCTGGCGCTCCGAGCGCGCGGCGAAGCTCACGTACAGCGCCACCTGATCGGCGGTCGGGATCCGCGTGCCGATCCAGCTCGGGCCTGGGGTCGGGACCGGGTCCGGCAGGGCCGCCCGCGCCGCGGCCCGGCCGCGCGGCAGCGGCGAGAACAGCTCGCCCAGGTGCCGGCGCATCGCCGCCGGATCGAAGCCGCCCGCCACGATCAAGGTGGCGCCGTCGACGCCGAAGCGGGCGTCGCGCCAGGCGGCGAGCTGACCGCGCGTGAGCTCGGCCAGATCCTCGGCGCTCGGCGGCGGCAGGGCGTAGGGATGGCGACGGCCCCACAGCCGCTCGCGGAACGCCACCCCCGACGGCGAGGTCTCCCGATCGCCGGCCTCGCGCAGATCCTGGCGAGCGGTCGCCAGATCGCCCTCGCGGTACACGCCCTGGTGGAGCAGCCACGCCAGGCGCCACAGGTGCCAGTCGCCGAACATCGCCAGGCCGCGGACGCCGAAGATCGTGAACTCCTCGCCGACCGAGGTGTCGATCGCCGTGCCCAGGCGCAGCGCCCAGTTCACCAGCGCCACGGTGCGCGCCGGATACTGGCGATCGAAGTCGTGCCACAACAGATCGGTGGCCAGGGCGGCGACGCCGCGCTCGCCGCGGCGCTCGTCGACGCGACCGGCCGGGAAGACCATCCGGGCCTCGAACGTCGGGCTGCCCGGCGCGGCATACAGGAGGATGCGCAGGCCATTGTCGAGGCGCAAGCGCTCGATCGTGACCGGCACCTCGATCGGCGGCAGCTTGAGCGGCGTCGCCGCCGCCGCCGGGTCGACCGGCAACTGCGCCGGCGACAGATCGTAGGTCGGCCCGGCCAGCGCGACCGCAGCCCGGCCGGTGCCGCCCCGCCCGCTCGGGATCACCGTCGCGACGTGGACGCGCTCGGCGCGGAACCGCTCGGCGGCGTAGGCCCGCAGGCGGTTGCCGGTGATCGCATCGTTGCCGCGCATGTCGTGGAGCGCGAAGTCGCGGTGGCTGGTGAAGGTCAGGTAGTCGGCCAGGAGGGCGCCGCGGCCGATCGGCCGATCGGCGGCGGTGATCGTGCTGGTCTGCAGCCGGCCGCGCAGCGACGCGAGCTGATGCACGATGTCCTGGTCGTCGGGGTCGTTGTCGTCATCGGCGTCGCCGTCGTCATCGTCGTCGACCAGGATGCCGGTGCCGGCGGCGAGGACCGCGCGGGTCACGTCGGCGAGCCGGGCTGGATCGGACACCTCGACCATCACCAGGGTGGCCCGGCGGTGGCCCGCGCCGACGTAGCCGATCGCGGTGTCGACCACCCACGCCTCGCGGCGATCGAGGTCGAGGAGCGCGCTGCCGACCGCCGAGATCATCGCGTCGTGGAGCGGCTGGTCGTCGCTGCCCCACGACGGCGCGTCCAGGTAGATGAGCGCGGTCGGCCGCTCGACGTCGGCGTAGTGCTCGCTCTTGGTCCCGCGCAGGCGGAGGGCCGGCGGCAGGCTCGGCCCCGGGGCGTCGCTGACCCGGGCGATCGGCCCGAAGCGCCGCCCGATGCGCGGTTGCATGACCGCGGGATCGAAGTTGCCGCTGACCACGAGGATGGCTCGCGTGGGCACGTAGTAGCGGTCGACGAAGGCGCAGGCCTCGGCCTGGGTCGCGGCCGCGACCTCGCGGCTACCGACCCCGCGCGCGTAGGGGTGATCGGCGCCCCACACCTGGCGATCGATCTCGCCCAGTACGTCGGTCCAGGTGGTCTTGCGCTGGGCCTCCTCCTCGAGGACGACGTCGCGCTCGCGCACGAACCGCGGGCCGGCCACCGCGCTGCACGGGGTCTCGAGGCGCCGGGCCTCGAGCTCGAGCAGGGCGTCGAGGCGATCGGCCAGGGCGGTCGCGGTGTAGTGGGTCACGTCGTGGGTCGTGAAGGCGTTGAAGCTGAGCGCGAGGCCGTTCAGCTTGTCGAACAGCGGCGTGCCGGCGCTGTCGCCGGGGACCTGGAACGTAAGGTGTTCGGCCAGGTGAGCCAGCCCGCTGCGCCCCGCCGGGTCCTGGGCCGCGCCGACCTGGTAGCGCATGTCGACCGTCACCAGGTTGGTCCGGGTGTCGGGCGCCAGGGCCACGATCATGCCGTTGGTCAACTCGAGGAGCTGGACGTCACTGCGCACCGTCAGGCTGCGGCGGTTGGCCTCGAGGCTGCCGAAGTTGGGCTGGCTCGAGCCGCAGCCGACCAGGACGCCGAGCGCGCCGACGAATAGAAGAGAGTTCGATCGCATCTACACCTCCGAGTCCGCGCACCCCCGCGCGGCTCGCTGCGACGATGACACGATCGCGAGGCCTCGAGAAGCGGCAGATTCCGGAACGGACCTCTTCGGCAGGGCGCGACGACGCGCGCGGCGCCCGCTCGTCTCAGAACGGCAAGGCCACGGTCAGCCCGACGACGCGGTCGGAGATGACCGGCGCGACCACCGCGGCGGCGGCGCGACGACGACGACCGGTGTTGTGATCGACCGAGATGTCGCGCAGCTCGTCGCTGCTGGGGGCGCGGTTGGACAGGTAGTGCGCGGTGACCAGGAGCGCCGCGCCGCCGAGCGCCGTGAAGCCGCCGAGCTGGCGACGCTGGGAGTGCTCGGCCTCGCAGGCCTCCGCCTCGCGGGCCGGCAGATCGTCAGCGCACGAGTGGCTCCAGCCGTAGATCGCCCCGCCGACCAGCGCCGCGGCCCCGAGCCCGGCCATGCCGAGCCGCAGCCACAGCCGGTTGCGCATGCGATCGAGCACGTCCTGGCGCCCGGCGATCCGCAGGAACTCGTCGCGGCCGATCGCGCGATCGCCGTGGTACAGGCGACGGTCGGGCGCGACCCCGACGCGCAGCGCGACCGTGGCCGGGGTCGCGGCGGTCGGCGCCGGCTCCTGCGGCTCGTCGGCGTCGTCGCGGGGCGGCGGGGGCGCGTCGGCCGCCGGCGCGAAGCGCTCGGGCTCGTGGCCGAGCTCGGCGTAGGCCGCGGTGAGATCGGCGTCGCGACCGGACAGCGCCAGGACCTGGCGCGCCGGGTCGAGCTCGGTGGCGAGGATGGCCTCGACCTGGGCCAGGGTGACCTGGGCGTAGCGCGCGACCTGATCGTCGACCGGGCGGGCGCCCTGACCGGCGGCGGCGGCGGCGGCACGCCGGTTGGCGGTCACCGACGCGCCGGCCCCGCGGTCCTGGGCCGCGCGAACCAGCCGTTGCCGCGCCCGCACGAAGGCGGCGCGGCGGATCGCCGGCTCGGTGCGCACGCGGGCGATCACGTCGAGGATGCGGCGCGCGGCCGCGCCGGCGCGACCGCGATCGACCGCGCCGTCGACCCACAGCGCCCCGCCCTGGGCGCTGGTCGCGAGGTGCGCGCGCACGCCGTAGCTGGCGGCCATCCCTTCACGGACGTCGCGCAGCTCGTCGGTCAACATCTCGACCACCACGTCATGGGCGTCGGAGGTATCGACGGGCGGCACCGCGAAGGCGACGTCGACGAAGACCTGGCGGGCGTCGGGATCGACGAAGGCGAACCAGCTCGCGGTCGACGCCGGGGTGGCGGTCGGGACCGCGGGGGTCGGCGCCGGCGCGACGTCGGCCCACGGCCCGAACAGCTCGTCGATCACCGTGCGCATCCGCGCCCGATCGAAGCGGCCGCTGACGATCAGGGTGGCGCCGCGCGGCCGGTAGTAGGCGCGCTTCCACGCCTCGAGCGTGCCGACCGCGAGCTGCGCGAAGGCCAGCCCGGTCGACGGCGGCTCGCGCGTGAACGGGTGACCGACGCCGTACAGGCGCTCGAGGTAAGCGCGTCGACCCTCGTCGACGATGTTGGCGCGGTCGGCGTCGCGGGCCGCCAGGCGGCGTCCCAGGGCGCGCGCCCGATCGACGACCAGGCTCTCGTAGCGGCCCTGATCGATCAGCGACGCCAGGTACCACAGATGCCAGTCGGCGTAGTGGTAGAGGCCGGCGGCGGCGAAGGTGGTCGCGCGCGCGCTGACCGCGACGTCGACGCTGGTACCGCGACTGGTGGCCCACACGAGGCGGCGCAGCTCCGACGACGAGTAGTAGCCCTCGCGATCGAAGTCGAGGAACTCGGCGGCGGCGGTCGGCACCACCGGCGCGTCGGCCGCGGCGTGAGCGTAGCCGACCGGGAACACCAGTCGCATGTCGACCATCGCGCTGTCGTCGTCGGGGGCCAGCTCGACGGTCAGGCCATTGGCGAGCTGATAGCGCTCGAGGGCGGCGCCGACGCGAGCCGAGGGCGGCTGGGCCGCCGGGCGATCGGCCTCGGCGAGATCGACCGGCACCCGCCAGACGTGGAGGTCGCGCTCGGTCAGGGCCAGGGCGCGCCCGGGCGCGGTGGTCCCGGCGGCCCCAGGGCGGATCGTCACCCGCACGGTAGCGTCCTTGGCGAAGGCCGGCGCGTGGAGCCGGAAGGCGTCGTGCCACGGCGTGGCGATCTCGCGCAGATCCTGAAGCACGAACCAGTTGTGATCGGCGTGCTGGAGGTAGCGCGCGATCCGCTCGCCGCGCTGGCTGGCGCTGTCCCACCGCGCCAGGTGCTGCGCGGCCACCACCGTCGACAGCAGCGAGGAGCCGCGGTAGCGACCGACGTCGTCGATGGCCTGGTAGAGTTCCTCGTACGCGGCGTCGAGCTGGCCGAGGTCGGACACTTCGAGGGCCAGCACCAAGACCGGGACCCGCGCGTCGCCCAGCCAGGCGACGTTGCGGTCGGTGATCCAGCGGTGGCGCGCGTCGCTCCGACCGAGCCGATCGTCGAGCAGCATCGCCGCCAGCTCGAAGGTCGCCGAGCCGGTGCGACTGTCGCCCGGCGCGCGCACCGCGACCGCGGCGATGGGTCGACCGACCGGCGCGGTGATCGTGACCTCCTGGCCGGTGAAGGCCGGCGGCGCGGGCACACCGGGGCGCGCCCCGGCGCCGCGGCGGGTAAGGACGCCGAAGGTGCGGCCGATCAGGGCCCGCGCGGCGGCGACGTCGACGTCGCCGGTCACGACCAGCACCGCTCGATCCGGGGCGTAGTGCGCGGTGATGAACGCGCAGATCTCGGCGCGGGTGGCGTCGACGATCTGATCGGACGACACCGGCCGGGCGTAGGGATGATCGGCGCCGAAGATGGCCTCGGCGAGCTGGCGGCGGACCGCGGCCCCGCGCTGGGCGTTCTCGGCCCGCACCACGTCGCGCTCGCGCTCGAGCTCGGCGTCGGCGAGGTGGTCGCACTGGGCGGTCATGCGCCGGGCCTCGAGAGCCAGGGCGTCGGCGAGCTGCGCGACCGGGACCGTGGTCCGGTAGTGGGTGGCGTCGGCGTAGGTCGCGGCGTTGTAGTCGAGGGCGAAGCGATCGAGCTCGGCCGCCAAGGTCGGCGCGCCCGGCGCCGGGCGAAGCGCGAACATGAGGTGCTCGACCAGGTGAGCCAGCCCGGCCCGCCCCGGCGGATCGACCGCGGCGCCGGCGGCGTAGCGGACGTCGATGGTCGCGACGCCGGCGCGCGCGTCGCGCCGGACCGCGAACCGCAGGCCGTTGCCGGTCTCGAACAGCTCGATCCGATGATCGTAGTCGAACGGTCGCTGCGGATCGGCCTTGAGGCTTCCGTAGCGCGGCGGCTCCGCCCACCGCGTGCAACCAGTCAGCGCGGTCATGACCCCGACCGCCACCCCCAGAACCCCGAGACGCTCCCACACGTGCTTCATGGCGAGAGCATGCCAAAGCTCGGCTGCGGGTGGGGTGCGGGAACCGGGTTTTTCGATCGCGCGACCGCGAGGCGCCGATCGACCGGCGCGCGGCCGCGGCCCCGCTACGGGACGACGAAGGTCGTGGTCGCGGCGGCGACGTTGCCGCTGGCGTCGGCGGCGCGGACCGACAAGGTGTGCGTGCCCTTGGCCAGGCTCGGCACGGTCAGGCGCAAGGTCTCGGTGAGATCGTCGAACAGCCCGTCGCCGGTCGACGCCGGCCGCCACGGCTCGTCGTCGATCGCGAACGCGAACTCGCTGACCACGGTCAGGGCGTCGGTCACGGTGGCCGCGGCCTTGCCGCCCTTGACGCTCAGCCCGTCGATGGTCGGCGGGCTATTGTCGACCACGAACAGCGCCGAGGTCTTGGCCGCCTCGAGGGCGCGCTCGGGCGGGTTGGCGATCGCGTCCGACGACGTCACCCGCAGGCGATACCAGCCGTCGGCGAAGGTCTCGGTGTTCCAGTCGAAGCTGGTGCCGGTGAACGGCGGCTTGCCCAGGGCCAGGGCCCGCCAGTTGGCCTCGCCGTCGCGCCGGACCGCCAGCGTGTAGCTGGTGTCGTCGCCGTCGGCGTTGTCGATCTTCCACTTGACCTTCATGATCGGGTTGCGGGCCTTGGCCGCGGCCTCCTTCATGGTCGGGCGCTCGTCGCGGCTGGCTAGCTCGACGGTCACGTCCTCGAGCTGGGTCGCGCGGTTGCTCGGCAGGTAGTACGCGGTGACCCGGCGCAGCGCGCCGTCGGCCGGGAGGCTGACCCGGAATTGGAGGTAGCGCCCGGGCTCGCTGGCGATCGCGCCGCCGATCAGGCCGCCGCCGCTGGCGCTCGGCTTGGTCGGGGCGACCCACTCGCTCCAGCCGACGCCGGGCTTGGCGGTGTAGCCGCTGCGGGTCTCGACCGTGAGCTTGCCGGTGCCCTGCCAGACCAGGCGGCCCCACTGCGATGGGCCCTTGGCGTCGAACACGTCGCTCACGTACTTGGCGCCGGTGGCCTTGTCGCCGGCCCGGTACAGGGCAGCGGTGTCGTCGGTGGTGAAGGCCAGCTTGCCGCTGTCCCACAGGAGCTGGGCCACCGCGCGCTCGTCGACGTCGAAGGCGGTCGCGACGGTGTCGTCGGGCTCGACCAGGTAGACCCGCCCCTTGTCGGCGGCGCCGGCGTAGATCGCGCCGTCGGGGCCGACCGCGATCGAGGTGAAGTAGGTCTGGGTCAGGGCGTGGAGCTGCTCGAGCTGACCGTCGGCGCCGACCCGAAACAGCGCGCCCTTGCCTTTGCGCGCGCCCTTGCGCTGGGTGTCGGCGTTGCCCGGCGTGTCCTTGTCGGCGCCCGGCTTCGAGCCGACCTCGGGCAGCTTGGCGGCCTGGCCCTTGGGGCTGCCGGGCTTCTCGGCCGCGGCGACCACCGACGCGCTCTTGGTCGGCCCGATCGGCGGCTCGGCCAGATCGTTGGCGGCCACCACGACGGCGCCGCCGGCCTCGGCGATCGCGGCGATCTCGTTGCCGGCGAAGTCGGCCATCGCCCGCGTGGTCTTGGTCTTGGGGTCGTAGCGGAAGACCAGGGCCCGCTCGCTGGTGCCGAACCACACGGCGCCGTCCGAGGTCACGGTGACCGCGGTGACCCGCTTGTCCTCGGTGTCGAACAACAGGCGAGCCTTGCCGGCACGGTCGATCGCGAACACCTTGCCGGCCGGGCCGGTGCCGGCGTAGAGCGTGCCGTCAGCGCCGGCGGCCAGGGCCCACACGGTCTCGACCTCGGGCAGCTTGGCGAAGGCCACCGCCTTGCCGCCGTCGAGCTTCCAGATCGTGTCCGAGGGCAGGCCGCCGGCGTACAGCGCCCCGCCGGCCTGGGCCAGGGCGATCGTGGCGATCGCGCCGGGGATCGCGGTCAGCTTGGTGGCCTTGCCACCCTCGACCTTGACCACCGCGCCCTCGGCGTCGGTGCCGAGGACGAACACCCCTGGGCCGGTGCGCAGCGCCGCCCAAACGCCGTCGCCCTCGAGGGCGACCCGGGTGGTCTGCCAGCCCGGGCGAACCTCGCCGAGCGACGTCAGGTAGGCGTCGGTGGCGTCGCCGGCGTCGAACTGGCCGTAGGTCTCGATCGACCACGTCGAGGTGGGACCAGCGGTGGCGACCGCGGTGGCGGCGGCGGGGACCGCGGCGGCGGCCGCGGCGATGAGGGCGATGCGCTTCACGGTTGCTCCTTGCACACGTCGGCGACGGCCTTGGGGCCGGGACCAGAGGCGACCCGCGCGACGATCGAGCCGCCGCCGCCGATCACGCGGCGCGACTTGACCAGGGTGCGGGCCATCGGACGAAACGGCAGGACCCGCGCGGTGCGCGAGCCCGGGGCGAGCTTGTCGAGGGCGCTGGCCGGCAGGTCGCGGACCAGGACGCCATCGCGGGCCGCGCCCTCGTCGGGCAGATGCACGGTGACCGCCCAGGTGTCGCCGGGCAGGAGCTTGCCGAAGGCGGCCAGGAGGCTGGGCAGATCGACCGGCGGGGCGGCGTCGAGGCGGGCGGCGTCGCCGGCCGAGACCTCGACGGTAGCGATGGCGCCGGCCAGGGACGCCGGGACGTCGAAGGGCACGCACTCGGTGACCTTGGCGCCGCTGACCGTGGCCAGGGTGACCTCGAGGGCGTTGCGGCCGACCCGCAGCTCGGGGCTGCGCAGCCGGACCTCGTCGACGTCGCCGTAGTCGGCGGCGAAGCTGAGATCGATCTCGACCCGCAGCCGCTCGGCCTTGGCCGGGGCGAAGGGGTTGAAGGCCAGGGCGCCCAGCGCGCGCAGGGCCCGGGCCCCGCCGGCGATCGAGGCCGCGCCGTCGTTGGCGTACAGGTAGTCGACGAAGGTCAGCTCCATCGCGCCCTTGACCTTGATCGAGCTCTTGATCCGCGCGGTGACGTGATCGCGATCGGGCGCGGCCAGGGTCACGGCGTTCATGAGCGCCGAGCCGGCCATCGCGGGGGTCAGGAACTTGTCGTCGATGATCTCGACGTGGAACTCGCTGGTGGTCGTGGCCTTGGTGATCGGATCGACGCCCTTCACCGTGATGTCGAAGGGGATCATCGGCGCCCGCAGCTTGGTGTCGGCCATGATCATCGACGCGCGATCCTGGACCAGCGAGCCGAGCTCCTTGGCCGGGGTCGCGATCACGTAGGGGAACTGCGCCGAGGCGATCACGGTCTGGACCACCGCGCTGGCCACCGGGGCGTAGATCTCGCCGGCCTGAAACATCGGGTGGCCGAAGGCCAGGACGCGGTTGCCGTCGACGTAGGACACGGTGCCGGTGGCGGCCGCCGACATGTCGCCGCGGATGAGCTGGACCGAGATCGAGCCGCCGCCGATGAACTGGGTCGGCCCGTCGATCGGGCCGGCGCCGCCGCCGCCGGTGCGCATCGGCGCCAGCGGATAGTCGGAGAACAGCCGCTCGACCTGGGCGAAGGCCGGGGCCGAGAACCCGCCGAGGGCCAGCGGCACCGCCGCCGACATCGCGCCGTCGTCGGTGGGCCGGGCCGGCGGCCGGGGCAGCGGGGTCGACAGGAGCCACGGGGTCGGCCGGTCATCGCGGGCGAACAGCGCGTCGATCGACCCGTCGGGCGCGAGCTGGCGCCACTGCGCCATCGTCGCCGGGGCGGCGCCGCTGGTGGCCGGCGCGATCACGCCCGGGGCCGAGCGCCGCTTGGTGTCGAAGCCCTCCTTCAGCATGTACTCGAGAGGGGTGCAGCCGCCCAGGACGATCTTGTTGAAGGCGAAGCCGTAGGAGAACGCGCACGCCAGCTTGTCGTCGAGGTAGAGCGGGCTGCCCGACATGCCGCGCCAGAAGCCGGTGGTGGCCAGCTTGGGGTCCTTGGACTGGACCAGGATGATGTCCAGGCCGGGGATGAAGTTGCGCTGGATGTTCACGACCTCGAACTCGAAGCGCTCGGGCGTCGAGCCGACGAAGGTGGTCATGCCGTAGCCGACCTGGCCGCGGCGGACCTGGGACAGGGGGTAGATCTCGACCGGGGCGGCGGCGGCGACCGCCGGCCACAGCGCCACCAAGCCGAGCGCCAGCGAGTACTTGCGCAGCATCCCCGGGAGGATAGACCCCACCTGGTGGTCGCGCCACCGCCGGGTCAGGCGTTTTCTCCTGTCACATCTGGCGGCCATCGGGCTCTACCTCTGGGAGCGCGGGAAGATCGTCTTCGCCCTGCGTCTACGTTGGCGAACCCCGGCAGGACCACGCCCCCATGAGCAACTACGTCGAAACCTGGAAGAGCATCGCTTCGGCGCTCGGCCGCTCCGAGCGGTGGTGCCGCTACATGGCCCAGCGCGACCCCGATCCGCTGCCGATCTTCAAGGTCGGAGGGATCGTGCGCATGAACCTCGGCGACCTCGACGAGTGGCTGGCCCGCCAGAGGACCCGATCGCTGGCCCAGCCGGTGGCCGCGGCGCTGGCGCCGTCGCTGAAGTTGATCGCGTAGGGTGAGGAGGCGGGGGGCGGGGGGAGACCGAGGGGGAGACCGAGACCGAGACCGAGACCGAGGTCGAGACCGAGACCGAGACCGAGACCGAGGCGGAGGCGGAGACCGAGGCGGAGGCCGAGACCGAGGCGGAGAACGAGACCGAGGTGGAGGCGGAGGACGAGACCGAGACCGAGACCGAGACCGAGACCGAGACCGAGACCGAGACCGAGGTGGAGGCGGAGGATGAGAGCGAGACCGAGGTGGAGGCGGAGACCGAGGTGGAGGCGGAGACCGAGGTGGAGGCGGAGGACGATGTGGAGTGGAGGCGGAGGACGAGGAGACCTGGACCCCGCGGCTTCGTCGCGGCGCGTGCTATAGAGCGCCGCCATGGCCCTGCCGCTCACCGATCTGCGCGGACCGATCCGCGCGCTGTTCTCCGACATCGATGGGACCCTCACCACCGCCGGCCGCATCGAGGCCGCGACCTACACCGCCCTCGAGCGGCTCGGCGAGTCGGGGGTCCCGGTGGTCCTCGTGACCGGCCGGCCGGCCGGCTGGGGCCAGGCCTTCATGACCGTGGCCGGGGTCGCGGCCGTGGTGACCGAGAACGGCGGCGTCACCTGGATCCGCGAGGGCAAGCGGCTGTCGCGGCTCTACGGGGTGCCGGCCAACTCCCTGCCGGAGTGGCGGCGCCGCATGCTCGAGCTGTACGGCGACGTGGTCGCCAAGGTCCCGGGCGCGCGGCTGTCGACCGACTCGAAGTACCGCGAGGTCGATCTGGCGATCGACTGGAACGAGGAGGCGTCGCTCGCCCCGGCGGCCGCCGACGAGGTGGTCGCGATGATCCGCAAGGCCGGGTTCACCGCGTCGCGCTCGAGCGTCCACGTCAACTTCGGACCGCCGCACTTCGACAAGCTGTCAGCGTGCGTGACCGTGATCCGCCAGGTCCTGGGCGGCGACGGCAACGACCTGTCGGGCTACGCCTTCGTCGGCGACGCGCTCAACGACGCGCCGATGTTCGGCGGCTTCCCCAAGTCGATCGGCGTGGCCAACGTCCGAGCGTGGTGGGACGAGCTGTCGTTCAAGCCGGCGTACCTGTCGGAGCGGCCCGAGGGCGCCGGGCTGCGCGAGGTGGTCGAGCACATCCTGACGATCGCCCGCGGCTGAGGCGAGGCGCGGCCGAGCCCGGCCTCAGCGCTCGGCGAGAAACGCCAGGTAGCGCTCGGGGAGATCGTCGAGCTCGGCCGGACCGCCGCAGCGCGGGCAGGCCAGGCTGGGCGCGAGCGGAGGGCCGTCGCCCCACGCGATCGCGCCGACCTCGAGGAGGCGCTCGTCGTCGTGGCCGCAGGCCTCGCAGTAATACGGTGCGGCCAGGGACTCGACCGCGCCGTGGCCGAGGACCAGTGGCACCATCGCCGCCTGGGTGACGATCGGCAGCGAGCAATGGCGGAACCGCACCGTGGCGCCGGCCAGGCCGGCGATCAGCTCGCACCACGCGCGCACCCCGGCCGACGACACGTAGCGGACCGCGGCCAGGTCGAAGGTGATCGCGGTGGCGCCGACGAGGGCGGCGGCCAGGGGCGCGAAACGGGTCAGCTCGGTGAGATCGCCGTGGACGGTGACGGTGACGGCGTCGGGCCCGGGCTCGAGATCGTAGAGCGCGACCTGCTCGAGGAGGAGCCGGGTCCGCAACGCCGGCTCGCCGTCCCAGGCCACGCCGCACGCGAAGGGCGCCGCGGGGTCGCCGGTCGGCCGGCACCAGGCCACCCGAGCGACGCTGCCCGGACCGGGCTCGGGCTCGCCGCGCAGCCGGACCGTCACCGCGGCGCCGACCGCGAGGGCCACCGGCGTGCGCAGGCCGACGCCGCCCGGGCCGACGTTGGCGATCGTCGCCGCCAGCGGCGGCGCGCCCAGCTCGGCGGCGACCGCGACCTCGATCCGCCGATCGCGCCGCACCGACACCGGGGCCAGGCGATCGAGGTGGGTGCAGAAGTCGGTGAAGGCCAAGGGCGAGGCCAGGAGCTCGTCGCAGCCGGCGGCGGCCACGGCGGCGGCGGCGGCGCGGGTCAGGCCGGTCGGCGGCGCGATCAGCGCGCGTCGGACCGCGGCGGTCGCGGGGTCGTCGCGCAACGCCCGACACGCGGCGTAGCCGTCGCCGAAGGCCTCGGCGTCGATGAGCGCGATCGCCGGCGGCGCGGCCCGACACGCGGCGACCAGGGCGTCGACGTCGGCGGCGACCTCCCAGGTCACGCCGGCGCGCGCCACCGGCGGCGCCGCCAGGTGGCGACAGACCTCGGGGTTCCCGGTCGCGACCACCCGCACGGGCATCGCGCCAAGGGTAGCGCACAAACCGCGCGCCCGGTGCCGCGGCCGCGGCGCCGGTGTACGCTGCCGCGGTGTCGTTCCTGGCCGACGTCCTGGCCGCCCTCGACGGCGGGCGCGCCCTCGCGCTCGTGACCGTGGTCGGCGTCGGCGGCTCGGCGCCGCGCCACCTGGGCGCGCGGATGGCGGTCGACGTCGATGGCAACGGCCTCGACACGATCGGCGGCGGCCGGGTCGAGCACGAGGTCAGCGCCGCGGCCCGCGCGGTCGCGGCCGGCGCGCCGGCGCGCCGGGTCCGCCATCACCTGGTCCGCGATCTGGCGATGTGTTGCGGTGGCTGGATGGAGTTCGTGATCGCCCCCGCGGCCCGCGATCGCGAGGTGCTGGCGGCCGCGGTGGGGGCGTTGACGGCCCGGACGCCGCGGGTCTTGACCACCGCGCTCGACGACGGCCGCCTGGCGCTCGACGAGCCCGGCCCCGACGACGGCCGGGCCCCGCGCGTGGTCGACGGTGCGCTGCGCGAGCTGGTGGCGGCGCCGCCGCGGGCGCTGGTGTTCGGCGCCGGTCACGTCGGCCGGGCCTTGGCGCCGCTCTTGGCCGCGCTCGAGTTCGAGGTCATCGTCTGCGACGACGGCGACACCGGCGCCCTCGAGCGGCCGATCGCCGGCGCGACTCAGGTGATCGACTCGTTCGCGGTCGCCGACGTCGAGCGCGCGCTCGGGCCCCTGGGCGGCGGCGATCACGTCTTCATCGTCACCCGCGATCACGCGGTCGACGAGCGCCTGGTGGCCGAGCTGATCGGGCGGCCGGTGACCTACCTCGGCATGATCGGCTCGCGCGGCAAGGTCGGTCGGTTCCAGAAGCGGCTGGCGGTGCGCGGCATCGCCCCCGAGGCCTGGGCCGCGGTCCACGCGCCGATCGGCCTCGACCTCGGCGCCGAGACCCCGGCCGAGATCGCGGTCGCGATCGCCGCCGAGCTGGTGGCGTTGCGCCGGCGCGGCCCGGGCGCGCGCGGCGCGTGGGCGGTCGCGCCGTGACGCTGGGCGCGGTGATCCTGGCCGCCGGCGCCGGCACCCGCCTGGGCGGCGTGGCCAAGGCGCTCTTGCCGTGCGGCGAGCGCACGTTCCTGGCGCGCATCACCGCCACCGCCGCGGCCGCCGGGATCGCGCCCGACGCGATCGTGGTCGTGGTCGGCGCGCCGTTCGCCGGCGCGGTCGCCGCTCACGCCGCCGAGCTGGGCCTCACCACCGTCGAGAACCCGGCGCCGACCCGCGGCATGGCCAGCTCGGTGGCGTGTGGGTTCGCGGCGCTGCCGGCCGCGATCGATGCCGCGTTCCTGTGGCCGGTCGATCACCCGCTGGTGACGCCCGCGACCTTGGCCGCCCTCGTGGCGCGCGGCGCCGGGGTGCCGACCTGGGGCGGGCGCGGCGGTCACCCGCCGCTGGTGCCGCGGGCCCACTTCGCGGCGCTGGTGGCCGGCGACCATCCCGACGGCGCGCGCGGCGCGCTGCGGCCCCTGCCCCGGATCGCCGTCGACGATCCAGCGGTGATCCGCGACGTCGATGTCCCGGCCGATCTCCCGATCGATCGCGCGGAGGCCGCGTGCGCGCGCTAGCGGCGCTCGTGGCCCTGGTCGCCGCCGGGTGCGCCAGTACCCGCCGGCCGCGCTCGACCGTGCTGGTCGACTCGGCGGTGACCGATCGCAGCGGTGGCCGGGCCCGCCTGGTGCGCGAGCTGACCGCCGAGGTCCGGGCCAGCTACGCTCGCGATCGGCTCGACGGCACCGCGGCCGCCGCGGTCATCGATCCCAAGGTCGGGTTGGTCGTGATCGGCGCCGGCCCGAGCGAGCTGGCGGTCGGGGTCGCGCCGTCGGAGCGCTGGCCGATCGCCACCGTCGACGGCCAGCGCACCAAGGTGGTGTCACGCGCCCTCGACGTCTACCTGTCGTCGGACGAGACCGTGGGCTGGGCCTTCGATGAGGCCACCTTCGAGCTGCCGGTGTGCGGGCGGATCGCCAGCGCGCCGCTGCGGATCATGTCGGTCTACGTCCGCGACAACGATCGCTGGACCGCGGTCGCGGAGCACGTCGCGTACCCGCAGGCGATGGGGCGGTGGCTCGACGCCGCCACCGGACCCGATGGAATGCGCCTGCCCGAGGCGATCGACGGCCAGCCCGAGGCCAAGGCCGCCCAGGCGGCGCTGGCCGAGGCCATCGCCCCGGATGGCGATCGCGCGCTGGTGTGGGACGGCGGCCCCGACGCCCTGGCGGCCTGGCCCGATCCGCTCCAGGTCGCGCGCGGCGGCGCGGTCCGGCTCGGTCCGACCCTGGCGGCGGCGATCGACGCCGAGACCGTCGAGCTCGATGGCCTGCGCCTGGCCCTGGCCCCCAGCCGTACGGTGGCGATCGCGTCGGCCACCTTGCGCGCCCGCCTCGCCGGGCGGACCCCACCGATCGATGCGCGGCTTCGCGGCAGCTTCGTCCTCGAGCGGCGCGCCGGTGCGCGCGGCGGCTGGCAGGTCAAGGCGGCGCTGGTCTCGGTGCCGATCACCGACGGTGCCCTGGTGGGACGCACGGTCGGGGTCGCGGCCACGACGCCGCGCGATGGCGAGGTCGCGATGAGCTGCGCGCCGTAGAGGCAGCGAGGCGGAGACGGAGGCCGAGACGGAGGCAGAGGCCGAAACCGAGACCGAGACCGAGACCGAGACCGAGACCGAGACCGAGACCGAGGCAGAGGCCGAGACCGAGACCGAGGCCGAGACCGAGGCAGAGGCGGAGGCAGAGACCGATCGCGACCCCGCGGAGGCCGGGCCTGGGCTAGGCTGCCGCGGTGACCCGCTTGCCCTGGCTCGCCCTGTTCGTCGCCGCCTGTGGCGCCGACGACGCCACGAACCCCGCGGTCGATGCGCCGGCCGCGCCCGACGCCGCCCCCGCCGCCGACGCCCGCGACCTCGACGCCGCCGCGGCCTGCACCAGCCCCGACGACTGCGCGTGGATCGACGACGAGCTGCGGACAGTGGTCGCCGTCCTCGCCGGCGCCGAACCGGCCGCGCCGGGGGTGACCCTGACCCGGCGGTCGTCGCCGACCCAGCGCGCCCAGACCCGCGACTACCTGACCGGGCGCCTGCGCCGGCTCGGCCTCGAGCCGGTGGCCCGCGACTACGGCACCGGCCAGAACCTGGTGGTCCGCCTCGAGCCGACCGAGGCCGGCCCGAGCGGCCCGCCGATCGTGGTCGGCGCCCACTTCGACAGCGTGCCCGCCAGCCCGGCCGCCGCCGACAACGCCACCGGCACCGCCCTGGTCGTGGTCGCGGCTGGCTACCTGGCCGGGCGTCCGCGCCGCCACCCGATCGAGCTGGTGTTCTTCGATCAGGAGGAGATCGGCCTGATCGGGTCGGGCGCCTACGTCGCCGCGCTGGTCGGCAGCCCGGTGCGCAGCATGCACAACTTCGACATGCTCAGCATGGACGGCGACGGCGATCGCGTGCTCGAGCTGTGGTCCCCAGCGCCGGCGCTCGAGGCGCTGTACCGCCGCCACGCGACCGCCCGCGGCTTCGGCGTGAGCCCGGTGGCCTTCACCCGCTCGGATCACCAGTCGTTCGTCGAGCGCGGCCTGCCGGCGATCGGGGTGTCCGAGGAGTTCGTCGGCGGCGACCACACCGTCCACTACCACCAGCCGACCGACACCCTCGACAAGATCGACTTCAGCTTCCTCGGCGGCGCCACCCGGCTGGCGCTGGCCGCGATCGAAGACGACGCCAACGCGCCGTAGCGCCCGCGCGCTACACCAGGACGCCCGGGTTCAGGATCCCGGCCGGGTCGAGCTCGCGCTTGACCGCGGCCAAGGCGGCGCCGTACAGCGGCGGGCGCTCGCGCAGGTACCACGGGTGATGGATCCGCCCGACCGCGTGGTGATGCGTGATCGTGCCGCCGCTGGCGGCGATCGCGTCGGAGGCCGCGGCCTTGACCTCGCGCCAGATCGCCAGCTCGTCGCCGACCCGGGTCGGCGCGACGAAGGTGTAGTACGGCGCGGCGCCGTCGGGGTAGACGTGGGTCAGGCGGCACGCCACCAGGCCGCCGCCGACGGTGCGGCGCAGGGCGTCGCCGACCGCGGCGCCGATCGCGGCGTGCAGCTCGGCGAAGCGATCCCACGGACACGCGGTCTCGAAGGTGTCCGCGAGGATGCCGAGCGACACCAGCGCGCTCTGCAGGTACGGCGCATCGACGAAGGCCTGGCGCCAGGCCCCGGCCTCGACCGGACGCTCGCCAGCGCCGGCCGCCTCGTCGGTGAGCCGGGGCCCCGAGGCCACCGCGCCGCCGTGATCGGCGCACAGCTCCAGCGCCCGGGCCAGGGCGGCGTCGGGCGGATGGTCGGCCGACTCGAAGCCGACGATCAGCACGGCGGTGCCGTCGAGAGAGACCTGGTGCAGCGCGCACTCGGCGGGATCGAGCAGCCGGCAGTTGGCCGGGGCCAGGCCGGCGCGCACCAGCGCGCGGGCGGCGGCGGCGCCGTCGAGGAAGCGCTTGAACTTGACCGTGGCGCTGGCCCGCCAGCGCGGCCGCCGCTGGACTCGCATCCACGCCTCGGTGATCACGCCGAGCGCGCCCTCGGAGCCCAGCCACAGCCGCTCGGGGGCCGGGCCGGCGCCCGACGCTGGTAGCCGCCGGGTCGCGACCGTGCCGCGCGGCGTGACCACGGTCAGCGCGGCGCAGAAGTCGTCGATGTGGGTCGGCCCGGTCGCGAAGTGCCCGCCGGCGCGGGTCGCCAACCAGCCACCCAGCGTCGAGAACTCGAAGGACTGCGGGTAGTGGCGCAGGGTCAGGCCGTGGGGCGCCAGGGCGGCCTCGAGGGCCGGGCCGCGCAGCCCGGCGCCGAGCCGGGCGGTCTGCGAGGTCGGCTCGACCTCGACGTCGACCAACCGCTCGAGATCGAGGGCGACCACGCCGGCGAAGGCGTCGCGCGCGGCCACCGGCAGCTCGACCCCACCGACGACGCTGGTGCCGCCGCCGAAGGGGACCGCGGCCAGCCGCGCGTCGCCGCACCAATCGAGGAGCGCCGCGACCTCGGCCGCGCTGCCCGGGCGCGCCACCAGATCCGGCGCCGCGGCGTAGTCGCCGGCGAAGCCGCGCACCAGATCCGGGTAGGCGCGACCGTAGGCGTGGGCGGCGCGATCGCGCGGCGCGTCCGACACCAGCGCGGCCAAGGCCGTCGGGACCGCGCCGCCCCCGAGCCGACCGATCGGGATCTGGGCGTCGTCGTCGGACGGCAGGGGCAAGAGGGCCGGGGCGGCGCCCCCGGTCAGGAGCCGCGCGGTCTGGGCCAGGCGGCGGCGGGCGTCGTCGTCGGGAAACCGGGCCGGGTCGCCCCAGGCCCATAGGCTGCGCGCGGTCACGCCCGGGTCGTACCACGGCCGCGCGATCGACCACCGCCGCGATCGACTTGCCGGGCCGGGCCGCCTACCCTCGCCCCATGGCCGACTTCCCGTCCATCGACACCCTCCTCACCGACGCCAACCTGCGGGACAAGGCCGAGGCCCACGGCGACGGCCTGTTCCGCATGCAGTGGGGCTCGGCGATCGTGATGATCGGCACCGCCGGCTCGGCGATCGTGGCGATCGCGCCGCTGTTCAAGGCGGCGCCGACCGAGCGCACCGAGGAGTTCTTCCGCCGCCTCCTCGAGCACAACGCCTTCATGGGCGGGATGGCGTCGTTCGCCCTCCAGCCCGACGGCTGGGTCGTGCTGCACGCCGGCCGGTCGCGCAAGGGCCTCGACGCCCACGAGTTCGCGACCCTGGTGGCCTCGGTCGGCCGGTTCGCCGACGAGTTCGACGACAAGCTGATCGCCGAGTTCTACGCGCCGCCGCGCGCTGCTGATCCGGGCGAGTGACCATGCTGTGCCCGATCTGCGATCGCGACAATGACGCCGACGCTCGGCGCTGCCGCGCGTGCGGCGCCGACTTCGAGGATCCCGAGATCGCGGCGCAGCTCGTGCGGCCGGCGGGCACGGGTGACGACGAGCCCAACCTGATCGGCGACCGCTATCTCGGCGTGCGCTGGATCGGGCTCGAGGTCGGCGGCGATCTGCGGCGGTGGGCGCTGCTCGGCGCGATCGCCCTGGCGATCGGCGCGCTCATGCCGGTGGCGATCGATCTGCAGCGCCTGCGCGCGGCCTGGGCGGTGTGGAGCGCCGGGCCGAGCTTCGCGCTGATCGCGCCGCTGGTCCTGGCCGCGCTCGGCGTGGTCCTGGCCACCCCGCTCGGTCGCCGGTTGCCGCCGGCGGCGCTGGCCGGGTTCCTGGTCGTCGGCGGCGCGCTGGTGATCGGCGGCGTGGTCGCCCGCCTCGGCTCGACCGCGTTGACCGCGACCCGGACCTGGTGGGGCGTGTGGTTCGGCCTGGCGGTGGTCGGCGCCGGCGTGATGATCCGGGTGCTGCGCCGCCGCGACCCCTACGTGCGCTGGGTGGTCGTCGCCGGCGCGATCGTCACCGCGATCGGCCTGCTCCTGCCCTACACCGACGCCCGCATGATCGTGCCCGGCGAGTTCGAGTTCGGGATCGCCGGGGAGCACCTGACCGATCAGAGCATCACCGGCGCGGCCCTGCGCGGCTTCGACGCCGGCGGCCTGTTGCGCTTCGTGTCGCTGTGGCACCTGGCGGCCTTCGTCGTCCTCGGCGTCAGCGTCGGCTACGCCCTGCAGGGCAGCGTTGGACCGTGGGACAAGCCGGCCCTGGTGTTGCGACCGCTCGGCTGGGTCGCGGTGTTCTGGCTGCCGGCGTCGTTCGCGCTGTACGCGGTGAACGTGCTGGGCTGGAACGACTTCGCCTACGCCCGCCTCGACGGCCGCTACTACAACTGGGACAAGCTGACGACCGCGATGTTCTTCGGGCGGCTGCGCCTGGCGCTCCTGACCACCGGCGCCGCGGCCTGGCTGGTGGTCGGCCTGGCCGGGATCTACGCCACCGTGATCGCGCCGCGCCTACCGGTCGCCGCCCCGGGAGCTACAGGCGGACCCGATCGAACCGGGTCAGCTCGGTGAAGGCGTCGAAGCGGGCCTGGATCTGCTCCGCCGTCAGGCCGCGCAGGCCGTCGACCGAGAACCGCTCGACCGCGAACGACGCCATCACGCTGCCGACGATCATCGCGGTGCGGATGGCGTCGGGCGCCAGGGTCCCGGCGTAGGCCAGGTAGCCCATGAAGCCGCCGGCGAAGCTGTCGCCGGCGCCGGTCGGATCGCGGACGTCCTCGAGGGGAAGCGCCGGCACGCCGAAGGTGCCGCCCTGGTGGAACAAGAGCGCCCCGGCATCGCCGCGCTTGATCACCACCGACGACGGGCCCATGGTCAGGATCCGCGCCGCCGCCTTGCACAGGTTGTGCTCCTCGGCGAGCTGGCGGGCCTCCTCGTCGTTGAGCAAGAGGGTGTTGACCCGCGCCAGGGTCCGCTCGAGCTCGGCGCGCTTGCCGCCGATCCAGAAGTTCATCGTGTCGGCCGCGACCAGCACCGGGGCCTTGGTCTGCTCGACGACGTCGCGCTGCAGGATCGGATCGATGTTGCCGAGGAACACCAGCGACGCCTCGCGCTGCGCGGCCGACAGCCGCGGCTGGAACGACGCGAAGACGCCGAGCCGGGTGTCGAGGGTCTCGCGCGACGCCAGATCGTCGGAGTAGCGCCCGCTCCAGTGGAAGGTCTCGCCGGCCTGGCGCTCGACCCCGGACACGTCGATGCCGAGGTCGACCATCTCGTCGAGGTAGCGCTGCGGGAAGTCGTCGCCGACCACCGCCACCACCGAGACGTCGCGGGTGAAGTACGAGGCGGCGCGGGCGATGAACGACGCCGAGCCGCCGAGCACGTCCTTGTGCGGCCCGAACGGGCCGTCGATGTCATCGAGGGCGACCGAGCCGACGATCAGGAGAGAACGGTGGGCGCTGCGGGTCTTCATCGGGTCGGGCGTGTACCATCGGACGCGGTGGCGATCAACGACGACCGCGACGCCCTCGGCCGGGCCGGCCGCCACGCCGAGGCCGCGCGCGCCGCCGAGGCGGCGGGCGATCACGCTGGCGCGGCCCGGCTGTGGGAGCAGATCTGGGAGTTCGCGGCCGCGGCCGCGGCCTGGGAGCGCGCCGGCGACCTGGGTCGGGCCCTGGGCGCGGCGCTCGAGGCCAAAGCCGACCCGCACGTCGCCGCGCTGCACGGTCGGCTCATCGCGACCGACGACGGCGCGCGGGTCGCCCTGGCCGCCTACGTGCGCCACCGTCGCCACCGCCCGGCCGCCGAGCTAGCGGAGCGCCTGGGCCAGGTCGAGCAGGCGATCGAGGCCTACCAGCGGGCCCACGCCGACGGCGACGCCGCCCGCCTCCTGGTCGCCGCGGGCCGCGACCGCGAGGCCATCCGCGTCCTCGAGCGCGCCCTCGAGCTGGCGGTCGCCGACGAGCGCCCGCCGCTGCTCCTCGCGCTGGGCCAGCTCCTGACCGCGCGCGCCCACTACGACGTCGCCGCGCGCCATCTGCAGGAGGCGGCGGCCACGCCAGCGGTCGCGGTCGAGGCGCGCCGGCAGCTCGTGGTGGCGCTGGCCGGCCTGGGCCTGGCCGACGCCGCCCGCGAGGCCCTGCGCCAGCTCCGCGCCGACGATCCGACGGTCGCCCCCGAGCTGTCGGAGTACCTGCGGCAACAGGCGGCGACCCGGCCGGCGCCGAGCGAGCGCCAGCGCGAGCTGGTGGCCGGACGCTACCGGCTCGAGACCCTGCTCGGCGCGGGCGCCGCCGGTCGGGTGTTCCGCGCGGTCGACGAGACCACCGGCCGCACGGTCGCGATCAAGATGTACTTCGCGGCCGGCGCCCGCGGCAGCGCCGCCTACGAGCGCTTCGTGCGCGAGACCAAGCTGGCCAGCGGCCTGCGCCACCCGGCGCTGGTCGAGGTCTACGAGGCCTCCCTCGATCACGGCTTCCTGGTGATGGAGTACCTGCCCGGCGGCTCGCTGGCCCAGCGGTTGGCGTCGGGCGAGCGGCTCGGCGGAGCCCAGGTGCGCCGGATGGCGCTCGAGCTCCTGGGCGGCCTCGAGCTGGCGCACCACCGCGGCGTGGTCCACCGCGACGTCAAGCCGGCCAACGTCTTCTTCGACGGCCGCGGCGCCGCCAAGCTGGGCGACTTCGGCGTCGCCCACCTGATCGATCTCGGCCAGACCCAGACCGGCGGGTTGATCGGCTCGCTGGCGTACATGTCGCCCGAGCAGATCACCGGCGCGCCGATCACGATCGCCGCCGATCTCTACGGCCTGGGCGTGACGGTGTTCGAGGCCCTGACCGGGCGCCTGCCGTTCCTCGGCCCCGACTTCGTCGCCCAGCACCTCGGCGAGCCAGCCCCGGCGCCGAGCGCGGTCGCGCCCGACGTCGCCCCGGGCTGGGACCCGATCTGCGCTCAGCTCCTGGCCAAGGGTCCGAGCGAGCGCTTCCCGTCGCTGGCCGCGGCCCGGGCCGCCCTCGAGGCGATCGCGCTCGGCGAGCGCGCCGGACCGACCCTGGTCGTGCCGCGACCGCGCCGCGACAGCCGCCCCCACTCGATCGCCGAGCTGGCCGCCGACGAGCCCGCGGCCGAGGCCAGCCGCTATCGCTTCGAGAGCCCGCTCGGCGCGACCGGATGCTCGCGGCTGTACCGCGCGGTCGACGGCGTGCTCGATCGCTCGGTAGTGATCGAGCGCTTCGATGACGGCCCCGGCGCCGACCGCGCGATCGCGCGGCTGCGCGCCCTGGCCCGGGCGGCGACGCCCTTCGTGCAGCGCGCCCTGGCCTTCGAGCAAGCGACCCGGACCGCGGTCTTCGAGGCGCCGGCCGGCGCGCCGGTCAGCGCCGCGACCGCGGCGATCGCGATCGACGATGGCCTGCGCCTGCTCAAGCGGCTGGCCCGGGCCTGCGTCGTCATCCACGAGCTGGGCGCGACCCACGGCGCGATCGGGCCGGCCACCGTCGTCCTGGCCGACGCCACGATCCCGACCTTGATGGTTGCCGGCGTCGAGGCCGCGGCCGCGCCGAGCCCGGCCGCCGATCTGGCCGCGGTGGTCGCGGTGGTGGCGCGCGCGGTCACCGGCGCCGACGCCGAGGAGCCGGCCCGGGCCCTGGCGCTCGCGGCGATCGGCCGCCGGGCCGACCTCGACGCCTGGGTAGCGCGGCCGCGCGGCGACGCCGGCGCGCTCTACGCCTGGGCCGACGCCCTCGAGGTCGCCCGGATCGTGGCTCGCCGCGCCGCCGGCTGAGCCGCGGGTCGGCGCGCGACGCCGTCGGGTCCGTCAGCGCTTGCTGGCGAGGATGATGACCAGCCAGTAGGCGCCGGGGCCGAGGTCGGGATGATCTCCCTGGGCCAGCGCCAGCCCGATCCGATCGGCGCCGCTGTCGCCGATGATCGCCGCGGCATCGACCTGATCGAGATCGGTCACCGCGGTGACCACGCTGGCGGCTTGGCGGTAGCGACCGCCCAGCGCGTCGAGGCGTCGGCTGACCACCTGACGGGCGGTCGCGCGCGGCACGCCGCGGGCGAGCTGGGCCACGAACTCGTCGGCGATGGCGTCGAGCTCGTCCGCCCCAGCCAGGCGACCGCCGGCGGTGAAGCGCGGCAGGAGCTCGGCCCGGGCCGCGGCCGGATCGAGGGTGGGCGGGACGCGGGTGAAGACCATCGTCACGTACAGCTCGCGCCGGCCCGCGACCTCGTCGCCGAGCGTGACCCCGACGCCGACGTGGGTCGCGACCCTCGACAGCGCGTTGGCGCGGTGGCCAGGGCTGTTCATCAGCCCGGCCTGGGCCTCGACCGGTCCGTAGGCGCGGGCGATGTTCTCGAGGACGACGCTGGTGCGGAGGCCGGCGGCGGTGACGCGATCGAGGGCCGACCCGGTGGTCGGCGAGACGTGGCCGACGAAGCCGCTCCGCGCCATGTCCTCGCTGTGGGCCCGGGCGACCGCGGCGACCGCCGGGTCGGCGACCAGCGCCGGCAGGCCGGCCAGGCCGCGATCGCGGTTGAGCAGCTCGAGGAGCCGGGCCTCGGCGGCGGCCACCGAGGTCACCGGGGCGGCGTCCTCGGGCTCGACGCTGGCGGTGACCGAGCGCGGCGGCGTCCCGCCGCACCACACCGGGACGTTGGCGAGGATCGTGAGCCCGGTGCGGTCGGTGCCGGCCAGCTCGACCTGGATCACGCCGTCGACCCGATCGCACGCCAGCTCGCCGCGGAAGCTGCCGTCGGGCGCGGTGACGAGGGCCAAGCGGCGGACCGCGCCGTCGACCCCGGTGACGAAGCCCTCGGGGTCGACCACCCCCGAGCGGAGCTTGCCGACCAGGGGCGCCTTGCCGCCGCTCGGCAGCGCGCGCGGGATCGGCTGGGTCTCGACCATCGAGACCTGGGCCATCACCACCACCGCGACGCCCTCGGCGCGGGTCGCCAGGCCGACGCCCCACCGCGCCGGCGGGTCGCCGTGCAGCAGCTCGGCCAGGCGCTCGCGCATCGCCTGGACCAGGGGCCCCGGCGTCGCGGCGTCAGCCCACAACACGAACATCGACGGCGACGGCTCGATGATGCCGTGGTGCTGGAGCGCGAACTCGACCAGCGGGTACGGCAGGATGCCCTGCTTGGGGACGATCGCCGCCAGCGCCGACGCCGCGGCGAACATCCGCCCGTCGGCGACCGGCGCGACCCCGGCCGGCGCCAGCGCCGCGATCTCGGCCCGGACCGCGTCGCCCAGCGCGGTGATCGGCGCGACCGCGACCGGCGGATCGTTGTAGGCCGCGGTCGGCGGGGCGCTCGGCGTGAGCGTCAGCGTCGGCACGGCGACGGGTGGCGGTGGCGGTGGCTCGTCGGGCCCGGGGCTCCGCCAGCTCGGCTGCCCACCGACCTTCTTGGGCGGACCGCCGCAGGCGATCAGGCCGAGCACGACCAACGAACACGAGCGGCGCATGGAGCGAGAGGCTAGCGCGACCCGCGGCCGCGCGCCGGCCGTCACGGGGTCGGCGGCGCCGAGGGTGTGGGCGTCACGACCGCGGGGGCGGTCCCGGCCGGCGCCAGCGTCGCCTTGCCGGACACCGGCGCGATGCCAGGCACCTGCCCCGGCGCGGGCGCGGTCCCCGGCGCGGGCGCGGGCGTGGTCCCCGGCGCGGGCGCGGGCGTGGTCCCCGGCGCGGGCGCCTCGGCCGCCGGCTTGATGCCGCCGGCCGGATCGCCGAAGGTGATCGTCATCAGGCGATCGATCGAGTGGAAGTCGGTGTAGCGGATCCGGTTCCACGCCGACGCGCTCGGCGAGCCGCCCGCCGGATAGTCGACCCGCACGACGTTCAACTTCATCGTGTCGCCCGGCTGCGGCGGCAAGCGCACGGCCATCGACGGATCGTTGCCCTTGACCGCGGCCCACGGGATCGCGAACTCCGCGTCCCAGCCCTGATCGTCCAGGCTGCCGCTGTTGAGCGTGCCGCGGACCTCGACCGCGGTCGTCATCGCCGCGCTGTAGCTCTTGTCGTCGTTCGGGCGACCGATCGCGTACCAGGTGTCGAACTGCACGTTCTTCGGGCTGACCTGCAGCTCGACGTAGCCCTTGCCGTTGCCGTCGGCGTCGATGAAGAGCTCGATCACGTCGGCCTTCCAGATCGGTTCGTCGGTCGCGGTGTAGCTCGAGGCCACGTCGTTGTCGGTGGCCGACACGTAGACGTAGAGGTGCTGATCGTCCCACGTCAGCTTGGCCGCGGTCGGGCCGTTGGGCTCGGGGCTGCCCTCGGCGGTCTGAAAGCCGGCGGTCGACAGCGCCTCGCGCCAGGCCGGCTCGGTGGCCTTGCCGTCGACGACGATCGCGCCGACCGCGCGCTTGGCGATCGGGCCGGTCGGCTGCGCGACGTCGACCTCGAAGGTCGCGACGGTGACCGCGCCGTCCTTCGACGGCGCGCCGGTGACCGCCAGCCGATCGCTGACCTTGGCGCTGCCCTTCTGGTACAGCCCGACCGACAGCGCCAGCTTCGGCGACTTCCAGTCCTTGCGCAGGATGAAGGTCTGGCGATCGCGGATCACCTCGCCGGGGCGCCAGGTGTCCGGCGGGTGGCCCTTGCGCATGTCGGTGAGGTCGACGTTGGCGAAGTCGCCGCGGTCGCCGGTCAGGTGCGAGAACACCCGGTAGCCCTTGGGCGGCGCCTGGTTCACCTGCCAGTAGTGGACGATCGTCAGCTTGTCGCCGGGCACCACCGGGCCGGGATGGGCCAGCTCGACGGTGTTGCCGAGGTAGACCACGCCGCCGCCGAAGGTCGCGTCGACGCGCTGGGTCAGGTCCGCCGGCGGCGCCGACAAGAGGTTCTCGGCGACCAGCGCGGGATCGACGGGCGGTGGCGGCGGCGACTTGTCGACGCACGACGCCAGCAAGAGCGCGAGGGCCCACCGCGGAGCTCGGAGGAGGCTCATGGCCGGCGTTGTATCACGGGGCGCCGAGGCGCCGGGGCGGGCTTGCTGCCCGACCGCGCGCGCGGGTACCCTGGCGCGCCGATGCCCCGATCGACGCCCGCGCGCGAGCTAGCCGACGGCGAGCGCGCCCTGTTCGAGGACGCCCTCGACGAGCTGATCGGCGCCGCCCTGATCCTCGACCAGGACCTGCGGATCCGCGCCGCCACCCCGGGCGCCAAGGACGCCCTCGGCCTCGACGTGCCCCTGGGCAGCTCGGCGGCGACGCTCTTGTGTGGCGACCGACCCAAGCGCCCCTTCGCCGAGGCGCTGGCGGCCGGCACCGGCTTCCAGGCGATCATCCCGCGACCGACCGGCACCAGCGAGCGGGTCCGCGTGCGCTCGGTGCCGATCTCCCGCGACGGCCGGACCGCGCCCGTCGGCTGGGTGGTCTACGTCACGCCGGTGGCGGGCGACGAGGGCGAGCCGGTGCAGTTCCATGGCATGTGGACGCGCGACGGGCGGATGAAAGAGCTGTTCCGCATCATCGCGCGCGTGGCGGCGAGCGACGAGACCGTGCTGGTGCGCGGCGAGACCGGCTCGGGCAAGGAGCTGGTGGCGCGCGCCCTCCACACCTGCTCGGCGCGCGCCGCCGGCCCGTTCCGCGCCCTCAACTGCGCGGCCCTGCCGGCCAACCTCCTCGAGAGCGAGCTGTTCGGCCACGCCAAGGGCGCGTTCACCGGCGCGATCAAGGACACCCCGGGCCACGTCCAGCTCGCCGACGGCGGCACCCTGTTCCTCGACGAGGTCGCCGAGCTGCCGCTCGAGCTCCAGGCCAAGCTCCTGCGCGTGCTCGAGAGCCGGACGGTCTTGCCGGTCGGCGGGCGCGAGCCGATCGCGGTCGACGTCCGGGTGGTGTCGGCGACCCACCGCGCGCTGCGGGCCGAGGTCGAGGCCGGACGGTTCCGCGCCGACCTCATGTATCGCCTGCGCGTGATCCCGGTGCGGATCCCGCCGCTGCGCGAACGGCCATCCGACGTCCTGCTGCTAGTCGAGACGATCATCGCCGAGCAGAACCAGCGCGGCCGCCGCCAGATCGAACGCATCGCCCCGGCCGCCGCCGCCGCCCTCGAGCGCCACTCCTGGCCGGGCAACGTCCGCGAGCTGCGCAACGTCGTCGCCTACGCCTTCGCGATCGGCGACGGCCCGGTCCTCGAGACCCGCGATCTGCCCGACGAGCTCGGCACCGTCGGCCCGGTCGGCGGCGAGATCGCCGTGGCCGACGCGCCGGCGCCGGCCTCCGACGAGCCCGCTGCGGCCCGACGGATCCGCGATGCCCTGGCCCGCACCAACGGCAACCGCGATCGCGCGGCCCGCTTGCTCGGCTGGTCGCGGGTCACGCTGTGGCGCCGCATGCGCGCCCTCGGCATCGAGGACTGATGCTGGCCGCGGTCCTGGCCCTGGCCCTGGCGATCGGCACGATCGTCGGGCTCCTCGGCGGCGGCGGCTCGGTCTTGACCGTGCCGGTCTTCACCTACGTCGCCGGGTGGCCGGCCAAGGCCGCGATCGCGGCCTCGCTCCTGGTGGTCGCGCTGACCAGCGCCGCCGGCGCCTTGACCCACGCCCGGGCCGGCCGCGTCGAGGTCCGCACCGGGCTCGGCTTCGCCGCTGCCGGGATGGTCGGAGCGCTCGTCGGGGGACGCTTGGCCCGCGGGGTCTCCGGCCACGTCCTCATGGTGTGCTTCGCGGCGATGATGCTCGCGACCGCGGTCGCTATGCTGCGCGGCCGGCGCACCGCGGCACCGCCGCGGACCCGACTGCCGCTGGCGGTGGCCCTCGGGCTCGGCCTCGCGGTCGGCGCGCTCACCGGCTTCGTCGGCGCCGGCGGTGGCTTCCTGGTCGTGCCGGTCCTCGTCCTCGGCGCCGGCCTCGCGGTCGAGCGCGCGATCGGCACGTCGCTCCTGGTCATCGCCTGCACCAGCGCCGCCGGCTTCCTCGAGCGCCTCGATCACGTCGCGATCGACTGGCCGTGGACCCTCGCGGTCAGCGCGCTGTCGGTGCTCGGCGCCATCGTCGGCGGCCGCCTGGCCGGCCGGATCGCCCCGGCCACCTTGCGCCGCGCCTTCGGCCTCCTGGTCCTGGCCATGGCCGTGCTCGTGCTGATCGAGGAGTTCGCCTAGCCCACCACTCCACCTCGGCCTCGGTCTCGGTCTCGGCCTCCGCCTCGGTCTCGGCCGCGGTCTCCGCCTCGGTCTCCGCCTCTCCCTCGCTCAGAACGAGAACACCGTCGCGCCGCCGGTCATCCGCGGCGAGCCCACGGGCTCCATCAACCCGAGCCGGCCGGCCTGGGTGTCCGAGCCGTCGTCGGCGAGCGTGATGAGGACGTAGACGCCGACCGCGGCCAGCACCCAGAACACCGGGCTCTTGTAGATCGGCTTCGACGCCTTGGGCTTGGGCTGGTCGGCCGGCGGCGGCGCCGCTGGATCGCCACCCGCCGGGCTAGGCGGCGTCGCGGCCGCGCTCGGGGCCGGCAGCGGCTGGGCGCCGCGGGCGGCGGCGAGGTCGACGGTCGCGACCCGGTCGAGGGTGGGATCGCCGGTCGTCGACGGCGCGGCCGGGCGGGTCGCGGCGGCCGCGGCCTCGGCGGCGGCCCGACGAGCGGCCTCCTCGGCGGCGGCCTGGCGCGCGGCCTCGGCGGCGGCGGCCTCGGCGGCGGCGGCGGCGGACGCCAGCCGCGCGATCGAGGCCTCGACCTCGCCGCGGTTGGCGGCGTTGGGCGACCGGTTGAGGTACGAGCGATAGGCGGCGACCGCGCCCGCGGCGTCGCCCTTGCGGTCGAGGGCCAGGCCGATGTTGAAGTCGTTCATCGGCGACGGCGCCAGCGCGTCGGCGGCGCGGAACTCGGCGACCGCCTCGTCGTACTGGGCGGCGGCGAACTTGGCGGTTCCGGCCTGGTAGTGGGCCCGCGCCTCGACCAGCGGGTCGGGTTGAGCCACGGCGACGGCGGCGGAGACGAGCAAGGCGACGAGCGGCAGGAGCGTGCGGAGGATGGGGCGCATGGGGACCTCGGGGGCTGGCGGCGGCGGTTAGCGGATCGATCGTGCCAGATCGCGGCGGCGTCGGCGGCGATCTGCGCGGCGCCTGTGATCCGGGGCACCGCGGTCGCCGAGCGTCGGCGATCAGCCCATACAGTCGGGGTGCATCGCGTTCTCGGGCTTGGTGCAGTCGAGCTTGGGCGGCTTGGTCCCGGGCAGGGCCTTCAGGCGCACCTTGACCTCTTCCTCGAGGCCGTCGACGGTGATGGTCTTGTCCTCGTAGCCCTTGGCCTTGACCGTGACCTCGTGCGTCGTGCCCGGCGTCACCTTGACGATCTTGGGCGCCTTGCCGACCGCCTTGCCGTCGACCCAGACCACCGCGCCGCGGGCGTTGGACGACACCAGCACCGCGATGTCGATCGACGGCTCGCCGGTGGTGCCCGCGTCGGGCGGATCGACCGGGTCGGGTGGTACGCCGGGGTCGCCGGCGTCGACCTCGAGGGCCGCGAGCTGCCCGGCGTCGATCGGCTCGTCGGTCGCCGCGGCCCCGGCGTCGATCGGGTCGCCGGTCGCGACGGCGCCGGCCGCGTCCGGCGTCGCCACCGCGACCACCGCGGCGTCGGTCGCGACCGCCACCGGATCGTCACCGCCACCTTCTTTGTCCTTCTTCTTGCCCGACAGGACGATCGCCGCGGCGACGCCACCGGCGACCATCACCACCAGCAGCAAGGCCGCGATCAAACCGGCCTTGCCCTTCTTGGGCGGCTCGGCCTCGGCCATCTGGAACTGCGACGAGTCGGGGTTGAAGTACGGCGCGCTCGCGCTGGCCCCCGGCGCCGGGTACGGGCCGCTCGGCGCGTGAGGATGTGGCTGGGCGCCGTAGGGCGGTTGACCCGCGCCGTAGGGCGGCTGCCCCTGATACGGCGCCGGGGTCGGCGAGGCCAGCCCCGGCATGGCGCCCGCCACGACCGTGGGCGCGCTCGCGCCCGGCGGGATCGACGGCCGGCCCGGCATCGCCGGCGGCATCCCCGAGGAGCCCGCCGCCGGCATCATCCCAGTCGCCGGCTTGAAGGCCTCGAGGTACGAGCTCATTCCAGCGCCGGCCATGGTCCGGTAGACCTCGACCAGCCCGTTCACGAACTCGTCCATCGTGCGGTAGCGCTTGTCGGGATCCTTGGCCATCGCCCGCGCGATCACCTCGGCCAGCCCCGGCGGCAGGGTCCGACCGGCCTTGGCCGCCCGCTGCGCCACCGGCTCGGGCTCGGTGGTGATGTGCTGGGTCAAGATGCCCATGAACGACTCGCCCATGAACGGCAGCGAGCCGGCGAACACCTCGTAACAGATGACGCCCATCGCGTAGATGTCGCAGCGGCCGTCGACGCTTTGGCCGAGGGCCTGCTCGGGCGCCATGTAGTACGGCGTGCCGAAGATCGTGCCGGTGCGCGTCAGGTTGTTCTGGCCGTCCTGACCGGCGACCTTGGCGATGCCGAAGTCGAGGAGCTTGGGGACATCCTCGCCGGACGGACCGGTGGTGACGAAGATGTTCTCCGGCTTCATGTCCCGGTGGACGATGTTCTTGGCGTGGGCCGCGGCCAGGCCGTGGCCGGTCTGGATGAGGATGTTGAGCAGGCGATCCGCGGGCAGCGGGGTCTTGATCAGATCGTTGAGGGGCGCTCCGTCGAGGAGCTCCATGCACAGGTAGATCCGGCCGTCCTTGAGCTGGCCGTAATCGAGGATGCCGATGATGTTCTTGTGGCCGATCGAGGAGGCCGAGTGGGCCTCCTGGCGGAAGCGGGTGACCGCCTCCTGGTTGGACACGATCTCGGGCCGCAGGAGCTTGATCGCGACCTTCTTGACGATGTGGATGTGCTCGGCGGCGTAGACCTCGCCCATCCCGCCCTCGCCGAGCTTCTTGGTCACCCGGTAGCGGCCGTCGAGGATCTCGCCGACCAGGGTCGCCTCGGCGCCGTCTGCTGGGGCCGACCCCGCCGGGATCGACGTCGACGACCCCGCCGACGGCAGGTCCCCCGAGCCACCAGGGCCCATACGCGTGTTGCCGCCGGAACTCATGAGGCCGTCAGTATAACGCGTCGCCAGCCCTACCGCTTGCTGGCCACGCACACCCCGACCCCGAGGGGACCGGCCTCGCCACTCTGGTTGAGGACGCAGCGCGACCCGGCCGGACACGGCGGCAGGTCGGCGCGACCGCAGGCCCCGTCGGGCAAGGTCGGCGGTGGCGCGCCGGCGGTGGCGAGCTGGCACTGGCCGGCCAGGCACCGCGGGATCGCCGCTGGATCGCAGGTGGTGACTTCGGGGCACGCGACGCTGGCGCCATCGGCCGGGCAGCCGAGGCCGTCGTCGAAGCCACCCCGAGTCCCGATCGGCACCGCGGTGTCGGTGCCGCCCCGCGCGCAGCCGCAGCAGTCGGCGCGGGTCTGGACGCACTGATCGTCGCGCTCGCACTCGGCCGGCGCGGAGGCCGGCGCGCACGCGCACACCAGGCAGCCCGCGGCGTCGGAGGCGAAGCCGCTCGGGCACGACAGGTCGCAGGCCGCCGCGCCGCAGGTCGCGACGCAGGCGCCGTCCTGACAGCGGGCCTCGAGGCCCGTGCAGGCGCCGCCCGGGGTCGGACAGTCGACGTTGGCGCAGCTCTCGGCCCAGCCGCTGGTCACCGAGGTGGCGTAGGTCGGACAGTCGCAGCAGGTCGGCCCGGCCAGGACGCAGTCGTCGTCGATCGCGCAGGCCCCAGGGGCGGCCTCGTCATCGAGGCTCGCGCCGGCGTCGTAGAACGACGTGCAGGCGGCAGCCCCGAGGGCCCAGAGGATCGCGAGCGCGCGCACGGTCGCTCGAGGATGAGCAGGTTCCGTGCCGCCCGCAAGCCCTGACGATCCTGCGCCGCGGGCTCAGATTTCTGAGCCGCGGTCGGCGTCCGTCGGGGAAAACCGGCGGCCGCGCCCTGGCCACGATCAGACCGATCGCATAGCGTGCGCGCCGTGGGTTCGAAGATCATCACCAAGACCGATCGCCAGATGGAAGACCGCCTGCTGGCGGTGTCGGGTGACGCCGAGCGCGCCGACACCCTGGCCAAGGCCCGCGCCTTCAAGCGGACCTGGCTCGAGCTGGCCGACGCCCTGGCCCGGGTCCAGAAGCACGAGTCGTGGCGGCGCTGGGGCTTCACCGACTTCGACTCGTACTGTCGCAAGGAGCTGCACCTGCGGTCCTCGACGGTGGCCAAGCTCCTCGGCAGCTTCCGCTTCCTCGAGTCGAGCGCGCCCAACGTCCTCGAGCGCGCCCGGGCCTTGCCCGAGGAGCCGATCCCGTCGATGGCCGCGGTCGAGTTCGTGCAGAAGGCCACCGATCGCGGCGCCGCCGACGAGGCCACCCTGGCCGACATGCGGCGCTTCGCCTTCGAGGAAGGCGCCGAGGCGCCGATGCTCGCGAAGAAGTACAAAGAGGTCGCCTTCCCCGAGGGCGACGACGAGCGCAAGGAGCGCGTGCGCAGCCAGCTCTTGGGCGCCGCGCGCCGGCTCTCGGCCTTGCTCGCCGAGGACGACCTGCCGGTGACCAAGGCCCTCGCGGGTCGGGTCGAGGCGTCGGTGGGCGAGCTGCTCGCGGCCCTCGAAGCGAATTAGCGTTCTTTTTGGGAGGGTTTGTCACCAAACCCTCCCCCGCCGGGGCCAGGTCCCCGGCGGGTCCCCCGCCCGAGACGCCTCCCTGTGCTCTTTGGGGAGGTTTGTCACCAAACCTCCCCTCGCCGGGGTCACGCCCCCGGCGAGCCTCCCCTCCGAGACGCCTCCCTGTGCTCTTTGGGGAGGTTTGTCACCAAACCTCCCCTCGCCGGGGTCACGCCCCCGGCGAGCCTCCCCTCCGAGACGCCTCCCTCCGGTCGGCCGGCGCCCCTCCGGGGCGCCGGAGGTTCAGCGTAGGGTCGGGTGAACTCAGACGTACTGGGATCGCGTTCGGGCTCGTACTCGGACTCGGACTCGGACTCGGACTCGGACTCGGACTCGGACTCGGACTCGGACTCGGTCTCGGGTTCGGACTCGGACTCGGACTCGGACTCGGGTTCGGACTCGGGTTCGGGTTCGGGTTCGGGTTCGGGCTCGGGTTCGGGCTCTCGCGCTCAGGCCGCGCGGCCGGGGGCGGCTGCCGGGGCGAGCGGGGCGCGGGGGATCGAGAACCGGATGGTGGTGCCCTGGCCGGGCTCGCTGTCGATGGTCATGGTGCCGCCGGCGGCGACGGCGGCGGCGCGCACGGCGCCCAGGCCGACGCCACGGCCGGAGAACTCGCTGACCTCGATGCGGGTCGACAGGCCGTCGGCGAACAGGGCCTCCACCAGGCTCTCGCGGCTCTTGGCCGAGACGCCCAGGTCGCGACCGCGGGCCGCGACGGCCTGCCAGTCGATGCCGCGGCCGTCGTCGCGCAGCTCGAGGCGGGTCTCGTGGTCGTCCTCGGTGGCGCGGATGACCAGGCGACCTGCCGGCGCCTTGCCGCGGGCGATGCGCTCGTCCGAGGCCTCGATGCCGTGATCGATCGCGTTTCTGATCAGGTGGACGAAGGAGCCCCACAGCGGCGCCCAGCGCTCAGGATCGATCTGGACGTCCTCGCCCTCGACCTCGACCCGTAGGTCGGTCTTGCCCAGGCGGGTCGCGATCCGGCGCGCCTGCTCCCGGACCTTGGCCAGGCGGCGGCCGATCGGCTCCATCCGCCAGCGCGTGAGCTGCGCGGCCAGGTCGGCATGGGACTCGCCGCGAGCGATGGCGTCCAGGGCCGCGCGGTAATCGGCCTCGTCGACCTCCATCCGGTGGCGGTTGCCACGATCGAGGAGGCTGTGGAGCGCGCTTTCGAGCCGGCCCCAGCGCGCGGCCAGCGCGGCCAGGGTGGTGTCGGACGCGGCCCCGGGCGACGCGAGCTCGTCCTCGATCCGCTCGCAGGCCTGGGCGATCGACGTGAACTCGTAGATCGCGGCGTTGCCCTTGAGGGTGTGGACCATGCGCTTGAAGGCCACCGGGTTGGGCCGCTGCCGCCCGGTGACTGCGGTCACCTGGGCGTGGGCCTCGGCGAGGAACTCCAGGAACCCGGTGCGATCGGCGGCCAGGTGCTGGACCGCCGTGGCGAACTCGCGGCGCTCGGCCTCGAGCTGGGCGGCGGCGACCTCGGCGGTCACGTCGGTGATCACGACCAGGGCGCCGCTGATGTGGGCGTCGTGCTCGATCGGCGTGTACGCGAGCTGGTACGCGCGGTCGCCGATCGCCAGGTCGTGGGGGAGCTGATCGATCGCCAGCTCGATCGGCAGGATCTCCTGGGTCGCCTGCTCCCACGCCACCGCGAACTGATCGGCGGCGCCCGGGGCATGGGGCCGCAGGTAGTCGGCGAAGGTCGGGACGCGGCGCGGTCCGAACCAGACCTCGGTGGTCGCCGAGCACTCGGGCGACATCGCGCCGTCGCGATCGATCGTCAACATCGCCTGATCGACGTGGTCGAGCACCAGGCGTAGCTCGCGGTTGCGGGCGTCGAGATCGGCGGTCCGCTGCGCGACGATCTTCTCGAGGCCGACGACGTTGTCGAAGAAGCTGCGCGCGATGAACACCGTGGCGACCGACTCGATCACCACGAACAGGGCGTGCAGGACCACGGTCCAGTAGGTCGCGTCGTGGTTGAACACGCTGCCGGGCAACCAGGCGAACAAGACGACGTGGTGGATCGCCACCGTCGCCGCCGCGGCGACGATCGCCAGGGGGTTGGCGTAGACCGCCATCATCGCGAGCACGACGAAGAAGTAGAAGTGCATCTCGATCTGGTGCTCGCCGTGGCCGTGGTGCACCAGGACCCCACCCATCGCCATGGCCGCGACGCCGTACACCACACCGACCGTGCGCGGGTTGGGCGCCGCCACGAACGCCAGCGCCGGTCCGATCGCCACCAGGACGGTCAAGACCAGGGCCAGGAGCGGGCCGGTGTCGTTCCACCACGCGACCAGCGGCAGGACCGGCAGGTGGGCGAGGAAGAACCCCAGCCCGACCCGGTTGACCTTGCGCAGGTAGGCGCGCTCGAAGTCGGTCACGGTCGACGGCAGGATCAAGGTGCGGAGGACGGCGCTCATCGATGACTCCAGGCGAAACCACTGCGGGAACCAGCGACGGTCACAGGAAGGTCAACTCACCGGAGTCGGCGATCTCGGCGCCGTCGTCGGGCGTCGCCGAGGCCGGGGCCGGGCGCGGCGCCGCGGCCAGGTGCCACTCGAGGAAGATCTGGCCAGCCGGCCGGGCGACCTCGAAGGTGAAGACGATGCTGGGCAGGCGGGCGAGCTGGCGCACCTCGGTGTCGGTGCCCTCGATCACCAGCGGCGGCGACTGGTGGGTGACGTAGCCGCGCGCGCGGTAGAAGGCGCGGAGCTGGCCGGCCACTCGGTTGGTGAGTTCGCCAGCGGCGTCCCACACCGCGTCCCGGGTCCGCGGCACCTGGCCGAGCCAGTGGCGGGCGATCCGCGTCAAGACCAGCGGATCGCCGCTGATGATCATGCGCCCGAACAGCTCGGGTCCGGCGATCTCGATGATCGCGGCGATCGGCGCCAGGAGCCGCGAGGTCACGCGGAAGTGCGGCGCCGCCGGCTGGATCCCGAGCGGGCTGTCGTCGAGGAGCGCGGCCACGCTGCGCTCGAGGAACTGCACGGTCTCGACGTCGAGGTGGTTCTCGCTCAGGGCATCGACGGTCTGCATCGCCAGCTCGGCCGGGGTCACCGGCTCGTTCAAGACCCGGCGGGTCTGCAGCCGCGTGAACTCGGTGAGGTCGGCGTGGTGGCGCGAGCCGCCGCACACGACCACGGTCAGGCTGGGCCGGCTGTAGACCAGGTTCTTCAACTGTTCGATCACGCCGGGCGCCATCGCCGTCAGGCTGGCGATGACCGCGATCACGCGATCGTCCTTGTGGACCAGCTCGAAGGGCGCGTCGGGGCTGGTGGCGCGGATCCCGTCGACCCGAGCCTGGCGCAGGCGCGCTATCATGACCTGGCACGACGGCTCGTCGAAGCCGACCAGGACCGCCCGCCCGGGCTGGACCACGTCGGCGACCGCCGGCTTGGGGGCCTCGGCCTGCCGGGCCGGGACCAGGGGCGGCCCTGCCGGGTCGGAGACCGAACGCGGCCGGGGCGCGGGCGCCGGGGGCTCGACCGGCAGCCGCAGGATCTTGCGGAGCTGGTTGGCGACGTCGGGGTCGCTCTGGGTCCGGAGCACGTAGCCGCCGACCCCCAGCCGCATCATCGGCGCCAGGGCCGCGGCCTTGAGCTCGGCCAGGATCATGAGGACCTGCCGCTGGTCGCCGGCCCCGCGCAGCGCGGCCAGGCCGCGGCCGCCATCGATGGCCTCGTTGACGTCGAGGAGCGCGAGGTCGAACTTGCTGGCCGTCAGGGCGGCGCACAGGTCCTGCCCGGGGCTGACCTCCTCGACCGCCAGGCCCAGGCCGCGGACCACCGCGGCCAGGCGGGAGCGCAGGGACGGATCGTGGTCGGCGATGAGCACGGTGCGCTGCGAGGACACGTCCGCCATGGCTTCACCTCGGGTATCGCGCGCGGCGAGCACGTCACACCCCCGCGATCTTGGCGACGCCCTTGAGGAGGATGTCGGGCTTGAAGGGCTTCACGATCCACGCCGTCACCCCGGCCTCCTTGCCCTGCTTGACCATCTCGACGCTCGACTCGGTGGTCAACATGAACACCGGCGTGCGCTGATGGGTCGCGAGCTGGCGCAGATGACGGACCAGCTCGAGCCCGGTCATGCCCGGCATGTTGACGTCGGTGATGATGAGGTCGAGGGCGTTGCCGCGGGCGTGGTCGAGGGCCTCGTGGCCGCCGCCCGCCTCGAGCACCTCGTAGGCCGCCTCGCGTAGGACGCCGCCGAGCTGGTGTCGCACGGTGGCAGAGTCATCGACGATCAGAATCTTCTTGGCCATGGGGGCGTGCCTCCGAAATCCGTGATGGGTGGTTCGGCCGCCCGGCGCGGCTGTCGAGGGGGGATCACCGCGCCGCTGCGACCGCCGGGGCCGCCGGGGCCGCCGGCAGCGCCTCGGTCACGACCTCCGTCACCAGGTCGCCGTCGAGCTCGCACACCAGCTTGCCCATCTCGACGATCGCGACCAGCTCGTCGCGATCGGCGGGCCCGGCGGTCAGCCCCTGGAGCTTGACCGCGGCGTTGGCCAGGCGGACCACGTTCACCGCCGAGCGCGGCGCGGCAGCGTCGAAGTCGTCCTCGAGGGTGAGGTAGCTGGACAACGACGGCGACAGCCGCCATCGCTCGGCGAGGACCGCGCCGACCTTGCGCTGCAGCCGGTGGGTGCAGGCGAGCCAGTCATTGCGCCAGCGACCGCGATCGAGGTTGGGCAGGCTGTGCTCGGCCGCCAGGAGGGTGTTGGCCACCACGACCTTGCCGAGGTCGTGGAGCAACCCGACCAGGAAGGCGTCCTCGACGATGGCCGGATCGACGGCGCGGCCGAGCCCGTCGGACACCTTGGCCACCGCGACCGAGTGCTCGAGGATGCGGGCGAACTCGGCGGCGATCTTGGGGTCCTTGGAGGTGAAGAGCTGCCGCGCCAGGGCCTCGACCACGACCCGCATGAGGCGGACCGCGCCCAGGCGGTTCATGGCGGCGACCAGCGACGTGACGTGGGACGCGCCGAAGGCGGCGGCCGACGCCGCGTGCACGATCTCGGCCGCCAAAAGGGGATCCTCGGCGATCATGCGGGCCAGGCGACCGAACTGGACGTCGCCGCGATCGAGGGCGTCGCGGACCTTGATCGCGATCGCCGGCTGGGCCGGGAGCCGCAACGAATCGTTGGCGATCCGCTGAAGCAGGATCGCCTCGATCGTCGCGGTCAGGTCGTGCATGCCGATCGAATCGGCCACCGGCCGACGCTGGTGAGGGGCGGCCCCGCGCCGGTACCCCGCCGCCCCCCTATCCAACCGGCGCCGCCGGTCGATATCCCTCTCATGTCGCCCCGCCAACGGCTGATCGCCGCGCTCCTGGGGCTCGCGACGCTCGTGGTGATCGCCTTTGCGCAGCGCGGCCTGCCGTGGCCGGACCAGCGGCCGATCCCCTGGGTGGCCCCGACCCCGACGTCCTTGGCCGACCTCGAGCTCGACGACGGCGCCGGTCACGCGGTCGGCGCCGAGATCCTGGCCGGCCACTGGACCGTGGTCGCCGTCGGGTACACGAGCTGCCCCGACGTGTGCCCGACCGCCTTGGCCCGCCTGGCCGACGCGGTCAGCCGCGAGCCGACCCTGGCCGCGGCGTTCCTGGCGGTCGACCCCGCGCGCGACCGCGCCCACCTCGCCGCGTATGTCGCGGCCTTCCACCCGGCGATCCGCGGCTTGACCGGCACGCCGGCCCAGCTCGACCGCGCGGTCGCGGCGCTCGGCGCCACCTACGTCGACAACCGCGACGGCACCTTCGATCACAGCGCCGCGGTCTTCGTGGTCGATCCCCAGGGCAACCTCGCGGGCGCGCTGCCGGCCCCGCGCGACGGCGCCGAGGTCGTGGCCGGGGTGTCCGCGCTGCGCGACACCTGGCGCCCGGCCCTCGAGATCGAGCTGTGGACCCCGCGGCAGCCCGGCCCCGTCGGGGTCGGCTACGGGCGGTTCAAGAACCGCGGCGACCGGGCGATCGCCGTGACCGGGGTCGCGCCCCTCGGCCTGGCCGGCCGGGGCCGGGTCGAGGTCCACGCCAGCGAGGTCGTCGACGGCGTCGCGCGGATGCGCCAGCTCGAGACCCTCACGATCGCGCCAGGCGGGACCGCCGTGCTGGCGCCCGGTGGCCAACACCTGATGCTGGTGGACGGCGCCGCTGCCGCGCCGGCCGTGGTGGTGACCACCGACATCGGCGCGATCGCGGTCGTGCCGCTCATCACCGCCGGGCGTGGGGATGGATGACCCGCGGGCGCTGGATCTCGGCCGCGCTCGCGGTGTGGGCCGTGGTGGTGATCGCGATCGCGGCCCAGCTCGCGGTCGGCCACACCGGCGCCCTGCCCGGTCCGCGGGACCGCGCGGCGTTGGTCGCCGCGACCTCGGCGGTGGCCCAGCCCGGCGCCCGTCAGGCCATCCACGTGATCCCCGCCCGTTGCTCGTGCACCCGCCTGCTGGTCTCGCACCTGGCCCGGCGCGGCCCGCGGCCGGGCTGGGCCGAGACCGTGATCGTCGCGGGCGGGATCGATCCCGCGCCGCTGCGCGCCGCCGGGTTCGCGGTCCACGCGGTCGCGCCGAGCTGGCCGGGCGAGGTCGCGCGCCTCGACGCCGCGCCCGTCGTGACGGTGCTCATCGACGGGCGCCTGGCCTGGACCGGCGGCTACTTCGACACCCCCGCCGCGAACCGGCCCCGCGACGTCGCGATCCTGGCCGCGGTCGAGGACGACCGGCCCCTGGCCAGCAAGCCGGTGTTCGGCTGCGCGGTGTCGGCCCGCCTGCGCCGGCGCCTCGATCCCGGCGGCCTGCTCGGCTGGTAGGGCCGCGCCGTCAGCCGCGCCGTCAGCCGACGAAGTAGGCGATCGCGCGCCCCAGCGAGTACAGGCCGTAGCCGATCAGCGCGACGCCGACGCCGCGCATGATCCAGATCGCGCGCTCGCCCATCAGCCGCTTGCCCTTGTCGGCGATGAAGGCGACGAACGAGAACCACGCGAAGCTGCCGACGAACACCCCGAGGGCGGCGGCGATGGCCTCGCCGGTCGACAGATCGTTCAGGTGCGAGCCGACCACGACGACCCAGGTGACGATCGCCGCCGGGTTCAGGACGATGAGGCCGAGCCCCACCGTCAGGCCGTTCCAGATCTCGTGGTACGGCGGGATGGCGTGGTGCCCGGCGGCCGGCGCCGCGGGCGGCTGGCTGCGCGTGGTCAGGATGCCGTAGATCACCAGCACCACCCCCGAGATCGCGAACAGCACCGGCTTGACCCCGGGCTTGCCGATGAGGTGCGGCCCGATCCACAACATCGCCGCGCCCGAGAACAGCAGGTCGCCGATCGCGCCGCCCAGCCCGACCGCGATGCCGCGCCGCAGGGTGTGGCGATAGGCCGCGTCGATCACCGCCACGTTCACCGGACCGATCGGCACGCCGGTCAGCGCGCCGATCGCGGCCCCGATGAGGAAATACGTGAGCACGGGCCCCCGTGCTATAGCAGCGCCCGATGGCGACAGCTACGGATCCCGGCGCCCAACCGGCCGGCGCTGAACCAGTGCCAGCCCGGGCGGAGACCGCGGCCGCCCCGCCCGGCGGCCCGGCGGTGACCTGGCTCGGCCACGCCACCGCGGTGGTCGAGCTCGCCGGCCGTCGGGTGCTCTTCGACCCGCTGGGTCGCGGTCGGGCCCGTCGGGCCGGCCCGGTCGACGCGGTCCTCATCACCCACTCCCACGTCGATCACCTGAACCGGTGGACCCTGAAGGCCATCGATCGCGACACGCTCCTGGTGGTGCCGCGCGGGGCTCGACCGATCGTCGCCGATCTCGGCTTCCGCGAGGTCCGCGAGGCCGAGCCCGGCGATCACGTCGACCTGGGCGGCGTCGACGTGGTCGCGGTCGAGACCAAGCACGACAACGGCCGCTGGCGCAAAGGCGACGCCCCGGTGTGCACCGGCTACGTGGTCCGCGCCGACGGTCTGGCGGTCCACCACGCCGGCGACGTCGACTTCTCGGACCACTCGGTCTTCGACGAGCTGGGCAAGCGCTTCGACCTGGCGGCCACGCTCCTGCCGATCGGCGGCATGCTGCCGGTCGCGTACTACCGGTGGCGGCGCACCGCGATGGACCGCGGCGTCCACATCGATCCCGACTGCGCCCTCGACATCTACCAGCGGCTCGGGGCTCGGGCCCTGGTGCCGATCCACTGGGGCACGGTCAACCTGCGGCTGTCGGGGAGCCAGGGGCCACGCAAGCGCCTCGAGGTCCAGGCCGCCGCCGCCGGGATCGCCGGCGTGCGCATCCTCGGCCACGGCGAGGCCCTGCCCCTGGGGCCCAACGCCGGGGACCGCGCGACGCCATCGGGCTGACCGGGACCGCGAGGGACCGGCGCCGCACCTCCACCGGGGTGACCAGGTCCCGGGGCCGCAGTCGTGGGCGCGCTGGCGCGTGGCCGCGCGCTTGCAGAGCTGGGCGCCATGCGACGCCCCTCAGCGCTCCTGACCTTCCCCTTGGTGCTCCTCACTGCGTGTCTGGCCGAGGCCCCCGATGAGCTCGACCTCGCCGAGCAAGCGCTCGGCGTCGACGCCGACGCCGACGGCTACCAGGTCGGCGACGACTGCAACGACACGAACGCCCTGATCCACCCGCGCCGGGCCGAGCTGGCCAACGGTCTCGACGACAACTGCAGCGGCATCGTCGACGAGCCGATGCTGCGATACCGGACCGTGCGGCCCCTCGAGACCTCGCTGTTCTCCCGGGTGGCGCCGTTCGAGATCCGGGTCACGAACGCCGCCGCCCGCACCCACCTCGAGACCATGGGCTCGATCGACTACCAGCTCACGGTCCAGGCGCTGTCGTCGGCGTCGGCGCCGGCGGTGGTGATGGCGCGGACCAGCATGACCTTGACCGCCGGCGTGACCTGGTGGCGCTTCCCGCCGCTCCTGCCCGGCCTGCCGGCGCTGCCGTTTCCCCACACCTTGGTCGTCGATCCGGTGGCGCTCCCGCTCGGCCTCGCGCCGCGGGCGGTGTACCGCTTCCAGATCCGCCTGTTCACCAACGCCGGGGTCGCGCTCGGGCCGACCAGCGATTGGTTCTACGCGATGAGCGGCGGCACGATCAGCGACCCCAGTGGCCCCCTGCAAGGTGGGCGGATCGATCTGGTGCTCCAGGCCCTCGATCAGCTCGGCGACGATCTGGACGGCCTGGTGGGCAAGAACGGCACGACCGATCCCGACGGCAGCCGTTACACCGGCTCGTCGCTCGCGCCGCTCCACGCCAGCTACCACGTCGGCGACGACCTCCTGTGGTGCGACTGGTTCTATCACTGGGCGGGCGCCATGGCGACCGACGGCCTCGACGGCAACCTGGCGGCCAACGTGGTCGTCGACGGCGGCACCACGTTCTGGCAAGCCACGATGAACCCCAACAACGTGCCCAACGCCTTCCGCGATCCCGACGACGACGGCTGCGGCACCGAGCTGGTCGACCTGAACGCGGACGGTCAGCTCGGCGTGATCGCGTCCGGGTGCCAGAACTACACCGCCGCCGAGGTCAGCCTGGACGCCGACGATCGGTCGTTCTATCGCAACGACCCCGCCAACCTGTACTACGACGCGGTGCAGTCGCTGCCGAGCGATCAGAAGCCGGGCAACTACCAGGCCATGGACAGCCACGCCGGGATGTTCCTGGCGTTCGATCCGGCTGGCGACGGCGGTATCGGCACGGTGTGGAGCATCGAGGGCAACGTCGGCAACCGGGTCCGGGTGATGTCGCGGCCGGCCGACAGCACGGTGCTAAACGGCTTCGGCAAACTGCGGGTCTCGATGTTCCAGTAGCCCCAACCGCGCCTCACGGCGGGTCCGGCGAGGGACGCCAGCGGGCGGCCGCGGCGGCGGCGAGGTCCGCGGGCGCGGCGGCGAGCGGGGCCAGGAGGTGGCGGCGGACGACACCGTCGGCGCCGGCGGTGATCACGGCGTCGGCGGTGAACCACACGCCGGTGATCGGATGGCGATGGCCGTGCAGGCGCGCGACGACCGCGGCGTCGGCGACCCGGCGGACCTCGACGGCGCCGGTGGCGGTGCCCACCGCCAGGTAGCCGCCGTCGGGCGCCAGGGCGACCGCGGTGACCTCGACCGCGAGGGCGATCGGCGTGACGGCGCCGGTCGCGACCTCCTCGAGGGCGACCGCGCGCCGGCCGGCCACCGCCAGGCGCGCGCCGCGGGCGTCGGCGGCGACCCCGAGGGCGTCGACGCAACGCCCGACCGCGGTCCAGCTCCGATCGCGGCGCTGCCACCGTCGGCCGGCGCCATCGCACAGCCAGGCGCCGTCGGCGCTCACCACCTCGGCCACCGGCGCGTCGTGGCGAGCTGGCGGCCCCGCGACCTCCCACACCACCAGCTCGCCCGAAGACAGCGCGCGCAGCGCCCCGTCCGCGGTGAACTCGACGTGGCGGGCCGACCCGGGCGCGCCGGGCAGCGGCCGCTCGCGCAGCGCGGCGCCGTCGCGCTCGAACCAGCGCACGCCGACGTCGGGGTCGTCGAGGAGGGCGACCGCGAGGCGCCGACCGTCGCGCGACCAGGCCACCGACGCGACCCGACCGCCGACCGGCAGCTCGACCACCGCGCCGTCCACCGACCACACCCGGAGCGCGCGATCGCCGCCGATCGCCAGCGCGCCGTCGGCGGCCACCGCGAGGGCGGTCGGTCGCGGCGGGCCCGAGAAGCCCGCCGGTCCGCCGCGGACCTCCCCGCCGAAGCGCCAGCGCGCCGCGCCGCCGACCACCAGGCCGCCCTCCTCGGCCACCAGCTCGGCGCCCGGCGCGACCGGGACCCGGAAGCGCGGCCATAGCGGATCGTCGTCGAGCACGACCGCATCGCCGCCGTCGGACACCACCGCGGTGCTCGGCCCGAGCTGGTGCAGCGCGCGCACGCCACCGTCGCCGCGCGGCGGTACGCGCCGCTCGGGCCGCGGGGCGCAGCCCGGCGCGAAGCATCCGCGAAGATCGCGGCGCACGATCGCGCCGGTGGTCGTGCCGAGCGCCAGCTCGACGCCGGCCTCGTCGAGCGCCAGGCTGGTGACCCGGCCGTCGCTCGGGCCGAGGCCGATCGGTCCGAGGTCCGAGGTCGGTCCGTCGATGGCGGCCACCCGCAGGCGCCCGTCGCTACACGCCACCCACACCGCGGTCTTGGCTACCGCCAGCGCGTCGACCGCGGCCCGGCCACACGGTGCGGTCACGATCGCGAAGGCCTCGGTGTCGTAGACCACCTGCACCTGACCGCCGGACTCGAGGGCGAGATAGTCGCGGTCGATATCGGTGACCGCGTGGTGTGGCCGATCGAGCTCGACCGCCGCGCGCCGCGTCGGGTCCGCGAAGCGCTGGACCGCGCCGGTCGCCCGATCGATCGTGGTCAAGCCGAGGGCGTCCCAGGCCGCGACCACGGTGCGGGTGGCGACCGCGCCGTCGAACCGGCCGCCGACTCGCCACGCGCGCGCCAGCGGCGCCGTGGTCCAGCGCTCGACGGCGTCGGCCTGCAGGCACAGGGCGTCACCGTCGGCGCCGGGGATGACCCACGGACACCCCGGCAGCGCGAGTCGCTCGACCACGCTGGCGTAGGGCGCGGCCGCGATCGCGGCGATCACGCCGCGCGCGTCGGGGTCCTCGCCGTGCCCGAGCGCCAGCGCGGCGGCCAGCTCGGCCTCGGCGTGGCGACCGGCGGCGAAGGCGGCGACCGCGCGGGCCGCCAGCGCGCGGGCCAGGGCGGCCTCGGCGCGCGACAGCTCGGCCCGGGTCGCGCGCTCGGCGGCGACCGCCCGCACCCGCTGCCGCTCGGTGCGGTGGGCGGTGACGGCCAGGGCCGCGCCGCCGGTGACAAGCGCAGCGCCCACGAGCGCCAGCGGCCAGCGCCACGCGATCACGAAGCGCCGCGCGAGCTGCCACGGCGAGTAGCGGTAGGCCGCGACCCGACGACCGTCGCGGAAGGCCTCGAGATCGAGGGCCAGGGCCTCGGCGTCGGGGTAGCGGGCGGCCGGATCGATCGCCAGGGCCCGCTCGAGGATCGCCCGCAGCTCGGCCGGGGCCTCGGCGGGCCAGGTCGCGGCGGGCAGCGCACCGTCGGCCAGGGCGGCGAGCACCTCGAGGCGCTCGCCGGGGCGGCGCCGGCTCCCGGTGACCAGCTCGTAGCCGATCGCGCCCAGGGCCCAGACATCGGCGGCGATCGTGCCGCGACCGCCGGCCGCCGCCTCGGGCGCGAGGTACGGCAGCGTGCCGACCGCGGGGGCGTCGGCGGCGATCGGCTCGTCGAGGGCCTCGGCCAGGCCCCAGTCGACGACCTGGGCCTCGCCGAACTCGCCGATCATGATGTTAGCCGGCTTGAGATCGCGGTGGACGATGCCGTGGCGATGGGCGTAGCCGACCGCGTGGCACGCCGCGATGTACGCGCCGAGCCCGCCGAGGCGGGCCTCGGGCGCGGCGGCGGCGTGGTCGGGGCCGAGGAGCTCGCGGCCGCGGATCAAGCGCATCGTGTAGAACAGCCGGCCATCGGCGGTGCGGCCGGCGTCGTGGATCGGCACGATGCCCGGGTGATCGAGGCGCGCGGTGATGCGGGCCTCGCGCAGGAACCGCGCGCCGGCCTCGGGGTCGCCGTCGCGCGCGGCGATGCGCTTGAGCGCGACGTCGCGATCGAGGCGCTGATCGCGGGCCAAGAGCACCGTGCCCAGCCCGCCGGCGCCGACCACCGTGACCTCGCGGTAGCGGCGATCGTCGTCGATCGCAAAGGGGTGCCCGGCGATGGCGGCCGGCGCCGGCGCGTCGGCGGTCTCGCTCAGGCCGACCAGCGAGCGCGGGCCGGCCGGCTCGGTCGGCGCCGCGGACGTCGCGGGTGCGGGGTCGGGTGGATCGTCGACCACACGGCGATGCTACCGCGGCCGACCTCACGAACCTCTCACACCGCGCCGCGCGCCTCGGGGCCGGTAGCACCGCGGTACAGTCGGGCCATGCGCGCCTACGCGGTCGTGACCGGACTCGGCGAGGACCACCTCGTCGGCCACGGCGATCTAATCGGGCGGACCCCGACCGCCGCGGTGGTCCTCGACGACCCGCGGGTGTCGGAGGCCCACGCGATCGTCAGCCTGCGCAAGGACGAGCTGCGCCTCTTGGCCCTGCGCCGGCTGGTGATCGTCGACGGCAAGCCGACCGAGGAGGTGGTCCTGCGCCCCGGCCTGGCGGTCACGATCGTCGACGGTCTGGTCCTGACCGTGACCCAGGTCCACGCGCCGGCCGCGGTCCTGGCGGTGGTCCTGCCGTCGGGCGAGCGGCAGCTCTTGCCCCAGGTCGCCAGCCTCACCGTCGACCCACCGCGGGTCCACGGCAAGCTCATCCCCGAGGCGCGCGCCGTCGTGTGGTCGGTCGGCGATCGCTGGCGGCTCCAGCATGATGGCGCGTCGCGGGCGCTGGCGCCGGGCGACCACGTCGTCCTCGACGCCTGCCGCTTCGGCTTCGAGCTGGTGCCCCTGGCCGAGGCCGGCGCCCTCGCCACCGAGCGCGCCGCCGACACCGCGGCGCCGGTCCGCCTGGTCGCGTACTACGACAGCGTGCAGATCTACCGGCGCAACCAGAAGGTCCACACCCTGGGCGGCACCGGCGCGCGCATCCTGTCGGAGCTGGTGGCGTGCGGCGGCCCGACCCACTGGGACGTCATCGCGCGCGAGGTCTGGCCCGACGAGGCCGACCCGCTGACCGTGCGCCACCGCTGGGACGTCGCGATCGGTCGCCTGCGCGCGCGCCTGCGCGCCGCGGGCGTCCGCGACCTGCTCCGCTCCGACGGCACCGGCCAGCTCGCCCTCGAGCTGTACCCGGGCGATGTCGTCGAGGACAAGACCTGAGCGCGGCGCGCGCCGTCACCGCGTCATCGCCGCGCGCAGCCGCGCCAGGGCGGCGGCCGCGCCCGGGCTGTCGTCGATGGTCAGCGCGACGAAGGCGCTGACCAGGGCGTCGCGGGCGTTGCGCTGGGTGGCGTAGACCGCGGGGTCGAAGGGCTCGGGCCAGCCGGCGGCCACCGGGGCGAGCATCGTCGCCAACCAGGCGTCGAGGCCGGCGTCGTCGACCAGGGCGCGGCGCGCCACCGCCCGGATCGCAGCGGCGACGCGTTCGTCCTCGCCGTGGTGGAGGCGCACGCCGTGGGGCCGCGCCACCAGGGCGGCCACGCCGTCGAGGATCGCGCGGGCCCCCGCGGCGTCGAGGCGGGGATGGCGGGCCAGGAACTTCAGCCAGTCGGCGGCGTGAGCGGCGGCGTGGGCCCAGCCGGTCGCGGCGCCGGTGTAGCCGCGCAGATCGGTCTCGCGGCCAGCGTAGGCGACCGCGGCCGCGACCTGCGCGCCGAGCGTGGCGACGTCCCACCGCGGCGCCTTGACCTCGCGGGCGGTGATCGCCGACAGCGCCAGGGCCGCGAACGACCGCGCGAAGACCGCGTCCCCGGCGACGATCGGTCCGGCGGTGCGCGCCACCAGGAGGTCGCGCAGCCGATCGACCGCGGCGTCGGACAATCCGCCGGGCTCGAGCCAACGCACCAGGACCTCGAAGCCCAGGCGATCGCGGGCCGTCGGATCGCGATCGGCCAGGAGCGCGGCCAGCTCGTCGACCGCGTCGTCGGCGCGGGCCCCGGCCGGCAGCGGCTCGCCGGCCCGTCGGGCCTCCCACCACGCCCGGCGCTCTGGGGTCAAGGTCGACGCCGACGCCGACGCCGACGCCGCCTCCTCCGGCGGAGCACCCGAGGGCGCGGGCGCCACCGGGGCCACCGACCGCGCCGTGCATGCGGCCACGAGCAACGCGAGCAAGGTTCCCGACGAGCGCATCATCGCCGTGACGGTGCCACGCCTGCCGTCCGCCGCGCCTCCGCGCCGCGGTGACAGCGAATAGCAGCGCCAACCATCGCCGAGCCACCGAAGGTGCCGTGCGACCACCGGATCGTCGCGCCCGTCGCAGCCGCACCAACCATCTACCTCGGACTCGGTCTCGGACTCGGACTCGGACTCGGTCTCGGACTCGGTCTCGGACTCGGCCTCCGCATCGGTCTCGGACTCGGTCTCGGCCTCGGTCTCGGACTCGGTCTCGGACTCGGTCTCGGCCTCGGTCTCGGCCTCCGCCTCGGTCTCGGTCTCGGCCTCCGCCTCGGTCTCGGTCCCCGCCTCCGCCTCCGCCTCGACCTCCTACCGCACCAGCGCGGCCGCGTGGTGCCGCAGGTGATCCTCGATGAAGCTGGCCACGAAGTAGTAGCTGTGGTCGTAGCCGGCGTGCCGGCGCACGGTGACGTCGACGCCGGCCGCCGCGGCCGCCTCCTCGAGGCGCTCGGGGACCAGCTCGCGCTCGAGGAACTTGTCGGCCAGGCCCTGATCGATCAGCACCGGCCCGGGGAAGCGCGCGCCGCCGGCGACCAGCGCGCACGCGTCGTGGGCGGCCCAGGCCGCACGATCGTCGCCGAGGTAGCCGGTGAAGGCCTTGTGGCCCCACGGCACCTGACTCGGCGCGACGATCGGCGCCAGCGCCGACACGCTGGCGTAGCGACCCGGGTGGCGGAGCGCCAGGGTCAACGCGCCGTGGCCGCCCATCGAATGACCGGTGATGCCGCGGCGATCGCCAGCGATCGGGAAGGCCGCCTCGACAGTGGCGACCAGCTCGTCGACGACGTAGGTCTCCATCCGGTAGGCGTCGCGCCACGGCGCGGCGGTGGCGTCGAGGTAGAACCCGGCGCCCTGGCCGAAGTCCCAGGCCGTGTCATCGCCGGGGAACCGAGCCTCGCGCGGGCTGGTGTCGCAGGCCACCAGGGCCAGGCCGAGCTCGGCGGCCAGCCGCTGGGCCCCGGCCTTCACGACGAAGGTCTCCTCGGTGCAGGTCAGGCCGGCCAGGTAGTAGAGCGCCGGCACCGGGCCGCGCGCCGCGGCCGGCGGCAGGTACACCGCGAACCGCATCGCGCCGGCGCAGGCCGCGCTGGCGTGCTGGTAGAAGCCCATGACGCCGCCGAACGAGCGCTGCTCGCTGCGGGTGGTGACGGCGGTCATCAGAACTCGATCACCGTGCGGATCGACTCGCCGGCGTGCATGAGATCGAAGGCCTCGTTGATCCGCTCGAGGGGCAGCTTGTGGGTGATCATCGAGTCGATCTCGATCCGCTTGTCCATGTACCAGTCGACCAGGCGCGGCACGTCGGTGCGACCGCGGGCGCCGCCGAAGGCCGAGCCCTTCCACACCCGACCGGTGACGAGCTGGAACGGCCGGGTCGCGATCTCCTGGCCGGCGCCGGCCACGCCGATCACCACGCTCACGCCCCAGCCGCGGTGGCAGCACTCGAGGGCCTGGCGCATCAGCTTGACGTTGCCGACGCACTCGAAGGAGTAGTCGGCGCCACCGCCGGTCAGCTCGACCAAGTGGGCCACCAGGTCGCCCTTCAGCTCGTTCGGGTTGACGAAGTGGGTCATGCCGTACTGCCGGCCGGTCGCCTCGCGCGCCGGGTTGATGTCGACGCCGACGATCATCGACGCGCCGACCAGCTTGGCGCCCTGGATCACGTTCAGGCCGATGCCGCCGAGGCCGAAGACCACGACGGTGGCGCCGGCCTCGACCTTGGCGGTCCACAGGACCGCGCCGACGCCGGTGGTGACGCCGCAGCCGAGGTAGCAGATCGACGCGAACGGGGCGTCGGAGCGGACCTTGGCCAGCGCGATCTCGGGCAAGACGGTGTGGTTGGCGAAGGTCGAGCACCCCATGTAGTGGTGGATCGGCTTGCCGTTGTACGAGAACCGGCTCGTGCCGTCGGGCATGAGGCCCTTGCCCTGGGTCGCGCGGATCGCGGTGCACAGGTTGGTCTTGCGCGACAGGCACGACTTGCACTGCCGGCACTCCGGCGTGTACAGCGGGATGACGTGATCGCCGGGGGCCAGGCTGGTGACGCCGGGGCCGACCTCGCGGACGATGCCCGCGCCTTCGTGGCCGAAGATCACCGGGAACAGGCCCTCGGGGTCGGCCCCCGAGCGCGTGAACTCGTCGGTGTGGCACACCCCGGTGGCCTTGAGCTCGACCAGGACCTCCCCGGCCTTGGGGCCCTCCAGGTCGACCAGGTCGACCACCAGCGGCTTGCCGACTTCGAATGCGATCGCAGCGCGGGTCTTCATCGCCGGCACTGTACCGCGCCGGCCGCGTCGCCGGCCGCCCGGGATCACCGCCCCAGGCGGGTCGCCATCACGCTCTTGCCCTTGAAGGCGATCCACAGCGCCCGCAGGGCGTGCTTGGGCGTGGTCGCGAAGCGGACGTCGACGACGTCCGACAGGTCGGTCGGGGTCGGGTTGATCTCGACGGTCAAGACGCCCTCGCTCTTGGCCAGGAGCACCGGCCGCGCGACGTAGGGCGGCAAGGCCGAGGTCCCGACCAGGAACACCAGGTCGAAGCCGCGCGCGACCTCGGCCTCGAACTCGGAGAACGGCTGCTCGGCCAGCGGCTCGCCGAAAAGGCCGATGCCCGGCCGCACCATCGCCCCACACTTGGGGCAGGTCGGCGGCAGGGCCAGGGTCGCGTAGTCGGTGACGGTCTTGGTCCACGCGCACGCGGTGCACCGCAGATCGTGGAGGTCGCCGTGGAGCGCGATCACGCGCTTGGCGCCGGCCCGGCGCTGCAGGCCATCGAGGTTCTGGGTGACGATCACCGTGCGCGCGATCCGCTCGCCGAGGAGCGCCAGGACCTCGTGGCCGCGGTTGGGCGCGGTGTGACGGCAGGCCAGCTCGCGCTCGTGGACGTAGCGCCACAGGACGTCCGGGCGCTGGGCCAACATCGCCGGCGACAGCACCGCCTCCAGGGTCAGGCCGTCGTCGACCAGGGGCCGCTCGAACAGCCCGCCGACCCCGTGGTAGCTGGGCAGGCCGGAGTCGGCGCTCATCCCGGCGCCGGTGATGAACAGGACGTTGGCGGCGTTGGCCAGCACCTTGGCGACGTCGTCGACCAGCTTGCGGTCGATGGTCTCGCGCTTGGGCGGCAACCCGGCCATGGCTGACTCTACCCCGACCCCGGCGATGCGGGCAAAGCTGGCGGTCCGCGCTACTTGTCGGCCGCCTTGGCCGGCGGCAGCTCGGGCGGCGGCGGCGGCCGCTTCATCGGCTTGGCGTTCCAGATCCGCAGCGCCAGGAAGAACCCGATCGCCGCCACCGGGATCATCGCGTAGGGCCAGATGTGCCAGTTGTCGATGTCCTTGGCCGCCGGGTTGGACACCAGGCAGCCGTTGGCGTCGGGGATCTTCGACCGCGGCAGGTAGGCGCCGTAGATGAACGACTGGATCGTCGACCCGGCGTAGACGAAGGCGTCGATCAGGCCGACCGCCATGCCGGTGTTCTTCTTGCCGGCGAAGTCGGCCGAGGCGGTGGCGGTCAACATGCCGTGGACGCCGATGATCGCCATCGACATGACCGCGACCGACCAGCCGATCGCCCACGGCGCCGCGAACAGCGGCACGATCGAGATCGCGCCGGCCAGCATGATGCCGTAGAGCACCGCCGACACCGGGCTGCGCCGCGAGTTGAACATGTGGTCGCTGATCGCGCCGGCGAACATGCCGCCGGTGATGCCGGCGATGCACGACACGAGGCCCCAGTTCTGGAACACGAAGGTGTTGCCCAGCCCGATGCCCTTGCCGAAGTCGGTGCCCCACTGGAGGATGGCCTGGCGCAAGAACCCCGAGCACAGCTCGATCATCGCGATCACGATGAGGACCGGGTGGGTGATCATCCGCCACGCCACCTGGCCGGCGGTGAGCTTCTCGCCCTCGTCGGTGGCGTCGCCCAGCTCGAAGTTGGGGTGGCCGGTGTCCGACGGCTGGTTGCGGACCCAGATCGCCGAGAACACGAAGAACAGGAGGAGGAGCCCGGCCGGGATGTAGAACAGCCACTCGATGGCCAGCTCCTCGGTGATGCGCTTGCCCAAGTCGTAGGCGAAGTACAGGCCGAGCGAGATCAAGATCCCGAAGATGCCGCCGAAGGTGCCGCGCTCGCGCAGGTGGAACCAGGCGGCGTTGACCTTGACGATCGAGATCGCGCCGAAGCTCTGGAAGTACATGTTGGCGCCGTAGGCGATCGAGAACGCCTTGACCGGCGACATCCCGAAGGTGTCGCCGGTGGCCGCCATGTAGCCCATGAGGATGTTCGACAGCGCAGCGCCGGCGGCCGAGATGAGGATCGTGGCGCGGCCGCCCAGGCGATCGGTGAGCGGCCCGTTGACGATGAGCGACAGGCCGTAGACCATCGAGCCGACGCCGAACACCGCGGCGTAGCCGGCCTCGTCGAGGCCGATGCCCTGGTAGGCCTTCAGGTTGTAGCGGCCGAAGTACAGGAAGGAATAGGTGAGGCCCAGCGGCAGCCAGTTGAGGGTGCGGCGGCGGCGGAAGGCCTTGGAGTGGCCGAGCTCGACCTTGGGCAGCCGCCACAGGACGAAGCCCACGAACGCGACCAGGATGCCGATCGGGATCAGGTCCTCGTGGAAGGGCTTGGACGGGCGCGGCGGCTTGGTCGGGCACTTGAACGTCCCGGGCTCGGCCGGGGCCGGGGCCACGGTCGACGGCGGCGGCGGGGCCGGCGACAGCGCCGGGGCGGGCTCGGCCACGGTCGGCGCGGCCGGCTGGGCCTGCGACGGGGTGCCGGAGCCGAACCAGATCGCGGCGCCGATGGCGACCTCGACGACGAACAGAAACAAGAGCGATCGCCGCATCGGCCGGGACATGGGACCGGCACGGTACCGGCCGGCAGGGGGGCAGGCAAGCGGGCCGTGGGTGACGATGTGGTGACGCCGGGCCGGGCGGCGGCCCCGGTGGCCCCGGCCGCGCGCCAGCCCCGGGTCGGATCGGCCGCGCGCCCCATGACGACGGGCCGGCCGGGCTCGTACACTGCCGGCATGCGTCCTGGCCTCGCCGCGATCGCCGTCGGGCTCGCCCTGGCCTGTCGGGCCACGCCCGCGCCGCGGCCCGCGCCGCCCTGGCAGGTCCTGTCGCCGACCGGAGCGCCGGTCGCGCTGTATGCCTACGGCGAGGTGATCGGCGACTACGCCCCCGAGGATCGCGGGGCCTACGTGGTCCAGCTCGCCGGCGCCCCCGAGACCCGGCGCGCGGCGGCGGCGCGCCTGGGCGCGGGCGACGATCTCCACGGCGACGACGGCTACGTCGTGCGGCTGACCGCGGCCGAGGTCGCGACCTGGCGCGGGCGCGCCGAGGTCCACGCGGTGGGACCGCTCCAGCCGGTCGATCGGCGGGGCGCCCTGGTCGACCGCGGCAGCGAGCTGCCCGAGGTCCGCATCGAGCTGTTCGCCGACGCGACCGCCGACGAGGTCGAGTCCCTGGCGGCGTGGATCACCTGGCGCGGCGGTGCCGTGGCCTGGCGCGGCCGCACCGCGGTGCGCGCCCAGCTCCCCCAGGAGGCCCGCGACGAGGCCAGCCGGCTCTCGATCGTGCGCTGGATCGAGTAGGCTCGACGGCGATGTCGTTCGGTCGCCTCACCGTGTCGGTCGCGTTCAACCTGGCCGCCGTCACCGCGGTCGTCGCCACGGCCGGGCTCAGCATCGGGCTCAGCGCTGGTTGCAAGAAGGCCACACCGCCGCCGGCCCGGACCGACCGACCGATCGCGCTCTTCATCGACGAGCGCCAGGTCGCGACCTCGGCGTCGCTGTCGACCGCGCCGCGGGCACTGGTCGAGGTCGTGCCGGGCGTGAGCGCCCCCGAGACCTGGCTGGCGGTGATCGCGATCGCCGCCGACGGCCAGGCCACGACGATCATGGCCCCCGCCCGCGAGCACGCCGACGCGATCCCGGCCCTGGCCGTCGACGCGCGAGGCGCCGTGGCCTTCGGCCTCGCCAAGGGCGGCGTCCTGACCTCGCCGGTCGCGCCCCTGGCCAAGGTGATCGTCAAGACCAAAGACGATCGCGGCGCGGTCGCGGCCGAGGTCATGGCCAAGGGCAACCGCGGCGGCGGGGACGGCGAAGGCCACCGCCACGACGGCGACGGCGAGCGCCCGGCGCCCACCGCCGCCCTGACCATCACGGTCGAGACCGCCGCCGGCCCGACCGTCCTCACCGGCGACAAGCTCACCGCCGTGCCGTCGATCACCGCGCCGATCGGCGACACCGAGACCCCGGGCTGGCACATCCTCGATCTCCTGACCGCCGCCGGCGTCACCACCGCGCCGACCACCGTGACCCTCGTCGATCCCGAGGGCACGGCCCTCACCTTGACCGGCGGTGATCTCGATCGCGCGTCGACCATCCTCTACGTGAAGCTCAACCGCGGCGGCCAGCTCCGGTTTCGGCGCTTCGCCAAGCGCGGCACGACCTGGGAGATGACGGGCGAGCTGCGCGGCCTCGGGAAGATCGTCGTGAAGTAGCGGCGCGGGGGCGGGAGGAGCCGGGCCGGAGGTGGTGGCCGAGGCCGAGACCGAGGCGGAGGCCGAGGCCGAGACCGAGACCGAGACCGAGACCGAGGCCGAGGCGGAGACCGAGGCCGAGGCCGCGCCGCTCACACCTCCGGAGTCATCACCGGATCCACGCCGAGGGAGACCGAGTCCGAGACCGAATCCGACACCGAATCCGAGTCCGAGACCGAATCCGACACCGAATCCGAGACCGAGACCGAGACCGAGACCGAGACCGAGACCGAGACCGAGACCGAGGCCGAGACCGAGACCGAGACCGAGGCCGAGACCGAGACCGAGACCGAGACCGAGACCGAGGCCGAGGCAGAGGCGGAGGCGCGCGGTAGGCTGCGGGCCATGCACAAGAGCCGTCTGTGTTCGTTCGGGATCGATTGCCAGGAGGGCGATCTCGACACCGCCGCCGCCTTCTGGAGCGCCGCACTCGGGCGCCCCGTCGTCGAGACCGAGGGCGACTACGCCACCCTCGCCGACCGCGCCAACCAGCCCATCGTCTTCGTCCAGCGCGTCGATCACCCGAGCCGGGTCCACCTCGACATCGAGACCGACGACATCCCCGCCGAGGTCGCGCGCCTCGAGGCGCTCGGCGCCAAGCGCCTGCGCCAGGTCGGCACCTGGTGGGTCATGGAGGCGCCCACCGGCCATCGCTTCTGCGTCGTCCGCGCGCAGCGCGGCCCCCTGGGCGACGACGCCAACGTCTGGTGACGGCGCGGCCCGTGCCGCCCGCTGCGACCGCCCCCCTCGGAGATCCGACGATGGATCGACCGAACGGTCTCGCGGTAGCGTCAAGGATGCTCGCACTCTCCAGTCGACGGGCCGGCGCCTGGTGGTCCCTGTGGTCGCTCGCGGTGACGCTGGTCGTGGGCTGTGGGGACCCGGCGACGCCGGACGATCGCCCGCCCACCATCGGCGACGCCACCGCGTCGACCCCCGAGGACACGGCGATCGCGGTGACCCTCGCCGCGACGGATCCCGACGGCGACCCGGTGACGCTCGCGGTCGCGCCGCCCGCGCGCGGCGCGGTGACGGTCGACGGGCTGGTGGTCACCTACACCCCGACCGCCGACGCCACCGGCACCGAGACCCTCGCCGTCACCGCCACCGCCCGGGGGCTCACCGCCAGCGCGACCCTCCGCGTCACCGTGACCCCCGTCAACGACCCGCCGGTCGCGGTCGCCGACGTCCGCGCCGCGGTCGAGGATCAAGCGCAGGTGATCGAGGCCGCGACCTTGCTCGCCAACGACACCGACGTCGACGGCGACCCGCTCACCATCACCGCGGTCGGCGATGCGGTCGGCGGCGCGGTCGCGCTCACCGACGCCACGATCACGTTCACCCCCGCCGCCGACGTCGCCGGCGACGCCACGTTCACGTACACGATGAGCGACGGCACCGCGACCGACACCGCGACCGTGACGCTGCAGGTCGAGCAGGTGAACGACCCGCCGGTCGCGGTCGCCGACGCGCGCACCACCGCCGAGGACGCCGCGCTCACCTTCGCGGCCGCCACGCTGGCCGCCAACGACACCGACGTCGACGGCGGCCCCCTCACGGTCACCGCCGTCGGCAGCCCGGTGAACGGCACCGTGGCGCTCACCGCCGGCTCGATCACCTTCACCCCGACCGCCAACGCCAGCGGCACGGGCTCCTTCACGTACACGGTCAGCGACGGCGCCGCCACCGCCACCGGCGCGGTCACCGTCACGATCACCCCGGTCAACGACGCGCCGGTCGCGGTCGCCGACGCGCGCACCACCGCCGAGGACGCCGCGCTCACCTTCGCCGCCGCCACGCTGGCCGCCAATGACACCGACGTCGACGGCGGCCCCCTCACCGTCACCGCCGTCGGCAGCCCGGCGAACGGCACCGTGGCGCTCGCCGCCGGCTCGATCACCTTCACCCCGACCGCCAACGCCAGCGGCACCGGCTCCTTCACGTACACGGTCAGCGACGGCGCCGCCACCGCCACCGGCGCGGTCACCGTCACGATCACCCCGGTCAACGACGCGCCGGTCGCGGTCGCCGACGCGCGCACCACCGCCGAGGACGCCGCGCTCACCTTCGCCGCCGCCACGCTGGCCGCCAATGACACCGACGTCGACGGCGGCCCCCTCACCGTCACCGCCGTCGGCAGCCCGGCGAACGGCACCGTGGCGCTCGCCGCCGGCTCGATCACCTTCACCCCGACCGCCAACGCCAGCGGCACCGGCGGCTTCACGTACACGGTCAGCGACGGCGCCGCCACCGCCACCGGCGCGGTCACCGTCACGATCACGCCGGTGAACGACCCGCCGGTCGCGGTCGATGACACGCGGTCGGCCGCACAGAACACGCCGCTCACGCTGACCGCCGCGTCCTTGGTCGCCAACGACACCGACGTCGACGGCGGCCCGCTCACGGTCACCGCCGTCGGCAGCCCGGCGAACGGCACCGTGGCGCTCACCGCCGGCTCGATCACCTTCACCCCGACGACCGGCTTCCTCGGCACCGCCCGCTTCAGCTACACGGTCAGCGACGGCGCCGCCACGGACACCGGGCTGGTGACGATCACGGTCGCCCCCGCCGACGCGATCCTGCAGCTCACCGGTGGCAACTCGCACATGTGCGCGCTGGCCAGCGACGGCGGGGTCAAGTGCTGGGGGCTCAACGCCTACGGCAACCTCGGGCTCGGCGACGTCGACCGGCGCGGCGACCAGCCCGGAGAGATGGGCGCCAACCTGCCCGAGGTCGACCTGGGCACCGGGCGGACCGCGGTCCTCCTCGCCAGCGGCGGCGAGCACACCTGCGCCCTCCTCGACAACGACACGGTGAAGTGCTGGGGCTACAACTCGGGCGGCCAGCTCGGGCTCGGCTCGAGCGCCAGCCGCGGCAACGGCCCCGGCCAGATGGGGGACGCCTTGCCGACCGTCGACCTCGGCACCGGCCGCACCGCGGTCCAGCTCGAGGCCGGCGCCGAGCACACCTGCGCCGTGCTCGACAACGGTGCGGTCAAGTGCTGGGGCGCCAACAACGTCGGCCAGCTCGGGCTCGGCGACCTCGCGAACCGCGGCGACGGTCCGGGCGAGATGGGCGACGCCCTGCCCGCGGTCAACCTCGGCACCGGGCGGACCGCGCTGATGGTGTGGGCCGGCGGCTCCCACACCTGCGCGCTCCTCGACAATGGCGCGGTCAAGTGCTGGGGACGGAACGACCGCGGCCAGCTCGGCCTGGGCGACACCGCCCACCGCGGCGACGGCCCCGGCGAGATGGGCGACGCCCTGCCCGCCGTCAACCTCGGCACCGGCCTCACCGTCGCCGAGGTGGCGCTCGGCGAGCTCCATAGCTGCGCGCGCTTCACCAACCGCACCGTCAAGTGCTGGGGCTTCGGCTCCTTCGGCGCCCTCGGCCAGGGCGACGGCGGCGACCGCGGCGCCGCCCCCGGCGAGATGGGCGACGCCTTGCCCGCCATCAGCCTCGGCACCGGGCGGACCGCGCTGGCGATCGCGGTCGGCCATCACACCTGCGCGCTCCTCGACAACCGCGCGGTCAAGTGTTGGGGCTTCGGCGACTTCGGCCAGCTCGGCCAGGGCAACTCCAACTGGCTCGGCGACAACCCGGGTGAGCTGGGCGACAACCTGCCGGCGATCGCGCTCGGCACCGGGGTCACGCCCGACCTGCTGTCGACGATGCTCTACGACACCTGCATCTTGACCCCCTCCGATCAGATCAAGTGCTGGGGCGGCAACTTGAACGGTCAGCTCGGCCAGGGCGACACCATTTACCGCGGCGACCAGCCCGGCGAGATGGGCGACGCCCTGCCCTTCATCGACGTGTGGTGACCCAGGGCCCGCCCATGCGGCGGGCGTTCGAGTCCAGGTTGGAGAGGGGGAAGATGCCGAGCCCGAGCCCGAGCCCGATTCCGAGCCCGAGCCATCTGCCTCACACGTCCCCGTCTCGCGACGGCATTCAAACCGTTCGCTGCTCTCGCGCATGCTGGGGGAGGGTTTCGCCGGAGGTCACCGCCAACCCGCGCTGAAGCAGACAGCGGCAGAACCCCCGCCCTCACGCAACAACGCCGCCGGTGGGGTCACCGACGGCGCTTCCGAGATCCGGACGTTTTGGGAGGGGGCCCCAGCGAATGCTGGGGGAGGGTTTTTTCGAAAAACCCTCTCTGGCTCACGTATCACGGATTCACGGCGCCCTCGGGGGCCTTGTCGTCCTTCATCTTGAGCGCGACCTTGATGTCGTTGTGCTGGGGGTCGCTCGACACCGCGCGGATGCTGTCCATCACGCCGACGACCTCGGCCCACGGCACCCGGGGCTCGAAGTCGACGAAGACCAGCTTCTCGGTCTTCTTGTCCTCGAGGAGCGGGCGGATCGTGGTCGCGACCGCGGCCACCGGCATCGGCTCGAGCTCCTTGTCGCCGGTGTTGATCACGACCGTGAGGTCGGCCTTGACCGTCACCGTGATCTGCTTGCCGACCGCCGACACGTCGTCCATGTCGGTGGTCTTGCGCGGCACCTCGAGGGTGATCGTCCGCATCATGATCGGCATGGTCACGAGGAAGATGATGAGCAGCACCAAGACGACGTCGATGAGCGGCGTCACGTTGATGTCGTTCTTCACTCCCCCGCCGCCACCTAGGTTCATGCCCATGGCGTCACTTGTCCTTGTCGTTGGTGCCGAGGTCGATCGAGGTCACGCCCATCTCGTTGATCGCCATGAGGAGCGGGTAGACCTTCTCGTAGGGGATCTCGGCGGAGGCCTTGATGTAGACCCGGTTCTGCAGCTCGACGATCTTCACCTTGGTCCAGCCGCGCTGGATCTTGTCGGCGAGCCGGTCCTTGACGCCCTCCTCCTGGAGCTCACCGAGCCGCTCCTTGTCGTAGTAGACCGGGTAGGTGTCGGTCTTGGCGTCGTAGTCGAGCGCGATGACCGGCTGCTGGCCGTCCTTGAGCTCGTAGTGGTTCTGGGTCTTGGGCAGGCGCTTGATGTCGCGGCCGCGCGACATCATCGGCGTGATCACCATGAAGATGATGAGCAGCACCAAGACGACATCGACCAGAGGCGTGACGTTGATGTCGCTCCGGGGCTGCTCCAGCTTGGTCTGCTTGGTGTGATGGATCCGCTTGCGCTTGCCGAGGCCGCCCATGGCTAGCCCCGACCCTCGCGCAGGATGTGATCGAGGAACTCCGAGGACACGTCGTTCATGTCGACGGTCAGCTCCTCGACCCGGGTCGTGCAGTAGTTGAAGCCCATGGCCGCGATGATGGCGACCAGGAGGCCGCCGGCGGTCGCGTACAGCGCCTCGGCGATCGCCGGGCCGATGACCTCGATGGTCGCGTTGCCCTTGAGGAGCGCGAAGGCGTTGATGATGCCGATGACGGTGCCGAGCAGACCGACGAACGGGGTCGCGGTCGCCACGGTGCCGATGCCGGCCAGGCCCTTGCGCAGGCTCGAGACCTCACGCTCCTTGACCCGCTCGATCGCGCGGTTGACCGAGTCGACCAGGTCGAACTCGCCGACGTCCTGGGGACCCGACTTGGTCAGCGCGTCCTGGCCCTGGCGGTAGGCCGCGGTGCCGGCCCCGACGACCTTGGCGACCGGGCTGTAGCGGAAGCCCTGGGCCACCCGCTGGATCTCGTCGTAGCGCTGGTTCTTCAGCTGCTCGCGCAGGCCGAGCACGAACCGGACGGTCTCGCTCGAGGCCTTGGTGAAGACCACCAGGCGGTCGACCACGCGGTAGAGCATGTAGATCGACATGCCCAGCATGAAGAACATGATGCCCTTCACGGGCAGGCTCATGTGGTCCCAGATTGACGAGAGACTTTGATCCATGACGCGTGGCCTTACGGGGGTGGTGGGTTGCCGTGGTCGGGTCGTGACGTAGCTGCGGCCGCTACTTCTGGCTGTACATGAACTGGACGACCGCGCAGACCGGGGCCGCCTGACCGTTCACCATGAACGGCCGGTACTTCCAGCGGCGGATCTCGCGCTTGAGCTTCTCGTCGTAGGACGGGAAGCCCGACGACTTCATGACGTTCACGGAGTCGATGCCGCCGCCGCGGTTGACGCAGACCTTGACCGGGATGACCAGGCGGGTCTTGCCCGAGCGCTGGATCTCGGTGCGGGTCACGTCGTCGGGGAGGATGTTCTTGTCGCCCTCGATGCGCTGCTGCTCGAGCGCGGTGGGCGGGACGATCTGGGGCGGAGCCGGGGGCGGCGGAGGCGGCGGAGGCGGCGGAGGCGCGGTCCCGACCCCACCGATCGTGCCGCCGACCACACCGCCGACCTCGCCACCCTCCTCGCCACCCTCCTCACCACCCTCGACGCCGCCGCCCTCGTCGATGACCTCGGCCGGCTTCTCGTCCTCGGGCTTCTTCTCGACCGGCTGGACGGCCTCGGTGACCTTGATCTTCTTGACGGTCGGCTTCTTGACCGCCTCGAGCTTCTTGCCACCCGCCGGCGGAGGCGGCGGCGGGGGCGGCGGGGGCGCCACGGCCAGGTCGGTGCCGGTGCTCGGCACGTCGAGCTTGCTGATCTTCCAGAGCGACTGGACGATCAACACGGTGCCGGCGACGGCGTGCCCGGCGACGACCAGGACCAGGATCCCGATCGCCAGGGACATGCCCTTGGACTTCTTTGATTCCGTGTAGTTCTCAAACATGGCGGGCTCCGGTGGGCCGTACGGTCAGGTTCCCTTGCCCGGGCTGGCGGGAGCGCCGGTCGCGGGGGTGCCGGGCGCGGGGGCGCCGGTCGCGGGAGGAGCAGCCTTCTTGGCCTCTTCCTTTAGAACGCGCGCACGTTGCGAAAAGATTTGCCCTTCGGCCTCATCGATCGCCATCGCCCACGAGGCCCCCTGGGCCAGGCTGCGCTGGCGCCACAGGCCCGCCCCCATGCTCCAGGGCTCGATGGCCTTGGCGTCGATCTTGATCGACTCGTCCACCGAATGTAGGCCGATGTCGCCTAGCTCGACTCGCTCGGCGCCGAGGACCTTGGTCCCGCCGGCCAGCATCTTGTTGAAGGTGATGCGGATGATCGACTGGTGCGACGACATCCGGCCGGCGGCGTCGGGCGCGGCGGCCAGATCCTTCTCCCACCAGGTCAGGGAGGTCCGCCAGTCGCCGGTCTTCATGTAGATGCCCGCGATGAGCTGGATCACGTCGCGGGCCTTGGGGTCGGCCTCGTGGATCTTCTGCCAGTAGTCGAGGGCCGTCTGGTAATCGCCGGAATCGAGCCACAGCTTGGTGAGGAGCTTCCGGACCTTGTCGTCGTTCGGGTGCTTCTCGAGCCAGATCTTCAGGTGGCGGGTCGCCTTCTCGGCGATGGCCTTGTTGGCCGCCGTCTCCTGGCCGGCCTTGAACAACCGGCTGTAGGTGATGCCGAGGTTGTGGTGGGCGATGTCGATGTCGGGCGCGATCTTGAGCGCCGCCTCGAGCTTCTCGGCCGCCTTCTCGAACTCCTGGTCGGCGTAGAGCTGGCCGGCCTCCTGGATCTTCTTGCGGGCGGAGACCTGATCGCAGCCAGCGAGGGCGACCGTTGCGACGACAACCACGAGCATCGAGGACAAGATGCTCCGCGAACGGTGGGGCCGGCTCATAAGCCGCGGCACTGTACAGAAGTGGTCGGCAGGCGACAAGGGGCTCCGCACGAGCTTGGTTTACACCGTCACCGCGACGACCACGCGGTGTCACACATAAAACGGCCTAGCACCAGGACGGCCACCGCGACCTCGGTGCCGCAGATCGATGCCGCATGGCCTCGGCGATGGGTCACCGCAGCCGGATGGGGTACTGGACGATGTAGTCCGTGCGATCTGGCTCACCAGAGGCCGGGATCGCCACCGCCCTAGCGCGCTCGGACACGCATTGGACGAGGGCAGCCTGGGCCGAGGTCGCGACGTCGTTCACGCCGACCTCGACGCCGGTGGTCGACAGGGCGCCGCCGGCGACCGCGACGGTGAGGGTGACGTAGACGAAGGGATCGGCGCCGCGATCGGCCGCGGCCACCGCGGCGCTACACGCCACCACCGCGGGCTTCAGCTGATCGTAGATCTGCGCGGTGACCGCCGAGCTCATGGTCTTCTGATCGGGCGGCAGCCCGGGTGGACCGAGCGGCGGAGGGGCGCCGCTGCCGCGGTGATCGCGGAACACGCCCTTGTCGGAGACGTAGACCCGGGTGCCGTCGGGCAAGACCTCGACGTCGGTCGTGCCGGGCACCCGCGGACGCGGCCGGCTCGGCGCCGCCGAGCCACCGGCCGGGCCGGCCCCTGGCGCCGACGGATCGACCGCGGCCCCACCGCTCGCGCGCGAGGTCGTCGCGCCGCGCTCCCGGCCGCGCCACCAAACGATCGCGACCACCGCGACGGCGACCAGGGCGGCGACGGCGATCCACCGACGGTTCATGCCTGGTCTCTACCATCGCCGTCGGGTGGGTTCCACTCGACCTGGCCCGACAGGACCCGGTGGACCACCCCGCCGGCGTCGCGGACCCGCAGGGCCCCGTCGCGATCGAGGCCCACCGCGCGCCCCGAGACCCGATCGGCGACGACCGGCAGCTCGGGGATCATCCGCGCCTCCCAGGCCGGCGCGATCGCGTCGAGGCCGCCGCCGCGGTAGCGCTCGATCCACGGCGCGAGGCCGTCGAGGACCGCGGCCAGGAGGTCCTCGCGGCCGACGGCGCGACCGACCACCTCGGCCAGGGTGATGGCCCGGGCCGCGACCTCGGGCGGCAGGTCGGCGGCGGCGCCGTCGCGGTTGACGCCGATCCCGACCACGACCGCGTCGCCGGCGCTCTCGCACAGCACCCCGGCCAGCTTGCGACCGCCGACCAGGACATCGTTGGGCCACTTGAGCCCGGCCGCGGTGGCGCCGAGCGCGCGCAGCCCGTCGCACAGCCCGACCCCGACGGCCAGGGTCAGCGGCGGCACCGCGATGCCCGGGCCGAGGCGGACCACCAGCGAGAGATAGAGGTGGCGACCGGGCGGCGAGGCCCAGGTGCGGCCGTGGCGCCCGCGCCCGGCGGTCTGGGCGTCGGCGGTGACGATCGCGCCGTGGGGCGCGCCGTCGCGGGCCCAGGCCAGGGCGACGTCGTTGGTCGAGGCGACGGTGACCAGGGCGCGGTGAGGCTGACCGAGGGCGGTCACGACGCGAAGTCGAGGCCGATGTCGACCGCGGGGGCCGAGTGGGTCAAGGCGCCGACCGAGATCAGATCGGCGCCGGCCAGGGCGTAGTCGCGGATGGTGGCGAGGGTGACGCCGCCCGAGACCTCGCAGCGCACGCCGCGGGCGTGGGCGACCGCGACCGCCTCCTTGACCTGGGCCGGGGTCATGTTGTCGAGGAGCACCAGCTCGGCGCCGGCGTCGATGGCCGCGGCCAGCTCGCTCAGGTTGGTGACCTCGCACTCGAGGCGCAGCGGGTGCGGCGCCCGGGCGCGCGCGCGCTCGACCGCGGCCCGCACGCCGCCGCACGCGACGATGTGGTTGTCCTTGATCAGGATGCCGGAGCCGAGATCGAAGCGGTGATTGCCACATCCGCCGGCGGCGACCGCGGCCTTCTCAAGCACCCGGTAGCCCGGCGTGGTCTTGCGGGTGTCGACGACGCGACAGCCGGTGCCGGCCACCGCCTCGGCGTAGCGGGTCGCCAGGGTCGCGACCCCGGACAGCCGCTGGACGAAGTTGAGCGCGGTGCGCTCGGCCATGAGGAGCTCGGCGGCCGGGCCGCGGGCGGTCAGAAGCGGCGCGCGGGCGCCGGTGACGCGGGCCCCGTCGGCGACGTGGCGCTCGACGGCGATGCGGGGATCGACCAGGGCGAAGACCGCGGCCGCGAGGTCGAGGCCGAACACGGTGAGCGGGACCCGCGCGTTCATGACCGCGACCGCGGTGGTGTCGGCGGCGCCCACGGTGGCCGCGGTCGTGACGTCGCCGCGCCCGAGATCCTCGTCGAGCGCGAGGTCGATCAGGCGGCGGACGTGAGGCAGGAGCGCCAGACCGGCGAGCGCGGGGGTCGACATTGGCGGCAGCATGCCAAGGCCGGCGGGCTATCGCCACTGCTCGATGCGCCAGCCGTGAGCGCGGGCGTGGCGCCACAGCCGCACGTCGGGATTGACCGCGACCGGCGTGCCGACCCGCGACAGGAGCGGCAGATCGTTGTAGCTGTCGGAGTAGAACGTCGAGGCCGCGAGATCGACGCCCTCGCAGGCGGCGAAGGCCTCGGCCAGGGGCACCTTGTGGGCGCCGAAGCACATCGCCGCGAGCCGGCCGGTGAAGGTCCCGCCCTGGACCTCGAGGCGCGAGCACAACGTGTGCTCGATGCCCAGGCCCGCGGCCACCGACTCGGCGGCGTACTGAGTGGCGCCGGTCGCCAGGGCGATCACGTCGCCGGCGGCGCGGTGGGCGGCGATCGCGTGGCGCGCGGCCGGCGAGATCATCGGCACGACGTCGGCCTGGTACCAAGCGGCGGCGGCCTCGCGCATGGCGGCCTCGGGCTGGCCGGCCAGCTCGGCGGTCAGGCGGGTGGCCAGGGCCTCGAGGTCGAGGACCGCGGCCTTGTAGAGGACGCTCCACCACACCGCGCGCGCCAGGCCGAGGCTCGACAGCTCGCCGCGCCGGCGCTGGAACCGCATCCAGCTCATGCCGGTGTCGCTGACCAGGACGGTGTGATCGAGATCGAACAGGGCCGCGGCCCGCATCGCGCGAGTGCTAGCACGCCCGGCCGCGGCGCGGGCGGCGACACCATCGCCAGGTCGCCGCCGGCCTGGCACACTGCCGCGATGGCCACCGACCTCCCGCCCTGCGGCATCTACCGCACCCTCGCCAAGATCGGCGAGTGCGAGGCCAACCGCCTCGTCTACTTCCACAACCACGGCAACCCTGGCCCCGGCCTGTACTTCCCCGAGAAGTGGGTGAAGAACCGGGCCCAGTTCGGCAGCCGCGGCATGACCGTGCCGAGCGGCTTCGATCCGCGCGCGCTCATGCCGCTGCCGCGCGAGGGGTTCTACCGCGTCGGCGCGACCTTCCACTGCTGCGACAAGAAGTGCGTCGAGTACACCCCCGAGGGCTTCGTCCAGCTCGGCTACAACGGCAACGGCATCCCGCTCCTGTTCTCCCCGGAGTGGACCGGCACCGCCCTCGACGTCCCCGAGCGCGGCACCAAGATCGACGACGCGGCGATGTCCAACCTGGTGCTCCTGGCGGTGCGCGAGCGCAACGACGCCCGCGACGACATCCCGGCGTTCCCGCGGGTCAACCTGATCCACTGACGACCGCGCAGCCGCCGCTCACACCGGGCGGCTGGGCAGCGCGACCAGGAAGCGGCCGGCGCCGTCGTCGTCGCGGCGGTAGCGGACGGTGGCGCCGAAGGCCCGGGCGGCGTGGGCGGCGATGGCCAGCCCGATCGGCAGCTCGGCCGGGCGGTTCCAGGCCAGCGGCTCGAACAAGGACGGCACCAGCTCGGGCGCTAGCCCCGGGCCGGGATGGCTGACGATGAACTCGACGTCGCGGGGGTCGGCCCGGACCGTGAGCTCGACCCGGCTGCCGGCCGGGGCGAGGTCGGAGGCCACGCCGAGGATGGTCGACAGGGCCCGGACCAGGAGCGCGGGCGAGGTCTCGAGATCGAAGCCGCGCTCCATCGTCACCACCAGCTCGCAGCGCGAGCGCACCTTGGCGCCGACGTGGCGCAAGATCCGCTCGACGATCTCCGAGGCCGCGACCCGGTGCTGGGTCACCGCGCCCTCGGCCAGGAAGCGCCGGGTGGCGATGAAGCTGTCGAGCATCTCGCGGGTCGAGCGCGCGACGTCGTCGGCCGCGGCCACGAGGTCGGGATCGATCGCGCCGACGCGCTCGACGATCTCGCCGACCGCGCCGTCGATGACTTGCAGGGTCGACGCCAGGTCGTGGAGCAAGGACGACGCCATCGCGCCGACGGTGGCGTGGTGCATGAGATCTTGCACGCGCGAGCGCCGGACCTCGGGGCCGATCGGCTCGGGCTGGAGCTGGGCGGCCTGGCGGCGGCCGAGGTGGATCAGGCGCTCGATCACCTGGCCGGCCGAGGCGCCGGTGCCGACGCAGCTGATCAGCAGCCGACCGCCGGCGTCGACCGCGCGATCGAGCTGCCAGGCGCCGGGCGGCGCGGCGACTGCGGCCCCGACCAAGGCCGCGCCGTCGATCGTGGCCCACGCCACCTCGACCCCCGACAGCCGCGCGATCTGCAAGGTCAGGACCTCGCCGAGCTCGACCAGGGTCGCGACCGGCGTGAGCTGGGCCTCGATCTCGCCCAGGTTGCACGCCGACTCGAGGGTCGACGACAGCTCCTGGGTGCGCCGACGCTGCTCGAGGGCGCGCCGCAAGGTGACCTCGATCTCGTCGTACCAGGGCTTGCCGACCTTGAACGGCGCGTCGGGGCGCAAGAGCGCCGCGTGGGCGCGCTCGTCGACGTAGCCGGTCAGGAGGATGCGGATGACCTCGGGGTCCTGGGCCCGCGCGAAGTCGAGGACCTCGATGCCGTCGTGATCGGGCATCTTGAGATCCGAGATCACGGCGTCGAAGGTGCGGGCGGCCAGGGCGGCGAAGGCCTCGCGGCCGCAGGTGGCGGCCTCGACCTGATAGTCGCGCGACAGCTCGTCGACCAGGGCCGCTCGGACGTCGTCGTCGTCGTCGACGATGAGGATGCTGACGGTAGACATCACGACTCCTTGGCGGGGACCGAGATCTCGAAGCACGCGCCGCGCGGCCGCGGTCGGTAGGCGATGTCGCCGCCCCACGATCGAGCCAGCCGCTGCGCGGTGGCCAGACCGAGGCCGGCCCCGGTCGGCCGGGCGGTGACGATCGGCTCGAACAACCGAGCCGCGATGTGCGGTGGCAGGCCGACGCCGTCGTCGGCGACCGCGACCACCGCGCGACCGCCCTGGGCCTCGATGGCGAGGTCGAGGACGCCTCCGGTGGGCATGGCCTTGACCGCGTTGTCGAGGACGATCCCGAGCACGTGCTGCAGCGGATCCTGGGGCGCCAGGGCCACGACCGGGCCGGCGAAGCGACGGCGGATGTCGATCGTCGAGGTCCGCCCCGCGATCAACGCCAGGGCGGTCTCGAGCTCGCGGGCCAGATCGAGGCGGCGCGGCGCGACGTCGAGGGAGCCGACCCGATGCACGTTGACCACCGCGGCGACGTGCTCCTGGATGCGGGTCGCGGCGCTCGAGGCGCGCGCGACCAGCGGCGTCAAGGCGGCGGCGTCAGCCTGGTCGCCGGCGCGGCGCTCGATCGTGCGCAGCGTGCTCTGCAAGGCGGCCACCGGGTTGTTGAGGTTGTGGGCGATCGTGGCGCACATCTCGCCGACCGCGGCGCGCCAACCGAACTGCGCGACCTGACCGGCCATGGCGGCGATCTCGCGGGTGCGATCTTCGAGCATGGCCTGGGTCCGGCGCAGCTCGCCGACGGTGCGCTCGAGCTCGCCGTGGGCGGCGATCAGGCTGGCGTGCTTGGCCAGGAGATCGTGCTCGAGGCTGCGGCGCTCGGTGGTGTCGCGCGCGGTGCACGCGGCCAGGGCGCCGTGCTCGGGGTGGTCGAGGTGGACCACGGTCAGCGATACCGAGAGCCCGAGGTCGAACTCGGCGCCGGCGGGCTCGCCGAGCCACACGTCCTCGTACCGGCCCGGCGTGTCGACCAGGCCCGAGCCGCCCAGATCGAGGTCGAGGTGGAACAGCTCGTCGACCCGGCGGCCGATCAACGCCGCGGGATCGCGGCCGACCAGCGCGCCGAGCTGGGCGTTGGCGGCCAGGACCGCGTGGTGGCCCCGGTCGACCACACACGCCGCGTCGCCCCCCAGATCGAACAGCAGGCCGAAGACCGCGTCGGCGACCGAGGGGGAGCTCGCAGCGGGCATCGTCGGCTGAATCGACCGGCACCCGGCGATGTCAAGGCCGCCGACAGCGGCCGGACCGACCCGAGGCGACGTGATGACTTAGCGGCGGCAAGGGTCTTGCACAGCCATGCGGCGTGTCCCGGATCTTCGACTCGGTCGACCAGCTCTCGCGCTCGCTGTCGTTCCACCGCGATCGCCACGCCGTCCTGGCCAGCAACGTCTCCCACGTCGACACCCCGGGATATCGGCCGTCGGACGTGCGGCGCACCGACACCGGCACACAGATGGCGCTCACGACGACCCACCCCGCGCACCTGGGCGGCGGCGGTCCCGGCAGCGAGCCCGAGCGCTTCGACGACGGCGGCGCCCTGGCGGGCCCCGACGGCAACGCGGTCTCGCTCGAGCGCGAGCTGGCCAAGATCGACGCCAACCGGGTCCGCTTTGGCACCTCGGCCGAGCTGGTCACCCGCCGGTTTGCCCTGTTGCGCTACGCCGCCGGCGACGGCCGCGGCTGAACCCTTCGGAGGACCCCGTGGACTTCTTCACCGCGATGGAAGTATCGGCCTCGGGCCTGGGCGCGCAGCGCGTCCGCATGAACGTGGCGTCGTCCAACCTGGCCAACGTCTCGACCACCAGCGCCAACGGCGGTGGGCCCTACGTGCGCAAGAACGTGACCGTCGCGGCCGACCCGGTCGAGGGCGCCGCGCCCGGCGTCAGCGGAGTGACGGTGACCGGCATCGTCGACGACGCTCGCGCGCCGCGCCTCGAGTACGACCCCGGTCACCCCGAGGCCGACGTCGACGGCTACGTCGCCTACCCCAACGTCAACCCGGTCGAGGAGATGGTCGACATGATCACGGCGTCGCGGGCCTACGAGGCCGGCGTGACCGCGCTGTCGACCTCGGTGTCGATGGCCGAGCGCGCCCTGGGGATCGGCCGATGAGCGCGATCGGCGCCATCGCCGGCCCGTCGGCGGCCGCCCCGGCGCTGGTCGAGCGCCGCCCGCGCGAGGCCAACGGCTTCGCCGCGCTGCTCGATCAAGCGGTCGGCCAGGCCGAGCAAAACGAGCGCGCCGCCACCGCCGCCGCCGACGGCTTCGCCGCCGGCGATCCGACGATCGGCATCCACGAGACGATGATCGCGGCCGAGAAGGCCAGCGTGTCGCTGCGCTACGCGACCACCCTCAAGAACAAGCTGGTCGACGCCTACCGCGAGCTGATGTCGACGCCGGTGTAGCGCCATGCCCGAGCCCACCCCGCCCGCCCCCTCGCCCACCTCGCCGGCCGCTCTGGCCGGCCAGGCCGTGGCGCTGTGGCGGCGCCTGCCGGCGCGCGGGCGCGCCGCGGCGATCGCGGCGGTGGTGGCGATCGTCGGCGTGGTCGGGTTCCTGTGGCTGCGCCCGGGGCCGGAGCCGTGGCCGACGGTGGTCGAGCAACTCACGCCGATCGACGCCACCGAGCTGGCCGCGACCTTGGCCCAGCGCGGGATCCCCCATCGGCTCGGCCCCGACGGCCGGTCGATCGAGGTGCCGAGCACCCGCCTGGCCGAGGCCCGGGTGGCCGCCGCCAGCGCCGGCCTGCCACGGCGCGGGGTCGGCTTCGAGCTGTTCGACCGCGTCAAGCTCGGCCAGTCGAGCTTCGCCGAGCAGGTCAACTACCGGCGCGCCCTCGAGGGCGAGCTGGCCCGCAGCATCGCGGCGCTGGCCCCGGTCGAGACCGCCCGCGTCCACCTGGCGCTCGGGCGCCGATCGGTCTTGAAGGACGCCGACCAGCCGCCGACCGCGTCGGTGGCGGTCCGGCTGCGGCCCGAGCAGCGCCTGACGCCAGATCAGGTCGATGGCATCCGCCAGCTCGTGGCCAGCTCCCTCGACGGCCTGGTCGCCAGCCAGGTCGTGGTCGTCGATCAACACGGCACGCCGCTCGGCGGCGACGACGGCGAGCGCGGCAAGGACGCCGCGGACCTCGAGCGCCAGATGGCGGCGACGGTGCGGACCCTGCTCGAGCGGACGCTCGGGCCGGGCCGGGTCGAGGTGGTCGCGCGGGTCGAGGTCGATCGCAGCAAGGTCACGCAGTCCGAGGAGCTCTACGACCCGACGGCGACCGCGCTGCGCAGCGAGAACCGGATCGGGCCGGCGGCCGTCGGCGGCACCCCGGCGCCGGTGGCCGGCGGCGTGATCGGCGTCCAGGGCAACCTGCCGGGCGCGCCGGCGCCGACCGTCAACGGCGGGACCGCGGTGCCGGCGCCGACCACCGAGCAGCGCAACTTCGAGGTCAGCCGGACGATCCGGCAGACCGAGTCGGATCCGATGCGGGTGCGGCGGGTGCAGCTCGCGATCCTGGTCGATCACCGGCCGGGCCCCGACGGCAAGCCGATCGCGCCGACCGCGGCCGAGCTCGAGATGTACGCGGCGCTGGCCAAGACCGCGGCCGGCCTCGACGACAGCCGCGGCGATCGCCTCGAGATCCGCGCGATGCCGTTCGTCGACGAGGGCGCGGCGCCGACGGCGACGCGGCCCGCGGCCCGGCCGACCTGGCTGCCGCTGGCGGTCGGCGGCGGCGCGCTGGCGCTCGGCTTGATCATCGCCGGCCTGGTGTGGCGGCGGCGGCGCGCCAAGGCCAAGGCCGAGGCCACCCCGACGATCGCCCTGCCGGCGCCGGTGGCCGAGGTCGAGCGCGCGCTCGAGACGCCCAACGCCGGCGCGCTGCCGGCCCCGACGGAGCGCCCGGCCGAGGTCGCCGCGCTCGAACAGATCGGCGCGGACCTGCCGCGCGCCGCCCGGGTCCTCTCGGCCTGGCTGGCCGAGGCCCTACCCCCACCCGCGGCGGCGCCCGCCGCCAGCAAGCACAAGGCAGCATGACCACCACCCGGACCGGCGCCCCCCTGGGCCCTCAGCACAAGGCCGCGATCGCGGTGCTCGCGCTCGACGAGAGCGTCGCCGCGCAGCTCCTGTCGCACCTCGGCGACGCCGAGATGCGCGCCCTGGCCAAGGCGGTCGAGGAGCTCGACGTGGTCCCGAGCGAGACCCTGTCGGCGGTGCTGGGCGAGCTGGCCCGCGCGATGACCGGGCCGGTGTCGGTGTCGCGCACCGGCGGCCGGGCCTACGTCGAGCGCCTGGCGGCGCTGTCGCTCGGCGAGCCGCGCGCCAGTCGGCTGTTCGGCCCGACCGAGGCGCCGCCGGTGCCGGCGATCGAGCTGGTCAAGTCGGCCCGCACCAAGACCCTGGCCGACCTCCTGGGCGATGAGCACCCGCAGATCGCGGCGATCATCATGTGCCAGCTCCCGACCCGCACCGCGGCCGCGGTGCTGAAGGCCATGCCCGAGGACCGGAGCGCCGATCTAGCCAAGCGCATGGCGGCGATCGAGGAGATCCCCGACGCCGCGGTGCTCGAGGCCTCGGAGTCGCTGGCCCGCGCCCTGGCCGCCGCCGGTGGGCTATCGAACTCCGACGCCCGCTCGGAGTTCGACGGGCTGGCCTTCGTCGCCGCGCTGGTCAACGAGCTGCCGGTCGACCACGGCGACGCCCTCTTGGCCAAGGTCGGCGAGGTCGATCCGGCGGTCGCGGCCCGGGTCCGCGAGGCGATGTTCACCTTCGAGGATCTGCTGCGCGTCGAGCAGCGGCAGCTCGGGCCGCTCATGCGCGCGGTGCAGTCGGAGCAGGTGGTGATCGCGCTGCAGACCGCGAGCGAGGAGCTGCGGGCTCACTTCTTCGGCGCGCTGTCGCAGCGCGCGGCCCAGACCCTGCGCGAGGACCTCGCCAACAACAAGCCGCGGCGGATCGCCGAGGTCGAGGCGGCGCAGCGGCAGATCGTCGAGACCGCCACCCGGCTGGCCGCCGAGGGCACGCTCCAGCTCCCGCCACGAGGTGAGGCGTGACCGCGCGCGTGCCGTGGATGACCGCGACCGCGGCGCCGCGCCAGGAGCTGGCCGACGCCTTGCCGCGCTCGGTCGCGCCGGCGCGCGCGGCCTGGTTGACGCCGACCGCGCCGGCCGCGGTCGCCGCGGCTGCGGCGCCGACGCCCGCGCCGTGTCCCGACTGCGCCGAGTGGCGCGCCACCCGCGCTCGCCTGGCCAGCCTCGAGGACGAGGCCCGCGAGGTCGGGCGCGCCGCTGGCCTGGCCGAGGAGGCGGCGGCCCGCGATCTGGTCGGCCGCGCGGCGGCGGCGATGGCGGCGACGGCGGCGGCCGGCACGGCGCATCTGGTCGAGCTCATCGTCGACGTCGCCCTGGCGATCGCCGGCGAGCTGGTGCCGGCGGCGGCCGCGATCTCGCCGCCCGAGCTGCGGGCCCTGGCGGCCGAGCTGATCGGCGGCGGCGGCGGCGGGCCGGTCACGCTGCACCTCCACGCCGGCGACGTCGCCCGGCTGGCCGACCTGGCCAGCGCCGAGGTCCGCCTGGTCACCGACGAGCGCCTCGATCCCGGGGAGCTGCGGGTCGAGGCCCCGCGCGCGGTGATCGACGGGTCGTGGCCGACCCGGCTCGCCGCGCTGCGCGCGCCGCTCTTGGCCCTGGTCGAGCGCGAGCTCGCGCCGCCGTCCGCCGCGCCGGCCCCGGAGGAGCCGTGACCGCGGCGCTGGTGAGCGCCGCCGCGGCCCTGGCCCGGCGCCAGGCCCGGCCGGCGATCGGCGGCCGCGTCCTCGACGTCAGCGGCCTGGTGGTGCGGGTCAGCGGCTTCCCCGCCGCGACCGGCGACATCGCCGAGATCGAGACCGGCGACGGTCGGCTGCCGTGCGAGATCGTCGGCTTCCGCGGCGACGATCTGCTGGCGGTGCCGCTGGGCCCGCTGCGCATGGTCCGCCCCGGCGCGCCGGTGTGGCGCTCGGGGACCCGCTCGGAGATCGCGGTCGGCGATGGCCTGCTCGGCCGCTTCATCGATCCCTTCGGCGCGCCCCTCGACGGCGATCCCCCGCCGAGCGCGACCGCGCGGGTGGCGATCGACGGCGTGCCGCTGCCGGTGGCCGAGCGCGGCCAGGTCGACCGCCGCTTCGCCACCGGGGTCCGCGTGATCGACGGCCTGTTGCCGTGTGGCCGCGGGCAGCGCATCGGCGTGTTCGCCGGCGCCGGCTGCGGCAAGAGCGTGCTGGTCGAGCAGATCGCGGCCCACGCCGACGCCGACATCGTCGTGCTCGGGCTGATCGGCGAGCGCGGCCGCGAGGTCCGCGAGCTGATGGCTTCGCCGCGCCGCGAGCGCATGATCGCGGTGGTCGCGACCGCCGATCGCTCGCCGCTCGAGCGCGTCCGCGGCGCCGCCACCGCGTCGGCGATCGCCGAGCACTTCCGCGCCGCTGGCAAGGAGGTCCTGTTGGTGATCGACTCGCTGACCCGCTACGCGATGGCGCTCCGCGAAGTCGGGCTGTCGCTGGGCGAGCCGCCGGCGACCAAGGGCTATCCGCCGAGCGTGTTCGCGGCGCTGCCGCGCCTGCTCGAGCGGGTCGCCCCGGCCGCGGTCGGCGGCGCGATCACCGCGTTCTACACCGTGCTGGTCGAGGGCGACGATCTGTCGGACCCGATCGCCGACGCCGCGCGCTCGCTGCTCGACGCCCACCTGGTGCTGGCCCGCGACCTGGCCGACCGCGGCCACTTCCCGGCCATCGATCCGCTGGCCAGCGCGTCGCGGGTCGCGCGGCGGGTCGCCACGCCGGCGGCGCTGCGCCTGGCCGACGCCGCTCGCTCGACCCTCGCCGACCGCCGCACCGCCCTCGAGCTACAGGCCCTGGGTGCCTACACCCCGGGCGCCAACCCGACCCTCGATCGCGCCCTCGCGATCGGTGCCCGGCTCGACGCCTGGGCCCGCCAACCCCCGAGCCAGACCACGCCGTGGCCCGAGAGCCTGGCCCGTCTGGCCGACGCCCTCGAACTGGAGTGGACCCCATGACCTTGCGCCCCCGCACCCTCGTCACCGTCCAGCGCGTCCGCGAGCGGCTGCGCGATCTGGCGTCGGCCGACCTGGCCCGAGCCAGCGCCCACGCCGAACAGATCGTGCAGGACGCCCGCGGCGCCGACGCCGCGTTGACCGAGTTTCTCGATGACAGCGCCCGGCGCATGCGGGCGGCGTCCTTGACCGGCCTGATCCGCATCGGCGCCGAGCTCGAGACCCGTCGGGCCGAGGTCGCGGCCGCCGAGCAGGCCCGGATCGATGCCCTGGCCGCGGTGCAGGCGTCGAGCGCGCAGGTGGCGCGGCGCGAGCGCGAGGTGCGCTCGATCGAGGCGCTGCGCGATCGCCAGGCCGAGGTCCATGAGGTCCTCGAGGCCCGCGCCGAGCAGCTCGCCAGCGACGACCACGCCGTCCGCGGACGGGCGCGATGAAGATCGAGCTCGAGCCGGGCCCGCGGGCCGCGCCGCCGCGCGCCTCCGCGCGCGCCGGCCGGCCTGACGGCTTCGCCGCGGCGCTACGCGCCGCCGACGACGATCGCCCCGCCGCCGCCGCGCCGCGCCCGCCGCGGGCGCGCCGCGTCGACGACGACGAGCCGCCCCGGCCGCCGCCGGCCGAGGCCGCGGCGCCGCCCCCGGCGCCGCCGCGACCACCGCCCGGCGCCAGCCCGACCCGCGGCACGCCCGGCGGCCGCGTCAACGACGCCGGGCCCGCCGGGCACGCCCGCCCCGACGGCCCCGCCGCGCACGACGGCCCCGCCGCGCACGACGCCACCGCGACGGCCGACAACGCGACGGCCGACAACGCGACGACGGAGGGCCCCGCCCTCGCTGGCGGCGACCTCGACGCCGCCGACGTCGCCGCGGTCGCCGCCGCGCAGGCCCAGACCACCAACCCGACCGCCGCCGACGCCGCCGACGCCCTCGTCGCCACGACCGCCGCGACCGCCGCGACCGCCGCCCCCGCCGCTACCGCCGATACCACCACATCCGCCGATACCGCCACATCCGCCGCGACCGCCTCGACCGCCTCGACCGCTGACACCGCGGATCCCGACGACCCCGACGCCTCGACCACCGACCCCGCCGGCAGCCTGATCGACGCCCTGGCCACGGCCCTCGCGTCGACCGGCGACACCGCCCCACCCGGCCAGGACGGCAGCGCCCCCGCCGCCGCGTCGCCGTCGGGCGCCTCGGGCCCCTCGGGCCCGTCGGCGCCGACCGCGCTCACCGGCGGGGATCCCGCACCGACCCTGCCGGCCGAGCCGATCGCGCCGCCGGCCGAGCCGCCGACCGCCGGCGGCCAGGTCCGCCTGGTCGTCGACGGCGACGCCGGCTCTCTGGTCGTTCAGGTCGCGGTCCATCACGGCCAGGTCGCGGTCGCGGTCCGCGGCGGCGACGCCGCCCTGGCCGAGGCGTTCACCGCCGGCCTCCCCGAGCTCGGCGGCGCCCTGGCCCGCCACGGCCTCGACCTCGCGAACGGCGACGGCGGCGCCCGCCGCCAGCCACCACCCCACCGCCCAACCCCGGCGCCGCCGCCGATCGACGAGCGCGACCCCGCGCTCCGCGATCCGCGACTCCGCGCGCTGGCCTGACCCGGAGCCGCCATGCGCATCGACGCCCCGACCAACGCGACCAACCCGACCCTCGGCGCGACACCGACCGCCGGCCTGTCGCCCAGCCGCGATCAATTCCTGCGGCTGTTCATCGCCCAGCTCGAACACCAGAACCCTCTCGATCCGCAGAGCGGCGCCGACATGGTCGCGCAGCTCGCGCAGTTCACCTCGGTCGAACAACAGGTCGAGACCAACCAGCGGATCTCCGATCTCGCGGCGGCCAGCGACGCCGCCGCCAGCGCCGGCCTGGCGCAGATGATCGGCCGCACCGTGACGGTGTCGGCGTCGTCCTTCGAGCTGTCGGGCGACGGCGCACCGCCGGCCATCACCCTCGACGCCGGCCGACCGATCGCCGGCGGCCACGCGATCGTCCGCGACAGCGACGGCCGCCCGGTCGCGCGCGCGCCGATCGAGCCCGGGCCACCGGCCCGCCTGGTCTGGGCCGGCACCGACGACGCCGGCCAACCGCTGCCGGCCGGCGCCTACGCCATCGAGGTCCACGCCACCGACGCCGCCGGCGTCGAGGTCGCGGCGACGCCGCAGCTCACCGCGGTCGTCGACGCCCTGCGCTTCACCGCCGACGGCCCCCGCCTGCATCTGGGCGCGATCCGGGTCAGCCCGGCCGCCGTCACCACCATCACCTCCGGAGGACTCCCATGAGCCTGCTCACCAGTCTGTTCACCGGCGCCAGCGGCATGGGCGCCCACGGCTCCGCGATCAGCGTCGTCGGCGACAACGTCGCCAACGTCTCGACCGTCGGGTTCAAGCGGACCCGCGCCGGCTTCGCCGACGTCCTCGGCGGCACCCTCGCCGGTCAGCGGCTGGGCGCCGGCGTGCGGCTCGGCGCCCTCGAGACCCAGTTCGCCCAGGGTTCGCTCCAGCAGACCGACGCGCCCCTCGACCTCGCGGTGCGCGGCAACGGCCTGTTCGTGGTCAGCGGTTCCCACGACGGCCGCGACGCGCAGTACTACACCCGCGATGGCCGGTTCTCCCTCGACAACACCGGCTACGTCGTCAACCCGGGCGGGCTGCGCCTGCAGGGCTACACGATCGACGCCACCGGCGCGGTCGCGACCTCGGCCACGGATCTCCAGCTCGCCGGGGTGACCAGCGCCCCGGCCGCGACCACCACCGCCGGCGTGGCGCTGTCCCTCGACGCTAGCGCCCAGACCACGCCGCTGCCGCCGTTCGATCCGGCCAACCCCGCCACGACCTCGAACTTCGCCACCTCGCTCACCGTGTACGACTCCCTGGGTGCGCCCCATCGGGTCGACGTCTACCTGCGCGCCCAAGGTGCGGGGGCGTGGGAGTGGCACGCCATGGTCGACGGCGGCGAGCTCACCGGCGGCACCGCCGGCACGCCGACCGAGATCGCCACCGGCACGTTGACCTTCGACGCCAACGGCGCCCTCGACGTCGAGACCCCCGGTGCCAGCGCCGCGACGTTCCTCGGCGCCGCGCCCCAGACCATCAGCTTCGACTTCGGCGACGCCATCACCACCGACGGCGGCACCGGTCGCGCCGGCACGACCCAGCCGTTCGGCGCGTCGGCGGTGGTCGGCCTCGACGTCGACGGCCACGGCGCCGGCACGCTGATGGACCTGGCGGTCGACGCCGACGGCACGATCACGGGCCGCTTCGACAACGGCGAGCGCCGGGCCTTGGCCCGGGTCGCCCTCGCCACCTTCGTCGACGAGGCCGGCCTCGAGCGCGCCGGCTCCGGCCTGTTCGCGCAGTCGAGCGCGTCGGGCCAGCCCCTGGTGGCGGCGGCGGCCACCGGCGGCCGTGGCGCGATCGTCGCCGGCGCCCTCGAGGGCTCGAACGTCGATCTCGGCGACGAGCTGGTCACGATGATCGCCTACCAACGCGCGTTCCAGGCCAACGTGAAGACCGTGACCACGGCCGACGAGATGCTGGCCGAGGTCGCCTCGATCAAGCGGTAGCGAACCCGTCAGGCCGCCAGCGCGGCCGTCAGCGCCGCCGACAGCGCGGCCGACACTCCAACAGTGTCGCGGGGTTGGGGATGGCGTGGGGGTTGCAGAACCCCCGGTCGTGAGCGACGCACCCCTCGATCTAGCCGAACTCGAGGCGATCCAGGCCGCGGTCAAGGCTGCCGCGCCGCCTCGCACGAGTGTCCCCCTGGTCACCGACGCGGTGCCGCTGCCGCTGTTCGCGCGCGAGCGCGACGCCGCCGCCGCCCGACCGACCCTGACCGAGCTGGCCAACCGCTGGGCCCGCCGGCTGGGTCGGCCGCTGCGCGCGTACCTGGGCGAGGTCGAGCTGACCGCGACCAGCGCCGAGGAGGTCGAGCCGTCGATGATCGCCGACGAGCTGCGCACCACCTGGCTCGGCGCGGCGACCACCCCCGCCGGCGGCCACCTGGTGGTCGCGATCGGCGGCGATCTGATCGAGTCCGGCGCCGCGCGCCGGTGCGGCGCCGACGCCGAGGCCGACGCCCCGAGCGGACGCGCCCCGTCGCCCTTGGCGGTCCGGCTCTTCGCGCCGATCGGCGCCGCCGCCCTCGGCACCCTGCCCGAGGCCTGGGCCGAGCTGTGGCCGACCGAGCTGACGACCGCCCCGGTGTCGATCGACGCCGCGCTCGAGCGCCTCGGTCGCGACCCGATCCTGTCGGCCACGATCGCGGTCACCGGCGGCGCCCGCGGCCAGATCCGCGTGCTGGCCCGGCCCAACGTCCTGACCCCGGCCTCCGACGACGACGCCACCTCGCGGGTCGCCGCCGACGCCGCCGCGATCGCGGCCGCGCTCGGCGCCGTGCCGATCGAGGTCCGGGTCGAGCTCGGCACCCTGCGCCTGCGCTGGGCCGAGGTCCAGGCCCTGACCGTCGGCTCGCAGCTCACGCTGCCGGTCTTCGTCGACGATCCGCTGCCGATCTACTGCGGCGACGTGCTCAAGGCCTGGGGCCGCCCGATCGTCACCCGCGGCGTCTTGTCGGTCGAGGTCGCTGCCCTGGCTCGGCCGGGTGGAGGTCGGCCATGAACGACGACGGCCCCCCGCCCTTCGACGTCCGCCGCCTCGAGGCGCTGCTGCACGACGTCCCGCTCGAGGTCACCGTCGAGCTCGGCCGCATCCGCATGAACATCGCCGACCTGGCGGCCCGCCTCGGCCCCGGCTCGGTCATCGTGCTCGACAAGGTCACCGGCGCGCCGCTCGACGTGCGCGTCAACTCCCGCCTGGTGGCGCGGGCCGAGGCGGTCGCCGTCGGCGATCGCGCCGGCATCCGGGTCATCGAGATCCTCGACAAGGAGTCCTGAGATGCGCGCTCTGGTCCTCGCCTTCTTGTGCAGCGCGGTCGCGGTGGCCCACGCCGACGAGCCCCCCCTGCCGCGGCTGCAGCTCGACGACCGCGGCGATCACGTCCTGGTGATCGCGCGCGGCGCCACGATCGTCGACCCCGCCGCGGTCACGGTCGATCGCGAGCGCCTCGAGTGGGTCATCGCCGGTGGCCCGCGCGAGGCCCGCCGGTCCTACGAGGACCGCACGATCCGCCGGGTCGAGGTCCGCGGCGCCGAGCCGCGCCGCCTGTCGATCAAGCTGCGCGCCGACCGCAAGCAGGTCGGGAGCTTCGCCACCGCGGTGGTCGCGCGCCAGGTCGGCGACGACATCCACGTCATCATCCCGCGGCGGCCGACGGCGCCGCCCCCCGCGGTCGCCGCGACCACCGTCGCCACCGCCGCCCCGACCGCCCCGCCGATCGCGACCGCCACCGCCGCGCCGATCGCCGCGCCGACCGCGACCGCCGCGACCACCACCGCCACCACCGCCACCACCGCCGCCCCGCCGGCCGAGGTCGCCGCCCCGATCGCCACCGCCCCGACCGCCTTGGCCCTGCCGCGCCCGGTCGGTGGCGCCGCCGGCGCCGGCGCGCGCTGGCCGTGGCTCCTCGGCGGCCTGGCCCTGGTCGGCGGCGGCCTGTACGCCCTGGTCCGCCGGCGCCGCGTCGCCGCGCCGGCCCACGGCCAGCTCGAGATCCTCGACTCGCGCGCGATCGGCCCCAAGGCCCGCGTGGTCTGGCTGGGCGCCGGTCGCCGCGAGCTGGTCGTCGCGATCAGCCCGACCCAGGTCCGGCTGCTCGGCCAGTGGAGCCGCCCCGAGGCCGCGGTCCCGACCGCGACCGCGCTGCCGGCCACCACCGACGACGGCCCGCGCATGGCCTCCGGCTCGAGCCGCCTGCGCGCGGTGCCCGGCCCGGCCGCCAGCCCGGCGGTCAGCGGCATCCTCCGGCTGCGCGAGCGCACCTCGCCGCTGGCCGACGACATCGCGACCGACGACGTCGACGCCGACGAGCAGTGGGCGCGCGACATCCTGGCCGCGACCGGAGGTCGCCGGTGATCCACCTGGTCGCCACGCTCGCTCCTGCCGCGGTCGCCGCGGCGCCGACCCTCGCCGCTGATCCGGCGGCGCCGGTGGCCGGTCCGACGAGCGCGGTGACCATGGTCGCGATCCTCACGATCGCGACGCTCCTGCCGGCCCTGGTGCTGTCGTGCACCACCTTCGTCCGCTTCGTGGTCGTGCTCGGCTTCGTCCGCAACGGCCTGTCGACGCCGTCGGCGCCGCCCAACCAGGTCCTGGTCGGCCTCGCGCTGTTCATGGCGATCTTCGTGTCGGCCCCGGTCGCGCGCGAGATGTACGACGCCGGCGGCAAGCCGTACCTCGCCGGCCAGCTCGACGCTGCCGCCGCGGCCGACGCCGCGACCCCGCCGCTGCGCCGCTTCCTCCTCGAGCGCACCCGCGAGCGTGACCTGGCGATGTTCTACGAGGTCAGCGAGCTGCCGCGCCCGGCCACCGCCGACGACGTGCCGCTGCGCATCGCCGTGCCGGCCTTCATCGTGTCCGAGCTGCGGACCGCCTTCGAGCTCGGCCTGACCGTGCTCTTGCCGTTCCTGGTGATCGACCTGGTGGTCGCCACCGTCCTCACCGCGCTCGGCATGGTGATGGTGCCGCCCCAGGTGCTGTCCTTGCCGCTCAAGCTCCTGGTGTTCCTCGCCGTCGATGGCTGGCACCTGATCGTGCGCTCGCTGCTCCAGGGGGCCATGTGACCACCCTCGACGTCTGGCAGCGCGTGCTCGAGCTGCTGGTGACCCTGGCGGCGCCGTTCCTCATCACCGCGCTGGTGGTCGGCGTCGGGATCGCGCTGGTCCAGACCGCGACCCAGCTCCAGGAAGCGGTGCTGTCGTTCGTGCCCAAGCTGGCGGCGGCGATCCTGGTCCTGGTCCTGGCCGGCGGCTGGTTGATCGATCGCATCGGTCAGTTCACGACCGACGCCTTCACCGCGGTGCCCCAGGCCAGCGTCGACGAGGTCGGGCCGTGATCGACCTCGGCATCGCCGGCTTCGTGCCGACCCTGGCCCGGACCAGCGGCTTCGCGTTGACCGCGCCGCTCATCGGCGACCCCACGACCTCGGCCCGGGTCCGCCTGGTGTTCGCGGTCGCGGTCGCGATCGCGCTGGCCCCGGCGCGCGGCGCGGCCACGACGCTCGACGCCGCCGCCACCGTGCCGTGGGAGTTCGCGGCCGGCGCGCTGCCCGGCCTGGCCGCCCGCCTGGTGCTCGAGGCGGCCGCCGTCGGCGGTCAGCTCATCGGCCTGCACCTCGGCCTCGGCTTCGCCCAGAGCTTCGACCCCAACGCCGGCGAGCAGGCCAACATCATCCGCCGGCTGTGCGCGACGGTGGCCGCCCTGGCCTTCCTCGCCGCCGGTGGCCTCGAGGCCGGCGTCCGCGCCCTGGCCACGCCGGTCGATCCGGCGCAGCTCGGCCTCGAGCTGTCGGCCGCCGTCGAGCTGGCCCTGGGCCTGACCGCGCGCGCGGTCGGCTTCGCCGCCCCGGTCATGCTGGCCGCGGTGGTCGCCAACGCCGCCCTCGCGGTGCTGTCGCGCGCGGTGCCGGCGCTCAACGTCTTCGCGGTGTCCTTGGCCGCGGTGCTGGTCGGCGGCGGGCTGATCCTCATGGCCACGGTGCCGACCACCGCGGCCGCGCTCGACGCGATCGCCGGTGACGCCGTCGCGATCCTGGCCGGTCGAGGTGGGCGATGAGCGACGACAACCGCACCCATCAGCCGACGCCGCGGCGGAGAAAAGAGTTCCGCGACCGCGGCGAGATCGCCGGCTCGCGCGAGCTGACCGCGGCCGCGACCTTCGCCGCCGCCGCGATCGCCCTGGTGGCGGCCGGCCCCGCGGCCTGGCGTAGCCTGCACGCGGTCACCGCCGCCGCCCTCGGTGGCGATGGCCGCGCCGCGGTCCTGGTCCACGCCCGGACCGCCTTCACCGTCGCGGTCGCGCCGATCCTGGTGGTCGGCGCGGCGGCGGCGCTGCTCGCCGCGATGGCCCAGCGCGGCTGGCCGCCGGTCGTGCGCTGGCCGGGCTTCGAGCTCAGCCGGGTGTTCGGCTTCTCCGGTCTGGCCGGCGCGTGGTCGCCCAAGGCCGCGCTGGCCCGCCTCGGTGGCGCCGCCGCCAAGACCGCCGCGATCGCCGCCGCCCTGGCGCTGGTCCTGGCCCGTCACCTGACCGCGGTCGCGACCGCGGCCGACGCCGACGCGATCGCCGCCACCGCCCGCGCCGCGGTGCTCGAGCTGGCCGCGGTGGCGATCGCCGTGATGCTCGCGGTCGCGGCCTTCGACTACCTGCGGGCGCGCCGGGCGCTGGGCAAGAAGATGATGATGACGCCCGACGAGATCCGCCGCGAGCATCGCGAGCAGGACGGCGATCCGGCGGTCAAGGCCCGGCGCCGCGCGCGCATGCGCGAGCTGGCGCGGCGGCGCGTGGTGGCCGAGGCCAAGCGGGCCGACGTCATCCTCGTCAACCCGACCCACTACGCGGTGGCCCTGCGCTACCGCGCCGAGGACGGCGGCGCGCCGCGCGTGACCGCCAAGGGCACCGACGAGCTGGCCGGCCGCATCCGCGAGGCCGCGCGCGCCGCCGGCGTCCCGGTGGTCAGCCGGCCGCCGCTGGCTCGCGCGCTGTGGAAGCTCGTGCCCGAAGGCCGCGAGGTCCCGTCGGCGCTGTACCACGCCGTCGCCGAGGTCCTGGCCTACGTCTACCGCCTGCGCCGTCGCGGCGCCGGGAGGCCGTCGTGATCGCCAACCGCGCCGCCGGGCGCAGCGACTGGACCATGGCCGCGGCCCTGGTCGGCGTGCTGGCCGTGACCGTCGCGCCGCTGCCGCCGCTCTTGTTCGATCTGCTCCTGGCCGCCGCGCTGTGCCTGGCGGCCCTGACCTTCCTGGTCGCGTTCTACGTCGAGCGGCCCACCGACTTCTCGGCGTTCCCGGCCCTGCTCCTGTTCGTGACCCTGTTCCGCCTGGCGCTCAACGTCGCCTCGACGCGGTTGATCTTGACCCACGGCGGCGAGGGCGACCACGCGGCCGGCGCGGTGATCGCGGCGTTCGGCACGTTCGCGATCGGCGGCGATTTCGTCGTCGGCGCGATCATCTTTTTGATCCTGGTGATCGTCAACTTCGTCGTCATCACCAAGGGCGCCGAGCGCATCTCCGAGGTCGCGGCCCGCTTCACCCTCGACTCGATGCCCGGCAAGCAGATGGCGATCGACGCCGATCTGGGCGCTGGCCTCATCGACGAGCGCACCGCGCGCGAGCGCCGCGGCCAGATCCAGCGCGAGGCCGACTTCCACGGCGCGATGGACGGCGCCTCGAAGTTCGTCCGCGGCGACGCGGTCGCCGGCCTGCTCATCCTCGCGATCAACGTCGTCGGCGGCATCATCATCGGCGTCGCCCAGCGCGACATGTCGTTCGGCGACGCCGCCCGCACCTTCACGATCCTGTCGATCGGCGACGGCCTGGTGTCGCAGATCCCGGCGCTCCTGGTGTCGACCGGCGCGGCCCTCCTGATCACCCGGTCCGACGACCGCGAGCTCGGGGTCGCGCTGACCCAGCAGCTCCTGCGTCGGCGCCGGCCGCTCATGGCCACCGCCGCGCTCCTCGCGGTGATCGGCCTGGTGCCGGGCATGCCGCACCTCCTGTTCCTGTCGGGCGCCGCCGGCCTGGCCTGGATGGGCCGCCGCCGCACCGACGCCGGCCCGGCCGCCGACGACGCCGAGGCCCCGACCCGCGCCGGCGCTGCGGCGACCCCGGGCGGCGCGCCGTCCCCGTCGGCGGGCAAGGCCGACCTCGAGGCCGCGCTGCCGGTCGAGCTCCTGGCGATGGAGGTCGGCCTCGATCTCCTGGGCATGGTCGACGCCGGCAAGAACGGCGAGCTCCTGCGGCGGATCGCGACCCTGCGCAAGCAGCTCGCCAGCGAGCTCGGCCTCCTGGTGCCGCCGATCCACATCCGCGACGACCTGCGGCTCGCCCCCGGCGCCTACCGGGTGCTGCTGTCGGGCGTGACGATCGCCGAGGGCAAGGTCGCGGCCCATCGCCTGCTCGCGCTTGACCCGACCGGCACCGCGACCAACGGCATCGCCGGCGAGACCACCACCGAGCCGACCTTCGGGCTGCCGGCCAAGTGGATCGCCACCACCGAGCGCGCCCGGGCCGAGGCCGCGGGCGCCACCGTGGTCGACCCGGCCGCGGTCGTCGCCACCCACCTGGCCGAGCTGATCCGGCGCCACGCCCACGAGCTGATCGGCCGCCGCGAGGCCCAGGAGCTGCTCGAGATCGTCGGCAAGACCGACGGCAAGCTGGTCGAGGAGCTGATCCCGCACCTGCTGTCGACCGGCGACGTGATCAAGGTCCTGCGCAACCTCTTGCGCGAGGGCGTCTCGATCCGCGACCTGCGGACCATCCTCGAGACCCTGGCCGACCACGCCGGCGCGATCAAGTCGACCGACGAGCTGACCGAGCTGGTCCGCCAGCGCATGGGTCGCCGCATCACCCGCACGCACCTGGCCAGCGACGGCGCGCTCCGCCCGCTGGTGCTCGACCCGCGCGCCGAGCAGCTCCTGCGCGAGCCAGCCGGGCGCAACGCCCGGGCCCTGGCCCGCCTGACCGACGAGCTGGCCGCGAGCGCGCGCGACCTGACCCGCCACGACGAGCCGCCGGTCGTCGTGGTCGCCCCTGACCTGCGTCGCGCGGTGGCCGGCCTGGCCGCCCGCCACGCCCCCGGCCTGGCCGTCTTGTCCTTCCGCGAGGTCGACCCCGCGGTTCCGTTCGTCACCCGCGGAGTCATCTCCGCCCTGGAGGCAGCATGAAGATCCTCAAGTTCGAGGGCGCGTCGATGCGCGAGGCCCTGGCCAAGGTCAAGGCCGAACTCGGCGACCAGGCCGTGGTGGTCTCGACCCGCCAGATCCGCCGGGGCCTGCTCGGCTCGGGCTACGAGATCGCCGCGGCGATCGAGAGCGGCGACGACGCTCCGGCCGAGCCGACGCCGACCCCGGCGCCGCGCCCGGCCTGGGCGGCCCGCCCGACCCTCGACGACGGCGAGGTCGAGCGCGTGGTCGCGCCGCTGCGCGCCGAGCTGCGATCGCTGCGCGCCCTGGTCCGGGCCCGGGCCGACGAGCGCGGCACCGGCTCGGCCGAGCTGCGCGAGGAGCTGACCGCGCTGCGTCGCGCGGTCGAGCAGCTCCGCAGCGGCGTCGCCGCGGCCGGCCCGGCCGAGACCCCGGGCCCGCGCACCGGCAGCCGCGGCCTGGTCGCCAGCTCGACCGCCCGCGCGGTCATGCTGGTCGGCCCGACCGGCGTCGGCAAGACCACCACGATCGCCAAGCTGGCGGCCCGCGCCGCGCTGGTCGAGGGCCGGCGGGTCGCGGTGGTGACGATGGACAACTACCGCGTCGGCGGCATCGATCAGATCCGGACCTTCGCCGACCTGATCGGCGTCCCGCTCGAGATCGTCGAGGCCCCGGCCCAGCTCGCCGACTGCCTGGCCAGCCTGGCCGACTACGACCTGACGCTGATCGACACCGCCGGCAAGAGCCCGCGCGATCGCGCCGCCCACGACGCCCTGGCCGCGGCCATGCCCGGCCTGGGCGAGGTCGAGGTCCACCTGACGGTGGCGGCCGCGACCTCGGGCGAGCGGATCGACGAGCTGCACCAGCGCTACCGCGGCCTCGGCATCCGCCGCCTGTTGTTCACCAAGGTCGACGAGTGCGGCCCGGCGCCCGAGCTGATCGCGGCGCCCCAGCGCCTCGGCCTGCCGGTCACCTGGATCACCACCGGGCAGGCGGTGCCCGAGGACCTCGAGCTGGCGACTGCGCCCGGCCTGGCCACCCTGGCCAAGGTCGGCCTCACCCCCAACGCGGTGGCGGCCTGACATGGCGACTCAAGATCAAGCCGCGTCGCTCCGCCTGGTCCGCGGCCAGGGCGATGCCACCGCGCCGCGCCGCGAGCGCGCGATCGCCGTCACCGGCGGCAAGGGCGGCGTCGGCAAGAGCACGGTCGCCGTCGGCCTGGCCACCGCCTACGCCATCGACGGCGCCCGCACCCTCCTGGTCGACGGCGACCTCGGCATGGCCGACCTCAACCTCCTGCTCGGGGTCGCGCCGTCGCGCAGCCTGGCCGATCTGTTGGCCGGGGCGCCCCTCGAGGACGTGCTCATGCGGGCCCACGGCATCGAGCTCTTGCCGGCGATGAACGGCAACTTCGACCTCGCGACCATGGGCGCGGCCGCCCGCGCGCGCTCGATCGAGCTGGTCGGCGAGCTGGCGCGCCGCCACGACACCCTGGTGGTCGACATCGCCGCCGGCATCGGCCACCACCAGCTCGCCTTCACCCGGGCCGCCCGCGACGTCGTCGTGGTCGTGAACCCCGAGCCGCTGTCGATGGCCGACGCCTACGCCTGCCTGAAGGTGCTGGCGCTGCGCGCCGGCCTGACCTCGGCCTACGTCGTGCCCAACCGAGTGGCCAGCCGCGATCAGGCCGAGAGCGTGGTCGCCCGGCTGTGCGATCTGGTCACCCGCTTCGTCGATCTGACGCTGGTGCCGCTGCCGTTCGTGCCCGCCGATCCCGCGGTCACCGAGGCGGCGCGCGACGGCGTGCCGCTGCTCCACCACAACCCCGACGCGCCGGCCGCGCGCGCGCTGCGACGGATCGCACGCGCGCTCGATAGCGCCACTACCCCCGACCACCGACTGCGGGCGGCCCAGGACTTCTGGCACCAGCAGCTCGCGGTCACCGGAGGCGAACCATGAGGGCCTATAACCAAGCTTCGCGACGCTCGACCGCCGAGCGCGACCGTCTGATCGTCGAACACCTGGCGATCGCGCGGCGGATCTCGATGCGGGTGGCGCGGCGCTGCCCCGACTGGGTCACCCCAGACGATCTGGTCGCCGCCGGCATGCTCGGCCTGCCCGAGGCCGCCGAGCGCTACGACGACACCCGGGCCGAGCCGTTCCTGGTGTTCGCCGAGAAGCGGATCCGCGGCGCGGTCCTCGACGAGCTGCGTCGCGGCGACATCATGCCGCGCCGCAGCCGCCAGATGGCGCGCAAGATCGGCGCGCTGATCGGCGACCTCGAGCGTCGGCTGGGCGGCCCGCCGTCCGACGAGCAGGTGGCCGAGGCCCTGGGCGTGCCCCTCGACACCTACCGCAACGAGCTCGAGGGGCTGGTCCACGTCAGCGTGGGCTCGCTCGACCAGCTCGATCAGCCGCCGCCGATCGCGTCGGACGACTCGCCGCACCGCGCCAGCGAGCGCCGCGAGGTGGTCGGGCGGATCCGCACCGCGCTCACGACGCTCGATCAGCGCGACGTCTTGCTCCTGTCGCTCTACTACAACGACGAGCTGACCTACCACGAGATCGCCGAGGTCCTCGGCGTGACGACCTCGCGGGTGTGTCAGCTCCACGGCCGCGCGATCGCCCGGCTGCGCACCGCGATCGAGGCGACCCCGGCCCGCGCCGGGACCGCCAACGCCAACGCCAACGCCAGCACCAACCCGGCCTCGGCCTCGGAGGCCCGCCATGGGTGACGGCATCTACGTCGCCACCGCCGGCGCGGTCGCGCAGTCGATGGCCCTCGACGTCACCGCCAACAACGTCGCCAACGCCGGCACCACCGGCTTCCGCGCCGAGCGGGTCAGCTTCCGCGAGGCCCTGGGTCGCGTCCGGTCGCCGGACATCGCGCTGGTCACCGACGACACCACCACGATCGATCGCATCCCGGGTGCGATCACCAGCACCGGCGAGCCCTTCGACGTCGCGCTCGAGGGCGACGGCTACCTGGCGGTCGACGCCCCCGGCGGGGTCCGCTACACCCGGGCCGGGGCGCTGCGCCCCGACGCCGAGGGCGTCCTGCGCACCGCGACCGGCGCCGCCGTGCGCAGCGTCGGCGGCGGACCGCTGACCATCCCGGCCGAGGCCACGACGATCGACATCGCCCGGGACGGCACGATCTCGACCGAGCTCGGCCCGGTCGGGCAGCTCGCCTTGGCCCGGTTCGCGCCCGGGGCGCTGCGCCACGACGGCGGCGGCAACTTCGTCGCCACCGGCCCGCCCCAGGCCGGCCCCCTGCCCCAGGTCATCCAGGGCTCCCTCGAGGGCGCCAACGTCAACGTCGTCCGCGGCGTGGTCGACCTGGTCCGGGTGTCCCGGACCTACGAGTCGCTGCTCCGCCTCATCCAAGGCTTCCACGACGTCGAGAGCCGCGCCGCCCGCGAGCTCGGCGGTCCCACCTGATCGGAGGTTCCCATGTTGCGCGCGCTCACCACCGCAGCCTCGGGCATGGAGGCCCAGCAGACCAAGCTGGACGTCACCGCCAACAACATCGCCAACGTCTCGACCGCGGGCTTCAAGAAGAGCCGGGCCGAGTTCGCCGACCTGATGTACCAGACCATGCGACCGGCCGGCGGCCCCGAGGGGCCGGGCGGACCGAGCGCCCTCGAGGTCGGGCTGGGCGTCCGGGTCGCCACCACCCAGCGCCTCCTCGGCCAGGGCGAGATGCGCACGACCGGCAACCCGCTCGACGTCGCGATCGAGGGCGCCGGCTACTTCCCGGTGACCTTGCCGTCGGGCGACACCGCCTACACCCGAAACGGCGCGTTCCAGCTCGACGCCACCGGGCGCATGGTCACCGCCGACGGCTACCCGGTCGGCGGCGAGATCACGATCCCCGCCGAGGCGACCAGCGTGTCGATCGGCAACGACGGCCGGATCACCGCCCGCATCCCCGGCGACCCCGAGCCGGTCGAGGTCGGCCAGCTCCAGATCACGACCTTCGCCAACCCGGCCGGGCTCGAGCCGATGGGCCGGACTCTGTTTCGCCCCAGCGCCAGCTCGGGTGAGGCGGTGACCGGCAACCCCGCCGAGGGCAGCGCCGGCTCGCTGTCGGCCGGCACCCTCGAGCTGTCCAACGTCAGCGTGGTCGAGGAGATGATCGACCTGATCTCGGGGCAGCGCGCCTACGAGGTCAACACCCGCGTGATCAAGGCGGCCGACGAGATGCTCGGCCAGACGGCGCAGCTCCGATGAGGGCCGCGCTCGTCCTCGTCACCGCGGCCCTGGCGGCGGCCAGCCCGGCCGGCGCCGAGACCCTGGCCGACGCCATCGCCACCGCCGCCACCGACGAGCTGCCCGCCGAGCTGGCGGTGGTCGCGGTCCACGTCCCGGCCCGGATCGAGCGCCGCCACCCGGCGCCATCGGTGGTCGCGGTCGAGTGGCCGCGAGCGCCGCGGGCCGGCCGGACGAGCGTCCGGGTCACCGCCGACGGCCGCGCGGTCGGGCTGATCGCGGTGACCCTGGCCCCGCTCGAGGATCATCCGATCGCGACCCGCGACCTCGCGGTCGGCGCTCGGATCGGCCCGACCGACGTCGTCGTGCTCCGCCGCCCGCGCCAGCCCGGCGTGACCCCGGCCGACCACGCGGTCGGCGCGACCGTGCTCACCGCGATCGCCGCCGGGGCGCCGATCGCCCGCGCCGCGGTCGCCCGCCCGGCCCCGGTCGCTCGCGATCGCGCGGTCGCGGTCGAGAGCCGGGCCGGCGCCATCACGCTCCGCACCACCGGCCGCCTGATCGCCAGCGCCCGCCCGGGCGAGCTGGCGCACGTCCGGCTCACCACCGGCGCGACCGTCCACGGTCGCCTGTGGTCCGAGGACCTGGTGGTCCTCGAGGAGGAACCATGACCCGCTGCCTCGTCGCCGCGCTCGCGTTCGGCCTCGCGCTGTCCGCGTGCACCACCCACATCGCGCCGTACCGCGCCAAGCGCCGCAGCTTCGCCGCCGATCGCTATCCGGCGCGCCCGACCCCGACCGCCGGCAGCCTGTTCGCCGGCGACGGCTGGTTCGAGGACGACACCGCCCGCCACGTCGGCGACGTGCTGGTGGTCCGGATCGACGAGCGCGACGCCGCCAGCCGCGACGCCGCGACCAAGCTGGCCAAGGACGACAAGGCGTCCTACGGCATGCCGGCCGCGGTCGGGATCCTCGCCGCGTTGACCGCCAAGTACCCCGACGTCGACCCGGCCCAGCTCTTCGCCACCGAGTCGGAGATGGGCTTCGCCGGCAGCGGGCAGATCGTCCGCCGCGGCACGCTGTCGGCGACCTTGCCGGTCCGGGTCGTCGAGGAGCTCGGCAACGGCGACCTCTACGTCGAGGGCACCAAGGTCGTGATGGTCGGCGCCGAGGAGCATCACCTGTACCTGTCGGGCATCGTCCGGGTCGCCGACATCAGCGCCGACAACACCGTCGCGTCGTCGCGGATCGCCGACGCCGAGATCGAGTACACCGGCCGCGGCGACGTCACCGATCAACAGCGGCGCGGCTGGGGCAGTCGCCTGCTCGGGAGGATCTGGCCATGGTGACCCGATGGTTCGCGCTCGCGCTGGCGCTCGCGCTGGCGCTCACCGCCCGCACCGCCACCGCCGATCGGGTCAAGGACCTGACCACCGTGGCCGGGGTCCGGACCAACCAGCTCACCGGCTACGGCCTGGTGGTCGGACTGGCCGGCACCGGCGACGACGCCAGCTCGCCGATCGTCCGCCGCACCCTGGCCAAGGCCCTCAAGCGCCTCGACATCGCGATCGCGCCCGAGGAGCTGCGCGCCAAGAACGTGGCCGCGGTCATGATCACCGCCGAGCTGCCGCCGTTCGCCCGTCCCGGCCAGGCCATCGACGTCGTGGTGTCGTCGTTCGGCTCGGCCAAGAGCCTGGCCGGCGGCACCCTACCCTCCTGGCGACGCCGCTCAAGGGTGGCGACCAGAAGACCTGGGCGGTGGCCCAGGGGCCGCTGGCGGTCGGCGGCTTCCTGATCGACGCCGGGGCCGCCAGCGAGCGCAAGAACCACGTCGCCGCGGCTCGGATCCCGGGCGGCGCCACCGTCGAGGGCACCGCCCCGACGCCGCTGCCCAAGCGCGAGGTGGTCTTGCTCCTGCGCGAACCCGACTTCACGACCGCGGTCCGGATCGCGGCCGCGATCACCGCCGCCCTCGGCCCCGACACCGCCACCGCCCGCGACGCCGGCGCAGTGATCGTCCCGCTGGGCCAGCGCTGGCGCGGCGACGTCGCCGGCCTGATCGCCACGATCGAGCCGCTGACGGTCGAGCCCGATCAGGTGGCGCGCGTCGTGATCGACGAGCGCACCGGCACCGTCGTGATCGGCGGCGAGGTCGCGCTGCGACCGGTCGCGATCGCCTACGGCGGCCTGACCGTCCAGATCTCCGAGCAGCCCGAGGTCAGCCAGCCGGCCCCCCTGGGCCGCGGCAAGACCACGGTGGTGCCGCGCACCGAGGCCGTCGTCACCGAGGTCGCCGGCGACCTCCACGCCCTGCCGGCGGCGGCGACCCTGAGCGACCTCACGACCGCGCTCAACCGCCTCGGGGTCAAGCCGCGCGATCTGATCGCCATCCTGGCCGCGCTGCGCGCCGCCGGCGCCCTGCGCGCCGAGGTCGAGGTCCTGTGATCGACGGCGTCGCTCCCGGCGTGACGCCGGCGCGGGCCGATGAGCCCGACGAGGTCCGCGCCGGGCGCGGCCTCGAGGCGTTCTTCTTGCGCCAGCTCCTGTCCGAGACCCGCGGGACCGGGGGCATGTTGTCGGGCGGCTTCGCCGGCGAGACCTTCCAGTCGATGCTCGACGAGGCCCTGGCCGACGCGATGGCCAACGCCGGCCTGGGCCTGGCCGACACCTTCGCCGCCGCGCTCTCCGGCGAGCCCGGCAGCGGCGCCGAGCCGTCGGTCGTCGTCGACGCCGACGAGTTCGACCGCGCCCTGGGCCGGCCAGCGGCCGGACCACCGGCGGCCTTCGCGTTGCCGGTCCACGGCCGGGTGTCGTCGGGGTTCGGCCCGAGGGTCGATCCCCTCCACGGCGCCGGCGGCTACCACACCGGCCTCGACCTGGCCGCGCCCACCGGCACTCCGGTGGTGGCCGCCGCCGCTGGCACGGTGGTCCGGGCCGGCGACGCCGGCGGCTACGGCCAGCTCATCGTGCTGCGCCACGCCGACGGCAGCGAGACCCGCTACGCCCACCTGTCGGCCATCGGGGTCGAGGTCGGGGCCCAGGTCGCGCGCGGCCAGGCCATCGGCGCGGTCGGTTCGACCGGTCGGTCGACCGGCCCCCACCTGCACTTCGAGCTGCGGCGCGACGGCCACGCGGTGGATCCCCGCCCGGCGCTGCCCCTGCCGCCCCCCTCAACTCCCGCCGCGGACGGCCGAACCACCTCCTTGGAGAAACCCGATGCGCATTGACCCGACGACGATCGTCCCGATCAGCGAAGGCCGCCCCCGCACCACCGTGGCGACGAACCGGACCCCCGCCGAGGGGGCCAGCGTGGTTCGCCTGGGTGAGGAGGCCACCGCCGCCGCCGCCGCCAGCCCCCTCGAGCCCGAGGTCGCGGCCCGGATCTCGCGGGTCCGCGAGCTGCTCGCCGCCGGCGAGTACGAGGTCGACCTCGACCAGCTCGCCGAGCGCATCCTCGACGACGACGTCGCGCGCGGGGGCGAGCGGTGACCACGCCCACGCCGTCGACGCCGCTGGCCGAGGCGCTGATCGCGCTGCGCGCGGTCCTCGCCGACGAGCGCCAGGCCCTGGCCAACCTCGACGTCGCCGCGCTCAGCGGGCTGACCGAGCGCAAGGAGGCCATCCTGGCCGCGCTCACGCCCCACGCGCCGCTGGCGCCGACCGCCGCCGAGGCCCGGATGATCGTGGCCGCCAAGGTCGAGCTGGCCGCCAACGCGGCGCTCCTGGCCGCGACCACCGAGGGCGTCGGCGCCCTGCTCGGGCACGGTCCCGACGAGCGCTACGACCGCCACGCCCGCTGCTACGCAGCGACTCAACCCCTACGTACGATGGTCTTGTAAGGAGGCCGCCATGTCGTCCTTGCTGTCGCTGCTCGGTCTCGGCGCCGCCGGCCTGTCGGCCCAGCACGCCGGCGTCGCGGTCGCCAGCAACAACGCCGCCAACGTCAACAGCCCCGGCTACTCGCGGCAGCGCCTCGATCTGCGCGCCGAGATCGGGCCCCCGACGTTGGGCGGCGTGCGCACCGGTCGCCCCGAGCGCTGGCACGACGAGCTGTTGTCGCGGCGCGAGCGGGAGTCCGACGCTGGCCGGGCCCAGGCCCAGGCCTTCGCTCCGGCGATGCTCGATCTCGAAGCCCGCCTCGACGGCGGCGGCCCACCGCTCGACCGTCGCTTGGCCACGCTGTGGGCCGGCCTCGAGCGGGTCGCGGCGATGCCGTCCGACTCGCTGGTCCGGGCCGCGGCCATCGCCGCCGCCGCCGATCTCGCGGCCGGCTTCCGCGAGCGGGCCGAGGCGGTCGCCGCGGCGCGGGCCGAGGCCGACACCCGCATCCGCGATCAAGCCACGGCCGTGACCACCGCCGCCGCCGAGCTGGCCGAGCTCAACCGCCAGCACGCGATCTCCCCCGACCCGGTGATCGCCGATCGCCGCGATCAGGCCGGCCGCAAGCTGGCCGAGCTGGTCGGCGGCACTGGCCGCATCGACAGCGACGGCCACGTCCACTGGACCCTGCCCGACGGCGCGGTCCTGGTCGACGGCACGCGCTCGGCGCGCCTCGAGGCCACCCCCGATCCGGTCACCGGCTGGCATCAGCTCACGGTGGTCGACGGCAGCAGCCGCCGCGACGTCACCACCTCCCTGACCGGCGGCAGCCTGGCGGGCGAGCTGGCCTTCCGCGACGGCGAGGGCGCGGCGGCCGCCGGCGCGCTCGATCAGCTCGCGGTCGACGTCGCCACCGCCTGGAACAACGTCCACCGCGCCCACGCCGGCACCGACGGCGTCTCCGGGCGCGACCTGTTCGTGCCGCCGACCGCCACCGCCGGCGCCGCCGCCAACTTCGCGGTCGATCCCGGCGTCGCCGCCGACCCGACCCGCCTGGCCACCGCCACCCCCGGCGCCGGCCCGGGCGACAACGCCGGCGCCCTAGCGATGCTCGGGCTGCGCGATCAGCGGGTCGCCGGCGGCGGCACCCAGACCCTCGGCGACGCCGCGATCGACATCGTCGGCCGGGTCGGCCGACGCGGCGCCGAAGCCAAGGCCGAGGTCGACCGCACGACCCTGATCAGCGATCACCTGGGCGACCTACGCGCCGCGCTGTCGGGCGTCGACATCGACGAGGAGCTGTCCAACCTGGCGCAGTTCCAGCACGGCGCCGAGGCCATGACCCGCTTCATCGCGACCGTCGATGGCCTGCTGTCCGATCTGCTGCAGCGCCTGTAGCTGCGGCCCGAAGGAGCCCGCGATGCGCATCACCGGACACCACATGATGGCCACCCACGCCAAGAACGTGGCGGCGGCCCAAGAGGACGTCGCGCGCCTCGCCGACCAGATCTCGTCGGGCCGAGCGGTGCGCCGCGCGTCCGACGACCCGGTGGCCTGGGCCCAGGCCCGCCGCGACGAGCTGCGCGCGACGCTCAGCCGCGGTCGCGGCGACGGCCTCGCGCTGGCCAACGATCAGCTCGCCGAGACCGAGCGCGCGCTCACGACGATCGGCAACGCCGTCGCCGAGGGCCGGGCCCTCGCGATCCAGGCGGCCAACGACAGCTATGGACCGATCCAGCGGGCCATGCTGGCGACCCACGTCAATGGCCTGTTCGAGCTGGCGCTGTCGGCCGCCAACACCCAGGACGCCAGCGGCGCCTACCTCCTGGCCGGCAGCCTGAGCGCGACCGCGCCCTTCGACGCCACCGGGGCCTACGTCGGCGACGCCAGCGTGCGCGACGTCGAGACCTCCGAGGGCGCGCGCGGCGCCGCCAGCCTGGCCGGGACCTCGCTCACCGCCGCCAGCGGCATCGACGTCCTGCCGGCGCTGCGCGCGCTGGCGACCGCCCTGGCCGCCAACGATCGACCCAACATCAGCCTGGCGATCGCGGCGCTCACCGACGGCAACGAACAGGTCAGCGCCGCGCGCGCCGAGATCGGCGCCATGGCCTCGGTGGTGCGCGAGGCCGACCTCGGCCGCGGCGCCCTCGAAGATCGCCTGGCCGCGCGCATCAGCGACATGGTCGACGTCGACGTGGTCGCGGCCGCCACCGAGCTGGCCCAGGGCTCCCACGTCCTCGAGGCCGCGCAGCTCGTCGGCGCCAAGCTGACCGCGCTGCTCAGCCCGCGGCGCTGACGCGATTGGGCGGGCCAATCGGGCCCGGGAGCGATCGCCCCTCTAAAGAACTGCGGATCCGGGCGAATCAGGAGGTGAACGGCGCAGCAAACAACCCGCAGGAGTCTCTCAAATGGCCATCTCGATCCTCACCAACGTCGCCTCGATGAACGCTCAGCGCAATCTGACGGGCACCCAGGCAGCTCTCAACAACTCGATCGCCCGCCTGTCGTCCGGCATGCGCATCAACAACGCCTCCGACGACGCCGCCGGCCTCGGCATCAGCGAGAACCTGAAGGCCGACCTCCGGTCGCTGTCCCAGGCCTCGCGCAACGCCAACGACGGCGTGTCGATGTCGCAGGTCGCCGAGGGCTCGATGAACGAGATCCAGGGCATCGTCACCCGCATGCGCGAGCTGTCGGTGCAGTCCGCCAACCAGACCCTGGGCGCTACCGAGCGCGGCTACATCCAGACCGAGTTCGGCGAGCTCCGCAACGAGATCAACCGCATCTCGGCGGTCACCGAGTTCAACGGTCAGAAGCTGATCGACGGCTCGGCCTCGGCCGGCCTGTCCTTCCAGATCGGCATCCACAACACCGCCAACGATCGCATCTCGATGCAGATCACGCGGCTGACCACCTCGACCCTGGGCTCGACCTCGCTCCACCTGGCGTCGGCGTCGCTGTCGACCGCCACCAACGCCCGGGCCGCGATCGGCACCTTCGACGCCGCGATCCAGCAGCTGTCGACGGCGCGCGCCAAGGTCGGCGCGGTGCAGAACCGGATGCAGGTCACGGTGTCGAACCTGGCGGTCGCCCACGAGAACCTGTCGGCCGCCAACTCGCGCATCCGCGACGTCGACGTCGCCTCCGAGACCTCGTCGCTGACCAAGAGCCAGATCCTCAGCCAGGCCGGCCTCGCGGTGTTGTCGCAGGCCAACCAGCTGCCGAACTCGGCGCTGTCGCTCCTGCGCTAGGACCTCGCCCCACGATGATCGTACGAGTGATCGTCCCCTGAGCCTCCGCCATGCCAGTCATCAGCTTCAACGGCCTCGCCACCGGCCTCGACACCGGCAGCATGATCGACCAGCTCGTGGCGGCGGAGAAGGCGTCGGCGACCGCGCTGCGCCAACGGGTAGCCGACCTCGGCCGTCAGGGGACGATCCTCGACGATCTCACCACCCGCCTCACCGGGCTGCGCGACCGCGCCCGCGGCATCGACACCGCCGGCGACCTGCGCGCGGTCAAGGTCACTCCGACCTCGACTGACCGACTCGGAGTCGCGGTGTCGGCCGCCGCCCAACCCGCCACCCACTCGCTCGCGGTCGAGGGGCTGGCGCGGGCCCAGGTCGTCACCTCGCGCACCTTCACGACCGCCGACGCCGGCATCGCTGGCGCGGGCGCGGTCGACATCACCACCGCGGCCGGCACCACGTCGGTGTCCTGGACCGCGTCCGATTCCTTGGCCGACCTGGCGGCGCGCATCAACAGCGCCGACGCCGGGGTCTCGGCCTCCGTGCTCTTCGACGGCGCCGCCTATCGGCTGGTCGCCACCGCGCGCGCCACCGGGCTGGCCGCCGCCCCGACCTTCGTCGAGTCCGGCGCCGGCCTGGGCTGGAGCACGCCGGCCAACGTCTCGATCACCGCCGCCGACGCCCGCTTCACGCTCGACGGCATCCCCATGACCCGACCGGGCAACGTCGTCGCCGACGCCCTGACCGGGGTCACCCTCACGCTCAAGGCCAGCCACGGCGCCGGCGTCGCGGCCGACGCCTTCGAGGTCGGCCCCGACCATGAAGCGGTGACCGCCAAGGTCAAGGGGCTCGCCGACGCGTGGAACGCCGCCGCCAACCTGGTCAATGATCAGCTCTCGTACACCGGCACCAAGAAGGGCTCCGACACGCTCTTCGGCGACAGCGCGCTGCGCGAGCTGCAACGCGGGATGGGCCGCCTGGCCACCGAGGAGCACGGCGGCGCGACCCTGGCTCGCCTCGGCGTTCGCTTCGAGCGCAACGGCCGCCTGGTGGTCGACGACAGCAAGCTGACCGCGGCCTTGACCGCCGACCCCGCCGCCGCCGAGGCGCTGTTCGTCGACGGAGGCCTGGCCGATCGCATCGCCAGCCTGGCCGACGTCTACGCCCGCGCGGGCGACGGCGCCCTGGTCCGCAAGGGCCAGCGCCTCGACACCCAGAGCGCGGCCTACCAGCAGCAGATCGAGCGCATCGAGGCCGCGGCGACTCGCCTCGGCGATCGCCTGCGCGAGCAGTTCTCGCGCATGGAGCAGACCGTCGCGATGCTGCAACAACAAGGACAGCGCCTGCAGGCCATCCTCGGCTGAGGGCCCCGGCGCCTTTGGAGGTTCTCATGTACGCCCGCGCCGCATCGGCCTATCGCGCCGTCGACCTCGCGTCCGCCCCCAAGGGCGACATCTTGACTCGGCTCTACGATCGGCTCCTGACCGACGTCGCCACCGCCCGCGCGGCGATCGAGCGCAAGGACATCGCCGCCAAGGCGTCCGCCCTCGACCACGCGACCCTGATCGTGACCGAGCTGCGCGCCGCCCTCGATCATGCCCGCGCCCCCGAGCTGTGCGGCAACCTCGAGGCCCTGTACGTCTACGTGCTCGACCGGCTGACCCAGGCCAACCTGCACCTGACGGTCGCGCCGCTCGGCGACGCGGCCGCGGTCCTGACCCAGCTCCGCGACGCCTTCGCCGAGGCCAAGAGCGCCGGCTGACCGGCGCGCCCGTCGTCAGAGGTGACGTCGACGTCAACCGGCCGACGTCCCGCGCCTCGAGGTTCCGCGGCCTTGGCCTTGGCGCGAGATTCGCAACCCCCGGCGGCATGCCTCCGCAGCCTGCGCCGCGCCCCGCCGCACCGCCGCCGGCCCTCCGCTACCCCTATGGCCGTCACACCGTCGACGCCGACGACGTCGCCGCGGTGGTCGCGGCCCTGGGCAGCGGCACCCTGACCTGTGGGGTCGAGGTCGGCCTGTTCGAGCGCGCGATCGCCGAGTTCCTCGGGGTCGGCCACGTCACCGTGTGCTCGAGCGGCACCGCCGCCTTGCACCTGGCCTACGCCACCCTGGGCATCGGAGCCGGCGACGAGATCATCACCAGTCCGGTGACCTTCTCGGCCACCGCGTCGGCCGCGTACCAGGTCGGCGCCAAGGTCAAGTTCGCCGACGTCGACCCGCGGACCGGCAACCTCGATCCCGGCAAGGTCGCGGCCCTGGTCACCAAGAAGACCAAGGCCATCGTCGCGGTCCACCTGGGCGGCCAGCCGTGCGACCTGACCGAGCTGCGCGCCTTCGCCCGCGGCAAGGGCCTCTTGTTCATCGAGGACGCCTGTCACGCCCTGGGCGCGCTGTACGGCGGACGGGCGGTGCCCGACGGCGACAGCGACGCCGCGGTGCTGTCGTTCCATCCGGTCAAGCACGTCACCACCGGCGAGGGCGGAGCGGTGGTGTGGCGCGAGCGCGAGCATCGCCGACGCGCCGCCCGCCTGCGCCACCACGGCGTCGAGCGCGATCCCGCGGCGCTGTCGATCGCGTCGCCCGGTCCCTGGTACTACGAGGTGGTCGAGCAGGGCTGGAACTACCGGCTGCCCGATCTGCTGTGCGCCCTGGGCACGTCGCAGGTGAAGAAGCTGCCGCAGTTCCTCGCCGCGCGCCGCTCGATCGCCGCCGACTACCGCGCCGCCCTGGCCGCGCTACCGATGGTGACGCCGCCGGTCGAGTTCCCCGATCGGGTCAGCGCCTATCACCTGTTCGCGATCGCCGTCGAGTTCGATCGCCTGGACGGCGGCCGCGGCGAGGTCATGCGCCGGCTGGCCCGGCGCGGCATCGGCACCCAGGTCCACTACATCCCGCTGACCCAGCAGCCGTTCCACCGCGCCCAGGCCGGGGCCGCGGCCGACCGCAGCCGGCCCGGCGTCGAGCGGTACTACCGCCGCACGCTCAGCCTGCCGATCTACCCCGGCCTGACCACCGCCGATGTCGCGACGATCGTCGCGGCGCTGGCCGACACCCTGACGGAGCTGTCCCGATGACCAGCGCCCCTGCCCTCGCCGATCGCATGCTCGACTTCATCGACACCGTCACCGATCAGGTGGTGCTCGTCACCGGCGGCACCGGCTCGTTCGGCCAGGCCTTCGTCGACGTGCTCCTGGCTCACGGCCGACCGCGCAAGGTGATCGTGTTCTCGCGCGACGAGCAGAAGCACTACCAGCTCGAGCGGACCCGGCGCGATCCCCGGCTGCGCTGCTTCGTCGGCGACATCCGCGACCGCGACCGCCTGCACACCGCGCTGCGCGGGGTCGACGTCGTGGTCCACGCCGCGGCGATGAAGCACGTGCCGATCTGCGAGTACAACCCGATCGAGGCGGTGCAGACTAACGTCGTCGGCGCCCGCAACCTGATCGAGGCCGCGATCGCCAACCGGGTCGGTCGGGTGCTGGCCCTGTCGACCGACAAGGCGGTGGCGCCGGCCAACCTCTACGGCGCGACCAAGCTGTGCATGGAGAAGCTCTTGATCGCCGCCAACGCCTACGCCGGCGAGCTGGCGACCCGGTTCTCGGTCGTGCGCTACGGCAATGTCATGGGCTCGGCCGGCAGCGTGATCCCGCTGTTCCGCTCGCAGCGCGCGGCCGGACGCCTGACCATCACCGACGAGCGGATGACCCGGTTCTGGATCCGCATGGCCGACGCGGTGGCCCTGGTCCTGCGCGGGCTCGATCTCATGACCGGCGGCGAGGTCTTCGTGCCCAAGCTGCCGACCACCGACATCGTCACGCTGGCCGAGGCCATGGCCCCCGGGCTGCCGCGCGACACGATCGGCATCCGCCCCGGCGAGAAGCTGCACGAGGTGCTGTTGTCGAACGAGGAGGCCCGCCGCGCGGTCGACGTCGACGAGCTGATCGTGATCTGGCCGGAGTTCGTCTTCCACCACGCCCGCGAGCGCAGCCGCGGGCGGGCCCTGCCCGAGGACTTCGTCTACTCGAGCGACCGGGCCGGGCCGCGCCTCGACGTCGACGCGACCCGCGCGCTCCTGGCGATGATCGACGAGCCGGCGATGCCGCCGGCGTCCCTGGGGCGGGTGGCTTGATCGCGCCGCGGTGGCTCCTGCGCGCCGACGCGAGCCACCGTCTGGGCGGCGGTCACGTCCTTCGCCTGGCCGCCCTGGCCGAGGCGGCGGTCGAGGTCGGCGGCGCCGCCCACCTCTTGATCGGGGGCAGCCCGGCGGCCAGCGTGGCGGGGTTGACCGCGCGCGGCCTGGCCGCGACCGCGCTCGCGGCGACCACCGCGAGCGCCGACGACCTCGAGGCGACCCTCGGGGCGGCGCGCGCCCTGGCCGCGACCGCGGTGATCGTCGACGGTCCCGACCTCACCGCGGCCTACGTCGCCGCGCTGGCCGAGGCCGGCCTGGCGGTGGTCTCGGTCGACGATCTCGGCGTCGCGCCGCTGCCGACCGCGGCGGTGATCAACCACAACCTGGGCGCCGAGGAGCTCGCGGCCCGCTACCCGGCGGCGACCCACCGCCTGCTCGGCCGCCGCTTTCACCTCCTGCGCCGCGAGTTCCGCGCCCTGCCCGCCGGTGGCCCGCCGCTCGGCCCCGGGGTCGAGCGCGTCGCCGTGACCATGGGCGCCAGCGATCCCGCCGGCGCCACCGCCCGCGTCCTCGCGGCGCTGCCGGCCGGGCGACTGGAGATCCTGGCCGTGCTCGGCCCCGACTTCCGGACCGATCGCGCGCTGACCGAGGCCGCGGCGGCCTGCGAGGCGCGCGGCCTCCGGCTCGAGCTGGCGTCGCAGCCCGCCGATCTCGCGGCCCGCCTGGCGGCCTGCGACCTCGCGATCAGCAGCGCCGGCGGCACCCTGGCCGAGCTGGCCTACCTCGGCCGGCCCACCGTCGCGATCGCGATCGCCCCCGACCAGGTCGCCAACGCCCGCCGCCACGCCGCGGCCGGCCTGGTCGCCGGCGGCTGGCCGCTGGCCGAGCTCACCGACGCGGCGTTGGCCGACGAGCTGCGCGCGCTGATCGCCGATCCCGACCGGCGGCGCGCCCTGGCCCGCCGCGGCGCCGCCACCACCGACGGCCGTGGCGCCGCGCGGGTGGTCGCGGCCCTGACAGCGTGAGCGCTCGCCGCGCGCCGGCTACATCGCGCGGACGTCGCCGTCGATCCAGATCGGCAGGGTGCGCGCCGGCACCCCGGAGCGCGCCGCGGTGCGCAGCGCGGCGACGTCGGCGTCGAGGATGCCGCGGGCCAACCGGCGCAGCGCCGCCTGGGCGTCGGCCGGGCCGCGGCCGAGCGCGAAGGGCTGGCGCAGATCGATCGACCGGCGGATCGGATCGGCCAGGGGCAGGCCACCCAAGACCGGCGCGCGGATCATCAGGTAGTCGTCGATCATCGCCGCCATCCGGGTCAGGACCTGATCGTCGGCCGGCTGCGCCAGCATGTTGCCGAACAGGAGCGCGCCGAACCGCGACAGCACATCGGTCGCGCGCTCGGCCAGGAGCGCGTCGGTGGTCGCCAGCTCGGCCAGGACCTTGCGGATCGGCCGGGCGCCTCCGTCGCCGGCGAAGCGCTCGTCGAGCTCGCGACGGACGGCGGCCTCCTCGGGCAGACGGCGGATCACCCGCTGCACGCAGGTCTTCAGGAACGCGTAGGCGTTCTGGATCGACGTGAGCTGCGGGGTCATGACGATCAGCTTGAAGTCGGCGGCGATCACCAGATCGACGGTGTTCCACGCCATGCCGGCGCCGACGTCGACGATCACGACGTCGGACGCGCGCCGGGCGATCGCGCGCAGGAGCCGCAGCTTCTGTCCGGCGTTGATGTTGGCGGCGCCGACCCGGGCGCTGCCGGGCACCAGCCACAGGTTGGGCGCCGCCTCGACCTCGAGGGCGATCTCGTCGAGGGAGCTGGCCTCGTGGTCGATGAACCCACCCAGGCCAGGGCCGGGCCGGGTGATGCCGAGCATGGTGTGGAGGTTGGGCGCGCCGAGATCGGCGTCGATCAAGGTCGTGCGATAGCCCTGGCGACCGAGGGTCACCGCCAGGTTGAGCGCGACCAGGCTCTTGCCGACGCCGCCCTTGCCGCCGGCGACCGCGACCACCCGCCCCGCCCGCGGCGGCGGGCTAACCACGACCCACCTCGGCGAAGGCGGTGGCGACCGCGCGACAGGTGGCGGCGGCCGCGGCCAGGAGCTGCCCCGAGGCCGCCAGCAGGCGCTCGCGGCCGACCTCGCGGTGGGCGAGATCGACGGCGTCGCCGATCGCGCCCTGGGCCGGCATCGCGACGAAGCCGTGGGGCTCGAGGCGACGCGCGACCTCGGCCTCGATGACCTGGAGCCGAGCCTCGGTCCGCGGATCGCCGCGGCGCGCCAGGGCGGCGCCGCGGGCGGCCAGTCGACCGGCGCCGCGCAGCTCGCGCTCGACCCGACGACGCCAGCGCGCCGCCCCCGCGCGCCGCCGCTCGACGTCGAGGCGGGCGTAGGCCGCGGCGATCGCGGCCGGCACGTCGACCGGCGCCGACCAGCCGGCGATCTCGTCGACCAGGGCGCGGTGCTCCATCCCGGCGATCGCCGCCCCGCCCTCGGTGCAGTTGACCAGCCGCACGCCGAGGGTGTGGGTGGCGGTCTCGACGAACCAGCGGTGGAACATCGCGAACGCGACGCTCGAGGTCACGGTTCCACCGTGCCACCCCGGCAGCTCGACCACGCGCTCGCGGGCCGGCGCGGCCTGGCCGGCCCGCATCTCGCGGAAGCCCTCGCTCCAACCCGCCACGCTGATCGTGCCGTCGGCGTGGCGCTCGAGGCGGGCCTCGCCGTCGGTCGAGCCGGTGGCGTAGACCCGCCCGTCGGCGTACGACAGGTCGAGGCCGACCGTGACGATCGGCTCGCAGCGCCAGCGCAAGGCCAGGGCGACGGCGGTGGTCGCGACCGAGCCGCCACCGCCGACCTCGGCGCCGCCACCGACCGCCTCGTAAAGCCAGCGATCGATCGCGCCGTTGCCGGCCAGGGTCAGGACCCGCGGACCGGGCAGCGCGAACAGCCCGGGGTGCACGGTCACGGCGTTGATCAGCGCGGTCACGCCGTCGAGATCGCCGGGCGCGAAGTGGTAGCGGAGATCTTGCGGATCGACCGCGATCACCAGATCGGGGACGACCCCGGCGGCCCGCAGCGGCCGCAGCGCGTGCGACACCGCGCACACGATCGCCCGCCCGCGCAGCCCGCGCAGGGCCGCGACGTTTCGGGCCAGCGACGGGCCCGGGGCGACCATCACGAACGGCACGCCAGCCAGGCTGTCGCCGATCGCGTCGACCGACGGCGCGGCGGCGATCGCCGGCAGGTTGGCCAGGCCCTGGCGCAACCAGGTGGTCGAGAACTGCGCGACGGTGTTGCGATGGACTCGCAGATCCGACAGCGCGCCATGGACCGCGGTCGCGATCGCGTCGGCCGCCGCCGGATCACCACCAGCCAGGTCGCGGACCAAGACTCGCTCGGGCGGCCGCTCGGCCATCGCGCGGACCGCGGCCACCGCGCCCGCGGCGTCGGCGACGGCGATCGCGTCGGCCGGCGGCGCCGGCTCCCCGACCACGACGATGCGGGCCTGGCCGATCGCCGCCAGGTGCTCGAGCAGCGCCGGGGCCACCGGCGCGACGAGCACCAGCAGATCGCGCACCACGTCCCAGGTCGCGGGCAACAGGTGGTCGGCCAGGACCGCGATCCCGAGCGGGCTCGCCGCCAGCTCGGCCGGCGACGGCAGCGCCCGGGCGCGCCAGGCGCCGACGATCGCCACCGCGCCGCGGGCCGCGACCGCGGCCCCGGCCAGCTCGGCCAGCTCGGGGTCGGCCAGGCCGACCTCGGGCGCGTGGGCCAGCGCGGCCCGCAGCCGCCGGGCCTCGTGGGAGGCCGCCAGCGCGGCGACCACCTCGCCGGCCACGACCGCGTCGGCCAGGCTGGCGCCGACCCGGCCCAGCTCCAACAACAGAAGCGCCCGGCTGGGCGTCGACTCAGCCATGACACGACTCACGGCGATCGTGGTGGCGCCACGACCGTTGGTTGACGCCGGCGTTGATCCCCGACAGCTCGGGCCGGGCCCGCAACCAGTCGACGATCCGCAGGTACGGCGTGGTCGGGGTCGGCGCGACCCCGGCGTAGATGGCGCGCACCAGGGCCAGGTCGACCTCGGTGTCGACGGTCCACCGCAGGTCGCTGTGATCGACGGCGGCGCACACCGACAGGCGCGCGAAGCCCGCCGGGTTGTCGGTGAGGTACGCGGTGACGTGCTCGCGGTGCGCCGGCGCGCGGGCCACCGCGTCGAGGCGCACCAGCGTGGTGAGCGGCATGGCCTCGACGTCGAGGCCGCGCGGGTAGGTCCGGGCGACGGTGTTGGAGGCGTAGTCGCAGCCCGGGGTGGTAGCCAGGGCCTCGACCACCGCGTCGATCACCGCCGGGTCGAGGAGCGGGCAGTCGGCGGTCAAGCGGACCACCCGATCGGCGGCGACCGTGCGCGCCGCGCCGAGGTAGCGGCCGAGCACGTCGGCGCGCTCGCCGCGGAACACCCCGGCGCCCGCGGCCCGCGCCGCGACCTCGACCGCGTCGTCCTCGGCCGCGGTGGTGGTCGCGACCACGACCTGGTCGACGGTGGCCGCGGCCTGGGCCCGCGCCACCACCCAGGCCAGCATCGAGCGCCCGGCGATCGGCGCCAGGACCTTGCCCGGCAGCCGCTCGGAGCCGAGCCGCGCCTGGATGATCGCGACCGTCGTCACGACACCGCTCCGCGGCGCTCGAACAGATGGTACGTGCAGTCGTCGTAGCCCTCGGCGACGTCGAGGTGCCCGGTCCGGATGCGCGCGAAGTCGGGGCAGTGCGCGGCGACCGCGGCGCCGTGATCGCGCTTCCACAGCGCGCCGGCGTGGCCGCGGTACTCGACCTCGACCTCCGACGGATGGTCGTACTCGATCACCAGGAGGTAGCGCCGGCTGACCCGCGCCATCTCGGCGAGCGCCGTCGGGAGCTGGCTCGGACCGATGTGGATGAGGACCCCGCTGGTGAACACCAGGTCGAAGCGGCGATCGCGGAACGGCAGATCGCCGGCGTCGGCCTCGACCAGATCGAGGTCGGGCGAGCGCGCCCGAGCCCGAGTCAGAGCGAAGCGCTGCGGCTCGACGCCCCACACCTTGCTGACGCCGAGCCGACGCAGGTAGCGCAGGTTCCAGCCGACATTGCAGCCGATCTCGAGCGCGTCGGCGACGTCGAGGCCGTCGAGGACGCGGCGCAGCGCCGCGACCCGCTCGGGGCGCTCGCGGTCGTTGCGGATCGTGTAGTCGGCGCCGAAGCGCGAGCGCCAGAGTTCGAGCTGTGGGGTAGCGGCGGTCATGGGACCTCCCAGCGGTAGGCGACGGCGTCGGCGCGATCGCCGGCCGGCCAGCGGGTGAAGCCAGCGGCCGCGAACGCGGCCACGCTGGCGAGATTGTCGACGCGGATCTCGGCCACCACCGGCACGCCGGCGGCGCGACAGGCCAAGGCGATCGCGGCCCGGCCGACACCGCGGCCGCGCCACGCCGGATCGACGGCGATCGAGATCCGAGCGGCGGACGGCAGGCCGTCGACCCGGACCACGCCGGCGGCGGCCCCAGCGACCTCGACGATCCACAGCGCGCAGCCGGGATCGGCGAGGCGCGCGGCGAACCAGCGCGCGTGGTCGGCGGGATCGATCGGTCGGGGGTCGAGCGATCGGGCGCGGACCTCGGCGGCGCCGTTCCAGCCCAGGATCTGGGCCGAGTCGGCGGGGCTCGCCGGGCGCAACGCCGGCGCGGTCACGCGACCAGCTCCCACGCCAGCGGCGTGCCGCGGGCGATCGCGACCCGGGCCGGCCGCCCGAGCAGCGCGCCGAGGTGACGCGGGGCCAGCCCATACCCGGGGCGGATCGCCCGGACGTTGGCGCGCGACAGCGGCTCGCCGACCGCGATATCGGACACCGCGTACAGCGAGCGACGGAACCCGCGCGACTCGGCCTCGACCGGCGGGCGGGCGGCGCCGCCGTCACCGAGCGCGGCCCAGGCGGCGCGACAGCCGCGCACGACCTCGGCCATCTCGTCGGGCTCGAGGGAAAATCCGGCGTCAGGGCCACCGTCGGCCCGCGCCAGGGTCAGGTGTTTCTCGATCACGCACGCGCCCAGGGCGACCGCGGCGATCGGCGCCACCGCGCCCGGCGAGTGATCGCTCAGGCCGACCGGGGCGAGGCGCGCCAGCGTCGTGAGCCGGCGCAGGTTCATCTGCTCGGGCGGCGTCGGGTACCCCGACACGCAGTGCAACAGGATCAGCTCGCGACAGCCGTGGCCGCGCGCCGCCGCCACCGCATGGGCGACCTCATCGTCCGACGCCATCCCGGTCGACAGGATGATCGGCCGCCCGGTCGCCGCGCACGCCGCGATCAGCTCGTCGTCGCCGGCCTCGAACGACGCGATCTTCCAAACCAGCGGCGCGAGCTCGCCGAGGGCGGCGACCGCGTCGGGATCGAACGGCGTCGAGAACGGCACCAGGCCAACCGCGCGCGCGTGGGCGAACAGCTCGCCGTGCCAGGCCCACGGCAGGTGGGCCTCCTCGTACAGGTCCCACAGGGTCCGGCCGGCCCACGGGCCGCGCTCGATGCGGAAGCCTGGCCCATCGCCGGCCAGCGTCATCGACGCCGGCGTGAAGGTCTGGAACTTGATCGCGTCGCAGCCCGCAGCGGCGGCGGCGTCGACGATCGCGTGGGCCCGCGCCAGGTCGCCCAGGTGGTTGGCCGACAGCTCGGCGACGATCCACGGCGGATGGCCGGGCCCGACCGGGCGCCCGAGCGCGATCGGCGCGTGCGGCGCGGTCATCACTGCACCACGAACTCGGCGAAGATCGTCCGCCGGACGCGGTCCTCGCCGATCACCTCGGCCACCCGCGCCACCATCTCGTCGCGGATCTTGTCCTTGTTCTCGGGGCCCTGGGTGTCGGCCACCGTCAGCCCCGACAGGTAGCGCAGGAGCTGATCGCGGATCAGCGTCTTCGACTTCTCGAACAGCTTGGCGGCCGCGGCGTTGGTGACCTCGACCCGGACCTGGACCTTCAGGTAGCGCGACGAGCCCGGCTCGTTCAGGTTGACGACGAACGGATCGAGCTCGAGGACCGGCCCGGTGACGACCTTGGGCGGCTCGGAGTGGGCCGCCGCCGCCGGCGCGGGCCCGGCCGCGACCGGCTTGGCGGTGAGGTTCAGGAACAGCCCCGCGCCGCCGACCAGGAGGTTCAGCCCGAGGAGGGCGACGACGATCATCGGCGGCTTGGGCGCTGGTGGGCCCGCGGCGGCCGCGGCGTCAGGTTCGGAGGCTTCTTCGCTCATGGCGACCTCTGGTGCAGCAACCCTCGTGCCGGTCCGCGCCCCCGCGGGCGGCCCCGCCAGCGCCGCCCCCGCCTCGCCCCGCCGTCAAGTTTGGCAGCACGGCCGACCTACCGGTGGGCCGCGGCCAAGGCCACCAGCGGCGCCAGCGCGCCGCCGAGCAGCCGCGCGGCGTCACCGTCGACCAGGTAGGCGCCGCTCTGATCGCGGGCGACCAGCGAGATCCCCGGGTGCTCGTGCTCGAGCGCGGCGATCATCTGCTGCCGGCGCGCCACCGTGCCGCGCTCGACGGCGATCGCGCTGGTGGCGAGGTGATGGGCGACCGCGGCCGCGACCTCGCGCCGCAGGAGGTCGACCTCGAACGGCTTGTGCAGGAACCGGAACACCTCGGCGACGTTGATCCCGGCCAAGGCGGTGGCGACGTCGCGCCGACCGGTGACCATGACGCGCGTGGTCTCGGGCTGGAGCTGCATGCTGCGCACCGCGAGCTGGACGCCGTCCATCTCGGGCATGTCGAAGTCCGAGACCATGACGGCGATCCGGACCTCGGCCAGGAGCTTGAGCGCCTCGGCCGGCCGCGACGCGGTGAGGACCCGGTAGCCGTCGCGGACCAGGATCCGGGCCATGGCGCCGAGGACCTCGAGGTCATCGTCGACGCACAGGATCGTGGGGGGAGTCTCTGCGGTGGTCATGGCGCCATCCATTGCTGCCAGCCCTCGACCCGCTGGCTGCGCTCGAGGTCGGCGATCGCCGCCACCACGTCGTCCATGCGCGCGAAGCGATCCTCGGGGCGCTTGGCCAGGCAGCGGTTCACCAGGGCGGTGGCCTTGGCGGGGAGCGGGCCGTGGGGGGTCTCGAGCTCGGGCACCGGGGACCGCAGGTGCGAGATGCACAGCTCGCGGATGCTGCGCGCGACGAACGGCGGGGTGCCGACCAGCATCTCGAAGATCACCGCGCCCAGGGCGTACTGATCGGACGCCTCCTGCGCGGACAGGCCACGGATCTGCTCGGGGGCGATGTACGACGGTGTGCCGTAGACGTGGTCAGCCGGCTTGTCCTCGGTCAGCGCCACCGTCTCGTTGCGCATCTGCGCCAGGCCGAAGTCGACCAGCTTGGCTCGACCTTCGGCGTCGACGAAGATGTTCGAAGGGGAGACGTCGGCGTGGATGACGCCGGCGTCGTGGGCCGCGGCCAGGCCGCTGGCGACCTGACGGGCGACGCTCCACACGAAGGCCGGCGGCAACGGATCGCCGAGGAGGCCCGACAGGTTCGAGCCCGCCAGGAGCTCCATGACCAGGTAGGGCCGGCCATCGCCCAGGTAGCCGAAGTCGAAGACGTCGACGATGTTGGGGTGATGGATGCGCGCCGCGGCGCGGGCCTCGCGGACGAACCGGCCGACCGCCTCGGTGTCGCCGGGCGGCGCACCATGCATGACCTTGAGCGCGAAGGCCCGCGCCAGCGCGGTGTGCTCGGCGCGGTAGACCCGGCCCATGCCGCCGGCGCCCAGGGTCTCGGCGATCCGGTAGTGATCGACGACGTCGCCGACCTTGAGCGCGATCGGTCGGCCGGCGACGGCCCGGCGTTCGCCGTGGCGACGCACGTAGAGCTCGGCGCGCAGCGCCCGGCCGGGCCGGATCGTCACCACCACGTCGGCGGTGACCTCGGGCCCGCGCACGACCACCGCGGCCGATCCGACCGTGCGGCTGACCAGATCGATCTGCGCGATGAACGCCAGCCGGGCGATCGTGGCCGCGCCCAGGCGTCCGTCGAGAGTCGCGGTGGCCACGGTCCGGCCGTGCTGCTCGACCGTGAGGACGTAGGCGTGAGGCGGCTCGGCCTGCGGCTCGATCCACACGGTGTCGGCGCCGGCGGCCAAGGCCGCGCCGAAGATGACGTCGCAGATCGCGGTGGGGCTGAGGCCACGCGGGTCGGCGTGGGGAGCGGGCGCGATCGCGGGTACAGGGTTCATGCGAGTGCCTCCGCTGTATTTTTCGACCGCGCGCGAGCTTCGTGCATGGGTCACCGGCTACCCAGGGGGTGCCAGCGTTGACGGCGAAGGCGCTCGAATTGCGTCGCAGCGCAAGCCTGTGCAGGCGCGCGGCTGGCACGCGGCTGGCATTGCGCTCTACCGTGTCCGCCGCCTCCGCTGTCTCGCCCGAGCGCCTCGCCACGCCAGCCTCCGCCACGGCCCCCTCCGCCGACTCGCGCACCGGGCAACAACCCGCGATCGCCCTCGGAAGCGATCCCGGGCTGTCGGTCACGGGCTCCCACCCGATCGTCGTGCCTGGCGCGATCCCGCCGGGGGTCCGCGTGCTGGTCGTCGACGACGACGCTCGGGTCCGCCGCGCGATCGCCGGGACGCTGTCGCGCATCGGCTTCGATGTCCGGGTCGCGGACGATGGCGGTCCGGCGCTGGCCTCGGCCGAGCAGAGTCCTCCGGATCTGGCGGTGATCGACCTGGGCATGCCGATGAGTGGGCTCGAGGTCACGCGGCGCCTGAAGGCCATGTACGGGCCGGCCACCACGGTGACGATCCTCACCGGCAGCGACGGCGAGGACGTCCGGGTCGCGGCCTTCGACGCCGGCGCCGACGGCTATCTGGTGAAGCCGATCTCGATGGTCGAGCTCCAGCGCCGGATGGTGGCCTCGGCCCGCAGCCAGCAGGCCTACGTCGAGGCCCGCCAGGCCCGTGAGAACGCCGACCGCCTCCTGGCCTGGGCCGCCGAGGCCTCGGCGCTCCTGGCCCACGATCTCAACAACGGCCTGGCGGTCGCGCTGTCCAACATCACCTACCTGACCTCGACGCTCCAGGTCGAGGAGGACGACCGGGCGGCCCTGCAGTCGACCCAGCGCGCGCTGCGCCGGATGGCCGGCCTGGTGGCCAACTTCGTCGATATCGCCCGGTTCGAGGAGGGCGCCCTCAAGCCGCGCCCGACCCGGGTGGCGGTGGCGGCGTTGCTCGACGAGGTGATGGCGCTGCACGCGCCCAGCCTGAGCCGACAGATCCGCCACGAGGTGTCGTGCGACCCGCAGCTCATCGGCCACTTCGACGAGCCGCTGATCGCCCGGGTCCTGCACAACCTGGTCGGCAACGCCGCGCGCTACTGCAACCCGGGCGGCCAGATCCGGCTGTCGGCGCAACCCTGGCTCGAGGACGGTCGGGTCGCCGGGGTCGAGCTGTCGGTCCACAACAGCGGCCCGCCGATCCCGTCGGAGCTGGCCCCGACCTTGTTCAGCAAGTACGCCCTCGGCCGGGGCGGGCAGCGGGGCCTTGGCCTGTATTTTTGCAGGCTGGCCTGCGAGGCCCACGGCGGCTCGGTCCGCCACCTGTCGCTCCCCGACGGCCCGGTGTTCGTGCTGCGACTGCCCGCCGCATGAGGCGGTCAGTCGCGGTGACCTCGCGCCGGCGATCGCGCTCGCTCCGACGGTGGCCTCACCCCGCGGCGGCGAGGTCGCACCTGCGGTCGCGCCCCGTCGCGATCGCGTCTTTGCGTCGCACCCCGACGGTACCCGCGCGGTATCCGTTGGCTACTCGCCGGATATTTGCAGGAGCTGTACAGTAAGTACGTGAGCGATTCTCAGGGGCACGTTCATCCGGCCGGCGTCAGGGTCGCTGTGATCGATGACGAGGTCGCGGTCGCGCGCGCGATGATGCGGCTCCTGTCGCTGGCCGGGATCGAGGCGACGCACTTCGGCTCACCGCCCGCGATCGAAGAGCTGGTGCGGAGCGATCTCGAGACCCAGGGCTGGGACGTCATCTTGCTCGACGTGAACATGCCGGGCCTGGACGGCCTGGCGGTCTTGCGCCAGCTCCGCCAGCGCGATCTCACCGCGGCGGTCGTCATGTTGACCGGCGATGACTCGGCGGGGACCGCGACCGCGGCGCTGCGCGGCGGCGCCTTCCACTACGTGGTCAAGGCCAACGCCGAGCAGGAGCTGGTCCCGGTGGTCCAGGCTGCGGCCCGCCGCGCCGCCGCCGAACGTCAGCTCCGTCGGCCCCAGGTCGCGGGCGACGATCTCGAGCAGCTCGTGCTCGGCGACAGCGCGGCGATGCGCGAGCTGCGGCGCCAGATCCGCCACGTCGCGGCCAGCGACGTCAGCGTGTTGATCAGCGGCGAGAGCGGCACCGGCAAGGAGGTCGTGGCGCGCGCCCTCCACCGCGCGTCACGGCGCCGCGCCGCCGCCTTCGTGCCGGTCAACTGCGGCGCGATCCCCGACGGCGTGATCGACAGCGAGCTGTTCGGTCACGTCCGCGGCTCGTTCACCGGCGCCCACGCCGCCCGCAGCGGCGTCTTCGTCGAGGCCCACGGCGGCACCCTGTTCCTCGACGAGGTCGGCGACATGCCGCTGGCGGTGCAGCCGCGCCTGTTACGCGCGATCCAGCACGGCGAGATCCGCCCGGTCGGCAGCGAGAGCGCGCGCACCGTCGACGTTCGGGTGGTGGCCGCGACCAACGTCGACCTCGAGCGGGCGGTGGCCAACGGCGCCTTCCGCGCCGACCTGCTGTTCCGCTTGAACGTGGTCCGCCTCGAGGTGCCGCCGCTGCGCGATCGCACCGACGACTTGCCGGCCCTGATCGCAGCGATGATCCAGCGCTACGGCGGCGGCCAACCGCGCCGCCTGACCGACGCCGCGATCGACGCGATGTACGGCTACGGCTGGCCGGGCAACGTCCGCGAGCTCGAGAACACGATCCGCCATGCCCTGGTCATGGCCGGCGGCGACACGATCGACCTCCCGGCCTTGCCGACCCACGTCCGCGGCGCGCGCCTGGCCAAGGGCTCGGCGCGATCGCTGCCGATCTTGCCGGCCGAGCTCGACGCGGTGTCACTCACCGAGGCCAAGCGTCAGGCCGCCCTCGACTTCGAGCGCGAGTACCTCTTGCGCTTGATGGAGCGGGTCGAGGGCTCGATCTCGGCGGCGGCCCGCATCGCCAACATGGATCGCACGGACTTCCGCCGGCTCCTGCAGCGCCACAGCATCGACTCGGCCGAGTTCAAGCCGTAGCGCGCGCCGCGTGGCCGCGTGACCGCGTGGCCCGCATGACCGCGTGACCGCATGACCCATGACCGCGTGACCGCGTGACCGCGGTCGCCGTGTGGCCGCCCCCGCCGACCGCGCCGCTCAGCCGTACTTGCGCAGCTTCTCGACCAGCGTCGTGCGGTTGAGCCCGAGCAGGGCCGCGGCCTCGGTGCGATTGCCCTGGGCCCGGGCCAGCGCCCGATTGATCAGCCGGCGCTCGAGGCCCTCGAGGGCGGTCCGCAGATCGATGATGTTGTCGGGATCCTCGTCGGCGCGCTCGCTGGTGGCCGGCGGCGAGACCGGCAGATCGGGCCGGCTGCCCTGGGCCAGCATCGGCACCACCGCCGGGCGCAGCCCGCGCCGGCGGGTGTCGAGGTTGAGATCGCTCGCGCGCAGGAGCGGACCGTCGGACAAGATCAGGGCGCGCTCGAGGACGTGGTGGAGCTCGCGGACGTTGCCCGGCCAGCTATACGCGGCCAGCGCCGCCTTGGCCCCCGGCTCGAGGCCGGTGACCGCCCGCCGCTCGCTCTTGGCGATGATCGCGTCGACCAGCTCGAACAGATCGTCGCCGCGGTCGCGCAGGTTGGGCAGGTGCAGCGGCAGGACCGAGATCCGGAAGTACAGGTCGGCGCGGAAGCTGCCGCGCTCGACCATGTCCTCGAGGTCGCGGTGGGTGGCGGCGATGATGCGGACATCGACCGGTTGCTCGACGTCGGCGCCGACCGGGCACACCATCCGCGACTCGAGGACCCGCAGGAGCTTGGCCTGCGCGGCCAGCGGCAGCTCGCCGATCTCATCGAGGAACAGGGTGCCACCGTGGGCCGCGGCGAAGCGACCGACCCGGTTGTTGACCGCGCCGGTGAACGCGCCCTTCAGGTAGCCGAACAGCTCGGCCTCGATCAGGTTGTCGGGGATCGCCGCGCAGTTGACCGCGATGAACGGCCGGGCGTGGCGCTCCGAGGCGCGGTGGATGGCGCGCGCGAACAGCTCCTTGCCGGTGCCGGTCTCGCCGGTGATGAGGACGGCGGACGAGGTCGCACCAACCCGCCGCGCGAAGTCGAGAGCCGAGGTGAGCTCCGGGGAGCTGCCGAGGATGTCGGGGGCATTCGCCGCGCGCCAGCGATCCAGTTCAACGGGCATGACCCGGAGCCTTAGCGAGAACCGATCCAACCCGCGAAGCGAGCTCGCCGGGGCCGGCGTGCTGGCTTACAGTCACGCGTCGCGGCGAAGCGCCTGAGATCGCTCAAGGCCGCGAACTCCGGAGTGGGTGGTGCGTCGATCGGCCCTGGGTAGCCGCGTACCCGGCTGGGTGGCGGGGCACGGATGCCGCGCGGGTACCGGCGACGGCGCCGCCCCCGCGGCCCCGGTGGGCCACGACGCGCGCTGCGGCGGATCGGTCGTCACCGCGCGTCGACCACGACCTCGAACTCGACCCGCCGACTCGCCGTCGGGTGCAGCCCCGGCGCGTCGGCGCCGACCCCGACCGCCTCGATCTGCGCCGCCGGCACGCCGGCCGCCACCAGGGCGGCCTTGACCCGGTCGGCGCGCAGCTGGCTCAGGCGTCGGCTGCCGCGACCATCGCCGACCTTGGCGGCGTGGCCGATCACACGCAGCCGCCACTGGGGATGGAGCTGCCAGCGATCGACGACCGCCGCGACGACGGCCCGCTCGCGACTGCGGATCCGCGCGCGGCCGGCGGCGAAGTAGATCTCGTCGCCGAGGCCGAAGCGAGCCGGGCCGCGGGGCCGGACGGCGCGCTCGCCTCGCGACACGGGCCGGCGCGCAACCCGGGAGTCATCGACAACGCGATCATGGCGGGCCTCCGGAGTGGGACAGGTGCAGGGCTCGGGTAGCGGTCGGGTGGCGGGCTCAGCGGCGGCGCCGCCGGCGGCCAGCGCGATCGCGAGGACCACGCGCGCGGCGGTCACGTCGGCGCCGGCGCCGGGCGTTCGGAGCCGCCTCCGTGAGCGTGGAGCTGGACCGCGATCGCCCCGGCCAGGGTCTCGTCGTCCCACGGCTTCAGGAAGTAGCGATGGACCGAGCCCTCGTTGACCGCGCGGATCACGACCTGAAGATCGCGGCTGCCGGTGACCAGGAACCGGACGGTGTCGGGGTACATCAAGCGGACCACCTGGAGGAACTCCAGACCGTCGCTCTCCGCGCCCAGCTCGAAGTCGGAGATCACCGCGTGGTAGCGCCGGGCCTTGAGCGCCGCGAGCCCCTCCGCCGGGCTGGCCACCGTCGTCACCTCGTGACGACACAAGGTGCGGCGCAGCGCGGCGCGGATTTCCGGATCGTCATCGCAGACCAGGATCTGGAACAGCATCGGGGACCTCTTGGCTCTCGTCCGCTGGTATCGACCGCCCGCGCCGCAGGTGTAGGGGCCACCGCCCCCAGGCCGGAGCGGATCGGCGCACGGCCTCAACGGAATGCGCGGGCAGTCGATTCGCCTATCGCCATGGGCAAGCTCGGAATCCTCGTCGTGTTCGGTTGTGTGCTCGGCGGCTTCATCATGGCCGGAGGAAAACCTCCGATCCTGTTCCAGCCGTCCGAGCTCGTAGTCATCGTCGGCGCCGCGATCGGCACCCTCATGATCTCGTCGCCCGGGCAGATGCGCGCCCGGGTCAAGCACGTGCTGGTGATGGCGCTGCAGGACACCACGCCCAAGAAGAAGGACTACCTCGACGTCCTGAAGCTCATCTATGAGCTCCTGACGCTGGCCCGTCGCCAGGGCGTCCTGGCCCTCGAGACCCACGCCGCCGACCCGACCAAGAGCGAGATCTTCCGCAAGTACCCGGTGGTGGCCAAGAACGAGCTGTTCCGCACCTTCCTGGGCGAGGCCCTGCAAGCCATGGCCAACGGCGTCTCGGCCGACGACCTCGAGGCCTTGCTCGACGCCGAGCTCGACACCTGGATGGCGTGCAACCACATGTCCTCGGGCCTCTTGCGCACGGTGTCCGACGCGTTGCCCGGGATCGGCATCGTCGCCGCGGTGCTCGGCGTGATCGTGACCATGGGCCACATGGACGCCCCGCCCGCGGTGATCGGCCACCACGTCGCCGCCGCCCTGGTCGGGACCTTCCTCGGCATCCTCCTGTCCTACGGCCTGGTCTCGCCGCTCATCACCGCGACCGAGATCCAGGAGACCCACCACCGCCGGCTCCTCGAGGTCATCAAGAGCTCGCTCATCGCGTCGATGCGCGGCGCCGCCCCGGCCACCGCGATCGAGTTCGGCCGCAAGGTGATCTTTCACGACGAGCGGCCGTCGTTCTCCGAGGCCGACAAGGCCATGCAGTCCTTGAAGGGAAGCTGATCATGGCGCCCCCTCCGCAACCATCGCGTCGCAAGGTCATCAAGAAGGTCGGTGGCCACGGCCACCACGGCGGGGCCTGGAAGATCGCCTACGCCGACTTCGTCACCGCGATGATGGCGCTGTTCATGGTGCTCTGGCTCCTGGCGTCGACCGACTCCAAGTCGCGCAAGGAGATCGCCGACTACTTCCGCACCGGCGTCCTGCCCGACGCCGAGCTGGCGATGAACGGCGGCGCGACCTACGTCCCGTCGATCATGGAGAAGTCGGGCGTGCCGCCACCTCATGGCGAGCAGTCCCTCGACGACCAGGCGCGCTCGGTGCAGAAGCAGATCCGCACCATGGCCGACAACCACGTCGACCTGGCCGAGGTCGCGAGCAAGGTCCGGGTCGTGGCCACGCCCGAGGGCGTCCTGATCGAGGTCGACGACAGCGACGACGGCATGCTGTTCGAGACCTCGTCGTCGGCGCTCAAGCCGGCGCTGCGCGACTTCCTGGTCAAGCTGGTCCCGGTCCTGGCCTCCCATGAGGCCCCGATCGAGATCCAGGGCCACACCGACGCCGCGCCGTTCCCGACCGGCGCCGACAAGACCAACTGGGAGCTGTCCTTCGAGCGCGCCAGCGCCGCCCGCAAGATCCTCGAGCGCGCCGGCCTCGACCGCGACCGCGTGGTCGGCGTGATCGGCCGGGGCGCCGCGGTGCCGCTCCTGCCCGACGCGCCCTTGTCGGCCCGCAACCGCCGCCTGTCGATCCTCCTGCGCAGCGCCCCGGTGGCCAGCGGCGCCGCGCCGACGACGCCCCCGACGGAGCCGACGCCCCCGACAGAGGAGGCGACGCCGCCGTTGACGGAGGCCGCCAAGGATGGCGACGCCCTGCATACCAGCAGCGTCCGGGCGATGATCCGCGGCACCGCGTCCCAGGCACGGCGCTTGCTCGAGCCGTGATCGATGACTCCGCCGCGCCGCCTCGCCGGTCTCGCCGTCCTCGGGTTGACGCTGGGGTGGGCGATGGTTCGGCCGAGCCCGGCGCACGCCGAGGCCCTGGTCGGGGTCGATCTGCGGGTCGCCTACGGCCTGGCCGCCGGCGGCGGCGCGGGTCGCGGCGCGGTGCGGGCCACGCCGCTGCTCATCACTGCCACCGCCGCGCTCGCGCTGTCCGATGCGCCGCGCACCTACGGCTACGGCGGCCTCACCGTCGAGACGTTGGATCGCACCGGGGTCGGCGGCGAAGGCGGGCTGGCGATGGCGATGGGACCGCGGACCCGGGTCCGGGCCGGCGCGCGCGTGATCGCCAAGCCCTACACCCTCTACGGCGCCACCGTCGGCGCCACCTGGTGCTGGCCGATGGGCGCGGCCCGGCCGTGCCTCGACCTCGCTGGTGACGTCTATATCGCCGGGACCGATCTGCCTCGGGGCAACGCGGTCGCCCAGGTCGCCCTTGGCCTCGGAGTGGCGATCGATGCGCCGTGATCGCTGGCGGTGCGCGCTCGGCGCGCTGGTGCTCGTCCTCGTCGCCGCCGCGACCGCGGGGTGCGACGACGCCGCCTGCACGCGCACCAGCGACTGCCCGAGCGGCCAGACCTGCTCGGCCATCGGCGCCTGCACGGGCGGGCTCGACGCCGCGGTCGGCGACGCCGACGACGGCGACGCGGCGACGGTCGACGCCGGCAGTGACGACGCCGCGGCCCTCGATGCCACTGACGGCGACGCCGCGGCCGTCGATGCCACCGACGGCGACGCCGCGGCCCCCGACGCCACCGACGGCGACGCCGCGGCCCCCGACGCCACCGACGGCGACGCCGCGAGTCTCGACGCCGCGATCGACGCCGCGCCCGCCGTGGACGCGGCCGTCGCGCGCCTGCCGATCGGAGCGCCGCGATGAGCGCCCCGCCCCCCCGCGCGATCGCGGCCGCCGCGAACGGCGCGGCCCTCGCCCCCGCGACGGTCAGCGTCGAACAGCTCGGCGCGCTGCTCGACTCCCTGCCGACCCTGCCGCTGGTCGCGCTGCGCTTGACCGAGGCCATGAACTCCCGGCGGACCTCGGTCCAGCACGTCGCCGAGCTGATCGGCAGCGATCCCAGCCTGGCGGCCAAGCTCCTGCGCCTGGTCAACTCGGCGTACTTCGCGATCCCCGGCGGCGTGACCGACGTCAGCCGAGCCATCCCGTTCGTCGGCTTCAACACGATCTACCAGCTCGTCTTGACGGTGTCGGTGCTCGAGACCTTGGCCCTGCCCGACGGGGCGACCTTCGATCCGCGGTCGCTGTGGCTCCACTCGCTGGCGGTCGGCGCGACCGCGCGCGTGATCGGCGAGGAGCTCGGCCACCGCGATCCCGACGCGCTGTTCACCGCCGGGCTCCTGCACGACATGGGCAAGATCGCTCAGTGCAAGCTCATCCCCGATCGCGTGGTCGCGATCCAGGACGCGATCCACCGCGACGGCGTGCCGTGGGCGATGGCCGAGGAGCACCTGGGCATCCCGCGCCACGATCAGATCGGCCGCGAGCTGGCGCGACGCTGGCGCTTGCCGCCGGCCCTGGCGGTGCCGATCGAGGCCCACCACAACGTCCTCAAGCCGCAGCTCCGCGACAAGGTACCGGTGGCGCAGCGGACCGGCGCCGAGGCGATCGCGGTCGCCGACGTCATCGCCCGCGATCTGGTCGCCGGGGTCGCGCCCGGCGAGCCCGAGGTCGAGACCGATCCGCGGGTCGCCGAGCTGCTCACGACCCTCGGCATCTCGACGGCTCGCCGGGCCGATCTGTACAGCCGGGCCGCCGCCCAGCTCGAGCGCTCGAAGCCCTTCCTGGCGCTGCTCGAAGGCCGCGGCCGCTGACCGCCGCTCGCGCGGCGGCGCCTCGCCCCGCTCCGCCGCCTCAGCGCGCCAGGACCCAGAGCTTGGTCTGGAACGACGGATCCGCCGGCACGCTGCACTGGGCATCGAAGGCCGGGTCGCTGCGGACCTCGACGGCGATCGTGTGCGGGCCCGGCGGGAGCACCACCTCTTGCCGCATCGTCCACGGACACCAACGCTCGACCATGGTCGGGTCGACCCGATCGCAGCCGACCGCGCGGTCGCCGAAGTCGGCGGCCACCAGCGGTGCGCCATCGACCACGAAGCGCACGCCGCACCGCCCGCTCGGATCGAGCCCGAAAAGCGCCACCAGCGTGCCGTCGGCCTCGAGGTCGACCGTCCGGCCCTCGGTCAGCGTGAGGAGCTGACCGGCCCCGGTGACCTCGACCCAGCCACCCGCCGAGACCACGCCCGAGATCTGCGCGCTGAGGTACACCTCGACCGGGCCGGGCACCCCCTGCGGACCCGGAGGCCCGGCCGCGCCGTCCTCGCCGCGCGGGCCCGCGGGCCCGGCCGGACCGACGTCACCGCGAGGACCGCTCGGGCCCGTCGGCCCGACCTTGCCGATCTCGCCGCGGGGGCCTTCGGGTCCACGCTCCCCCGGCGCTCCCGGCTGTCCGTCGATGCCGGGGAGACCGGCGGCTCCAGCAGGACCGGCAGGACCGACGGGACCCAGGCTTCCCGCAGGCCCCGCAGGACCCGCAGGACCCGCAGGACCCGCAGGACCCGCAGGACCCGCAGGACCCATCGGACCCATGAGCTCGGCGCCCTCGGTCGACTCTTGGCTACACGCGGCCGTCGCCAGGGCAAGGATCGATACGACACGAAAGACGCTGCGGGATGGGATGGGCGACATGGGGACCTCGTCTGTCGAGTCGCCCACGCCCCGCGCATGTTGAGCCCCCCTTCGGTGCTCGCTCGGCTAGCCACGATCGCCGTGGCCGCGCCCGGCCCGCGCCCCGCCCTACTCGGTCCCCACCCGCACGCGCACGCGACCGGCGGCGAGCCGCGCCCGCAGCTCGGCGTGCAGGTCGATGGTGGCGTCTTCCACCGCCAGGCCCACCACCACCGCAAACCGCTGCGTCGCCCCAGGAGGCCCCGGTCGTGGCGCGGTCGCAACGACCGCCAGCCGATAGGTCTCCCCGTGGTCGCCGCGAACCCAGGTGAACACGTTCTTCTGCACCGTGCCGCCGCTCTGCCTCGTCTTCGACAGCGAACCGGTCATGAACACTTTGGCCGCCGGCGTAGGCTGGCGCGGCGCGTCCGCGCTCGCCGCGACGATGGCATCGTGGACCCTGCCAATCGGCACGTCGCCGCGTGCGAGGTTCCAGGTCAGCACCACGCCGCGGGGCCGCTCGCGGTCAACCTCGTCCAGGCGGGCGCGCACGGCCGCGATCTCATCGCGCAGGCGCGCCCCATGCGTAGCTGGCACCCGAGGGGGTGGCCCGGGCGGCCGTCGCACGACGCGGCGCCGATCGAAGGCCTTCGGGGTCAGGAGTCGGAGGTGAGGGAACCGTTCGTCGCCCGCCATCGCCCACTATTGTCTAGGTCGCGTCGCAGCGAGCGCAAGCCGTCGCTGCTGTTCCGCAAGCTCGCCCAGCAGAAGGTCCTGGGTGAGCTCCTTCCGTCCCGCCAGGACCATCGCCTTCATCGCCTCGTGGCAGACCCGCTCGGCATCGGCGAACGAGAACCCACCCATCCCGGCGACGATCGCCGTGAGGTCCGCCCCGCGCTTCCGGACGCTGCGGAGTCGAAGCTCCAGCAGCTCGAGGAGCTGCCGCTCGTCGGGCTTGCCGAAGAAGAGCACGTCGTCGAAACGCCGCCACAGGGCGTCATCGAGGAGCCCCTCATGGTTGGTCGCTGCGACCACCAGCTCGCCGCGCGGGTGCGAGTCGAGCAACTGCAAGAAGCTGCCGACCACGCGCTTCAGCTCGCCCAGCTCATGAGGGTCGTCGCGCCGCTTGCCGAGGGCGTCGAACTCATCGAAGAACAGAAGCGACGGTCGCCGCCCGGCGTACTGGAACACGCGGCGCAGGTTGCTGGCGGTCTCCCCGAGGTACGACGACACGATCCCATCGAACCGGGCGTACACCAGCGGCAGCCCCAGGTCAGCGGCCAGGACCTCGGCGCACGCGGTCTTTCCGCAGCCCGGTGGCCCGACGAACAGCAGGCGTCCCTTCGGCGCAAGCCCGAGCCTGGCCAGCGCCTCGCGATCGCGATGCTCGGCCTCGATCCGATCGAGCTGGCGGCCGAGGTCCGCGCCGAGGATCAGCTCGTCGCGAGCGCGGCCCGGCGCGCGCACCTCGACCAGCGCCGCGTCGCGATCGGGGTCGCGCGGCAACGAGCCGAGATCGATGAGTCGTGGCTGCGCCATGGCGACCCCGGCAGGATCGCGCGTCCCGCGGCGGTTGTCCACCTGGGACACCGGGCGGTCCCGCCGAGGTCGACCGGGTCAGCGTCACGGCGGCGCGGGTCGCCAGTGCCGCTGGTAGAGCCGGATCCAGTCGCGGAACAGCGGGACGGCGATCGACGCCTGGTTCTCGCCGTCGAGGGCCACGTAGCCATCGCGGGCCAGCTCGACCGCAGGGCCGTCGGCCTGGCCGGGGCCGTCAGTGGTGGCCAGGCGCAACAGCGTGGCGCGCTCGGCGTCGGTGTCGCGCGGGCTCTCCCACGCCTCGAGGAACGGGATGTCGCCCTCCTGCACGACCTTGTCGAGAGCCTCGGTCAGCTCGGTATCGGTCGCAAGCCGAAGGCCGCCACGCGCGTTCAGCAGCTTCACCAGATTGTCGCAGGTCTTCTGGACCAGATACGGGTGGCCCCGGGTCGCGGCGACGATGCGCTCGACACCACCCTCCGGATAGATCGCCGGGAAGTCGTCGACGGGCAGGCAGATCAGCTCACGCGCGTCGGCGTCAGCCAGGTATGACAGCGGTCGCACCGTCACGCTGATGAGTCGGTCGGTCCAGTGGCGCCCCAGCCGACGGAGCGTATACGCCGACAGCAGCAGGAACCGGATGCGGCGCAGATCATCGCCCGCGGCGCGCAGGAAATCCAGCACGTCGGTCGTACACCAACCGGCGACGATGCCGTCCTCGATGCGCTCCACCTCGTCGATCACCACTAGCAGCCGGCGCTCACCAAGCTCAGCGTCGACCGTGCGCAGCCAGGCCAGCGCCTCGCCCCACGCGGTCGACGACGGCGCCGGCTCGGCGGACCACGAGAGCGCCGCCGCCACGTCGTCGATCAGCCGGCGATGCGGGTGGCGCTTGCGGTCGTCCTCGGTGAGGCGCTGGAAGTTGCTGACGACCACGGTGGTGTCGGTGCCCAGCCGCTCGCTGAGCCAGTTGCACAACGACGACTTGCCGATGCGTCGCTGACCGACGATCAGGAGCACGCCTCGCCGGTCCGGTGCCAGGTCGTGGCGGAGGAGGTCGATGACATCGCAACGACCCTTGAACAGGCCCCGTTGCTCGGCGATGGCCGGCGTCAGTGCCAGCCCTGCGACGAACACCGAGGGGACCTCCGGGCGTTCGCGCGTCTCGCGGTCGAGGCGCTCGCGGGCGTGATGGACGTAGTCGAGCCAGACCTGGGCGGTGGGGAGCAAGTGCCGGTCGAGGTCCCCCGGCCGCTTCGCAGCCGTGGTCGCGACCTGAAAGTCCCCGAGCGCGCGGACCGCCCGTGCCAGCGCGTGCTGCCGCGCCCGCTGGCTCTGGCCGTCGAGGAGCAGATCCTTCGCGGCGTCCCGAAACGGCCGGACGGCAGAGTGCTCGGCCCGAGCGAGCTCCGCCTCCGTCGGAAGGAACGGCAGGTCGAGGGCGGCGACCGCCAGGAACGCCTCGGTCCGCACCGCTCGCTCGAGGGCACGGCGGCGGAGTTCGATCAGCGTGCGACGGGCGACGCCTGCTTGTCCCCGGGAGGCCACGGCGTGAGCGAGCAGCTCGCGAGCCGCGGAGGGATCCGCTTCGGCCACGGCCAACAAACAAGTCCTCAGGCCGGGCAACGGAAAGGCGATGAGATCATCGTGCTGGTGAGGCAACCAGCGAGCCAACGCCACGCACCGGGCGGGCGTGTTCATCCGCCGGGACAGCACGAGCGTCATCGCCGCTTCGACACCCCAGACCGGAACCCGCAGCGACGCTACGCCGAACGCCACGCCGAACGCCACGCCGAACGCCACGCCGCCCGCCACGCCGCCCGCCACGCCGACCGCCACGCCGCCCGCCACGCCGAACGCCACGCCGAACGCCACGCCGACCGCCACGCCGACCGCCACGCCGCCCGCCACGCCGACCGCCACGCCGCCCGCCACGCCGACCGCCACGCCGACCGCCACGCCGACCGCCACGCCGAACGCCACGCCGCCCGCCACGCCGAACGCCACGCCGCCCCATTGTACGTCGCCCCCTGACAGCCACGCGAGGCCGGGCACCGCAACCGCCATCACGGGCATCACCCCCAACAGCAACGCCAGACACCGGCGTCCGACCTCACGAGCCGGAACATGCCCCTGCCGCGCCCGTCGCCACAGCCCGATCGCCCCCACATCCGGCGGAAGACCCCAGCCCTTCATCCGGTAGTGCAGCCGGATCGGCTGCATGAACAGCAGCCAGGCGAAGGACGCCAGCCCCGGCACCGGCGGCGCCTCCAGCTCGGACCCGGTAGCGTCGTCAGTCCGCACGGGCCACGAACTCACGCCACAGGTCCGGCTCGATCGCGAATCCGCCGTCACGCTCGCGCACGAGCCCCCGCTCGGCGAGCCAGCGAAGCCCCTGCCGTGCCTCCCGCGCCGCCGGGACGCACGGCTGCGCGCGATCGCAGCAGGCCTTGAGGAGTCGTTGGCGCTCGGTCTCAAGGCTCGACCACCAGCTCTCGAAGATCGACTCGCTCTCGACCGCGAAAGCGTCGATGGCCTGCTCGATCGCACCTGGGCGCCGGTGCAAGAAGTCGCCGAGCCACTGAAGACCCTGGGCGAAGCCGCCCACCGCAGCGGACATCTGCGCCGCGATTCGCTCGTCCCCGACCCGCGCCGCCAACGCCCGCACCGAGTCGTCGTCGAGGCCACCCAGATGGAGGCGCTGCGCGTTGTTGAGGAAGCGCGAGGTCAGCCCACGCGCCTTGAACCCGCTGAACAGATCCCGGTGCGAACTCGACACCCAGGTGAGACGCCCGCCCTCGACCAGCGCGCGCAGGCGTTCGAAGAAGTCTTGATCGAAGCCCCGCCCGGACCGCGCGAGATTGTCGACGTCGTTGATGAGCAGCACCAGAGGCATCAGCCTGTCCAGCCGATCCGCCGCCTCATCGCCGGAGGTCGAGCGGTCGAGGTCCCGCGCTACGTCGTGTCGCTGCATGCTCTCCGCGATCGCGCCCACGAGCGCCCCCGGTGTGGTCGCGTAAGCGGCGTCGAGCCACACCACCGGCCGGTCGAGGAAGGTCGTCCGCTCGACCCAGCGCAGCATCGATGACTTGCCGACCATCCTCTCGCCCAGGATCTCAACGGGCATGCGCTTTGCGAGCGAATCGCGCAGCCATCGCTTCTCGTGCTCGCGCCCGACCAGCTCACGGTCGTCGAGGAGCGCTCGACCGAACACGAAGGGACGCGGCGCCGGCCGCGGTCGAGCCGGACCGTCATCGAGCTGAAGGCCGTAGCCGAGAAAATCCACCAGCACCGCGGCGGCGGCGCACGACGCCAGGCCGTGGAACCCATCGTCCTTCAGCTCGTCGCCAAAATCCGAGATCCCTCGCACGACCAGCCACGGGAGGTTGTGGCGACGACAGGCATCGACCAGACCCGCGGCCTCCATTTCGCCGACCTCGACCTTGCCGTGAAGCTCGCGCACCGCGAGCAGCTTGGCGGGATCCCGGAGCAACTTCTCGCCGCTGGCGATCGTGCCCAAGCGGGGCCAGACCGCCGTGGCGACGTGCTCGCGATACTCGGCCGTTCGCCCGGGCGGTGGCACCACCGGCTTGCCTCCGGCGCGGTCGAAGGCCTGCCGCAGTCGCTCGGGATCGGCGCGGTACGCGACCGCGTCCTGGATCATCCCGTGCGGCGCCCGGTCGATCTCGGGCCGCGGCTGTTCACGAGCGCCCGTCGCCGTGCGGAGCAGCGCCGCGGGCTCGTAGGCCACCACCCGCTCGGCCAGGATCACATCGCCGATGCGCACCTTGCCGCGCACCCCGGCGGCGATGCCCATGAGCAGGACGGCCCTCGGCCGAAACGCACTTATGGCCAATGCGGTGGCCGCGGCGGTGCCCGGGTTGCCAGCGACGCCGACGCAGCCAAGCGCGATCTGGTAGTCACGACCTGCCAGTTCCGACCGGAGCTGGCCTCGGTAGTAGACGGCGCCATCGTGCTTCTGCCGATGACGATCGTCCAAACCCAACGCGCAGCGCGCCGCCTCCAGCTCGGGCGGTACGACCGTGAGCACGACGACGTCGACGCGGGCCTTCCCAGGGTCGCCTGACACGCACCGATCGAACCATCGCGACCCGGCTGGTGCAAGGCCATTTCGCCCGAAGTCCACAGATCGCAGGCTGGGCCATGCCCACCGGCTCGCCGCGCCCCCCGGCCCGCTACCGCAGCAGCACCTCGTCGAGGACGCGGACGCAGATGTTCGAGGCGGCGTGGACGCCGACGGCGGCGCCGATCGAGCCGGTGGCCGAGCGCAGCCAGCCGAAGAGGAGGCCGGGGAAAAACGTCGCCAGGGCTCGAGGATCGCCAGCCTTCGGCAGGTGGATCACCGCGAACAAGGCCGACGACACGATCAGGGCCCAGCCGATGCCGCCGCCGAGCCAGCGGCGGGTCGGCGGCCAGCGGCGCTCGAGGAGGCCGTGGACGCAGCCGCGGAAGAACAGCTCCTCGGGCAGGGCGACCACGACGATCTGGACCAGCATGAATTCGGCCAGCGCCCCGAGCTGGCGCGGCCAGTGAGGATCGAAGCCGTGCCAGTCGCGGCAGGTGCCGGGCTCGGCCAGGGCCCGCAGATCGGGGTCGGCGCACACCGTGTCGTAGAAGCCGACGTAGCCGAGCGCGAACAGCGGCAGCACCACCGCCAGCACCGCGCCGCCGTAGCGCAGGTTCTTGCCGAGCGGCGCCGCGGTGAAGCCGTAGTCGAGCAGATCCTCGCCGCGTCGGGCCGCCACCACCACCGGCGCGTACAGGAGCGTCACCGCCACCAGCGCGCTGCCCAGGTGGCCGACCAGCGGCAGGGTCACGTCGATGCGCACGACCGACGCCACGATCACCGCCACCGCCAACCAGGCCAGGAGCGCGTCGCGCCCGGCCCGGCGATCCTCGGGGGTCACCACACGAACGCGATCGACGACTGGAACGTGAAGGAGCTCGACGCCTCGGTGAGCTGCTTCTTCAACGCGTCGCCGAACAAGAGCAGGCCGGCCTCGAGCGACGCGCGCATGTTGCCGGCGAAGCTGGCCTTGATGGCGAGGTCGAACTCGGTGCCCAGGTACTTGGAGTCGGTCTCGTCGGGGGCGCACTCGCCGTTGGCGCCCGAGCATGCGCGGAAGAGCGCGGTGCCCGCGGTGGCCAGGGTGTCGACCCAGGCCATGAGCACGCCGGCGGTGATCTCGGTGTCGGCCACCGGGGTCGGGCGGAACCGCGCCTTGGGGAAGACGTAGTTGGCGTTGATCACGCCGCCGTTGGACATGAGGCCCAGGGCGCCCTGGGGGTTCTGGGTCGAGAAGAACGGCACGCCGTAGACCCGGGCGGTCAGCTCGCGCAGGGTCTCCTCGAACAGGATCAGGCCGACGTTGAAGTCGGGGTGGATCGCGCGCTGCTTGAAGTGCTCGTCCTCGAGCTCGTCGTCGCCCGAGGCGTGACCGACCTCGAGCACCGCGTCGAACTTGCGCTCGAGCCAGGCGAAGCGCGCGACGCCGGCGCTGATGCCGGCCTCCTTCTTGCGGTTGGCGCTGGGGAACGGCACGCCGCCGAAGGTCTCGCCGCCGATGTAGTAGGCCTCGCCCTCGGTCATGAGCTTGCCGTAGCGGATGCGCCACCACAGATCGGCGATCCACACCGCCGAGCCGGTGTCGACGCACGGCTGCGGCACGTCGTCGAACTCGCCGCAGAAGTTGGCCGGATCGAGCACCGACGGGTTGGTCGAGCCCTCCTCGGACAGCCGCAGGACGCCGTAGACGCCGACCCGCAGCTCGTCCTGGAACGACTTCTTGTCCCAGTCCGGGTCGTTCCACACTGCCAGGACCACGTGCTCGTCGACGTCGTCGTTCTTCCCGCGCGAGATGAAGCCCTGCTGGCCGAACGGCCGGAACTTGCGCTCGAAGTTCTCGAACGGCAGGAGCGGCGACTCCGACAGCTTGTCGAAGGCGTAGCCGACCACCAGCGGGTGCTCGACCTTGCCCTTCTTGGCCAGGGTCCGATAGATCGTGATCGGCTTGGTGATGAACAGGATGCGGTCGGCGCTCGAACCGAAGTGATTGTCGCCGAAGTCGTCGTCGAAGAAGTTGTCGAGGACGCGGCGCTGCGGCTCGCCCTTGGGGGTCTCGGGATCGATCCAGCCGGTGCCGCCGCCGTTGGCCAGAAGGCCCATGCCCCAGTGCGACGGCATGCGGCCGACGCGCATCACGCCGACCGGCACCGGGAACTGCACCCAGGCCCGCCGGATCGTCACCGAGTCGCCGATCGGGCCGCCCAGGTAGCCCTGGTTCGAGCCGTCGGTCGCGAACAGCGGCGCCGTCGACAGGCCGTTGTTGTCGCCCCACAGGATGTCGTCGAGGGCGTCGATCTGGAAGTTCAGCCGGACCTGCTTGCCGAACTGGAGCGACGGCATGAGCCGCAGCCGGCTCATGATGTAGCTGGTCGAGCGGATGTCGGGGATGACGAGCTGCTCGCCGGTCGGCGCGTAGGACGTCACCAGGCGCGGCTGCGGCGCCAGGTTGGTCAACATCACCGTGCGGGTGCGGAAGTAGCCCTCGCTGGCCCACTTCAGCTCGGTGAGGTCGGCGCGCGCGGGCGCGGCCACGGCGAGGGCGGCCAGGCCAGCCGCGGCGGAGATCAGGCGTCGGAGCATGGGTCCCCCAAGCATGTTGGCCACGATAACAGAACTCGTCGGCCGTCGCGCCGGGCCGGCCGCGCGATCGGTCGGCTGGGGCCGGTCCGCGCGGGAAGGCGGCGACCGGGGGGAGGGGCGGCGCCTGACGCCGGGGAGACCGAGGCCGAGGCCGAGGCAGAGACCGAGACCGAGACCGAGACCGAGACCGAGACCGAGACCGAGACCGAGGCCGAGACCGAGACCGAGACCGAGACCGAGACCGAGACCGAGACCGAGGCCGAGACCGAGGCCGAGGCGGAGACCGAGGCCGAGGCGGAGACCGAGACCGTGACCGAGACCGAGGCCGAGACCGAGGCCGAGGCCGAGACCGAGGCCGAGGCCGAGACCGAGACCGAGACCGAGACCGAGACCGAGACCGAGACCGAGGCGGAGGCCGAGACGGAGGCCGAGACCGAGGCCGAAACCGAACCCGAGGTCGAGCGCGCGTTATGCTCGTCGGCCGTGAGTCTCGACACCTGGTGGATCCCCGATGACGGTACGGGGGCTGCGCCCGCGGCCGCCTGGCTGGCCAACTACAAGGTCGGACGCTTCCGCGCCGCAGGTGGCAAGCTCGAGCTGTACGCCGGGGCCCTGCGGTTCCGTCCCAACCGCGTCGATCGCGCGCTCGGCAGCCGGCTGTGGTCGGTGCCGCTGGCCGCGGTCACCGAGGTCGGCGCGGCGCCGCGCACCTGGAACCTCTTCGACGGCGGCCTGCGCGTCCGACTGCGGGTCGTGACCCGTGACGGCGGCGAGCACCTGTTCGTCGTCAACGGCCTGCGCGCCGTCATCGCCGCGATCGACGCGGCGCGGGCGGTCGACCGGCCATCGCGGTAGCGCGTCACGCCCAGGCTCAGCGAGCCCGCGCGCCCGGGGCGGCGAAGTCGGGGATGGAGATGCTGCGGCCGACCCAGGCGCCGGTGGTGGCGATCGTCCAGCTCGTGCAGGGCGGTGCGGCGCTGCTGGCGCGGGCGATGCAGCCGGCGCTCGGGATCTGGAACTGGCAGACCTGCGAGGTCGACGAGCTCGACGCGGTGAGCTGGTAGATGGTCGCGCTGGTGGTGGTGAAGATCGTCGTGCCCGCGCTGGGGGGCACCGGCGTGGTGCAGTTCGCGCCGGTGGCGTCACACGCGGCGACGGCGAGCGAGATGCCGGCCGGCGCGCCGACGGTGAACTGATCAGCGCTGAACCCGGAGGGCACCGTCGGGGTGCAGGTGGCCGGTGGCGGTGGGCTGATCCCACCGGTGTTGCCGCCCGGGCACAGCGTGATGTCGTAGCTGACCAGGTTGGGCGCCGCGGAGGTGGTGCAGGTGAAGGTGGCGAACGGATCGTCGAACTGGTAGGCGTAGGCCAGCGGGCAGCCGGTTTTCATCGGCGTCACGACGGGCAGGATGTCGCTCGTCCACGTCGTGGTGTCGACGTTGGCCACGGCGCTCGCGCCCACCGCCATCGGCTGGGCGGCGCCGCCGAAGGACCAAGACGCGAAGCCGCAGCAGCTCTCGCCGGGACTGGTGGTGTTGCTATTGAAGCAGCTCCGTCCCGGGCCGAGATCCGAGACCCCGGACAGCGCCGTGCACTCCGCGTAGGCGCGGGTCTCGGCGTCGTCGCACGCGACCCCGAGCGTGGCGCTGGCGAAGCCAGAGTTCACCGCGCAGAGCTGGGCGTAGCTCCAGTAGCCGAGGCGCTGTCCGCAGGTGAGCTGGCCGACCGCCACGGTGCCTTTGCCGTTCACCGCGCCGAGAGTGAGCCCACACACCTGACCGGAGGCGCAGTCGGCGGTCGACGCGCAGTTGACCGGGCTGGTCGGCGTGCTGACGAAGTTGAAGCCCTGGCGGTCGCCGACGAAGGTCGTGGCGTAGGCGTTGGTGCAGGCGAAGGCCTGCAGCGCCGTGTTGGAGGGCAGCCCGTGCTGGCTCTGGAAGCTCGCGATCGCCGCCAGGGTGGCGGCGTCGCCGCCCGCGGCCAGACACCGGTACGGATCCGCCGCGTCGTAGGCGAGCCCGGTGGTGGCGACCGGGGTCATCACCGCGGGGACGTTCATGCCGTTGATGTACGAGACGTCGTAGAAGTCCACGCCGTTCGTGAGGGTGTACTCGATGCGCGTGGCCGGCGCGCCCTGGTTACTGTCGGAGAGACAGTTGCCGTTCGCGTCGCACGCGAGCTGCGCGAAGAAGTTGCCGCTGGCGACGATCGCGTCGGTGTCGCCGGTCGGGACGGCGATCGCGATCGTACCGGTGTCGCCCGCGGTCGACGCCGCGGTCAGGTGCCCACCGTCGGGCAGCGTGAAGCCCCAGAAGCACTGGCTCACGCCCTGGCCGATCGCGCCGCACACCTGGTTGGCGGCGCAGTCAGCGTTGCCGCCGCAGGTGCACTGCCCCCACTGCGCGCTGGTCTCATCGGTGACGACCTGCCCCGACGCGCACGCGCTGGCGTCGAGGGTGATCTGCGACGGGCTGGTGACCGGCAGCGTGGTCGCGTTGGTCGTGCCGGGCACGCAGTACTGGGTGTTGGTGCTGGCGTCGAAGCAGACGAAGCCGTCGGGGCAGTTGGCCTGCGCGCTCGTCGAGCTGGCCGAGCACGGCAGGTTGGCGGCGTTGGAGCCGACCGACTGGACCCAGACGTCGAAGGGGCACTGGTTGGTGAAGGTGAGCGTGCGGCTCGCGGTCGGCGCGGCAGCGGTGAGCGCGCGGCCCGGCGGCTTGCGACAGGCGGAGAGCCCGAGGGCGGCCACGCCGAGCGTGGCGATGACGACGGCGAGCGCGCGCATGCGGCGATCATACGCGGCCGGGTGGGTCCCTCGGCGGGGTCGCGCGCGCCGCGGCGGCTCACCCCGCGCCGGTCATGCGGCGGGCGGCGTGCGCCTCGGGCCTCGCCCGGTCGGGGTGATCGCGCGGCGCGCCGCGGTTGTTGCGTCGGCCCGCCCGGGGCAAAGTCGGTCGGTGACCACCGCGCTCGATCCGCTGGCGTTGCGTCCGCACTATCGCCAGTTCCTCACGGTCCCCGACGGCGCGCCACGCCGGGTGTTGCTCACTGGCCACTCGCATCAGGCCTGGCCCGACGTCGCGCGGGCCGGCCAGGACGAGGCCTTCGTCGACGCCGCGCTGCACGTCGACGACAAGTGGGGCCGGGTGTTCGCCCTGCAGGACGAGCTGCGCGGCTACATCGCCGAGCGGATCGGGGCGCGCCCGCGCGAGCTGGCCCTGGCCGCCAGCACCCACGAGCTGGTCGCGCGGTTCCTGTCGGCCCTCGACCTGCGCGCGCGGCCGCACCTGGTCACGACCACCGGCGAGTTCCACTCCCTCGACCGCCAGCTTCGCCGGCTGGCCGAGACCGGCGTCGAGATCACCTGGGTCGACGCCGCGCCGGTCGACAGCCTCGCCGAGCGGCTGGCCGCGGCGGTGCGCGACGACACGGCCGCGGTCCTGGCGTCGACGGTGTTGTTCGAGACCGCCGCGATCGTGCCAAACCTGGCCGCGGTGACGGCAGCGGCGCGGCGGCGCGGCGCGCAGGTCTTGTTCGACGCGTATCACGCCTGGCACGTCGTGCCGTTCTCGCTCGCCGACCTCGGCGGTGACGAGGTGTTCGTCGTCGCCGGCGGCTACAAGTACGCGCAGTGGGGCGAGGGCGTGTGCTTCCTGCGCGTGCCGCCGGGGGGCGCGGCGCTGCGACCGCAGTACACCGGGTGGTTCGCCGGCTTCGCCGAGCTCGACGCGCCCCGCGATCGCGCGCGGCCGACCGCGTATCAGGACGACGGCGCCAGCGCGTTCGCCGGCAGCACCTTCGAGCCGGCCAGCTCGTACCGCGCGGTCGCGGTCACGCGGTTCGCGCGCGACGCCGGCCTCGAGCTGCCGCGCCTGCGCGCGCTGTCCCTGGCCCAGACCCAGCGGCTCATCGACGCCGCCACCGCCCACGGCCTGATCCTGGCGACGCCGCGCGAGCCGGCGCGCCGCGGCGGCTTCGTCGCCATCGAGACGCCGCGGGCCACCGCCCTGGTCACCGCCCTGCGCGCCGAGGGCATCTACGCCGACGCCCGCGGCCACCGCCTGCGGCTCGGCCCGGCGCCCTACGTCACCGACGACGAGCTCGACCTCGGCGTCGCCACCGTCGCGCGGCTCCTGGCCTGACGCCCGCGGGGCGGCCGCAGGTTCACTGGATCAGCTCGCCCGAGTCAGACATCGGCGTGATGAGGAGCGGCGACTGGCGCTCGACCTCCTCGTCGAGGGCGACGTCGAGGGCCCGCAGGGTGGCCTTGGCCTTGTCGAGGAGCGTGGTCAGATCCTTCTTGGCCTTCCGCAGCTCGGCGGCGATACCCTCGCTGCCGGCCTGGATCTTGTCGTTGAAGGTCTCGAGCTTGGCGACCCGCTGCAGCTCGACCGCGATGCGACGCTCGACGTCGCGCAGGGCGGCGAGGTCACCAGCCTCGGAGGCCCGCACGCGAGACACCAGGTACAGGCCCAGGGTCAGGCCGGCCTCGAGCCACGGATCGGTCGCGGGGTCGTCGGGGTCCCAACACACCAGCACGTTCTGGCCGTAGCGCGCGAACCGCGGGAACGACGGCGTCGCGTGGGACACCGCCATCACCATCAACCCGGCCGACGCGCCGCGGTTCGCGCGCGCCTGATCGAGCTCGGTCAGCGCGCGCGTCACCGTGTAGGACCGGTCGTGCTTGGCCTCGATCACCAGGGCCGCGCCGGCGAACGCGCCCTCGGCGGTCTGCCGCAGCACCAGGTCGCCCTTCTTGCACCCGCGCACCCCGGCCGCCACCGTCGTGTCCTCGATCGCGATCGGCGCGTTGCGCAGGCGCTCGCTCACGAACGCGGTCAGCGCGGCCTCGAACACCCGGCCACCTTCCGGCGCCCGCGCCTCGGCCTGCCGGCGCGCCTCGAGGCGACCCAGCGCCTCGCGGACCGACTTGTCGAACGACTCCTGGCGCTCGCGCACCTCGGCCTGGAACTGCGCCAGGCCGGTGGCCTGGCGATCGAACAGCTCCTTCACCGTCGCGTCGAGGGCCGCCAGCGGCGACCCGGGGTCGCGCGGGTTGAGGGCGCCCAGGAGCTTGGCGTTGGCCGCCGCCGCCTCGCGCATCATCCGCGACAGCGCCGACTGTTCGTCGCTGGTGTCGAGGGCGCGCAGCGCAGCCTGCAGGCGCTCGGCCTGGGCCCTGCCCTCGGCCGTGACCTCGGCGCGGAGCTGCGCCACCAGCTTGGCGACCGCGCCGTCGGGCACCAGCGGATCGAGCGCGCTGGCCAGGTCGCGCTGCTGGCGCGCCAGCACGTCGCCGATCCGCGCCTCGAGCTGCTTGATCAGTCCCTCGCTGTCGGTCGGGCTAAGCCGCTTGAAGATCGCGCTCTCGCTGCCGACGTGGCGCGCCAGGGTCTCGGCCAGCACGCTGGTCGGGCCGACGAAGCGCTGGAGCATCCCGGCCAGGGCGCCGCGGTCGCCGACCGCCGCGTCGAGCCGCTCGGCCAGCCGCCCGTCGGTCGGGTCGAAGTACTGGCGCAGCGCCTCGGCCAGGCCGCGCTCCTGCGCCGCCAGGTGCGCGCCCAGGTGGTGCTCGACGTCGGCGAGCAAGGTCCGGCCGACGTCGGACAGCTTGGCCTCTTCGGCCTTGGCGTGGGCCACCGACATCGCCCGCAGCCCGATGCGCCAGGCGTCGGCCGCCAGCCGGTTGCGCGTGCGCGCGTCGAGGGCGGTGAAGACGGCCACCGACTCGGGCAGCTCGTCGTGGACCGCGACGTCGAGGGCGTCGTCGCGGAGGGTCACGGTCGCGTTCAGGTCGTTCATGGATCGAGCCCATTGCGACCGCCGTGCCATGCCGCCCGCCGCTCGCCAGCGGCCCGCCAGCCACCCATCCCGCCACCGCGCGGGCCTCCGCGCCGCGCCCGGGCGTCCCCACCCCGCCCCGACCACAACGCTCGTTGTCTCTACCACAACGATCGTTGTACCTTCGTCCCGTGCCCCGCGTCCTGTTCACCTGGCTCGGCGATCGCGACCTCAAGGCGGCCCGCGGCGACCCTGGCGTCGTCGGGCCCATCGCCGTCACCATCGGCCAGCGGCGCTTCGACGAGGTCCACGTCCTCAGCGACAAGTCGTCGCGCGAGACCGCCCGGGTCCAGGAGGCCCTCGCGGCGCGCACCCACGCCCTGGTCGAGACCCACCTGTGCCCGCTGTCGCGACCGACCGAACACCGCGAGATCTACGAGGCCGTGGTCGCGACCTGCGATCGCGTCCTGGCCCGGCGCCGCAACGTCGACCTCACGTTCCACCTGAGCCCCGGCACCCCGGCGATGCACGCGGTCTGGCTCCTGGTCGCCAAGACCCGCTTCCCGGCCGCGCTCATCGAATCGTCGGCCGAGCGCGGCGTCCTCGACGTCACCGTGCCCTTCGACATCTCGGCCGAGTTGGTGCCCTTGACCGGCGCCCGCCTCGCCGACCTGACCATCGGCGCGCCGCCCGAGCTCGCGGCCTTCTCCGACATCATCCACCGCAGCGCGGTCATGGCCCGGGTCCTCGACCAAGCCGCCCGGGCCTCGCGCTGGGACGTGCCGATCCTGATCGAAGGCGAGTCCGGCACCGGCAAGGAGCTCCTGGCCCGCGCGATCCACGCCGCCAGTCGTCGCCCCGGCAAGTTCGTCGCCGTCAACTGCGGCGCCATCCCGCGCGAGCTGGTCGAGTCCACGCTGTTCGGCCACGAGAAGGGCGCGTTCTCGGGCGCCACCGAGCAGCGCCGCGGCGTCTTCGAGGCCGCCCAGCGCGGCACCGTCTTCCTCGACGAGCTAGGCGAGCTGCCGCTCGACGCCCAGGTCAAGCTCCTGCGCGTGGTGCAAGAAGGCGAGGTCACCCGGATCGGGCGGGTCGACCCGGTCGAGGTCGAGGTGCGCCTCGTCGCGGCCACCCACCGCAGCTTGATCGACGAGATCGCCGCCGGGCGCTTCCGCGAAGACCTGTTCTACCGCCTCGCCGTCGCCGTCCTGCGCTTGCCCAGCCTGCGCGAGCGCCAGGGCGATCTGCCGCTCCTCATCGATCACTTCCTCGCCCACGTGAACCAGACCGTGGTCCGCCACGGCGACGTCGCCAAGAAGCTGTCGCCCAGCGCGCGCAACGCGCTCTTGGCCCACCCGTGGCCGGGCAACGTCCGCGAGCTCGAGAACACCCTCAGCCGCGCCGCGATCTGGTCGGCCGGCCCCACCATCACCGCCGACGAGGTCCGCGGCGCCCTGCTCGGCCGCGCCGCCTCGCCCGATCGCGCCCCCGTCCTCGGCCGCCCGCTGGGCGACGGCTTCAAGCTCGAGGCGCTGCTGACCGAGGTCGCGCGCCACTACCTCGAGCGCGCGATGGTCGAGACCAACGGCAACAAGACCAAGGCCGCGACCCTGGTCGGCCTCGCCAGCTACCAGACCCTCACCAACTGGCTGCGCATCTACCAGGTGAAAGCGTGATCGCAGCCGAAACCTCGCGCCCCGCGGTCGCGACCGGCCCAGCCGTGCCGCTATCCTCGGCCCCCGCACCTTGGCACGCCGCGTGAACTATCGCCTCGGGCCATGCCGCCCACCGAGGTCCCACCGATGACGTCCCAGAACTTCGAGTTCCTGCGGCCGCGCCGCGCGCTCCTCGCCGACCTGGGCGGCTTCGCCGAGGCCTACGCCCACTCCGATCCGCCGAGCGCGCTCCTCAAGATGCGCACGATCCTCGAGGTGATGGTCGACGAGATCTTCGCGGTGTACCGGCTGACCCGGCCGTACAGCGAGAACCTGAACGACCTGCTGAACGTCGAGGCCTTCCGCCAGGCCGTGCCTGAGGTCGTGCTGGAGAAGCTGCACGCCGTGCGCAAGGCCGGCAACTCCGCCGCCCACGCGACCAAGAAGGTCCTCACCCCCGCGCTGGCCCTCGAGCGCCTTCAGGCGACCTACGACCTGGCGGTGTGGTTCCACCTCCAGATCGATCGCGGCGACCGCGCCGCGTGCCGGCCCTACCAGGCCCCGCCGCCGGCCGCGACCAGCGCCGGCAACGGCAAGGCCAAGGAGGCCCTCGAGAAGCTGCGCCTGACCGAAGCCCGCTACGAGGCGGTGCTCGCCGATCTCGCCGAGGAGCGCAAGCGCCGCCTGGCCGCCGAACAGGCCGCTGCCGCCACCGAGGCCGAGAACCAGGCGCGCAAGGCCGAGGGACAGGCGGTCGCCGCCGCCCTCGCCTTCGACGAGCTGACCACCCGCCGCCGGCTCATCGATCAAGAGCTCCTCGACGCCGGCTGGGACGTCGGCCCGAGCGGCGCCAGCACCGAGCAGGTCCGCCAGGAGCTGATCCTCGCCGACGGCACCCGCGCCGACTACGTGCTGTTCGGCGACGACGGCAAGCCCCTGGCAGTCATCGAGGCCAAGAAGACCGCGATCGACGCCCACGAAGGCGCCGAGCAGGCGCGGCGGTACGCCGATCAGCTCGAGGCCGCCCACGGCCAGCGCCCGGTCATCTTCTGCACCAACGGCCTCGACATCTTCCTCGACGACGATGTCCTTAAGTACCCGCGCCGCAAGGTCTACGGCTACTACGCGCCGGCCAGCCTGGTCGCGCTCCACTACAAGCGCGCACACCGCGCTGCCCTCGCCGCCATCGCGCCCGATCTATCGATCGCCGATCGCATCTACCAGCTCGAGGCGGTCAAGCGGGTCACCGATCGGTTCTCGAACAACTTCCGCAAGGCGCTCCTGGTCCAGGCCACCGGCACCGGCAAGACCCGGGTCGCGCTGTCGCTGGTCGAGGTGCTCCTGCGCGCCGGCTGGGCCAAGCGCGTGCTGTTCCTGTGCGACCGCGTCGAGCTGCGCCGCCAGGCCGACAACGTGTTCAAGAACCACCTGCCGGGCGAGACCCGGGTCGTGGTCAGCGCCCGCGCCAGCGGCGACCAGACGACCCGCATCTACCTCGCCACCTACCCGGCGATGATGGCCTGCTACGAGGACTTCGACGTCGGCTTCTTCGACCTGATCATCGCCGACGAGTCGCACCGCAGCATCTACAACAAGTACAAGACCCTGTTTCTGTACTTCGACGCGCTGCAGATCGGCCTCACCGCGACCCCGGTCGACTACGTCGGCCGCGACACCTTCGCGCACTTCGGTTGCCCCGAGGGCGATCCGACCTCGAACTTCGGCCTGACCGAGGCCATCGCCGGCAAGTACCTCGTGCCGTTTCGGGTCCTGGCCTTCACCAGCCAGTTCCGCGACACCGGCTTCAAGTACTCGACCATGGACGCCGAGCAGAAGGACGCGCTCGAGGCCCAGGGCGGCGAGCCGACGACCACCGAGTTCGAGCCCGGCGAGCTCGATCGCCTGCTGTTCAACCGCGCCTCGACCCGCGACGTGTGGCGCGCCCTCATGGACCACGGCCTGCGCGACGCCACCGGCAGCCGCGTCGGCAAGACCATCGTGTTCGCCCGCCACCACGACCACGCGGTCCACCTGGCCGACGTGTTCTCCGAGCTGTACCCGCAGTACGGCTCGACCTTCTGCAAGATCATCGACAACCACGAGCCGCGCGCCGAGCACCTCATCGCCGACTTCAAGGACCCGGCCGACGATCTGACGATCGCGATCTCGGTCGACATGCTCGACACCGGCATCGACGTCCCCGAGGTCGTCAACCTGGTGTTCGCCAAGCCGGTCCGGTCCTACGTGAAGTTCTGGCAGATGATCGGGCGCGGCACCCGGCTGTGCCGCGATCTGTTCGGGCCGGGCAAGGACAAGACCGAGTTCCTGATCTTCGATCACTGGCGCAACTTCCAGTTCTTCGATCAGGAGTACGTCCGCACCGAACCGGCCCAGCCCAAGTCGCTCCTGCAGCACCTGTTCGAGGCCCGGGTCGCCCTGGCCGCCGCCGCCCTCGACCGCATGGACGAGGCGACCTTCCAGCAGACCATCGCGCTCCTCGAGCACGACGTGAAGGCGACCCGCGGCGTCGACTCGATCGAGGTCCGCGATCGCGCCCGCGAGCTCGAGCTCCTGGCCGACCCCGATCGGCTCGCCCACTTCGCTGTCGCCACCCAGGGCGATCTCCTGGCGATCGTCGCGCCGCTCCAGCGCACGCGCAACATCCGCGGCGACGAGGACGCCTACCGCTTCGACCTCCTGACCACCCGCCTCCAGCTCGAGCTGGTGCGCGGCGGCCCCGACGCCCCGGCGGTCGCCGATCTGCGCGGCCGGGTCGAGGAGGCCATTGAGCTCCTGGCCAAGAACCAGAACCCGGTCAAGGCCAAGGCCGAGTCGATCGCCCAGGTCCGCAGCAAGGCCTACTGGGCGGCCGCCACCGCGCCGGCGGTCGACGCCCTGCGCCGCGACCTGCGCAGCATCATGAAGTACCAGCAGCCGGTACCGACGGGCCGGGTGTCGCCGCTCGAGTACGACGTGCCCGACCGCGACTTCGCCGGCGAGAGCTACACCCCGCGACTCGAGGGCCTGGAGCTGGTGGCCTACACCCTGCGCGTCGAGACCGTGCTGCGCCAGCGCATGGCCAGTCACCCCACCCTCATGCGCCTGCGCGCCGGCGAGCCGGTCAGCGAGGCCGACCTCGAGGAGCTGGCCCGCGCGGTGCTACAGCTCGACGACAAGGCCAACGTCAAGCACCTGCTGGGCTACCAGCCCGCGGCCCGGCGGTCCCTGGCCGCGCTGTTCCGCCGGCTGATCGGCCTCGACGACGACGCGGTCGACCGCGCGTTCACCGCCTTCGTCCACCGCCACCCCGACCTGTCGGCCCAGCAGCTCCGCTTCCTCCAGCTCTTGAAGAGCCACCTGAGCCAGCACGGCTCGATCGAGCTCGAGCGGCTGTACGAGCCGCCGTTCACCACCGTCCACGCCGAGGGCGTCGACGGCGTCTTCCCCGACGCCGCCCTGGCCAATGAGATCCTCGCGATCGTCGAGACCTTCCAGGCCGTCGGCTAGCGACCGCCCGAACCCGAAAGCTGTACATGACGAGCCTCCCGCAGATCCGAAGTGACATCGACAAGCTGTGGACCGAGTTCTGGACCGGCGGCATCACCAACCCGCTGACCGTGATCGAGCAGATCTCGTTCCTCATGTTCGCCCGGCTCCTCGACGTGAACGAGACCCGCCACGAGAAGCTGGCGGCCCGCACCAAGAAGCCGTGGCGGCCGGTGTTCGCGCCCGGCCAGCAGCACCTGCGGTGGTCGCGCCTGAAGGAGCTGCCCGGCGAGCAGATGCTGCGGGTGGTGCGCGACGAGGTGTTCCCGCACTTCCGCCAGTTGAACGGCGGCACCACGTTCGCCGAGTACATGCAGGACGCCCAGCTCCTGATCCAGCGCCCGAGCCTCCTGGTCTCGGCGGTCGAGAAGATCAGCGTCCTGCCGCTGACCGAGGGCGACACCAAGGGCGATCTCTACGAGTACCTGCTGAGCAAGCTGACCACCGCCGGCATCAACGGCCAGTTCCGGACCCCGCGCCACATCATCCGCTTCATGGTCGAGCTGCTCGAGCCCCGGCCCGACGAGGTCATCGGCGACCCGGCGTGTGGCACCGCCGGCTTCCTGGTCCAGGTGATGCAGTACCTGAAGGAGCATCACACCTCGGCCAGGGGCAAGCTCATCGAGGACGGCCGCACGGTCTACACCGGCGACCTGCTCGAGCCGTACCGCGACCACATCCAGAACCACATGTTCCACGGCTTCGACTTCGACGCCACCATGCTGCGCGTGGCGTCGATGAACCTGATGCTCCACGGCGTCGAGAACCCCGACATCCACTACCAGGACACGCTGTCGAACTCGTTCCACGACAACTTCCGCGCCCAGGCCGAGGGCGGCTTCGACGTGATCCTGGCCAACCCGCCGTTCAAGGGCAGCCTCGACGCCGGCGACGTCCACCCGAGCCTCACCCGTCACGTCAAGACCAAGAAGACCGAGCTCTTGTTCCTGGTCCTCATCCTGCGCATGCTCAAGAAGAGCGGCCGCAGCGCCACCATCGTGCCCGACGGCGTGCTGTTCGGCTCGAGCACCGCCCACAAGGCCCTGCGCCGGCTGCTCATCGAGGACCACCAGCTCGACGCCGTGATCTCGTTGCCGTCGGGCGTGTTCAAGCCCTACGCCGGCGTCTCGACCGCCATCCTGGTCTTCTCCAAGGGCGGCACCACCGAGAGCGTCTTCTTCTACGACGTCGGCGACGACGGCTACTCCCTCGACGACAAGCGCACCCCCTCGGGCGGCGCCGACGGACGGTTCGGCCCCACCGGCAAGAACGACCTCTACGACGCCCTCGACCGCTTCCGCCGCCGCAGCGCCAAGAAGGACACCGACCGCACCGCCAAGCACTTCGTCGTGCCCAAGGCCGACATCGTCGCCAAGGACTACGACCTGTCGATCAACCGGTACAAGGAGACCAAACACGAGGCGGTCAGCTACGACCCGCCCAAGGTCATCATCGCTCGCCTGCGCGCCCTGGAGGCCGAGATCGCGAAGGACCTGTGCGAGCTGGAGAAGATGCTGTGAGCGACACATATCGTCCCTTCGGCGAGGTCATTCAGTACATACGCGGCGTAACGTTCGAGCCCAGCGAACTGGTCGACCCGCGGAGTCCTGGTGCTGTCGCCTGTATGCGAACGAAGAACATCCAGGACGTCTTGTCCATCACCGACCTTATCGCGGTTCCCACATCGACCGTTCGCCGCGACGAGCTGTACCTGCGGCCAGGTGACATGCTGATTTCGTCCGCCAACAGCTGGGAGCTTGTTGGGAAAGCCTGCGCCGTGCCAGCCCTGCCCTACAAGGCCACAGCAGGTGGCTTCATTGCGATCCTGAGAACCCGAGGCGTTCTCGACCCGCGATACATGGCCCACTGGGTCACCGCGCCTTCAACGCAACTGCGTATCCGGCGATGCGCCCGCAAGACAACGAATATCGCCAATCTCGCCGTCCCTCAGTTAGAAGCGCTACCGGTTCCTGTCCCGCCTGCCAATGAGCAGCGCCGCATCGCGGACCTGCTCGACAAGGCCGACGCCATCCGCCGCAAGCGTCAGGAAGCCATCGCCCTCACTGACGACCTGCTGCGCTCGACCTTCCTGGAGATGTTCGGCGACCTGTCGCAATGGCCGACTCGGCCTTTTGCCGAGCTTGTCTCGGAGTCCCTGCTCGGGCTGGTGCGGGCCGCGGCAGAGCAAGGCCCCGACCGCGCACACCCCTACGTGCGCATGAACGCCATTCGCCCCGACGGCGCGCTCGACTTGACCAACCTGACGCGCGTAGACGCGTCAGCCGCCGAGGCGGAACGATATCGTCTTTGCGCTGGAGACTTCCTCTTCAACACTCGCAATTCTCGAGAGCTGGTCGGCAAGTCCGCCGTCTATCATTCAGACGAAGACGAACTGATCGTTTTCAACAACAACATCCTGCGCATCCGATTTTCACCCGACGTCCTCCCGGATTTCGTGTCGTCGTACTGGCAGACGGCGATGGCGACCCGTGAACTGGAGAAGCGCAAAGCTGGCACAACTTCGGTCTTCGCGATCTACTTCAAGAACCTCGCCACCCTGCCAGTGCCCGTTCCGCCATTGAGCATCCAACGCGCATACACGCGCGCGTGCGAGGCTTCGCGGACGTTGCAGCGGGAGTACCGATCTCATGCAGGTGCGAGCGCGACCCTGGCCAGCAGGCTGCAACGAGATGCTTTCGAGAGGTGACCATCGCCGAAGCCACGGTCCCGCCTCGCCTTTCCTCTGCACGATAGCCATGCACGAGATCGATGTCATGGACGCACTCGGAAACCCCATCTACTCCGTCTTGTTACCGCCCCCCAGCGATGGTTCGCCATGAGCCCCCGGGCGCCGCGACTCACCCTCGGGGAGCTGGTCGACCTGACCGACGTCCTGTGGGTGCGGGTGAACGATGCCTGGTCAGGCATGGGCGGCCACACCTTGACCGCCTTCGACCTCCACCGCGGGCCCGAGGGCGCGCTGACCGGCACCGCGCGCCACTTCGAGGACGCCACCTTCCAGCGCGAGGCCGCGATCGCGCTCCCACCAGCGGCCACCGCCGAACTCCTCGGGTTCCTCGCCGCCGCCCCCCTGGTCAAGCGCCGATACCACGCCCACATCGATCATACCGACGACGCCCCCCACGTCGAGATGGTCCTCGACCTCGGCCCCGAGGCCAGCCCCGGCGGCTTCGTCACCCTGTTCAGCCGATCCCAGGGCCCCTACCTCGCGCCCTGGGGCGCGTACCTCCGCGAGACCCTCTACGCCAGCCCCGGCGAACCCATCGGCCGCGCCCTCACCCTCCTCCGCAAGGCCTTCGACCCCGGCTTCGAGCCGTGGGGCTTCGACCTTGGACCAGCGCCATGACCTCCCCGAAGACGTCACCGACCTTCCTGGTCATCGACACCAACGTCTGGCTACACGAGCTGGCCCTGCGGAGCGGAGCCGGCTCCGCGACCCGGTACTTCGCCCGATCGCAGGGGCATGTCGTCGTCGTGCCCGAAGTGGTGCGGCGCGAGGTCGAGAAGCACCTGTTTCGGACCATGGCGGACCTCGGCAAGCAGATGACGGACGCCCACCGAAAGCTGGTCGCGCTCCTCGGCCGCGCGAAACCGGTCGCGGTACCCGATGACGAGGAGCTGCGTCAGCGCGCGGCCCACCTCATCGACGAGTTCCTGCGCGGCATCCCGCGCCGCGACCTCCCGTTCTCCCTGGACAGCGCTCGCGCGTCGCTCGACAAGATCATGGCCGATGAGCCGCCGAACAAGCGCGGTGATCAGCAGTTCAAGGATGGCGTGATCTGGGCGGACTGCCTGCGCCTGCTCGACGAAGGCAGTGTCTACCTGGTCACCGGGGACGCCGGCTTCTATCACGAGCGGCAGGTCGCGCGCGGCCGGCTGGCGACGACCCTCGAGGAAGAGGCGCGCGGCCGCAGGGGAACTCTGGCTGTGTTCCCATCCCTGGAGGCCCTGCTGCCTCGCATTCAGAGCCCGGTCCGGCTCGACGAGGACGCGCTGGCGGTCGCCGCCCTGCAGGACCTGCGCGAGTCGGTCGACAACTTCCTCCGCATGAGGGGGCTCACCCTGGGCGACCGTCGCCCCGGTGGCGAGGTGAAGATGCTCGCCACCGAGGAGCCTGCACGTCTTTACGGCACCTGCCGCTTCCGCTACGACGTTGGCCCCGAAGGCGAGGCGCAGGACGGGCCTCGCGGTGTGATGGAGTTGACAGCGGCCTTCGACTACGACGTCGACGCCGCGCGTGCGACCAAGATCTTCCCCAACATCGTCAGCCTGTTCCTGGCGGACCCGGGTGGAGGGCTTGCGGCCATGCCTGGCGGCCGAATCGTGTTCGTCAGTTGCAGGGGGGGCCGGGGTGAGACGGTCCACAGCGCCCGGTACGACCTCGAGGTCATCCTCTAGCGTTGGCCAGCCTGCCGGTCAGCCGTGCCTTCGCGCCAAGGCCGGCTGTCTTCGGCGGACCGACCGATCTACGGCGAGACTGGCGCGTCTCGTGGCATGGCTAGTTCAAGTAGATCGGCGGCGAGACGCTGGTCGCGATGACGGCATCACCTCGTTGCTGCAGGCAGTACGTCCCAATCCCCAGGTCTTGCCAGATACGGCCGTAGCCGCTGCTCCAGAAGCGCTCGATCACCGTCGCCTCCAGGTAGATGCTGTCGTCGCCTGATGCGCCCAGGACCTTGAGCGCAAGGATCGTGACGGGCGTATCCGGCTGCTGTCGCAGCCGTGCGTCCAGTTCGTCAGCCCGGCCCACCGTCGGCACGCCATCGAAGCGCCAGGGGTGGCCATCGACCATGAGGTAGACGGGGTCGCGTGACCTCAAGCCGAAGACTCTCGCCACGCTGTCCTTCCGCAGGATGGTCGTCAGGAGCCTCTGCGCGAGGGCATCGCGCGCTGTCGGTGCCAAGGTCGATGGCGCGCCGCAGCTCGCGCACGACACCTGCGACGACGAGTCGACGGCGCAGGGAGCTGGCGACGAAGGGCGCCCTCGCCCGCAGGCGGCCAAGGCCACCAAGAGCACGAACGACGAGAGACGACGCAGAACCGCCATCATCGGAAGGACCGCCTTGGGTGCCCGACGCGGTGAGCTGCCGACCCCGCAGGCACGGGCCAAGCTTCGCTGGCGGCGATATGGGTCGGAGCGAGCACCGTGCGGATCTCGATCTCGTCGCCGTTCACGGTCACGCAGTATTCAGCCGGGATCCGTTCGTTCAGGTGACCGCGCGCTTCGCCCATCCAGGTCTCATCGACGACCAGCACCTTCACATACAGCGCGTCGCTGCCGGACACCTCCGCCGAGGTGACGTCGATGAAGGTCACGGGATGATGAGGCCGCCCGCGCGCATACGCTCGCGCCGTGGCCTCGGCGGGCGCGAACCGCAGCCCCTTCGACGTCACGGTCGCCAGCGGCCCCGACGAGGTCCGATAGAACCTCGTCTCCGTCGCCGAGAGCGGCGCGTCGCTCGTCAAGAAGCCACGATCCACCTCGGCCTCCAAGAGCGCCGCCGTCAGTCTCGCGATCACCGCCTCCCGTTCGGTGTCGGCCAGCGCCGACGGCGCCCCGCACGGACCGCACAGCGTTGCCTCCCATTGCGCGAGGCACGGGGTCGACCGCACGTGGGACGTGCACCCGGCCAGCACGAGGCCGAGCCAGATCAGCACGATAGACCGTCGACGGACAGCCATGACCGCGACCCGACGCGACGCCCTATATCCATACATAGGGAACCCTCCTTGCCATTCATCAGAACCAACTCGAGCGAATCTTCGACAGGATTGACAGCCTCACATGCCCTGCGCGGCCTCACCGCCCCCCGCGGCGGACGTCTCCGGCGCACCGGATCCCGGCCTGCAGGAAGTTCACTACATCACCTCGCTCTACGACGACGCCCACATAGGTCCGCAACCCGTTCTCATCCGCGAAGAGCTGTCCGCGAATGACGGCAACACAGTCAACGCCACCGACGTCGCCGCACTCGGTCCACTCGGGCAGATTTCCCGCAAGGTCCTGCGTGCCGTAGGGACCGGCACCCACGGGGTGCGAGCCGACCTCCGAGACGGCGTTTCGGAGAGCATGATCCGCGGAGGGCGCACATGACGAGTACGTCGCGAGTTCGCACGTTGGCCTGTTCGCCCCCCAGGGAAACAGCCGGCCGTCCGCCCCGCGCGCCGCGCGCTCCCACTCGACGCTGGTCGGCAAGCGCTGGCCTCGCCACTTGCAATACGCACGTGCATCCTCAAGGCTCGCCACGCTGATCGGATACTGGCTTCTTCGCGTCCCCCCCGCACAGCTTCCCGCCTCGACGCAGTCCGCGTGCTGGTCCTCCGTGACCTCGAAGCGGGCCATCAGGAACGGTGAGACCTCGACCCGCCGCGCGCGGTTGAACGCTGGGCAGTCCACGTCCGTCTCCGAACACCCAACCACCGCGACTCCGCCAGGCACGAGGTCCATCGGACTCGCCGAGGCTCGGCCCTGCGAGCTGCCACTGTAACCGGCGCCCGCGCATCCGGCACCAAACAAGAACAGGATGACATGTCGGCTCATGGCAACTCTCGCTGCACGGAAGCGCCTCGCTGATGTCTGTATCGATTCTCTTCAATGCGCGCCTCGCGTTCGGTCATGCCATCATTGCGCCCCTGCTGTATCATAGCCGCATGATACAGTTCGTGAAGGAAGCCAATGTCCGGCATGACGTCCAAATCAGGCACCGCCTTCCAGTCAGCGCCATTCTCATCGATCGCAATCACAGAAGGAGACCCAGCCTTCGAATCAGACGCATCCCTTGCTTTCAGCGGGAATGCGCCAGTCCCCCCAAATCGCTCCTTGCCAATCGCCCACAGCACGCCAACGTCGTGGCGTCCGGTGATGACCTGACTGAGCCATTGTCTGCCAATCCTGTGCGGCAATAGCGGAACGACGAAGCGCGCCAAGAATCGCTCCGCCTCCTGTGGCTGCATTGGCCTCATCTTCCCCACGAGATTGACCCTGACCCCGTTTCGATCCGCTGCCAACGATAGGCTTCCAGCCTTTTCGGTGCGCAAGAGAAAGATCCGCGATTTCGCATGCAGAATGATCTCGCTCCGCAGTCGTGCCGGGTCCGCGGGCCACGTCCGCGGGTCGCCGAGAACGGGAGTCGGCGCCTTCGCTCTGGCTGTTGGTGTACCAGATGGCCTCGCGCCGGCCACGGTCGATCCAGTGGCTGGTAGCACACCGGTGCCTCGTGGCGGAGCGAGCGGAGTTCCGGGGGAAAGGCCGCTCGTGACGGGCTCCGAAAGCTCGGTCGCCGGGTTTGGCAGAGCGGTCGCTGACGGGTTTGGAGGGGGTGTGGCGGCCGTCGTGACGGGGCTTCGGGCGCCAACTGCGGCAAGGCGCGACATGGTGAGCACGTCAGCAAGGTGACCGCGTGCGGCCAAGGGCAGTCTCGCGACTCGCGTCATGATGCTCGCGACCTCAGCGATGAGGTCGTCGCTACCCGACGGCGGAGGCATGGCTACCGAACCTCCGGATCCGACGGGGCGATTGGCTCGACCGACGGGGCCACGATGGGGTTCGTGCCGGTTGGGGCCAAGACCATGGTCTCGATATCAGGATCGCCCAGGTGACCGGCGCGGATGAGCGCGACCCGGCGCAGGTTATCGAGTTCGCGGCGTCGAACGTCGGCGGCGACGCGCGATACGTCGATGGCGCGGTGCAGGAGTCGGAAGTCTTCGAGTACAGGGCGGGCCCCAGGAAGGGCCTCGATGAAGGTCGAGCCGGTGGGCACGACGATCTCCTCCTCGTCGGGGAACGGCCGCGCGAGGACGGCCTGGTACAGCTCATGGATACGCGGCAGGATGGCCGCGAACTGTTCCGCCGCCAGGGCCTGACGAGCGCACTCGACGTAGGTATCGAGTTCGGTCAACGTGACGTTGGCCAGGAGGTCCGGGTCGCAGGCCCCGACCCGGTGGTCGAGGTACGGCAACATCAGAAACTGCGTCAACACGTTGTGTCGCCGCATCGGGAAGACCTGGAAGTTCCCCTTGTAGCCTATCGGGTGCTCGAGATCGGCGATGTCGCCGAGCCGAACGGTGTCTCGCATCGGGTCGACCTCGTCCGGGACGAGGGTCGCCTCGACCGTGTGCGGCGGTCGCCACAGCGGCGGCATCGGCGGCACACCTGAGGTCTCGACCACCCGATACTCGAGGTGGCCGGCGAGGCGGGGTACCCGTACGCTGTGCAGCTCGAAGTACCGCTGATCACGGTCCTCGGCGTTCCAGATGGCCCGCATGTAGTGAAGGATGCGGCCCTTGACATGCACTCGCAACCGTTTGACGGCGAGCTCCTGGTCGCGGAAGCGCGCCACCGCCTCGGTGTGCTCGCGGGTCGCCACCTCGAGCGATGACGACGCCTGGCTCAGACGATCGCGAGCGTCGCTCTCGGCGCGCAGCGCCTGCTCATAGGCATCACGCGCCATTTGCTCGCGGAGCCGCGCGACCTCGACCGAGTTGTCACTCCCCATGACGGCCCCCACGGCCCGCTCGACGATTCCGTCATTGCCGTCGGCTGAGGTTGCCGTGAGACGGAGATCGATCGCCCGACCGAGGGCACCGTAGCGGCTCGCGGCATCTCGGCTGCGCGTCTCGACCTCACCGGTCAAGGCGTCGACGAGCCGGCGCAGGCCGTCCCGATGTTGCCGGAGCTGCCCCAGGCGAGCCTCGACGCCGGCAGCGTCGTGGAGCAGGTAGCTGAGCGGCGCGGCGAACTGCTCGTCGAGCAGCGCCCGGCGCAGGATCCAGCCGTGGGCGAACAACCACGCCCGGGTGATCTGGTCAGGCCGCGGCACCGCGCGCGCGACCATCACCACGGGCATCGCCCTGTGGATGCGCTCGGAGACGCGGAACCTTCGCTGCAGCTCGTAGAACAGGTAGGTGACCGGCAGCTCCTCGTTGGGGTTGACGATCTTGCCGCTCTCCTCCGTGAAGACCTCGCTGCTTTCGGTGGTCGTGACCTCGGTCCGCATCGAGGAACGTGCCTCCTGTGCGGCGCGCCGCACGCCCTCGCGGACGAACTGCCGGGTCTCTTGCGATGATTGCTCGGTCGTCTGTGTCAGTCGAGCGGAGCCGTCCGCCGAGAACAGCTCGCCGATGCCGACCGAGCCCTCGTTGGTCACCTCGAAGCCGAGGCTCGACTTGGTGGCGGCGACGAGGTCCGCGGCACTGCGATACGTGTCCTGGGTCTCCGTGCGATCGGAGCGCTCTAGGTTCGTCGCCTGCACCGAGCTACTCGAGCGCTTGAAGGTAGTGCGGGTGGTGTAGGTGCGCTCTTCCCGCGGCGCCAGCGTGACCGTCTTGACCAGCGCGCCGGCCTGATGACCGCGCGGCTCCCATCGTTGGCGATAGCTGACGAACAGCCCGAAGTCGAATGCGCGATCGTCCTCGCTCGCCGCGAACACCTGGAACGTGTACGGCTCCTCGAGCCGTTCGCGGAGGTCCTCCAAGAGCGCGTCGTACTCGGGCGTCGGCGGCTCGTCCGTCCATAGCGGGCCGCGGGTTGACCTCGGCCCCACCACGGGCGGCGAGTCCCCGCGATGGTCCTGGACTTGCGGGCGACCGAAGATCCCCTCGAGGAAGCTGGCGAAGGGACCGTCCGAGAATCGGCTTCGGTCGCTGTTGCGCGCGCGTGCGTTGGGGCCACCCGCGACGGCGGCCAGGGCGTGAAACTCACGATGTAGCTCGGCGATGACGGCTCCCGTCGCGGCTAGGCGCCCACCGCCTGCACTGACGGCCTGCTCGACCTCGAGGGCGGCGTCGATCAGTTCCTCATCGAACAACTCTTGCCAGACGCCGTCGATGGTGCCGACCAGGACTCCGTAGTCGAACAGCGCCGACCGATCGGCGGGACCGACCGCGAGATCGAGCGCACGAAGCCGTCCACCGATACTCGCTTCGTCGGCACGGGCCTCGATGGTCGGGGCCGTGCGGCGCGCGATGGCATCGACGATCCCAGCCAGGGTGGTCTCGAAGTCGACCGGCGCCGCGGGGGGCGCCACCGGCTGAGGAGGAATCGGCGGCTGCTGCAGTGGCGGCAGGGGTCGCAGGAGCTGGGCACACCATCGCGCGAACGCGTCTTCGCGAACGCGCGCGCGGGCCCCGTCGGCGAACACCAGGGCTTCGACACGGTCGCGATCGAGGGTCGCACTGCCTGGGGCCGTGCGGAGCGCTTCGAGTTCGGAGTCTGCGATCGCAAGGCGCAGGCGGGTCGGCCGGCCGGCGGCGACCGACTGAACGCCATCACGGGCGGTGGCCTGGAGGACGGCCACGAGGCCTTGGTCGGGCAAGGCGACCCGCGGTCGACCGGGACGACTCAGCCCGGCGTCCTTGCGGAGCCGGTTGCCCAGCTCGACGCGGAGGGCTTGGCGCCGGTCGCGGTGAGCCTCCAAGCGCGGCACAAAGGCCCTGGCCAGCCCGCCCTCGAACTCAGCCCGGCGGCGCTGGTCGGCCACGGCGCTCTCGAGCAGCGACTCGGCGCCTGCGCTCGCACGGCTGACGCGCACCCCCGCTTCGCGGAGGGTGGCTTCCGCGATCCAGAAGCGGAAGGTCTCGCGGTTCCCCATCACGGCGCGGATGGGGCTCGTGGCCAGGGGCTTGTCGACGGGGGAGCCAAGGGGCGCTTCGACGTGAACTCGCAGCGCGTTCCATTGCCCGTCGCTCTCGCCGATCGGGAGTTCGAATCCGCCGGTGGCGTCGGTCAGCGCGGATCCAGCCCGAACCGTAGCACCGGCGTCACCTACCCAAGAGGCCACCACGACGAGCCCCGCGACTGGTTGCTGCGTTTCCTTAACGACGACATCGCCGGACACCGAGAAGCTGCGCATGAAGACCTTCCTGACCGCTGGTCGAGTCGCGCTGAAGCGCTCGACCTAGCGAGGCTACACGAATTAGTCGTTCGTCGGCAAGCGCCGCGTCAATCGATGAACCCAGGCGACACGACCGCGCTCGACTACCGACGACAAAACGACGGCCGAGGCAACGAGCGCTCGGCGGACGGGTGATACGACCAACGACCGGACGCCCCGTGCGTCTCCTTGACCAGTCGCTGCGACAAGCACGGCGCCCGCCGAGCCTCAGCGCTGCGCGACGCTGACCGTGGCCACCGCCGCCACCGGGTCCTCGTCGTCGTCCACCGTCACCGCCGCAGCGCGCGCAAGCGCCGACCGAGCGGCCCCGGCGTGGTCCGCGGCAGCGAGCAAGCGACGGCCGAGCGGCGAAGCGCGATGCCAGCGCAACCGGCCATCGGCCGCCGGGAGCTCGGTCGCAAGGCCAAGCTCGACCAGGCGATCGAGATCGCGCGTGCCGGTGGCGAGGCTCTTGCCGGTGAGCTGCGCGGCTTCCCCGGGCGTCAACGGTCCAGCGGCCGCGGCCTCGAGCAACGCGCGCAGCCGTCCCTCGTGTTCGAGCGCGTGGCGGGCCAGCTCCTCGCGCTCGACGGGGGCCAGCGCGGCCTCGGCGGCCAGGAGCAGGTCTTCGAGCGCCTCGTGGTAACCGCGCCGCCGATCGTCCATCACCTGTTCCTGGCGCCGCGCGATCAACCCGCGCAGCCGCTCGACCATGGCGACACGGTGCTCGATGGCCTGCAGCGCGACCGCGCGACCGCCGGCGCGGAACGTCGCGACGTCTTCGCTCGCGAGCCGGCGCGCGATTCGGTCTGCGAGGGCCTGTTCCTTCGCGGTCGTGGTCATGGCGACTCCATGAAAGGATCGTGCAAGGATCAGCATGAGCCGCTGCGGCTCGTCCGTCAAGGGATCGTAACCGATTGAAACGACATGCCGGATGTCTCGATCGTCGCCATCCGACCGCCGGGCCGGTCGTCAGCTCGCTGCTCAGCCGTGGCCCACGCGGCTCGGACCGGTCGAGCGAAGATCGCCGTGTGCCCACTGGGCTCGCAGGGCGTGTTGCTGATGAACACGAGGCACTGGCCGTCGCTTGCCGTCGTGAGCGCGTCGCGGGCGAACAGATCGGACTTGGGAGATAGCGCGGCGACCAGCACCGCGCGGACGCGCGTCGTCGTCAGCAAGGTGCGCGCGTATGGCGCCAGGAAATCACGACAGATGAGCGGCGTGAAGGACCAGCGGCGGCCGCTGAAGATCGTGATCTGGTTCGGGCGCCGGATGCGTTCGACCAGACCGTCGAACTCGAACCCCGCGAACTTGTCGTGGTGTACGCGGGTGCCTGGTGGCAGGCCACGCACGAACAGCCGCGCCCGGTTGACGGGGAAGGGCTCGCCGTCGCGCTCGCCATCGACAAGATGGCGCGAGCCTGCGAGCACGATCGCGACGCCTGGGTGCTGACCGAACCAAGCTTCGATGTCGGCCTCAAGCTCCTCGTCCAGCGACAGCTCCGGCAGCGCAACGATCGCGGCACCGGCGTCGCGGGCCGCGTCGAGCAGTCGCATGACCTGCGCGCGGTACGCAGGCGCGGCGTCGGGGCGGAGCCTGACGTTGCCGAATCCGCCTTCGGCCCGATCGAAAGTGAACGCGGAAGGCCAGTCGATCGTCGGAGTGACGGCCGCCCACCGCGTCGTGGGCGCGGGCCCCCGCACGCAGTGCCGGTCGAACAGCCCGTCCAGCGCGGCGTGGAAGCGGCCGTCGATGACCAACCTGAGCGGCCCGAGATCGCGCGGGCACAAGCGGATCGTGCGGGTGCCGTCGAGCGGGACCGTCGCCGGGGGTGAGGCCGTCAACTGATCCGGGGTGGGCACCAGGCCGCTCCGGCTCCCCATCTCATCGATCACCGCGTCGAGCGGGGCGATCGGGATCGGCTCGTCGGCCCTGCGCGCGAGGGACCTCGAGGCGAACCACGCAAACGTGTGGTCGCCGCGGTGCTCGTCGATGGCGGTGGCCGCGTCACGTGCACGCCGAGCCAGATCGACGTCGTCGTGTGCAGCGCGCAGCAAGGTCGCGAGTGCGCGCAGCTCATCGGCGCCGAGGTACTCGGGATCATCGGCCGGCATCTCCAGTCTCAGCGCCGTCACGGCCGCGTCCCGGTACGGCTCTCGGTCGCCACGATCGAGCGTCGCGCTCTGTAGCGCGCCGTCGAGTTCTGCGTAGCGGTCGCGGCAGACCCGCAGCAGCAGGGCGAGAACCTCCACGACATGAAGTTCGTCCAGCGCTTCCAGCGGCGCGACGAGCGACTCAACCACCATGGCGGGACAATAGCGCGCAAACGAGCCTGTGCCTGCGGTTTCGACCTGGCTCGACTGAGCGCGGTCCGGCATGCACGCGGGTGACACGGTTCTCGTGATGCTACGGGAGCGACGACGACGGGGTCACAGCGAGCCTGATCTCGAGACCGAGACCGAGACCGAGACCGAGTCCGAGTCCGAGACCGAGACCGAGACCGAGACCGAGACCGAGTCCGAGTCCGAGACCGAGACCGAGACGGAGACGGAGACCGAGACCGAGACCGAGACCGAGACCGAGTACGAGTCCGAGACGGAGACCACGCCCGAGTCCGAGCCCGAGTCCGAGTCGAATCTCCGCCGGCCGGCGCGTCTGCGCCCAAGGATCAAGAGCGGACGTCACAACCCTCGAGATGTGAGAAGCGCCCTGCCTTCTGCCAAACACAAGACCCTGTACGAATTCCCGACCCGCTCAATCGCAAGCTGGCCACCACACGCCAAGCAGACGCGATCGGTGCGTCCGTAGCGGCCGAGGTCCTCCGCAGCATCAAGTGCATTTTCGAGCTCAGTGGCCTCTCGTTCAGTCAGCTTCGCTTTCATGCAAGCCCTCCACAGTCGAAGGCTATAGCAGTCATCGCAGACCTCCCGCGCATGCCGCAGCACGCCGATCGGGCGAGCGCCGGCGCCGTCGGCGGCAGCTTGAGCTTCCCCGTTCTGGTGGACCTCATGAGACTCTCGTCGTCAGTTCGGGTACAGGCGTATCTCGAGCTGATGAGCCTCAATGTAGGCGAATAGTTGCTGTGCGATGTTCTCGTCGTTCGCGTAGTAGCGGGCATCGCAGGCGTGCAGCAAGTGGGTCCCGGCGTCCGAGAGATCGAAGGCGGCCTCGCGCACGGCATTCCGATCGCCCGCGTTGGGTACCGCCAGCACCGCGATCGCATCCGCCGAGATCGCGGCTGCCTTCGGGCAGCCGATCAGCATGAGCGCGCGCACCAAGGTCCCGGCGTAGGTACGCGAGGAGTTGATGAAGAACTGGTCGTAGCCACCGTTATTCACCTCGCGCTCCATCGCCTCCACTGCGAGCACCACACGCTCGGGTTCTGTCAGCTCGTCCTCGGGCCTGCCGCCCAACGCCTGCTCGACCGCCAGGACGAGAGAGTCGATTCGGTAGTGGTCCTTCATGGCGATCAACTGCGCGATCGTCTGACCGCCGTAGCCTTCGAGGAACTTCATGATGGGCCCTTGCACGAAGGAGTCGGAATGTGTCGGTCGAAGTCTGGCCACGTGTCCTCCATCCACCTGCGCTGAACCTACAACGCGCCAGAGGCGCGCGTCTCGGGTGGGGCCCCACCGGGGCGACCGGCTAGGTCTCAACCCAAGGTGGAGACCGCCACCCACCTGCGCGGAACCACCGACGCGCCGGAGGCGCGCGTCTCGGGTGGGGGCCCCACCGGGGCGATCGGCTAGGTCTCAACCCAAGGTGGAGCTCACCACCCACCTGCGCTGAACCACCGACGCGCCGGAGGCGCGCGTCTCGGGTGGGGGCCCCACCGGGGCTTCGCCCCGGTGGGGGAGGGTTTGGCGACAAACCCTCAATGAATGAGACCACCACCCACCTGCGCTGAACCACCGACGCGCCGGAGGCGCGCGTCTCGGGTGGGGGCCCCACCGGAGCGATCGGCTAGGTCTCAACCCAAGGTGGAGACCACTAACCACCTGCGCTGAACCACCGACGCGCCAGAGGCGCGCGTCTCGGGTGGGGGCCCCACCGGGGCGATCGGCTAGGTCTCAACCCAAGGTGGAGACCACAAACCACCTGCGCTGAACCACCGACGCGCCGGAGGCGCGCGTCTCGGGTGGGGGCCCACCGGGGGCGTGACCCCGGTGGGGAGGGTCTGGCGACAGACCCTCAAAAGGTTCACATACGCTTGGGCTCGATCGACCCGGTGATGACGGCGTTGCCCTCGACGGGCGAGGCCAGCTCGGCGAGGAGCTTCAGGCCGGCGGCGCCCATGGCGAGGTCGGCGGCGGTCGGGAAGCCCCAGACCTGGATGAAGGCCGGAGCGGTCTGCGGCGGCAGCTCGAGGACGACGAACAGGCCGTTGGGGCTGATCACGGGCTCGGAGCTGTTGCGCGCCGGCAGGCCGGTGTCCTCGGAGAAGTAGTACGAGCGCGCGCCGGTCAGGTGGGTGACGGAGCCCTGGGTCGAGCTGACGGTGGCGACGGCGTTCGAGACCTCGTTGCCGTCGCAGTCGCGCATCGCGCCGGCCAGGACGCCCTTGGCCGGATCGCGGTTGATCCCGACCAGCGCCGGCAGCGCGTTGGCGGTCGACTCCGAGACGATGCTGATGTTGCGGGTCTGGGTGGCCGCGGCGGGATCGAAGTACTGGTTCAAGAGGTAGGTCTTGAGCGAGCCAGTGGCCTCCAGCTTGAAGCCGAAGCGCGTGGTGCCCGCGGGGAGCTGGGCCAGGGTCATCGAGAAGTCGCCGCGGGTGGCCGCGACGTTGTCCGAGGTCGCCATGCCGCTGTTGCCCGAGAGCATGATGCCGGGGAACGCGGTGACGGTGGCGGCGCCGACGCCAGTGTTGTTCTGGAAGTCGCGCACCTCGCCCGACAGCGCGATCGCTTGGGTCGAGGGCTGGTCGGCCGACGGGGTGTTCAGGCAGCTCCAGTTGGCGTCGCCGATCTCCATCCACGCGCCGCCGGTCTCCTGGTTGGCCTTGGTCACCGCGGTCGGCAGGACGAAGCCGGGGTTCTCGACCATGGGCGCGTCGATGGTCGGGGTCGAGCCTCCGTCATCCGAACAAGCGGCCAGAGCGAACAGCGGGGCGAGACCGAGCGAGAGCGTGCGACGCATGGATCCTCCAGGACAAAGCCAAGGGTGTCGGGTCCCCCCCGACGGACGGCCGTTGTAGCGAGGCAGCGTCACGATTGCAACCGGCGCGTGAGGTCCCCCTTTACCGCGGGCGGGCCCGGCAGTAGAACCGCGCCATGGCCGACACCGCTTCGATCGGGAAGATCCGCGAGATCCTGGGCGACACCGCGACGCTCCTGGACCACGAGTGCAAGACCATCGCGAAGGATCGGCTGCACCTGCCGAACCCGCGCTACATCGACGACGTCTTCACCCACACCGACCGCTCGCCGCGCGTCCTGGGCGCGCTCCAGCGCATGTACGACACCGGGCGGCTCGGCGGCACCGGCTACCTGTCGATCCTGCCGGTCGATCAGGGCATCGAGCACTCGGCCGGCGCGTCGTTCGCGCCCAACCCGGCGATGTTCGATCCCGAGGCCATCGTCGAGCTGGCGGTGGCCGGCGGCTGTAACGCCGTGGCCTCGACCTTCGGCGTCCTGGGCGCGGTGGCCCGCAAGTGGGCCCACCGCATCCCGTTCATCGTCAAGATCAACCACAACGAGCTGATGTCGTACCCGAACACGTACGACCAGACGCTGTTCGGCTCAGTCCGGCAGTGCTTCGACATGGGCGCCCAGGGCATCGGCGCGACGATCTACTGGGGCTCGCCCGAGTCGCGCCGCCAGCTCGTCGAGATCGCCGAGGCCTTCGCCGAGGCCCACCGGCTGGGGATGTTCACCGTCCTGTGGTGCTACGTCCGCAACAACGCCTTCAAGACCGCCAATGGGGATCACAACCTGGCGGCCGACCTGTCGAGCCAGGCCAACCACCTGGGGGTGACCATCCAGGCCGACATCATCAAGCAGAAGCTGCCCGAGGGGAACGGCGGGTACAACGACCCGGCGCTCAAGGGCTTCGGCAAGACCCACAAGAAGGTCTACACCGAGCTCACCACCGACCACGTGATCGACCTGACCCGGTACCAGGTGGCCAACTGCTACATGGGCCGGATCGGCCTCATCAACTCCGGCGGCGCCTCGGGCGACAACGATCTGCGCGACGCGGTGTGGACCGCGGTCGTCAACAAGCGCGCCGGCGGCATGGGCCTCATCAGCGGCCGCAAGGCGTTCCAGAAGCCGCTCAAGGAAGGCATCGCCCTGCTCCACGCGATCCAGGACGTCTACCTCTGCCGCGACGTGACCGTGGCGTGACCCTGGCGTGAGGGCGGGCGGCGCGAGGGGCGCGGCCAGCGGCCGCGGACCGCGGGCGTCGAACCGGTCACCAAAAGTTCACCCGACGGGCTGGTCGCGGTAGCCTACGAGAGGTGCGCCTCGGCGACACGCTCATCCGACTCGGGTACTGCTCGGCGGCCCAGGTGCACGAAGGGCTTGCCGCGCAGGTCGTGTACGGGGCTCGCCTCGGCACCAACCTGATCGAGCTGGGTCACCTCGATCTCGATCGCCTGGCCCGGGCCCTGGCCAAGCGCCACAAGATGCCGGCGGCGCTCGCCGGCCACTTCGAGCGGCGCGACCTGTTGATCCAAGCCAAGGTGCCGGCCGAGCTCGCGGCCAAGCTGTTCGCGGTGCCGCTCGGGCGCCTGGCCCACGACGCCGCGCGGATCGCGGTGGCGGTCCGCGATCGCCTGCCCGAGCACGCCCGCGGCGAGCTGGCCTTCCTCCTCGACGTCGAGCCCGACCAGGTGGTCGAGGCGGTCGCCCCCGAGCTGCGCCTCTACTACCACCTCGAGCTGGCCTACCAGCTCCCGCGCCCCAACCGGTTCCTGCGCGTCGATCGCGATCGCAGCGGCGTGATGTCGGTGCCGGTGGCGCCGCCGTCGGTCGAGGACTCCGACGTCGACGGGCCGGTGTGGACCGACGCCGCCCCCGCCGCGCCGCCGACCGGGCCGATCAGCGACGTCGAGCCGGCCGCCCTCGACTACCAGACCGCGCCCACCGTCGACGACGCCACCGGCAAGGCGCGCCGTCGCTTCGTGCCCGAGCTGGGCGCCGAGCCGCCGCCAGGGCCCCAGACCCTCGCGCGCATCGCGATCCGCCCGCGGCTGAGCGATCCGCTCTTGGCCCCGGTCGCCGACCGCGGCGGCGAGCCGCCCCGCGGCCTCGACGAGGTGGTGCGCGCGATCCGCCGGGCTACCACCCGCGATCGCGTGGCCGAGCTGGTCCTGGCCGCGGTCCGCGACCACGGCGCCGACGCCGCCGTGCTCCTGGTCGTGCGCCAGCAGATCGCGATCGGCTGGAAGGGCTTCTGCGGCGCCGACGGCACGGCCATCGAGTCCCTGGCCCTGGCCCTGGGCGGCGGCGGCGCGGTGGCGACGGCGTTCCGCGAGCGCCAGGTCGCCGCGGTCGCGATCGACGAGGATCCCGACCCGGTCGACGCGGCGATGGGCTCGCTGCTCGGCGGGCCGACGCCGACCTGGTCGTGCGCCGCGCCGATCTCCGTCGGGGATCACGTGGTCTGCATCCTCTACGCCCACGGCGCGGTCGCGAGCGACGAGGCCCCCGGCCCCCGCCTGGCCGCTCTGGCCGAAGCCGCCGGCGTCGCCTTCGGTCGGCTCGTCCGCGCCGCACAGCGCTGACGCCCGGATCGGTCTCGGCCTCGGACTCGGTCTCGGCCTCGGTCTCGGACTCGGTCTCGGCCTCGGTCTCGGTCTCGGTCTCGGTCTCGGTCTCGGTCTCGGTCTCGGTCTCGGCCTCGGTCTCGGTCTCGGTCTCGGTCTCGGTCTCGGTCTCGGCCTCGCTCTCGCCTACCGCTCCCTACCGTGGCCCGTCGTCGTCGTCGCCCATGACCTCCCGGACCTCCTCAGCCGCGCGGCGCCACAACCGGCGCAGACGCGACACCGAGGCCGCGCGATGGCCGACCGCCGCGCTCGGCGGCACCGCCGTCGACTCGTCGACCGGCGCCTCAGGCTCCTCGTCGCGCTCGGGGCCGGCGGGACGCTCGCCGCGCTCGCCGCGCTCGGCGCGCTCGGCGCGCTTGACCCGGACCGCGGCCTTCACATCGGGCTCGACGCCGGTGTAGCGCTCGCTGTTGGGGATGAAGCGGATCTCGGTCTTGACCTCGAAGGACAGCGTGGTCAGGAGTCGCGCGATCTCCTCGCTCAGGTTGACGTGAGCCAGGAACTCGCGGACTTCGCGGGCGATGATCTCGAGGACCTTGTCCTTGGTGTTGTCGGCGGCCTCGCCCAGGTAGCCGGCGACGTTGGGCACCGACAGATCCTTGGTCAACTTGCGCAGGCTGTCCTCGGTCTGAAAGACCGCGCCCATGCCGGCGGTGAAGGTCCGGCGCACCAGATCCGGCACCAGGGCCTCGAGCCGCTGGCGCAACGACTCCGACAAGCCGTCCTTATCCCGGTCCCGGTCGCGGTCCCGGTCCTTGTCGCGCTCGCGCTCGCGCTCGCGCTCGCCGCTCGCCGGGTCGCTGGGCTCGTCGGTCGCCATGGTGGTGGCGTACCGCCGACCCGCGCGCGGCGCAAGCCACCGGTGCGGGTCGACACGGCGCGCGGCCCGGGGGTACGCTCGGACGGTGGACGTCGCGCACAGCCTGCGGAGCGCGTCCGACGGGGACTCCAACGACTACCCGCCGGTGGCCCCGGCGCGCGCGGCCCGCCGCGATCCCGAGCCGGCCCGGCGCCCGCCCCGCGCGGCGATGCGCTTCCTCAAGGCCTACTGGACCACGTTTCGCGTGATCTCGAGCTACCTGTGGCTGCGGTTCTGGGCCCGCTGGCGCTCCGACGAATGGATCGATCGCGAGCTGCGCGCCACCCACCTGCGCAACGCCCGGCGGATCGAGCGGACGATCTGCGAGCTGCAGGGCCTGTTCATCAAGGTCGGTCAGGTCATCTCGATCATGACCAACTTCCTGCCCGAGGAGTTCCGCCGCCAGCTCGAGGGCCTGCAGGACCACGTGCCGCCGCGGCCCTACCCCGACATCGCGGCCCGCATCCGCGAGGAGCTAGGCGGTGAGCCCGAGGCGGTGTTCGCGACCTTCGAGCGGGTGCCGATCGCGTCGGCGTCGATCGGCCAGGTCCACCGCGCGACCCTGGCCTCGGGCGAGGCGGTCGCGGTCAAGGTCCAGTACCCCGACATCGAGGAGATCGTCCGCGACGATCTGCGGACGCTCAAGCGCATCTTCCGCATCGTCCAGTGGTTCGTGCCGTACCAGGGCCTCGAGGACGTCTACCGCGAGATCCGCGCGATCGTCCTGGCCGAGCTCGACTTCCGCGCCGAGGCCGACAACGGCGATCGCATCGCCGCCAACTTCACCGATCGCAAGGACGTCGCGTTCCCCCAGGTGGTGCGCGATCGCTCGACCGCGCGGGTGTTGACCACCCGCTTCGAGACCGGGGTCAAGATCTCCGACGCGATCGGCTGCAAGCAGCTCGGCCTCGATCGCCGCGCCCTGGCCCGCCAGGTGGTCGAGGTCTACTGCCAGCAGATCTTCACCGACGGCGTCTATCACGCCGATCCACACCCCGGGAACCTGCTGGTCCGCCCGGCCGCCGCCGGCGACGGCGCCGAGCTGGTGTTCCTCGACTTCGGCGCGGTCGCGACGATCTCGCCGCAGTTCCGCGCCGGCATCATCGAGCTGGTCCAGGGCGGGCTCACCCGCGACACCCGCCGGATCGTCCGCGCGATGCGGCAGATGGGCTTCGTCGCCCGCGGCGCCGACGACCGGGTCTTCGAGCAGGTCATCGAGTACTTCCACGATCGCTTCAGCGAGAGCATCTCGCTCGACACCCTGAACCTGAAGGACCTGAAGCTCGATCCCGAGAAGACCCTCGAGAAGAGCCTCGAGAGCCTGGCCGACCTGCGCAAGATGGACATCTCGCTGCGCGAGCTGTCTGAGAGCTTCCACGTGCCCAAGGAGGCGATCGTCCTCGAGCGCACGCTGCTCCTGCTCATGGGCCTGTGCACCGAGCTCGACCCCACGCTCAACCCGGTGACGGTCATCCGCCCGTACCTCGAGCGGTTCGTCCTGGGCGACAGCGACTGGTCGGCGGTCCTGGTCGACACCAGCCGCGACGTGATGATGAGCGTGGCGTCGTTGCCCGGCGAGCTGCGCCGGTTCCTGCGCCTGGCCCACGCCGGCGAGCTGCGCCTGCGGGTCGCCAACCTCGATCCGGCCAGCCAGCTCATGTACCGGCTCGGCCATCAGGCGATCTTCGCCGGCATCGGCATCGCCGGCGGCGCCTTCGCCCTGGTCCTCGAAGGCCGCGGCCAGGACGACCGCGCGGCCTGGGGGTGGTGGACGGCGCGGATCGCCGGCGCGCTCCTGGTGTGGTCGTGGTGGAGCTCGCGCAGCCTGCTGCGCCGGAAGGTGCCTTGATCGTCGTCGCCGCGCCGGGCTACGAGGGGCCAGCCGCGGCCCTGGCCGAGCGCCTGGGCGCCGCGGTCGCGCCGTCTGTGGTCCACCGCTTCCCCGACGGCGAGTGCCTGGTGCGGATCGACGGCGAGCTGGCCGGCCGCGACGTGGTGGTGGTGAGCGGCCTCGAGCGCCCGGCCGAGCGGCTCTTGCCGATCGTGTTTCTGGCCGGGACCGCGCGCGACCTGGGCGCGCGCCGGGTCGGCCTGGTCGCGCCGTACCTCGCGTTCATGCGCCAGGACAGCCGGTTCCATCCCGGCGAGGGCCTGACCTCGACCTACTTCGCGCGGCTCCTGGGCGGCGCGATCGACTGGCTGTGCACGGTCGATCCACACCTGCACCGGTGGAGCTCCCTCGACCTCGTGTACCCGATCCCGACCCAGGTGGTCCACGCGGCGCCCGCGATCGCGGCCTGGCTGACCGCCAACGTCGAGGCGCCGCTGCTCATCGGTCCCGACGCCGAGAGCGCGCAGTGGGTCGACGCGGTGGCCGCCCTGGCCGGGTGCCCGCGGGTGGTCCTGACCAAGACCCGGCGCGGCGATCGCGACGTCACGGTGTCGCCACCCGATCTCACCGATCACGGCCAGCGGCAGCCGGTGATCCTCGACGACATCATCTCGACCGGGCGGACCATGATCGAGACCATCCGGCACCTGCGCGGCGACGGCGTGCGCCCGCCGGTGTGCGTCGGCGTGCACGGCGTGTTCGCCGACCGGGCCCACGACGAGCTCCTGGCGGCCGGCGCCGCGCGGGTCGTCACCTGCGACACCATCGCGCACCCGTCGAACCAGATCGCGATCGGCGCGCTCCTGGCGGACGGCGTGCGCGCGATCGTCGCACGCTAGGCGGCCGCGAGCTGGGCTAGGCTATGGTGGACCATGCGCCACCTCGTCGTCGCTGTGCTCCTGTCCCTGGCCACCTTCGCGTGTGGAGGCCGCGCACCGGCGCCGGCCGCGGCCCCGACCGCGGGCGCGACCCCGAACCAGGTCGCGGTCGCGCTGACTCCGGACACCCTGCGCGACGCGCTCAGCCGACAGTTCGCGGCCCAGGTCGCCGACGGTCGCCTGGCCGTGGACTTCGGCAGCGAGAGTCTCGGGGTCGAGGTCGTCGGCGAGCTGGCGATCATGGGCATCACCACGGTCGATCAGCTCCTGGCGATCATCCCGCCTGACTTCGCGACCAAGGGCTGGGACGCGATGCGCGACACCGGCGACGCCACCACCAACCTGTCCGGGCTGTCGCGCGACCTGATGATCATCCACGACGCCCGGCGCTACGTCGAGACCGCCTGGCAGAACCACTGGTCGGCCGACGGCCCCCAGGACTTCCCCGCCCCCGCGGCCTACGGCGTCGACTTCCAGATCTTGGAGCAGGCCGGGGTGTTCCAGGGCGATGTGATCGGCGGCGACCCGTGCGACTTCGAGAGCGATCCCGGCGACGGCGCCGACTGATCGGCGACCGCCGACGTTCCGCCCGGCCCCGGCCGATGCCAAGCTCACGCGATGGCGTTCACCACCACGGCCTCCGGCCTTCAGTACGAGGACACCCGCGTCGGCACCGGCGCGCAGCCGACCACCGGCCAGACCTGCGTCATGCACTACACCGGCTGGCTCTGGGTCAACGGCGCCAAGGGCGGCAAGTTCGACTCGAGCCACGACCGCCGCGAGCCCTTCACCTTCCCGATCGGCCGCGGCCGCGTGATCAAGGGCTGGGACGAGGGCGTCGCGTCGATGCTGGTCGGCGGCGCGCGGACCCTGCTCATCCCGCCGGACCTCGGCTACGGCCCCCGCGGCGCCGGCGGTGTCATCCCGCCGAACGCGACCTTGCTGTTCGAGGTCGAGCTCCTCGAGGTGCGCTGACCGCGGCGCGCATCCGAGCGGCGCGCCGGCGTCGCCCATGGTAGAAACCCGGCGATGCGCGCTGGTCCGCTCGCCTTGACCCTCGGCGCCACCGCCGTGGCGCTCGGCGGGGTCTATCTGTTGTGGGAGCTGCGGAGCGGGGGAGCTGCGGCCCCGACCTCGATCGCCAGCACTGAGAAACCGCGGGCGCGCCCCGCCGCCGAGGACCGCGGCGCCGGCGAGCCCCGTCAGGCGGCCGAGCCCCGGCCGGTGGCGGCCCGACCGACGCCGACCGCGCCCAAGCGCGGCCCGATGTCCGATGTCGCGTCGCCGCTCGGCGCCGCGCCAAGCGGCGATCCGTCGCCGCCGCCACCACCTCCTCCCCCGGTCGAGTCGGCCGAGCGGCTCCTCGAGGCCAACAAGCTCTACGACCGCGGCGACTACGAGAACGCGCGCCAGCTCGCGATCCAGCTCCTCGCCGAGGCGCCCGGCAACGTGAAGCTCCTGCGGGTCGTGGTGTCGTCGGCCTGCATCCTCGGCGACCCCGAGATGGCGCAGAAGTACGTGACCGAGCTGCCGCCCCTCGACCGCAGCCAGATGGCCGATCGCTGCGCCAAGTTCGAGATCGCCCTCAAGTAGCCGCGCGGGGGCGCCGCCCGATCGACCGCGATCCGCGCCCGCGATGAGGATGGGCCGGCGCGAAACCTGCCGACCGGCGCGGGATTGGGTACATTCCGCGGCCGAAAGGATCTACATGCCCACACTGGTCGAACGCATCGCCGTCGCGCCTCGCCGCGAGAAGGTCATCGAGGACTGCTGCCACCTGATCGACGCGCAGGTCAAGGCCAAGGGCGGGCTGTCGGGCATCGCCATCAAGGGCGTCTACGCCACCGTCAAGACCTTCAAGCGCGGCTTCGTGCCGTCGGTGGTCAACGCGCTCCTCGACGAGTGGCTCGGCAAGCTGCAGCCGTACTACGACAAGTGGAGCGGCGGCGGTGGCGCGTTCTCGGAGTTCCTGGTCGCGCGGTCCGACGACGTCGCCGAGGACCTCCTGCAGGTCACCGACGCCCGCGCCGCCAAGAGCGAGCACGGCACGATCAAGAAGCTCTACGAGAAGAACCGCGGCTCGGCCAAGAAGAACGTCATCGAGGCGATTCCGGAGCTGGCCCGCCTGATCGAGAAGCACCTGGCCGAGGCCGACGCGACCCCGCCGGCGTGACGCTGCCGGCGAGGGCGTGAGGCGCGGCGCGGGAGGCGCGGCGCGGGAGGCGCGGCCCAGGGTCGCTGCGACCAGCGGTCGCCTGGCGCCGGCCCGGTTCGTGCAAACGCTGGGGGCATGCACATCCAGCGCATCCTCCTCGCTACCGATTCGTCGGCCCAAGCCCGGCATGCCCTGGCCTACGCCGCGGAGTTGTCCGCGCGGCTCGGGGTGCCCTTGGTGATCGCGACGGCCTTCCAGATCCCGAACTATCCGCTGCCCGAAGGCGCGCTCATCGCCTCCGAGAGCACGGTCGCGCAGCTCCTCGAGCGAGCGAGCCGCGACGTCGCCCTCGAGAAGCAGAGCGCGATCGAGCTCGGGGCCCAAGGGGTGGAGACCGTGGTGATCGAGGGCCCACCGGCCTCCGAGATCGTGCGGCTCGCCAAGGAACGGGCCTGTGATCTCATCGTGATGGGCTCGCACGGCCGCGGTGGTCTGGCCCGGGCCATCCTCGGCTCGGTCGCCGACCGCGTCATGCGGACGGCGCACTGCCCGGTCATGATCGTCACCCATCCGTGAGCCGCGCGGGGCGCGCGGGGGGGGGGAGGCGAGGCGCGGCGCGACACGAGACCGCAAGCGGTGCACGATCCGCGTGAGGGACCGCAAGCGGTGCGCGGGAGAGGAGGAGGCGGCGGAGGCGGATGCCGAGTCCGAGTCGGAGACCGAGACCGAGACCGAGGCCGAGGCGGAGACCGAGGCCGAGACCGAGGCCGAGACCGAGACCGAGACCGAGGCCGAGACCGAGTCCGAGGTCGAGGCGGAGGCTGAACCCGACCCGGGCCCGGAACCCGAACCCGAACCCGATCCCGTTCCCGAACCCGTTCCCGTTCCCGATCCCGAACCCGCTCCCGCTCCCGACCCCTTACACCTCGTTCTGATCGAGCAGGTGGACCATCAGGTAGCCCTCGGCGGTGCGGCGAGGGCCGGGGCGGCTGGCGACCAGGCGGAAGTCGGCGGCGAGCTGGCGGCGGTTGTACGACCGGTACAGCGCCATCGGGTCGATCTCGCGCCGGTGGGCCAGCTCGTCGATCGGCCGGCCGACCACGGTCGCGGCCCACTGCGCGCTGACGGCCTGCTTGCCCTCCTCGCGCATGCGCCCGCGCAAGGTCCCGAGCTCCTCCCAGGTCATGTTGAACAGGAACTCCTCGAAGGCCTCGGTCTCGCCCTCGGACATGCCGTCGCGGGCGAAGAACTCGAGGACCTCCGGCGAGCAGTCCTCGCACACCAGGCGGAAGGTCTCGGTGGCGCCGACCAGGCAGCCGAAGTCGGAGTGGATGCGGTTGCGCGCGTGCCACGCCGACTCGAGGAGCGGCGCGAAGTCGTTGATCTCGAGCGTCGAGTCGTCCCAGATCGAGATGAGCTGGTCGGCGGCCCTGCGCTTGGTGCCGACCTTGACGTCGGGCTTGCGCAGGAGCGCGAGGAACAGCTCCTCGCACAAGAGCGTGTAGATCGACTGCGCCAGCTCCTCGTTCAGGTCGTGGATCAACCGACCGACGTCGCCAGCGCCGTCGGTCGAGGCGCCGAGCGCCACCGCCGAGGTCGCCTTCACGAAGGCGCGCAGGAAGTTGATCTTGGTGAGCAGCACCGTGCGCGACAGCGTGGCCTTGAGCGGCAGCATCAGATCGCCCGACAACCCGTCGAGGGTGATCAGGTGATCGATGAGCGTCTGCTGGTCGCGGTGCTCGCCGCCCATCGCGGTCGGCGCGCGCAGCGGCCGGGTGTTCTCGACCAGGGCGGTGGTCTGACGGAGCTGCTCGATCAGATCGCGGAGGATCTGGGCGTCGGCGGGCGCGCGGGCGGCCACCACCCGCAGGGCCTGGTCGATGACCTCGACCTCGTCATGGTCCAGGAAATGGACCGCGACCACTTCGGCCGACTGCAACATCGGCTTCACCCTACCACCGTTGCCGGGTGGTGCCGAGGGGCCGCGCTCCGGCGCCCCGGGGTACCCGGCCGGCCCCGACGCCCCCCCGGTCACGCCCGGGCCTCGCTCATCGCGCCGCCTCGGAGGCCGCGGCCTGGGCCGCCCGCCGCCGCTGCAAGAAGAACCGCACCGCGATCCCGACGATGATGAGGACCACGACGGCAGCGATCACCAGATCGACCCGCTTGGCCTGCTTGGCGACCGACTCCCAGTTCTTGCCGATCGCGAAGCCGGCCACCATGAGGCCGCCGCCCCAGGCCGCCGAACCGAGGAAGGTCTGGAGCGAGAACATGCTCAGGCGCATGCGCGCGATCCCGGCCGGGATCGAGATCAGGTGGCGGACCACCGGCAAGAACCGGGCGATGAGCACGGTCCACGCGCCGTGGCGGGCGAAGAACTGCTCGGTCTTCTCGATGTCGGCCGGCTTCAAGAAGACGTACTTGCCCCAGCGCAGGAGCAGCGGCTTGCCGCCGACCGCGCCCATCCAGTAGGACAGGAGCGAGCCGGTCATGGCCCCGGCCGAGTTGACGGCGAGGATCCCGGGCAGCGAGAACTGGCCCTGGCTGGCCAGGTAGCCGGCGAACGGCATGACCAGGAGCGACGGCACCGGGACCATCGTGCTCTCGAGGACGATCAGCAGGAACAGGCCGGGGTAACCGACGTCCGCGATGAAGTTCTGCATCGAGTGGGCGATGGAGTCGAGCACGCGTCGGCGTTATGGCCGAACCGGCGAGCGGACGCAACCGCCACGACCCGCGGCCGTGATCGACCGCGCGCCGACGCGCCGACCACCCGCCCCGCCAGCCCCGGGTGTATCGTGATCGATGGGGGTCCTTCGATGCGCAGTACGCTGCTCCTGGCCGTCGCCGCTACGCTCTCCACCGCCCCGCTCGCCGGGTGCGCCTTGCTCGGCGCCGACGATGCGCCCCCGGCCAGCCCCGACGGCGGCCTGGGCTCGGCGTGCGCCGAGACCGACGACTGCGGCGCCGGCCTGGTGTGCGCGGCCGACGTCTGCATCAGCCCGGGCACGGTCGGCATCGGCGGGAGCTGCTCGGCCAACCGCGACTGCCGGCTCGGCCTGCAATGCGCGACCAACGGGGTGTGCGCCCCGGCCGGCGGCGGCGCGGTCGGCAGCGCGTGCGCGTCGGGCGCCGACTGCGCCAGCGACCTGCGCTGCGAGCTCGACGGCCTGGGCGGCACCTGCCAGGCCGGCGGCGCCGCCGACGTCGGCGAGGCCTGCGCCAGCTCGGCCGACTGCCTGCCCGGCCTGGCCTGCACGATCGGCGGCGAGTGCGATCGCGCCGCCGACGCCTTCCCGCCGTTCGACGGCGTCGATTGCGCCCCCGACCAGAGTCCGTTTCGCGTCTTCTTCGAGGTGCCGCGACCGGGGCGCCGCCTGGCCGACTTCTACCGCCTGCCCTACCCGAGCGACGTCCGGGTCGCGGCCGACGGCACCCTCGACCTGTCCGACTTCCCGCGCCCCGGCCTGTCGCCCCTGGGGGTCGATCTGGTGGACCTGTACGCCGACGCGGCCGCCGCCGACTTCGCCGGGTTCCCGTCGATCGCGGTGGCGTCGTTCCGGTTCTCGTCGGCCCTCGACTTCGGCTCGGTCGCCGACGGCGCCGCGTTGTTCGTGGTCGACGTCACCCCGGGCTCGCCGAGCTACGGCCAGAACCGCGGCCGCGATTTCGGCTACGACGGCGGCCGCTCCAAGTACGCCTGCCAGAACCGTCTGACGATCGGCGTGCCGACCACCGCCGCCCTCGAGCCCGGCCACACCTACGCGATCTGGGTGTCGACCGCGGCGCGCTCGTCCACCGGCGCCGCGCCGATCCAGGATCCCGATCTGATCGCGGTCCTGGGCGCGACCGCCCCGGCCGACCCGATCCTCGCCGAGGCCTGGGCCAAGCACGCCCGCTTCCGCGACTACCTGACCGCGCAGAGCCGGGCCACCACCGAGGTCGCCGGGGTCGCGCTGTTCACGGTCGCCGACGCCAGCGCGTTGGCCCGCCGCCTGGCCACCCAGGTCGCCGCGGCGCCGGTGCCGACGGTGACCGACCTGACCCTGTGCGACGGCGCGACGGCGTCGCCGTGTGGGCCGACCGGCGACGCGACCCGGGCGTGCGGCGACTCGAGCGGGCCGTTCTGGGAGCTCCACGGTCGCCTGACCGTGACCAACTACCAGGCCGGCACCTTGCCCTACGAGCGCCCGGCCGATGGCGGCGCGATCGCGGTCGACGGCAGCGGACAGCCGATCCCGGCCGGCGACCTGCCGGTGTGCTTCGCGTTGACCGTGCCCAAGGCCGCGATGCCGACCGGCGGCTGGCCCCTGGTGGTCCACGGCCACGGCACCGGCGGCTCGTTCCGCGCCGCGGTCGGCACGATCGCCGGCCCGCTGGCCACCGCCGTTGCGCCGATGGCGACCTTGACCCTCGACGGGGTCGGCCACGGCGAGCGGCGCGGGACCTCGGCGCGCACGCCCGACAGCCTGGTGTTCAACCTGGTCAACCCCCGGGCCGCCCGCGACAACCACCTGCAGGGCGCGGTCGACGTGCTGACGGCGCTGCGCCTGAGCGACCTGGCGCCGCTGACCGCGCCGACGGTGGGCGCGATCGACTTCGACGCCACCCGCACCTACTACTTCGGTCACTCCCAGGGCGCCAACGTCGGCATCCCAGCGGCCGCGGTGACCAGCCGCGCCCAGGCGGTGGTGCTGTCGGGCGCGGGCTCGGTCCTGGTCGAGGGCATCCTGGGCAAGACCGAGCCGGTCGACGCCCGCGCCGGCCTCGAGTTCCTGATCGGCGAGCCGCTCGGCGGCGGCCACCCGGTGATGACGCTCTGGCAGATGTTCTTCGACCGGATCGATCCGGTGAACTACGCGCCGCTCTTGATCCGTCGGCCGCCGCCCGGCGTCGCGTCGAAGCACGTGTGGATGTCGTGGGCCGCCGCCGATCAGTTCTCGCCGACCGCGACCCTGACCGCGACCGCCCACGCCGCCGCGCTCGATCAAGCGGCGCCGCAGCTCGCGCCCCTGGGCCTGCGCCCCGACGCGCGACCGATCACGCCCGGCCGCCCGGGCGGCGACGGACCGACGCGATTCGGCGCGGTCTTCCAGTACGCGCCCGACGGCAGCTACGACGGGCACTTCGTCGCGCTCCGCCACCCGAGCGCGATCGCCGATTGGTTGGCGTTTCTCACCTCGACCGCGGCCGGCGCCCCCGCGGTGCCGTAGTACCGTCGGGCCGATGGCCCCGTCCGAGTCGCGCTGGCACCGCCGCATCTTCGCGCTGTCGTGGCTGTCGTACTTCTCGTACTACTTCACGCGCACCAACCTGTCGGCGGCCAAGAAGCCGCTGCAGGAGGACCTCGGCTTCACCAAGGATCAGCTCGGCTGGCTCGACACCGCCAGCCTGACCGCGTACTGCCTGGGCCAGTTCGTCCACGGCGCCTTGGGCGAGGTCCTCGGGCCACGCCGCCTGGTCGCCCTCGGCATGTTGGCCAGCGCCGGGCTCTCGATCGCGTTCGGCACGCAGAGCATCTTCGGCGTGCTGGTGCTCCTGTGGGGCGTGAACGGCTTCGTCCAGGCCACCGGCTGGCCGGGCAACGGCAAGCTCCTGGCGTCGTGGTTCGACACCACCCGGCGCGGCGAGATGATGAGCTGGTGGTCGACCTGCTACCAGGCCGGCGGCGTGGTCGCCAAGCTGGTCGCGATCCAGTTCCTGATCTGGCACTGGCGCTGGGCCTTCCTCGGGCCGGCGCTGTGGGTGATCGTCGTCGGCGGCGCGTTCTACCTGTTCGTGCGCGATCGTCCGAGCCAGGTCGGGCTGCCCGACGTCGAGGCCACGGCGCCGCCGCGCTCGCCGGAGGCGGCGGCCGAGCGCCGCGCCGCGTGGCGCCGGGTGCTGCGCACGCCGCGGATCTGGTTCCTCGGCGCCAACTACTTCTGCCTGAAGTTCATCCGCTACTCGTTCCTCTACTGGCTGCCGTTCTTCCTCGCCGAGGCCTACGGCTACGACAAGGAGAAGGCCGGGTACGTGTCGATCGCCTTCGACGCCGGCGGCATCCCGTTCGTGATCCTGATCGGGCTGGCCGCCGACCGGCTGTTCGGCCGGCGCCGCATCGGCACCGCCGCGATGTCCTGCCTGGCCCTGGCCGGGGCCCTGGCGCTGTACATCGCGATCGGCGATCGCGGGGTCGGCTGGAACTTCCTCGGCCTGGTGCTCATCGGCGGCACGCTGTTCGGCGCCGACGCGCTGGTGTCGGGCTCGGCGTCGCAGGACGTCGGCGGGGCCCAGGCGTCGTCCTTGGCCTGCGGCCTGGTCAACGGCCTGGGCTCGATCGGCGGCGTCGCCCAGTCCTTCGTCCTGGTGGCGGTGACCGACGCGTGGGGCTGGGAGGCGCTGTTCTGGCTGTACGTCGGCCTGGCGCTCTTCGGCGCGGCGCTCCTGGCGCCGTTCCGCCACGTCCGGCCGACGGTGCCGACGCCGGCGCCGGGGTGATCACCGCCCGCGGGTCGTGAGGATCAGGCGCTCGTAGGCCTCGCCCATGGCCGACGCGACCTGGCCCAGGGCGGTGGCCGCGGCGGGGAGCGGCGCGATCGGGGCGATCGCGAAGATCAGGTTGACCACGCGACCGCGGACCGCGACCGGGTAGAGCGCGATCGGCGCCGGGCCGAGGTCCTCGAACAGCTTGAGGAAGCGGGTCTGGACCAGGCCCCCAGGCGGCGGCGCGCCGACCAGCGCGCGGCGCTCATCGACGGCGGTGGAGAACATCGACGGCTGGGTCAGGGGGATGGCGAGCGCCGCCAGGGCGGCCTCGCTGACCTGACCGCCGAACCCGCGGTGGCCGACCGCCAGCCCCTCGCGGACCACCAGCACGACGGCGCCGCGCCAGGTGCCGCGGGCGTGGTCGATGGCCAGGTCGGCGACGGCGTCGCGCTCGGCGGTCTCGACCAGGGCGGTCAGGGTCTCGGCCAGGGTGGGGGCCGGGGCCACCGGCGGCGGCGCCGGCACCGGCGGCGGCGCGACCACCCGCGGCACTGGCGGCGACGAGGGCGGCAGGACCCCGCCAGCCCGCGGCGGCTGGAGCTGAGCCTGGGACTCGTCGCGCAGCACCCGGCGATCGTCGAGGTCGACCAGGGCGAACACCGGCGACGACGGATCGTCGAAGTTCACGTCGACCGAGCTGTCGTCGTCCTCGCGCGGGACCGCGCCAGGGTAGGCGGCGGCCAGCTCGCGGGCGATCACCGCCTCGCAGGCGATGGCCGGGATGATCGGGACGCCACACACCCGGACCAGCTCGGCGACGTGATCCGGGGTCGGATCGCGGAAGCACACGACCAGGGCCATGCCCTGGGCGCCGCGCGACCAGGCCACCGGCACCGCGGCCAGCTCGATGGCGATCTCGGCCGGGACCACCGTGGTGAGGGCGGGATCGCGCTGGGCCAGGTGCCGCTCGAGGGCGGCCGGCACCCCGCGCTGGCGGGCCAGGCCCCGAGCCACGTCGTCGGCCGAGACCCCGGCGTAGGCGACCAGGAGGGCCCCCAAGCGCCGGCGGTCGGTCCGCTGGTGGAGGAGCGCCGCCGCGACCTGGGCCGGCTGGGCCCAGCCGGCCCCGATCATGAGCTCACCCAGCCGCATCGTGCTCCAAGGATCGCTTGGCCGCTTGACACCGGACGCGGGCAGCGGTAAGGAGCTGTCCGTCTTCGGTGACAAGCCGAAACGAGTTGGGGATATAGCTCAGCTGGGAGAGCGCATGAATGGCATTCATGAGGTCAGGGGTTCGATCCCCCTTATCTCCACCAACTCGCGAGGGAGCTTCGGCTCCCTCGCCGCATTTTCGGGGCCGTAGCGCCCGGGCGGGGGCAGCGATGATCGCGGCGGGGCGACGGGCGAGGGACGTCGCGGGGCGACGGGCGAGGCCTGTCGCGGGATCGCGCGTCGCGGGATCGCCGGGCAAGGGAGCTGCCGTCACGAGTCGTTCGATCACCGGGGCGGGACGTCGTCGGGGTGCATATAGTCGGCGAGGTCGTCGTCGTCGTCGGCCGCGAAGGAGATCCCCCCGGCGCGGACCGGCGCCGGGCGGGCTCGGGGACGCTCCTCGGCCGGCGCGGGCGCGGCCTCGACCGGGGGCCGCCAGACCGCGCCGCCGCGGGCCGGTGGCGGCCGCCATCCCGCCGACGACACCGTGCCGTCGTCCTCGGCGCCGGCGCGCCGCGGCGCGGGACGCTCGCCGCGCTCGCCACGCTCGACCGGTCGGCCGCGGCGGGGCGGCGGCGCCGGCGGGGCCTCGGCGTCCTCGAGGGCGGCCACCGCGTCCGCCACCGCCGGCTCTTCGAGCAGCTCGGGGTGGCGCCCGGCCTCGAGGAGCTCGAGCACCGCCTGGCCGAGGTCGGCCAGGGCGGCGTCGCGGGCGCGATCGCGGCGGGCCTCGTCGAGGCGCGCCCGGCCCTCGCGGGCGCCCCGCTCCAGGACCTCGCGGACCACCCCGGCCTGGGCCAGGGTCGATCGCACCAGCGAGCCGAGCGTGCCGCGCACGTCGGTGGCGGCGCGGGTGGGACGTCGGGGCTTGGCCATGGGGTGATTATCGACGCGAGGGCGCCTGGCGCCAAGGCCCGGGCCTGATCTACCGTCGAGGTCGTGTCCGCGCGGGCTCCGTCGTCGTCGCTTGGCCTGGCCGCCGTGCTGCCGCTGGCGACCGCCCTGGCGTGCACCGATCCACCACCGCCGGTGGCGCCGACGCCGCCGCGCGCCAAGGTCCGGCTGCGGGCCTTCACCGAGACCACCCCGGTCCGCGCGATCGCCGCGGTCGCCGGCGAGGTCTTCGTCGCCAAGGGCCCGACCCTCGAGCGCTGGCCGGCCGGCGGCGGCGTGGTCGAGCTGTCGGCCCGCCACGGCCTGCCCGGCCCGAACGTCCTGGCGATCGCCGGCGACGAGCAGCGGCGGCGGCTGTGGGTCGTGACCGACGGCGGCGTCGGCTACTACGACCTGGTCGGCGAGACCTTCGAGGCGCTGCCGGCGAGCCCGCTGGCCGCGACCCTGGGGCTGTCGCCAGCCGCGCCGCCGCCGGTGCCCTCGCCGCCGTCCGACGGCACGCCCCCCGGCGCCAGCCCGACCGAGGCTGCCCCGCCCGCCGCGCCACCGACCGTGGTGGCGGTCAGCGCCATCGACGACGGCTTGTGGCTCGGTCACCCGCGCGGCCTGTACTACGTGTCGCGCAAGGGCGGCTGGAGCTCGACGCCGATCGCCGATCCGGTGGCGGCGCTCCACCAGAGCCGCGACGGCTGGCTGTGGGTCGGGACCGATCGTGGCCTCTACGGCCGCAACCCCAAGGGCAAGACCTTCGCCTTCGGGCCGGCCCAGGGCTGCGAGGTCGTGACCCCGCGCTGGATCGCCGGCGCCCCCGGGGGCGGCGTCCTGGTGGTCGGCGAAGACGCCGACGGCTATCAGCGGATCGCGGTCGGCCGGGCCTCGGTCTGGCGATCGTTCAAGCTGTCGCCGAGCACGCGGTGGGAGGCCGGCGTCACCCTCGGCGATCGGCTCGCGGTCCTGACCGCGGCGGGGCTGTTCGCGGTGACCGCCGGGCCACCGCCGGCCCAGGCCCCGCTGTCGCGCGACGAGGTCCGCCTGCTGCCGGTGACCGGCGCCGCGGCCTCCGACCTTCACATCGCGCGCTTGCCGGCGACGCCGCCGATGGCCAGCCGGACCCTGGCCGCGCTTGGCGACGCGCTCTTGATCGGCACCGACGAGCTCGGCGTGGCGCGCCAGCCCCTCGACTCGGCCCGCCCCACCGGCTGGTACCGGCGCGGCGCGATGGTCGACAACGCCAGCTCCCTGGCCGTGACCTGTCTGGCCAAGGCCGACTGCTGGATCGCCACCGGCGCGCCGCGGGCCTGGCGCTGGAACGGTGGGGTCTTCCGCCCGGCCGGCCCGGTCGACGAGATCGTCCTGGCGATCGCCCGCGCCAACGACGGCACGCTGTACGGCCTGCACCGGCCGCGCGACGGCGACGCGATCGCGGTCAGCCGGATCGTCGGCGAGACCTGGGAGCCGCTGGCGATCCGCCTGACCACGCCTGGCACCGCGCCCGAGGTCAGCTTCGCCAAGGCCGCGCCCGACGACCTGCTGTGGGTCGGGCTGCGCTACCGCGATCGCGACGGCGATGTCCGACCGTGGGGCATCGCCACCATCGATCTCTTGACCGGCTCGGTCGCCTACCACCACGCGTCGATCGACGCCAACGAGCGCAAGCTCGGGGTCTTGCCGGTGCCGACCTCGACGGTCGACGCCGCGTTCCTCGGCGATCGCGAGGTCTGGCTGGCCAGCCTTCAGGGCGCGGTGCGCATGACCGGCGATGAGGTCACGGTGTGGAACGAGAGCAGCCAGCTCGACTCCGAGCTCCTGTCCGCGGTCGCGGTGTCGACCGGTGGACTGGTGTTCGTCGCCAGCGCCGACGGCGTCGGCAGCTTCGACGGCGAGCGCTGGCGGTTCGCGCCCGAGCTGCGCTTCGCGGTCAACGATCTGGCGCTCGGCCCCGACGGTCGATTGTGGCTCGGCACCGAGCGCGGCCTGGCGATCTTCGACGGCAAGAAGGTCCGCCGCCTCGATGTCCGCCGCGGCATGGTCGAGAATCAGGTGCTCGACGTCACCCTGGACGAGTTCGGCCGGGTGTGGACCCGCGGCCCGGGATCGATCGCGGTGATCACGCCGTAGAGGCGGAGGCCGAGGCCGAGACCGAGGCCGAGACCGAGACCGAGGAGGAGACCGAGGCGGAGGCCGAGACGGAGACCGAGGCGGAGACCGAGGCGGAGACCGAGGCCGAGACCGAGGCAGAGGCGGAGACCGAGGCCGAGACCGAGACCGAGGCGGAGACCGAGACCGAGACCGAGGCGGAGGCCGAGGCCGAGACCGAGACCGAGGCCGAGACCGAGGCGGAGGCGGAGACCGAGACCGAGTGGGAAGAAGACCCGAGGCCGGCTACTTCACGACGGTGACGTCGGCCGGAGCCTTGGTGCGGAAGGTCGCGTCGATGTAGTCCATGAGCTCGAGCAGGTTCTGCTCCATCTGCGCCGGCCCGCCGCCCGGCGCGTCCATGTAGAACGTGCCGCCCTCGCAGCCATCGCCGCCCGCCGGCACCGGCACGCCCTCGCCGTTGGGCCGACACCGGCCGTCGACGTAGACGATGATGAACTTCTGAAACCGGCGCTCGGCCGGCAGATCGCTGGCGACCATGTAGCTCTCGAACACCGCCGACAGCGCGACCAGGTCGTCGGGCTCCTGGCCGTAGCCGTGGAGGAAGTACACCACCGGGTACCGCCGCGAAGCGTTGGCCGGGTTGTCGTAGCCGGGCGGCAAGAAGATCGCGTACGGCGTCGGGCGGCCCGAGGTCGGCGGGGTGAAGGTCTGGCCCATGCGCGTGTCGCCGCCGGTCCGCTCGTCGTCGCGATCGCCGTCGACCAGCCGGCGATCGAGCCAGGCGAAGGCCGAGGCCACGCGGTTGATCACCTGGACCGCGGTGCCGACGTGGCGGCCGTCGCCGGCCTGGATCTGCGCCGGCGTGGCGTCGGGGTTGCCGTAGCGCAGGAAGACGTTGTCGGGCAGCTCGTCCCAGCGGACCTGGGTGAAGTCGTAGGCGGCCTCGCTGCCGCCGGGCAGCCCGCCGAAGTTCTCGTAGACGCCGCCGGCCAACCCGAACCGCCCCATGATCGCGCCCATGCCGGCGTTGGCCGACACGCCGGCGTTCAAGAAGTCGCGGATGCCGGCGTCCATCCAGATCCCGACCCGGCGCCGCTCGGCGTCGCTCAGCGCCGCCAGGTTGCGCTCGAGGTCGCCGGTCAACCAGCGCTCCACGTTGGGCGAGCGGGTGAAGCGCCCGTCGTCCTCGCCGAAGTCGAAACACCCGGGCCGGGTCGCGGTCCACTGGCAGGTCCGGGGCACGCCGTCGAGGCCGACGTCCTCGTAGGGCTCGCCGTCCTGGTGATCGCGATCGTTCTCGGTGCCGCGCGGGTTGCGCAGCGCGTGGAAGTCGTCGCCGGCCGGATCGGGGTTGGTCGCGGCGTCGTAGCCCGGCTCGTCGACCGAGGCCACGCCGTCGACGCCGACGTCGGCGAAGGGCTCGGTGCCGTTGGTGATGACCGGCTCGCCAGCGTCGCGCCGACCGTTGTCGTTGACGTCGACCGCCAGCAGCACCTCGGCCGGGTTGGGCTGCGACAGGCTGGGGTCGAACACCCCGAGCCCGAGGGCCGGGCTGTCGCCACCGTCGCAGAACGTGATCACCGGGCGGGTGCCGTCGGGGTTGAACTCGCGATCGTAGAACGCGGTCAGGCGCAGCGGCGCGGCGCAGCGCTCGGCCGCCGGCCGCGCCAGATACGCGGCGTCGACGCCGGGCGGGGCGTAGCCGTGGACCGCGGGGTCGGGGTTGTACAGCGCCGGGTTGCCGAGCGCGCGCGATAGATCGCGCGACGCCTTCAGGTACAGGTTGCGGCGCAAGGTCAGACCGACGCCGTCGCCGTCCTGGTAGGTCATGTGCTCGAAGTCGGACTTGAGCTCGAACTGGTCGGTGGCCGCCGGGCGCTGCTCGTCGGGGCAGAGCTGACCGAGCCGCGCCCCTTGGCAGAACCCGCCGAAGACGTAGTCGGAGAACATGGCGAGCGAGTAGGTCATCGACGGTCCGGGCTCACCGCCCAGGTCGCCGATGAAGTCGAAGCGGTCGCGGTGGCGCAGCCCGATCGACATCGCGGCGTTGCCGCCCATCGAGATGCCCATGATCGCGCGGAAGGTGAAGCGCCGGGTCTCGGTCGCGCCAGCGTCGGCCGGCGCCACCACCTGGTAGGTCGCCAGCTCGTGGGCGCGGATGGTCAGGCGCGCGGCGTAGCGATCGGTCTCATCCTGCTCGACCCGCACCACCGGCACGAGCTGCGGCCGGGGATCGCCGCCGGGTCGCGACACCACGACGGCGACGTGGCGGGTCAGCCCACCGCTCGGCAGGCGCGCCGCCTTGTACGGCAGGGTCAGCTCGAAGGGCCGGTCCGACACCGCGGTCGGCCCGAACGACACCGCCGGACCGAGCGCCAGGTAGCCGTCGGGCACGACGTCGGCGGCGCAGCCGATCGCGATCGCGCCGGCGGGCACGGTGGTCGACGGCCCGGCGGCGACCGCGGCCCCGGCCAGATCGAGGGCGGCGGCGCCCTCGACCACCAGGCGACCGCCGGGCGTCAAGACCCCGCTTGTGCCCGGGCCACACGCCAGCTCGAGCGACGGCGGATCGTCGCCGCCACAAGCGACGAAGCTGAGGAAGGACACGAGCGCCAGCGCGGCCGGACGAACCATGGTCGAACGGTACACCTCGCTCGCGCGAAGTCGAAACACATCCGCACACTTGCCTACCTGCCGCGGCGCTCGCGAAAAGTTGCCCGCGCCGGCGCCGTCCGTAATGTCGACCCACCGGGATGTCGCTACGGGTCAAGGCCGACATGCATGTGCCGTCCGCGCTCAAGCGGTGGACGATCCGCGGCGCGCTGGCGCTGGTGGTCGCGATCGGCATCGCGTACATCCCGTCCGGCGGTGTCGACGGCCGCGCCGCGCGCCTGCGCCGCCAGCTCGCCGAGGTCCGCGCCGAGGCGGCGCGGCTGCGCGCGGTCAACCTGGCGCTGGCCGCCGAGACCGAGGCGCTGCGCACCGAGCCGGCGGCGATCGAGGCCCGCGCCCGCGACGATCTCGACATGGTCTTCCCCGGCGAGATCGTGATCCGCCTCGAGGCCGCGCCGTGAGGATGCGCGCGCTGCGCCGGGCCGCGGCCGTGACCTGGGGCCCGGCGGTCGGGATCGCGGCCTGCGCCGCGGTCGCGCTGGCCCTGGGTCCGCTCGATCTCCACACCACGACCCCGGGCCCGCTCGACGCGCTGATCCTGGCTGGCGTGCTGGTCGTCCTGGTCGCCGCGATCGGTCGGCGCCTGCGGTTCCAGCCGCCGAGCGCGCGCGCGCAGCGGGTGTCGCGCTGGCTGGCGGCGGCGCCGTCCCTGGTCGACGTCGAGCTGGCCCTGGCGGTCGCGGCCGGCGTCGGCGCGGTCCTGGCGGTGACCGGCGGCGTGACCTCGCCGGTCCAGCCCCTGGTCTACGGCGTCGTCGCCTTCGGCCTGACGCTCCTGTCGGCGCCCGGCGCCGCGATCACGATCGTCGCGCCGCTGGCGATCGAGGCGGCGTGGATCGCGCGCGCCGACGAGCCGCGCCGGCTGCTCACGCCGGTCATCCTCCACGTCGTCTTCGTGGTCGCGGCGGCCGCCGCCCACGCCTTGTTCCTGCGCGGCCTGGTGGCCAGCCACCGCCGGCGTCGCGCCCTGCGCCTGGCCCGCGAGCTCCACGCGATGCACGAGCGGGCCCGCGACTACCGGCTGATCGCCGCCGCCCTGGGCCCGACCAGTCGCTCGGCCCGGGCCCGCGACGAGGAGGAGCGCCTCCTGGCCGCCGGCGGCGTGTCGCTGGTCGACGACGCCACCGCGTGGATCCTGTCGACGGCCAAGCGCTCGCTCGGGGCCCGCACCGTGGCCCTGGCCTGGTGCGGTGACGGCGACCGCCTGAAGCTCAAGGACGTCATCTCGGACTGGGACGACCTGGTGGCCGCCGAGGCGCTGCCGTCGACCGGCCTGTTCGGCGCGGTGATGCGCGATCGCGCGCCGGTGGCGGTGGTGGCCAAGCGCGGCCAGCTCCCGTACTACGAAGACGCGGCCGCGGCCGACGGCGCCGCCGTGGTCGCGGTGCCGGTGCTCGAGGGCACTCACCTGCGCGGCGTGCTGTGCGCCGACCGCGATGATCGCTTCGCCGACGGCGCGGTCGAGCTGCTCACCGACGCCGCGCAGCAGATCGTCCGCGCGATCGCCGCCGAGCAGGTGTTCCGCGCGGTCGAGCGCGCCAAGTACGAGCACGAGCGGTTCTTCCAGGCCGCGGCGATGCTGGGTCGGGCCCTGACCCCCGAGCAGGTCATGGACACCGCGTTCGACGCCGCCGGCGCGATCGTCGAGTACGACGCCGCGGTGATCACGCTCTACGATCGCGACAAGGCCCGCCACCGGGTGGCCGCGGCTCGGCTGCGCTCGGGCGTCGAGCCGCTGCTCGATCCGGCGTCGCTCGCCGATCTCGAGTGGAAGGACAACGCCGGGCTGGCGGCGATGGTGGTCAAGAACCGCCACTACCTGCCGGCCGGCGGCGAGCCGCGCGAGGTCACGGCGCCGATCTACACCCGCAAGGTCAAGCTCGACGGCGCGCGCTCGCTCCTGGTGCTGCCGCTGGTGGCCGCCGATGAGGCCATCGGCACGCTCATGCTGGCCTGCCGCGCCGAGAAGCGGTTCGGCGCCGACGTCCGCGAGATGCTGTCGGTGATCGCGACCCAGGTCGCGGTGTCGCTGCAAAACGGCCTGCTCTACAAGCGCATGGAGACCATGGCCACCACCGATGGCCTGACCGGGCTGACCAACCACCGCACGTTCCAGGAGCGCTTCGCCCAGCTCCTCGACCGCGGCGCCCGCCACGGCCACGCCGCGTCGCTGCTCCTGTGCGACGTCGACTTCTTCAAGAAGGTCAACGACAACTACGGCCACCCGGTCGGCGACGAGGTCCTGCGCCGGGTCGCCAAGGTCCTGGCCGAGGTCGCGCGCAAGATCGACGTCGTCGCCCGCTACGGCGGCGAGGAGTTCGCGGTCGTGCTCGACGGCTCGACCGCCGAGCAGGCCCGGGCGGTGGCCGAGCGCATCCGCCAGGAGGTCGGCCGCCTGGTGATCGACACCGAGAAGGGCCCGCTGTCGGTCACGATGTCGGTCGGCGTCGCCGCGTTCCCCGAGGACAGCCGCGAGCGCGCGGTCCTGATCGAGCGCGCCGACCACGCCCTGTACCACGCCAAGCACTCGGGCCGGAACCAGGTCGTGACCTATGCCCAGTTTGTCGCGGCGCGCGCCAAGAAGGCGTCGTAGCCGGACACCGCGATCACGGTCGGCGGCGGAATTCCGCGCGTGGATCGCGGCCGGATCACGGCGCGGTCGTTCGATCAGGGTTTGGACTTGGCCCGACGGTCGGGCTCGGCCCACGATGGCCACATGTCCCCCCTCCCCCGCCGCCGCGCTGCCGCGCTGTCCGTGATCCTCGTCGCCGCCATCGCCGGGCCGGCCGCCGCCAACCAGCCGTGCGCCAGCGACGGCGTGGTGGCCGCGACGCCGGCGCAACCCGGCACGTGTCCGCTGACCTTCTACGCGCCGGCCGGGCAAGGCCCGCTGGCGGTGTTTCGCAACGGCGCCGAGGTCACCGGCTTCCCGTTCGTCGAGACCCGGCGGTTCGCGGTGACCCGCCACCGCGCGGTGTGCTCGAGCTCGGACGGGGCGTGCTGGCGCGACCTGACCGACACCGCGACCATGGTCGAGCTGACCTACACGCCGGGCACGCCGCTGCTCCCCGGCGACGTGGTCGGGCTCGGGCCGACCGGAGTCGGGCCGCTGGCGACCCTCACGATCGGCGACGTCGGCGCGTGCGCGGCGCCGGTGGCCTTGACCGTCGAGCAGTGCGCCGATCCGATCGGTGGCGACGGGCGTGGCCTGGCGTGCACCGGCGGCGACTTCGCGTGCGATGCCGAGGGCCGGCCTCTCGACGACGACGGCGGCTGCACCACCGGCGGCGGCGGGCCGGGGGCCGCCGAGCTGGGGGCGGCCGGGCTGGCGCTCGTCGCGCTGGCGCCCCGGCGCCGCCGGCGCTGACCGACCGCGGGATCGTCCGGCGCCGCGACAATGCCGGCGCGGCGGTTTGACTCGCCGATCGCTCGCCGCGACCATCGAGGCGTGGCGGTCAAGAACTACGTCCTCGACACCAACGTGCTCCTCCACGACGCGCGCGCGATCTTCGCGTTCGCCGACAACAACGTGGTGATCCCGATCTACGTGATCGAGGAGATCGACACCTTCAAGAAGGACCAGACCGAGCTGGGCCGAAACGCCCGCCAGGTCGCCCGCCTGCTCGACGCCCACCGGGTCGACGGCGGCCTGTCCAAGCCGCAGCAGCTCGACAACGGCTCGGGCGGCACGGTCCGGGTCGCCCTGGCCAAGAGCCCGCCCAAGAACCCGAGCTACGACTCGCGCTCGATGGATCAGCGGATCCTCGAGATCGCGATCGAGGTCCAGGACAGCGACCCGGCGACCCCGACGATCCTGGTGACCAAGGACGTCAACATGCGCATCCGCGGCGATGCGCTGGGCCTGACCGCGGTCGACTACGACACCGAGCGGGTCACGATCGAGGATCTCTATCCCGGCCATCGCGAGGTCGGCGCCAGCGCCGGCCAGATCGACGCCCTGTACGCCGACGGCGGCACCGCGGTCACCGTCGACGGCGGCCTGTACGCCAACGAGTTCGTGCTGCTCAAGGACGAGACCACCGGCAAGAGCGCGCTGGCGCGCAACGACAAGGCCAGCGGCAAGGTGGTGCCGGTCAAGAAGCTGCGCGAGGGCGTGTGGGGCATCCGGCCGCGCAACAAGGAGCAGCACTACGCGCTCGATCTGCTGCTCAACGACGACATCAAGCTGGTCACGCTGGTCGGCAAGGCCGGCACCGGCAAGACCCTCCTGGCCCTGGCCGCCGGCCTGCAGAAGGTCACCGAGGAGGACATCTACGGCAAGCTCCTGGTCAGCCGCCCGATCTTCCCGCTCGGTCGCGACATCGGCTACCTGCCCGGCGACATCGAGGAGAAGCTCAACCCGTGGATGCAGCCGATCTACGACAACCTCGAGCTGCTCCTGGGCCTCAACCGCTCCGACAAGAAGGAGGGGCGGAGCTACCAGGAGCTGGTCGATCTCGGCTTCGTCCAGGTCGAGCCGCTGACCTACATCCGCGGCCGGTCGTTGCCCAACGTGTACATGATCGTCGACGAGGCGCAGAACCTGACGCCCCACGAGGTCAAGACCATCATCACCCGCGCCGGCGAGGGCACGAAGATCATCCTGACCGGCGACCCGTACCAGATCGATCACCCGTACCTCGACTCGTCGAACAACGGCCTGACCACGGTGGCCGAGCGCTTCAAGCAGGAGGCCCTGGCCGGTCACATCACCCTGGCCAAGGGCGAGCGCAGCCCGCTGGCCGAGCTCGCGACCCAGGTGCTGTGAGCGGGCGACTGGCCCTGGCGGCGGCGCTGGTCGTCGGCTGCGGCTCGGCCCGCGCCGACCTGCCCGGCTTCGAGCTGCGGGTCGCCGAGGTGGTGACGATCGAGCTGGGCGGCGCGGGCGCGGTGTCGGTGGCCCTGGTGCCCGCGCCGGGCTACCGGGTGTCGGCCGAGGCCCCGGCCCGCCTCGCGGTCGAGGCCGGTGACGGCCTGGGCCTGCCGCGCCGCCGCTACCTGCGCAAGGACGCCGCCGATCCGGCGGCCGACGCGCCGCGCTTCGACGTCAAGGTCCGGGCCAAGGTCGCCGGCGACCACGCGCTCACCGTCGAGGCGCGCTTCTGGCTGTGCGCGGCCAAGACCTGTCGCCCGGTGGTGGCGCGGCGGTCGGCGACGGTCCGGGTGCCGGCGCCGCCGGTCGACGCCGGGGTCGACGCACCGCCCGCGCTGCCGCTGGACGCCGGGCCGCCGATCGACGGTGGTCGCCGGAGGTCGCGGTGAGCGCGCCGCCGCCGCGCCTGCCCGGCTGGCTCCTGGCCGCGATGCTCCTGGCCGGCGCCGCGGTGTTCGCGCCGTTCGCGACCTGGCTGGTCCTGGCGGTGTGGGTCGGGCAGCTCGGGCGCACGATGGTGCCGCCGTTGGTCCGGCTGACCGGCCGACGCCAGCGCGCCGCCGCGGTCTTGATCGCGGCCCTGATCGCGCTCCTGGTCGTGCCGGTGGCCCTGATCGTCACCACCCTGGTCAGCGACGCGATCGTCTTGGGCCGGCGCCTCCTGGCCTCGCCCGAGGTCCGCTCGGTCCTCGAGCGCCTGGTCACCGAGGGCGCGTCCGACGGCGCCGAGCGCAACCCGGTCGACCTGGTGGTGGCCCACGGCGATCGCGCATGGGGGCTGGTCAGCGTGGTCATGCGCATCGCCGCCGAGGTGCTGCTCGGGCTGTTCGTGTTCCTGTCGGCGACCTACGCGGTCCTGGCCGACGGCCCACGCGCCTACCGCTGGCTCGAGGACCACCTGCCGCTCGACGCGCGGATCACCCGCCGCTTCGCGGCTGCGTTCACCGAGACCGGGCGCGGGCTGTTCATCGGCGTCGGCGGCGCCGGCCTGGCCCAGGCGGTGGTCGCGACCATCGCCTACCTCATCCTCGACGTGCCCGAGCCGCTGGTGCTGGGCCTCCTGACCCTCATCACCTCGGTGGTGCCGTCGGTCGGCACGGCGATGGTGTGGGTGCCGATCGCCGGCGGCCTGTGGCTGACCGGCCGCCCCGAGGCCGCGCTCGGCCTGGCGGTGGTCGGGGTCGCGGTGATCGGCAGCATCGACAACCTGCTGCGTCCGATCCTGGCCCAGCGCGGCCACCTCGGGCTGCCGGCGCTGGTGATCATGATCGCGATGTTCGGCGGCATCGCGCTGGCCGGCCCGGCCGGCCTGGTGCTCGGCCCGCTGGTGGTGCGGCTGGCCAAGGAGGCGATGGTGATCGCGCGCGAGGCTCGCGAGGCGGAGGCCGCGCCGCCGCCGGCGTGATCGAGTAGGCTCGCGCGATGCTCCGCTCGTGCGCGCTCGTCGCGCTGTTCGCCCTGGCCTGTGGGAGCGCCCCGCGCGCCACCACGATCGAGAATCGCAACACCGGCGCCGAGCCGATCGCCGCCAGCCCCAGCCTGCGCGACGGCGCGCTGTGGTCGTGTCAGATCGCCGACTACGACCCGCAGCCGTGCAAGCTCAGCCGGGCCGGCGGCGCGTGGCGCCTGGCCAAGCTCCTCGGCTCGCAACGGTTCCGCGGCGAGCTGACGTTCGCCGCCGATCGCGCGACGTTTCGCGGCGAGTTCTTCTGCCCGTGGGGCGATTGCACCGAGCCGATGGACGTCGGGTTCGATCGCATCAGCACCGAGGAGCACTACGTGTCCCAGTTCGGCGGCGATCCGATCACGCTGCGCTACGACGCGCAGCTCGAGGCGGAATACGCGGGCGCGGGCTACGGCGGGCTGACCGGGGACGAGCGGTAGGACGGAGGAGACCGAGGCCGAGACCGAGGCCGAGACCGAGGCGGAGGCCGAGACCGAGACCGAGGCGGAGACCGAGACCGAGACCGAGGCCGAGACCAATGCCGATCAGTTAGGTGGCTAGGCGATCGGAATCCGCCGGGTTTCTAGGGAGGTGAACGTCGTCGTTGCGGCCGCGGGGCGGGAGGATCAGCGTGCGGGGATGACGCTCATCAACGA
>JAGPCY010000056.1 GCA_018057825.1 Kofleriaceae bacterium | reverse complement strand
ACCGGCAAGTCCTCTGGTGGACCGCCGGGCGTGCGCATCATCAGTCGCGCCCTGATCAAGGTGGAGGCCGTCGCACTCGCCCTACGGTCTCAACGCGAACGCCGGACTTCCGGCCAATGATCAGGTCACCGAGCCCCCCTCGGCGGGGCCAGGTCCCCGCCGAGCCTCGCTGTGTTTCAGGGGGCTCGTCACCGAGCCCCCCTCGGCGGGGCCAGGTCCCCGCCGAGCCTCCCCCCGGGACGCCTCCCTCCGGTCGGCCGGGTGATTCAGCGCGGGTTGGTGGTGGACTCCGACGGGGATCGACCGAGACCGAGACGGAGGCCGAGGCCGAGACCGAGAACGAGAACGAGAACGAGGCCGAGACCGAGACCGAGACCGAGACCGAGACCGAGACCGAGACCGAGACCGAGACCGAGACCGAGACCGAGGCGGAGGTGGAGGTGGAGGGCTAGCGGCGATGGAGCTCGGGGGCGGAGGACGCGGGCGACCTGGCGAGGGCGGCGCGGACGGCGGCGTCGAGGTCGTCGATGCCGAAGGGCTTCTGCAGGAAGGCCACGACGGGTCCATCGACGGCGAGGACGTCGTCGTTGCGCGGCAGCCCGCTGGTGACGATGATCGGGAGCCGCGGAGCCCGCTCGGACAAGGCGCGCACGGTGGCCGGTCCCGACAGCACCGGCATGGTCATGTCGATCAGCGCCAGCACGATCTGCTCGGCGTGCCGGTCGTAGACCGCCAGGGCCTGGGCGCCGTCGTTGGCGACGATGACCCGGTAGCCGAGCAGCTCGAGGGACGCGGCCACGGTCGCGCGGATGACCGCCTCGTCGTCGACCACCAGGATCGTGCCGCGCCGGTCGACCGCGGCCGGGGTCGCGCGCGCCGCGGTCGGCTGGACCGCGACGTCGGTGGCCGGCAGGAGCACGGCGAACGTGGTGCCGAGCCCGGGCGCCGACTCGACGCGGATCTCGCCGCGGTGGGCGCGCGCGATGCCCTGCACGACCGACATGCCCAGGCCGCGGCCGGTGCCCTTGGTGGTGAAGAACGGATCGAACATCTTGGCCTGCAGCTCGGCCGACATGCCGACGCCGTCGTCAGCGACCTCGAGGACCACCACGGCTCCGCTCGGGCCGGGCTCGGTCCGGGTCCTCACCGTGACCGTACCGACCCCGTCGACCAGGGACTCGGCGGCGTTGGTGATGAGGTTCATCACGACCTGCTGGAGCTGGGCGCGATCGGCGAGGATCGCCGGCAGCGTCGCGGCCATCTCGAAGCGCAGCTCGGCCTGCTTGGGCACCACCACCGCCAGCATGGAGCCAACGTCGCGCACCACCTCGCCGAGATCGACCGGCGCGATCGAGAAGCTGCCCTTGCCCGAGTACGCGAGGAGCTGGCGGGTGAGGTCGGCGGCCCGCCGGGCCTGATGCTCGATGTTGTCGAGCGCGCGGCTGAGCTCGGGGGTGGTCGCCAGGCGGCGCGCCAGGCTGGCCTGGCCGAGGATGCCGGTCAGGATGTTGTTGAAGTCGTGCGCGACGCCGCCGGCGAGGAGCCCCAGGCTCTCGAGCTTCTGGGCGTGCAGCAGGCGGCGCTCGAGATCGCGGGCCGCGTCTTCGACCGCGACGCGCTCGGTGATGTCGATGACGTAGCCGAGGAAGTGGGTCGCCGCGCCGGTGCGATCGCGCTCGACCCGCGTGAAGTCGTAGAGCCAGCGGTAGCTGCCGTCGCGATGGCGGACCCGGTAGCGCTCGTGGGCCCAGGTCGTGGCCCCGCTGGCGGTACGCTCGGCGACCTCGCGCCCGACGCGCTCGGCGTCGTCGGGGTGAAGGATCGCGCCGTACCCGATCGCGCCCGAGCGAAACTCGTCGGGCGTCCAGCCGAGGACCTCGCTCACGTTGGCCGACGCAAACTCCACCGGCCAGCCCGGCGCGTTGCGCCAACGAAAGATCACCACCGGCCCCTGCACGAAGATCGCACGCTCGTCGATTGCGTCGCCCACGTGGCGAGCCTACCGCGACCGACGGTCGCTCGTCATCCCGGGGTGAACAGCTCGACGGTCGCGACCGGCGCACCGAGGGCGTCGCGGCCGCCGACGATCAAGACCTGACCGCTGTCGAGCGGCCGGGCCACCGCACCGGTCCGCGGCACCACCATCGGCACCACCGCCCGCGGCGCCAAGGTGGCGGCGTCGAAGACCTCGGCGGTGCCGACCACCGCGCCGGCACCGTCGGTGCCCCCGGCCACCACCACCAGGCCCCCGGCGACCGCGACCGCGGCGCCGACCCGCGGGGTCGCGAGGACGTCGGGCTGCGTCAGGTAGAGGCGCGGCCCCGGGCTGGCGATCACGGCGTCGGCGACCAGCGCGCCGTCGACCGCGCCCCCGATCGCCAGGATCCGCTCGTCGCCCAGGGCGACCACCGCGTGACCGGTGCGCCGGGCGCTGGCCGGCGCCGCGGCCTCGTCGAGGACCCCGTCGGAGGCCAGGCGGACCAGGCCGCTGGCCCCGGTGCCGGCGCCGACGAAGACCGCGAAGACCTCCTCGGTCTCAGCGGTCCGCACCACCGCGGTGGCGGCGCCGCCGGCCAGGCTCGGCAGCTCGCCGGCCGCGGTCAGGCTCCGGGTGAAGCCGTCGATCACCACCGGCGGGGTGCCGCCGACCACGAAGGCCTCGCTGCGCACGATCGCGATCGGCTCGCCCGCGCGCGCCAGCGCCGGCTGCTCGACCAGGGGCAGGACCGCGCCGGCCGGCGCCGCGGTGGTGTCGTAGCGCCACAAGGTGCCGGTGGCCGCGCCGTCGGGGCCATCGCCGCCCAGCACGTAGGCGTAGCCGCTGGCGCTGCCGCCGACGATCGGTCGGGCCCGCGGCGCCGGCAGCGGCACGCCGACCTGCCAGGCGTGGGTGTAGACGTTGTAGATCTGGACGTCGTCGACGGCGGCGCCATCGGCCGCGCGCCCACCGACCACCAGCACGCCGAACCCGTAGGTGGCGACGCCGAGCTGATCGCGCGCCGGCTCGAGGGCCACCGGCGCGGCGGCCAGGGTGTCGGGGCGGGCGACGTAGATCGCGATCTCGGCGTCGTAGGCCGCGATCGGCAAGGCCGCCGAGCGACCGATCGCGATGCGCTCACCGCCGGCCGCGAAGCCCTCGAAGGTCAGCCGTCCGGCCGGGCCGTCGGCCGGCACGTCGAGCTCGAGGCGGAACCGGCCGTCGGTGCCGCGCTGGGCCTCGATCACCGTCGGCGGCGACGACAGGGTGAGGCGCGCCACTACGACATCGTCGAGGACGCCGGACCCCGGTGCGGTCACCAGCTCCAGCGACACCGTGCCGGTGACGCCGCCGCAGCCCGCGGCGGCCGCGACCAGCGCCAGCCCCCAGCGCGCGGTCACGGCGCCTCCACGACCGCGGCGACCCGGGCCAGGTCGATCCCGCGCACGGTCACGGTCTTGCGCCGCGAGCTGTGGCCGGCGGTGATCGCCACCGCGCCCCGGGCCACCGCGAAGGCCTCGGCCACGGCCTCGATGACCGCGGCGTTGGCGGCGCCGTCGACCGGCGGCGCGGTCACCGCCAGCTTGACCCGATCGCCGTGGATCGGACCGAGGCGGACCCGCGACGCCCGCGGCTGGACCAGGACCTCGAGCGCGACGCCGCCGGCGATCGCCCGAGCGAAGCTCACTTGCCTCCGCGGCCCAGCTCACGGGCCCGCTTGGTCGCGGTCTCGACGGCGTTGATGAGCGTCGTGCGCAGGCCGCCCTCCTCGAGGGTGTGCAGCCCGGCGATCGCGGTGCCGCCGGGCGAGGTCACCATGTCCTTGAGCCGGCCGGGGTGCTCGTCGGTGTCGAGCAGGAGCTTGGCCGAGCCCATCACGGTCTGGGCCGCCAGGCGCTGGGCGCTGCGGCGCGACAGCCCGACCTTGACCCCAGCGTCGGCCAGGGCCTCGAGGATGAGGAAGATGTAGGCCGGGCCCGAGCCCGACAGGCCGGTGACCGCGTCGAGCTGGCTCTCGTCGAGGACGATGGTCAGGCCGACCGCGTCGAAGATGGTCTTGGCCTCGCGCAGATCGGCCTCGGTGGCGTGGCGTCCGCGCGCGATCGCGGTGGCCGCGGCCCGGACCAGCGCCGGCGTGTTGGGCATCGCCCGCACCACCCGCGCGCCCGACGGCAGGTGGCTCTCGATCGCGGCGGTGTCGACGCCGGCGGCCACCGAGATGATGAGCGTGTGTGGGCCGATCGAGCTCGCGATCTCGCGGACCACGCGCTCGAGGATCTGCGGCTTGACCGCCAGCACCAGGATGTCGGCCTTCTTGGCCAGCGCGGCGTTGTCGGTCGTGGTCTCGATCCGATAGGCCTCGGCCAGCTCGGCCATGCGCTCGCCGCGAGGACCCGACGCGATGATCTGCTCTGGGCCGACCACGCCACCCTGGACCAGGCCACGCACGAGCGCCTCGGCCATGTTGCCCGCGCCGAGGAAGCCGATGGTCTTCTCGAGTCGTTCGCTCACGTTCGCGGCGTACCACGAAAGCGATCCGCGGTCCCTCGCGTTGACCGTCGATCGGCTTCGGCGGTACCGTGCGAAGCCTAACGGGAGAGACCAACGAAATGGCGACCCCAACCAGGCCGTGCCCGTTCTGTGGCGCGGCCGTGCTCATGACCGCGCCGGCGTGCGGGACGTGTGGACGTCCGATGCCCGCGGCCCCGGCCGGACCCAGCGGCGGCCCTGCCAAGACCATGTTCGGCTACGCAGCGCCCAAGCTGGCCCCGGCCGCCCCCAAGGCTCCGGAGCCAGCGCAGGCGCCTCCGGCTCCACCGGCCCCGCCCGCTCCGCCGATGGCGGGTCCGCCGCCCGGCGGGCCTCCACCGGGTTTCGGTGGTCCTCCTGCGGGTGGTCCTCCGCTCGGTGGTCCGCCGCCCGGCTTCGGTGGGCCTCCTCCCGGTGGTCCACCGCCCGGCTTCGGTGGTCCTCCGCCCGGCGGCCCTCCACCCGGCTTCGGTGGTCCTCCGCCCGGTGGCCCGCCGCCCGGCTTCGGTGGTCCTCCGCCCGGTGGTCCGCCGCCCGGCTTCGGTGGTCCTCCGCCCGGTGGTCCGCCGCCCGGCTTCGGTGGTCCTCCGCCCGGTGGTCCGCCGCCCGGCTTCGGTGGTCCTCCGCCCGGTGGTCCGCCGCCCGGCTTCGGTGGTCCTCCGCCCGGTGGTCCTCCCCCCGGTTTTGGCGGTCCGCCCCCTGGCGGTCCTCCCCCCGGTTTTGGCGGTCCGCCCCCTGGCGGTCCTCCCCCCGGTTTTGGCGGTCCTCCGCCCGGTGGCCCTCCGCCCGGCTTTGGCGGTCCTCCGCCCGGTGGCCCTCCGCCCGGCTTTGGCGGTCCTCCGCCCGGTGGCCCGATGCCCTTCGCGCCGCCGCAGCAGAACCTGCCTGGCCCGATGGACGACTGGGCGCGCAAGCTGCCGCAGTCCCAGCCCGGCACGCTCTTTGGCGTCCCGCTCGCGACGCTCCGCGACGTGTCGTTCCAGCGCAAGGCCCTCACCTTCCTCGGCGCGGCGCTCCTGATCGCGATCTTCATCCCGGCCTCGTTCAGCCCGTTTCTGTTCGCGTTCAAGGGCAACGCGTTCAAGGGGCTGGTCTGGCCGCTCATCGCCGGCGCCAGCTATCTCTTGGTCGCGATCGCGCCCAAGGACATCCGCGACAAGGTGCCGCCGATCGTGCTCGAGTGGCTGCCCTTCAGCGTGTCCTACGCGGGCGTGCTGATCGTCGGGCTAGGCCTCACCTTCGGCGGCGAATCGGCCTTCAGCGGCCTCTACGCAGTCGGCATGACCACCTTGGTCTTCGGCCTGCTCGCCCGCCTGCAGCGCCCCGATGATCAGGTCGCGCGCATCATCATCGCAGCGGGCGCGGTGTGCCTGCTCGTGCCGCTCGCCGACGCGTTCGAGTTCGGCGGCCCGGCCTTCGCCAAGATCCACAACATCCTGTTCATCGTGGTGCTGTTCCTCGGCCTGGCCTGCGTCCTCTACGTGGTGCCGCCGCGCAAGCTGCCGCCGGCGCTGCAGGCCGTCGACGCCTTCGCGCCCCACGTCACCGCGGCGCTCCTGTTGTGGCTGCCGCTCCAGCTCCTCTTGATGTTCCTGGTCTTCTTCGTCCACCTGAAGCTCGGCTTCGTGGTGGCGCTCCTCATGCTGCTGCGTGGACTCCTGACGCTCCTGGCGTTCTTCGGCGTGCTGATGTTGACCGCGCCGGCGGCCTACGACGCGCTCATGGCGATGTTCAAGAAGAACGGCGGTCCCCCGCCCGGTTACGGCGGTCCTCCGCCCGGCTACGGCGGTCCTCCGCCCGGCTACGGCGGTCCCCCGCCCGGCTACGGTGGTCCCCCGCCCGGCTACGGCGGCCCGCCGCCCGGAGGCCCCCCGCCCGGAGGCCCACCGCCCGGCTGGAACCCACCGCAGTAAGTTTGCGACGAGCGCCCCCGTGGCGCTCGCCGGGAGGTTGACGACGAGCGCCCCCGTGGCGCTCGTCGGGCTTTCGGCCCGGGCCGCCTCGGGTATACACGGGCCATGCTCATCCTCGCGTCGGCGTCGCCGCGACGCCGCGAACTGCTCGAGCGGGTCGGCGTGACCTTCGCGACCCATCCGACCGACGTCGACGAGTCGGTCGCGCCCGGCGAGTCGCCGCTGACCTACGTCCGTCGGGTCGCCGCCGCCAAGGCCGCGGCGGTCGCCAGCGACGACGACTGGATCCTGGCCGCCGACACCACCGTGGCGCGGGCCGGCACGATCTACGGCAAGGCCGCCGACGCCGCCGAGGCCACGGCGATGTTGACCGCGCTGGCCGGGCACACCCACCAGGTCACCACCGCGGTGGTCCTGCGGCGCGGCGCCGAGGTCCACGCCCTCGAGGTGTCCACCGAGGTCGACCTGGGGCCCCTCGAGCCCGAGGTCCTGGCCGACTACGTCGCCAGCCAGGAGTGGCAAGGCAAGGCCGGCGCCTACGCAGTGCAAGGCATCGGCGCCGCCCTGGTCCACGCGGTGCGCGGCTCGATCACCAACGTGATCGGCCTGCCGCTGGCCGAGGTGGTCGCGCTCTTGCGCGCCACCGGCGCCGCGCCGATCCACCTCGCGCGCGGGCGGGCCGCGTGACCATCGCCGAACGGTTCCGCGCCACCCGGGCCGCGGTCGAGGCCGCGTGCGCCGACGCCGGCCGACGCGCCGAGGAGGTCACCCTGGTCGCGGTGTCGAAGCTGCACCCGGCGGCCGCGATCGAAGAGGCGATCGCCGCCGGCGCCACCGATCTCGGCGAGAACTACGTGCAGGAGCTCGTGAGCAAGAAGGCCGACGTGCAAGGCGCCGCGCGCTGGCACTTCATCGGCCACCTCCAGCGCAACAAGGCCCGCCAGCTCGCCGGTCAGGTGGCGCTCATCCACGCCGTCGACTCCCTGGCGCTGGGCGTCGAGCTGTCGCGCCGGTTGCCAGCCGGCGCGACCCAGGCGGTGCTGGTCGCGGTCAACGTCGCCGGCGAGGCGACCAAGAGCGGCGTCGCGCCGGCCGACGCGCCGGCGCTCATCGCAGCCCTCGCCGAGCAGCCGGGCCTGGCGGTCGAGGGCCTCATGACCATGCCGCCCCCGACCGACGATCCCGAGGACGCGCGGCCGCACTTCGCCGCGCTCCGCGAGCTGCGCGATCGCCTGGCGACCACCACTCGCCCGCTGCCGCACCTGTCGATGGGCATGAGCCACGACTTCGCCGTCGCGATCGCCTGCGGCGCCACCCTGGTCCGGATCGGCACCGCGATCTTCGGCGCGCGCCCGTCGGGCTAACGGCCCTCCGCCTCCGCCTCGGTCTCCGCCTCGGTCTCGGCCTCGGTCTCGGTCTCCGCCTCCGCCTCCGCCTCGGTCTCGGCCTCCGCCTCGGCCTCGGTCTCGGTCTCGGTCTCGGTCTCCGCCTCGGTCTCGGCCTCCGCCTCCGCCTCAGTGCAAGCGCGCCGTCACGACGCCGCGCGGGTCCACCGCCACCGCGAGCGGCACCAGCGCGACGCCGTACTTCTTGGCCAGATCGCGCCGCCGCGACACGTCGATCGCCACCACCGGCCGCCCGTCGGCCGCCAGGGCCGCGCCGACCTCCTGACACGCGCCGCACAGCGGGTGGGTGAACATCACCACCACCTCACCGGCGGACGGCGCCGCGCCCAGCCCGGCCAGATCGACGCGCTCGATCGCGCCGCCGCGGACACCGCGCAGCCGCGCCGCGATCTTGTACAGCTCGCAGCCGACGCACAGCCCGGTGGTCGCGGCCACCGTCGCCAGAACCACCACCAGCCAGCCGAGGATCGCGCCGATCGCTGGCGCCCCGAGGGCGAAGGCCGCGCTGGCGGCGGCCAAGACCGCCGCGCCGATCTGGTTGGCGAACCGCGGCGCCCGGGCGTCCTCGAGGGGCCCCTCGCCCACGCGCGGCTGGATCACGTCGAAGTACAGCCGACACGGCAGGCAGTAGCGCCGGCCGAACCGCACCGCGATCGCGAGCTGCGCCGCGAGCACGGCCAGGAGCGGCCACACGCCGGTGGCCAGGGCCACGGTCGCCAGCACCGCCACCACGATCTGGTTGGTGCGCGGCGCGTTGCGATCGATCACGGCGAGGTCGCGGTACGGATCGGCGACGGGCATCCCCGATCTGTAGCAGACAGACGTCCGCTTGGGCGGACAATCTCCACAAAAACGGACAGGTCTCCAGAATCACGGCCAGGCGCGTGGGGCTCTCCAGTGGCGCGCGCGGTCGCCGCCGCCTACCATCGCGACGTGCCCCGCCTCGCCGCCCTCGCCACCTGCGCTCTGACGGCGACGGCGATCGCCCAGCCGACCGACTCGCCGCCGGCGGCCGACGCCCTGCCGCCCCGGGTCCAGGCCGCCGCCAAGGCCGCCTTCGACGAGGCCCGCGCCGCCGACGCCGCCGGCGATCGCAAGCGCGCCGCCGAGCGCTACCGCTACGTCATGAAGATCGCGCCGCACCCCAACGTCGCCTACAACCTGGCCGACGTCCTGCGCCGCGATCACGACGTGCGCGGGGCCGCCGCCGCCTATCGCGACTACCTCAAGCACGCGCCGACCGCCCGCGATCGCGCCAAGGTCGAGAAGCAGATCCGGACCCTCGAGGCGACGCCGGGCGAGGTCGACGTCACCAGCAACGACGACACCGCGATCGTGTTCATCGACGGCGTGCGCCAGGCCCGCCAGCCGCCGATCTTCCTCGAGCTGCCGCCCGGTCCACACCGCTTCGACGGCTTCACCGCGCTGTCGTTCCGCTCGCTGTCGGACGACATCGACTTCGCCCGCGAGCAGCGCGTCACGCTGACCTTCCCGCCCCGGGTCGACGGCAACCTGGTGGTCAGTGGCAGCGGCTGGCTCGGCCGCGCCAAGGTCGCGATCGACGGCGACGACGACTTCCGCATGGCGACCATGATCACCGCCACCGCCGGCGAGCGGGTGGTCGAGGTGATCCACGACGGCTGCCGCTTCGCCAAGACCGTCGACGTCCCCGCCGACGACATCCTCTACGTCTACGTCGAGGTCGCCAACCCCAAGCCGATCGGCAAGCCGATGCCAGCGCCGCCGCGGACCAGCCCCGCGGTCGGCAGCAAGCCGGTGCGCACGCCCGGGCCGGTCGCGCCACCGCCCTGCCCCAAGGCCACGATCCGCGCCGAGCGCGTCGGCCCGCCGGCGCCGTAGCCGGCGCCGCGGCTTGCCTCCGGCCACGACCGAGCGATGATGGCGCGGTGACCGCGGCCGTGCCGTCCGAGTTCCGCTACTGGGCCCACCTAGATCGCCCGGCAGTGCGCACCGCGCGCGCCGTCGGCCGCCGTCTGCTCGGCTTCGATCCCGCGCCCGCCGAGGACGTCGTCCGGGCCTTCGCCGCCGCGTACTACGACGCCGACCCGCTGGCCGAGGCGGTGGTCGACGAGCTGTACCTGGGGCGCGATCCCGGCACCGGCCGCCGCTTCCTCGAGGCCGCGCTGGCGGGCGGGGTCGACGCCGTGCCCGACGCGCCGGCATCCTTGCGAGCGCTGTTCGCCGACCTCGATCGCGATCCGCCGTGGCTCGATCGCGCGCGCGTGGCCCACGGCGCGCGGGTGTTCCGCCGCTACGGCGCCGACGTGTTCCGGTTCGCCGGCGCGATCACCCTGGCCGGCTACGCCGAGAACTCCGTGGCCAAGCCGCTGGCCCTGACCGGCGCCTACGCCGGCGCCCACACCCGCCGCCGCTTCCTCGAGACCTGCGCGTTCTGGATCGCGGTGTCTGAGCCCGACGGCCTGGCGCCGGGCGCCGCCGGCCGGGCCTCGGCGCTGCGCGTCCGCATGATGCACGTGTTCGTGCGCCGCCGGCTGGCCGCTCACCCCGAGTGGGACGCGGGCGCGTGGGGCGTGCCGATCAGCCAGGCCGACGCGCTGCTCACGATCCTCGGCGGCAGCTTCGCGCCCGGCTACGCGATGCGCGTGCTCGGGTATCGCCCGACCACCGACGACATCGAGGCCATGCTGCACTTCTGGCGCTACGTCGGCCACCTGATGGGCGTGCGGCCGCGATGGTTCCCGACCACGGTGCGCGACTGCTGGCAGCTCGCCTTCGTCACCTGGGTCAAGGGCGCGCGGGCCAGCGGCGACGACGGGCGGCAGCTGTGCGCCTCCTACGTCGCCGCCTTCACGCCGCCCCCGGACCTGCCGTGGCGCGCGCGGTTGGCGGCGTGGTGGAGTGACGGCCGCCACCGCGGCTTCACCCGGGTGTTCCTGCCCCCGGCCGCGTATCGCGCCAACCGTCTGCCACCGGCTGGGCTATGGCCGCTGGCGGTCCTGGCCCCGGCACCGGCGGTGTTCGCCGCCGAGACCCTGCGGCGCTGGTTGCCGCCCCTCGACGCCGTCGCCGATCGCGTCGCGCGCCGCCGGCGCGCCGCGTGGTTCGCGCAGCACATGGGCGAGCGCGCCGCCGAGTACCGCGCGGTCGAGCAGTTCACGCGCTAGGTGGGACGGAGGCCGAGACCGAGACCGAGACCGAGTCCGAGACCGAGACCGGGGCCGAGACCGAGACCGAGGCCGAGGCCGAGACCGAGACCGAGGCCGAGTCGAATCGGTCGCGAGGCTCAGCGCACCGGGGTTCGCAAGAGCACCAGCTCCTCGGCGACCGTCGGGTGGATCGCGAAGGTGCGATCGAAGTCGGCCTTGGTCGCGCCCATGGTCACCGCGATCGCGGCGGCCTGGATGATCTCGGGGGCGTCGTCGCCCACCAGGTGCACGCCGAGCACCCGATCGCTGGCGGCGTCGACCACCAGCTTGAGCAGCACGTGCTCGTCGCGGCCGGTCAGGGTGTGCTTCATCGGCCGAAACCGGGTCTGGAAGATCGTGACCGCGTGCCCGGCGGCGCGGGCCGCCGCCTCGGTCAGGCCGATCGCCGCGGCCGGTGGCTGCGCGAACACCGCGGTCGCGATCAGCGCGTGATCGACGGCGATCGGCGTGCCGCCGAAGACCGTGTCGGCGAAGGCGTGACCCTCGCGGATCGCCACCGGCGTCAGGGCCTGGCGCCCGGTGACGTCGCCGACGGCGTAGATCGACGGCACCGAACTCTGGCTGTATCGGTCGACGACGATCGCGCCGCGGCGATCGAGGGCGACCCCGACGTCCTCGAGGCCGAGCCCCGCGGTCGCCGGGATCCGGCCGACCGCGGCCATCGCCAGGTCGACCTCGATCGCCTGGCCGTCGTCGAGGGTCACGGTCAGCGCGCCGTCCGCGGTCCGCACCACCGCCCGCGGCTCGCGACCGGGCGCCAGCGCGATCCCGGCCCCGGCCAGGCCGGCCTCGACCGCGCCTCGCAGGTCGTCGTCGAACCCGGGCAGGACCTGGGCGCCGCGATGGATCAGCGTGACCTCGGCCCCGAGCGCGCGGAAGATGTGCGCGAACTCGACGCCGATGTAGCCGCCGCCGACGATCGCGATCCGCGCCGGCAGGGTCGGCAGGTGGAAGGCCTCGTCGGAGGTGATCATCAGCTCGCCGCCCGGGATCGCCGGCCGCTTGGGCCGCCCGCCGGTGGCGATCAGGAGGTAGCGCGCGCGCCGCGGCGCGCCGTCGATCGCGACCGTGTGGGGATCGAGCACGGTGGCGCGGCCGTCGATCAGCTCGACCCCGGCGCGCTCGAGGTTGGCGCGGTACAGCCCGGACAGCCGGGCGATCTCGCGATCCTTGGCCGCGATCAGGGCCGCCCAGTCGTGGCGCACCGGACCGACGTGCCAGCCGTAGCCGGCGGCGTCGGCCAGGGCGTGGCCCAGCTCGCCGGCGTAGACCATGAGCTTCTTGGGCACGCAGCCGCGGATCACGCAGGTGCCGCCCCAGCGGTACTCCTCGACGATCGCGACCCGCGCGCCGTGGCCGGCGGCGATCCGCGCGGCGCGCACGCCGCCCGAGCCACCGCCGAGGACCAGGAGATCGAGGTCGAACTCGCGGGCGGTCATGGCAGGTCGATCCCGCGATCGGCGCAGTACGCGCGGGCCGCCGCGGCCTCGGCGCCGCGCAGGCGCCCGACCAGCGCCGCGGCGTCGGCGCGATCGCCGGCTCGACACGCGCCCTCGATCATCTTCGTCCGCTCGATCGCGCCCGGCTCGATCCGCAGCCCGGCGCCGCGCGCCAGCCCCCGCGGATCGCCCTGCTCCGTGCGATCCGCGCCCAGGCCGATGATCGCGTAGACGTCGGCCGGCGCCACCCCGCGCGCGACCAGCTCGTCGGCGCGGGCCAGCTCGGCGGCGACCACCGCCTCGAGCTCGTCGGCCTCGACCATGCCGGGCAGCGCGAGGCCGTTGACGATCACGGTCGGCGTCCCGCCGGCGCCCAGCGCGGCGGCGGCCGCGGCGTCGGCCAGGACCACGTCGCGGTGGCGATGATCGGCGAGCGCCGCGGTCAGCGCGCCGACGTCGAGACCGACCCGCGCGGCGCGCTCGAGGAGCACCGACCGCGGCAACCCGCCCGCCGCCGCGGCCATCAGCTCGTCGTGGAACGCCCAGAACTTGCCCTGGCGTCCGGCCTCGACCGCGGCCTCGGCCGCGACGTCGGCGCCGGGATGGATCGCCAGCGGATAGTGGCGGTAGACCACCCGGACCCGGGTCGGGTGGGCCGCGCGCAGCGCCTCGAGCACCGGGGCCTGGCGCACGCAGTACGGGCACAAGAAGTCGCTCCACACCACGATCGTCACCGCCGCATCGTCGGGGCCGCGGCGATGGCCGGGCAGCCCGAGCCCGACCCGGTAGCGCTCCTCGCTGGTCAGCTCGCGTTGCGGATAGCGCGGCTCGTCGACATCGGCGCGCGGCCGACCATCGCCGATCAGGGCGGCGTAGCGGTCGGGGCCCGCGGGCACCTCGCGCGCCCGCGCCAGCTCAGCGGCGATCACGTCGACCAGGGCGGTCAGCGGCACCGCGCCCGGCAGCGCGCGGCCGTTGACGAAGAAGGCCGGCGTCCCACCGACGCCGAGGGCGCGGGCGGCGGCCAGGTTGGCGTCGACCGCGGCCCGGGCCGCGCCGCGATCGAGGTCGTCGCGAAACCGGACGAGGTCGAGGCCGAGCTCGACCGCCAGAAGCTCGACCGCGGCGCGATCGACGCGGCCGCGGACCGCGAACAGCCGATCGTGCATCGGCCAGAAGCGACCCTGCAGGCCCGCCGCGATCGCCGCCTCCGACGCCAGGGTGCCGTCATCCTCGTCGAGGGGCAGCGGCCGGTAGACCCACCGGATGAGCCCCGGGTGCAGGCGCTCGACCTGCCGCAACACCGGCTGCATCCGGTTGCAGTAGCCGCACGCGAAGTCGGAGAACTCGACGATCGTGATCGGCGCGTCGGCCGGCCCGCGGGTCGGGGCGTCGCCCAGCGGCACCGCGTAGATCGCGTCGGGGTCGAAGCCGGGACCGGCGACCGCGACCGGCGCGGCGAGCGCGACGGCGGCGACGATCAGCGAGACGAGCGGTGAGGCGCGCACGGTCGACAAGCTATCGCGGCCGGGGCCGCGGCGCACCTCGCAGAAAAAGTGAGTGACTGCTCGCTTTCTTTCCGATAGGCTCTGGGACGTGCCCGCCGCCCGCAGCCGCCGCACCCTGCGCCCGGTCGCCCCGGCCCGTCAGGCCCGGGCGGTCCGCACCCGGGCCGAGCTGGTGGCCGCGGCCCGCGCCCTCCTCGGCGAGCACGGCCTGGCCGGGGCCCCGACCGCCGCGGTCGCGCGCCGGGCCCAGGTGTCCCACGGCGCGCTGTTCCGCCACTTCCCGCACAAGCCCGACCTCTTGATCGCGGTGACCGAGGCCATCCTCGCGGACCTGCGCCTGGCCTTCGCCGCCGAGCTGCCGCGCCGCCCGGCCGACGCCCTGGCCGCCGCGTGCGCCGCGCTGTGGCGGGTGTTCCGCCGCCCCGACATGCGGGTCGTCCTCGAGATCTACGTCGCGGCCCGGACCGACGCCGCCCTGACCCGCGGCCTGGGCCCGGTCCTGGCCCGCCACCAGGCCCTGCTCCTGGCCGAGGCCCGGCGGCTGTTCCCGATCGCCGCCGCCGCCAACCCGGAGTTCGACGACGCCGTCCTCGCGATCGTCTACGCCATGCAAGGCGCCGCCATCGGCCTGTTCTCGCCCGACCCCGACACCGAGGTCGCCCACCTGGCGTTCCTCGAGCGCCTGGCTCGGCGCGAGCTCGCGCGCACCCGGAGGGACTGATCATGTCGCTCATCATCTACGCGGCCATCCCGGTCTTCCTGCTCACGATCCTCCTCGAGTTCGGCTGGGCCCGGCGCCGTCGCCACGACGCGCGCATCCGCGGCTACGCCGGCAAGGACACCGCGGCCAGCCTGACCATGGGCCTGGGCAACGTCGCGATCTCGGCGGTGACCAAGCTCGGCGCGCTGGCGGTGATGGTGTGGATCTACGAGCACCGCCTGGTGACCCTGCCCAACGTGTGGTGGACCTGGGTCCTGCTCTTCTTCGCCGAGGACCTCTGCTACTACGCGTTCCACCGCGCCAGCCACGAGATCCGCTTCTTCTGGGCCGCCCACGTCAACCACCACTCGAGCGAGCACTACAACCTGTCGACCGCGCTCAGGCAGTCGTGGACCACGCCGCTCACCGCGCCGCTGTTCTGGTTGCCGCTGCCGCTCCTGGGCTTCGCGCCGTGGATGGTGCTGACCCAGCAGGCGGTGAGCCTGCTCTACCAGTACTGGATCCACACCGAGGCCATCGACCGCCTGCCCCGGCCGATCGAGTTCCTGTTCAACACGCCGTCGCACCACCGGGTCCACCACGGCGCCAACCCGCAGTACCTCGACCGCAACCACGGCGGCATCCTCATCATCTGGGATCGGCTGTTCGGCAGCTTCGAGCCCGAGCGCGAGCGCGTGGTCTACGGCCTGACCGAGAACCTGCGCGATCACCGGCCCCACGTGATCGCCTTCCACGAGTGGATCGCGATGTTCCGCGACGTCGCCCGGGCTCCGGGCCTGGGCGCCGCGGTCGGCTACCTGTTGCGGCCGCCGGGCTGGCGCCACGACGGCAAGAGCAAGACCGCGCGCGACGTCCTGGCCGACAGCCAGGACCGGGTCCGGGCCTGAGAGCCAGCGCCGCCGACGTATGTCAAGATGCCGCGGTGCGCGCCGTCCTCGCCTCGCTCGTGTCCCTCGTCGTCGCCTGCGGCTCGTCGTCGAGCGCGCCGAATCCGCCGCCGCCCCCGCCGGTGGCGGTGCAAGACGCCGGCGCCGCCGTCGTCACCGACCCGCGGATCGCCCGCGGCGGCGCGGCCTTCGTGAAGTACTGCGCGCTGTGCCACGGCGAGGCCGCCCAGGGCTACGTCGCCGACCACGCGCCGTCGCTGCGCTCGCCGACCTTCCTCGAGAGCGCCGACGACACCTTCCTGGCCCGCTCGATCGCCCTCGGGCGCCCGTCGACGCCCATGGCGGCCTACGCCAAGGAGCTGGGCGGGCCGCTGTCCGACGCCGACATCGCCGACATGATCGCGTGGATCCGCCACGGCGGCCCCACCCATCGTCCACCGCCGCCGTCCACCGGCAAGGGTGACGCGGCCGCCGGCGCGGCCCTCTACGCCACGACCTGCCAGAGCTGCCACGGCGATCGCGCGACGCGCTTGACCGCGGTCCAGCTCGGGCACCCGGTCTTCCTGGCCCTGGCCTCCGACGCCTTCATCCGCGACGCGATCGTCCGCGGTCGGCCGGGCACGCCGATGGAGGCCTACGGCGGCAAGCTGACCGCGACCCAGATCGACGATCTGGTCGCCCACCTGCGGAGCTGGGCCGAGAAGCCGACCACCGCGCCGCCGCCGCCAGTCGCGCCGCCGGCCGATGGACCGGTGGTGATCAACCCGCGGGGCAAGGCGCCGCAGTGGAAGTTGAAGGACGGTCGGTTCGTGGCCGCCGCCGACGTCAAGGCCGCGTACGTCGGCAAGCGCAAGATGGTGATCGTCGACGCCCGGCCGCCGTCGGACTGGCTGACCTTGCGCATCCCGGGGGCGATCTCGATCCCGCACTACGATGTCTCGACCCTCGATCGCATCCCCAACGACGGCACCTGGGTGGTCGCGTACTGCGCCTGCCCGCACCACGCCTCGGGCGTGATCGTCGACGAGCTGCGCAAGCGCGGCTACAAGAACACCGCGGTCCTCGACGAGGGCATCCTGTTCTGGCACCGCCAGGGCTATCCCGTCGAGGGCTCGAACGCTGCGCTGCCTCCGGCCGCGGATCCTCACGCCGGCCACAAGCACTGACCGCGCCCGCGACGCCCGACCACGGCGTCAGTGGTAGTAGCCGCCCGGATAGCCGTAGCCGCCGTAGCCGCCGCCGCCGTAGGCCGGGCCGAGGAGCTCATCGAGCTTGGACGCGGTCGCCGGGTCGACGTCGACCTGGCGCTGCCGGAGCTGCTGGGCGGCCGCGAACTTCACCGTCGAGCTCGTCCGGGCGTCGGCCAAGGCGCGCAGGAGCGCGGCGTCGATCTCGGCGCCACCGCCGTTGGCCGACCAGATCGCCGCGGCCGCGACCTGCTCGTCTTGGTCCTCGATCGCCCGCGCCACCCGCGCCGCCGCCCGCGGATCGTCGACCGAGCCCAGGCTCTGCATCGCGTTCATCTTGACCGACGGATCGGCGTGCTCGGTGGCGGCCAGGAGCGCGTCGATCGCGCGCGGGGTGCCGACCTGGGCCAGGGAGCCGACGGCCTGGGCCGCCACGCCGGGATCGCGATCGCCGGCCAGCTTGACCAGGAGGTCGCCCGAGGCCGCGTCGCCGGCCTGGCTGAGCGCCGAGACCGCCGACCCCCGCACCGCGGGATCGTCGCTGGCGGCGACCAGGCCGAGCAGGCGGGCGGTGTCGGCCCGCGGCAGGTTGCCCAGGTTGTAGCTGATCGATCGGATCACCTCGGCGTCGCCACCGCGGATCGCCGCCTCGGCGACCGCCACCGCCTCGGGGGCGCCGCTGCCGAGGAGCTGCTGGAGCGCCGCGGTCCGCAGCGCGGGCGGGCCGGTGCGCGCGACCTCGGCCACGGCGGCGCGGACGTCGGCGGCGCCCCCCAGGTTCTGCAGCGCGTTCAGGGCCGCCCCGGCGGTCGCCGCGTCGCGATCGCCGAGCGCGGCGATCAGCGCCTCGCGGGCGTCGCCGTCGCCGATCCGCGACAGCGCCCAGGCCGCGGTCTGGACGTCGCCGGGCTTGCCCGAGAACAGCGCGTCGGCCAGGAGCTGACCGACCACCGGGTCGCCGGGCGCGGCGGTGGCCAGGGCGTCGAGGGCCTGGGAGCGCGCCGGCCCCTTGCCGCTGGTGGCCAGGCGCACGAGCGCGTCGCGCGCGGCCGGCGCGGCGGTGGTGCCGAGCATGCGGATGGCCTCGGTCTGATCGACGCGGTTGCCCGACTCGGCCATGGTCAGAGCGATGGCCAGCGCGCGCTCGTCGCCGCGGGCGATCAAGGTCGGCAGCACGGTCCGCCGGTCGGCCGGGCTGCCGGTCATCGCGATCGTGCGCAGGGCCGCGTCGACGTCGTCGTGGCGGAGCTGGAGCAGGATCGGCAAGACCACCGACGCCTGGCTCCCGCCGGCGGTCGCGATCTCGATCAGCAGCTCGCGGGCGGTGTCGCCGCCGAGCCCGACCAGGGCCTGGGCCGCGGCCCCCGCCAGGCCGCGGTCCCCGTCGGTGACCAGGGTCCCCAAGGCGGCCACCGCGGCGTCGCCGCCGACCTCGCCGAGGGCGCTGACCGCGGCCCAGCGCACCTGGGGCGCGCCGGTCCGGGCCGCCGCGAGGAGCGCCGGCACCACCGACGCCTCGCGGCTGCGCGCCAGGGCCGCGACCGCGGCCGACGCCAGGTTGGCGTCGCCGCTCGCCAGCAGGCCGGTCAGCTTGGCGACCATCGCCGGGTCGCGGGGCGTCACCGACTGGACGGCGAGCTGGCGGATGCGCAGGTCGCCGGCGTCGCACAGCGCCGCGAGGGCGTCCTCGCCGGCCGCGGTCGGCACCTGGGCCAGGGCATAGACGGCGCTCGACGCCGCATCGTAGTCGCCGCCGCCGGCCAGCGCGGTCAGGGTCTCGACCGCGGCGTCGTCGCCCAGCGTGCCCAGGGCGTAGATCGCGTTCGAGCGCTGCGGGTCGCCGCGGTCCTGGGCGAGCGCGGTGAGCACGGCGCGGGCATCGTCGCCGCCGGCCACCGCCAGGGCCGACACCGCGGCGCCGCGCTGACGCGGTCGCTCGTCCTCGGTCAGCTCGATGAGCGCGGCCACCGCGTCGGCGCTGCCGATCTTGCCGATCGCGGTGAGCGCCTGCTCGGGCAGGTTACCGCGCAGATCGCCGGCGACGGTCAGGAGCGGCCCGATCGCGCGGTCGGTGCCGACCAGCCCCAGCTTGTCGACGTAGAGCGCGACCTCGGCGACGCTCCGGGCCGACGCCAGCCGCGCGATCAGCTCGGCCTCCGACAGGCCGAGGGCGGCGGCGCTGACCCGGAGCGGGCGACGCACGCTGGCCGGTGCCCCCGCGGCGCGCGCCGACCGCACGCCGGGGGTCGTCGACGGTTCACCGCGGCGCCAGGCGACCGCGCCGGCGGCGATCGCGGCGGCGGCCAGGACGGCGCAGGTGAGCTGGTAGCGGCGGACGGTGGTCATCGGCACTCCCGAGGGGTAGGCCTGCGGTGGGCGTGCGGTGGGCATGGATCATATGGACGAACGACCGGCCCGTGCGGTTCATTTCCCCGGTCAAGGCCGGGCACCGCGATCGTCGACGCCGGGGGTGATTGACGGCGCGCGCGCGCCGTTCCTAGACTACGCTCATGCTGACTCCTTCCCAGAGCGACGAGCTGCGGCGTCAGCTCGAGAGCGAGCTCGGCCGGCTGGTCGCCAACGCCCAGCACGCGATCGGCTTCACGATGGATCGCGACCGCGACCGCATCGGCCGCGACTCGATCGACGAGTCGGTCGAGGAGGAGCTGTACTCCACCCAGCTCCGGCTCCACGATCGGGAGACCTTCCTCATCGTGAAGATCCAGGACGCCCTCAAGCGCCTCGACGCCGGCGAGATCGACGACTGCGAGGAGTGCAGCGAGCCGATCGGCTTCCGCCGCCTCATGGCTCGGCCGATGACCACGCTGTGCGTCGACTGCAAGACCGCGCGCGAGCAGGTCGAGGCCGAAGACACCGGCGAGTGACCGCCCCCGCCGCGGGGCTGGCGGCGGATTCCATGGCGAGCGCGCAGGCCCGGGCGAGCGATCGGGGGTCATCCTCCTCATGGTGGCCCCCGAGCCCCGGGCGGTTACCTGGGCGCCAGCCGAGGGCGATCGGCGACGGACGCCCGGCCGGTTTGCTAAGTCATCGAATCCTCTGTTAAGCTCATCCTCGCTTTCGGATGCGCGACCGCTACACGATCACCGAGCGTCTCGATCACGGCGGCATGGCCGAGGTCTTCCGCGGCGTCGCCGAGTCGATCGAGGGGTTCAAGAAGTCGGTCGCGATCAAGCGCGTCCTGCCGAACCTGACGAAGAACCAGAAGTTCGTCAGCATGTTCCTCGACGAGGCGCGGCTGTCGCTGTTCCTCCAGCACGCCAACATCGTCCAGGTCTTCGACATCTCGAAGACGCCCGACAACGCGTACTTCCTGGTGATGGAGTACGTGGACGGGTGCAACCTGAAGGCGATCATCGAGCGCCAGCGCCAGAAGGGCCGCCGCCTCGAGATCGCCCACGCGATCTACATCATGATCGAGTGCTGCAAGGGCCTGCAGTACGCCCACCAGCTCGAGCATCCCGAGACCAACGAGCCGCTCGGGATCGTCCACCGCGACATCTCGCCGCCCAACATCCTCCTGTCGAAGAACGGCGAGGTGAAGCTGGTCGACTTCGGGCTGGCCAAAGCCAACAGCCAGATCGAGTCGACCGACCCGGGCGTGGTCAAGGGCAAGTTCAGCTACCTGTCTCCCGAGGCCGCCAGCGGGCTCGAGGTCGACGCCCGCGCCGACGTGTTCGCGGTCGGCATCCTCCTGTGGGAGCTGTTCACCGGCAAGCGCCTGTTCTACGGCGACACCGACTACCAGACCGTCGAGCAGGTCCGGCAGGCGCGGGTCCCGTCGCTGCAGGCCACCAACCCCGACATCGAGCCCGAGCTCGAGGGCATCGTCCGCAAGGCCCTGGCCCGCGATCCCGAGGAGCGCTACCACCACGCCGCCGATCTGGGCGACGCCCTGGCGCAGTACCTGTTCTCGCGGCGGATGAAGGTCACGGCCCGCGACATCTCCAGTCTGGTGCGCGACACCCAGATGGAGCTGATGCGGAAGCGCTCAGCCGAGCCCAAGGCCTCGCTCATCGACTCGCTCATCAACGACGAGGTCAACCGGCTGACCTCGCTGATCGGCGAAGGCGAGGACGGCCAGGCCGCGGGCGCCGGTGGCCAGAGCCTCGACCCCAACCACTTCGTCGATACGTCGTCGTGGACCAACGATCTGCTCGACGGCTCGTCGGGCGACGGCCGCCGGCAGAGCGTGCCGCCGGGCGCCGCCCGCGCCGCCCCCCGGCCCCAACCGGCCCCACCGGCCGCCGACCTCGACGGCCTGTCGCACATGCTCGAGCCCGACCGCACCGGCGCCCACCAGCGCGACGGTGGACGCGGCCTGATGATCGGCATCGCGATCGCGGTGGTCGTCGCGATCGCCGCCGCGGTCGCGCTCGCGACCTCGCTGTAAGCGGCGCGAGGCGGGCGCGAGTTCAGCACGAGACGGGCGCGCTCGGCGAATGCTGGGCGCGAGCTCGGCGACCTCAGCGCGCGGCGGCCAGGAGCTGGCGGACCTCGGCGGCGTGCTCGCCGGTCGGCCAGCGCTTGAGGTAAGTCTCGAGGGCGGCCTTGCCGTCCTTGGTCCGTCGGGCGTTCAAGCGCGAGCCGCCGAGCCGGTACCAGGCGTCGGCGTTGTCGGGGTCGAGGGCGACCGCGACGGTCAACGCGTCGGCCGCCGCCACCCACTCCTGGTTGTCGATCAGCACGGCGCCCAGGAGGCCATGGGCGTCGGCGTTGGTCGGATCCCGCGCGATCGCGTCCTTCAGTTCGCCGCGGGCCTTCGACAGATCGCCGTTGGCGTAGTGGGCGTAGCCGACCCAGTAGATGGCGTCCGACAGCAGGCGCTGGGGCGCCTTGGCGAGCAGGTTGCGGGCGGTGATGAACTCGGTGAGGGCCTCGGCGAAGCGCTCGCTGACCAGGGCGAGCCGTCCGGTGACCAGGCCGGTCTCGTCGCGCTTGCCGAAGCGCAGGTTGAAGTCGTCGACGGCGCGCTTGGCCTCGGGGACGTCGCCGGCCAGGATGTGGGCGTCGAGGAGCATGATCGCGGCCTCGACGTCGGTGGGACTGGCCGCCACCGCGTCGCGCAAGGCCGAGACCGCGGCGCGGGGGTCGCGTCGCCGCAGCGCCAGGCGGCCACGCTCGCGGGCCAGGCGGCCCTTGACCGCCGGCGCCACCTCTCCGATCGCGGCCAGGGTGGCCTCGGCGGCGACCAGATCGCCGGTGAGGATCTGGGCCCGCGCCAGCTCGACCGCCGCGCCGGCGTCCCCGGGGCTGCCGTCGACCAGGCCGCGCAGCGAGTCGCGCCCGCCCCGGGCGTCGCCGTCGTCGATCATGAGCGTCGCCGCCTCGAGCTTGGCGTCGCGCGACGCCGGCAACATCTCCTGGGCCCGGGCGTAGGCCGCGCGCGCCTCCTTGGGGTTGCCGTCCTCGCGATCGATGCGGGCCTGCTCGAGCCAGGCGGCCCCGGTGATCGGGCCCGAGCCGGCGGCGGTCAAGAGCCGGCTCAAGGCCGAGCGCGCCTCGCCCCACCGCTTCTGCATGCGCAGCGCGGCGGCGTAGGTGATCGTCAGGCGCGGCGGCGCGGCCTTGGAGTAGCGGGGCTCGAGGCGCGACTGCGCGGCCCGCGGATCGCCGTTGGCCAGGTCGACCTCGGCGCGCGCGACCAGGGCGTCGAGATCCTCCGGGCGCTTGCCCAGGATCTTGTCGAGGCGCTCGGCGGCGCCGTCGAGATCGCCGTTGGCCATCGCCAGCTCGGCGCTCAGCACGACGATCGCCGGGTCGTCGGCGACCGCGCCGGCCTTGTCGAGGGCCGCCGCCGCGCCGGCCAGATCGCCGGCCGCGAACTTGCTGCGGGCGCGGGCGTGGATGAGGGCGGCGCTGCCCGGCCACCGGTCCAGGCCCTGCTCGGCCAGCCGGCCGGCCTCGGCGACGTCGCCCAGCGCCAGCGCCAGCGCGGCCCGGCTCTCGAGGAGGCCGCGGCTCGTCAGCTCGCTGGCCTTGACCCGATCGATCGCGGCCCGGGCGCGCGGGGCGTCGCCGACCGCGATGGCGACCGCGGCCAGCGCGAGCTGGGCCTCGAGGCCTTCGCTCACCGACGCGCCCAGGCGCTGGTCCGCCACCGGCCGCGCGGCCTCAGCGACGATGGCCTCGAGCTCGCCGCGCAGCCGATCGGCCTCGGCGCGGGCCGCGCCGCTGGCGGCCCGCAGGCGCGCCCGCGCGATCACCGCCGCCGGGTGGCCGGGCACCAGGCGCTCGGCCTCGGCGCACGCGCGATCGGCGTCGGTGAAGCGCTGACGCGCGGCCTCGGCGTTGCACGCCGCGACGTAGGCGGCGGGCCGCGGCGCGGCCTCGATCGCGCGCCGCGCGCCGCTGGCCGCGGCGTCCCAGCGGCCGTCGACCAGCGCCGCCTGAGCGGCGGCCAGGGCCAGCTCGGGATCGGCGTCAGCGCCGCCGGCGTCCTTGACCACCGCGCTGGCCCTGGCGCCGTCGCCGAGCGCGATCGCCAGGTAGGCCCGGGCCAGCGCGGCGTCGCGGGACGGATCGTCGCCGAGCGCCGCGACCGCGGTCCGGGCGCCGTCGAGGTCGTCCTGGAACCAGCCGGCGAGGATGGCCCGGGCCTTGGCCAGGGCGGCGCGGTTGGCGGCCGACCCGCGGGCTCGGTAGATCGCGGCCAGGCGATCGCGGGCGCTGCGCCAGCCGACCCAGGTGTCGGTGCGCGCCACCGCGTCGGCGTTGCGCTTGGCGCTGGCGATTTGCTTGGCCAGCCGCAGGTCGCGGATCTTGAATCCCGCGAAGACACCGCCTCCGATGATCGCCCCGGTAATCCCGATCCACACCAAGAGCATCCATCGCGAGCGCAGGCCCAGGCGGCTGGTCCGCGGCGAGCCCGGGCCACGGCCGGTCCCGGTCAGGGCCGGCGGCGGCGGGGTCGCCGACATGCTGGGGTACTCGAAGGGCGAGGCCGGCGGCGCCGCGCCGCCCAGGACCGCGTCGAGCCCAGGATCCTTGGCTCCATAGGCCGGCGCAGGCGCCGGCGCGACCTCGGCGGCGCTCATCGCCACCGTCGGGCGGACCGCGGCCGCCGTGAACGGCACCATGGTCTTGGCCTGGGGCGCGGCGGCCGGCACCGCGGGCCCCGGTCCCCCTGGCCCCGGCGCGGGCCCGAGGACCGCCCCGCCCCGCCCGCCCGCCATCGGCGCCATCCCCGGCGGCGTCCCGGCCGGCACCAGGCCGGCGACCGTCGGCGCGTGGGCGGTGGCGATCACCGGTCCCGACGGTGGCCCGAAGGTCCCGGCGCCCTCGGGCCGATCGACCGGCGCTCCGGGCCCGGAGGGGTTCGACAGGAAGCGCCCCGACGGCGTCATCACCGGCGCGGGGGTCAGCCCGCCGAGGGGCCCAGCCGCCAGATCCGCCAGCCGCGGGTTCGAGGCCCGGCCCGACAGGCTCGACTCCTCCTCGAAGCCGGGGTCGCCGAGCTGGGGCCGCAGGCCCGGCCCGCCGCGCCGCGGCAGGGCGCTGTCGACGAAGTCGCGGGGCGCGGTCTCGGCGTCCTCGGGCGGCGGCTTGACCGGCAGCGCCTTCTTGCGGGTCATGTTCTCCGACAGCTCGTCGGCGTCCCAGCGCTGCACCGGCTCGGGGCGCGCCTCGGGCCGGCCCGAGCGCGGTCGACCGGCGCGGGTCTGGGCCTCGGGCGGGCGGGCGTCGTCGTCGACCTCCTCGAGATCGTCGTCGAGGACCTCGACGCTCGAGGTCGACTCGGGGGGCTCGGCGACGTCGTCGTCCTCGAGCTCGACGCCCTCGAGCTCGGGATCGAGCTCGACCGTGCCCGACTTGTCGCCGACCCGCAGGGTCTCGGGCGGCGGCGTGGCGTCGGCCGGCGGCCGGCGGCGATCGATCGGGCGGGTGTGGCTGCCCGACGCGCCGCTGCCGGCGGCGCCTTCGCCGCGGTGGGTCGGGTAGTGCTTGGTCATGCTGTCGCCGTCGTTCCACAGCCCGGGCCCGGCCGCCGCCTGGGCGACCCGCGCCTCCTCGAGGAGCGCGGCGATCGTCGGGTCGCCACCGGCCAGCTTGCGCGCGCGCTCGAGGCACTCGACGGCGGCGTGGGGATCGCCCTTGCGCAGGAGCGCGGTGCCGCGGAGCTGGTGACCGCCGGCGTTGCCCGGCTCGAGCTCGATCGCGACCCGCATCTCCGCCAGCACCTCGTCGTAGCGGCGCAGGGCCAAGAGCGCCGACGCCAGGACCAGCCGACCATTGACCTCGCCCGGCCGCGCCAGGAGCCCCAGGCGGCACACCTTGACCGCCTCCTGGTACTGCCCGGCAGTAACCAGCTCTTGTCCGCGGCTGACGAAGTCGGACGGCGCCACGCTGGCGGTAATTCTACGTCAATCCTGCCCGGCGCGCGCCAGGGGCTCGCGCCCGTCGGTCGGCTCGCGCAGCCCGGGCATGGGCTCGCCCCGGCCCCGGACCTCGTCCACCAGCCGCCAGGCCCGCCCCTGACGCTCCCAGCGCTGGTGGGCGACCGTGGTGTGGACGGTGCCCTCGCGCTCGCTGTACCAGGCCAGCTTGACCGCGACGTCGCCGGTCCGCCCGCGCTCGCGCAGGTGGACGATCTCGGCGTCGGTGATGCGCAGATCCTCGGCCAGGGTGTCGCGCTCCTCGAGGAACTGAGCGCGCTCGGCGGGCGGGATGACCACCGCCGCGACCTCGAACCGCTCCCAGCGCACGCCCTCGGTGTAGGTGCGGACCGCGTCCGGCAGGGCCGCGCCGCCGCCCGGCGGCGGTCGGCACCCGAGGGTGGCCACGCCGAGGACCAGCGCGATCGTCCTGGTCTTCATGCCGGATCTCCTCCCTGGCCGCGCTTGGCCCGGACCGCCGCGATCGTCCGCAGGTCGGCCTTGCCGAGCTCGCGGGTGGCGATCAGGACCACCAGGAACACCCCGCCGATCAGCGCGGCCTCGATCAGGGTGGTGAGCGGCGTCGAAAACGGGACCACGCGCCCGACCGCGATCGCGACCGCGACCGCGACCGCGACCCGCGCCACGGTCGCCAGGGGCAAGAACGCGCCCAGGCGCCGGTGCAAGAAGCCGCCCGCCACCGCCGCGCCGATCACCATCGCCAGGCCCGTGACCGAAGCCGCCACCAGGAGCAGGTCGGCGCCCGGCTCACACAGCGGGATGGCGATCAAGTTGCCGACCACCGCCACCGCCAGGGTGACCGCGGCGGCGATGATCGCGTCGCGGGTGTGGCCGGCGCCGTTCAAGATCGTGCCGGCGATCGCGAACAGCGAGAAGGCGACGTTGCCCAGGGCCAGCGCGGCCAGGGCCGGCGCGCCCAGGGTCGCGTAGTCGTCGGGGTACGGGATGTCGAGGAGCGGGCGCGGGTTGGCGGCCATCACCACCGCGATCGCGGTCGCGAAGATCAGCGAGTACCGCATCGTGATGTGGATGTAGCGCCGGGTGGTCTGGTGGTCGTCGTCGAAGGTCGACTTCGACACCAGCGGGAAGATGACGAAGGTCGCGGCCAGGATCGCCTGGTACGACAGCCGCGCCAGGTTCTGGACCGCGCGGTAGTAGGCGACCTGGACGTCGGACAGGGCGTTGGCGTCGACGGCGAAGCCGGCGATCCGGCGCGCCCCGGGCAAGGCCTGATCGAGGCCGGCGGTGAGCGCCGCGGCGTGATCGCGATACCAGCCGGCGGTCAGGACCTTGAGCAAGATCTGATCGACGAACATGATCAGGTTGAGCAGGATCAGGTAGACCGCGACCCGGGCGAAGTAGCGGGCCATCGGCTTGACCAGGGCCTGCGCCTCGGGGCCGCGGGCCGCCCGCGGCGGCAGGCCGATCACCACGGTGGCGATGAGCAAGACGAGCCCGGCCGCCGCGACCCAGCCGCCATAGGCGCCATAGACGCCCAGGCCGGCCATGGTCAACCCGAGGATGCCGAAGGCCCGGAGCGTCGCCGAGGTGATGTCGAGGCCGGCCTGGCGGTTGAACTGGCGCAGGCCGTTGGCGGTGCCGACCAGGACCGCATAGAACGCGTAGGTCGCGACGATCACCCCGGCCAGCATGAGCGGGCCGATCTTGGCGGTGTCGCCGATCGCCCAGCCGAAGACCGGCGCGCCGGCGATGAACACGAGGGCGGTCGGCAACCCGACCCACAGGTGCATGCGCAGGCCGGCCGCCTCGACGATGCGCGCGGTCTCGGGCTTCTGGGCGGTGAACCGCGACACCGCCTGGATCGAGCCGGTCACCATCACGTTGTTGATGGGCGACACCAGCGAGCTGACCACGCCGTAAGCGCCGTACATCGCGCGCGACAGGATCACCGGCAGCCGGAACTCGATGACCGCGCCGGCGACCATGAAGTACAGCTTGGCGAAGGCGATGTAGAGGACGCCGCGCCCGGCGCTGGTCGCCTTCGGCGGCGCTTCGGTCTCGGCCATCGACCTCGGGTACCACGCGCGATCGGCGAGGGCAATTTCTCGACGGTTCGAGACCGAGGCCGAGACCGAGACCGAGACCGAGGCGGAGACCGAGGCGGAGACCGAGGCCGAGACCGAGACCGAGGCCGAGGCCGAGACCGAGACCGAGACCGAGGCCGAGACCGAGACCGAGGCCGAGACCGAGGCCGAGACCGAGACCGAGACCGAGGCCGAGGCCGCGCCTAGCCGATCGCGACGCCGACGCCGGCGGCGGCGGCGGTCACGGCGGCGGCGATCGCGAACACCCCGGCCACCCGCCGGCCGAAGGCCCGGCCGCCGCCGAGGTACGCCATCAGGCCCTTGGCGATGGTGTTGGCGATGGCGGCGATCGCGATCGCCAGCGCGGCCCACGCCGGATCCACCACCCCGCCCCGGGCCTGGTCGGCGGCGGCCAGGGTGATCGCGTCGACGTCGGTGATGCCCGACAGCGCGGCCGCGAGGTAGAGGCCGCGCTGGCCGAGCCACGCGGTCGCCAGGTGAGCCGCGAGGAGCACGCCACACAAGACCGCGCCCCAAGCCAGGGCCCCCCACAAGGCGAACGGGTTCTTCAGCTCGATCGCGGTCGCGGTCACCGGCGGCTCGCGACGGACCCGGGCGAAGGCCAGCCCGGCGGCGACCAGGAGGATCACCACCATCGGCCCCAGCGCCAGCGCCCCCCGCATCCCGACCGCCGGCGCGATCGCCCACGCGATCGCGACGACGCGGATCGGCATCACCAGGTTGGCGAGGAAGGTCGCGAGGAGCCCCGGGCCGACCATGCCTGGATCATCCTTCGCCGCCTTGGCCATGGACACCGTGACGGCGGTCGAGCTGGTGAGGCCACCGACCAGCCCGGCCAGGCCGACGCCGCGGGCCGCACCCAGCCAGCGGGTGAGGACGTAGCCGACGTACTGCACCGCGGCGATCAGCACCACGAAGGTGCCGACCTTGCGCGGCGGCAGCGCCCCCCACGGATCGCGGGCCTCGACCGGCAACAGCGGCAAGACGATCGCGACGAGGATCAGGAGCTGGAGGGTCGCGGTCAGCTCGACCCGACGCAGCTTGACGACGAAGCCGCGGACCCAGCCCTTGGACACCAGGAGCGCCGTGGTCGCCAAGGCCAGCGCCACCGCCAGGCCGCGATCGAAGCGCACGACCGCGCCCAGGAGCAAGACCACGAGCGCCGCGACCTCGGTGGTGATGCCGGTGTCCCGCGACACCGCGATCTGCACCGACACCATGGCCGCCACCGCGAGCAGGCCGACCGGCAAGAGCCACGGCCAGGAGCCGCCGAGGTACGCCAGGAGCCAACCGACCAGGCCGAACAGGCCCAGGGTGCGGACGCCGGCCGCGGGCTGGAGCGGCGCCCGCCCCGTCTGCTCGGGGATGGCGCCGTCGGCCAGCCCCGACGCGACCTCGCTGTGCTCGCGCTCGAGGCCGACGATCAACCCCAGGCCGATCGCGTACCCGGCCTCGGTCAAGAGCGCGGCGTCCATCACCCGCGATGGTACCGCGTCGACGCGGTCACGGGCCGGGCCGGGTCACGACCACGTGAGCCTGACCCGCGCCGTCGACGTAGCCGAAGCGGAACGGCAGCGGCCGACGCGGCTGGGCCTTCCACAGCGCGCGGAAGTCGGCGGCGTGACGGCCGCCGCGGGCCTCGGCCCCCTCGAGGAAGGCCGACGAGAACCGCCCGTAGGTCTCCTGGACCATGCCGGCGGCGCGGGCGTAGAACGGCGGCACGCCGGTCGAGTCCGACAACATCCACGCCAGGTGGCCGAGCAGGTAGTCGCGGATGGTCGCGAAGTCGCCGCGCCACAGGAGGTAGCTCGCGCCTTTGACCAGGGCGATCACCTTGCCCTTGGTCTCGAGGTGACGGATGAGCTCAGGGTGCTTGGCGAGCTCGCTGTCGTGCAGGTTCCAGCCGAAGTGGCGGTGGACGCGGATCGGCGCCGTCGGCTCGCCGATCGCGCGATAGCGGATCTCGACGTGGGCGAAGGACTCGGAGAAGTTGGGGTCGAGCCAGTCGTGCTTGCGGCTGCGGGTGCGCTGGCCGCGCTCGCCGCCCCGGCGGGCGGCGGCGGCGGCGTCCTCGGCGGCGATCTCGTCGGCGGTGACGCCGTGGAGCTGGCCATCGGCCAGCGGGCGCACGTAGCGCATGCCGACCGGCTCGAAGCCGGCGGCCGCCAGGCCGAGCAAGAACGACGAGACCTGGGCCGGCAGCTCGTTGCGCTGCGAGGCCGACAGGTTGACGCTGGTGTTGGAGCCGACCGACAGCGTGCCGCCGAGCTCGCCGCGCAGCCGGGCCAGGCTCGCGTCGAGCTGCTTGGCGGTCAGCCCGGTGATGCGCCGGGGATCGCCGGCCAGCTCGAGGGACACCGTCGTCACCTCGGTGGCCTCGGGGAACGCGGCCAGCGCCGAGATCAGATCGCCGCCGCCAAAGGGATAGACCACGGTGGTCGGCAGGCCGGCCGGCTTCAGGCCGTCGAAGAAGGCCCGGCCCCCGACGAGGTAGGTCGCCCGGTACTTGGCCAGGCGGTCGCCGACCCACCGGCAGTGGCGCTCGACCACCCGGGCGATCGCCGGATCGGCGAGGGGCTCGTCGGAGCCGCAGGCGACGATGCGGTAGAGGGCGCGGGCCTCGGCGGTGAAGTCGGCGCCGTCGGGCGCCGTCGGTTGCGGCGGCGGCACCGGCGCGGCGGGCGGCGGCGGCACCGGCGCGGCGGGCGGCGGCGGCACCGCGGGCGCAGCGGGAGCCAGCGCCGCGGCGGTTCCAACCGTTGGGCTCGGGCTCGGGCTCGGGCCCGGGCTCACCGTCGGCGCCGGCGCGTTGCCGCTCTTCGAACCGCAGGCCAGCGCGAGCGCGGCCACGGCCGCCCAGGACAGTCGCATCGGGAACCGCATGGAGGACCTCGGGGTGCCGCGGACCAACGCGGCTCGGCGGTCGTTCATTTCGCGCGGACGTGTATCACACGTCGGCCATCGCGCCCTGATACATCTCGTCGAGGACGGCGACGTACTTCTTCTCGACCGCCTTGCGCTTGACCTTGAGGCTCGGGGTCAGCTCGCCGGCCTCGACCGTCAGGTCGGCCGGCAGGATCGCGAACTTCTTGATCGTCTCCCACTTCGCCAGGTCGCCGTTGACCTGATCGAGGTATGTCTGGATGAGCGCCTTGGCCTCGGCCGAGGCCGCGATCTCGGCGTAGGCCTTGTTGCCCAGGCCGACCCCGTCGGCCCACTTCTTGACGCTCTCCTCGTCGAGGGTGATCAGCGCCGAGCAGAAGTTGCGCTTGTCGCCGTGGACGATCACCTGGCTGACGAAGGGACACGCGGCCTTGATCTTCCCCTCGATGTGCTGGGGCGCGACGTACTTGCCGCCGCTGGTCTTGATCAGATCCTTCTTGCGATCGGTGATGCGCAGGAAGCCCTCGGCGTCGATCTCGCCGATGTCGCCGGTCCGCAGCCAGCCGTCGCTGGTCAGGGTCGCGGTGGTCTCGTCGGGGAGGTTGTGATAGCCGCGCATGATGCCCGGGCTGCGCAGGAGGATCTCGCCGTCCTCGGGCGCCAGCTTGACCTCGGTGCCCGGCATCGGCAGGCCGACCGAGCCGAACCGGTACTTCGAGGCGCGGTTGACGAAGCTGGCCGCGCTCGACTCGGTGAGGCCGTAGCCCTCGACGATCAGCACGCCGGCGGCGTGGAAGAACTCGGCGATCTCGCGCGACAGCGGCGCCGACCCCGACACGAACAGCCGCAGCCGACCGCCGAAGCGCGCCTGCAGCTTCGAGAACACCAGCTTGGTCGCCAGCCGGTTCTTCATCGCCAGGAGGCCGCCCGGCTCCTGGCCCTTCTGGCGCAGCGCCGACACCTGCTTGCCGACGCCGATCGCCCACTGGAAGATCTTCCACTTCATCCCGCCGGCGTCCTTCGCGCCCTGCACCACCTTGTTGTAGACCTTCTCGAAGATGCGCGGCGCCGCCGCCATCATCGTCGGCTTGACCACCGCCAGGTTGTCGATGAGCTTGGGGATGCGGCCGTCGATCGCGACGGTGTGACCGATCTTGACGTGGCCCGAGGTCAAGACCTTGCCGAAGCTGTGCGACAGCGGCAGCCACAGATACTCGAGGTCGGCGTCGGTGATGAAGCCAACCGCGGCGATGGCGTCGGCGGTGTAGGCCCAACAGTCGTGGACCAGGCGGACGCCCTTGGGCTTGCCGGTGGTGCCCGAGGTGTAGATGAGCGTGGCCAGGTGGTCGCGGGTGACCTTCGCCGTGGCGTCGTCGACCGCGCTCGGGGTCGCCGCCAGGTGCTTGGCGCCAGCGGCCTCGAGGTCGGCCAGGGTCATCACCCACTCGCCGTCGGCGCGATCGACCGTGCCGTCGAGCTGGATCACCTTGAACAGCGCCGGCATCGCGTCCTTGTGGGCGCGCAGCTTGGCGACCTGACCGGCGTCCTCGGCGAACACCAGCCGGCTCGACGAGTCGTGCAGGATGTACGCGCACTCCTCGGCGGTCGACGACGGATAGACCGTCGTGGTCGCGCCGCCGGCGCACAGGATGCCGAGATCGATGAGCACCCACTCGAAGCGCGTGCCCGACAGGATGCCGACGCGATCCTCGAGGCCGAGGCCCAGCGACAGGAGGCCGGCGGCGATGGCCTTCACCCGCTCGCCGGCGGCGCGCCAGGTCAGCGAGCGCCACTCGTCGCCGACCGGGTAGCGGTAGGCCTCGCGATCCGGCGTCTTGCCGATCCGCTCCAGGAACAGAGCCGGGATGGTCGAGGTCGTACGCGTCAGGGACTCGGGCGCGGTCGAGGTGGCCATGGCCTCGGCATCTTGCCCGCCACCGGTGCAGGTGGCAATCGCGGTGCTACCCTCATCGCATGCGCTCGGACGACGCCCGCGTGGTTCTCCTGGCCGTGCTCTCGATGCTCGGCGGGGCCATCTGGGTGAGCCTGCCGATCGGCGCGGCCGACCTGGTGCCGACGCCCCTGCTCTCGGTCGCGATCCTGTCGGTCGGCGCGCTGCTCGGCGCCGCCGGCGCGGTCGCCGCGTCGCCGGAGGTCAGCCGCCCGGCGGTGATCCTCGCCGCGCCCCTGGTGGTGGCGGTCGTCCGCGCCTGCGGTGACCTGCTGGCGAGCAAGCCGCTGACCGTCCAGCCGAGCGACGCCCTGCTCATCGCCGGCGCGCTGGCGGCCGCCGGCCTGGGCGTGCTGCTCGCGCGTGGGCTGCCGGTCCGACTCGGTCGCATCGGCGCCGCGGCCTTCGTCCAGTTCGCGATCCTGATCTTGACCTCGGCCGTCGCGGTCATCCTCGACCGGGGCGCGCTGTCCATGGTGGTGATCCTCAGCGGGCCTCTCCTGGGTGGGCTGATCGCGGTGCGCCTGTCGCCCGAGACCACGACCGGCGAGGTCGCGATCGGGTGGGTGCTGTTCTGGCTCACCGCCTTCGCGACCGCGGCGATTTCGACGTCGGCGGCGCGGCTCATGATCACGGCCATCGTGGCGACGGTGCTGGCCCCGATCCCGACCGGCCTGGCGGCCCTGGGCGCCGCGGTCGGGCGCCGTCGTCCGCGGCCGGCCCCCCTGCCCGACGCCGCGGTCGTGCGCTGACCGCGCGCTCACGACGCGGTCTGGGCCACCACCTGATCGAAGAGCCCGTCGAACAGGATCCCGGTGAAGTAGCGCTCGGCGGTGTCGGGCAAGACCACCACGATGGTCTGGCCGGCGAAGCGCGGCTCGCGCGCCAGCCGATCGGCGACGGTCATGGCGGCGCCGCACGAGATGCCGACCAGGATCCCCTCCTCGCGGGCCAGGCGCCGGGCCATCGCCACGGCCTCGTCGTTGGTCACGTGGGCGACCTCATCGACCAGCGCCAGCTCGAGGTTCTTCGGCACGAAGCCAGCGCCGATGCCCTGGATCTTGTGCGGCGACGGCTTGACCTCCTCGCCGCGCAAGGTTTGGCTTATCACCGGCGAGTGGCTGGGCTCGACCGCCACCGAGTGCAGGGCCTGACCGCGCACGCGCTCGAAGTAGCGCGACACCCCGGTCAGCGTCCCGCCGGTGCCGACGCCAGCCACCAGCACGTCGACCTTGCCGCCGGTGTCGTCCCAGATCTCGGGGCCGGTCGTGCGCTCGTGGATCGCCGGGTTGGCCGGGTTGTCGAACTGCCGCATGAGCACGTAGCGCTCGGGGTCGGCGGCCGCCAGCTCCTCGGCCTTGGCGATCGCGCCCTTCATGCCCTGGGCCCCCGGCGTCAGCACCAGCTCGGCGCCGAGCGCCACCAGCACCTTGCGGCGCTCGAGGCTCATGGTCTCGGGCATGGTGAGGAGACACGGCACGCCGCGCGACGCCGCCGCGAAGGCCAACGCGATGCCGGTGTTGCCGCTGGTCGCCTCGACGATGGTCTTGCCCGGGCCGAGCAGCCCGCGCTCCTCGGCGTCCCACACCATGGCCGCGCCGATGCGGCACTTGACCGAGTAAGCCGGGTTGCGCCCCTCGATCTTGGCCAGGACCGTAGCCCCAGCCCCGGCGGTGATGCGGTTGATGCGGACGAGCGGCGTGCGCCCGATGGCTCGTGAGTTGTCCTCGAAGATCGGCATCGTGACCGCAGTATCCGTTATAACGGACGCCTTGGCAAGCGCCGTTCGCCGCCGGTCACCGGGCCGGCGGCCGCAGCGCCTGGACCGCGCGATCGCCATCGACGAACCCGAGCTTGCGGTAGGCCGCGCGGGCGGGCGCGTTGTCGGCGCCGACCACCAGGACCAGCGTCTTGGCCCCGCGCGCGCGCTCGTCGGCGTCGATGGCCGCCAGCACCGCCGACGCCAGCCCACGCCGTCGGTGCGCCGGGTGGGTCATGACGTCCTGGTAGCGCGCGATCGCGCCGAGCGGCACCACGCCGGCGCTGGCGACCAGCGCGTCGCCCTCGAAGGCGCCCCACCAGCGGACCCGATCGACGGCGGCCGCCGCCCGTCGCGACGGGATCCAGCCGTCGAGGTAGTCGGCGTAGCCTGGCGTGTCGGTCTCGACCGCCAGGGCCAGGGCCCGCATCGCCTGCCAGTCGTCATCGCGGGCGAACCGCCGGATCGCGACGCCGGGCGGCGGCGCGATCGCGACCACCGGGTCGCGCGCGGTCATCGCGATCAAGGTCTCGAGGGTGAAGCCGGCGGCGGTGAGCGCGTCGACGGTCGCTGGTGGCCCGATGACCCCGTCGACGGCGTCGAGGCACAGCGCGACGTGGGCCACCCCGGGCGCCGCGACCGCCCGCGCCCGCGCGATCCAGCCGTCGACGTCGTCGGGCGCGATCGGCGCCGGGACGACCAGGAAGTTGCCCCAGTAGAAGTGCGGCTGCGCGGCGGTGGTGACCACCCGGTGATCGCCACGATCGTCGACGACGCCGCTCGCTTCGGCGACCGCGAGCTCGGTGATCGTGACGAGGCTGCGCGGCTCCATCGGGCGACGGTAGCAGCTGTAGGCCAAAGCTCACACGCGACGTGCGCGCAGACGCGTGGCGGTGGCGTTAGGATCCCGGCCATGAGGATGCGCCAGCTCGCGCTTGGTCTCGCTGCGTTCGCGTTCGTCGGCTGCGGGCCGACCAACACCGGCACCGGGGATCCCGACGCCCCGCCGGGCGCCATCGACGCGCCGGCGGTCGAGGTCGACGCCCCGGTCACCTCCATCGACGCGCCGCTGCCGATCGACGCGCCAGTGTCGATGCCAGACGCCCAGGAGCTCGACGGCGCGATCTGCGGCGATCGCACCTGCACCACGCCGGTCAACGACGGCTGCGGCGCGGTCGAGCAATGCGACAACGGCGCCGACGACAACTGCAACGGCCAGGTCGACGAGGGCTGCGGCTGCACCGCCGGCGCGGTCCATGCCTGCTTCAACGGCCCGCCGGGACGCCGCAACGTCGGCGCCTGCGTCGACGGCATGCAGACCTGCGTCGGCAGCGGCGAGTTCCGCGAGTGGGGGCCGTGCGTCGGCGGCCTGGCCCCAGCCAACGCCGAGCCGTGCGACAGCCTCGACAACAACTGCAACGGCTGCGTCGACGACAACGCCGCGTGCTGCATCGTCGAGCTGGCCTGCCCGGCCTCGGGCTCGCTGCCCGACGGCCAGCCGTTCCAGAACTACGTCATCGACGGCACCAGCTTCTACAGCGGCACGGTCGCGTCGTGGCAGTGGACCGTGACCGGCGGCCCGTGCGACCGGCTGTTTCTGACCACCACCAGCCCGGTGGTCCAGACCTTCACCGTGACCGGCGCCAACACGCCGATGATGACCCTGCGGCCGACCCTGTCGGGCGACTACACCGTGCGGGTCGTGATGACCTTGCCCGACGGCACGACCCAGGAGTGCACGTTCATCGTCCACATCGCCGGCCCCGGCCTGCGCGTCGAGATGTGCTCGGATCGCACCGCGACCACGGACATCGATCTCCACGTCTATCGCTCGGGCACCAGCGGCTCGCGCTTCTGGTTCACCACCACCGCGACCGGCTCGACCGTCAACAACGACGACTGCTACTACCGCAACTGCTCGGCCTCCGACGTGCCGTTCGCCAACTGGGGCCTGGCCAATAGCCCCCTGGCCGAGTGCGTCGGCGGCCCCGAGGGGACCTCGTGGCAGACCGTCGGCCACTGCCGCAACCCGCGCCTCGACATCGACAGCATCAACGACAACGGCGTGCCCGAGAACATCAACGTCGACGCGCCGGTCGGCGGTGGGACCTACCGCGTCATGGCCCACTACTACAGCGGCAGCGCCTCGGTCGGCACCCAGGTCGCGCGCCCGATGGTCAACGTCTATTGCGGTGGCCGCCTGCTCGGCACCTACGGCGCGGCGCCGGATCTCGTGCCCGGCTTCGATCACTCCGGCGGCTTCGGCGGCGGCGACATGTGGCGCGTCGTCGATGTCACGCCGACGGTCACCGGTGGGATGACGACCGGCTGCACCCTCGCGCCGCTCCACCCGCCCGGGATGACGACGGGGTACTGGGTCACCGACGGCGATCGCAGCTACTGACGGGCGGCGAGGCGAGGCCGAGGCGGAGACCGAGGCCGAGACCGAGGCGGAGACCGAGACCGAGTTCGAGGCGGAGGCCGAGACCGAGGCGGAGGCCGAGGCCGAGGCCGAGACCGAGGCCGAGGCCGAGGCCGAGGCCGAGTTCGATCTAGAACCGGACGCCCAGGTAGGCCTGGGTGCTGCGGTAGCCACCCTCGGTCAGATCGGCGGCGATGCGAGCGTTGGGACGATCGTCGATGCCGGGCTGGGCCTCGGTCGCCGCGAGTTCGCGCTCGCCCAGGCGCAGGTCCGCGCCGATCACGAACTGGCCGCCGAGGTCGAGCTCGAGGCCCGCGCCGACCTCGGCGCGGAAGAACGAGCGCGCGTCGTCGGTGGTGTCGGGGCCGAGGCCGACCAGCACGATGGGGCGCAGCGTTCCGCCGCGCCAGGCGGTGGGGGCGAAGCGCGCCGCCACCGTGAGCGAGCGGATGATCGTGGCGTCGCCATCGGTGGCGATCCGGCCATAGCTGATCTCGGCGGCCAAGCGCGGAACCAGTCGATAGCGCAGCCACAGCCCGCTGGTCGAGCTGGCGTTCAACCCGGCGTCGGCGTCGGTCTCCGCGTGGGTGGTGCCGAGGGCGACGCCGACGGCGAACCGTTCGGCCCGAGCCGTGGCAGGCGCGACGAGGGCGAGGGCGAGGACGAGGGCAGAGAGGGCGCGCATCGACCTCGATCGATAGCATGGGCCATGCCACCGGCAGGTCCGCGGAATGTGTCGACCCAGCCTCGGAAACCTGAGCCTCACGCGCGCGCGCCCGCCGACCTTTTGCGGTCGACCGGCTCGGAAACAAAGCGCCCTCCGCCAGAGAGGCTCGTAAGCCGAGTTCTGTTCCGGCTCGCGCCGGCGGCGATCATTCTTCTAGGCCCCCCGTTGCCGGTGGGCTCGAGCGACCAACCCGGGGTCATCGTGCGGGCCGCACGACCCCTGTCTGGTCTTGCTTCGGGTGGGGTTTGCCGTGCCCCGTCGGTCACCCGACGAGCGGTGCGCTCTTACCGCACCGTTTCACCCTTACCTCGTCTCGCGACGAGGCGGTTTGTTTTCTGTGGCACTGTCCTGCGAGTCACCTCGACTGGCCGTTAGCCAGCACCTTGCCCTGTGAAGCTCGGACTTTCCTCCCGCGGCCGACCTCCTCGCGGAGTCCGGTCGCCGGCGATCGCCTGATCCTCTCTGGCGGAGAGCGATGGAGCTGTAGCACGCGCGGCGCCCCGCGCGCCAGGTCACGGCGCGCCGACGCCTGCGTCCGGGTCTCCGCCGGGCGACGCGCTGGCGTCGACCGCGGCGTCGCCGGTCACCGACGTCGGCGCCGGCTCGACGCGGTCGGCATCGATCTCGTCGGGCTCGATCTCGTCGGGCTCCACGAAGGGCGGCGGCGGCGCGGCGCACGATCGGCGCGGCCCAGCCGTCAAGGTCGCGACCCCGGCGCCACCGGCTAGGGTCGCCAGCGACGCGCCGCTCGCGGCGGAGATCACCTCGACCTGATCGCCGACCGTGACCGCGACCCGCTCGTCGTCGAGCCAGACCGGCCCGGCGACCGCGCCGCGGGCCAGCGGCCGCAGCCGACCGCTGGTCACCTCGACGGCGTAGGCGGCCCGCGGCGTGGTCGGCTCACACGGCGGCTCGGGAGCGGTGACGAAGGCGGCGCGAGCGCCGCCCGGATCGAGCGCCAGGCTGTCGCCGTCGATCAGCCCCCCGGCGGGCGCCGCGACCACCTTGCCGCTGCGATCGAAGCGCACCGCGCTGGCGGTGGCGTCGTCCCAGTCGGCGCTGACCCGCGCGATCGGCAGGCGCCGCAGGGCCACCCCATCGGCGGCGATCTCGAGCCGCTCGCCGCGCAACGGACGCGGCGCGGCCACCGGTGCGATCGCGCCGCGGCGCCAGTCGACCACCGCGCCCCGCCCCTTGCCGGCGCGATGGACCACCGCCGCGTGCAGCGCGACCTCGCCATCGTGAGGACGCCACGCCAGCGTGACCGCGGCGACGTCGTCGAAGGCGACCTCGCGGCCGGCCCGGCCGGTCGTCCGATCGACGACCGCGATCCGCACGTCGACCCGGCCGCCGCGCGCGCCCTTGCGCACCGTGGCGTAGGCGATCCACGGCGCGCCGGCAGCCGCGATCGCGCCCGCCACCGCACCGCCGGTGCGGGTCAGGCGCAGCCAGCGGCCGGCCTCGACGTCGACCGCGTACAGCTCGCGGCCGACCGCGCCGCGCTCGCCGACCCGAGCGCCGAGCACGACCACGGCGCGGCGCAGGGCCTCTTGGTAGGCGTCGCGATGGCGCCCGGCGGCCTCGACCCAGCCGCGCCCCGCCGCGCTGGCGCGAAAGGCCTCGAGGGCCGCCAGCTCGAGGGAGCGCTCGCCCCACTTGCCCCAGTCGCCGGCCGCCGCGACCTGCAGCGGCGCCAGCACCTCGTCGAGCCGCCCGAGCCGGGCCCGCGCCACCGCGGCCAGCCAGGCCGCCTCGAGGTGGCCAGGATCCGCGGCCAAGGCGGCGGTGGCCTCGCGCTCGAGGGTCGGCAGGTCCCCGGCGCGCTCCGCCGCCAGGGCGCGACCGAAGGCCGCCGCCCCCGGACCGCGCCGCCAGCCCCAGCCATCGAGGCGGTCGGTGCCCAGGGCCGGCACCTCGACCCGCACCGCCGGCGCCGGCCCAGCATCGGCGGGTGCGGCCGCCGGCGGACGGGCGCGCTCCGACGAGCCACAGCCGGCCAGCGCCCACGCCAGCGCCACCGCGCCGACAGCCGAGCGAGCGAACCCGCGCATAGGTCGAGCGGAAGTACCACGGCGCGGCCACCGGCGCGAGATCCCCGCGGCCCGAGCAAACGTGCTACATGCGCGCGCCATGGCCCGCCGCCACCTCGCCTTCGCCCTCGCCGCCGGTTGTCAGACCGCGCCGGCGCCGCAGGCGATCGCGGTGACCGCCCAGGTCCCCGACGGCGAGCTGATCCTGACCCGCACCGCCGGCGGCTGCGCCGCGGCGGGGACCACGATCACCGTCGCCGGCGCCGAGGCCCGCGGCGGGACCTGGCGCCTGGCGCCTGGCCCGACCGGCCTGGCCTTGACCAACGCCGAGGCCCTGGTCGCCCGGATCGTCGACGAGCCCGGGCCGCCACCGGTGCGGATCTACCTCGATCCCATCGGCGTGCCCCTGGCCCGGATCAGCACGTCCGATGACTCCGCCGCCGTGGTGGGCGCGGATCGCTCGCCGATCGCGACCCTCTCGGTCGTCGATCTGGGCGCCGCCGCGTTCACCTACCGCGCCGCCGACGGCGCCGCCGGCACCGTGACCGGCACCCGCGATCCGGCCCTGGCCGCCGCGCTGATCGCGCCCTCCGCTGTCCCTCCGCTCGGTCGCGCCGTCGTGGCGTGTCCACGCCTGGTCGCCACCTCTCCTTCGCCCGCGAGCTAGCCATGTCGTCAGAGCCCAACATCCGCAACGTCGCCATCATCGCCCACGTCGACCACGGCAAGACCACCCTGGTCGACGGGCTGCTCCGGTGCGCCGGCACCTTCCGCACCGGCGAGGTCGTCGCCGAGCGGGCCATGGACTCGAACGATCTCGAGCGCGAGCGCGGCATCACGATCCTGTCGAAGTGCACCTCGGTGACCTGGAAGGGCGTGCGGATCAACCTGGTCGACACGCCCGGCCACGCCGACTTCGGCGGTGAGGTCGAGCGCGTGCTCGGCATGGTCGACGCCGTGCTCCTGGTCGTCGACGCCTACGAGGGGCCGATGCCCCAGACCCGGTTCGTCACCCAGAAGGCCTTCGAGATGGGCCTGTCGCCCCTGGTCGTGATCAACAAGATCGATCGGCCCGGCGTCGAGCCCGAGAAGGTCATGGACCCGGTGTTCGATCTGTTCGTGTCGCTGGGCGCCAGCGACCACCAGCTCGACTTCCCCATCATCTACGCCTCGGGCCGCGAGGGCTTCGCCATCCGCGAGCTCACCGACGAGCGCAAGGACCTGTCGCCGCTCCTCGACATGATCATTGAGAAGGTGCCGCCGCCGGTCGGCGACCCCGCCGGCCCGCTGTGCATGCAGGTGGCGACCCTCGACTACGACGACTTCCTCGGCTACATGGCGATCGGCCGCATGCGCGCCGGCTCGGCCAAGGTCGGCGACCGCGTCCTCTTGGCCCACCGCGACGGCTCGAAGGAGGAGTTCCGGGTCCAGAAGGTCCTGGGCTTCCAGGGCCTCAAGCGCTTCGAGCTGGCCGTCGCCTCGGCCGGCGACGTGTGCGCGATCACCGGCATGAGCGAGCTCAACGTCGGCGAGACCATCACCTCGATCCAGCAGCCGACGATCCTGCCGCTGCTCAAGATCGACGCGCCGACGATCTCGATGAACTTCCGGGTCAACGACGGCCCGTTCGCCGGCAAGGACGGCAAGTACGTCACCAGCCGCAACCTGCGCGAGCGCCTGTACCGCGAGGTCAAGAGCAACGTCGCCCTGCGGGTCGAGGACACCGCCGAGGCCAGCGTGTTCAAGGTGTCGGGCCGCGGCGAGCTCCACCTGTCGGTCTTGATCGAGACCATGCGCCGCGAGGGCTACGAGCTGTGCGTGTCACAGCCCGAGGTCATCACCAAGGAAGGCGCCAAGGGCGAGCTCCTCGAGCCCTACGAGCACGTCGTCATCGACCTCGACGAGAAGTACACCGGTCCCGTCATCGAGGAGCTCGGCCGCCGCCTGGGCCAGATGCGCGAGATGCGGCCCGGCGCCCCCGGCCGCACCCGCCTCGAGTACCGCATGCCGTCGCGCGGCCTGATCGGCTACCGCTCGCAGTTCTTGACCGACACCCGCGGCACCGGCGTGCTCTACACCCAGCTCGAGGACTACGACGTGTGGGCCGGCGGCCTGCGCTCCCGGGTCAACGGCGTGCTCATCGCCAACGAGACCGGCGAGACCAACGCCTACGCGCTGTTCACGCTGCAGGAGCGCGGCCAGCTCTTCGTCGGCACCAGCGTCGACGTCTACCCCGGCATGATCGTCGGCATCCACGCCCGCGACAACGACCTGGTCGTCAACCCCAACAAGACCAAGAAGCTGACCAACATCCGGTCGGCCGGCGCCGACGAGAAGCTCATCCTCGCCCCGCCGCGCCAGGTTACCCTCGAGTACGCCCTCGAGTTCATCAACGCCGACGAGCTGGTCGAGGTCACGCCCAACCACATCCGGCTGCGCAAGGCCATCCTCGATCACAACCTGCGCAAGCGGGCCGAGAAGGCCGCCGAGGCCGGCGAGCCGGATGATGACTGAGTTCTTTGGGAGGGTTTGTCACCAAACCCTCCCCCGCCGGGGTCACGCCCCCGGCGGGTCCCCCACCCAAGACGCCTCCCTCCGGTCGGCTGGGTGATTCAGCGCAGCGTCGGGGAGACCACCCGCGGTAGGTGGCGCAGGGATGACCGCGACGGGGGAGCGATCGTTGGGACGGGGTGGTGCGCGCAGAGAGCCGACGGGTGGCGCCGAACTCGTGAGCTCCCTCGCTAGGACGTCGGTGGTGGATCGATCCCTGGTCCCCGAGGGAGCGGCGACGTCGCGAAGTCATCGCGAGCGAACGGAGAGGCGGCCGCCGCGGCGGGTGACCGACGCGGGCAGGCCCACGTCGGCGGTCCCGTGTAACCGCAACTCCGGAGTCATCACCGGATCCACGCCGAGGGAGAGGGAGACCGAGGCCGAGGCCGAGGCCGAGGCCGAGACCGAGGCGGAGGTGGAGGTGGAGGCGGAGGTGGAGGTGGAGGTGGAGGTGGAGGTGGGCCGGTCAGGGGCGGCGGCGAGAGGGGACGCGGGCGCGCGGGAGGATGGGATCGATGTTGGCGCGCGCTCGCCATACCGTCACGAGCCCGACGGCGAACAGGAGCACGCCGACGATGGCCAGGAGGGCGGCGAAGAACTTGTACCGGGCGTGCGGTCCAGCGAAGGTGACGTCGCCGCTCGAGAGCGTGCGCGCGAGCATCGGCATCGACGCGATCGCGCCGACGACGATCATGCGCAGCCCGGCGCGGCGTCGCTCGCCGACCACGAACGTGGCGATCTCGTCGAGCTCGTCGCCCGGCATGGGTCGAGGGTAGCACCGGGGCCGGGGCCCGCGATCGCCGACCGTGGGTAGCAGCGGGGGCCTGGACCACGAACCGTGATCCCGAGCGGTTACGGCGGGCACGCGACTGGCAATGCCCCGTGGGCACCCCCACCCGACCCCGCCGCGCCTCCGCCCCCGCGCTCCGCCCGCCCTCCCGAGATCATCCGACCTCGTTGGCCGTGGGCCGCAGGGCTTCTCCTCGCGATCCTCGCCCACGCCGCCCTCGCCCAACCCCTCCCCACCGTGGAGGGGATCACCGACC
>JAGPCY010000024.1 GCA_018057825.1 Kofleriaceae bacterium | reverse complement strand
TCCTTCACGCCGACCTCGGTGCCGGCGACCTTGGCGGTGTAGCCGCTGATGAAGTGGTACATCGCCTGCGCCGGGGTCAGCTTCGACACCGGCGGCAACACGCCGAACGCGTCGCAGGTCAGGAAGATGACGTTCTTGGGGTGACCGGCGACCGCCGGCAGCTTGGCGTTGGGGATGACGTCGAGCGGGTAGCAGCCGCGGGTGTTCTGGGTCAGCGAGACGTCGTGGTAGTCGACGACGTGGGACTCGGGATCGAAGACCACGTTCTCGAGCACCGACCCGAACTGCAGCGCGTTCCAGATGTCGGGCTCCTGCTCCTTGGACAGGTCGATGACCTTGGCGTAGCAGCCGCCCTCGATGTTGAAGATGCCGTCGTCGGTCCAGCAGTGCTCGTCGTCGCCGATCAGCAGCCGCTTGGGGTCGGCCGACAGCGTGGTCTTGCCGGTGCCCGACAGGCCGAACAGCACCGAGGTGTCGGCGCCGTCCTTGGCCTGGGTCGCGGAGCAGTGCATCGACAGCACGCCGCGCTTGGGCATCAGGTAGTTCATGATCGTGAACACGCCCTTCTTCATCTCGCCGGCGTACTCGCTGCCCAGGATCACGAACTCGCGCCGGCCGAACGACAGGTCGATCGACGTCGACGAGGTCATGCCCGCGGTGTGCTTGTTGGCCGGGAAGCCGCCGGCGTTGAAGATGACGTAGTCGGGGCTGCCGAAGGTGTCGAGCTCGGCGGCGGTCGGGCGGATCAGCATGTTGTGCATGAACAGCGCGTGGTAGGCGCGCGCGCACACGATGCGGATCTTCAGGCGGTAGGCCGGATCCCAGCCGGCGAACCCATCGACGACGTAGAGCCGCTCGCGGGTGTTCAGGTAGTCGATCGCCCGCTCGCGGTTGATCGTGAAGGACTGGGGGTCGAGCTTGATGTTGACGTTGCCCCACCACACGTCGTCCTTGACCTCGGGCTCATCGACGACGCGCTTGTCGGTCGGGCTCCGGCCGGTCTTCTTGCCGGAGTAGGCGATGAGCGCGCCGGTCGACGAGATGGCCGAGCCCTTCTCGTGGCGGAGGGCGGCCTCGTACAGAAACGATGGCGTGGCGTTGCGGTGGATCTCGGCGACCGAGATGCCGTGGGCCTCGAGGGAGAAGTCGGCCATGGGGGTCCTCGTTCGGGTAGGAGAAAGGTCCGGGAGGTATACACCACCGCCCGGCGCGGCGGCACCGCCGCGACCTGACGCCGCGGCGGCGATCTCGGTCCGGCCGCCGGCGCCAGCGATCGCCCGGCGCGGCGGGCGCCCATCGGGCCCGCGCCGGCCCGAGGACCGGTCGAGCCGTCAGTCCCGGAGCGCGCCGTCGCCGCGCAGGGTGTCCTCGACGAACTCGAGGACCTCGCGCACCATCGCGGCGAAGCTGTCGTAGAAGACCTGGTCGAGCTGGTTGTCGGCCGGGTCGAACAACAGCACCGGGCACTCGCCGTCGTCGTGGGCCCGGCCGGTGTCGAGGCAGAACCACTCGGCGTCGTTGGCGCCCTTGCCGACGACGATGAGCTGGTCGCTCAACTGGTTGGCGGACCGGGCCGCCAGCGTGGTGCGGACGACATCGATCGTGGGGTTGTCGGTGGCCAGGCCGCAGAAGTCGTGGACCACGGCCAGGTCGGCGGGGATGCCGAGGGCGCCATGGCGGCGCAGGAACGCGCGGTACGACGGCGGAAAGCTGATGCCGAGCTGGTCCTCGGCGGCGGCGATGGCCGCGTCGGTGCGCGGCCCCGCGACCTCGCACCGGCGCTCGATCTCGGTCAGCCGGCGCTGCACGCGCGCGATCAGCTCGTCGATGTCGGACATCACGGCCCGATTATGCACGGAGCGCGCGCGCGCGCACGGGGGTCACGACCATCGATCGGGTTCGGGGTGGTCGGCGCGCCAGCGCGAGTAGATCGCTTGACAGAAGCGATGGACGCCGTGGACCACGACCACGCTGCGCAGCGACGGGAACAGCTCGAAGGCGTGGTGGGCGCCGGGCAGCTCGACGTAGGCCACCGGCGCGTGGTGGCGGCGGGCCGCGGCGACGAAGCTGCGCGCCATCGCCACCGGGACCAGGCTGTCGCGGGTGCCGTGGATCACCAGGAGCGGCGGGGTCGCCGGGCCGGTGCGGGCCAGGTGCTCGATCGGCGACGCCTGGGCGTAGGCGGCGGGCGGCGCGGTCCGCTTCATCACCAGCCGGCCGAGCAGGAGCTCGCGGAACGCGCGGTGGCCGTAGGCCCGGTCGCGATCGAGGAAATCGTAGACGCCGTAGTACGAGACGCAGCCCGCGACCGCGGTGTCGGCGCCCTCGAACCCGGGCTGGAACGTGGGGTCGCCCGCGGTCAGGGTCGCCAGGGTCGCGAGGTGGGCGCCGGCCGAGCCGCCGGCGAGGACCACGAAGCGCGGGTCACCGCCGTAGCGGGCGATGTTGGCGCGGACCCAGGCCAGGGCCCGCTTGACGTCGATCAGATGGTCGGGGAAGGTCGCGCGCGGCGACAGCCGGTAGTTGATCGACACGCACAGCCAGCCGCCGGCGGCCAGCTCGTGGACGGTCAGCCGGCCCTGCTGGCGCTTGTCGCCGACGACCCAGCCGCCGCCGTGGACGTAGACCAGGACCGGGCGCGGCCGGGTGGCCTCGGCCCGCGGCCGGTAGACGTCGAGGCGATGGCGGCGATCGTCGCCGTAGGACAGCCCGGTCACGCGTTCGACCGAGCGCGGGCGCCCCGGCCACGGCCAGGCCAGGCGCAGCCACGAGGTCGTGGGATCGTAGGCGGCGCGGAGCTCGGGCGCGATGTGATCGTGGTAGTCGCGACCGAGGGCCTCGAGCAGGGCGCGCTCGACGATGATCGTCGAGGCCGCCGCCCGGCCGAGGTGGACGTAGGCGACCGCCAGCCCGACGGCCAGCCCGGCCAGGCCGAGCCATCCCGGCCACGCGCTGGCGCCGCCCGCCGCCACCAGCGCGATCGCCAGCCCGACCTGCACGACCGCGGCGTGGAGCGGCAGCTCGCTGGTCAGCCAGCCGATCGGCCAGGCGGCGACGGTGGCGGCCCCGGGCCAGCGCGGCGGGGCGACCGAGATCAGCGCGGCGACGGCGGCCGCCAGGCCGACCGCGAGGAGCAACCACGGCATGGCCGGCATCGTGCGACGACCGCCGGCCGGCGGCAATGGGTCATACTGCCGGCATGGCGAAGACCGCATGTCCCGTGACCCGGACCCAGTTCACCGAGAAGGCCGAGGCGCTCAAGGTGACGATCAACGGCCAGGATCTGCTGGCCGAGGTGAAGGAGTTCTCGACCGGCTCGTTCGGCTGGTACCTGAACGGCAAGATCGTCGTCCCGATCGACGGCAAGAACGTCTCGGTGCAGATCGGCATGAACCTGACCGTGGTCGGCTCGAAGGAGGCCGAGAAGTGACGGCTACGGTCGCGTCAGGCGCTCCCACCACCAGCGCTTGAGGCGCTTGGCCACGAGCTGGGTGCCGAGGTCGAAGGCCAGGGCCCGGAGCTGCGCGGCCTCGTCCTCGGCGGCGACCCGCGGCACCTCGACCGGCAGCACGACCGGGTCGGGCCCGAAGGGGCCGCCGGTGACGACGAACCGGCGATCGCGGTAGCTGAGCGTGAAGTCGTGGTCTCCAGGGAGCTCGACGGTGGCGGCCATCGACTCGAGGGCGAACAGCCACGACAGCGCGGTGCGGAACCGGGTCGGGCCACAGACGACGTGATCGAGGGTGATGCGGACCTGCCCGAGCTGCGGCAGGGCCGAGGTCGCGACGATCTCGAGGACGCTGTCGGTGACGACCACGCCGCCGACCGCGATCGGCGGCGACCGCCGCTTCGGCAGGTCGAGGGCGCCGCCGCCGGAGATCAACAGGTGCGCGCCGTCGATCGCGATCCGGCGCGCGGTCCGGTCGAAGACCACCGCGCCGAGCGGCGCCAGCTCGACCTCGATCCGCGCGATCGTCAGCCGGAGCGTGCCGAGGTGCTGGCGCTCGACGGCGAGATCGCGCAGCGTGGCCTGGCCGCGGACCAAGGCCAGGTCGACCTCGCCGACCCGGGCCGCGCCGTCGAGGGAGGCGGCCAGGCGATCGCGGACGGTGTCGGCGACCAGCCCGCGCGCGGCGAAGCCGGCGATCACCAGCGCCAGCGGGTACAGCGCGACCAGGGCGAGGGCGACGTAGCCGAGCCGGCGCCAGCGAGGAGCCACATCGGGGGTGTAGCACGCGGCCCGTGAATAGCGGCTACCCCAGGCCCGTCCGACCGACATCCCCATGCGCACCCAGCTCGTCGTCTCCACCCTCGCCGCCGCCCTCGCCCTCGGCCTGACCGCCCCGATCGTCGCCGACCACGCCGACGCCCGGCCGGTGCAGTGGACCCCGCCGCCCGATCGCGGCGGCGATCTGCGCGCCGAGAACGCCGCGTTGCGCGCCGAGCTGGCGCGCTACCGGGCGACCTTCGATCGCGGCCTCGATCGCATCGAGGACGCCACCCGCAACGTCCGCGATCGCCGGGCGGCGACGCGCCTGCGGCGCGCCATCGACGACCTCCGCGTCGAGCTGGGCAACGGCTGGCGCGACGATCGCTACGATCGGCCGGGCCCGGATCGCCCTGGGCGCCCGGATCGCCCGGTCGGGCCGGGGCGCGACGACCACCGGCCAGGCCAGGTGGTCGGGATGCCCGACGCCGACTACCAGCGCCTGCTGGCCGCGGTCGGCGCCGCGAACTTCCCCGCCGAGCAGCTCGACGTGATCAACGCGGCGGCCCCCTACTACGCCTTCACCTCGGATCAGGTGATCGGGCTGATGCGGGCAGTCAGCTTCGATGACAACCGCCTCGCGATCGCCACCACGCTGTTCCCGCGCGTAGTCGACCCCGGGCGGTTCTACCTGGCCTACGAGGCCCTCGACTTTCCGTCGAGCAAGGACGCGCTGCGCAAGCGCCTCGGGCAGTGAGCTCGGCCGCGACCTGCGACCGCTAGCGGTCGCACCGGTCGCACGCGCGTCGACGGAGTCCGCGCCCGGCGTCGTGGTAGAAGGGGCGGGCCTCGCGCAAGGAGCCCCGCATGTTCCGTCGCTCGTTCTCGCCCGCGCTCTGGGCCACTGTGTTCGCCGCCGCCTGTGGCGGCACGTCCGCGCCGTCGACCGGCCCCACCCCGGGCCCTGGTCCGACGGTGGTCGAGGTCTCGCTGCCCGAGGTCGGCCTCGAGGCCACGACCCTCGATCGCTCGGCCGATCCGTGCACCGACTTCTACCAGTTCGCCTGTGGCGGCTGGCTGGCCGCCAACCAGATCCCCGCCGACCGCGCGGTGTGGGGCCGGTTCTCGGAGCTCGGCGATCGCAATCAGGAGCAGCTAAAGACGCTGATCGAGGCCGCGGCGAAGAAGCCCGCCGATCCGGTCGAGCAGAAGTTCGGCGACTTCTACGCCGCGTGCGTCGACGAGGCGGCGATCGAGGCCCGCGGGCTCGACGGCGCCAAGCCGCTCCTCGACGCGATCGCCAAGGTCCGAGACGTCGGCACCCTGGGCGCGGCGGTGACCGCGCTCCATCAGCACGGCGTCAGCGCGCTGTTCGAGGTCATGGCCGAGGCCGACTTCCTCGACTCGAAGACCGCGATCCTGTTCGTCGACACCGGCGGGCTCGGCCTGCCCGATCGCGACTATTACCTCGAGGCCGACAAGGCCAAGCTGCGCGAGGCCTACCAGGCCCACGTCGCCGCGGTCCTGACCTTGACCGGCAAGGGCAAGGCGGCCGCGACCCTGGCCAAGGACGTCGTCGCGCTCGAGACCGCTCTGGCCCAGATCACCAAGCCGGCGGCCGAGCGGCGCGATCCGGTGGCGATGTACAACCCGTCGTCGGTCGAGGCCCTGGCCAAGGCCGCGCCGGCCTTCGCCTGGCCGAGCTACTTCGCCGCTCTGGGCAACCCGACCCCGGGCAAGCTGGCGGTGACCACGCCGGCGTACTTCGGGCTGGCCGCGCCGGTCGACGACACCGTCGATCGCAAGCGCGCGCCGACGCCGACCCTGCCGGCCCTGCTCAAGTCGACCAAGCCGGCGACCTGGCAGGCCTACCTGACCGTGCGGGTGATCGACGAGCTGGCCCTGGCGCTGCCCAAGCGCTTCGACGAGGAGACCTTCAAGCTGACCGCGGCGGTGTCGGGCGCGACCGAGCAGCGGCCGCGGTGGAAGCGCTGCATCGACGCCACGGCGGCGGCGATGCCCGAGCTGATCGGCCAGCCCTACGTCGCCACGTACTTCCCTGGGACCTCGAAGGAGACCGCGCAGAAGCTGATCGCCGCGGTCGCCGACGTGATGAACGCCCAGATGGGCGCGCTGCCGTGGATGACCGAGGCCACGCGGGCGGCGGCGCGGGCCAAGCTGGCCAAGCTCGAGCCGATGATCGGCTATCCCGACACCTGGCGGGTCTACGACTTCGCCGTCGACCGCGGTGACTTCGCCGCGAGCTACTTGGCGGCCAACGCGTTCGAGGTCCGGCGGCAGTATGCCAAGGGCGGCAAGCCCTACGATCGCAGCGAGTGGCTGATGCCGCCGTTCATCGTCAACGCCTACTACAACCCCAACGCCAACAACACCGCGCTGCCGGCCGGCATCCTGCAGCCGCCGTTCTTTGGCAAAGATCGCTCGATCGCCGCCAACCTGGGCGGGATCGGCATGGTGATCGGCCACGAGCTGACCCATGGCTTCGACGATCAGGGCGCGCAGTTCGACGCCGACGGCAACCTCAAGGACTGGTGGCAGGACGCCGACAAGACCCAGTTCAAGGAGCGCGGCCAGTGCCTGGCCAAGCAGTACTCGACCTTCGAGGGCCTGCCCGGGCGCACGATCGACGGCCAGCTCACCCTGGGCGAGAACATCGCCGACGTCGGTGGCATCAAGCACGCGTTTCTGGCCTACCGCAAGCTGCGGGCGGGCGCCGACAAGACCTACCGGGCCGAGGGGCTGACCGAGGATCAGCAGTTCTTCGTCGCGGTCGGCCAGGCCTGGTGCTCGAAGTACCGCGATGAGGAGGCCGAGCGGCGGCTCAAGACCGATCCGCACTCGCCGCCGAAGTGGCGGGTCAACGGCGCCCTGCGCAACCTGCCGCAGTTCGCCGAGGCCTTCGGCTGCAAGGCGGGCGCGGCGATGGCGCCGACCGACCGCTGCGAGATCTGGTGACGGGATGGCGCGCGCGCGGCGGGCTCACGGCCCGGCGAAGCGCGCGCTGAAGCGGCGGGTGAAGGGGGCGAACTCGCCCGGCAGGTCGAGCTGCCACGCCGCCTCGGTCGCGCACCGCGCCAGGCCCGGCGACCCGGTCGCGACCTCGACGTCGACGATCTCGATCCCGGTGGTGTCGATCGCGATCTCGACCGCCCACGGGGCCGGCTCGCTGGCCGCGCAGGCGGCGATGGCCTGCGCCAGGAGCGGGGTCAGGTCGGGCGGCTCCCGGCGCGGCCCGGGGTGACCGACGCCGACGCCGATCGTGTGGTTGCCCGTGATGGCCACGTGCGGCCCACACGACGAGGTCCAGTGGGAGTACGCGGCGATGCCGCGGTCGATCGGTGGCAGGCCACCGGGCTCGGTGTTCGGCCGCTCGGCCAGGAGGCTGGTGAACTCGGTGACCGCGTGAGCGTGCTTGGCCAGGGCGCGGGTCTCGTCCTCCGTCAGATCGTGCTGGGTCGCGAGCACGAGCCGCGCGGCCTGGGTCAGGCTGGCCGGGTCGGCCGGCTGCGCGATCGGCAACCGACGGCCCCACACCCACGCGGTCACCGGCGCCTGGCTGCGATCGACGTGGCGCAGGCTCTCGCCCTCGCGCAGCTCGTCGGCGATCACCTCGTCGCCGATCGCGAGGGCCTCGATGCGGATCGGCCGGATCAGCTCGAGGAGCGGCGCGTGGGTGGCGCGCGGCGCGGGCTCGGCGCTGACCGCGGCCATGAGGCCTCCCCAGGGCGCGATCGGGTCGGCCAGGTGGTGGTCGCGATCGCTCCTGACCTCGGCGGGCCCGAGCGACGGCTCGATCAGGTGGACCACCGCGTCGGGCGGCAGGGCGGCCAGGGCCGCACCGACCGCGTCGTCGGTGAGCGCCGGCCGCAGGAGGTCGTCGGTGAAGGCGATCAGTCGCCGCGGCCCCGGCGTCGCGGCCAGGAGCGCGGCGCCGAGCGCCAGGCCGCGATCGAGGTGCGAGCCGTTGCCGAGGGGCAGCGAGGTCCCGAGGGCGTCCAGCCGCGCCAGCGCGCCCTCGACGTCGAGCAGCTCGCCGAACAGCCGGCTGGCGTGGCGGCGCGCCACGATCAGCTCGACCCGGGCGTCGCGCTGGTGGGCCAGATAGCCGCGCACGATCGCGAGCTGGGCCGCCAGCCCATCGGGGCCGATGCTCTTCGAGCCGTCGAGCACGAACACCACGGCCGGCCGCTGGGGCGCCGCGGCGAGCTTGGGCGCGATCCATACCTCGACCGCGCGCGGCGCGTCGGGTGCGGCGCCGACCGCGATCGCGCGGGCCGTGGCGCCGACCCGGGTGGGCTCGGGCCAGCTCACGACCAGGTCGTCGTCGAGGAAGCCGTCGGGCAGGCCGGCGCGCTCGCAGGCCGCCGTCAGCTCGTCGCGGATCGCGGCGGACAGGTCGTCGGCGGCGACCACCGTCGCGCCTGGCGCGCGCACGGCGCGCGGCGCGTCGACGGGCGGCACGGTCAGGTACCAGCGACCGCGGTGGTAGCAGGTCGGCACCGCGACCTCGTAGGCCACGTCGACCCGGCCGCCGGCCGGAATGAACGACAGGGAGAGCGCGGGCGCGCCACCGTCCCGGCTGAGCAACGCCGCGCTGCGCGGTCCTCGATACGGCGCGTCGAGATAGGCCACGTAGCGGTCGCTCGCCACCGCGGCGTCGAGCAAGCGGCCGGTCGACCACGCGCCCGCGAAGCGCTGGCGCAACCCGACGAGCTGCCCGCGGCTCGGCAGGATGAGGGACACCCGGGCCTGGTCGGCGTAGCGCGCCGGGTTGACGACCTGGTAGCGGACCTTGACCGACGCCATGCCGTCGCGGTGGGTCAGCTCGACGCTGCGCCCGGTCAGGTATAGATCGGCGCCATAGCCGGCGCTCTCGACGTCGTCGGCGGAGGCCGAGGCGGCGACCAGGAGCGCTGCCAACGGGAGGAGATGGGCGGAGGCGCGCATGAACCCCAGGACACCGGGGATGGGTTTCGGTTCCCGTGGGAGGCGGAGGCCGGGGCGGAGGCGGAGGCGGAGACCGGGGCGGAGACCGGGGCGGAGACCGGGGCGGAGACCGAGGCGGAGACCGGGGCGGAGACCGAGGCCGAGACCGAGACCGAGTCCGAGACCGAGGCGGAGACCGAGGCCGAGACCGAGACCGAGACCGAGACCGAGACCGAGACCGAGACCGAGGCGGAGGCCGAGGCCGAGACCGAGACCGAGACCGAGACCGAGACCGAGACCGAGACCGCTCTAGTACGCGCCGCCGACCCACACCCGGAGGCTGTCGTAGCGATCGGTGGCGCCGCGGGCCTGATAGGTGTCGCCGGTCTCGAACTGGAACGACCAGCCGAAGGAGGTCAGCGCGTACTCCAGCCCGGCCTCGAGGCGGCCGCGCCACATGCGCGCCGACAGGCCCGAGCGCAGGCCCAGTCCGTCGGCGTCGGCAGCGCGGAACCGATCGGGCCAGGAGCCGCCGCTGGCGACGACCCGGTTGTCGAGAGTGAGCCAGGCCGTGAACGGTCCCACGTGGCCCTCGCCGCGCAGCCCGAGGCGCACCGTCTGGTAGTCGGCGTCGGGCAACGCCTCCTCTTGATCGCCGCGGAACGCCCACAACAACCGGGCCCAGCCGGCGTCGCCGCCCAGCGAGACGTTGCGGTGGAGGCGATAGCGGTAGCGCAGCCCAACCTCGGTCGTGCGCCAGAACTGATCGGTCTCGTTCGAGCCCGACACCACGCGATCGGCGGGCGCGAAGCCGCCGCCCACCACCAGGGTCAGCGGCCACAGCGGCCGAGCCTTGGCCGACCACCGCCACGGCGCTAGCTCGACCTCGACGCGGACCGCGGCCAGGCCGCGCGACGCGAACGACGGGGTGTTCGCGGCGTCGCCAGGTTGATCGTAGGCGAGATCGCGCCAGCCGAAGTCGGGCCCCACCCGGGCCACCACCAACGGCGGGCGAGGCGAGCGCACCGTCGGAGGACCGTCGACGGGGACCTCGAGCTCCGGCCGCGCGGACACGGTGACGACGTGCTCGGCGCCGCTGTCGATCTCGATCCACTCGTCCCACAGGGCCCGCTCGCCGGCCAGGACCTGGATCTGGTGCGGCCCGGGCGCGACCTCGAGCCGCAGCGGCAGCTCGCCCTTGGGCTCGCCGTCGACCACGACCACGGCGCCGGCCGGGGCCTCGCCGCGCACCTCGAGCGTCGCATCGGCGGCCTGCATGAGCACCGGGTCGAGCTCGACCGGCTTCTTGGCGGCCCGGCCGCTGGCCGCCGGCACCACCGCCGGCACCACGGCGTCGAGGTAGCCGTCGAGGACGACGATCAGCAGGTGCTCGCCGGGCGGCAACTTGAGGCGCGCCGGCGTGGTGGCGATCGGCTCGCTGTCCTTGTCGCCCAGGTACACCGCGGCGCCCGCCGGCGTGGTCTCGAGGACCACCGTGCGCAGGTCCTCGGCGCGCGCCGGCGAGAGCGCGCTCGCGACCAGGAGCAGCGCGGCGGCGAGCGGCAGGCGAGGGCCGAGCATGGCCCGATGTTATGCCATGCTCTGGCCGTGACCACAGCGCGGGCCTGGGCGGTCGCGATCGCGCGCCTGACTGCCTTTGCGCTGGCGCTGTCGATGGTGATCAGCCGGGCCGGCCTGGTGATCCACGAGGCGATCGGCCATGGCGCCGCCGCCTACGCGGTCGGCTCGTCGGTGACGGAGGTCCGGCTGTACGCGGTGGCCGGCGGCTGGATCCAGTACGGGCCGGCGACGTGGACCTCGCCGCGGGTGGCCGTGGTGACCCTCGGCGGGATCGCGATCGAGTGGCTCGCGGCGGCCCTGTGCGGGTGGGCGGCGCGTCGCCGCGGCGGGTGGCTCGGGCTGGGCCTGGAGGCGGCGGCCTGGGGCCTGGTGATCCACGGTGGCCTGTACCTCGCGATCGGCGCGGCCGACGGCGTCGGCGACGGCCAGTGGCTGTACCGCACCCTGGGTCCTGCCCGGGTGGTGGTCGTGATCCCGGCGACGATCGCGGTGGTCCTCGCCGGCGCGGTGGCGGCCCGTCGCCTGGGTGGGCAGCTCCTCGCGACCTTGCCCATGGCGACCCGGGGCCGGCGCGCCGCCGGCCTGGCCGCCGCGCTGGCCGTGGCCGGCGTAGTCCACGGCGGCGCGGTCGCGGTCGAGCTGGCGGTGCGCGCCGATCCGACCTACGCCCGGGTGATGGCGACCGAGGCCAGCCGCGCGATCGATCGCGAGCTGGCGGCCTGGCGCGCCGCCGCCGCGGCCGACGGCAGCTACCGGGCCAGCGCCGAGCCGGCGGTCCGGCGCGCGATCGCGGCCCGCCACCAGCGGCCGCGCTACGGCGGCTGGATCGCTGGCGCGGCCGCGCTGGCGATCGCGCTGGGCTTCGTCCTGGCCCGGGCCTGCGGCCACGCGCCGCTGCCGGCGGCGGTCGTCGGCCGCACGGTGACCGTCGCGGTGGCGGCGATCGTTCTGGTCGTCGCGATCGACCGCGCGGCCGCAGGGTTTTGGTAAGCTCCGCCGCCATGGAGACGCGCGCCCGCGACGTGATCGCCGGAACGCTCCGCCCCAACGATCCTCGCCGGTTCCTGGTCGAGGCGATGATCGGGGCGATGAACGCCGACGGCGCGGTCGATCAGCGCGAGCGGGATGTCCTGTCGCGCTACCTCGCCAGCCACGAGATGTTCGCCGGGTTGTCGCCGGCCAACGGCAAGCTCTTGCTCGAGCTGGCGACCGACGCGGTCAACTTCGCTGGCAGCGCGACCGCGCGGATCCCGGCGATCGCGCGTGGGCTGCCGGCCCGCCTGCACCGCATCACCGCGATGGCGATGGCGTGCGAGGTGTGCGTCGCCGATCAGCTCATCCATGAGGGCGAGCTGACCTTCCTCGAGCACCTCCGCCTGGCGCTGCGGATCGCGCCCTACGAGGCCCAGGACATCTTCGCTGCCGCCCAGGCCGGGCGCACCGCCGCCTACGTCGACGATCGCCTGTTGCGCCTGCGCAGCTTGGTCGGGGTCGCGGTCGAGGTCTTCACGATCCGCGCCGTCACCCTGGGCAAGCTGATCGACGAGCACCGCTTCGAGCTGCGCGATTTTCTGGGCGCGATCCCCGATCTGTCCCTGGCCCAGCACGAGCTCGAGGGGCTGCTCTATCACGCGTTCCGCCGACCGCGCATGACCGGCCCCGACGGCGAGCTGGCGTCGCTGGCCGCTGGCTTGCCGGATCCGGTCGATCGCTACTGGATGGTGGTGTACGCGCTGTGCGCGGAGCCGCTGGCCGATCTGGCGCGCTGGCGGGTGATCCCGTTCATCGCGCTCGTGCAGCGGGCCTTCGCGATCGCCGACGCCGACATGGAGCTGGCGGCGGCCGACGCCGCGACGTTCCCGCCGACGTTGCCGCGCCCCCGCTGATCGCGCGCGGGCGCCGACCGCTAGCCGCGGTACGAGTCGTCCTGCTCGATCTTCGACAGCACCCAGTCGAACTCGCCGGCCGTGACGTGGGTCCCGCAGTGACCGCAGGCCCCGGCGGCGGTGATCGTCAGCGGCGCGCCGCAGTTGCTGCACGCGCCGTCGGCCCGCGGCGGCCCGCGGCGAGCGGCGCTGCGCACGAGCGTCCAGTACTCGGAGTACGCGCGCTCGCGGTGGCGGCTGCCGCGGACGTGGCTGCCGTCGGCTCCCACGACGTAGTCCTTGCCGGTGCCCCAGATCCGGATCGTGATCGCGTCGTAGTAGCGGTCGCGGGTGATCTTGGCCGGGACCTGGTGGGTGATGCGCATGTCCTCGAGGACGTTCCGCAGGCCGGCGGCCCGGTAGGCGTCGAGCCAATACGACAGGTAGTCGGCCATGCCGTCGGTGGTGACGGTGCGGATGGCGGCGACGTCGCCCGCGGTCCAGGCATCGTTGACCACCCGGTAGACGTGATGCAGGCGGGCCAAGAGCGAGGTCTCGGCGATCGCCGGATCGTCGCCGATCAGGCGCTGCCAGGCGGCGTCGACCCGGTCGTCGCGGTAGGTCGGCAAGGACGTGCCGCGCTCCGGCACCTCGTCGGTCAGGCCGGGCAGGTTGCTGCGCTCGTGGCGCAGCTCGATGGCCTCGACCACCCAGTCGAAGCGGCCGTTGTCGACGACCTCGCCGCACGACGCGCAGCGCTGGCCGCCGGCGGCGTCGGCGGTGGCCCACGGCGCGCCGCAGTTCGGGCAGGTGTAGATCCGGGCCGCGCTCGGCGGCTTGGTCCGCGCGGTCGCGGCTCGACGCAGGCGCCAGCGCTCGACCGCGAACCGCTTGCTGGTGCCGACGGTGTAGTTGGCCTCGAACTCGACGGCGATGCGGCACGGCGCTTCGGCCTCGGCGGCGAGCTGGTCGGGGGTCGGCACCCACACATCGAAGGTGCGCATCGCGCCGACCACCACGCCGGTGACCGGCTGATCGGTCGGGGGTCGGCTGGCCAGGGCGGCGCGCGCCGCGGGGCCGAGGTACGGCGCGAGGGCGTCGAGGGCGCCGCGGCGGCCGCGGGCGCCGTGGGCGGTGGCGTACAGCCGGTACACGAAGTCCTCGAACACGATCATCGAGAAGTCGGGATCGAGGCGGCGCAGGTCGTCGGCGGTGGCGATCGGCTTGGCCAGCTCGACCGGCGGGCCGCTCAGCCAGTCCTTGTTCTTGTGCTTGACCCACGCGCCCCAGATCCACGCGCCGATGAGGATCGCCACGATCGGCAGGCCGATCTTCGGATAGTGGAAGCACAGCCGGAGGAGCTGGTAGATCAGCTCGAACAACACCGCGGCGTCGCCCGAGCCGCCGCTGCCGCCGCTGCCGCCACCGCCGTGGCCGCCGCCGCCGGAGTAGCTGTCGCCGCCGCCGGGGCGGGCCCAGGCCAAGGCGGCGGTCGCGCCCAGGACGAGCGCGACGAGCGCGGCGGTGCGGCGCCGGTTCACGAGCGCGGCCTCCGCGCCAGGTCGTGATCGACCGCGTCGGGCAGCTCGTTGACGTCGTCGTCGGCGCGCGGCAGGGCGGCGCCGAGGAGCCCGGCCAGGTCGGCGATCGCCGCGGCGGTGGCCGGCCCACCGGCGGGCAGCGCGCGCGCGATCGTGGCCTCGCGGTCCGCCAGGGTCTCGGCCGGGATCGCGGTCGCGATCGCGCCGTCGACCACCAGCGCCACCATCCGCTCGGCGAGGGCGCAGTAGATGAGGACGCCGGTGCGGCCCCGGGTGTGGTGGACGCCGAGCTCGACGAAGGTGGCGCGCGCGTCGGCCAGCACCGCGCGCCGGCGGATCGCCCGCGGGGTCAGCCAGCGCACGAGCTGGGGCGCGACCGTCGACGCCAGACCGCCCAGGACGCCCGCGACCACCGGATCGAGCAAGAACGACAGGGTCGCGAAGGCGTGGTCGGCGTAGAGCATGAACGCCAGCGCCGCCCACGCGGTGAGGGCGCCGACCGTGAGCGGCACGTGCGGCCACGCCCGCGACGCGCGGCGGACCGCGACCCGGACCTCGACCGCCGACGCGGCCTCGATCGCGGTGACCGCCTCGGCCAGGCGCCGGCGGGCGGCGTCGTCGAGCCAGCGCACGGTCATCCTCTCTACTGTACACGAGGCCCTGCGACAGGCGCCGCGACCGCGGCCGCGAACCGCGAGCGCGTGTCAGGTCGGGGCGCTGGCGATGCGGGCCGCGGCCGTGGGAGGGTCGATCCATGCAGCGCGTCCTGGTGGTGGTCTCGACCGTGGCCTTGACCGTCGGCCTGGCGGTGGCCGAGCCGCCGGCGCCGGCGCCGGTGTCCGTGGTGGTGCCGGTGGTCGGCGAAGATGGCCGGCCGGCCTACTGCACGCGCAACCTGGCGCCAGCCCTGGCCCGCCCGCTGGCCGACGGCGGCTACCGGTTCGCGGTCCACGGGCCGGGCCGCTACACCGTGCGCATGACGATGGTCGATCACCACGTCGAGGTCGTGGTCGCGGTGCCGGCGACCGGCGAGCTGATCGTCCCGCCGGTGGTGGCGCGCGGCCGCTGTCATCGCGTCGAGGTGGTCGGGCGGCGGTCGGTGCGCACGCTCGACGGCGGCGGCTGGGCGGTCCGCTTCGGCCGTACTTACCGACCGACCTTCGGCGTCCGGCCCGACGAGGCCGGCCCGCGCTCGCGCAAGTAGGCGGCCAGCGCCTGGCGATCGAGCTTGCCCGACGGCAGGACCGGCAGCGCGGCGACGATGGCCAGCGGTCGCGGCCGGCGGTGGGCTGGCCAGCCGGCGGTGGCGGCCTCGAGGTGCGCGGCGGTGACGCCCGCCTCGACGACGACCGCGGCCGCGACCCGCTCGCCCCAGCGCGGATCGGGCACGCCGACCGCGGCGGCGGCGCGCACCCCCGGGACCGCGGCCAGCGCCGCCTCGATCTCGGTCGGGTAGACGTTCTCGCCGCCGGTGATGATGACGTCGTCGGCCCGTCCACACACCACCAAGCGATCGCCGCGGAGGTAGCCGAGGTCCCGGGTCGGGAAGCCGGCCGGCCCGAGGGGCGTCGGGTCGTCGAGGTAGCCGGTGAAGAGCCCGGGGGCGCGCACGACCAGCGGCGCCGGGGCGGTCGCGGTGCCGGCCACAACCGCGACCCCCGGCAAGAGCCGCCCGACCGCGCCGTCGGGCTCGGGGGCGTCGGCGTCGGCGGTGGCGATCTGACCGAAAGTCTCGGTCATCCCGTAGGTCGTGCGCACCGGGACGCCGCGGGCTCGCGCCGCGGCCAGGAGCGCCGGCGGTGCGGCGGCGCCCCCGACCAGGACGACCCGCAGCCGCGGCGACGGTCGCCAGGTCGGATCGGCGAGGACCTGGTCGAGCTGGGTCGGCACCAGCGAGGCGTGGGTCACCTCGGGCGCCGCGAGGTCGTGGGCGGTGCCGAGGCGCGGGACGCGGCCGCCGCGGTGGGCGCGCGCGACCACCGCGACCCCGGCGACGTGGCCGAGCGGCAGCGCCAGGAGCCAGCGATCGTCGTCGGACGCGCCGAGGTGGGCGGCGCTGGCCGCGGTCGCGGCGGCGATCGCGGCGCGGCTCAGGACCACGCCCTTGGGGCGCCCGGTCGAGCCCGAGGTGAAGACCACGCACGCGGTGTCGTCGGGCACCGGGGCCGCGGCGAGGCGCGCCGCCAGCGCCGCCTGTTCGGCCGCGGTCGCGCGCTCGGGGATGAGGCCGATCGGCGGGGCGCCGTCGAGGACGTCGACGATCGCGGCCACGGTGGCGGCGTCGCTGCGCGCGATCATCGGGCGGGCCGCGATCATCGGTCCCCGAGGGTGGCGAGGGCGGCGGCCACCGCGTCGTCGTCGCCGACGGCCGCGCCATCGACGGTCAGCGGCGCCCAGGCGGCCAGGGCCGGGTGCGGGCCGAGGCCGTGGAGCGCGGTGGGCGCGAGGGCGGCGGCCAGCGCGCGGTGGCTGGCCAGCGCGAGGGGCCCCTCGAGGGCGTGGCTCACGCTCACCGCGACGCCGGCGGCCTGGGCCGCAGCCCACAGCGGCGCGAGGCCGGCCCGGCCGCCGAGGACGGTAGGCTTGCACACCAGGGCCGCGAGCGCCCCCGAGGCCAGGGCCGCCGGCAGCCAGCGCTCGCGCTCGGGGTCGGCCAGGCTCTCGTCGAGGGCGACCGGCACCGCCAGGGGACCGCGCAGGCGGGCGGCCAGGCCGGCGGCCGGCTCCTCGACGTACGCGAGCCCGAGGTCGGCCAGGTCGGCCAGCCGATCGCCGACCTCGGCCAGGGGCCAGATCTGGTTGGCGTCGGCGTGGAGCGCCGCCCGCGGCGCCGCGGCGCGGATCGCCGCGACCCGCGCGCGATCGTCGTGCCCGTCGAGCTTGAGCTTGAGGGCCGGCGCGCCAGCGGCGACCGCGGCGGCGGCGGCGGCGGGATCGTCGACCACCACCGCGGCCGTGAGCGCCGGCGCCGGACCCGGCGGGCGCGCGAGCTGCTCGACGGCGTAGCGGGCGCTCGGGCTGGTGAGTGGGGCGCGCGGCTCGTCGAGCCACGCGGCTAGCTCGGCGGTGGCGCGGTCGAGATCGTCATCGCCGAAGCCCGGCAGCGGCGCGGCCTCGCCCCACCGCCATCCCCGCGCGCCCGGGACGCCGATCACGGCGGCCCGGCGGGTCGGCCAGCGCCCGCGGCCCGCGGCGCCGGTGGCCGCGACCGTCCAGCTCACGCGGACCACCGCGCCGCGCCGGCTCACGCCAGCGCCAGGGCGACCGCGATCGCCGCGGCGTGCAGGAGGAGGAGCTGCGCGGTCGCCGCCAGGAGCGCGTTCATCTCCGGCCCGGGCACCGCGCGCGCGAGGGCTCGGGCGCGGGCGACCGCCAGCGGTGCGGTCGCCAGCCCGAGGGCGACCAGGGGCCGGCCCCAGAGCGCGATCGCCGCGGTGACCGCGTGCGCCAGGGCCAAGAGGCCGGCGTACTCGGCGAGCGCGAAGCGGCGGCCGAACCGCACCGCCAGGGTTCGCTTCCCGACGCGGGCGTCGGTCTCGGCGTCGCGCAGGTTGTTGACCACGAGGATCGCGGTGGCGATCGCGCCGAGGGGGAGCGAGGCCGCCAGGGCCAAGCCGGTGACCTGGCCGGCGGCGACGTAGGTCGTGCCGCCGACCGCGACGGGGCCGAAGAACCCGAAGACGAAGATGTCGCCCAGGCCGTGGTAGCCGAGCGGCCACGGCCCGCCGGTGTAGGCGACGCCGGCGGCGATCGACGCCACGCCGATCGCGACGATCGGCCAGCCGCCGATCCAGGTCAGGTAGCCGCCGACCGCGACCGCGAGCGCGAAGGTCGCGATCATCGCGCGCCGCATGGCCTGCGCGGAGATCAGGCCAGCGGCGACCGCGCGCACCGGGCCCTTGCGATCGGGAGTGTCGGCGCCGTGCTCGGCGTCAAAGACGTCATTGGCGAAGTTGGTGGCGATCTGGATGAGGAGCGCGCCGACAAGCGCGGCGACGGCCGGGCCCCAGGCCACCGCGCCGGCGGCGTGGGCGCACGCCACCCCGACCACGACCGGCGCGACCGCGGCCGGCAAGGTCCGGACCCGGGCGGCGCCGAGCCAGGCACGCCACGACGGCGCCGGGGCCGCGACCGCGGTCACGGGCGAGCCCCTGGCGCGTCGGCGTGGCTGGCCGCTCGGGGGCCGGCCAGGTGGGCGAGGGCCTGGGCGCGGGTCGTGGCGGCGCCGCCGTCGGCCACGATCGCGTGGATCACCCGCGGGCCGGCGCCGTCGAGCAGCTCGTCCGGATTCCGGACGACCTGGGCGGGCAGGCCGAAGCCGGCGGCGATCACCGTCGGATCGAGCCCGGGCGGGGTCAGCCACAGCGCGCGGTAGGTCGCGGGCTCGACGCCGGCGCGGGCCACCGGCAGGTCGTCGAAGATGTGGCCGCCGCGGTTGTCGACCACCACGACCGTGACCGGCAGGTCGCCGATCGTGGCCAGGCCGCCGACGTCGTGGGCGAAGCTGACGTCGCCGAGCACGACCGTGGTCGGCCGGCCGGTGGCCCAGGCCGCGCCGGCCGCCCCGGCGATGAGACCGTCGATGCCGGCGGCGCCGCGCTGGGTCAGGACCGCCAGATCGGCGGTCGAGGTCGCGACCTCATCGACCACCCGGATCGGCAGCGAGTTGCCGATCGCGAGCTGCGCGCCGTCGGGCAGGCCGGCCACGACCCGCGCGAGCAGATCGCTCTCGGACCACGGCCCCGGCCAGGTCCGGGCGGCGGCCACCGCGGCGGCGGCCTCGGCGTCGGCGGCGCGCCACCGGGCCGCCCAGTCGTTCGTCCGCGGCGCCAGGGCGTCGGTCAGCCGGGCCACCGCGTCGCCGACGTCGCCGACCAGCACTCGCTCGGCGGCCGAGTCGCCGTCGGGCCAGCCGAACTCGCCGAGCACGATCCGCGCGGCGGCGCCGGCGAAGCCCGACCACGCCATCGCCACCGGCTCGCCGCCGAGCTGGAGCACCAACGTGGGCGCGAGGTCGGGGCGGGCGGCGGCCAAGAGCGGCACGTGATCGATCCGGACCGCGGCGGTCGGCGCCGGCGCGAACCGGAGCTGGCTGCCGGCCTCGGCCAGGATCGGGTAGCCGGCCCGCGCCGCCAGGGCCGCGATCGGGCCGCGCAGCGCGGCGCGCGTCGGCGCGGCCGCGGTGGCGAGGATCACGCCGCGCGGGTGGGCCGCGATCAGCGCGGCGGCCTCGGCGATCGCGGCGTCGGCGAGGCGCGCGGTCGGCGGCGCGGCCATCGCCACCGGGCGGGCGCGCAAGGTCGCGACCTCGTCGACCGCCGCGTGGTCGGCGGCGGTGGTCGGCGCGGCGGCCTCGAGCGGCTTGCGCAGCGGGACGTTGATATGGACCGGCCCCGGCGCCGGGCCGCGGGCGGTGGCGATCGCGGCGACCAGCTTGCGGCGCAGCGCTCGGAGCGCCAGGGCGCTGCCGTCGGGCACGCCGACGTCGACGAAGCTGCGGACGAAGCCGCCAAACAGCCGCTGCTGATCGATGGTCTGGCTCGCGCCCGCGCCGTGGAGCTCGGGCGGGCGGTCGGCCGACAGCACCACCAGCGGCACGCCGGCGTGGGCGGCCTCGATCACCGCCGGCGCGTAGTGCGCGACCGCGGTGCCCGAGGTGCACGCCACCGCCACGGGTCGGCCCAGGGCCCGGGCCGCGCCCAGCGCGAAGAACCCGGCGGCGCGCTCGTCGATCACCACGCGCAGGCGCAGGCCCGGCGTGGCGGCCGCCGCCAGGGCCAGCGGCGTCGAACGCGAGCCCGGCGACAGCACCAGCTCGCGGATCCCGGCGTCGACCAGCGTGCCCACGGCGAGCGCGGCCCACGCGGTCTGGATCGCCGCGCTGGTCATCGGCCCAACCCCAGCGCGCCGGTCAGGGCCGCCAGCTTGACCTCGGTCTCGTGCCACTCGCTGGTGGGATCGGAGCCCTCGACCAGGCCGGCGCCGGCGTACAGCGCGACCGTCGCGCCGGCGCACAGACCGGACCGGATCGCGACCGCGAACTCGCCGTCGCCGGCGGCGTCGAACCAGCCGACCGGCGCCGCGTACCACCCGCGCGCGGTCGGCTCGTGGCCGGCGATCCAGGCCACCGCGTCGTCGGTGGGCGTGCCGCCGACCGCTGGCGTCGGGTGCAGCGCCGCCACCAGCTCGAGGACGTGGCGATCGCGATCGAGCTGACCGACCACCGGGGTGTGCAGATGGACCAGGTGGCGCAGCACCCGCGCGGTCGGCGCCGGCGGGATCCGCAGCTCGGCGCAGCGCGGGCCGAGCGCGCCGGCGATCGCCTCGACCACCCAGGCGTGCTCGCGGCGGTCCTTGGCGCTGGCCAGGAGCGCGGCCACCGCGGCGTCGGCGTCGCCGTCGGCGTCGGTTCGGGCCCACGAGCCAGCCAGGGCCTCGGTGTCGAGCGCACGGCCGCGCTTGCGCACCAGGCGTTCGGGGCTGGCGCCGACGAAGATCGCGCCGCCGGCCGCGAACCCGAAGCGGGTGCACGCCGGCTGCCGGCGCCCCAGCTCGGCGACCAGGCCGGCGGCGTCGATCGGCTGGGCCAGCTCGATCACCCGGGCGCGGGCCGCCACCACCTTGCGCAGCGAGCCGGCCGCGATCGCGGCGGTCGCGGCCAGGACGATCGCGCGCCAGGCGTCGGGGGTGGCGTCGCGCTGGGCCAGCCGCGGCGCGCTCGGCGCCGGGCACGGCGTCGCCAGGAGCGCCAGCGTCGTCGCCAGCTCGGCGTGGATCGCCGCGGCGTCCGCCAGCTCGCGGGCTGGCGCGCACAGGATCAGCTCGGCGCGCTCGCCGACCCGAGCGTAGGTCCAGCGCGGCAAGACGAAGCGGGCGTCGCCGAACCCGGCCCAGGCCCCGCCAGCCGCGCCGCCGGGCGTGAACGCGAAGCCGCCGAGCCAGCGGGCCGGAGGCGGTGCGTCGATCGCGACGGTGCGGCGGTCGAGGGCGGCGGCGGCGGCGGCGATCGCCGCGAAGCGCTCGGGGCCGCGGGCCGTCAGGACCGCGGCCCGCCCCAGGCCGGCCCAGGCCTCGGCGCCGTCGCGATCCTCCCACACCACGGCGTCGGGATCGCCGCGCAAGAGCGTCGCCGCCGGGGCCACCGGCGCCGGCACCGCCAGCCGCACCAGCGCCTCGTCCGGAAACCGGACAGCGCGCTCGAGGCCGGCCGCCAGCGCCGCGGCGGCCGGGGCCGGCACCGCCTGGGGCGCGCGGCCGCGCGGTTGCAGCGCCGCGGTGGTCACGCCGCCTCGCCGGGCGCGGTGCCGACGAACAGGTTGCACACGCCGAAGGTCAGGGGGACGACCGCGACGTCGACCAGGCCGGCGGCCCGCATCATCGCCGCGAACTCCTCGGGCGGCGGGAAGGCCGCGATCGAGGTCTGGAGGTAGCGGTACTCGCGGGCCCCCGACAACAGCGCGCCGACCCGCGGCACGACCTGGCGGATGTGGAACCGGGCCAGCGGCGCCATCACGCCGCGGCGCGGCTCGCCCAGCTCGAGGACCGCGACCCGCGCCCCCGGTCGACACACCCGCGCCATCTCGGCCAGGCCGCGCGCGCGGTCCGGCACGTTGCGAATGCCGAACGCGATCGTCACGCCGTCGAAGCTGGCGTCGGGGAACGCCAGGGCCTGGGCGTCGCCGACCTCGAGGCTGACCCGGCCGGCGAACCGCGCGATCTTGGGCTGGCCGACCGCCAGCATGTTGACCGAGGGATCGACGCCCACCACCTCGACCGCAGGGTGGCGCCGCGCGATGTCGATCGCCAGGTCGCCGGTGCCGGTGGCGACGTCGAGGACGCGGCCCGGGCGATCGCCCAGCCCGAGGGCCGCGACCGTGCGCTTGCGCCACCGTCGATCGACGCCGAAGGACATCAGGCGGTTGAGCAGATCGTAGCGGCGGGCGATGCGATCGAACATCGCGCCCGAGCCGGGCTGGGGCGGCGACGACGGGGAACTCGCGAGGGCGGTGTCAGTCGCGGTGTCAGTCATGGGGAGCCTCCGGCCAGGCGGCGGGCGTGCAGTCGCATGTGACCGTGCTGGATGCCGACCGAGGCCAGCGCGCGCAGCGCCGCCAGGTTGGAGGCCAGCCCGACCGCGGCCAGCACCATCGCCAGCTCGCGCGCCGACCCGACCCCGGTGAGCTCGCGGGCCGCCCGCGCGCCCGCGGTCTGGGTGCCGCCGCCGACCACGCCGACCGCCAGCGGCAGCTCGATCGCGCCGGCCACGCCGTCGGTGGTGCGGCGCCAGGTCGCGAGTGGTCGGTAGCGGCCGTCGACCGCCGCGAAGCCGTGGGCGCCGGCCTCGAGTGCGCGCCAGTCCTGGCCGAGCGCCACCGCGGCGGCGTCGATGCCGTTCATGATGCCCTTGTTGTGGGTCACCGCGCGCGCGTGATCGAGCTCGGCGAACCGGCTGGCGCGGGCAACGCCGTCGGCGACCGCGGCGCCACCCAGGGCGTCGGCGCTGACCTCGCATCGGACCCGGGCTCGTCGGCCGAGGGCGAGGTTGGTCAAGATGCGCAGGAGCGCGTGGCCGCCCAGCGCCGCGATCACCCGCGGCGCGACCGCCTCGGCGACGGTGTCGACCAGGTTGGCGCCCATCGCGTCGCCGACGTCGACGTCGACCTCGACCACCACCGCGCGCTCGTCGCGGTCGAGCACCCGCAGGCGCGCGGCCCGACAGCCACCGCCGCGCGCGACCATCCGCGGGATCGCCGCGTCACCCAGCCGGCACAGCGCGTCGGCGATCGCCGCGATCGCCGACGGCGCGCGGTCGACGTCGTCGACGCCGTCGACGTGGATCTGCGCGGTCATGATCGACGGGTCGGCGTCGCCGACGAACCCGCCGCCCAGCCGGACCAGCCGGGCCGCCGCCGACGCCGCCGCGACCACCGAGGGCTCCTCGGTCGCCATCGGCACCAGGTAGTCGGTGGCGTTGAGCCGGAGGTTGAGCCCGACCGCCAGCGGCAGGCCGACGGTGGCGATCACGTTCTCGCTCATGCGATCGGCGGTGGTCAGGTCGAGGCCGCCGCCAGCGGCCAGCCACGCCAGGCTGGCGTCGGACGCCGCGCCGGTCAGGCGGCGCAGCCGCTCGGCCACGGGCTCGCGGTAGAAGCCGGCGATGCGACTCGACGGGCGCACGTCACTTGTCCCGGGTCGCGGTGGCCTCGGCCACGGTGATGAGCGCGGCCTTGCCGGGCCCGTCGGGCAGGATCGCCAGGGCGTCGATCGCGGCGGCGATCCGCCGCTGGGCCTCGCGCCGGGCCTCGGCCAGGCCGCCGGCGGCCGCGATCCGAGAGGCGATCGCGGCGTGGTTGGCGGGGCCCGCGGCCCCGCTGTCGTCGGCGATCGCGGCCGCCACCAGCCCGACCAGCTCGCGGTCGCGGGGCAGGGCCAGGAGCAGCGGCAGGGTCAGCTTGCCCTCGCGTAGATCGGTGTAGAGCGACTTGCCGGTGATCTCGGCGACACCGCCGAAATCGAGGCAGTCGTCGATGATCTGGAATCCGACGCCAAGCCCACGACCGAAGGCCTCGAGGGCCGCCACCGCCGCGTCGTCGCAGCCGCCAGCCCGGGCCCCGGCCCGCATCGCCCAGCGGAACAGCGCCGCGGTCTTGCCCTCGGCGACCCGGTAGTAGTCGGCGACGTCGCCGTCGATCTGGCCGCGCCGCTCGAGCTGGATCGACTCGGCCAGGATCATCTCCTCGATGATCGCCAGCATCTCGTCGAGCAACCCGAGGTCGCCGGCCCCGCGGACCCGGCGCAGGGCCTCGACCAGGAGCCAGTCGCCGGCGAAGATCGCCGTGGCGTTGCCGTAGATCGTGCGCGCCGCCGGCTGGCCGCGGCGGGTGTCGGCGACGTCGACGACGTCGTCGTGGAGCAGGGTCGCGGTGTGGACCAGCTCGACCGCGATCGCGAGCTGGCGCGCCGTCGGGCCGAAGCCGGCGCCGCACTTGGCGGCCAGCGCCACGCACATCGGTCGCAGGTGCTTGCCCCCGAGATCGAGGAGGTGGTGGGCGGCGGCCTGGACCGCGGTCACCCCGCGCGGCACCACCGCCAGCTCGGCGTCGAAGTCGCGCAGCTCGCCGCCGATCCAGCGGTCGAGGTCGGCCAGGCGGGCCGCCAGGTCGGCCGGGCCGCGGGCCTCGCACACGCCTTGGAGTTGCGCCACCGGTGGGCGGGGGGGCGTGCGATCGAGGGCGGGGGTGGCGAGGGTCATCGGCGGCTCCTGCGAATCCACATCATCGATGCGTTCAGAGGTTTCAAATATTCATGAAACTTTCGAAGACCGCAAGCGGCGTTCCTAACCCCCGGGATCGACGGCGCTTCGATACCCGTCCGATCACCCGTTCACCCCAGCCCGGCGAGCCCGAGCCGTAGTATCCGGATCCCATGGACCGCCCTCGCAGCCCCCGCAACCCGCGCGTCGTCGCGCGGTGCCAGGTGGTCTTCGAGCGCATGGGCGAGCGGGTGGTGGCGGTGTCCGAGGACCTGTCGCGCCGCGGCGTGTACGTGCGCACCGATGAGCTCTTGCCGGTCGGCGCGGTCACCGAGCTCGAGGTCCGGCTCCCGGACGACACCGGGTTCGCGGCCTTCGCCCGGGTCGCGCACCTCTTGACGCCGTCGGCGGCCCGGGCCCTGGGCCGCCACGTCGGCATGGGCTTCGAGTTCCTGGCGGCCGAGGGGGGCGCCGAGGCCCTGGCCGGCTACCTCGACGATCTGATCGACGAGCTGACGCCGCCTCCCAGCGCCACCTCCGCGCCGGCGCGGGTCGTGGTGGCCGAGCCCGGCGCGCCGCTGCGGGCCCGGATCGCGACCGCGCTGACCGACGCGGGCCTGGAGGTCACGGCCTTCGCCGACGGCGCCGCCGCCTACGCCGCGTGTCAGGCCGCGCGCCCCGACGGCGTGGTCGCGGCGCTGGCGATGCCCGGCCTCGATGGCGCCGGCCTCTTGCGCGCCCTCGCGGTCAACCCTCGCCTCGAGGGCCTGCCGGTCCTCTTGATCGCCGACGAGATCTCCGATCACGTCCGCCTCGAGGCCTATCGGCTGGGCGTCCGCGATCTCTTGACCCGGCCGTTTCTCGACGAGGAGCTGGTGATCCGGACTCGGCGCGCGGTGGCCAGCGCCGGCCGTCGCGCCGAGCGCGCTGTGCTGCGCGGCGACCTGGCCGAGATCTCGGTGGCGACGCTCCTGTCGCTGTTCGAGTTCGAGCGCAAGTCGGGCGTCCTCGTCGCGGTCGCCGCGGTCGGCGACCAGGCCCGGCTGTCGGTCGCCCGCGGTCGGGTGGTGAAGATCGAGGGCACCGCCGTCGGAGCGGGCCGCGATCACCTGGCCGCGGCCCTGACCTGGGACGCCGGCCACTTCGAGTTCACCGCCGGCGAGATCGTCGACGTGGACGAGGTCGGCGTGCCGACCACGCAGCTCCTGCTCGAGCTGGCCCGGGCCAAAGACGAGGCCGAGCGCTCGGTCGGTTGAACGCCGTCGCACGCGTCGCAGGTGTCGCGGTCGACGATCGGGCTCGACTCGGAATCTCGACGGCGCGACGCTGGTTCCTGTCCACCGCGGGGCTCGCTCCCGCATCTCCTCGCCATGCCCGTCCGCCTCGCGCTCGCCGCCCTCGCGCTGTGTCTCGTCGTCGGCGTCGCCCACGGCGGCGGTCGGGTCACGGCGGCGGTCCGGCGGACCGGCGCGATCGCCATCGACGGTCGCCTCGACGACGCCGGCTGGGCGACCGCGCCGGTCGCCGACGACTTCTGGCAGCGCGCGCCCAACGAGGGTCGGCCGCCGCGCCACCCGACCGAGTTCCGCGTCGCCTACGACGATCACGCCCTCTACGTCGGGGTCCGGGCCCACGACGACGAGCCGACCGCGATCCGCCGCCTCCTGCACCGGCGCGATCAGGACTCGGCGGCCGACTGGATCGGCGTGATGGTCGACTCGTACCGCGATCGCCGGACCGCGTTCGGCTTCGCCTTGAACGCCGCCGGGGTCCAGCGCGACCTGCTCATGTACAACGACACCAGCGAGGACGCCGGCTGGGACGCGGTGTGGGCCGGCGCCGTCCACGTCGATCGCCAGGGCTGGTCGGCGGAGTTCCGCATCCCCCTCGGTCAGCTCCGGTTCGCCGAGGACGACCGCCCGTGGGGGCTGCAGGTCATGCGGTTCGTCGGCCGCACCGGCGAGACCGACCTGTGGGCGCCGTCGCCGCGCACCGAGCCAGCCTTCGTCAGCCAGTTCGGCGAGCTGCGCGGCCTGCGCGGCCTTCGGGGCGGGCGGCGCATCGAGGTCCTGCCCTACGTCAGCGCCGGCCTGGCCCGGGTGCCTCACGACGCCGCCGATCCGTTCCGCGCCGCCGCCGACCCGCGCTACGGCGCCGGCCTCGACGCCAAGGTCGGGCTGTCGTCGGCGGTCACCGCGGCGCTGACGATCAACCCTGACTTCGGCCAGATCGAGGCCGACCCGTCGCAGGTCAACCTGACCGCGAACGAGACCTACTTCGCCGAGCGGCGGCCGTTCTTCCTCGAGGGCAGCGAGATCTTCCAGTTCGGGATCGGCACCGGCGACGGCCCGGGCGGCAGCGACACGTTGTTCTACTCGCGCCGGATCGGCGCCGCGCCCCACGGCGGCGTCGACGGCGACTTCGTCGATCAGCCGACTGGCACGACGATCTACGGCGCCGCCAAGGTGTCGGGCAAGACCGCCGGCGGCTGGTCCTTCGGCCTGCTCGACGCGATCACCGCCGAGGAGACCGCGACCGGCGCCTTCACCGACGGCACCCAGACCACCGCGGTGGTCGAGCCCCTCACCAACTACGCCCTGGTCCGCTTGAAGAAAGATCTGCGCGGCGGCAAGACCGCGCTGGGCCTGGCCGCGACCTCGGTGGTGCGGCAGCTCGACGGCACCGGCCTCGAGGACACTCTCCACGATCGCGCGCTCACCGGCGGCCTCGAGCTGTCCCACAAGTTCGCCGACGACGACTGGGTCTTGCGGGCGCGCGCGGTCGGCTCCCAGGTCCACGGCAGCCCGGCGGCGATCGCCGAAACCCAGCAGAGCTTCCGCCACCTGTACCAGCGGCCCGACGCCGATCACCTGGCGGTCGACCTGACCCGGACCAGCCTGACCGGCGGCGCGCTGGTCTGGGACCTGATGCAGGTCGGCGGCGAGCACTGGCGCTACGGCCTGGGCGGCGACGTGCGGACCGCCGGGTTCGAGGCCAACGACCTCGGCTACCACGGCCCGGTCGACAGTCACGTCACCTGGGGCTACGCGACCTACCTCGACAACGAGGTCGACGGCGACGTGATGTCGTGGCGGCTCAACGTCAACGGTTGGCTGTTCGGCAACCTCGCGCCCGAGACCCACGGCTACGGCGGCAACCTCAACGGCAACGTCCAGTTCGACAACTTCTGGAACCTGTTCGGCGGCGTCGAGTACAACCACAACCTGCTCGATCCCGGCGGGACCCGCGGCGGCCCGGCGCTCGCCCTCGACCCCAGCGCCAGCGGTTGGGTCGGGTTCTCGTCGGACTACCGCGAGCCGGTCAACCTCTACGCCAGCGCCAACTGGGGCCGGACCTGGGCCGCCGACGACTTCCGCGGCTCGGCCGAGGTCGGCCTCAACATCCAGGCCCGCTCGAACCTCGAGCTGTTCGTCGGGCCGAGCTACGCCACCGCGACCAACCACGCGCAGTACGTCGAGGAGGTCGAGGCGCGCGACGGCGCGCCGCGCTACCTCTTCGCGCGCATCCAGCAAGAGACCCTCGGGCTCACCGTGCGCGGCGCGTGGACCTTCACGCCCGCGCTGTCGCTCCAGCTCTACGCCCAGCCCTTCGTCGCCACCGGCGGCTACCGCGACTTCGCCCGCGCCGACGCCACCCGGGCCGCGGCCTTCGCCGATCGGTTCGCGCGCTTCGCCGCCGATCGACTGACCCGCGCCGACGACACCTACCTGGTCGACGAGGACGGCGACGGCGCCACCGACTACGCGTTCGGCGTGCCCGACTTCGCGTTCCGCGAGCTGCGCGCCAACCTGGTCGTGCGTTGGGAGTACCGCCCGGGCGCGACCGCCTTCGCGATCTGGAGCCACGGTCAGAGCGACGCCGTCACCGAGGGCACCTTCGATCTCGGGCGGGATCTGGCCGGCCTGGCGACCGCGCCGTCCGAGGACGTCGTCATGGTCAAGGTCAACTACTGGATGGGCCTGTGAGGGACGGCGCCCTAGGGCGACGCCGCGATCGGCGGCGCGGCGTTGCGGATCGTTGGTGCTAGGGTTCCCGCCATGGTTCGCTGGATCCTGGTGACCCTCATGGTCGTGTCCCTCGGCCTGGCCGGGTGGCTGTGGCGCGACAACCGCCGCCTGCGCGACGAGCTGGCGGCGCGTCCCAAGCCGGCAGCCGACGGCGATGACCCCTGGCGCGAGGTGACGCCGCCGTCGCCCGGGACCGGCGGCGGCGCGCCGATGGCCGGCCTCCTCGGGCGCAAGCCCATGACCGGCTCGGGCCCGCGCCCGACCCTCGACGATCCCAAGGCCGAGTCGCGCCTCGAGCGCCGGCTGCGGCGGCAGGAGCAGATGGCGACCATGCTCGGCCGGGCCCCCGGCGAGTCCGAGGCCGACTACAAGGCGCGGATCACCCCGATGGTCGAGCTGGCCCTGGGCGGGCGGCGCAACGAGCTGGCCGATATGCGCCGGGCCGCCGAGCAGGCCGCCGGCGTCACCGAGGCCCAGCGGGCCGAGCTCGACGCCGCCTTCGGGCAGGTCTACGACGAGGTCCTGGCCTACACCAACAGCGCGATCGCCGACGGCAGCCTCACGCCCTACGAGCGCAACGTCAAAGGGCTCCTGCAATACGCCGGCGGCCTGGGCTCGATCCTCGAGGGCGCCGAGGGGCGGATCGGCTCGATCCTGCGACCGGAGCAGGTCGACTCGATCTACCAGTCGGGCTTCGAGTGGGGTGAGTACCTAGGGGTGAACGCGCCGTGGGAGCAGCTCACGCCGCCGCCGGCGCGGCCGCGCTGAGCGCCAAAAGTTGCGCGGTGGCCGGGGCCCCGGGCTACACTCGCCCTTCGTGAGCCAGACGCGAAACAGCGGCACGTTGGTGTTGGTCGGACCCATCGATCAGCCGATGCGTCCGACCTCGACCGGCGAGTCCTGCCTCGTGCTCCTGCACCCGCCCGGTCCCGACATCGGCCGGCGCACCGCGCTGACCAAGCAGCTCTACCTCATCGGCCGCGACACCGACGCCGATCTGGTCATCAGCCGCTCGGCGGTGTCGCGCCATCACGCCCAGCTCGCCAAGGAGGGCGACGGCGCCTGGTGGGCGATCGATCTGGGCTCGACCAACGGCACCTTCGTCAACGAGCAGCGCATCCAGCGCCACGCCCTGGCCGACGGCGACCAGGTTCGGTTCGGCGACGCGATCTTCAAGTTCCTGTCGGGCGCCAACATCGAGAGCGCCTACCACGAAGAGATCTACCGGATGACCATCCTCGATGGTCTCACCGGGATCCACAACAAGCGCTATTTCCTCGAGTTCATCGATCGCGAGCTGGCCGGGGCCAAGCGCCACGGCCACGCGCTGTCGCTGGTGATGTTCGACATCGACTTCTTCAAGCGCATCAACGACGAGCACGGCCACCTCGCCGGCGATCAGGTCCTGAAGGATCTGACCGGTCGGCTCAAGGCGCGGATGCGGCGCGAGGATCTGTTCGCGCGCTACGGCGGCGAGGAGTTCGCCTGCGTGCTGTCGTCGACCGGGCTCGACGGCGGCGTGATCTTCGCGGAGCACGTCCGCGCCCTCATGGCGGAGCGCCCGGTGATCTGGAACCAGACCGCGATCCCGGTGACGGTCAGCCTGGGCGTCGCCTGCGCCTACAACGAGCCGAACCTCGATCCGCCGACCCTGATCAAGCGCGCCGACGACAACCTCTACGTGGCCAAGCGCAACGGCCGCAACCAGGTCGTACCCGCGCCGCAGCAGTTCGGCTTCCCGGCGCGCTAGCCCGTCTCGGCCTCGGTCTCGGCCTCGGTCTCCGTCTCGGCCTCGGTCTCGGCCTCGGTCTCCGTCTCGGCCTCGGTCTCGGTCTCGGCCTCGGTCTCGGCCTCGGTCTCGGTCTCGGTCTCGGGTTCGGTCTCGGGTTCGGCCCCCCGACACGTCGCTCCCGCCGTCGGCCCGGCTTCATGGTAGGAGACCTCGCCGTGACCGCCGTCGATCCAGAGACCTCCGCCGACCTCGGGTGGCCCCAGGTGATCGAGCACTGGGCCACCCGCTGCGCGACCAGCCGGGGCGCGGCCGCGGTCCGGGCGGCGCGCCTGTTCGAGACCCCGGGCGAGGCCCAGGCCCGGGTCGACGCGATCGCCGAGGCGCGCCACCTGGCGGCGATCGACGCCGCGCTGCCCCTGGGTGGCATCGTCGACGTCAGCCCGGCGGTGGCCCGGGTCCGCAAGGCCGCCAGCCTCGACGCCCCGGAGCTGGTCGCGATCGGTCACACCGGCGCGGCCCTGGCCCGGCTGCGCGCGCACCTGCGCAAGCACGCCGCGGTGGCGCCGGCCCTGGCCGCCCAGGCCGCGGCGATCGCCGATCTCGGCCACGTCTACCACCCGATCCTCGAGGCCTTCGACGCCGACGGTCGCCTGGTCGATCACGCCAGCCCGGCCCTCGGGCCGCTGCGCCGCTCGGTGGCCGCGCTCACCGCCCAGCTCGATCGCCGGATGGACGAGCTGGTCGGCGATCCGCGCTACGCGCCGCTCTTGCAGGACGACTACTACACCCAGCGCGAGGACCGCTACGTCTTGCCGGTCCGCACCGACGGCAAGGGCTTCGTCAAGGGCATCGTCCACGGCACCTCGGGCAGCGGCCAGACGATCTTCATCGAGCCCGAGGAGATCGTCGATCTCAACAACCGCAAGAAGCTCGCCGAGTGCGAGGTCGCCGACGAGGAGCGTCGGATCTTCACCCGGCTGTCGGGCTGGGTCGCCGAAGAGGCCGACGGGTTCGACGCCGCGGTCGCGGCCGCCGGCGAGCTCGACGTGATCGCCGCCGCCGCCCGGCTCGCCGACGAGCTGGTCGCGGCCGCCCCGATCGTCGTGCCCGAGCCGCGGGTGGCGCTGCTCCACGCCCGCCACCCGCTCATGCTCCTGGCCGGTCGGCGCTGCGTCGCCAACGACGTCACGGTGGCGGCCGGTGGCTGCCTGCTCATCTCGGGGCCTAACGCCGGCGGCAAGACCGTCGCGCTCAAGACCACCGGGCTGTGCGCGCTGATGGCGCGGGCCGGCCTGCACCTGCCGGCCGAGAGCGGCTCGGCGATCGGCTGGTTCACCGACGTCCGCAGCGACATCGGCGATGCCCAGAGCCTCGAGGCCAACCTGTCGACCTTCACCGGCCACGTCGCGCGCCTGCGCCAGCTCCTCGCCGACGGTCGGCCCGGGATGCTGGTCCTCATCGACGAACTCGCGGTCGGCACCGATCCCGATCAGGGCGCGGCCTTGGCCCAGGCGGCGATCGAGGCGCTGGCTGCGCGCGGCGTGACCGCGCTCGTCACCACCCACTACGAGCGGCTCAAGGCGGTGGCGGCGACCGATCCGCGCTACGCCAACGCCTCGGTCGGCTTCGATCTCGAGCGTCTCGAGCCGACCTTCAAGCTGCACCTCGGCGTGCCCGGCAGCTCGGGCGCGCTGGTGGTGGCGCGCCGGGTCGGGCTCCCCGACGACGTGGTCGATCGCGCCGAGGCCCTGGTCGGCGAGGCCGGGCTGTCGGTCGAGAGGCTCTTGGCCTCGGTCGCCGATCAGCGCCGTCGCCTCGAGGAGGAGCGCGCGGCGCTCCTGGCCGAGCTCGAGGCCGCCGAGTCCGAGCGCATCGCCACCCGCCTCGAGCGCGATCAGGCGCGGGCGGTCGGCGATCGCGAGCACCGCCGCACCCACGGCGAGGCCCTGGTCGCGCTGCGCGAGGCCCGGGCCGAGGCCGATCGGGTCCGCCTCGAGCTGCGTCGCCGCGAGGCCCTGGTCAAGCAGGCCGAGGTCGCGGCGGCGCGCCGGACCCTGGTCAAGGTCGGCTCCGAGGTCGCGCGCCACGAGCCCGAGGTGCCGCTGCCGCCGGGCCGCCGCCCCGGCGAGCGCGACCTCACCGTCGGCGCGCCGGTCCTGGTGCCGCGCCTGCGCAGCCGCGGCCACGTCGCGGCCGCCCCCGAGCGCGGCAAGGTGTCGGTGCGGCTGGGCGGCATGCACGTCCTGGTCGACGTCGGCGAGGTGCTGATCGACAGCCACCGCCAGGCCCGGGCGGCGCGGGGCGAGGTCGCCGACGAGGCGCGCCCGGCCGAGCGCGCCCCCCGGTCGCGGCGCGGTCGCGGCGCGGCCGAGGTGGTGCTGGTCGATGGCGCAGGCGCCGAGGCCAAGGCCGGCGCGCGGACGCCGTCGACCACCCTCGATCTGCGCGGCCAGCGCGTCGACGAGTCCCTGGCCAACCTCGATCGGTTCCTCGATGAGTCGCTCTTGCTCGGCCACGAGGCGGTGTTCGTCCTCCACGGCCATGGCACCGGCGTCTTGCGCAGCGCGGTGCGGCAGCACGTCGCGCGGCACCCCGCCGCCAAGTCGGCCCGGCCCGGCGAGGGCAACGAGGGTGGCGATGGCGTGACCGTCGTGTTTCTGCGCGACGGCTGAGGCCCCGCGAGGGCCCGCGGGCGCCGAGCGACCGGGCCCTGCGGCCGGTCGCCTCGCGGTCGCGTGGGTCGCTGTATCGGTCTGCGACCGCCACGCTGTGCTGGTGCGGTGGGTGTAGGCGTCGGGCCGACCGTCGAAGAATCGGCTTCGTGGCCGGCGCGCCCAGTTGCCGGCTACTCGACCCTCCGTCGGAGGCGTGGCGGCGCGGTCACTTGCGTGGCCTGACCGGAGCGCCACGACATCTTCGTCGCGGCCCGGGCGCGTCGCGGCCCGGTGCGACAGCCTGGGTGTCCCAGCGTCGCGTCGCAACTCGTCGACGATCGTCGTCGAACGTCACCCGCGCGGTCGAACCGACGCGACCTCATCGCGGCTAACCGCGCGTGGCCACGTCGAGGGCACGCGTCGTCCGCGCGTCGACGACCACCCACGCGCGTTGGTCCGCGCTTCGCAATACGACCGGACATGACCACGACCTCTCTCGACAACATCGCCAGCCGCCAGCACAGCCGCACCCTCCGCGATCGCCTGTTCGCCGTCGCGATCGCCGCCATCGTCGTGTTTGGTCTCGGCGCCGTGGTGGCCAGCGCCGACGCGGTCGCGCCGTCCGCGCCGACCGCGACCCAGGCCCGCTGACCGCCCGCGCGCCGCGAGGCCGCGCGCTCGTCAGCCGTCGACCAACGGCTGACCGAGGGTCTCGCCCAGGTTGACCAACAGCGCGCGCAGCGTCGTCGCCGACAGGCCGCGCGCGATGAAGACCAGGCGGGTGCGGCGATCGTCGTCGGGCCACGCCGCGAGCTGGCGGGCCGGATACACGACGTGACCGACGGTGTGGATCACCACCGGCGCGTCCTCGCCGATCACCGCGACCAGCCCCTTGACCCGCAGGAGCGCGCCGCCGTGCATCTGGGTCATGAGCGACAGCCACAGGGCGAGCGGGCCCATGCGGAGCGGCTCGGCGAACCACGCGACCTCGGTGACGACCTCGCCGTGGGCCGATGGCGTCGAGCCCAGGACCGGGCGCGCGGTGGCCGCCTTGAGCCACGCCGCCAGCGGTCGACCGTCGTCGGCGACCACCGGCGCGGCCGCGAACCAGTCGGCCGCGACCTCGCCGTCGAGCGTCAGCCAGTGCAGGGGCGCGGCGCGGTTGCGCGCCCGCACGGCGTCGGTCACGGCGGCCCGGCCGGCGTCGTCGATCAGGTCGGCCTTGGCGACGATCACCCGGTCGGCGAGAGCGACCTGGACCTGGGCCTCGCGGTGGCGGGCCAGGATCGCGTCGCCGGCCAGCCCGTCGACCACCGTGACCACCGCGTGGGGCCGGTAGGCGCGGGCCAGGAGCGGGTGCTGCACCAGCGTCGCGAGCGCCCCGGTCGGATCGGCCAGGCCGGTCGTCTCGAGGACGACGCGATCGATCGGCGGCAGCTCGCCGCGATCGAGCTGGGCCCGCAGCTCGGCCAGGGCGCGCACCAGATCGCCGGCGATCGTGCAGCACACGCAGCCAGAGCCGAGGACGATCGCGTCGCCGCGCACGTCGCGCACCAGGTGGTGATCGATCGCCACCGCGCCGACCTCGTTGATCAGCACGGCGGCGCCGGCCAGCGCGGGATCGGCCAGCGCGCGGTTGAGCAGCGTGGTCTTGCCGGCGCCGAGGAAGCCGGTGAGGAGCGTGACCGGCAGCGGCGCGGGGAGCATGGATCGTCCTTAGGGCGCGGGCCGGTCCAAGTCAATCGATCCGTCCGCGCCGCGGCGCCGCGCTCGCCGAGGTCTCGCCGACGTCACTCGCCGAGGGTCAAGGTCGCGCGATCGTCGGTCAGCTCATCCTCGGGCACCGGTCCAACGCCGCGCACGCGGGCGTGGCTCGACTGCTCGGCGACGAGCTGGCCGGCCAGCGGCAGCGGGTCGGTCGCGCCGACCGTGACCCGGCCGGTCAGCCGGCGGCGCAGCGCGATCAGCTCGGCCGGCGCGCCGGGCAGGTCGAGGGCCTGGGGCTCGCCCAGGCGCTCGAGCTCGATCGCGACGGTGAGTCGATCGTCGGCGATGGCCTCGAGGGTGTAGGTCGCGGTCTGCTTCAGGTAGACGCCGCCGACGCGCAGGACGTGGATGAACCGCCAGCGGGCGCCCAGCCCGATCGGCTCGTCGGGCCACGGCACCGCCAGGGCCAGCCAGCGCTGCGCGAACTCGTCCTCGGCCAGGGTGGCGTCGGGGCGGCGGCGATCGGGATCGTCGGTGAAGGTCGCGGCGCTCATCCGGCCGCGGTCATCGACGGCGACGGTCAGGCGGCGACGCTCGAGGAGCGTGCGCCAGCGCGCCAGGAGCGGCGCGGCGGCGGCCGCGTCGGGCGCGTCGACCGCGCCCACCAGGCCGCGCACCGCGAGGGTGCCGTCGGCGGTGCGCGTCACCGCGAAGCCATCGCGCAGCGGCGGGTGCTCGACCGGTCCGATCCAGGCGCCGCCCTGGTACCGGCGCTCGGTCAGCGCGGCGGTGACCGTGAGGGTCCGCTCGGGCTGCGGGGCCGCGCGGTAGCGGCGGGGCAGGCGCGGCGCGGCGCCGGCGTCGAGCAGGCTGGCGCGCAGCTCGCGCGGCATCGGCGGTGGCGTCGGCCGGGGCCCAGGGCGCGGCGGCAGCTCCCGCACGACCGGGCCGACCGAGGCGTCGGCCGACGACGGCGGCGGCGGCGGCGCCGAGGTCCGACGGCCCTTGCACGCGGCGACCGCGAGGCCGGCGGTGAGCGCGGCGGTGAGCGCGAGGCGGTGCACGGCGGCTACTGGCACACGCGCAGGCAATCATCGAAGCCGGCCGCCATGCCGAGCAGATCCTGCGGCGAGGCGTTGGCGTCCGGACACGGGATCTGCGCCAGGTAGCGCAGGCAGCGGTCGCCGGCGGCGGCGTCGAAGCTGGGGCACAGGTCGAGGCTACCGAGGGACTGCTGGCTCAGGCTCTTGAGCTGCGTGCACATCTGCTGCGCGGCGGGGTCGCCCCAGCAGGTCGACAGCCGCTGGCACGCGGTGTCGAGGGCACGGCTGAGAAACTGCGCCGAGGCGTCGGGGGGGCCCGGCGGTGGGGCGATGCCGCTGCCGGGCGTCCCGCCGGGCACCCCGCCGGGCACCCCGCCCGGGACCCCGCCAAGGGGATCGTCCGGATCGTCGGGATCGGTGGAACCGAGACTACCGCCAGGATTGCGGTCCGGGGCCACACCGGGAACCCCGTCGGGATCACCATCGGGATCGGGATCCACGTCGGGGGCCGGCGTCGGCGCGTTGGGCAGCGGCTGGTGCTGGCTGCCGGCGCCGTTTCGCGGATCGGTCGGCAGTTGATCGGTCTGCATGCGATCCGGCGCTGGACCGAGGGCCCGCCGCCGCCGCGGCTTGTCGTCCTCGCCACCGAACATCAGGACCGCCACGCTGGCCAGGATCGCGAGGGCGGCGATGCCCGCGACCCACAGCGGCCATTGTCGGCGCCAGGCCCGACGACGGCTCGGCCGGGCCGGCGCGACCGCCACCACGACCGGCGCCGCGGTGGCCACCGGCGCGGCCAGCGCCCCGGCCTCGGCCCCGCTGGCGACCGGAGGCGAGGGCAGCGGCGCGACCCCGGCGGCGGCAGGAGCGACCGGCGCGGCCAGGGCGCCGAGCTGGATCACCGAGCCGATCGCCGCGGTGGCGCCGCCCCGCGCGGTCACCAGATCCGCCTTGCAGTGCTTGCACCGCCCCGCGATCGGATGGATCGCTCCGCCACACGCCGGACAGGACACGCGGACCTCGGCCAGAGCTGGTTGTGCCATCGTCTCTGGGTCCAATGTGCCAGGCGCGACCGGGCCCCGCAACCGCGGTCTCCGCCGCCCTTGCGCCTGCCGCCGGGCGCTCTACAGTTGCCGCTCGATGTCGCGCCGCCGACCGCCGCCGCCGCCGCGGCTCGTCCGCCACGAGGTCGCGGTCGCTGGGCTCGATCCGCGCCACGACGGCGTGACCATCGCCCACCTGTCCGATCTCCACGTCGGCAACCTCACGCCCGAGGGCCACATCCGCGCGGCGATCGACCTGGCCAACCAGGCGGCGCCCGACGTCGTCGCGCTGACCGGCGACTACGTGTGCTGGCGCAAGCACGAGGTCGCCCTCCTGCGCGCGCAGCTCGGCGGGCTGCGGGCCCGCGCGGTCGTCGCGACCCTGGGCAACCACGACTACTTCACCGACGCCAAGGGCGTGCGCGCCGCGCTCGCCCACCACGGCTACGACGTCCTGACCAACGCCCACACCGCGGTGGAGGTCCGGGGCGCGCCGCTTCGCCTGGTCGGCGTCGACGATCCGATCACGCGCCACGACGACGCCGAGGCGGCGTTCGCCGGCGCCACCGGCCGCGCGACCACGGTGGCGCTGTGTCACGATCCCGAGGCCGCGCCGGGGCTGGTCGCGCGCGGCGCCCGCCTGGTGTTGTCGGGCCACATGCACGGCGGTCAGATCTACCTGCGCGGCGTCACCGATCGCATCATCGCGCGCATGGGCCGGAGGTTCCGGCGCGGGCTGTATCCGGTCGACGACGGCCACCTGTACGTGACCCCGGGCGTCGGCTACTCGGGCGTGCGCGTCCGGGTCGGCGAGGGCACCGCGGCCGAGGTCGCGGTCGTCACCCTGCGGGCGGCGTGATGGCCAAGCCCGCGGACGGTCCGCTCCTCGGAGGCAGGTGGCGCGTGAGCGAGCCGATCGGTCGCGGCAGCCAGGGCCAGACCTTCCTGGCGGTCGAGGTCGCGCGCCGGCAGGAGGTCGTGATCAAGCGGGTCAAGCTCGGCGCCGGCTGGAAGAGCTTCGAGCTGCACGAGCGCGAGACCAAGGTGCTCGGCCAGCTCCGCCACGCCGGCATCCCGCGCCTGCACGCCGCGTTCGAGGAGCCGCCCGGGGTCTTCAACCTGGTCATGCAGCGGATGCCGGGCCGCGATCTCCGGGCCCTGGTCGGCCGCGAGCGCCTCTCCGAGCTCGAGCTGAAGGACATCCTCATCCGCGCGCTCGAGATCCTCGACTACCTGGCGACCCGCACGCCCCCGGTGGTCCACCGCGACGTCAAGCCGTCGAACCTGGTGCGCGATCGCGACGGCACCTTGGCGCTGGTCGACTTCGGCGGCGTCGCCGACAGCGCGTCGTCGGGCGGCTCGACGCTGGTCGGCACCTACGGCTACATGGCCCCCGAGCAGCTCCACGGCCAGTGCACGCCGGCCACCGACCTGTACAGCCTAGGCGCGACGATCGTCGCCCTGGCCGGCGGCGTCGAGCCGGAGGACGTGCCGCGCAAGGGCCTGCGGATGGACCTCGAGCGCCACCTGCCGGCGATGTCGCCGGTCCTGCGGTCGGCGCTGGCGGCGATGGTCGAGCCGGACCCCGACGATCGCCCGGCGCGGCCGCGCGACGTCCTGGCGCTCCTCGCCAAGGCGCCGATGCCGGCGCCGCTGCCGCCGTCGGCGGCCTCGGTGGCGTTGACCGCGCCCGGGCCCCGCAGCTTGGCCCGCCCGATCTTCGGCGACGTCCCCGAGCCGCTACGGGCGGCGCTGCGCCTCGCGCTCCTGGGCGTCGCGGTCGGCGGCTGGCTGTCGCTGGCGATCTTGGCGGTGACCGTCCAGGCCTTCGGCGGGGTCGCCGGGCTCTTCGCGGGCAAGGGGCGGCGACCGACCGTGCGGGCCGCGACCGACGACGTCGCGGCGGTCTTGGTCGACGGTCAGCGCGGCTTCGGCGACCTGGCGCGGCGCGCCGTCGCGCGTCGTCGCTAGCGTTCGATCCGCCGCTCGGCCTCGGTCTCGGTCTCCGCCTCGGCCTCGGTCTCGGTCTCGGTCTCGGTCTCGGTCTCGGTCTCGGTCTCGGCCTCGGTCTCGGTCTCGGTCTCGGTCTCGGTCTCGGCCTCCGCCTCGGTCTCGGTCTCCGCCTCGGTCTCGGCCTCGGTCTCCGCCTCGGTCTCGGCCTCCGCCTCGGTCTCGGTCTCGGCCTCCGCCTCGGCCTCGGCCTCGCCCGCTACGGCCGGCTGTACTCGACCATCTCGATCAACACGTCGCCCAGCTCGGTCGCGGCCACGACGCGAAACGGCACCCGATCGGCGTCGTCGGACAGCCAGACCGAGAAGGTCCGCGGCGGCCGGCTCGGATCGACCGTCAGGTTGGCGTGGGCGCGCGTGGCGCGGCCGTCGAGGCGGATGGCGGGCTGGTTGCCGGCGAAGGTGTGGATCACCTCGGTCGGGCCCAGCGTCAGCTCGACCTTCCAGATCCGTCGCCCGCCCAGGACCCACATGGTCTGGGTGGTGCCGGTCGGGGCCTGCCACACCCGCAGGGTCGCCATCGCGCTGTGGGCATCGTGAGCGACCTGGCCGGCGAAGTCGTAGCGGAGCTGCTGGGTCGGGCCCTTGGCGGGGCGGAACTCGATCTCGGCGACCCGATCGACGAACCGGGTCTCGGCCGTGTAGTCGCGGGGGTTGGCCTTGACGGTGGCGGTGGTCGACAGCGGCTCGAGGCCGTCGATGGCCAGGACCGTGGTGGCCTCGTCGCGGATGTCCTTGACCAGCGCCAGGGCGCCGGCCGAGCGGATGCTCGACGACAGCACCACCGTCGGGCGGCCGTCGCGCTCGCCGAAGTCGCCGGTGGCGAAGCTGGCCTCGCCCGCGAGGACCCCGGCCAGCGAGACCTCGAACCGCATCTTCTCGCCGGGGTGGACCGCGGCCAGGGGCACCGACGGCGGGGCGGTCTCGGTCGTCGCCCCGGGGCCAGGCTCGGCCGGGTCGAGGGCCTCGCCGGCGCCGCCGCACGCGAACGCGGTCGCCACGGCGATGGTCACGAGGCCGCGCGCGGATCGCATGTCCATACGATGATGGACGCATCGCCGGGGCGCCATGTTCAACCGCGCCCACGCCGGTTATGGTGGCGGCCATGGCGATCGGGATCACGCTCGGCGATCCGGCCGGCATCGGGCCGGAGGTGGTGGCCGCCGCCCTGGCCGCGGCGCCTCCGGCGGTGCGCGCCGAGGTGATCGTCTTCGGTGACCCGGCGTGCCTGGCGGCCGGCGCCCGCGCCATGGGCGTCGACCTCGATCCCGCGCTGCGCTGCCAGGGCCCCGCGGTTGGCCCGGTCGTGCCCGGTCGCCCCGACGAGCGCTCCGGCGCCGCCCAGGTCGCCTGGCTCGACGGCGCCATCGCCGCCGCTCAGACCGGCGCGATCGATGCGCTGGTCACCGCGCCGATCTCGAAGACCTGGGCCCGTCGGGCCGGCCTGGCCTTCCCGGGGCACACCGAGCTGCTCGCCGATCGCCTGGGGGCGCGTGAGGTGGCGATGACCTTCGTCGGTCCTCGGCTGGTGGTCGCCCTGGCCACCGTCCACCTGCCGCTGGCCGCGGTCCCCGGCGCGCTGACCGTCGAGCGGATCGTCGCGGTCGGCCAGCTCCTGGCGGCGGCGCTGGCGACCGAGCTCGGCCGGCCGGCGCCGATCCGCCTGGGGATCGTCGGCCTGAACCCCCACGCTGGCGAGGGCGGTCTGCTCGGCGACGACGAGCTCCGGTTGGTCGCGCCGGCGGTGGAGGCGCTGGCGGCGAGCCTAGGGGCGGCCGCGATCGTCGACGGTCCGCTGGTGCCCGACGCCGCCTTCCGCGACGCCTGCGATGGTCGCTATCACGGCCTGGTCGCGCTCTATCACGACCAGGCGTTGATCCCGGTCAAGCTGATCGACTTCGAGCGCGCGGTCAACGTCACCCTCGGCCTGCCGATCGTCCGGACCTCGCCCGATCACGGCACCGCGTACGACCTGGCCGGCACCGGCCGGGCGCGCCCGACCTCGACGGTCGCCGCCCTCGAGCTGGCGGTGGCGATGCGGGCGGCGCGGGGCCGGCGGTGAAGCTCGCGGCGGTCGCGCTGGTCGCGCTGGCCGGTGCCCGCGCGGTCGCCGCGGCGCCGCTCGACCCGCCGACCGCCGTCGGGCTAGGCTGGCCGGCCGACACCGCGACGGTCGAGGTGCGCGCGACCCGTCACGTCCTCGGGGCGGCGCGAACCGGCGCCCCCGCGATCGGCAAGATCGTCGCCGGCACCCGGGTCGCCGTGCTCGGCCTTCACGCCGGCGATCGGCGCTGTTCGGCCTGGGTCGCGATCGCGCCCCGCGGCTTCTTGTGTGCGTCCGACCTCGAGCCGACCTCGGCCGCCCCCGGTGGCGCCGACCTGCCGGCGGTGGCGCCGGGCCAGCTCTTGCCCGGCGCGTACTACGACGTCGTCGCCGACGACACCCCGGCCTACCGCGACGTCGCGGCCGCGCGCGACGGCGCGCCGACCGAGCTCTTGTCGACCCACGTCCTCGTGCGCGGCGGCGATCTGGTCGAGATCGACGGCCAGGACTACCTGCCGACCCATCGCGGCCTGGTCCCGGCCTCCGAGCTTCGGCCCCTCGACCCGTCGGCCTTCGTCGGCCTCGATCTGCGGGCCCAGCCGGCGCCCTGGCCCCTGGCCTTCGTCGGCCCGGACCACGACGCGATCGTCCGGGCGGCGCCGCGCCGCGACGCCCCGGTGGTCGGTCAGCGCGCCGCGCGCGCGGTGGTGTGGGTGCGGTCCGAGCGCCCGGGCTGGGTCGAGCTCGGCCCCGACGCCTGGGTCGCCGCCGGCGAGCTGCGGGTCGTGCGGCCGGCGGCGCCGCCGCCCGATCTGGCCGCCGACGCGCCGTGGCTCGACGTCGATCTCGATCAGCAGACCCTGGTCGCCTACGTCGGCGCGACGCCGGTGTACGTGACCTTGGTCTCGACCGGGCGTCGCCGCGGCACCACGCCGCCTGGGCTCTACCGCATCGTCGCCAAGGCGGCGACCACGCGGATGACCGCCGAGGCGCACGAGCAGAACCAGTACGACGTCGGCGCGGTGCCGTGGGCCCTGCGGTTCCGCCGCGGCCTCTACCTGCACGCGGCCTACTGGCACGATCGCTTCGGCGCGCGGAAGAGCCACGGCTGCATCAACCTGGCGCCGCGCGACGCCCGCGCGCTCTACGCCTGGGTCACGCCGAGCGCACCGCCGGGCTGGTCCGAGGTCGAGATCCCCACCGACCGGGCCGTGGTCCTGCGGATCCGCGACGCGGCGACGCCGGCGCCGGCCTGGTACGACTACGCCCGCGAGGGCCGGCGCGGTCGCGCTCGTCGACGCTGAGCTGGGCGGGCGGTCAGCCCCGGGCGCCGACCGAGAGGCCGCGGGCGAAGGCCGCCAGCTCCGCCATGGTCGTCACGACCGTCGCGCCGCGGGCGGCGGCGGCGACGTCGGCGCGGTGGCGCCCGCCGATCACCAGGGTCGCCCCGGTGTCGGTCAGCTCGCGCGCGAAGCGGCCGAGCTCGGCGCCTAGCCCGGGCGGCGGCGGCGACGAAACGCTCAACCAGACCAGGCGTGGCTGGTGATGTGCGACCGCGTGCCGCAGCGACCCGATCGGGGTGTCCGGGCCGAGGTTGACCGCGCGGACCCCCTCGCTGGCCAGCACCGTGGCCGCCAGCATCGACGGCAGCAGATACGGGTCGCCGGCCGGGGCGCCGCCGACCGCGCGGTGGCTCTCGCGCGGCTGCTCGATCAGCGCGCGGAGCTGGGTCACCGCCTGGACGATCAGGTCGGTCGCGCGGTGCTCGATGAACACGCCGGCGCTGTCGTGGCGCCACAGCTCGCCCAGCCGCGTCATCGCCGCCAGGATCGGCCCGTCGCAGATGGCGGCGACCGCCTGGCCGCGCAGGTACATCCCGACGAGGAGCCCGCGGACCTCGGGCAGGTTGCCGGCGGCGAGGTGCTGGTAGAGCGCCTCGCCCTGGCCGTCCTCGTTGGCGACCGCCGCGACCTCGGCCAGACCGAGCACGTCGGGGCGCACGAGCTGGACGCCGCTCTCGCGCACGAAGCGCACCGCCTCGGAGATGTCGATGCGGCGATGGCCGCCCTCGGTGCGGACCACGGCGATCTTGCCCGAGTCGGCCCAGCGCTTCAGGGAGGACTCGCTCACGCCGATGGCGGCAGCGAGGTCTTTGGGAGACAGGGCTCGTTTCACGGAGTTCGTCGGTTAGAGGTGAGGGTAGCCAATTCCGTTACGCGCCACGGGAAAGGCCAGGTAAGGGCGCGATCCCGAGGTCGAACGACAAAACATTCAAATCGTCCTTGCGCTGAACGAATTGCGACCTAGACTGACCGTTATGAACGATTCGGATGATCGCGACCGCTCCGTGACCTTCACCCCGGACGACCGCGCATTCGTCTACGCGGTCGTCCGGCGCATCGTCCGCGACGAGGACGACGCCCACGACGCCACCCAGGACGCGCTCCTGTCGGCGTTCCGCCACCGGGCGTCCTTCGCCGGCAAGGCCCGGTACCGCACCTGGCTCTACCGGGTGGCCGTGACGTCGGCCCTCTCGCACCTCCGCCGCGCCCGCCATCGCCGCGTGACCCGCAGCCTCGATCCCAGCGGCGCCGACCGCGATCTGCTGGCCACCACCGAGACGCCGGAGCGGGCCCTGGCCACGGCCCAGGATCACCACACGCTGCGCGGTCACCTGGCGCGGCTCGACCCGCGGTACTCGCGGGTCCTCGAGCTGCGGCTGGACGAGGATCTCGGCGAGGCCGAGGTCGCCGACGCCCTCGGGCTGACGGTATCGACGGTCAAGATCCGCGGCCACCGGGCCCGCGCCGCGCTGCGGGCCAGCCTGGCCCACGCGATGTGATCGGCGGCGCGCGGCCGCGCCGACACGGCCGCCTGGCTCGACGGCGTTTGTGGGTTACCTTCTAGTCGATGACCCCCACCGAGCCTCCGGCCCCGGCCGGTCCCGAGTCGTCGCTCCTGACCAAGCTCCTCGCGGTGATGCTGCTCCTGGTGGCGGCCGCGCTGGTCTTCACGGTGATGAAGATGCGGCGCATGCAGCCCGAGGTGGTCTACGAGTCCCGCCCGGTGGCGCCGCCGGCCGGCGAGCTCGGCGCCGACGAGAAGGCCACGATCACCGTCTTCAAGACGGTGTCGCCGTCGGTCGTGCACATCACCAACATCGCCCAGATGCGCAACGTCATCACCTCGGCGGTCGATGACGTGCCCCAGGGCACCGGCTCCGGGTTCATCTGGGACGACGCCGGTCACATCGTCACCAACTTCCACGTCATCGAGGGCGCGACCTCGACCGAGGTGACCCTCGCCGACGGCAGCACCTACGAGGGCAAGATCATCGGCACCGCCCGCGACAAGGACCTCGCGGTGATCAAGATCGAGGCGCCGCCGTCGAAGCTGGCCAAGATCATGGTCGGCACCTCGGCCGACCTCCAGGTCGGCCAGAAGGTGCTGGCGATCGGCAACCCGTTCGGGCTCGACCAGACGCTTACCACCGGCGTGATCAGCGGGCTCGGGCGCGAGATCACCTCGCGCAGCCAGCGCAAGATCTACGACGTCGTCCAGACCGACGCGCCGATCAACCCCGGCAACTCGGGCGGGCCCTTGCTCGATGGTCAGGGCCGGCTGATCGGCGTCAACACCGCGATCTACAGCCCGTCGGGGGCGTCCGCGGGCATCGGCTTCGCGGTCCCGGTCGACACCGTCAACCTGGTCGTCCCGCAGATCCTGAACCTGAAGGGCGAGGTCCGCCCCGTGCTCGGCATCAACCTCCTGTCCGACGGTGAGATGCGGCAGATCGGCGTGACCGGGGTCGGCATCCGCAACGTCGCCCGCGGGGGCCCCGCCGATCGCGCCGGGCTGTCGGGCCTGATCCAGGGGCGCAGCGGCCTCGAGCTCGGTGACGTCATCACCAAGATCGACGGCAGCCCGGTGGTCAAGACCGCCGACCTGTTCAAGGTCCTCGACCGCCGGCGGATCGGCGATGTCGTCGAGCTCGAGATCTCGCGCAACGGCGACAAGCGCTCGGTCAAGGTCACCCTCGAGGTCGCGCGCTGAGAGGGAGGCCGAGACGGAGACGGAGGCGGAGGCGGAGACCGAGGCGGAGGCGGAGGCCGAGACCGAGACCGAGTCCGAGACCGAGGCCGAGACCGAGGCGGAGGCCGAGACCGAGACCGAGGCGGAGGCCGAGGCGGAGACCGAGACCGAGGCGGAGACCGAGGCCGAGGCCGAGACCGAGGCCGAGACCGAGGCCGAGACCGAGGCCGAGGCGGAGGCCGAGTCCCAGGATGGTGTCGAGGCGGGTCAGCGAGCGACGAGCGTGCCGCCGACCACCGCGAAGCCGGACACCGGGCCGGTGAGCAGCCCCGCCACGACGTCGGCGCGATCGCCCAGCGGCTGCTTGTGCGCGGCCAGGATCTCGGCGATGCGCTTGCGGAATCGGCCGCTCTCCTCCTCGGGCCGGACGAAGGCGTCGAGGAGCGGTCCACCGGTGACCGTGGGGTCGAGGTCGGCGACCGCGTCAGCCGCCGCCACCCGCACGTTCTGGTCGAAGTCGCGCAGGTACGGCAGGAGCCTGGGCGCGAGGTCCGGGCCGCCGGTCTTCCACTCGCTGAGCCACCGGATCAGGTCGAGGCGGCGCTCGGGATCGCGGGTGTAGCCGGGGGGCTCGTCGGCGATGATGGCGTCGACGACCTCGAACACCTGCTCGCGGCTGGCCACCGCGCCGAGGACCGCCAGGGCGTGGGACAGCACCTGGGCGCCCTTCAGGTAGCGCTTGAGCGGGGCCAGCGCGGCCGGGCCCTTGGCGGTCAGGACCTCGACCACCCAGGCCTTCTCTTGCTGGTCCTCGACCTGGTTGTTGCTGGTGATGTTCCAGCGCTTGCACAGACCGACCAGGGCGTCATCCGAGCCGTCCTCGCGCAGCTTCTCGAGGGCGGCCCATCGGTCGGCCTGCTGCGACAGCTTGTTGGTGGCGCGCTCGATCGTGCGCTGGAGCGACTTTTCTTTCGAGAACAGGCCGAACACCATGCGGGGCTTCCTATAGCACCGCCACCCGATCACTACCAGCTAGCCAGCCGGGCAGGCCGCAGCGCCGCCCTTCACAGCCCGGTCGCTCACCGCCCGGTCCTTCACCACTCGGTCGCTCACAACCCGGTCGCGGTCAGCGCCACCGTCACCGGTCCGCCTGGGGTCCCGGTCACCGTCAAGGTCCCGGTGGCGTCGCCGGCGCTCGACGCCGTGAACCGCACCGCGACCGCGCAGGTCCCGGCCGCAGCGACGGTCGCCGCCGAGCAACTATCGGTCGCGATCGAGAACCGGGCGTCGCCGGTGACGGCCGCGGTCAGGGTGCCGGTCGTGACCGTGCCCGCGTTGGTCAACGTCACCGTGCGCTCGGGCGTCGCGCCGCTGGCGACGTCGCCGAACCCGACCGTCGTCGGGCTGGCGGTCAGCATGGGCGCGCCGGTCCCGGTCAGGTTGATCGACACCGTCCCGCCGGCCGTCGCCGAGACCGCGGCCACGCCGGTCGCCGGCCCGAGGGCCGCGGGCGCGAACCGCGCCTCGAAGCTGCACGTGCCGAGGGCGGGCAGGGTGGCGCCCATGCAGGTGTCGGTGCCGCTGACCCGGGTGAAGTCGGTGCCGGTCACGTCGACGGTCAGGGCCGACGACGGCGCCGCGCCGCTGTTGCGCACCATCACGGTCTGGGTCGCGCTGGCGGTCTGGGCCACCGCGCCGAAGGCCAGCGGGCTGGCGGTGATGATCTCGAGGCGCGGCACGCTGGCATCGATCGAGGTGGCGTCGACCTCGCCGGCGTCGGTCGTCCCCGCGTCGACCATCGCGGCGTCGACCTCGGCGGCGTCGACCTCGGCGGCGTCGGTCGCCGGGGCGTCGGCCACCGCGGCATCGACGGTGCCCGGCTCGCATACGAAGCTAGGCGCGACGTCGTCGCGCTTGCACCAGCCATCGCCAGCGCAGGTGTAGCCGCTCGGGCAGCTCGAGTCGGTCCCACACAGGAACGCGCAGGCCGGCTTGGGCGGGTCGAAGCACCCGGTCACCAGCGCGGCGAGGGTTGCGGTCAACGCTGTGTTGATCAAGGCGGTGGTGGTCAACGCGCCCGCGAACGTGAACTTGGCCATCGTCAGAACTCCCAGCCGACGACGACGCCGCCGCCGCGGCGATCGACCGCGGGCCGGATCCGAGCGGCCTTGGCGCTCTCGGCCCGGCCGCCGCGATCGAGGAGGAACAGGGTGGTCGCGATCACGGCGGTGGCGCCGGCGCCGATGAAGGCCACCGTCGCGAGCTGATCGTAGCGCTCGCCGTCATCGAGGAGGCTGTCGTAGGTCCCGCGGACCTCGTCGTAGCGGGCCGGTCGTCCGGCGGTGCGGAAGTCGAGGAGCTGTTGCAGATCCTCTTCGCTGCCCGAGGCCGACATCGCCAGCACCACCCCGGCCGCAGCCAGACCGACGGTCAGGCCGGTCGCGACCCAGGCGCCGGTCCGCTTCCACGACTGCGGCTGATCGATGAACGACGGCCCGCCAGCGTCGGGGCCACCGAGGGCGCCGTCCTGGCTGCCATCGCCGGCGCCGCCGTCGCCCGTGCCGCCGTCACCCGTGCCGCCATCGCCCGTGCCGCCGTCACCCGTGCCGCCGTCGCCCGTGCCGCCGTCGCCCGTGCCGCCGTCGCCCGTGCCCCCGTCGCCCGTGCCCCCGTCGGTCCCGGCCGCGCCGCACGCCACTACGCGCTCCTCGGTCAGGCGGCGATACTCCGGGCTCGGGTTCCCCTCCTTCAGGTAGCGGTTGTAGTACGTGAGGGCGACCGCGCAGCGGCCGGCCTTGTCGTTGGCCTGGCCGATCTTGAAGAACAGGATCGGGTCCTTGGTGATGTCGTAGGCGATCCCGTACTCGAGGGCGGCGTCGGTGTACGCGCCCCGCGCCATCGCGGTCTCGGCGAGCTGGTAGTGCTCGGCGGCGGCCTTGTAGTCGGGTTGCGCCGCCGCCACACCCGCGGTCAGCCCGACCGCGAGCGCGACTCCGCACAACGAACGCATGTTCATGTCGGCGATGGTAGCGCACTTTGCGCCGCTGCGGCCCGGCGGCGCCGACCCGCGGCCAAGGCCGCCGCGCGGTCGAGGCCCCGTGCTATAGAGCGCGCGCCATGGCCAAGATCGACCAGGTTCGCAACATCGGGGTCGTCGCCCACATCGACGCTGGCAAGACCACGGTGTCCGAGCGGTTCCTCTTCCACTCCGGCAAGATCCACAAGGCCGGCGAGGTCCACGACGGCGAGACCCAGATGGACTGGATGGAGCAGGAGCGGGAGCGCGGCATCACCATCACCGCCGCGGCCACGACCTTCGAGTGGGGCAAGCACGAGATCCACCTGATCGACACCCCCGGCCACGTCGACTTCACGATCGAGGTCGAGCGCTCGTTGCGGGTCCTCGACGGCGCGGTCGTGGTGTTCTGCGCGGTCGGCGGGGTCCAGCCGCAGTCCGAGACGGTGTGGCACCAGGCCGACAAGTTCCATGTCCCCCGCCTGGCCTTCGTCAACAAGCTCGACCGCATCGGCGCGTCGTTCGACCACGTCGTCGCCGAGATCAAGGAGCGCCTGGGCGCCAACCCGGTGCCGATCCAGCTCCCGATCGGCAGCGAGGACGCCTTCGAGGGCGTGGTCGATCTGCTGACCCAGCAGGCGCTGTACTTCTCCGGCGAGCTCGACGCCAAGCCCGAGGTTCGACCGGTGCCCGACGAGCTGACCGGCGCGGTCGCCGAGGCCCGCGAGCGCCTGGTCGCGGCGATCGCCGACACCGACGACGCGATCGCCGAGAAGTACCTCGAGGGCGCCGAGCTGACGGTGGCCGAGCTCAAGGCGGCGCTGCGGCGGGCGGTGATCGCGGTGAAGATCGTGCCGGTCCTGGGCGGCACCGCGCTGCGCAACAAGGGGATCCATCCGCTCCTCGACGCGGTCATCGACTACCTGCCGGCGCCGACCGACGTGCCGGCGATCACCGGCGTCGATCCGCGCAAGACCGAGGACAAGCTCACCCGCCAGCCCAAGAACAGCGAGCCGCTGGCCGCCCTGGCCTTCAAGATCGCGATGGACGAGGGCCGCAAGGTCGTGTTCCTGCGCATCTTCGCCGGCACCTTCGCGCCCGGCGACGAGCTCCTGAACGTCCGCACCGGCAAGAAGGAGAAGGTGGCGCGCCTGTTCCGCATCCACGCCGACAAGCGCGAGCGCCTCGACAAGGCGGTGGCCGGCGAGATCGTCGCCGCCGCCGGGCTCAAGGACGCCACCACCGGCGACACCCTGTGCGACCCGAAGGCCCCGATCCTCCTCGAGCGGATCGACACCTACGAGCCCGTGATCTCGCAGGCGATCGAGGCCGAGAACAACGCCGCCAAGGAGCGGCTCGACTTCGCGCTGGCCAAGATGGTCGACGAGGATCCGACCTTCCGCGTCAAGGAGGACGCCGACACCGGCCAGACCATCATCTGGGGCATGGGCGAGCTGCACCTCGAGGTCATCGTCGACCGCATGCGCCGCGAGTACGGCGTCGCCGCCAACGTCGGCAAGCCGCAGGTGGTGTACCGCGAGACCGTGCTGGGCGAGGCCGAAGGGCACGCGGTGTTCGAGCGCGAGCTCAAGGAGCAGCGGCTCTACGGCGAGGCCACCTGTCGGGTCCGCTCGCTGCCGCGCGGCTCGGGCGTGCGGTTCGGCAAGCAGCTCACCGGCGTCGCGGTGGTCTCCGACGCGATCGTCGACGCCGCGCTCCAGGGGCTGCGCGACGCCGCGTCGTCGGGCGCCGACGGCTTCCCGCTCGAGGACGTCGAGGTCACCCTGACCCAGGTCGCGGTCGCCGACGGCGCCGATGGCCTGATCGGCTGCCGGGCCGCGGCCGCCGAGGCCTTCCGGCGCGCCTGCGCCGCCGCCAACCCGACCCGGCTCGAGCCGATCATGAGCGTCGAGGTCACGGTCGACGACGAGTTCCTGGGCGCGATCATCGGCGACCTCAACCAGCGCCGCGGCCAGATCCAGGACGTCGCGGTGCGCGGCCCCAAGCAGGTCGTGACCGCGCTGGTGCCGCTGCGCGCGATGTTCGGCTACTCGACCCGGATGCGGTCGCTGTCCGAGGGCCGCGCCACGTTCATGATGAAGTTCCACACCTACGACACCATGGCCGGCTGAACTCGGGATCGGGATCGGGATCGGGTTCCTCCGCCTCCGCCTCGGCCTCGGTCTCGGTCTCGGCCTCGGCCTCGGCCTCGGTCTCGGTCTCGGTCTCCGCCTCGGCCTCGGTCTTGGCCTCCGCCTCGGTCTCCGCCTCGGCCTCGGTCTCGGTCTCGGTCTCCGCCTCGGCCTCGGCCTCGGTCTCGGTCTCCGCCTCGGCCTCGGTCTTCGGTCCGCCGCGGTCCGCCGTCCCTGCGACATCGCGCCGCACGAATGTCTGAATCACCGGCCGTGGTTGTGGCTCTTGGCAGGTGAGCCCGCCCCATCGGGTCGGCCGGAAAGTCCCCATGGCGAACCTATTTCCCCGCAATGAACACACGATCGAGCGCGGCGTGCGCGTGGTGATCGGGCTGGTCCTTCTGGCCCTGGTCTTCGTCGGTCCCAAGACGATGTGGGGCCTCCTCGGCGTCGTCCCGCTGGCCACCGGGCTGCTCGGGAGCTGTCCCGCGTATACGCTCCTCGGCGTGTCCACATGTCCGATGCGCAAGCCGACCACCAACTCCTGACCGCCGCCGCTGGTGGTGATCGGGGCGCCTTCGCGATCCTGGTCGAGCGCTACCAGGGCCCGGTGTTCCACCTGGCCCGGGCCCTGACCGGCGATCGCGTCGCGGCCGAGGATGTCCTTCAGGACACCTTCCTCGCCGCCTGGCGCGGCGCGGCCGGGTTTCGCGGCGACGGCGCGGTCGGGGCGTGGCTCTACGCCATCGCTCGCCACGCCGCGGCCCGCCGGGGTCGGCGCGCCGATCAGGTCGCGACCGACGATCGCTCCCTCGAGCAGCTCGGGGCCGCCGCCGGCTGGGGCGCGACCGACGTCGCCGCCGCCGCCCACCAGGCCGAGGACCGGGCCGCCCTCGAGCGCGCCCTGGCCACGCTGTCGGCCGACGATCGCGCCGCGATCTGGATGCACCACGTGCTCGATCAGACGTTCGAGGACACCGCCCGGGTCCTGGGCTGCTCGGTGGCGGCGGTCAAGAGCCGCCTGCACCGGGCCCGCCTCGCCCTGGCTGCGGCGCTCCGCGAAGGAGGCCATCATGACGCTCGATGACATGATCGCGGGCCTGCGCTGTCGCGAGGTGCTGCTCCGCCTGGGCGACTACGTCGACGGCACCCTGGCCGACGCCGAGCGCGCCGGCGTCGAGGCCCACGTCGCCGGCTGCGCCAACTGCGCGGCGTTCGGCGGGGTCTACGGCGCGGTCGCCACCAGCTTGCGACGGCAGCTCAGCGCGCCCGCCGTCGAGGCCGACGTCGCCGCCCGCCTGGCCGAGCGCCTGGCCCGAGAGCGCTGAGCCGGCCGGGCCGGAGGTCGCCTGCAACCGGTGCAGCGGCGCGCAGGTCCGGCGCAACCGGTGCGGGCGTGAGGCGATCCGGGGCCCGCAGCGCGGCCGCCGCGCCGGCATCCGGTGTGCACAACCTCGGGACATGAAAGCCATCCCGTCCATCCAGCGCTACATGACGACCAGCCCGCACACGATCGGGGCCGAGCAGTCGCTCAAGAAGGCCCACGATCTGATGCGCGAGCACGGCATCCGCCACCTGCCGGTCATGCACGGCAACCAGCTGGTCGGGATCATCTCGGACCGCGACGTCGCGATCATCACCTCCCTCGACGACGTCAACCCGGAGCTGATCACCGTCGAGGACGCGATGACCTCCGACGTCCTGACGGTGTCGCCCGACGCCGGCCTCGACGAGGTCGCGACCCTCATGGCCGAGCGCAAGGCTGGCTCGGTGATCGTCGCCCAGAACCACAAGGTGGTCGGCATCTTCACCACCGTCGACGGCATGACCGCGCTGGCCGACCTGCTCCACACCCGCCTGAAGTAATCGCGGCACCGGCCCGAGTCCGAACCCGAGTCCGATCCCGAGTCCCGAACCCGATCCCGATCCCGATCCCGATCCCGAACCCGAGCCCGAACCCGAACCCGAGACCGAGTCCGAGTCCGAGACCGAGTCCGAGTCCGATCCGACCGTCGCCGCCAGCCACGTCCCCACCGCAGCGGTCGACCTCAGGGCCGCTTGGTTCATGCCTCGGGGTTCCGGAACCCGAGTCCGAGTCCGAACCCGAGTCCGAGTCCGAGCCCGAACCCGAGTCCGAACCCGAGTCCGAACCCGAGTCCGAGTCCGACCCTCGCGGCCAGCCACGTCCCCACCGCAGCGGTCGACCTCCGGGCCGCTTGGTTCACGCCCCGGGGTTCCGGAAACCCGCCCGGTAAGAACCACCACCCTCGCGCCCCACGCACCGGGTCCGACGTATTAACGCGGCCAGATCCCGAGATCGCCGCGCCGGGCCGCCTCCTCGCGCTCCTCCTCGAGGCGGCGCATGAACAGGATCGCCAGCTCGGGATCGAACTGCGACCCGGCGCACCGCTCGATCTCGCCGATCGCGACCTCGTGGGGCAGGGCGCGGCGGTACGCGCGGTCGCTGGTCATGGCGTCGTAGGCGTCCGCGATCGCGACGATCCGACCGACCAGCGGGATGGCGTGACCGGCCAGCCCGCGCGGGTAGCCGCCGCCGTCCCACCACTCGTGGTGGCACCAGCAGCCGTCGATCAGGCCGTGCAGGCACGGCACCGGCTCGAGGATGCGCTTGCCCTTCTCCGGGTGCTGGCGGAACACCCGGACCTCCTCGGCGGTCAGCTTGCCGGGCTTGTTCAGCATGTCGTAGCGGACGCCCAGCTTGCCGATGTCGTGCATCACGCCGGCCTGGACGATGCGATCGATCTCGGCGTCGGCCAGGGTCAGGCCGCGGGCGATCAGCTCGGCGTAGGTCGCGACCCGCTCGGAGTGGCCGCGGGTGTACTGGTCGGTCTCCTCGAGGGCCTGGGCGAACCCGGCCACCGTCGAGCGGAAGGTGTCCTCGAGGGTGCGGTTGGCGGTGCGCAGCTCGGCGTTGCGGATCCGCAGGTCGTCGTAGAGCCGGGCGTTGTCGATCGCGGTCGCAGCTCGCGACGACAGGACGGTCAGGAGCTTGCGGTGGCCCTCGTTGAACAGCTTGCCGCGGGTGTAGCTGTAGACGTTGACCACCCCGGTGACGTAGGCGCCGATCTGGATCGGCACCGACAGGAACGACGCCAGCTCGCGGCCATCGCCCAGGGTGCCGGCGAAGAACCGGGTCGCGCTGTCGCCGTGGGACACCACGGTCTGGCCGCGATCGAAGCGCTCGGTCAGGACGTCGAACGACGGCGTCGGCGCCCGGTTGACCGACGAGGTCTCGCCGACCAGGTGCAGCCGCTCCTCGTAGGCGCCGGTCTTGCCGTCGCGCAGGTGCAGCGTGGCGACGTCGGCGCCGGTCTCCTTGACCGCGGCCTTGAGGATGGTGTCGAGGATGTGGTCGAGATCGAGGGAGGTCGCGAGCGCCTCGCTGACCTGATAGATCGTCAGCGCCTCGCGCAGCCGGATGTTCTCGGCCTGGAGCTGCTGCCGGTACAGGCCGCGCTGGACGACATGGATGACCTCCTCGACCTTGAACGGCTTGAGGACGTAGTCGTAGGCGCCCCGCTTCATCGCCTCGATCGCGGTCTCGACCGTGCCGAACCCGGTCATGATCACGGTCAGGACCGAGATCCCCTCCTCGGCCATCTTCTCGAGGAGCTGGAGCCCCGAGACGTGGGGCATCTTCAGGTCCGAGATGACCAGATCGTAGGGGCGCAGCCGCAGCTCGTCGAGCGCCTTCTGCCCGTTCTCGCAGGTCGTGACCTGGTAGCCCTCGAGCTGGAGGAACTCGGCGAGGATCTCGCGGATCACCTTCTCGTCATCGACGACGAGCAGGCGCGCGGCCGCGGGCGGGGCGTCGCTCACTGCGGCGCGGACTCGGGCTGCTCGGGGGCCTTGGGATCGGACGCCGCGTCCGAGCCGCCGACGGTCATGCCGCCGGCGCCGCCAGCCGTGGGATCGTCGCCGCCGGCCTTGTTGGCCATCGGATCCGGGTACTCGCTCTTCTTGCCGAGGACCTTGTCGGCCTCGCCCTGGATCGCCAGCCAGCGGCTGCGGGCGTCGGAGGCCTTGCCCTTGGCGTCGTCAGCCTTGCCGCGGTAGTCGGTCGCCCGCTTGGCCCGCTGGCCCTCCTGGTCGACGAACTTGTCGTGGTTGAAGCTGGGCGGGGCAATGTTGTTCTTCTGGGCCAGGTTGGCCATCGCCAGCTCGTACTGGGCCTCGCGCCAGAACGCCGCCTCGGTGGTGGCCCGCAGGTGGGCCTTCAGCCAGTCGTGGTAGCCCTGGTAGTACTTGACCCGCTCGTCGGCGGCGTTGCGCGAAAGGTTGGCCGCCTGTTGGGCCTTCTCGGCCTCGGCGATCCGGGTCTGATCGGCGGAGGCCTTGGCGGCGTCGTAGTTCTTGCGCGCCGAGTCCTCGTCGATCTTGGCGGTCTTGGCCTCGTTCTTGGCGATGTCGAGGGTGTTGCGGGCCTCGCGCAGGTCGGCCTCGGCCTTCATCTGCTCGCGCTTGGCGACGTCCCAGGCGCTGTTGGCCGCCACCACCTCGCCCTGCTGATCGACCGCGACCTGGGCGATGTACGACTGCTGGAAGTGGGTCGACAGCGGCCGCGGGCCGGGATCGCCGCCGCCGCCGCAGGCGGCCAGGGCCAGCGCGAGGGCGGACGCACGCAGGAGCGAGGAAAGGCGCAGGTTCGACATCGCCGGCAAGACTACTACGGGCCGGCGCTTCGGAGCTACCATGCGCCGGCAATGACGTGCCTCCTGGCTGTCGACGTCGGCAACACCAACACCGTGCTCGGCGTGTTCCGCGGCGGCGACCTGGTCAATCACTTCCGCATCGAGACCAACGCTGGCCGGACCTCCGACGAGCTGGCGGTCTTGGTGCGGTCGCTCCTCGAGCTCCAGGGCTTCGCCTGGGGCAGCCTCGACGCCGGCATCGTGTCGTCGGTGGTGCCGCCGGCGGTGTTCGGCATCCAGCGTTTCTTCAAGCAGTACCTGGGCACGCCGGCCCTGGTGGTCGGCCCGGGCATCAAGACCGGCATGCCGATCCTGTACGAGAACCCGCGCGAGGTAGGCGCCGATCGCATCGTCAACGCGGTCGCCGCCTACGAGACCCACAAGGTCGGCTGCATCGTCGTCGACTTCGGCACCGCCACCACCTGGGACGTGGTCACCCCGCGCGGCGAGTACCTGGGCGGCGCGATCGCGCCCGGCATCCAGATCAGCGCCGAGGCGCTGTACTCCCACGCCGCCAAGCTGCCGCGGGTCGAGATCGCTCGCCCGGGGAAGGTGATCGGCCGCAACACCGTGGCGTCGATGCAGTCGGGCCTCCTGTACGGCTACGCCGGCATGGTCGACGCCCTGGTGACCCGGATCCGCGCCGAGGTCGACTTCCCGGCCAAGTGCATCGCCACCGGCGGGCTGGCCAAGCTCGTGGCCTCGGAGTCGGCGACCATCGAAGAGACCGACGAACTCTTGACCCTGCGCGGCTTGAAGCTCCTCTACGATCGCAACGTCGGCGGAGCGGCGTCGTGACGGTGACGCCGCTCGAGCCGGCGGTCGTGGCGGCGCTGTCGCCGGCGGCGGCCAAGGCGCTGGCGCCGGGTCCGGGGCGGATGATGGCGGCCCGCGGCCTGGTGCCGCTGCCGCGCCCGGCCGAGCTGGCCACGGTCCTCTTCCAGATCGCCGCGATCGACCCGGCGCTGGCCGCGGCGGCGACCGCGACCGCGACCGGCCTGCCCGACAAGATCGTGGCCGCGGTGCTGGCCGACCCGACGGTGCCCGGCCCGGTCCTGGGCTGGCTGGCGCCGCGCGCGCGCACGAGCCCGGCCCTGGTCGAGGCCCTGATCGGCGCGCCGCTGGTGCCCGACGAGACGATCGTCGCTCTCGCCGGCGATGGCGACGCCGGCGTGATCGAGCTCATCGCGACCAACGAGCAGCGCCTCTTGCGCTGCCCCGAGATCATCGGCGCGATGTACGGCAACCCCAAGGCGCGCATGTCGACCGTCGATCGCGCGGTCGAGCTGGCGGTGCGCTCGGGCGTGCGGGTCGCTGGCATCTCGGCCTGGGATGAGCTGGCCCGCCTGGTGACCGCGGGCGGGGCTGGGGCCAGCGCCGCCGACGACGCGGCCTTCGCCCAGGCCCTGGCCGGGGTCGCGACCGTGCCCGACGCCGCCACCGACGCCGCGGCCGCCGACGACGCGGTGGTGGTGACCGAGGCGGAAGACGCCGCCCCGGCGGTCGACCCGGCCAAGGTCCCGCTCAACAAGATGTCGGTGCCGGCCAAGATCCGGCTCGCCACGCTGGGCAACGCCTTCGCGCGCGCCCTGCTCATCCGCGATCCGATGAAGATGGTGGCGGTGGCGGCGATCAAGTCCCCCGGCGTCACCGATCTCGAGGCCGCGAAGTACGCCGGTAACCAGGCGCTGGCGGCCGACGTAATCGCCTACATCGCCGCGCGCCGGGACTGGACCCGGCTCTACGGCACCAAGAAGGCGTTGATCCTGAACCCCAAGACCCCGCTGACCGAGTCGACCAAGCTCTTGCTGCACCTGCGCGAGCGCGATCTGCGGTTGATCGCGTCGAGCAAGGGCATTCCGTCGGCGGTCGTGGCCCAGGCCCGCAAGCTCTTGAACGCGCGCTCGGGGGGGAAGTGAACGCAGCCGCCGACCCCGGTTGGCTGGCGCGGTGGACCGAGGCGGTCCGCAGCCCGGCCGCGGCCATGACCCGCGCCGAGGCCGCCACTGTCGGGGGCCGTCCAGGCGTCGATCTGATCAAGGCGATCGCCGTGGTGATCCTCGCCGGCCACACCCGGGCGTTGGTCGCCGGCGGATGGATCGCGGTCGAGCACGGCGTGCGGCCGGCGCTGGCGCCGGTCATGGGGGCGGTGACCGCGGCGGCGACCTTGCCCCTGGCGGTGGTCGCGGTGGCGTCGATCGTGGTGTGGTTGGCCGCCGGGGCCCGCCGCGATCTCGGTCGCGACATCGATCTGGCGTGCGTCGCGGCGCTGCCGTCCGTGCTGGTGGCGCTGGTCGCGACCACGCTCGGCGGCCAGCTCGCCGTGCCGCGGGTGCTGGCGATCGGTCTGGTGATCGCGGCGGCCGGGCCCGGGCTGTGGGCGGCGATCCAGGCGGCGCGTCGACGCCCGACCGCCGGCGCGCCCGCCGCGCCGCGGGGCCGCGCCCCGGTCGCCGCGGTGGTGGTCGGCTGCCTGGCCGTCAACCTGGTGTGGATCGCGGGTCACCTCGACTGGCTGCGGCCCCTGACCGCCGGGACCCCGGCGCCGGGCTTCGCCTTGCCGCGCCTCGAGGCCGACGGCGCGCCGGGGCCGCGGGTCGAGCTGGCGGCGCTGCGCGGGCGGGTGGTGGTGGTGGACTTCTGGGCCACCTGGTGTGGCCCGTGCCTGACGTCGCTGCCCAAGCTCGACGCGGCCGCGCGCCGCTGGGGCGACGAGGTCGCGGTGGTGGCGGTCAACGTCGATGATCCGGCCGCGGCCCGCGCGATCTTCGATCGGGCCGGCTACGCGATGACCCTGGTGGGCGACGACGGCCACGCCGCCGAGCGCTACGGCGTCTACTCCTATCCCTATACCGTGGTGGTCGATCGCGCCGGGGTGGTGCGGCGGGTGACCAGCGACGCCACGGCGGCGATCGCTGCGGTCGATCGCTTGCGGCGCGGACCGTGAGGTCGCGGCACCGCGTGGCGACCGCGCTATCGAACGAGTTATCGAAGCGCGCGAGCTGTGCTACCAACGCGCGGTGGCCGCACCCCTGACCTGCGCGACCTGCCGTGCGCCCATCGCCGACGGTGCGCGGCACCTGCGATGTACGGTCGCGAGCTGCAACACCGGGCGCCACAAGCTGGTGTTCTGCAGCCAGAAGTGTTGGGCCGCCCACGTCCCGACCGCCCGCCATCGCAAGGCCGGCTTCGTCGAGACCGGCGGCGCCGAGTAGCTTCGGCGCCCGGGACGGTCGGGATTTTGCGGTCGCGCGATCGCGACTGATAGAATTTTTTTCGTGCGACTCGGGACCTGCATCGCCGTCGAGGCGGTCGTCATCCTGGCGGCCCTGTCGGGGGCTACCTGGGGCGCGACCCGCCTGGCCGCCGAGTGGCGCGGCCCCGACGCCGAGCCGCGGATCACCCTCGACCTGCGCCCGCCGCGGCCGCTGCCGCCACCGCCGGGCGCGCGCGCGCCGGTCCCGCCGACCAACGTGTCCGCGAGCCGGAGCCCATCCGCGGCCGGGGCGCCGAGCGGCGTCGCGGCGACGGCGACGGTCGCGATCGCGCCGGTCCCCGCGGCCGGCGATCCGCTGGCGCCGGTGTGGCGGTTCGGCGACGTCGACGACGCGCAGCTCCTGGCGCCGCTACGGGCCGGCCGGCCGGCGCGGGTCAAGGTCAACCGCGGCGGCACCTCGCTGTCGCTCCGGCTCGACCTCGACAACGGCGCGCGCGGCGCGTTCAAGCCCGATCAGGTCTTCGGGCAATCCAACCCGCGGCGCGAGATCGCGGCCTATCGGATCGATCGCCTGCTCGGCATCGGTCGCGTGCCGCCCGCGATCCCGGTCACCTACACGCTCGACGAGTTGATCGCGGCCGTCGATCCGGGCGACGGCGAGGCGCGGACCCGGCTGCGCACGGACACGCGACCGCGGGGCGCCGAGCTGCGCGGCGAGCTGTCGTGGTGGGTGCCGGTCCTGGCCGACGCGCGCATCAGCGGCGCGCGCATCGACGAGACCGACGGCATCGTCACCTGGCGGGCCTGGCTCAAGGCCGGGGCCAAGATCCCGCCCGATCGGGTCGGGCTGTGTCAGCAGCTCTCGACCATGACCCTGTTCGACTTCGTCATCGACAACACCGATCGCTGGACCGGCAACAACGCCAAGGTGTCGGCCGACGGCGCGGTGCTGTACTTCATGGACAACACCTTGGCCTTCGGCAAGAACCGCCGCGGCCACGACAAGAGCCATCGCTACCTGCAGCGGGTCCAGACCTTCTCGCGACGGCTGGTCGCGCGGCTGCGCGCCCTCGACGAGGCTCAGCTCCGCGCGGTCCTGGCCGACGCCGGTCCCTTCGAGCGCTTGCTGACCGACGAGGAGATCGCCGCGGTGCTGGGCCGGCGCGATCGCGCGCTGGCCTACGTCGACGGCCTGATCGCCACCCACGGCGAGGCCAAGGTGCTGGCGTTCCCATGACCGCGGCGAGTTGCCCCGGGTGTGGTGGTCCCGTCGATCCGGTGCGGGCTCGGGTGGTGCGCGTGCGCGACGGCGTGGTGGTCGGCTTCTGCAGCGTGGCCTGCGCCGAGCGTCAGGCGCCGGTCCCGGCGGCACCGGCCCGCGGACCGGCCGCGCCGCCGGTGGTCGAGGTCGCGGCGCCGGTCGAGGCGGTGGCGGCGGTCGCGGTCGCGCCGCTGCCGGTCGAGATCGCGGCGCCGGTCGAAGCGGTGGCGCCGGTCGAGGCGGTGGCGCCGGTCGAGGCGGTGGCGCCGGTCGAGGTCGCGGCGCCGGTCGAGATCGCGGCGCCGGTCGAGATCGCGCCGCCGGGGCTCGCGCCGATCGCCGCCGCCGAGCGGCCGCGTTGGATCGTGCCCGCCCTCGGCCTCGGCGGCGCGGTCGGTGTCCTCGCGGTCGCGGTGGCGTTCATGGATCGCGGCGGTGCCAGCGCGCCGGCAGCCCCGGACGCGCCGGTCGCGGTCGCCAGCGCGCCGGTCGAGCGAGCGGTCGAGCCCCCTCGCCTCGACCCGGCCGCGGTGCGGGCCCGGGCCTTGACCATCGCGCGCGGCCTCCTGGCCAGCGAGGTCTGGCGGGTCAAGCGCAGCGCGGCCCTGGTGATCGCGCGCGCCTGCGAGCCCGAGGCGCTCGAGGTCCTACGCGATGGCCTCGACTCCGAGACCGCCGAGGCGGCGCGCCTGGGGCTGGCCGCGGCGCTGTTTCGCTGCGGTGATCCGGCTGGCCGGACGGCCCTCGCGGCGGCCCTGGCCGAGCCGGCCCGACGGGATCCGCGGATCGACGCGGCCCGGGTGTTCGCCGAGGCCGGCGACCCGGCCGGCGACCGCTACTTGCGCGGGCTCCTGGGCGTCAGTCAGCTCCGCATCGGCGCCGCCGAGCTCCTGGCCCGACGCGGCGACCCGGCGGCGATCAAGCTCCTGACCGCGGTCGCCGCCGACGGCAAGGATCCCGACGACCGCACCCGCGCGGCGATCGCGCTGGCCGCGACCGGCGCGCCCGAGGGGCTGGCCGCGGCCCGCGCCGCCCTCGACGATCCCGGCTTTCGGCGCGACGCCGCGGTCGCCCTGGCCCGGGCCCACGATCCCGCCGCGCGCCCACACCTGATCGCCATGCTCGAGGTCGCGGCCCTGCGGGTCGACGCCGCCCTGGGCCTGCGCCAGCTCGCGCCAGACCTCGACCCGACGCCGCTGTTGCCGGTGCTGGTCGCCGCCCTCGACGGCGGGCGCGAGCTCGACGCGCTGTCGGCGTGCGAGGCGATCGTGATCCTCACCGCTGCCGAGGACCGCTAGTGGCCCGCGACCTCCGGCTGTTCTACCTGTTCCGCCTGCTGGCGACCTCGTACCTGTGGGTGCCGATCTTCGTGCCCTACATGCTGTCGCGTGGGCTCGGCTTCGGCGACGTGATGATCCTCGGCGGCATCTACAGCGCGGTGGTGATCGTCGTCGAGATCCCGACCGGAGCCTTCGCCGATCGCCTGGGCCGTCGGACCTCGATGATGGCCGGCACGTTGATCATGGCAGCGTCGTGCCTGACCGCGTTCTACGCCGACAGCTTCGCGACCTTCCTGGTCGCCGAGGTGCTGGCCGCGGTGTCGATGTCTCTGTGCTCGGGCGCCGACTCGGCCTACCTGTTCGATCTGCTGGCCAGCCACGGCGCCGCCCACGAGTACGGGCGGCGCGAGAGCACGGCCTCGGCCTGGCACCAGGCCGGCAGCGCGGTGGCCTACGCCGCGGGCGGTGGGCTGGCGATGATCGATCTGCGCCTGCCGTACCTGGTGACCGCCGCGGTGGCGGTCGCGGCCTTCGCGACCGCGGCGGCGATGGGCGACGATCGCGCGCCGATGACGCGGGCCGATCGCGGCGCGGTGCTGGCGTGGCGATCGTGGCTGGCTCACATGCGCGCCGCGATCGCCGAGGTCCGCGCCAGCGGTCGGCTGGCCTGGATCATCGGCTACTCGGCGGTGGTGTTCGTGCTCTTGCGCGCGACCGTGTACCTGTACCAGCCGCTCCTCGATCGTGCCCACTTCGACTACGCCCAGATCGGGCTGGTCTACGCCGGCGTGTACCTGGCGGCGTCGGCGGTCGCCACCCGCGGCCACGCGCTGCGCGAGCGGATCGGCGACGAGCCGCTCCTGTGGGCGCTGCTCGGTGGCCTGGCTGGCTCGTTCGTCTTGATGGCCGAGCTGCGCGGCGGCTGGGTCCTGGCCTTGCTCGCGGTCCAGGCGGTGGCCAATGGCCTCTACTCGCCGCTGGTCAAGCCGCTCCTCAACCGCGAGATCACCGACTCGGGGCGGCGCGCCACGATCCTGTCGGTCGAGAGCATCGTGCGGCGCGGCGCGATGGGGGTGTTCTCGCCGATCGCCGGCCTCTACGGCGCCGACAGCGCGATGCTCCTGTGCGGCGCGATCGGCTTCGTCGGGATGGCGGTCCTGGCCGCGGTCGCGGTGCGTCGGGTCACCTGGCGCGGCGCGCCGACCCCGTAGCCACCGCGCGGGCCAAGGCGGTGGCCTGCCGGGCGCGGAGCGCCGGCGGCGCGAGTGGATCGTACTCGGCGCGAGTCAGGCGGCGCCCCACGAGCGCCTCGATCGCGAACACCATCCACATCCGGGTGTTGGCCCGGGCGTCGTCGAGCCCGGCCACCAGCGCCGGCAGCGCGGCCGGGTCGCCGGCCCGCGCGAAGGCCGCGGCCGCGGTCATGCGCACGTAGTCCTGGGGGTGGCGCAGCCAGGCCAGGCCGACCGCGTAGTCGAGGTCGCCGCCGTAGGCCGCGGCCCAGTCGGGCGCCGGCGCGATCGGGTGGCCCCAGCGCGTCAGGGCCGCCGCCGTCCACGCGATCGACCGATCGAGGTGGCAGAGGTTACACGCGTTGGGGGCGCCGACGGCCAGCATGCGCGGGTCGGTCGGGGACGAGATCCGATGCGACCGGACGTAGGTCGTGAGGCCCTGGACCAGGCGCGGCAGGTGACAGTCGAGGCAGGTCGCGTCGCCGGGCGCGTGGCCGGAGTGCGCGGCCTGGGCCGGTGGCGGCGCCAGCTCGCGGTGACAGCCGACGCACACCGCCAGGTGATCCGCGCGATCGCCGCTGCCCGGGTCGGGGCCGCGGACGTGAGGATCGTGGCAATCGACGCACCGGATCGCGCTGGCGCAGGCCCCGGCCGCCATGGCCAGCGCCTCGCTCGAGTTGCGGGCGGCGCTGCCGTCGGGGAAGCGCGGCGACGGCGCGCTGTGACACTGGGCGCAGATCGCGCCCAGGCCGCGCGGGTCGGTCGCGGGCCCGGGCACCGCGTCCGGATTCCGGACGACCTGGACGCCGCGAGGGACAAACGACGGCGGCCGCTCGTCCGGTGCGGCGGCGTGGGCCCGGCCGCCCAGGTGACAGCTCTCGCAGCTGATCCCCACGGTCACCAGCGCCGCGATCGGCAAGACGTTGTCGACCACCGCGGGCGCCACCGGAGCGAGGTCGCGCTCGGGACCGTGGCCGACGCCGGGCCGGGCCAGGCGCAGCGCGAACGGATAGGTGTTGTGGCACCACGCGCATCGCGCCGCCCACGGCTCGGCCGCGGCGTAGACGTCGACCCGCGGGCGCTCGCCGTCGTACTCGGCCTCGAACCACGAGTCGTAGTAGGGCTGCGGGTACCAGCCGGGTCGGCCGAGCCACCAGCCGAACGGCAGCCGGACCTCGACCGCGTCGGCCTCGCCGTCGGCGATCCCGACGTACTCCTGGAGGCCGCGGCTGCCGATCGTCCGGGTGACGCGGTAGCGCCGGACCACGCCGTCGGCCCCGCGCAGGAGCATCGTCGGCTGGCCGCGGTCGCGGGTGAAGGTCGCGACGCCACCCGCGTAGGGCAGGGCGACGTCGGCGAAGTCGCCGCGCACCGCGGCGCCGGTGGCCGCCTGGGTCATGGTCGCGTGGAGCCCGGCCCGCCACGCGGCGGCGTTGTCGCGGTGGCACTCGGCGCACCGGTCCGGCCCGACGTAGTCGGCGGCGGTGACGTTGCTGGCGGCCGCGTCGTCGAGCGCGGCGGCTGCGGTGTCCGGCCCCCGGACGTCCGGAACCCGGACGGTCGGCGCCAGGCCCGGCGACGGCGCGCCGCGGTCCTGGCCACGGCGGGGCCCGCCGCGGGCGATCACCGCGACCGTCGCGGCCGCGATCGCGATCCCCGCCACCACCGCGACCGCGACCGCGCGCCGGGTCACGCCGGCGGTCCTCACCCCGCGCGCCGCCGCTCGAACACCAGGAGCTCGCCCAGGAACGGGTGCTCGCGGTTGCCGGCCGGCCGCATGCCCAGCCGCGCGATCACCCGCAAGGACGCGGTGTGCCACGGGAAGGTGGTCGCCGTCACCGCGGTCACGCCCGGCTCCGTCAGCGCCCACTCGACGCAGGCCCGGGTGCCCTCGGTGGCGAAGCCCTGGCGCTGCTCGTCATCGTCGACGCCGTAGCCGACCTCGGCCACGCCGTCGGTCGGGCGGCCGTGGAAGACCACGCTGCCGACCACGCGCCGCCGTCCGGTCCGGGCGATGAGCAGCGTGTCGCCCCACAGCCGGGTCGCGGGATCGGCGCGCACCGCCTCGATCGACGGGGTGAAGGCGCGCGCGATCAGGTCGGGGCCGGGCCAGGTCGCCGGCAGCGGCGCGCCGCAGAGCGCCTCGGCGCCGGCCCGGTCGCCGGCGAGCACCGCCTCGACGAACGGCAAGGTGATCGGGACCAGCTCGAGCCGGTCGGTGGTGAGCGCGGGCACGCTGGCGATGGTACCCTGCGCCCCGCCCATGCACCTGTCGGTGTTCGACATCTTCAAGATCGGTATCGGACCGTCGAGCTCGCACACCGTCGGCCCGATGCGCGCGGCCCGGCGGTTCGCCGAGCACCTGGTCGCGTCCGAGCTGATCGCCACGACCGCGGCGGTCAAGGTCGAGCTGTTCGGCAGCCTCGGCTTCACCGGCAAGGGCCACGGCTCCGACGTCGCGGTCATCCTCGGCCTCGAGGGCGAGGACCCCGAGACCGTCGATGTCGACGCGGTGCCGGCCCGGGTCGCGGCGGTGGCCCGCTCGGGCGAGCTGCACCTGCTCGGCCGCCATCGGGTCGAGCTCTTGCCGGCCTCGGCGATCCTGTTTCGCCGGCGCGAGACCCTGCCGCTGCACTCGAACGGCATGCGGTTCACCGCCCGGGCCGCCGACGGCGTGGTCCTGGCCGAGAAGATCTACTACTCGATCGGCGGCGGCTTCGTGGTCGGCGCCGACGGCGTCCCCGACGGCGCGCCGGCCCTGACCGAGCCGCCGTACCGGTTCGCGACCGGCGAGGAGCTCCTGGCGATCGCCGATGACCACGGGCTGTCGATCTCGACCGTGGTCCTGCGCAACGAGTGCGCGGTTCGACCCGAGGCCGAGGTCCGGGCCCGGGTCCTGGCGATCTGGGCGGCGATGGAGGCGTCGATCCGTCGCGGCTGCGAGCGCGAGGGCATCCTGCCCGGCGGGCTCAAGGTCCGTCGCCGGGCGGCGGCGATCCATCGCAAGCTGCGGGCCGAGGCCCGCGGGGCCACCGATCCGCTGGTGGTGATCGACTGGGTCAACCTGTTCGCCCTGGCGGTCAACGAGGAGAACGCCGCCGGCGGCCGGGTCGTGACCGCGCCGACCAACGGCGCCGCCGGGGTCATCCCGGCGGTCTTGCAGTACTACCGCCGCTTCATCCCCAACGCCGACGACGAGGGCACGGTCCGGTTCCTCCTGACCGCGGCTGCGATCGCCATGCTCTACAAGACCAACGCGTCGATCTCGGGCGCCGAGGTCGGTTGTCAGGGCGAGGTCGGGGTCGCGTGCTCGATGGCGGCTGGCGCCCTGTGCGAGGTCCTGGGCGGCACCCCGGCTCAGGTCGAGAACGCCGCGGAGATCGGCATGGAGCACAACCTCGGCCTGACCTGCGATCCGATCGGCGGCCTGGTCCAGGTGCCGTGCATCGAGCGCAACGCCATGGGCGCGGTCAAGGCGATCAACGCCGCCCGCATCGCCCTGGCCGGCGACGGCAGCCACAAGGTCTCTCTCGACAAGGTCATCAAGACCATGCGCGACACCGGCGCCGACATGTCGAGCAAGTACAAGGAGACCGCCCGCGGCGGGCTCGCGGTCAACATCATCGAGTGCTGAAGCTCGAGACCGAGGCGGAGACCGAGACCGAGGCCGAGGCGGAGAACGAGACCGAGACCGAGGCCGAGACCGAGACCGAGGCGGAGACCGAGACCGAGGCCGAGACCGAGGTCGGCGGTTGGCTCAGCGCCCGTAGTACAGGTGATCGACCTCGATGCCGCCGCTGGTGTTCGACAGTCGGACCTGGCGGACGCCGCCGGCCCAGCGCACGCCGAAGAACCGATCCTCGGCGGTGCCGCCGGTGAACGCGCCGTCGGCGAAGCCGGTGCCGGCCCGGGTGCCCAGCGACACCCCGGCGGCGTCGAAGGCCTCGAGGGTCACGGTCGACCCCGGGCCGCCGTCGGTCCACACCAGGCCGACGTGGGTCGGTAGACCGCCCAGGGCGGCGGCGTCGAAGGTGAAGGTCACCGAGCCGTTGGCCCACAGATCGTCGCAGCCGGGCTGGCAGGTGCCGTCGAGCGTCCCGTCATCGACGTCGACCGAGTCGATCAGCCCGGGACCGAAGCTCGAGGCGATCGAGAACGTCGACGCGGTCACGCCCAGGGTGTTGAGCGCGCCGTCCTCGAAGTCCTCGAACTGCGCGGCGGCGACGGTGAACGGCCGATCTCCGGGCGACAGGTACGGCGTGGGACCGAAGAACTCGGGCACCGCGGCGTCGGGGGCGACCGTCGGCGCGTCGGGCGCGGCGGCGTCGGGGCTGACCACGGGGCCGTCGATCGCGGCGGCGTCCGGGCTGACCACCGGCCCGTCGGCCACCGCGGCGTCGGCGACGACCACCGGGGCGTCGGGGCTGACCACCGGCCCGTCGACCACCGCGGCGTCGGCGACGACCACCGGGGCGTCGGGGCTGACCACGGGGCCGTCGATCACCGCCGCGTCGTCGCCGACCCCGCCATCGCCGGTCGCGCCGTCGACGATCCGGGCGTCGATGATGGCCGGGGTGGCGTCGCCACAGGCCGCCAGCGCGAGGACGAAGAGGGCGGGGCGCATGGCCGGCATCATGCCACGGCCCGGCCACGCGACGGCAGTTGACACGCTGGGCCACCCCCGACAGACTGCGCCGATCGTGACCGGCGCCAGCCAGAACATCTACTTCGTGTCGCTGGGCTGCCCCAAGAACCAGGTCGACACCGAGCTCATGCTCGGCCAGGTCACCGAGGCCGGCCACGCCCTGGTCGACGACCCCGAGACCGCCGATGTCATCGTGGTCAACACCTGCGCGTTCATCGACTCGGCCAAGGCCGAGAGCGTCAACACCATCCTCGAGATGGCCGAGTACAAGAAGGGCCGGGCCGGCAAGCTGGTGGTCACCGGCTGCCTGGCCCAGCGCTACGCCGACGAGATCGCCAAGGAGATCCCCGAGATCGATCACATCCTCGGCTCGAGCGACTTCCCGTCCATCGCCGCCACCCTCACCGCGCCGGCCGCCAAGCCGAGCCGCGGCAAGCGGGCCCTGCCGATGGTCCAGGTCAGCGAGCGCCCGGCCTACATCTACGATCACGACGCGCCGCGGGTGCGCATCGGCGCCCGCCACACCGCCTACGTGAAGATCGCGGAGGGCTGCGATCGCCCGTGCGCGTTCTGCATCATCCCCAAGCTGCGCGGCCCTCAGCGCAGCCGGCCGATCGCCGACATCGCCGCCGAGGTCGCGGCCCTGGCCGCGGCCGGCACCAAGGAGATCTGCCTGATCGCGCAGGACCTGACGCGCTACGGCTGGGATCTCGACGGTCGGCCGACCCTGGCCGAGCTGCTCCATCGCCTGGCGCCGATCCCCGGCGTCCACTGGATCCGCCTGCACTACACCTTCCCGTCGGCCTTCACCGACGAGCTGATCGACGCGATCGCGACCCTGCCCACGGTCGCCAAGTACGTCGACGTGCCGCTCCAGCACATCGATGACGGGATGCTCAAGCTCATGCGGCGCGGGCATTCGACCCGCGTGACCTACGAGCTCCTCGAGCGCCTGCGGACCCGGATCCCGGGCGTGGTCATCCGCTCGACCTTCATCAGCGGTCATCCCGGCGAGACCGAGGCCAGCCACGCCGCGCTGCGCGACTTCCTGGTCGAGGCCCAGCTCGATCGCGTCGGCGTGTTCCCGTACTCGGTCGAGCCCGGCACGGTCAGCGCGGTCCTGCCCAACCGCGTGCCGGCCAAGGTCGCCGACGCCCGGGTCGCCGAGCTGATGGAGCTGCAGCGCGGCATCTCGCGGGCCAAGCTCGAGGGCCTGGTCGGTCGCGAACTCGAGGTCCTGGTCGACGGCGTGTCCGAGGAGACCGATCTCCTCCTCGAGGGCCGCTACTACGGCCAGGCCCCGGGCATCGACGGCGTGGTCTACCTGGCCGACGGCACCGCGCCGATCGGCGCGCTGGTGCGGGCCCGGATCACCCAGGCCGCCGACCACGATCTGGCCGCCAGCCTCGAGCTGTGACCGGCGCTGGCCGCTCGCCCGGTCGACCCGAGCACCCCCGGCTCTTGCCGCCGGTGCGCTGGTTGTTCGCGCCCGATCTGATCGCCTACACCAAGCGGACGCTCCTGCACGCCTTCTACGGCGGCGATCTCGATCCGCGCGACTGGATGCGGCTCGAGGACGGCCACGGCCACGTCGAAGATGGCGGGCCGGAGCCCGGACGCGAGCGCGACCTGCGGGTCGCCGCGATCGTCCCGCCGGCCTCGGGCGAGCTGTGGTTCGACTACTGCGCCGACATCGGCGACGGCGGCGTCGCGATGTTCGCCACCGCCTACGTCTGCGGCGCCGAGCTGACCATGCCTGGGCTGTCGACCCTGTCCGAGCCGCGCGCCGCGATCGGTCAGGCCCTCGCGATCGCGCCGCCGGGTTCGCCGGGCGTGGGCCTACCGCGGGGACAGTTCTTGTTCGTCGGCGGCGACACCGCGTACCACGTCGCCGATCCGGACACCCTGGAGGCCCGGGTCCAGGCGCCCTTCGTGCGCGCCGCCGCCGCCTTGGCCGAGGTCCAACCCGACCTCCCGCGGCGCCGCCTGTACGGCCTCCCGGGCAACCACGACTACTACGCCCAGCTCATCGGCTTCGGCCGCATGTTCCGCCACGGCGCCACCGACGATCACGAGGCCGGGCCGGGCGGTCGGGTCCCGCCCCTGGCGCTGCCCGGCTATCAGCGGGTCCAGGAGGCGTCCTACCTGGCGATCGCGCTGCCGTGGGGCTGGCAGCTCCTGGGCCTCGACATCGACGAGTGGATCGACGCGCGCCAGGAGTGGTACTTCCGGCAACTGCCCACCGCGCGTCGGTTGATCGTCGCGACCCCGTCGCCGCCAATCGTGCAAGGCGCGGTCGTCGCCGGCGCCGCTCACCGCGACGCCCTCGAGCGGATCGGCCTGCCGCAGCTGTACGACGGCGCGGCGCCGGCCGCTGGCACATGCCGCCTCGACCTGTCGGGCGACACCCACCACTACGCGCGCTACCAGCCGGGCCAGGCGCCGCCGCCCACGGTCGCGATCGGCGACGGCGCCGCTGCGGTCGGCCCGACCACCCCGGCGGCCTATGCCGGCGTCGTCTCGGGGGCCGGCGGCGCGTTCCACCATCCCAGCTTCCAGCCGCTCGGGACGATGCCGCCCCACGCGATCTATCCGCGCCCGGCGGTGTCGCGCCGCGCGGTCTCGCGTCGCCTCCTCGAGCCGTGGCGGATCTTCGACGGCGGGCTCGCGTGGATCATGCCGCTGGTCCTGACCCTGACCGCGGCGATCGGCTCGACCCGCAGCGCCGGCACTCGCTGGCTGTGCGATCACGCGCTCGGCTGGTTCGGGGTGACCGCCGAGCAGGCCTGGGGCGGCGCGCCGCGATCGCTGGTCGATGGCGGCCCCGCCGACCTGCTGCCGTCGATGGCCTTCCTCGGCATCGGCGTGGCCGCGGTGATCCTCGGCCTGCTCGCGCTGCGGGTCCACGGCGTGACCCTGTCGTCGGCGCAGCGGCGGTCACCCGGCGCGTTCATGCGAGTCCTCGGGCGCCTGGCGCCGGCGCCGCGCCGCGCCCTGGCGATGGCGCTGGCCGCTGCCGCGCTGCTCCTGCCGTTCTTCTCGCCGTGGTTCGTGCCGTCGCCGCTGGCCGCGACCTTGTGGTTCAACGCCTGGTGGGTCCTGATCGGCGCCGCGACCTTGCTCGGCGCGGTCGCGGTCGGCGCCGTCGGTGGCCGACTCTTGCCGGCGCCCGGGCGCATCGGCATGTTGCTGCTCGGGCTGATCCACGGCGTCGCCCAGGTCCTCACGCCGTTCGTGATCGCCCGGGTCGCGCTGGGGGTGGCGTGGGTCGTGCCGCTCACCCTGGTGGTCCTCGGCCTGGCCCTGGCCGCCGGCCGCAAGCTCCTCGATCGCGGCGCGCCGTGGTGGTCGCTCCTGGCGCTGTGGCTCGGGCCGTGGCTCGTCACCATCGCCGTCGCGCTGGTGGCCGCCGACGGCGTGGCCCTGGCGCCGGCCTCGACCGCGGCCCGCCTCGCGGTCATCGCGATCACCGCGGTGGTCGCGATCGCGATCGGCTGCGCCCACATGGGCTGGTACCTCGCCGTCGCCGCGGCCCTGGGCGCCCACGGCAACGAGGTCGGCGGCGCCGCCCGCATCGATCACTACCGGCAGTTCATCCGCTTCCGGCTCACCGCCGACGGCCTGACCGGCTTCGTGATCGCGATCGATCGCCCGAGCGCCGATCCCGCGGCGCTTCGCCCCTACGTCGTCGACGTGTTCACGATCGCGCCCGAGCGCTAGCCTCGACCGCACCGGGGCGATCGTGGTGAGATACCCGTCATGGGGGATCACGCTCGGGTCGCTGACGCGGCCGACGATAGTGTGGCGCGCGCCGAGGCGCGTCGTCGGCGTATCTACCGCGAGGTCGGCGATGGGCCCAAGCGGGTGCTCAAGCCGGTCGGCTGGATGTTGTCGCCGGAGCTGGTCGCCGGCCTGCGGGCGATCGCGCGCAAGCGCTCCGATCCGCTGCGCTGGATGTGGCTCCAACCCGGGTACGCCCACGTCGAGGACGGCGTCGCCGCGGGCGCCTGGCGACCGGTGGCGACGGGCTCGGCTCCCCGCGCCGACCTACCGACACCGCCGGCGCCGATCGCCGAGCCGGCCAGCGGCGCGTTGTGGTTCGACTACGTGGCCGACATCGGCGACGGCAACGCCGCGATGTTCTCGACCGCCTGTCTGTTGCAGGCCGACCTGCGCCTGACCGCCGGCGGCGCGCCGCCGAACGCCGCTGAGATCGTGGCCGCGCGTCAACGATGGGCGGACCAGCCGTCCGAGGGGATCCCCGCCGCGCTGCGTATCGAGCTGGTGGCGCCGGGCTCGACCGGCCCCGCGGTCCTGCCGCGCGGCGACTTCCTGTTCGTCGGCGGCGACACCGCGTACCACATCGCCGATCGGGTCAGCCTGGTGACCCGGGTGCAGGCGCCGTTTACCTGGGCCGAGCAGGCCCTGACCGCGGCCCGCCTCTACGTCGACCGACCGGCCCGCATCTACGGCATCCCCGGCAACCACGACTGGTACGATGAACTAGATGGCTTCGCGCGGATCTTCCGCGCCGGGCCGGGGCCGTCGCCGTCCCAGGGGGCCCACCAGGCCGAGCGTCACCTCGCCGCGCGCACCATCGATCTCATCGGGTTTCGTCGTCGCCAGCACGCGTCGCACCTGGCGATCGCGCTGCCGTGGGGATGGCAGTTGTGGGGCCTCGACATCGACCGCGGCCTCAACGAGGCGCAGCGCCGGTACTTCGCCTCGCACCTCCGCGACAGCGGTGCCGGACCACAGCCACCCGCGCGCCTGATCGTGTGCACGCCATCGCCGCCGGTGGTGATGCATCAGCGCAACGAGACCCCGGCCCACCAGGACGCCTTGACCGCCCTCGGTCTACCGCGGATCTACGCTGGTGAGGCCCCGGTGGGCGAGGCGCCCGCTCGCCTCGACCTGTCGGGCGACACCCATCACTACGCGCGCTACCTCGCGCCCGACGACGAGCCCGCGCAGGTCGCGGCCCCGCGACCCTACCAGGCGGTGGTGTCCGGCCTCGGCGGCGCGTTCCTCCACGGCACCCACACGGCCCTCGGGACCTACCGCCCGGTCACGGGCACGTTGTTCCCGCCGCCTGCCGCCGCGCGCCGCGACGTCGCCCGCGGCACGCGCGCCATGACCTTGTTCATCGGCGGTTGGGTGCGGGTCATCCCGCTGCTCCTCACGATGCTGTTCACCTGGGTGTGGTTGCAGCCGGGGACCGCACGCGCCCTCGGCGACGAGGTGCTCTGGCAGCTCGGCTTCCGCTCCGAGGTCCACATCTTCGGCGGCGCGCCGCTCCGCGATCACCTGTCGCCGATCACCGGCGATCAGGCGCGGGCCTTCGGCGCCAAGGCGGTGGTCTTGCTCGGCGCCTTCGCGCTCCTGATCGCGGCCGGGTACCTCGCGCGCGCGATCATGGTGCGCCAGGCCGAGGACCCGCGTCGGCGCCGCGGCCTGCTCGAGGCCGAGCCCGGGCAGTTCTGGTCGACCGCGTTTGACTGGGCCCGGGGCTACTGGCTAGTGACCCTGATCGCGGGGGTGGGCTTGGCGGCGCTGGCCCTCGGGCCCGAGCTGTTCCCCAGCTATCAACACGGCCTGACCGTCGACACCCTCGCGGTCCTGGGGCTCGCCGCGGCGCCCGTGCTCGCCGCTTGGTTCACGCGCACGCACTTCGGGGGAGAACACCTGCGCGGCGCGCGGCGCTGGACCGGCGTGCTCCTGGCGTTTCTCCACGTCGCGATCCAGCTCGTCACGATGGTGGTCCTGGCTCGGATCGCGCTCGCCGCGCCGCTATGGTCAGCCCTCATCGGCCTCGGCTACCTGGCGGTCAACGAGCTCGTGGCGCCGCGGTTGGCGTCCCTCGACTGTCGCGACGGCTGGCGGGCCGCGCTGATCATCGCGACCTGGTTGGCCGCGGTCGCCGGGCTGTGGATCGGCATCGGCTGGGCGGCCGAGCACCACCTGGTGACGCCCGCGGGCGCCTTCGAGCGGGCGGTGCTCATGGCCGGGTCCGCGCTCGGCGCGATGTTCCTCGGCTGCGCGCACCTGGGCTGGTACTTCGCGGCGATGAGCAGCCTCGGCTTCCACAACAACGAGGTCGGCGGGGCGGCGCGCGTCGACCGCTACCGTCAGTTCATCCGCTTCAAGGTCGAGCCCGACCGGGTGACCGGCTACGTGATCGGCCTGTGCGAGGTGGTCGACCCGCGCAGGCCCACCGCGGTGACCGAGCTCCGCCCGTTCCTGGTCGACGTCTTCACCGTCGCGCCGGCCGCCGTCGCCGCACCCGCCGCGCCGTCACTCGATCCGGTCGACTCGCCAGATCGCGACCGCGAGCGCGATCGCGGTTAGCGTCACCAGGGACAGCGGCGCCGCCAGGCCGCCGTCGCCGTCGGCGATCGCGCGGGCGCCGAACGACACCGCGATCACGTGGACGCCGGCGTCGATCGCGCCGATCGCGCCGTCGAGGAGCAGAAGCCAGCTCACCGCGATCGGCACCGCGAAGCGCGGGAACAGCGTGGCGACCATCGCCGAGATCGCGCACGCCCCGAGCGCGCCGGCGGTGAAGCCGGCGAGCCCGCGGGCCAGGAGCCCGACCGACCCTTGGCCCTGGATCAGCCAGGTCGCGGTCAGGCCGACCGCCACCACCGCCGCCGCGATCGGCGCCAGGCCGAGCAGCTTGCCGGTCACCACCGACCACCGCGGCAGCGCCCGCGACCACAGGTAGGCCGACGTGCGATCGTCGATCTCGTCGGACAAGGACGCCGCGACCAGGATCGGGGCGACGATCGCCAGGATCGCCGTGTAGCTGGTCAGGGAGGCGTTCCACGCTTGCGTCAGGTCGGCGTCGTTGACGCGCTGGGCGATCGCCAGGAGGGTCGGCAGGAGGCCGAGCGCGACCGCGAACCAGATCGCCTTGCCGCGCAGCACGCGCCGCACCGACAGGCGCGCGATCGCGGTCGTGGCCTCGAGACCCGACAGGTAGGAGGTCGTCATCGCTCGGCCCTCGCGCCGCCTGGGGCGCCGGTCAGGTAGTCGAACACCGCGCCGAGGTTGTTGTCGGGCGAGGTCATGGCCCGGAGCTCGAGCCGGTGCTCGCGCAGCGCGGTGGCCACGTCGTCGTAGCAGCGATCGGGGTCGGTGGTCTCGAGGGTCAGGCCGCGGCGATCGAGCGACAGCCGGCGGACGTGCTCGGCGCCAGCCAGGGCCTTGGCCAGCTCGCGCGGGCGATCGCACTCGACGTGGATGCGGTGCGGGTGATGATCGATGAGGCGCCGGATCTCGTAGAGGTTGCCCTCGGCCAGGACCTGGCCGCGGTAGATGACCACGATGTCCTGGGTCAGGGCCTCGATCTCGTAGAGGACGTGGCTCGACACCACCACGGTCTTGCCGCTGGCCGCGAGCTTGCGGATGCGGTCGATGATCTCGGCCCGCGCGATCGGATCGACGCCGGTCAGCGGCTCGTCGAGGATCAACAGGTCGGGGTCGTGGGCCAAGGTCGCGGCCAGCTTGGTCCGCTGGCGCATGCCCTTGGAGTACCCGGCGATCGGCCGATCCATCGCTTGGGTCATGCCCATGGTCTCGAGGGCCGCCACCGCGACCGCGCCGGCCTGGGCGCGCGGGACCCCGGCCAGGTGGGCCAGGGCGGTCACCAGCTCGCGGCCGGTCAGCTCGTCGTAGGTGCTCTCGTGCTCCGGGCTGTAGCCGATGCGCCGGCGCACCGCCGGGTCGGCGGCCGGATCGCCACCGAGGACCGCGATCGTCCCGCGGCTCGGGCGCAGGAGGCCACACATGAGCTTCATCAGCGTCGACTTGCCGGCGCCGTTGGGGCCGAGCAGGCCGATCACCCCGCCGGTCAAGGTCCAGTTGATATCGGACACGCCCAGGACGTGCCCGTACCACTTCGAGCACCGGCTCGCCGCGACCACCGGCGCCGTCACGAGCTGGCCCCCACCGAGGTCACGGCCAGCCGGGACACGCGCCAGTACAGGAGCCCCAGGGCCAGGCCGAGGTGCACGGTCAGGCTGATCAGCGCCGCGGCGATGCCGACGCTGGCCGCCGGGCCCTCGGCCTCGAGGTGCCAGAGCCGTAGCGCCAGGGTGTCGATCGCGAGCCCCGGATCGAGCGCCATGAGCGGCTTCCAGGTCAGGTAGCCGATGATGGCCAGCATCTGCGTGCCCATGACCCAGTACGCCGCCCACACGCCGAGCGCGATCCACCGCCGGCCGATCAGCGCCGACATCGCCATCGGCGCCGCGGCGTAGATCACCGACGCCAGGCCGCCGACCAGGACGGTCCGCCACAGCCATGGCAGGAGGCGCAACGCCTCGTCGGTGTCCTCGGACAGCGCGATGCGGAACACCGACAGGAGCAGCGGCCCGAGGAGCATGATGCTGGCCATGACCAGGGTCATGCCGGCCAACTTGCCGAGCACGTAGTCGCGGGGCCGCACCGGTCGCGAGAAGTAGAACGCGAAGGCGCCGGTCTCGCGGTCGCGGGCGATGCCGGTCGCGGCCACGGTCATCGTGATGACGAAGGCCGCCTTGCGGAAGAAGCCGATCGACATCGGCACCAGGCCGTCGAGGAACCGGACCGCGACGCCGTTCGAGCGCAGGGCGCGGAACATCTCGTCGCGCGACAGGTACATGACCAGGCCGACGCTGACCGTGATCATGAGCGCGACCATGGCCGCCGCCTTCCACCGCCACCAGGTCTTCCACACGTAGCTGACCTGATGGCGCATGATCACGCGCCACAGCGCGCTGATCGGGCGGCGCTCGCCGGAGTAGCGGGCGTAGCCGAGATCGTGGATCACGCCCTTCTTGGGCGCGATCGCGGCGTCGGTCGTCATGGTGACCCTCCGGCGGCCGCGGCGGTCGTCGGCGCGCCGCTCGGCGCCAGCGGTTCGGTGGTCGCGATGATCCGCAGGAACGCCTGCTCCATCGACTCGCGGTGCGGCTCGAGGATGCGGACCTGCACCCCGGCGCCGTGGGCCAGCGCCAGCACCTCGTCGGCGGTCATGCCCTCGGGCAGGGTCGCGGTCAGCGCCACCGGCGAGAACGCCCGCGCCAGCGCGCCGCGCGCGGTCAAGACGTCGTACATCGTGCCGACGGCGTCGCGGACCTCGATCACGTAGTCGCGGGTTCGGCCGGCGCTGGCGCGCAGCAGGTCGATCGTGCCGCTGAACCGGACCTGGCCCTGGTGCATGATGAGCGCGCTGTCGCACACCCGATCGACGTCGGTCAGGAGGTGGGTCGAGATCATGATCGTGCAGCCGCGCTTCTCGGGCAGATCGATGATCAGGTCGAGCATCTCGTCGCGCGACCGCGGGTCGAGGCCGTTGGTCGGCTCGTCGAGGAACAGCAGCTCGGGGTCGTGGACCAGGGCCTGGGCCAGCTTGACCCGTTGCTTCTGCCCGGTCGAGTAGCCGTCGACGTTCTGATAGCGCTTGTCCTCGAGCCCGGCGTAGTAGAGCGCGGCGTGGGCCCGCTGTAGGGCCTCGGTGCGCGGCAGCCCCGACAGCTCGGCGGCGTAGGCGCACAGCTCGACCGCCGACATGCCCGACAGGAACACGTCGCTCTCGGGCATGTAGCCGACCCGGGCGCGGATCGCGGCGCCGTCGCGGCGCGGATCGTAGCCAAGGACCCGAGCCTGGCCTTCGAACGGGATGAGGCCGAGCATACACTTCACCAGCGTCGACTTGCCGGCGCCGTTGGGGCCGAGGAGGCCGACCACCTTGGTCGCGCGCGGCACGGTCGCGTCGACGCCGCGCAGCGCCGCCACCGGGCCGTAGCGCTTGACCACCGCGCGCAGTTCGAGGAGGGCGTCGCTCATGGGGCTCCCGGCAAGATCTCCACGGTCACGGCGGCGACTCCTGCATCGATGATGCCGAGCTTACGCGCCGCCCCTTCCGACAGGTCGATGATGCGGCGCCGATCGCCGAACGGTCCGCGATCGTTGATCCGGACCACCACGCTGCGCCCGGTCCGCACCGCCGTGACCCGGACCCAGGTCCCAAACGGCAGGGTGCGATGGGCCGCGGTCATCGCGCGCTTGTCGAAGCGCTCGCCCGAGGCCGTGCGCTTGCCCGAGCCGTACCAGGCGGCCTTGCCGTGCTCGATCGCTGCGACGGTCGCAGGGGCGTCCGGTGCGACAGCGGCGGGGCGGGCAGCGGCCGGTGGCGGTGGCGGTGGCGTGGGGCGGGGCGTCGTGGTGGTCGCGGCCGGTCGCCGCGGCGGCGTGGTCCGGCGAGCGCTGGGCTCGCGGGCCGACGACGCAGGGCGGGTCGGCGCGCCACAGGCCGCGACGATCGCTACGGCCAGCGCCCAGCGGCGGATCACTTAGGGCACCCGGCGCCGATGGCCTTGCCGGCCTTCTCGAGGCCGGCCTTGCGCAGCTCGCGCCCGGTCGGGCCGTCGCCGAGCGCGGTCCGCGCCGCGGCGCCGTGGCCCGGGCCGAGGACGTCGCGCAGGTACGCGGTGCGATCGAAGGTGTCGCTGTGCTCGACGGTGTGGCACTCGGTGGCGCACAGGTCGGTCGGCGGCGCCAGCACGATCGTGCGCTTGGCGTCGGGCTCCTCGGCGTCGATGTGGAGCGAGCCCGGGCCGTGGCAGGTCTCGCACTGCACGTCGCGCAGGCCCTCGTTGGCCGCCATCGTGGCCCCGGTCGGGCGGCCCCAGCCGGTGGTGTGGCAGGCGATGCACTCGTAGTCGAACTGCTTGTCGGCGTCGACCAGGGTCTTCCACGCCCCGGCGTGGCGCGAGGCCTTCCAGAAGGTCACGGCCTCCTCGTGGCAGTCGGCGCAGGCCTCGGTGCCGACGTAGGTCGCGGTGCCCGGCGGGGGCGGCGCCGGCGGCGGGGCGGCCTGGGCGGCGGCGACGTTGGCGGCGCCGGCCGCGCGGTTGTACTCCTGCTTGGCCGCGACGACCTCGCGATCGCAGGCCAGGGCCTTGGCGATCCGGACCTGGGCCAGCTCGAAGTAGCTGCCGGCAGCCGGTGCCCGCGACGGCGAGCGGCCCAGGGCCTCGCGCTCGGCGGCCAGCCCGTCGCGCTCGGCCTTGCGGGCCGCGACGAACGCGGCGTCGGCCGTCGGATCGGCGGCGAAGGCCGTGAGCTGCTGGTCGAGGAGCGCGATCCGTTCGGCCAGCTCGGTCTGGCGCTGCGCGGCCGCGGCCGGCCCGATCGCGTCGACCAGGGCGCCGCCGCCCGGCCGCAGCGTCAGGTCGATGCGGCTCACCACTTGGCCGCGGTTGGCCGGCGCCACGACCCAGGTCGATCCGACCTGATCGGCGGAGGCGTGGACGTCCTTGGGCTCGGGGGCCAGGTCGCCCAGGGCCAGGACCATGAGGTCGATGCCCTCGACCGCCCGGGCCAGGGCGGCGCCGTCCTTCTTGGACATCGACGCCAGCGCGATGATCCGGGTCGCGCCCTGGCGGCGCAGGTCGGCGACCGCGGCGGTGGCCGCGGCGATCGGATCGGTCGCGCCCAGGGTCGGCACCAGCGCCGGCGCGATCACGCCGAAGACCCCGAGCTTGTCGGCGCCCACCGAGATCACCGCGGGTGGCGCCAGCGGCACGCCGGCCGACGCCGGCAGGTTGGCGACCTGGCGGGGCAGCCGGAGCTGCTCGAGGCCAGCCGCCAGATCGGTCGGCCCGAGCCCGACCGCCGCCACCTGGAGCTCGTCCTCATAGACGCGGGCCAGGAGATCCGCCTTCAGGTCTTCCTGGGGCTTGGCCATCGGGTCGATGGTCGCGCGGGCGTACAGGAGCGAGCCGGCGTCGACCACCACGACCGGGCCCCGGGTCCGGGCCTCGGCCACGAGCTGGGCGGTGCGCGCCAGATCTCCCAGGGGATCGGTCGTGCAGCCGCACGGCTCGATCTGGCCTCGGACCTCGGCCAGGGCGAACACCGACACGGTGGTCTTGGGGTCGGGCGGCGGCGGCCCGTGGCTCTTGCGTCCAGAGCAGGCCGCGAGCATCGTCGCGGCGGCGAGGGTCGCCCAGCGGGCGCGGGCCGACAGGGGAGACATGAGCGAGTCCTATAGCACGCTTGACACGACCGGGGCCGGCCCGTAGATTCCGCCGCTCTCACGCCACCCCGATCGAGGAATCCGATGGTCGTCCTCCGTATGTCTCGCCAGGGCTCGAAGAAGCGCCCGTTCTACCGCATCGTCGCCGCCGACAAGCGCAGCCCGCGCGATGGTCGGTTCATCGACCTGATCGGCACGTTCGATCCGCGGACCAAGGCGTTCTCGCTCGACGCCGATCGCTACGCCCACTGGGTCAAGGTCGGCGCGCAGCCGTCCGAGACGCTGGCCAGCTTGGTCCGCCGGCAGAAGGCCGCGGCCGCCAAGGCCTCGTGATGCCGCAGGCCGACGCCCCGGCGATCGACGTCGCCGATCTGGTGCGCTACATCGCCAAGGGCCTGGTCGACAAGCCCGACGAGGTCCACGTGGCCCTGGTCGAGGAGCGCCAGGCCACGGTCTACGAGCTCGAGGTCGCCGAGAGCGATCTCGGCAAGATCATCGGCCGCGGTGGCAAGACCGCCCGCGCGCTGCGCACGCTGGTGACCCAGGTTGCCCCGCGTTCGCGCAAGCGCATCCTGGTCGAGATCCTCGAATAAGGTCGGGACTGTGTCTGGCGCCGACGCACCAGCCGACCCGATTCAGGCGACCGCCCCAATCCGCGTCGAGGTCGCGACGGTGGCCAAGGCTCACGGCATCCGCGGTGAGCTGATGGCGGTGTCCTTCGACCCGGGGTCCGAGACCCTGGGCCTGGTCGACGCGGTGTGGATCGGCGAGCGCCGCTACGCCGTCGTTGGCGCGCGCCCGATCGCCGGCGCCTTCCTTCTGGCGGTCGAGGGCGTGACCGATCGCGACGCCGCCGCCGCGCTGCGCGGCCAGGTCATCTCGGTCGACCGCGACCAGCTCGATCTCGACGACGACGACGTGCTCTACGCCGATCTGGTCGGGTGCCGGTGCGAGCTGCCCGACGGCCGGCCGTGGGGCGTGGTCGTCGCGATCGAGCTCGGTCCCCAGGACCGCCTGGTCATCCACGACGAGGTCTCGGCCGACGGCACCCCGGGGCCGGTCGAGCGCCTCTTGCCGCTGGTCGACGCCTTCGTCGGCGCGGTCGACCGCGAGCGCCGGGTGGTGGCGGTCAACCCGCCAGACGGGCTCCCCGAGGACCCGCGGTGACTCGCTTCACGGTGGTGTCGATCCTGCCCGAGCTGGTCGACGCCGCCCTGGCCGCCGGCGTGGTCGGCCGCGCCCGCACCGCCGGCGCCTTGGCCCTCGGGTTCCAGAACCCGCGCGACTTCACCCACGACCGCCACCGCTCGGTCGATGACACCCCCTACGGCGGCGGTCCCGGCATGGTGATGCGCTGCGAGCCCCTGGCCGCCGCCATCGCCGCCGCTGGCCCGGCGCACCGGGTGTTCCTCGGGCCGGGCGGGGCGCCCCTCGACCAGGCCGCGGTGCGCCGCCTGGCCGGCCACGAGCACGTCGTCCTGGTGTGCGGCCGCTACGAGGGCGTCGATCAGCGCCTGCTCGACGAGTGCATCGACGAGGAGCTGTCGCTCGGCGACTTCGTCTTGACCGGCGGTGAGCTGGCCGCGGCCTGCGTGATCGACGCGGTCGCGCGGCTCTTGCCCGGGGTCCTGGGCGACGCCGCCTCGGCCGACGACGAGTCCTTCGCGGCCGGCCTCCTCGAGTACCCGCAGTACACCCGGCCGGCGGTGTTCCGCGATCGCCCGGTGCCGGAGGTCCTCGCCGGCGGCAACCACGAGGCCATCCGCAAGTGGCGGCGCACGGAGGCCTTGCGTCGGACCGCGGTGCGCCGCCCCGGCCTCTACGCCCGCTATCGCCCCGACAAGGCCGAGCGCAAGCTCCTCGCCGCCGCCGACCTCGACGTCGCCGCCCGGACCGCGATCGCCCTGGTCCACCACCCGGTCTTCGACCGCACCGGGGCGGTGGTGACCTCGGCGGTCACCAACCTCGACATCCACGATCTCGCGCGCTCGGCCCGCACGTTCGGGCTCGCGCGCTACTTCGTGGTCACCCCGATCGAGAGCCAGCGGGCCAAGGCCGAGCACATCGCCGCGGCCTGGCAGGAGCTCGCGGCGGCGTCGGGGCCCCGCGGACCCGGCGGGGGCGCGGACGGGCGCGCCAGCGCGCTCCGCATCGTGACGCCCATCGAGTCGGTGACCGCGGCGATCGAGGCGATGACCGCCCAGTTCGGCCGGCCGCCCTGGGTGATCGCGACCTCGGCGGATCCGGCCCGGTTCCCGGCCGCCGCGCGGGTCACGCCTGCGGGCCTCACGTCGGCCCTGGCGGCCGCCCCGGGCCAGCCGGCCCTGGTGCTCTTCGGGACCGGCTGGGGCCTGGTCGACGACGCGCTGCCGGCCGTGACCCACCTCCTGCCCCCGATCGAGAGCCGGACGGGCTGGAACCATCTTTCGGTGCGCAGCGCCGCCGCGATCGTCCTCGCCGAGCTGTTCGCCCTGCGGTCGCCGGTCGCCGGCGCTTGACGCTTCCCCGCCTTTCTGGCAGAAACACGCGTCCGCGCATAGCCCTTCGCTGTGCCACGCCCCGAGGCTCCCATGAGCGCCCATCGCATCCTCGAATCCATCGACAAGCAGAACCGTCGCCAAGCCCCGCTGCCCGAGTTTCGGCCCGGCGACTCCGTAAAGGTGTGGGCGAAGATCCGCGAGGGCGAGAAGACCCGCCTCCAGGCCTTCGAGGGCGTGTGCATCCGCCGCGTCCGCAAGGGTGCGCGGTCGACGTTCACGGTCCGCAAGATCTCCTACGGGGTCGGCGTCGAGCGCGTCTTCCCCGACAACTCGCCGAACATCGACAAGGTCGAGGTGATGGCGCGCGGCCGGGTCAACCAGTCTCGCCTGTTCTACCTGCGCGACCTGTCCGGCAAGGCCGCCCGCATCAAGGAGCGGGCGGCGGTGATCCAGGTCGAGGCGCCGGTCGAGGCCTCCGCCGACGGCGACGCCGCCCCGGCCGCCGAGGGCACCAAGGAGCGCATCAAGGGCCGCGGCAAGCGGCAGAAGAAGAAGGAGCTCAAGGCCGCCGCTGGCGCCTGAGCGATCCGGTCACCGGCCGCCCGCATCCAGCGGGGGGCGACACAACCGCTCGCCCAACGGGTGAGCGAGTACGAGGGGAGGGTGGTCATGGCGAGTCGAATCGCGGTTGGAATGGCGAGTGGAGTCGCGCGTGGCATGCCGACCGATGGTCGGCGCGCCGAGGGGCAGGCCGCCGAGGATCGCGCCGTGCAAGAGCTGGTGCGTCGCGGCTATCGCGTGGTCGAGCGCAACTTTCGCCGACGGCTCGGCGAGCTCGACGTGATCGCCTACGATGGCGACACGCTGGTGTTTGTCGAGGTGCGCTCCCGCGCCGACGCCCGCTTCGGCGGCGCCATCGCCGCGGTGCCCCACGCCAAGCAGCGCCAGGTCGCGCGCATGGCCGCGCTCTACCTCGCCCACCGCAGCCCGCGTTTCACCCGCTGCCGCTTCGACGTCGTCGCCATCACCGGTCACCGCGTCGAGGTGATCCCCGACGCGTTCCGCGTTACCTGGTGAGGGTTTTTCGAAAAAACCCTCCCCCAGCATTCGCTGGGGCCCCCTCCCAAAACGTTCCGACCCGGTCTCAGGCGCCCGCGCCTCGCGCGAGCTCGAGTGGTCGGGCGCGAGGTTCGGTGTTCATCGGGGGAGCTGGAGATCGTTCAGCGGAGGTCGCGGGTGACCTCCGGCAAAACCCTCCCCCAGCATTCGCTGGGGCCCCCTCCCAAAACGTTCCGACCCGGTCTCAGGCGCCCGCGCCTCGTGGGAGCTCTCGTGGTCGGGCGCGAGGTTCGGTGTTCATCGGGGGAGCTGGAGATCGTTCAGCGGAGGTCGCGGGTGACCTCCGGCAAAACCCTCCCCCAGCATTCGCTGGGGCCCCCTCCCAAAACGTTCCGACCTGGTCTCAGGCGGCGGCGGCCCGTGCGAACTCTCGTGGTCGGGCGCGAGGGTTGGGGTTCATCGGGGGAGCCGGAGATCGTTCAGCGGAGCGAGACCGAGGCCGAGCCGAGACCGAGACCGAGACCGAGACCGAAACCGAGGCCGAGACCGAGACCGAGGCCGAGACCGAGAGGCCGGAGAAGCAGAGGTCTCGTCCCACCTGCGCTGAACGATCTCCCTATGAACGATGGGAGGGGCGCCGAAAACGGCGACGCCCGCACAAGGCGCGGGCGTCTGAGGTCAGGTCGGATCGTTTTGGGAGGGGGCCCTCGAGCAGCAAACGGGTCCTACACCTGCTGCGACGCGGTCGGGTGGGCACCTCCGAGCGTACGTCCGATGCTCGCTCGTCGTGTAGCTGACTACACTCCTCGCTGCGCTTCGGGCGTGCGCCCGGATCTGCCTCACCCGTCCGCGTCTCGCGACGGCGTAGAACCCGTTCGCCGCTCGCGCGAATGCTGGGGGAGGGTTTTGTGAGAGGTCTCGTCCCACCTGCGCTGAACGATCCCCCCGCTGAACTCGAACGGGGCGCCGAAAACGGAGACGCCCGCACGGGGCGCGGGCGTCTGAGGTCAGGTCGGATCGTTTTGGGAGGGGGCCCCAGCGAGGGTTGGCGGAGGTCTCGTCCCACCCGCGCTGAACGATCCCCCGCTGAACCCGAACAGGGCGCCGAAAACACCAACGCCCGCACGGGGCGCGGGCGTCTGAGGTCAGGTCGGATCGTTTTGGGAGGGGGCCCCAGCGAATGCTGGGGGAGGGTTTTTTCGAAAAACCCTCAAAAAATAACAGCAGGGTTTTTTCGAAAAACCCTCTCTCAATTCACGCCGGACAGTTCGGGTAGTTCCCGACGCGGTCCGGAAGGTTGCAGCACGAGTTGTTGGGGTTCGCGCCGTCGCACGCGGTCGGCTGGGGCAGCTCTCCGGAGTCGGGCAGGACCACGTAGTCCTTGCAGATGCAGAACTTCTGGCAGCAGAACGGGCCGACGGTGAGGGCGACGCCGCAGGTGAAGCCGGTGACGCACGGCGACTCGGGGACCTTGTCGCAGTCGTCGTCGCTCTCGCAGGTCGCGGTGCACATGCCCTTGTTGGCCGACAGCGGCCGGAAGTCGTCGGGCGGGGTCTTACCGGCCTCCAGCGGGATCTTCAGGCAGGTGCGGCTCGGGCAGTCGAGCGACGGCGATCCGACGACCGCCTGGTTGAGACCCGGCTCGAGGCCGAGGTCGCAGATTCGACCCACCGGGTTGTCACAGCCGACCAGCGCGGCGGCGACCAGACCGACCATCCACATGCGATGCGAGCGGAGAATGTTCATCGGAGTCCTGTGGTGGGCGCGCGGAGCTCGCGCGCGCGGGGGAGCGTCGAGCCGCGATAATAGAAGCCGAGGTGGCGAAGTCAAGGTGGCGGCGCGCCAGGATCGTGGCGTGCTTGCGCTCGATCCATCACTCGATCTGCGCGTCGCAACTCGATCGCGCGCCGGGTGTCCGGCCACGATGAGACGCCGCCCTGTCGCCGATCGCATCGGTCGTGGCGGCGCCATGCCCTATCGTCGCACACGCGCCTTGACAACTCCGCGCGCCCACGCCGATGATTCCGCCGCCCGAGAGGCCCGCGAAACGGTTGGCGAAGCATCGAGGCGACCGCCTCGACGTCGACCCCGCCGCGACCGGCTCGGGCGCCCGTCTGGAGGATCCTGATGCGCCGTCTGTCCGCTCTGTCTACCGCTCTCCTCGGCGTCGCTGTCGGCGCCGTCACGCTGTGCGCCGAGGTGCCCGCTGCGTCGGCCCAGCCCGCTGGCTCCGCCCAGGTCGATGAAGATGACGGCGCCGCTGGCGCGCCGGGCTCGAAGACCTTCGAGCGCGCGATCGACCTGTACCGCAAGAAGGACTACTACTCGTCCACCATCGAGCTGAACAAGGTGCTCGCCGGCGACACCGGCGACGACGCGGCCAACAAGCAGCGCGCCGAGTTCTACATGGGCAAGACCCTGTACAAGATGGGGTACTACGCCAGCGCTCAGAGCTGGTTCGAGAAGATCGTCACCGCCGGCCCGGATCACGGCTACTACCCGGCGACCCTCAAGTGGTTGGCCGCGCTGTCCCGCGTGCTGCCCGAGACCTCGGGCATCTTGACCCTGATCGGCAAGTACGATCCGGCCGCCCTCGACCAGCCGATCATGGACTCGGTCCGCGACGAGCTGTACTTCCTCCTCGGCCGCAACTTCTACAACGTCGCCGAGTTCGACAAGGCGATCGAGCTGTTCGGCCGGGTCAGCGAGGCGAGCGAGTTCTACGTCAAGGCCAAGTTCTTCGAGGGCGTGACCTACGTCCGCAAGTACGAGGGTCGTCCGGCCGGCGAGGCCTTCAAGCGGGTCCTCGAGGTGTCGCGCGAGCGGCCCAAGCAGTACAAGGCCGCCGACCTCGACCGCTACGAGGAGCTGGCGATCCTGCAGATGGCCCGCGTGTTCTACTCGACCAAGGACTTCGACAAGGCCATCCGCTACTACGAGAAGCTCGAGCAGAACTCGCAGGAGTGGGCCCAGTCGCTGTTCGAGGCGTCGTGGGCGTACTTCATGAAGACCAACAACCCGAAGGCGCTGGGCAATATCCACACGCTGAACGCCCCGTACTTCGAGAACCAGTTCTTCCCCGAGTCGATCCTCCTGAAGAGCGTCATCTACTACAAGTACTGCCTGTACGACCGGGCGCTCGAGGCGGTCGCCGAGTTCAACGAGAAGTACAAGCCGCTGCGCGAGAACCTGCGTGGCGTCGTCGAGAAGTACGAGGACAACGCCGAGTTCTACGACTACGTCAAGAAGATCAAGGCCGGCAAGGCCGGCCTCGACGACGTGACGCAGCGCCTGACCATGAGCGTCCTCGACGACAAGACCCTGGCCAAGACCTTCGCCTGGGTCGACGAGCTCGACCACGAGCTGGCGATGCTCAACAAGGCCGACAAGGCCTGGCAGACCACCGCGGTGGCGGGCGAGATCGCGGCCGACCTCGAGCTGGTGAAGTCGGTGGCCGCCACCGAGGCCGGCAAGCTGGCCAAGGAGCGCCTGCAGCGCCTGCTGAAGGAGCTGGGCGACCTGGGCCGCGACGGCATCAAGATCCGCATCGAGGTCCTCGAGGCCCAGGCCGGCAAGGTCAGCGCCGAGCGCACCGGCGCGGACGCCAAGATCGGCCGCGACCGCAAGGAAGACCCGATCGTCGTCGACGACGAGCACTTCGTCTGGCGCTTCAACGGCGAGTACTGGAAGGACGAGCTGGGCTACTACCGGTTCAAGGTCCGCTCGCAGTGCACGAAGTGACCGCCCCCGGGTGAGTCCCGGCGCCGCGGCCCACCGGGATCGCTGGCCCCGCCACCCTCGCGGATCGCGCAACCCGCGGATCGTGCAACCCCCGCCGGTCCGCGGGTTCCTCTCCAGGAACCCTGTGGCATCCGTTACGTTTCGTCTCCGCAGATCGGCCAGTCGCCCTGGCGGCGACCCACTCCGAGGAACCACGATGGCACGTTCGACCCGCTCCTACACCACCACGCTCCTCGCCCTCGCCACCGTCGGCGCCCTGGCGGCGCCGGCTGCGGCCGAGGAGACGAAGTACAAGCGCAACACCCAGGTCAAGGTCGACGTCAAGTTGTCCGACCGGGTGCGGCCCTCGACGGCCAAGGACGATGGCAAGCCCAAGGGGCCGACCATCACCGCCGACGACGTCCTGGAGATCCAGGGCGCGGTCGGCGAGATCCGCCGGGAGCAGATCCAGCTCTACGAGGGCCTGATCGAGGAGACCCCGGACTCGGACGTCAACGAGAAGGCGGACTACTACTACCGCCTGGCTGAGCTCCACGCCCAGCTCAACCGCTACCACCGTCTGAAGTCCACCGAGGCCCAGATCAAGGCCGACGGCGCCAAGGGCGGCGAGAAGAGCAAGTTCCAGGCGTTGGCCAAGGACAACCTGGCCAAGGCCGAGGCCTCGCTGCGCAACGCGGTGGTGACCTACAAGAAGCTCACGGACAATCCGAAGTTCCGGAACTTCCCGCAGATGGACGCGGCCTTGTTCGCCTTCGCGTACTCGCTCCAGCAGGCGAAGTACATGAAGGAGGCGCGGCAGATCTACAAGACGCTCCTCGACGACTACCCGCAGTCGAAGTACGTGCCTGAGGCCTACCTGGCCTTCGCCGACTACTACTTCGGCCAGAACGAGCTGGCGAACGCCGAGGCCTTCTACCAGAAGGTGCTGCAGTTCCCGAAGTCGTCGGTCTACGACTACTCGAACTACATGCTCGGCTGGGTCTACCTGAACCTGGCGCAGCACGAGAACGCCGGCAAGCAGTTCCTCCAGGTCATCCGCGACACCAACGGCGAGAAGAAGAAGGAGACCCTGAACCGGGCCTCGAAGAAGGACTTCGTCCGCGCCTACGCCGACTTCGGCCAGGTGCAGAAGGCCTGGCCGACCTTCCAGAAGGTCGACGCCGACTACGCCGTCACGATGTACACGATCCTCGCCGACCTCTACCTGGAGCAAGGCAAGAACGACAAGGCGATCTACGCCTTCCGCCAGCTCATGAAGGAGCAGCCGAAGGACAAGAACGTCTGCCTCTGGCAGTACAACATCGCCCACGCGATGCTGTCGACGCCGGGCGCCGACAACGCCGGCAAGGTCGCCGAGATCGAGCGCCTGACCAAGCTGTACGGCGCGCTGCGCGACCAGAAGGCGCTGCCGGCTGCCGAGGCCAGCGAGTGCCACGACAACGCCGCGGCGATGTCGGGCGAGATGGCCCGCGCCTGGCACAACGAGTCGATCAAGACCAAGAACCCCGAGACCCTGGCCTACGCCGACAAGCTCTACAACGTCTACCTGAACGTCTTCGGCGACGCGCCTGACTACGCCGAGACCCAGTACTACTACTCCGAGCTCCTGTGGTCGCGGGCCGACAACGAGCCCAACCCGCGGCTCAAGACCGAGCTGTGGGAGAACGCCGCGATCTCGTTCACCAACGTGGTCAAGAACCCCAAGACCGACGCCAAGCTCCAGAAGGAGTCGGCCTACGCCGCGGTCCTCGGTTGGAAGAACGCCCTGGCGGTGGATCCGCGGGTCAAGGTCGATCCGGTCGAGGTCGGCGAGGAGTCGGACAAGATCCCCGAGGCCAAGCCGATCCCCGAGCGCGAGCAGAAGATGCTCGACGCCTTCGACATCTACATCAAGTACATCAAGGACCCGAAGGACGACGAGCTGGTGGGGATGAAGTTTCTCAAGGCGAACATGTATCGCCGGTACCACCACTACGACGAGGCGGTGCCGCTGTTCGAGGACATCATCAAGAACCACGCGGGTCACGAGACCGCGTACTACTCGGCCAACGCCGTCCTCGACAGCCTGATCATCACCCACCGCTACAACGACATGTTGAAGTGGGTGGAGTACTTCGCCGCCAACCCGAAGTTCCTGACCGCCAAGGAGGATCAGGATCGCTCGGACCTCGGCGAGCGCGTGGCCGACATCCAGAACAAGGCCAAGCGCAAGATCGCCGAGCAGTGTGAGAAGGACGCCCGCGCGGCGACCGTGCTGAGCAAGTACGTCGAGTGCGGCAAGATCTACCTCGACATCTTCAACGCCAACCCCGAGGCCAAGGACGCCGACGTCGTCCTGTACAACGCCGGCGTGATGTTCGAGGAGGGCCGCTCGCTGTCGACCTCGATCGAGGCCTACACCGAGCTGCGCGACCGCTTCCCCAAGAGCGAGCGCTCGGCCTACGCCCTGGCCCGCCTGGGCGGTGTCTACGGCCGGGTCGCCTACTACGACAAGGCCGCGACGATGTTCGAGGAGTACGCCCGCAAGTACGCCGGCCAGAAGGATGCCTACAACCTGATGAACGACGCGGTGTTCTACCGCAAGGGCATCGGCGACGACGAGAAGGCGATCGAGAACACCAACTACTTCATCGCCAAGTTCGCGTCGAAGAAGCCGGCCGACGCCGCCAACGCGTTCTTCAGCCTGGCCTCGATCTACGAGAAGCGTGGCGACCTCGACAAGGTGGTCAGCCACTACCGCGACTACCTGAAGCGCTACGGCGAGAAGGGCGGGGCCGACAAGGTCATCGTCGCCTACGGCCGCATCGGTCAGATCCTGTGGGAGAAGAGCTGCCCGGTGAAGACCGTGGACGGCTCGTGCATCCGGGTCGTCCGTGAGCGCGCGGTGTCGCTGCGCGGCAAGAGCAAGCGCCGCAAGGGCGACGCGACCCGCACCCAGTGCGGTCCGGAGTCGAAGATCAAGCTGACCGTGGTCGATCGCACCCCGGCCGACGTCAAGGCCTCGATGGCCGCGTTCGCCTCGGCGGTCCGCGAGTTCGAGAGCAAGGGCGGCAAGATCGGCGGCGATGAGCGCTTCGCGCGCTACTACTACGCGCTGGCCAAGTTCCACCAGGCCGAGGTCGACTACGAGAAGTTCCTCGCGATCAAGTTCCCGCAGGGCCTGAACTTCGGCGACGGCACCGACCGGACCAAGGCCGAGGCCGCCAAGTCGCTCAAGCGCTTCGAGGAGTGGTACGCCGAGAAGCAGAAGGTCGGCGGCAAGGCCTCGGGCCTCTACCAGGACCTGGTCTTCAAGATCAAAGAGCCGGCCAACGCGATCGCCGCGGCCGCGCGCTTCGGCCAGATCTCGCAGAACTTCTCGGACGCGCTCTTCACCGCCGAGATCCCGACTAACATCCGGCAGTTCGAGGACGCGGTCGACATCTACTGCGACGCGCTGACCGAGAAGGCCGAGCCCCTCGAGGCCGCCTCCCTCGCCGGCTTCGGCGGCTGCCTGAAGGCCTCGACCGACTTCGGCTGGTTCTCGAGCTGGTCGAAGCTGTGCGAGCGCGAGCTCGGGCAGATCAAGCCCGAGGAGTTCCCGACCGCCGCCGAGCTGCGGGCCGAGCCCGACGCCGAGGCCCAGGTCCGCGACGTCGAGCCCCCGGTGCAGCGCCTCGAGTAGGCCGCCCCTCGAGCCCCACCGTCCCAGCGCATCTCTGCGAACGAGGCTAGCCCATGCGTCTACGTGACATTCTCGGTTGCTCTCTCCTCGCCGTTGGCCTGGTGGCCTGCGGCGGTGCCCAGAAGCCGTCCTCGGGTCTCCAGGCCGGTACCAAGGACGTTCCCCCGCCGCCGGACGTCGCCAACGTCAAGCCCGACGCGCCCGACGTCGTCCGCCAGGTGTCGACCGACGCCAAGAACGACTACGCCAGCGCGATGGACTTCTACACCAAGTCGGCGACCGCGGGCTGGAACGAGTCGAGCTGCCGCTCCGCCGCCGACCAGTTCTCGGCGGTGGCGCGCGCGCACAAGGACGTGGTCGAGGCCCAGTACATGGTCGGCCGCAGCTACCACAACTGCGGCCTGGCCAAGGAGGCCGAGGACGCCTACCAGGCGGCGCTCAAGGTCAAGCCCAACCACGGCGCGTCGATCTCGAACCTCGGTGAGCTGTACTTCGCGGCCGGCAAGCTCGACGGCGCTCGCAAGTACTGGGAGTCGGCGATCAAGGCCACCCCGAAGCTGACCGCGGCCTACGTCAACCTGGCCTCGCTCAACCTCGCCGAGATGCGCCGGACCAAGGACTCCGCGGCCTGGGGCCGCCTCGAGGAGGACGCCCGCAAGAAGCTGTCGAACGCCCTGGCGGTCGACAACGACAACGTGCGCGCCTACACGGTCTACGGCCTGGTCTACATGGAAGGCCGGCAGAAGAACCGCAACCGCCTCGATCTGGCCAAGCTCCTCCTCGAGGAGGGCGAGAAGAAGAACCCGAAGTACGCGCCGCTCCAGCACGCGCTCGGGCTCCTGGCGCTGTCGAAGAACAACCTGACCGACGCGCTGGCGCGGTTTCAGGCCGCGGCCGAGCTCGACCCGAAGCTGCCCGAGGCCCACATGAACGTCGGCCTGATCCAGCTCGGCACCCGCCGCTACGACATCGCCAAGGACGCCTTCCAGAAGGTGCTGGCGCAGCAGCCGAAGAACTACGAGGCGATGATCGGCCTCGGCGTGGCCCAGCGCGGGCTCGGCGACCTCGATGGCGCCGAGGCCAGCTACAAGAAGGCCAAGGACCTCGAGCCCAAGCGCGGCGACGCCTACTTCAACCTCGGCGTCTTGTACAAGGACTTCCGGGCCAACAAGGAGTCCGACCTGAAGGCGATGCAGTCGACCGCCAAGGTCGGGCGCCAGTTCTTCCAGGACTTCCTGTCGAAGGAGGCCGCCCAGGCCGACAAGGACGAGGCCCAGGAGAACATCAAGGCCATCGACAAGCTGGTGAAGCAGCTCGACGAGGCGATGAAGATGCAGGCCTCGATGCAGCCGCCGCCCGCGCCGACCCCGGCGCCGGCGCCGGCGCCGCCCGCCGGCGGCCAGTGAACCGCCAGGCGCCCGGGGAGATCCCTCCCCCGGGCAATGACTGGTAGGAATTTCAGCGGGTTGGGATGCACAAACAACGCTGCTGATCCCGCCCGCAACGTTTCGTAGAATCCCGAAAGAAAAACGGAACCGAGTTGGAGGAGGGGTGTCCATCGGACCACATGCTGGTGCGAGTGACCCCCGACCTCGACTCGAGTCCGACCGACTCGAGCAACCGAGCAGAAAGGGTCGTCACTATGATCGCTCGCACCATCGCCGCCTTCTCCGCCCTGGCGCTCCTGGCCGTTCCGGCCATGGCCCAGCCCAAGGACAAGGACCCCAAGGCCAAGGTCAAGGTCTACGACTTCTCGGGCGACACGATCGAGGGCGACCTCATCAAGCCCGAGGGCACCCAGGTCGACGCCCGCGACTTCGCCAAGCACTCCAGCCTCATCCGCATTCGCCAAGACTTCATCGCCGAGATCCTCAAGTCGGCCGAAGACCTGTGAGCCTGGCGTAAGCCAGCTCGCGCGCCCCGGCCGTGTGACCGCGTCCCTCGCTTCGGCCTTCATAGGCCAGAGGGCCCGACAGCAACGGAGAATTCCCCATGGCCGGTGGCAAAGTTCCTCTGACGTTCCGTTTGTACAAGGGCGACGAGTTCCTCCGCGAGGAGAAGCTCACCCTGCCGGTCATCAAGGTCGGCAAGCTGTCGTCGTCGCACCTCCGCCTCGACGACAAGAACGTCAGCCGGATGCACGCCCTCATCGAGGTGACGGGCCCCGGCGACGTGAGCATCATCGACCTGTCGTCGACGACCGGCACCTTCGTCAACGGCCAGAAGGTCAACAAGGCGAAGCTGCAGTCGGGTGACACCGTCATGATCGGCGAGACCCGCATCGAGGTCTCGATCGGCGGCGCCGAGGAGGAGGACGACATCCCGACCCGCGTGCAGCCGCAGGTGACCGAGGCCGCCGAGGCGGTGATCGCCTCGACGCCACGCCCGGCGGCTCCGCCGGCCGCCGCCGCCGCGATGGCCGCGCCGCCGCCGACGCCGATGCAGGCGCCGATGCAGGCGCCGCCGGTCCCGATGGCCGCGCGTCCGCCGGTCCCGATGGCCCAGGCGCCGATGGCCCCGGCCGCCGCGCCGGCCTACGGCATGTACAGCGCGCCCCAGGCCGCGCCGACCTTCGGCGCCTCGGGCTTCATGGCGGATCAGGTCGACGTCCCGGGCGCGCGCTCGGTCGAGGTCGCCGCGATGCTCGGCGGGTCGGTCGTCACGGTCAAGCACGCGATCAACCCGCGCGGTGGCAAGGTCACGCCGACCACGTGGGCGCTGCTCGGCATCGGCGCCTTCGCGCTCTTGATCGCGCTCATCGGCTTCGCCCGCGGCTTCAACAACGCCTCGTTCAACCACGCCAAGAAGAAGGAGTGGGTCGACGTCCAGAAGCGGCCGTCGTGGGCGTTCCGGCCGCAGAAGCTCGGCATCGAGAACGACGTGATGATGTTCGCGGGGCTGCCGATCGGCCTGGCGCTGATCGCCGCGGGCCTGCTGCGCAAGCGCGAGGAGCAGCAGTCGAACCCGTACTTCCGCATCGGCCAGAGCCCCGAGTGTGAGTACCCGACCACCGACGCGCCGGCCGGGGCCTTCCCGCTGGTGGCGCCGTCGTCGAACCCGGCGGAGGACTTCGTCTTCAACTTCCTGCCCGGCATGGACGGCGAGATGCAGTCCGACGGGCAGTCGATGTCCCTGGCCGACCTGCAGGCCCAGGGGCGGGCCCGGCCGTCGACGACCGCCGCCGGTGGCCTCGAGGTCTCGATCCCGCAGAAGGCCCGGATCCGGGTCAAGGCCGGCGCCACCACCTACCTGGTGACCTCGGTGCCGCAACCCAAGCGCCAGCCGGTGCCGCTGTTCGCCGGCCTCGAGGCCCAGGTGCTGGCGTTCTTCGCCGGCTCCGCGGTCCTGCACTTCGCCTTCGTGTTCGCCCTCGGCTACATCGATCCAAACCAGGAAGGCGCGCCGACCGACATGTCCCTGTCGGAGTCGTCGTCGTCGTCGGCCAAGACCGAGTCGGTCGAGGATCCGCCCCCGCCCGAGCCCGAGGAGACCGAGGAGACCGGCGACGAGGAGTCGGGCGGCACCGGTACCGCGATGATCATGGAGGAGGGCAAGATGGGCAAGAAGGACTCGGATCGCGCCGAGGGCCAGTACAAGATGAAGCGCAACGCCGACCAGGAGCAACTCGCCCGGACTCAGGCCCTGGAGCAGGCCCGCACCGCTGGCGTCCTCGGCTCCGCGGTGTTCCAGCAGGGCGGCACCTTCGCCTCGATCACCGGCACCGGTGACATCTCGAGCGGCTTCGACGACATGGACATCCAGGGTGGCCTCCTCGGCAACGAGGCGGGTGAGATGGCGGGCGGCTTCGGCTTCGGTCGGTCGGGCTTCGGCCCGGGCGGCGGCGGCACCGGCTGGGGCACCATCGGCACCGGTCGCTTCGGCACCATCGGTCACGGCTCGGGCACCGGCTCGGGCTACGGCATCGGCTCGGGTCGCGGCGGTATGCGCGGCCGGCAGTCGGCGGTCCCGTCGGTGCGCATCGGCCAGCCGCAGTCGGTCGGCGACCTCGACAAGGCGATCATCCGCCGCTACATCAAGCGCAACATCCAGAAGATCACGTACTGCTACGAGAAGCAGCTCCTGGCCTCGCCGGGTCTCGAGGGTACGGTCAACACCCAGTTCTTCATCAGCCCCAACGGCACGGTGACCACCGCCAACGCCTCGGGCGTCAACGGCGAGGTCGCGAGCTGCGTGGCCTCGGTCATCAAGGGCATCGAGTTCCCGAAGCCGAAGGGCGGCGGTGGCGTGCAGGTCAACTACCCGTTCAACTTCCGGCCGACCGGCGGCTGAGCGGCGCGAGCTCCTCGAGAGCACCTCGAGCTCCTCGAGTGGATCGGAAGGACGGCGCCCACGCGGCGCCGTCGCGGTTTTCGGCGGTGGGCGCCGCGGTCGGGCCCGTTCGCCGTCGAGGGGCACCGTCGAGGGGCGTCGTCGAGAAGCCCGGCCGTCTTTTCGGCGGGCCGCCGCTTGAGTCGCTGCGATCGCCGGTCTACGGTTCGCTTCGTCGTCGGCGCGCCAGGCGCGCCTGGAGGCTCCCGATGCTGCGCTCGTTCCGCTTCTCCCTCGCTCCGCTGTCGATCCTCCTCGCCTTGTTGGCTCTCACCGGCTGCCCGGACAAGAGCCGCAAAGAGGCGATCGAGCGCGCCAACGCCGGCGCGCGGGCGCTGTCGGCCAAGCAGTTCGACACCGCGATCACCGAGCTCAAGGAGGCGGTGGCGGCCTACCGCGGCCACCACTACGCGCACTACATGCTCGGCGAGGCCTACCGCGGCAAAAAGCAGTTCGACAAGGCCGCCGAGGCCTACGCCGAGGCGGTGAAGCTCAAGGCCGACAACGTTATGTACCAGATGATGTACGGCGTCAGCCTCTACGAGGAGGCGGTCGCCCAGGCCACCGATGACGCCGCCAAGCTTCAGAAGAAGAAGCCGACCGAGGTCCAGATCGACTACTCGACGATCAACTTCGAGAACGCCGAGAAGTACCTGAACGAGGCGGTCAAGCTGAACCCCAACCTGTACTTCGAGCACGCCTACCTCGCCAAGATCTACCGCGCCACCGGGCGACCGCGCGAGGCCGCCGAGGCGTTCTCCAAGGCCATCGTCGCCAACCCGCGCGAGTGGGCGCCCTACGTCGGTCTGGGCGAGCTGTACCGCAAGTGGGACTACCCCGATCTGGCGATCCAGGTGCTGACCCAGGGCGTCGAGCACGTGCCCGGGCAGGTCGACAAGGCCGAGCTGTTCTACCTGCTCGGCATGTCGTACTTCGACAAGCGCGACGACGCCAAGGCGATCGAGGCGTTCTCGTCGGCGATCGACGCGAGCAAGGACAAGCACATCGCCCGCTTCATGCGCGGCCAGTCCCTGATGAACAAGGGCGACCTCAAGGCGGCCGACAAGGACTTCGAGGCGTTCTCGAAGTCGGCGGGGCCGGCCGAGGCGACCAACAAGTCGATCGCCCAGAAGATGCGCTTCACGATCGCCGCCAAGCTCCAGGGCGGCTGACGTCAGGCCACGAACGGGCGAGAGGGACGGACGGGCGAGCGGCGGCGAGGGGCGGGGACGGTGGCGCGGTCGGCGCGGTCGGGCGGGTGTGCCGCGGTGCGGCGGCGCGGCCGGCGGCCTGCGGGCGCGCGTTCGTCCGCGGGGCGAGCGGGCGCGTGGGGCCTCGTCCTCCGCGCCTCGGATCGCGCCCGCGCGCGTCGGTGGCAACCGCGCGCGAAAAGTTGACTCGCGGTGCCCGATTCGCGACCGCCAGGGGTAGCAGCGACCCTGCAAGTGCGCGAGGATGCTGCGCACATGGACACGCGCACGCTGCTGAGGGAGCGCCTGCGCCGGGCCCGCGATTGGGCCGCGGCTATCGATGAGCTGGAGAAGGAGCTGGAGGCCTCCGGGGCGAAGCCGGAGCAATCCGAGCGCCTGTTCGAGCTCGCTCGCTTGACCGAGGACGTGATCCCGGAGCGGGAACGCGCGCTTGGCCAGTACCAGCGAGCCTGGAAGCTCCATCCGGACAACCTGAAGGCGCTGTCGCGCGCCCGCGAGGTCTACGCGGAGCTGGGGCGCCACGAGATGGTCGCCAAGCTCGGCGAGATGGAGCTGAAGAGCCCCGCCGCCTCGGCAGAGCTGCCCGGCATCGTCGGTGAGGCGCTCCTCGACAGCGGCCAGCGCGACAAGGCCACGGCCGTCCTCGAGCGCGCCGTCGAGCGCACCCCCGAGGCGACCCGGGTGAAGGACGCCTTGGCCGCGCTGCAATACGATCCTGAGTTCTGGCTCGACGAGGTCGAGCGCTTGACCTCGGAGTCGGCCAAGTTCGACGACGCCACCGCGGCCCGCATGCTCCTGCGCGCGGCCCGCATCCTCCGGCTCGAGGCCGCCGACGATCCGTCGTTCGAGGCGACCTTGCGCGCGGTCCTGGCCAAGGACCTCGACGAGCCGTCGGCCAACGTCATGCTCGAGGCGGTCCTGGCCGGCGCCCAGCGCTGGGATGACGTCGACGCCTTGTACCGGTCGCGGGCCGAGGCGGCGGGCTCCGCCGGCGAGCGCGCTGATCGCTACCGCGGCTTCGCGCTGGTGTGGCTGCAGCGGTTCAAGGATCGCGATCGGGCGGCGCGCTTCGCCGAGCTCTCGCTCGCCGCGGCCGCGACCGATGGCGCGCGGCCGACGCGCTCGGTGATCGCGCCGTTCGCGCTCTTGTCGTCGGTCCATGGCGAGCGCGGCACCTGGCAACGCCTGACCGAGATCGCCGACGCCGCGCTGCCTCACCTGGCGGCCGAAGACCGGCTGTTCGTGGCGGTCCACGCCGGCCGCGCCGCGCTGCGCGTCGGCGCCGTCGAGCTCGCGCGGACGTACTTCCAGCTCGCCGCGGCGGTCGACGCCGCGGCGCCTGACGTGATCGACTTCGGCGCCAGCCACGGCCTGGGGGAGGTCCCCGTCGAGGCCGCGCCGGTGGTCGAGGCCGCGCCGGTCGTCGAGGCCGCGCCGGTCGTCGAGGCCGCGCCGGTCGTCGAGGCTGCGCCGGTCGTCGAGGCCGCGCCGGTCGTCGAGGCCGCGCCGGTCGTCGAGGCCGCGCCGGTGGTCGAGGCCGCGCCGGTCGTCGAGGTCGCGCCGGTCGTCGAGGCCGCGCCGGTCGTCGAGGCCGCGCCGGTCGCAAAGCCGGTCGACGCGCCGCCGGTCGCGCCCGCGACCTCGGGAGACGCCGCCGCGGCGATCGCGGCCGCGCGCGCCGCCGAGAGCAGCGCCGACAAGGGCGTCGCGGCGTGGAAGGACGTCGTCGCCAAGCACCCCAAGGAGCTGGCCGCGCGCCGCGGCCTGGCCCACGCGCTGGCCGCCGCGGGCTCGTGGCAGGCGCTGGTCGACGCCGCCAAGGACGAGGAGTCCAAGGTCGCGACCACCGCCGAGGACAAGGCCGCCGCCCTGCGCGACGTCGCCCTCGGCTACACCAAGCTCGGCAACGAGAACCAGGTCATCGCGGCGCTGGCCGCGTCGCTCGCCCAGGCCCCCGACGCCGCCGCCTACGATCAGCTCGCCGCGATCTACGAGGCCAAGAAGCGCTGGCCCGATCTGGTGAAGCTCCTCGGCGATCGCGCCGAGCGCGCCGCCGACGATCACGGCCGGATCGAGCTGCACCTGCAGATCGCCAACCTCTACCTCGAGCGGTTCTCCAACCAGGCCGAGGCGATCAAGGCCTTCGAGAAGGTCCTCGACCTCGATCCGCAGAACCAGGCCGCGGCCGGGCACCTGCTGGCGGTCTACGAGAAGCGCCGCGACTGGGAGAAGCTGATCAAGCTCAAGGAGGCGGAGATCGAGCGCGCGCCCGAGGCGCAGCGCGGCGAGCTGACGATCGAGGTCGCGCGCATGGCGCAGACCAAGGTCAAGAAGCCCGAGATCTGCATGTACTGGTGGGAGAAGGTCGTGGTCGTCGAGCCGACCCACGACGAGGCCCTCACCGAGCTAGCCAAGCTCTACGAGCGCAACAAGGACTGGGCCAAGCTGGCCGAGGTGTGCTCGCGGCAGGCCGACAACGCCGCCGACGACAAGGTCCGGGCCGACGCCCTCCAGCGCCTCGGCCTGCTCTACACCGAGAAGCTCGAGGACACCGGCAAGGCGATCGAGGCCTGGCAGCGCTTGCTGGCGGTCGACGAGCAGAACCGCCGCGCCCAGGACGCGCTGAAGAAGCTGTTCGTCACCGACGCGCGCTGGGATGACCTCGAGGACTTCTACCGCAGCCGCGGCAAGATCGACGAGTACGTCCGCGTGCTCGAGCGTGAGGTCGAGGCCGGCCCCGAGCAGCACCGGCTGACCCTGGCCGGCAAGATCGCGGTCCTGTACCGCGACGAGCTGGCCAAGCCGGATCGCGCGATGCGCGCCTTCGAGAAGGTGCTGTCGCTCGACGACAAGAACCTGGCGGCGGCCGAGGCCCTGATCCCGCTGTACGAGGCCGGGCGCGATCCCAAGAAGCTGGTCGGCGTGCTCGAGATCCAGCTCGCGGCCACCGACGATCCGGTGCTGCGCCAGGAGCGCCACAAGCGCCTGGCCGAGTACAACGAAGAGAAGCTGCGCGACAAGGGCGCGGCCTTCGGCTGGTGGCTCAAGGCCTACGCCGAGGATCACGACGCCGAGTGGATCCGGGCCGAGCTCGAGCGCCTGGCCAAGGACACCGGGGCCTGGTCCGAGCTGGTCGCCGCCTACGGCGCCGCGCTGCCCAAGTACGGCAGCCCGGTCGATGCCCTGCCGGTCCTGAGCGTGATGGCGTCGGCCCTCGAGCGCGAGCTCGGGCAGCCGGATCGCGCCCTCGAGCTCAATCGCCAGATCGTCGAGAGCGACCCGCAGAACCAGGACGCCCTCGACGCCCTCGAGCGCCTGTACCTGGGCAAGGGCCAGTTCCAGCCCTTGCTCGACGTCTACGCCAAGAAGCTCGAGCTGACCCACGACGTCGACGCTCGGGTCGACATCCAGGCCAAGATCGGGCAGCTCTACGAGGACGAGGTCAAGGACGACGGCGCCGCGATCGCCGCGTACCAGGGCATCCTGGACGCGGTCGGCGACGAGCCCAAGGCCCTGGCCGCCCTCGATCGAGTGTTCCTGCGCAACGCGCGCTGGCGCGAGCTGGCCGACATCCTGTCGCGTCAGCTCACGATCGTCGGTCCCGAGGACGATCGCGCCCGCCACCTCGAGCTGAAGTTCCGCCTCGGCCAGCTCCGCGAGCAGCACCTGGCCGACGCCGCCGGCGCGATCGAGGTCTACCGCGACATCCTCGATCTCGATCCGGCTCACGCCGGCGCCCGCGGCCGGCTGGAGTTCCGGCTCGGCGACGCCAGCGCCGAGGGCGCCGAGCTGCGCCTGGCGGCCGCCGCGATCCTCGAGCCGATCTACGAGCAGCTCGGCGAGTGGCGCCCGCTGGTCGGGGTCCACGAGATCCAGGTCGGGGCCGCGGGCGCCGACGGCCTGCGCAAGGTCGGGCTGCTGTTGCGGATCGGCGAGCTCGAGCGCACCAAGCTGGGCGACGTCGAGCGCGCCTTCGCCGCCTACGGCCGCGCGTTCGAGGAAGACCCCGCCACCGAGGCGGCCAAGCGCGAGCTGGTCGAGCTGGCGGGGCTGGCCGACAACGGCTGGGCCCGGCTGACCGCGCTGTTCGAGCGGGCCACCACCCGCGCCGACCTACCGCCGTCGCTGGTCCACGAGCTGGCGTCCGACGTCGCGCGCAACTACGAGGAGCGCCTGGGGCAGAGCGATCGCGCCATCAGCTTCTTCAAGAAGGCCCTCGAGCTCGAGCCCGACGATCGCGCCGCGCTCGACGCCCTCGAGGTCATCTTCGCCCGCGACGATCAGCACGGCGAGCTGCTCGAGGTCTACCGCAAGAAGGCCGAGCTGGCCGAGACCCCCGAGGAGCGGCTCCAGATCCTGTTCCGGATCGCGACCATCCACGAGGAGATGCTCAACCAGCCGACCGAGGCGATCCGCGCCTACGGCGAGGTGCTGGCGGCCGACGCCGACAACCTGGCGGCCCTGCGCGCGCTCGATCGGCTCTACGTCGGTGGTCAGCTCTGGCAGGACCTGGGCGACAACCTGGCCCGGCAACTCGTCCTGTGCGACGACGACCGCGAGCGGGTCGAGCTGCAGAACCGCCTGGCCAGCCTGCGCGAGACCCACCTGGGCGAGCCGGCGGCCGCGGTCGACACCTACCGCCAGGTCCTCGAGCTCGACCCGGCCAACGCCCAGGCCATCGCCGCCCTCGAGCGACTGCTGGGCGCCGCCGGCGGCGAGCACGAGCTGACGATCGCCGGCATCCTCGAGCCGATCTACAAGCAGCACGGGAGCTGGCAGAAGCAGATCGGCGTCTACGAGATCATGGCGCGCCACGCCTTCGATCCGGCGCGCAAGATCGAGCTGCTGCACCAGATCGCCGAGCTGCACGAGATCGGTGGCGACGATCCGGCCAAGGCCTTCGACACCCACGCGCGCGCCCTGCGCGACGATCCGCGTCACGACGGCACCGCCGCCCAGCTCGAGCGCCTGGCGCGGGTCCAGGGCCGGTGGAAGGATCTGGTCGCGCTCTACGACGGGGTGGCCAATGAGTCCTCCGAGGAGGACCTGAAGGTCGCGCTCCTGTTCAAGCAGGCGCAGATCCACGAGCACGAGCTGCGTGATGACGCCGCCGCGGTCGCGACCTACGGTCGCGTGCTGACCGTCGCGCCCGGCTCGGTCGAGGCCGCGTCGGCGATCCAGGCGATCCACGAGCGGACCGGCGACTGGCCGGCCCTCGTCGGCGCCCTCAAGAAGAAGAGCGACATCCTGCTCGATCTGGCCGAGCGCAAGCGCCTGCTGTACCGCGCCGCGCAGATCGAGGAGGAGGTCCTGGGCAACCCCGACGCCGCGGTCGCGACCTTCCGCCAGGTGCTGGCGATCGACGACGTCGATCTGCCGGCGATGGACTCCCTCGAGCGGCTGTACATCCAGCTCGAGCGCTGGGAGCCGCTCAAGGACATCTACGCCAAGAAGGCCGACCTGGCCGATCAGCCGGCCGACAAGATCCGCATGCTGCACGTCCTCGGCCCGGTCTACGACCGCGAGCTGGGCGACGTCGGCAAGGCGATCGAGACCTACCAGGCGATCCTCGATCTCGACGCCGATGACGACGACGCGATCCGCGCCCTCGACCGGCTGTATGGCCAGGCCGAGCGCTGGTACGACCTCCTGGCCAACCTCGAGCGTCAGGTCGAGCTGCGCCAGGCCGATGCCCAGACGACGGTCGGCGAGATCGTCGGCCTGAAGTACCGGATCGGCCAGCTCTGGCAGGTCCGGCTCGGCGATCAGAGCCGGGCGATCGAGAGCTACCGCGAGGCCCTGGCCCTCGAGCCGTCCCACGCCGAGACCCTGGCCGCCCTCGACGGCCTGATCCGCAAGAAGGACGGCGAGCCGGTCGCTGCGGCCCGCGTGCTCGAGCCGATCTACGAGGCGACCGGCGAGGCCGCCAAGCTGGTCGAGGTCCTCGAGGTCATCGTCGCCCACACCGAGGACCCCCTGGCCCGGGTCGACCTGCTGCACCGGATCACCGCGATCCACGAGCAGCAGCTCGACGCGCCGCGGCCGGCCTTCGCCGCCCTGGCGCGCGCGCTCAAGGACGACCCCGCCAACGAGATCACGCTGGGCCACCTCGAGCGGTTCGCCGAGCTGACCGGGCAGTTCGCCGAGGTCGCGCAGCTCTACACCGCCGAGGCCGAGAAGTCCCTCGACGTGCCGCGCCAGGTCGATCTGCTGGCGCGGCTGGCCCGGGTCTACGAGCAGGAGCTGGGCGACGTCGACAAGGCGATCGCCACCTTCCGCCGCATCCTCGACGTCGAGTTCGACAACAAGCCGGCGGTCCTGGCCCTCGATCGGCTGTACCACGCCACCGGGCGGTGGAAGGACCTGACCGAGATCCTGCGCCGCGAGATCCAGCTCGCCGAGACCGACGACGAGGTCGTGGCCCTGCAGTTCCGCCTCGGCCAGACGCTCGACGAGGCCCTCGATGACAAGAAGGGCGCGATCGAGACCTACCGCGAGATCCTGACGTCGTCGCCCAACCACGGCGCGACCCAGACCGCCCTCGAGGGCCTGTTCTTCGCCGGCCAGGCCACCGATGCGCCGTACCGCGGCGACATCGTCGCGATCCTCGAGCCGCTGTACGAGACCGCGGGCGAGTTCGAGAAGCTCCACCGCATCTACGAGGCCCAGCTCGGCAAGCTGACCGCGCCGGCCGACCGGGTCGCGATGCAGCAGCGCCTGGCCGAGCTGGCCGAGGGCCGGCTCTACGATCAGGCCCGGGCCTTCGCCTGGTGGGGCCACGCGGTGGTCGAGGATCCGCGCGGCGAACGCGCGGTCGAGGAGGCCGAGCGCCTGGCGCGCGAGACCGCGAGCTGGGACGAGCTGGTCGCGGTCTACGTCCGCGCCCTCGAGCGCCACGCCGATCGCGACGTCCGCCGCCAGACCCTCCTGCGCCTGGCGCGGGTCCACGAGGTCGAGCTGCGCGATGCCCACGCCGCGGTCACGACCCACCTGCGGGTCCTCGAGCTCGAGCCCAAGGAGCCCGAGGCGCTGGCCGCCCTCGACCGGCTGTACCTGGGCGCCGGGATGTACGACGAGCTGGTCGAGGTGCTGCGCCGGCGGATCGAGATCACCACCGATCCCGACGAGCAGATCGAGCTGCAGTTCCGGCGCGGCGCGATCTTCAGCGACGCGCTGGCCGATCTCGACGCCAGCCTGGCGTGCTACCAGGCGGTGCTCGATCAGGAGAGCCGCAACCGCCGCGCCCTCGAGGCGGTCGAGGCGATCCACTTCCGGCGCGAGGCCTGGAGCCTCCTGTACGCGACCTACGAGAAGCTGATCGACGTCGCCGACGGCGACGACGAGCTGGCCGAGACCTACGCCCGGATGGCGCGGCTGTCGTCCGAGGCCCTCGACGACGACGAGCGCGCGGTCGACCTGTGGGGGCGGGTGCTCGACATCCGCGGCGAAGATCCGGTCGCCCTGGCCGCCATGGCCGACCTGCACCAGCGCCGCGGCAAGTACGAGGAGCTGGTCGAGGTGCTCGAGCGCCAGGTGGCGGTGGCGCCGACCGACGGCGAGCAGATCGCGCTGTACAAGCGCCTGGGCCGGGTGTGGGCCGACCACCTCGGCCGCGACAAGAGCGCCCTCGACGCCTGGCTGTGCGCCGATCGTCTCGATGGTAACGACTTCGAGACCCTGACCGCGCTGGCCGGCCTGTACCGGTCGACCCAGAGCTGGGACGAGCTGTCGCAGACCCTGCGGCGGATCATCGAGGTCGGTCAGGATCAGCACCAGCTCGACGAGGATCAGGTCATCGAGCTCTACGCCGAGCTCGGCCGCCTCGAGGGCGACGTCCTCGGGCGGGTCGATGAGTCGGTGACCGCCTGGCGGTCGGTGCTGGCGATCGACGCCGGCGACTTCCGGGCCCTGGCGGCCCTCGAGGGGCTGTTCACCCGCGAGGCTCGGTGGGAGGAGGCGATCGAGGTCCTCGAGAAGCGGGCCCTGGTCCAGGACGACACCCGCGAGCGCATCGAGACCCTCTTGCAGGCCGGCGCGACGTGGGAGGAGAAGGTCGAGGATCTCGGCGCCGCCGCCGAGGTCTACGAGCGGGTCCGCGCGATCGACAACCAGAACGTGGTGGCGTCGGAGCGCCTCGAGGCGATCTACCGCGCGCAGTACAAGTGGGCTCAGCTCACCGAGATCCTCCTCGAGCGCGCCGGCCACAAGGACGACGTGCGCGAGCAGATCTCGCTGCTCGCCCAGGTCGCCAAGATCTACGAGCAGGAGCTCGGCGATCAGGACAACGCCTACGTCGTCCTCGAGGAGGCCTTCAAGCGCGACTTCTCGAACGAGGACGTCGCCGGTGAGCTCGAGCGACTGGCCACCGCGACCAACCGCTGGCAGGAGCTGCTCGGCGAGTACACCCACCAGGTCCGCGAGCTGGAGTCGTCCAACCGCGGCCAGGCCGCGGACCTGTGGGTCAAGATCGGCCGCTGGTACGGCGAGCATCTGGCCCACATCGACTACGCGATCCACTCGGTCCAGCAGGCCCTGCGCATCGATCCGGCCCACACCGGAGCCCTGGCTGCCCTGGCCGAGCTGCAGCGCAAGCGCGGCTCGTGGAGCGAGCTGGTCGAGACCCTGTCGCGCCAGGCGGCGTCCGAGAAGGACCCGGTCAAGCGCGCCGAGGTCAACCTGGCGCTCGGCGAGCTGCTCGAGACCCAGGTGATGGACCAGGGCCAGGCCATCGCCGCCTACCAGGCGGCGCTGGTCAGCGACCCGACCTCGCTGCCGGTCCTGACCTCGCTGGAGCGCCTCTACCGCTTCCACCAGATGTGGGAGCCGCTCATCGACGTGCTCGGCCGCAAGGCCGCGGTCGAGGCCGACGAGCGCGAGGTCACCCGCCTGCGCCTCGAGATCGGCCAGCTCTACGACCTGCGGCTGTACGACGCCGGCAAGGCGATCGCCAGCTACCAGACCGTCCTCGAGGCCGACCCCGGCAACCTACCGGCGCTGCGCGCTCTCGAGCAGCTCTACGAGAAGACCGGTCAGTCGGAGAAGTACCTCGAGGTCCTCGAGGCCCAGCTCGACGCCTCGCCGTCGGACGCCGAGCGGGTGTCCTTGTACGAGCGCATGGCCTCGGCCTGGGAGGAGCGCTTCGGCAAGCTCGATCGCGCCGCCGAGGCGCTCGAGAAGATCGTCGCCCTCGACGGCCGCAACTACGGCGCCTACCGCGAGCTGTCCCGGCTCTACCACCAGGCCGGGCGCTGGGAGGCGTTGGTCGAGACCTACCGGAACCACATCCTCAACACCACCGACGTCGCGACCCGGGTCGACCTGTACTGCGCGATGGGCGCGGTCTACGACCGCGAGCTGCAGGACTTCGATCGCTCGATCGAGGCCTACAACGACGTGCTCGGCTTCGACGCTGACGAGCCGCGTGCCCTCGACGCCCTCGGCCGGCTGTACGAGAAGATCAGCGACTGGGATCGGGCGATCGACGTCATGTCGCAGCTCGTCAACCTGGTCGAGGAGCCGCGCAAGCAGGTCGACCTCTACCACCGCATCGGCCGGATCCAGTCGGCCCAGCTCGGCGAGGTCGCCGAGGCCGAGGCCAACTTCGTCCGCGGCCTGGCGGTCGACCCCGGCCACGTCGCGACGATGGAGGCGCTGACCAAGCTCTACGCCGAGCGCGGCGACTGGCTCAAGGCGGCGCAGATGATGGAGCGGGCCGAGGCCCACACCCCGGTGGTCCTCGACAAGGTCCGCCTGCTCCACGAGGCGGCCCGGATCTACAACGACCGCCTGCGCGACCCCGATCGGGCCAAGCCGCTGTTCGCGGCCGTGATCGCGCTCGATCCCGAGTACGTCGACGCCGGTCGGCCGCTGGCCGAGGGGTACTTCGCCGCCAAGGAGTGGTCGGCGCTGTCCCCGGTCATCGAGATGCTCGTGCGCAAGGTCGGCCAGAGCCGGCCCGACCCGCGCGAGCTCAACGAGCTGTACTACCGGGCGGCGCGCACGGCCGACGAGCTGGGCGACTACGACCGGGCGCTGCGCCACTACGAGGCCGCCTACAACATCGACTCGACCTACCTCCCGACCCTGATCGGGCGGGCCGACCTCCTGTTCAAGATGTCGGACTGGGACGGCGCCGGGAAGATTTACCAGACCATCTTGGTCCAGCACCGCGACTCGCAGCCCGAGGGCGAGGTGGTGCGGATCTACAACCGGATGGGCATGGTTCGGCAGCAGCTGGGGGAGCGCAAGAAGGCGCTCAACATGTTCGAGAAGGCGCTCGAGATCGATCCGACCCACCGCGAGACCCTCGAGGCAGTGGTGGCGCTTCAGACCCAGCAGAACGACTGGGAGGCCGTGGTCCACGCCAAGCGTGGCCTGATGGCGACCGGCAATGACGCCGAGCGGGCGGCGCTGCTCGACGAGATCGGCGGCATCTACCAGAAGAACCTGCAGAACCCGGGCAAGGCGGTGGCCGCCTTCCTCGAGGCGCTCGAGTACTCACCCGACGACCACTCGCTGCTGCAGAAGGTCCTCGACCTCTACACCGAGACCAAGCAGTGGAAGAAGGTCGTCGAGACCATCCAGCGGTTCATCGACCTCGAGAGCGACACTGTCCGCAAGGGCTCGTACTACCTGGCGGCCGGCACGATCGCCCGCGACGAGCTGAAGGCCACCGACGAGGCCATCGACTACTACAACCTGGCCCTCGACAACTTCTTCAGCGAGCCCGGCAAGCTGCCCAAGAGCTACATGCCGCGGGCGCTCAAGGCCTTCGCTGACATCGACAAGATCCTCACGACCAAGAAGGACTGGAAGTCCCAGGAGCGCGCCTACCGCCAGATGATCAAGCGGCTGCCGCAGGGCGCGCCCGGCGGCGGCGAGGATCCGTACTTCTCGCTGCGGGTCAGCCTGCTCCACGCCCTGGGCGAGATCTACCGGTCGCGCTTGGGTCACTTCCAGAGCGCGATCGGCGCCTTCGAGGTCGCGCAGGAGCTCGAGCCGGCCAACAAGGAGCGGGCCGAGATCCTGGCCGAGCTGTACGTCAACTCCGGCCCCGACTACGCCGACAAGGCGGTCGCGGTCCACATGAAGATGCTGCGCGACGAGCCGTTCAAGTACGACTCGTACCACCAGCTCGACACCATCTACCGAGACGCCCGGGCCTACGACAAGCGCTGGTGCATGTGCGCGACCCTGGTCTTCCTCAAGCAGGCCAAGCAGGAGCAGATCCAGTTCTACGAGCAGTACAAGCCGCGCGGGCTGGTCAAGGCCAAGGCGCTCATGACCGGTGAGACCTGGGGCAAGCTGACTCACCCCGACGAGAACCGCTACATCTCGGCCATCATGGGCGCGGTGTGGAGCGGCGTCGCGGCGATGAAGTCGTACCCGCACAAGGAGCTCGGCCTCAAGCGCAAGGACAAGCGCCAGCTCGCCACCGACCAGCTCATGTTCTCGAAGATCTTCTTCTACGTGGCGCAGGTCCTGTCGGTGCCGATCCCCGAGGTCTTCCTCCTGTCGGACCAGAAGTCGGCCGACATCCAGCTCGCCAACTTCGCCGAGAAGAACGAGCTGTGCCCGGCCTTCGTCGTGCGCGAGCACATGCTGGCGGGCAAGAGCGAGCGCGAGAACGCCTTCCTGTCGGCCCGCCGCCTGACCTTCATGCGGCCGGAGTACTACCTGAAGCTGCTCTTGCCGACCAACACCGAGCTCAAGGTCGCGCTCCTGGCGGCGATCGCGCTGGTCCGCCGGGACTTCCCGGTGCCGCCGGACCTGGCGCCGATGGTCGCGCAGTACGCCGGCGAGGTGCAGAAGCGCCTGAACCCGGCGGTCTACGAGCAGCTAGCGGCGGTCGTCAACCGCTTCATCGCCGCCGCGCCCCAGGTCGACCTGGCGCGCTGGGGCCACGCGGTCGACGCGACCTCGCATCGGGCTGGGTTCGTGTTGTGCGGCGACCTCGAGACCGCCGCGCGCATGGTCTCGGCCGAGGCGGTCACCGTCGGCGGGCCCCAGGTCAAGGACAAGATCAAGGAGCTGGTCTTGTTCTCGATCAGCGAGGAGTACTTCGCGGTCCGCCAGGCCCTGGGCGTCACCATCGGGTGACGCCAGCCGGCGGGCGATAGGGCGGGCTCATCGGGCCGACTCGGTCTCGGCCTCGGCCTCGGTCTCGGTCTCGGCCTCGGTCTCGGCCTCGGTCTCCGTCTCTTCCTCGGGCCTCGGCCTCCGCCGCTACCCGCCACGACGACGCGCGCGGCCTACGCCCGTGTCGGATCGGACCACGAGGTCGACGCGGACACGCCGCGCGGGCGCAGGGCGGTCACGCGGTAGACCTTGAGCTCGTCGGCCTTGCCCTTGACGCGGACCGGGGGCAGGGCCTCGGCCTCGACCCGATCGGCGACGTGGCTGTAGGTGTTCTCGGAGATGATCACCTCGCCGGCCTTGGCGACGTTGACCAGGCGCGAGGCGACGTTCATGGCGTCGCCGATGGCGGTGTACTGCAACGCGCGGGTCGAGCCGATCGACCCGGTGATGACGTTGCCGGTGTTGATGCCGATGCCGATCTTGATGTCGGGCAGGCCCTCGGCGGCCCGGGTCCGGTTGAACTCGGCCAGGCCCTGCATCATCGCCAGGGCGCACGCCACCGCCTTCCACGGGCCGTCCTCGATCGGGATCGGGGCGCCGAACAGCCCGATGATCTCGTCGCCGACGAACTTGTCGAGGGTGCCCTGGAACGAGAACAGGACGTCGACCATCACCTCGAAGTACTCGTTCAGGGTGTTGACGACCTCTTCGGGGGGCCGGCCGTCCGACATCGTTGTGAAGCCGCGGATGTCCGAGAACAGCATCGTGATCTCGTTGAGCCGGCCGCCCTTCTCGATCGTCAGCTCGCCCTTCACGACCTGCTCCACGACCGAGGCCGGGATCAGCCGCGAGATCTGGGCGCGGGTCTGCGCCTCCTTCTCGATCCGGCTGGCCAGGCGCGCGTTCTGGATCGCGATCGCCGCCTGCGACGCCATGCCGGTGCAGACCTGGAGGTCCTTCTCGGTGAAGGCGTTCGACGTGAACAGCGAGTCGAGGTGCATGAGGCCGAGGAGCTCGGTGCCGTACAGGAGCGGCAGGGTCATCGTCGAGCGGATGCCCTGCATGATGATCGAGTGGGCGCCCGAGAACCGCGAGTCCATGGTGGCGTCCGACGACAGCACCGCGGCCCGGTTCTGGATGACCTCGGACAGGACCGTGCGCGACAGGACGATGTTGTTGTCGCCCTTGCCGGTGCGGGTCTTGACGTAGCGAGGCACCGGCTCGCCGCGATCGTCCATGAGCAAGATCGCGCCGCGGTCGGCGCCGAGCAGCTCGAAAGCCTTGTCGAGGATCTTGGGCAGCAGCTTCTCGAGGTCGAGCTCGCTGCCGACCGCGCGCGCCAGCTCGTGGCCGATGCGCAGGCGCTCGTAGTCGCGTCGCAGCACCTTCTCGTCGGCGAGCTGCTTCTCCGGAATGAAGTCGCCGGTCTGGGCCTGGATCCGCTGGCGGATGTGGCTCTCGGTCAGGCCGGGCGCGATCGTCACCCGGTGCATCGGCTCCTGCTGGCTCGGCTTGTCGACGAACAGGAGCTTGGTCGACCCCATCGTCACCTCGTCGCCGTCCTGCAGGTAGTGCTCGCCGACCCGCTCGCCGCGCAGGAAGGTCCCGTTTAGGGACCGCAGGTCTCGCAACAGGAACCGCCCGTCGCCCGACCGCTGGATGTGGGCGTGCTCCTTGGAGATGATCCGATCGAGGATCTGGATCGTGTTGTCGGGGTGACGGCCCAGCGTGTTGAAGGCGGCGAGCTCGAACTCTTGTCGCTCGTCGCCGGAGATGACGATCAGCTTGGCCATGCGAAACCCGAGCGCCTCGATGGTAGGTTGGTGGACGTCGGGAAGTAAAGTGCTACCGCGCGGCGCTTCCCATTCGCTCCGCCCTGCGGTACGAAACGTCCGATCACAACCGCCGAGGTCGGACAAAAAATCCGGCATCGAACGTTGACCGGCGAACGCACCTGAGTATAGTCCGCACCTGATTTGACACTGCACGTACCGCGAAAGTGGCGGAATTGGTAGACGCGCTGGATTCAGGTTCCAGTGGGTAACACCGTGGGGGTTCGAGTCCCCCCTTTCGCACGAACCAACCACCAACGGCGGCGAGGAGTTGAGACGGCAGCCGGGAACGGCTGCCGTTCGGCGTTTCGGGCGTGGGATCGGAGCGACCGGCCGAGCGGATCGGGCCGGCGTGGTTTCGTCGCGCACGGGCGCCGGCGGGCGGGGCGGGCCGGCCCTGTGGTGAGTACACTGGCGGGGTGAGCGACCGCGACGACGAGCGACCGGTGGCCCTGGAACCGACCGCGGTGGCCGGTACGGCCCAGACCTTGCCCGGGGTCGCGGTGGCGGCACGTGCCGAACCGGCGGCCGCCCGTGACGGGCTGCGGCCGGGGACGGTGGTCGGCCGCTTCGTGGTCGAGCGCAAGGTCGGCGCTGGCGGCATGGGCGAGGTCTACGCGGCCTACGATCCACACCTCGACCGCCGGGTGGCGATCAAGATCCTCCAGGCCGGGGCCCGTGGCGCCGACGCCGCGACCCGGCTGGTCCGCGAGGCCCAGGCCCTGGCCAAGCTGGCGCACCCGAACGTCGTCGCGGTCCACGAGGTCGGCGAGACCGCGGGCGGGGTGTTCCTGGCGATGCAGTTCGTCGAGGGCACGACGCTCGGCGAGCACCTGGCCCGCGAGCGGCCGCGCTGGGATGAGGTCGTGCGCCTCTACGTCGAGGCCGGGCGCGGGCTGGCGGCCGCCCACGCCGCCGGCCTGATCCATCGCGACGTCAAGCCGAGCAACGTGCTCATCGATCGCGCGGGCCGGGTCGCGGTGACCGACTTCGGCGTGGCCCGGGCCGCCGACGAGGTCGGCCCCGAGGCGGCGATGGTGCCGGCCGCGCGCTCGGTCCACGCGACCGGGCCCAGCGCGTTGTCGACCGACGTCACCCAGGCCGGCGCGGTGATCGGCACGCCGGCGTACATGGCCCCCGAGCAACACGCCGGCCGGCGCGCGACCGCGGCCAGCGATCAGTTCGGCTTCTGCGTCGCGTTGTGGCAAGGCCTGTTCGGCGCGCATCCCTACGTGCCGGTCGGCCACGGCGACGTGACCTCGCCGTTCGAGTACATGGCGTTCATCGGCGAGGGCGCGCTGGTGCCGCCGCCCGCCGGCGCGAAGGTGCCGCGCCGGATCGTGCGCGCCCTGGTCCGGGGCCTGGCGCGCGATCCGTCGGCGCGCTGGCCGACGATGGAGGCGCTGCTCAGCGCCCTCGAGCCGCGCGCGCCGTACCGCGGCGCCGTGATCGCGCTGTCAGCGGTCGCCGCCCTCGGGGTCGGCGCGGCGGTGTGGCTGGCGGTGCGGCCGGCGCCGGCGCCGGCCGATCGCTGCGGGGCCACGGTGGCGAGCCGGGCCGCGACCGCGTGGTCGCCAGCGCGGCGCCAGGCGATCGTCGACGGCTTCGCCGCCAGCGGTCGCGGCTTCGCGGCCCGCGCCGCCGCCGAGGCCACTGAGCGACTCGACGGCTACGCGACCGCGTGGACGGCGCGGGCGATCGCGGCCTGCGCGGCGCCGACCGCGCCGCAGGCCGCCGCCCGCGATCACTGCCTGGCGCGGGGCCTGGCCGCCCTGGGCTCGGTCACCCAGGTGCTCGGCGAGCGCCCGCCAGCCGAGCTGGTCGATCACGCGGTCGCGGTCGTGAGCGGGCTGCCGGCGCTCGCGGCCTGCGATGACGCCCGCGCGTTGGCCGCCGAGGACGTGCCGCCGCCGACCCAGGCCGCCACGGTGGCCGCCCTGGAGGCGCGCCTGACCGCGGCCAAGGCCCGGACCGACGCCGGGCTGTATGCGGCGGCGGTCGTCGAGCTGGAGGCCTTGGTCGCCGAGGCCGACACCGTGGCCTGGGCCCCGCTGGTGGTGCGGGCCACGCTCGCGCAGGGCGAGCTGGCGCTGGCGCGTCTCGAGCCCGCGGAGGCCCCGCTCACCCGGGCCGCGACCCTCGCCACCGAGCGCCACCTGGACCGCGAGGCCGCGGCGGCGTGGCAGGCCCTGGCCCACGCGGCGGCGGTGGCGCGGCGCGCCGACGCGGTCGCCGCCTACGCCGAGATCGCGGCCGCCACCGCCCGCGCGACCGGCGACGCCGCCGTGCTCCGGCGCCAACGCATCCGCCAGGCCCGGGTCCTGGTGCGCCTGCGCCGGTTCGCCGACAGCGAGCGGGCCTGCCGCGCGGTGCTGGCCGAGGTGGAGGCCGACGCCACCGCCGATCCGCGCGACCGTACGGCCGCGCGCGACTGCCTGCTCGAGGCCCTGGTGCCGCAGGCGAAGTTTGACGAGGCCGCGACCCTGGCGGAGGGGCTGCTCGCGGATCGTCAGGTCCATAGCGGCGCCGATCATCCGGCGATCGCCGACTACACGCGGGTCCTAGGCCACCTGGCGTACCAGCGCGGCGACCTCGACGGCGCCCGGGACCGGTACCGGGCGGCCCACGAGCTGCGCCTGCGGGTGTTCGGTCCCCGCCACGTCCGCACCGCCGAGAGCTACGGCGATCTCGCCGGGCTCGAGCCTGAACCCGACCAGCGCCGGCGCATGCTCGAAGAGGCGATCGCGGTGATGGCGGCCAGCGATAGCCCGCTGGCTGGCCTCTTCGAGCGTGGCCTGCAGGCCGAGCTCGCCGAGCTCGCTTACCGGCGCGACGACCCGGCGGCGATGCGGGCCCACTTCGATCGCGCCGAGATCCTGGCGGCCAAGCACGGGCCGCGGTCGATCGACGTCGCCGCCACCCTGCTCGCCTACGGGCAGTACCTGACCGCGTCCGATCTCGAGGCCGGCCTGGCCAAGCTGCGGCTGGCGGTCGAGATCTTCGAGGAGCTGCGCAGCCCACAGGTGCTGACCGCGCGCGGCGCCCTGGCGCTGGTGCTGGGCTACCACGACCGCGCGGTCGAGGCGGTCGCGGTGCTCGAGCCGGTGATCCGCGACGCCAATCCCACCAACACCGAGCCGTTCAACCTGGCGCTCCTCAAGTGGTCGATGGCGCAGAACCTGATGGCCGCCGGCGGCGATCGGGCGCGGGCCCGGGGCTTCGCCGAGGCGGCTCGGGCCGAGTTCGCCAAGCTCGGCGATCACGGTCGGCCCCAGGTCGTCGACATCGACCGCTGGCTGCGCAAGCACCGGCGGTGAGATCTAGAACGTGAGCGCGTCGCAGCGCTCGCGGCCGGTCAGGCCGAGCGCAGCCAGCCGGGGCTGGGCCAGGTCGGCGTCGGCCAGGCGGGTCCGCGGCAGGCCGGCGAACAGGCGGTCGAGCTCGTCGTCCTCGACCGCGAAGGGCGGCCCCGGCATGGCCGTCTGCGGATAGGTCATCGTCACGACCAGCGCCGGCGCACCGGCGGGCAGGAGCGCGCGCAGGCGCTCGGCGTAGGCGTGCCGCAGCGCCGGTGGCAGCGCGATCAGGGCCGCGCGATCGTAGAGCGCGTCGACCGGGCCCAGCGCGTCGGGCTCGATCGTCAACATGTCGGCGACCCACAGCTCGATCGCGCCGCTGGTGTACCGCCGGGCCTGGCCATGGTCCTCGATGGTCGGGGTCAGCTCGCGCTCGGCGAAGAACCCGATGACCGCAGCCTCGACCAGCTCGACCCCGACGACCTGGTGGCCGCGCTCGGCGAGGTAGGCCAGGTCGACGGTCTTGCCGCACAGCGGGACCAGCACCCGCCGGCCCTCGCCGAGCGTGTCGACGAACTCGGTCAGGTAGCGGTTGGGGCGGCCCTCGTGAAACCCGATCTGCCCGGTGTCCCACCGAGCCTGCCAGAACGCGGCGTCCATGGTCGCCGTTGTAGCGGTCGCGGCGGCGCGGCGCCAGTCTCGGACTCGGTCTCGGACTCGGTCTCGGACTCGGTCTCGGACTCGGCCTCGGACTCGGTCTCGGTCTCGGTCTCGGTCTCCGTCTCGGCCTCCGCCTCGGCCTCGGTCTCGGCCTCGGCCTCGGTCTCGGTCTCGGTCTCCGTCTCGGCCTCCGCCTCGGCGGGTGCGCTCCGTCGCGGGCTCAGAAGTAGTAGGTCGCGCCGATCGCGAACCCGCCATCGACCTTGACGTCCTCGTCCACCTCGGCGGCCCGGGCCGCGTCCATCTCGGCGGGCTGGCCGACCGCGACCGCGGTGGCCTGGGCCGAGATCCCGACCTTGCGGAGCGCGCCCCACAGTCGGCGCTCGACGCCCAAGCCGAGCTGCGCGGTCGGGGCCTGGGACGCCTCGCGGGCCTCGTCGTCGAGGTCGGGGTCGCCGTCGGCGCGAGCGCCCAGGCCGGCGATCACGTACCAGTCCCAGCGGGCGTGCGGCCGCGGGTGGTAGAGCACCGAGAGCATGGCGGTGTCGAGGTGGCGTTCGACGCCGTCGGTGGCCGCCTCGGGCGGCGAGGTGACGTGGGCCAAGGCCAGCTCGAGTTGCCACCGCGGCCGGACCCGGTAGCGGAGCTGGAGGCCGCCGCCGCCGAACTCGGCGGGCTCGTCCATCGTGCGCTCCTGGACCGCCACCGAGGCGACGTGGAGGCCGAGGCCCCAGCGCGGCAGGGGCGGCGCGGTGGGCGCGACCGCGACCGGGGCGGCTGCGACCGCCGTGACCGCGCAGTCACAGGTGCCGGGTGGGCCCTCGGCGCGGGCGTGGCCGAAGCCGACAGCGGTGGCGAGGATCGCGGCAGCGAAGGTGGTGGGTGTGGACTTCATCGACATGCTCCTGGCGAGATCGCGGCGAGGGACGGGACGCTCGGGAGAGAATCCACACGCCGTGCCAGGTCGTAGGGTCGCGCTCCTCGGCCGCCGATCTCGCCCGCGCCGCCGGAGGTGCCCGCAGCGGCGCGCACCCCGAACCGCCGATCACAGCTCGTGGAACGTCAGCGCGCCGAGGAAGTCCGCCTTGCCCAGATCGACGCCGTTGTGGCGGAGCAGGGCGTAGGCGTGAGTCAGGTGGAACTGAAAGTTCGGGATCAGGAACTGCACGACGTAGTCGGGCCCGGTCAGGTACTTGCCCGGCATCCACGGGAACACCACCTTCGCGGTCGGGCCGCTGGCGTAGGCGTCGGGCCCGACCGAGCGGACGAAGGCCACGACCGCCGCGATCCGCGCCTGACACTCGGCCAGGGTGGTCTGATCGTCGGCGAAGACCGGGCCCGCGATCCCGGTCAGCCGGGTCACCGCGAGCTTCACGCTGTCGCAGGCGGCGCCGATCTGGCGGAGCAGGGGGAACTGATCGGGCGCGAGGCGCGCGGTCAGGAGCGTGTTGGGATCGAACTTCTTGGTCGTCGCGAAGTCGGTGGCCTTGGTCAGCCAGGTGCCGAGCTGCTCGAGCTGGGCCGCCATCTGAGCGATCACGGTGGAGACGTCGACATGCATGAACCGCACTAGAGCACCAAACGGTTCGAGATGCCTGCTGCCACGCAGTCTCTGCCTCCGCCTCGGCCTCGGTCTCGGCCTCCGCCTCCCGCCTAGGTCTCGGTCTCCGTCTCGGTCTCGGTCTCGGTCTCGGCCTCGGTCTCGGTCTCGGTCTCGGCCTCGGTCTCGGTCTCGGCCTCGGTCTCGGTCTCTGCCTCTGCCTCCGCCTCGGTCTCGGCCTCGGCCTCGGCCTCCGCCTCTGCCTCCGCCTCCGCCTCGGCGCTACTGCAACACGATCTCCGTCGGCGCCGCCGCCACGACCCGGATCCGCAGGCGCCGCTGGGTCGGCTCTGCCAGCCAGCACGCGGTCGGGCACGACGCCAGCGCCGCGCCGTCGGCGACCGCCGGGGCAGCGACGCCGTCGACGGTGACGGCGGTCGTGGCCGCGACCTGGGTGGCCAGCGCCGCAGTGGTGTCGAGATCGAAGGTGGCGACGGTGTACTGACTGCCGGGCTCGAAGCGCAGGCGGTACGCGCCTCCCACGACCTCGGCCCGGGCCTGGGCGCCGTCGTGGAGCGCGACCTCGGCGACGCCGCCGTCGGGCGTCAGCCACAGCCGAAGCTCGCGGCCGTAAGCCGGGTCGGCGTACGACGTCACGCCCGGCGCGGTCGCCGGCGCGAGGGTGTCGGCGGCGCGCGCGAACATCGGCACGAACCGATCGGCGGCGCGCCACAGCGGCAGGCGCTCGAGGGGCGCGGCGGCATCGTGGGCCGTGATGCCGTCGCCGGTGGTGGCGGCGCCGGTCCACCAGTCGATCCACCGACCGGGCGGCAGGACGACCGACCGCGTGGTCGCGCCCGCGGTCACCACCGGCGCCGCGACGATCGCGTCGCCGAGCAAGAACATGGCGTCGTCGCAGGCCGCCCCCGGGTACACGAAGCGACAGGGTCGGGTCACCGGCGTGCCGTCGGCGGCCGCGGTCACCGCCAGCGTCCACAAGAGCGGGTTCAGATCGAGGTGCAGGCGGGCGAAGGTCCGGTAGACCTCGAGGGCCGGCGCCGGATAGAGCGCGGTGTCCCACGGGTTGTGCGAGGGACCGCCGCCGCCGAGCTGCATGATCGTGCCGAGCGCGGCGTACTGGGCCCAGCGGATCAGGACCTCGGAGGTCGGCGTGCCCTCGCGGTAGCCGCCGATGTCCGAGCCGTAGAACGGATAGCCCGAGACCGAGAGCGCCAGCCCACCGGCGATCGCCGCCGGCAGGCCGCCGGTGTTGCGCTCGCCGTCGCCGTTGTCGACGCCGTGGCGCGAGAAGTCGCTGTCGAGGTCGCCGGGCCAGATCGCGGTGTTGCGATCCTGCTCGCCCCAGGCCCCGGCCCGGGTGATGAGGAAGCCGTCGCCGGGCGGCAGCGCGCCCAGGTAGGTGTCGTGGTAGTAGCGCGCGAAGAGGCCGTGGAGCTCCTGGTTGTCGCCGGCCATCGTCCGCAGCTCGATCCGCGTGCCGTACAGATCGGCCACCAGGTCCTCGCCGTAGTCGAGCTTCATCCCGCTCACGCCGCGGGCGGTGATGCGCGCGATCCGCTCGCGCCAGAACGCCACCGCGGCCGGGTTGGTGAAGTCGATCATCCCGACCGGGCCGGCGTTCCACGGGAAGCTCATCGGCTGGCCGCGGGCGTCGGTGACGAACAGGCCGGCGGCCGCCGCGGTGCGGTAGTCGTCGGCGGTCGCGCCCGAGGGCAAGAGGTACGGCGTCGACCACACCAACACCCGGTAGCCCAGGGCCGCGAGCTCGGCCAGGGCGGCGTCGATGCCGGCGAACCGGGTCTCGTCGACGACGAAGGTGTTGTAGCCGGTCTGCCACGGGTTATCGATCCACATCGTCGAGCCGGGGATGCCCAGGGCCCGCATCTGCCGGGCGTCGTCGAGGAGCTCGGCGGTCGAGCGGTGCTCGTTGCGCCACTGCTGCGGCGCGAAGGCCCAGCGCGGCGGCAGCGCCGGCCGCGCGGTGGCGGCGACGTAGGCGCGGACCAGGTCGAGGGGCTCGGCCGCGGTGAACAACTCGAACCGCAGCGGGCCGCGCTCCGGTAGGCCGAAGGTGGCCAGGACCTCGCCCGGGCGGGTCGCGCCCAGATCGAAGGCGCCGACGCGGCGATCGCGGATGAACCAGCCGACCCCGCGACCGGGCCACAGCGCCAGAGGCACCGGCACGTGGGCCTCGTTGATGCCCGACTCGTAGCGGGCGTCGGGGCGGAACTGCAGCTCGCGGACCTGACCGCTGGCGTCGGCGCTGGCGAAGGTCTCGCCGAAGCCGAACAGCGGCTCGCCCGCGGTCATCGGCAGGACCACCCGCGCCAGGACCGCGCCGTCGACCGCGCTGGCGTCGAGCTCGAGGGCGGCGTCGGCCGCGCCGGCCTCGGCCGCGACCCGCAGGCGAGCGCCGTTGTCGAGGACCAGCCAGCCGTCGGCGGTGATCCCGGTGGCGCGGGTGGCGGCTCGCCAGGTCAGCGAGTCGGCGCCGTCGGCGACCGGGTCGTAGTAGCGGGTCGCGTCGACGGTCGGGACGGTGGCGACCTCGACGAAGGCCCCCTGGGTGTAGGCGCCGCCCCGCGGGGCCGCGACCGCTAGGGTCAGCGGCGCGGTGGTGATCGTGAGCGGCCCCGCGGTCACGGTCGCCGGCGGCGGAGCGAGGTCGGGCCCGTCGTCGCTGCAGGCGGCGGTCAGGGCCAGGGCGGCGACGATCGCGGGTCCACGCATGGCGGCAGTGTCGCAGAGGCGCCGCGGCCTGGGGCGATCTCGCCGCCGCCCGCGGCGTGACGCGGTGCGCTGCCTCGATCTCGCGTCGCGGTCGACCGGGCTTCTGCGGTACACCACGGCCGATGTCCGTCTCCGCGAGCGAGCGCCTGATCGAGTCCATCCGCAGCTCCATCATCGGCGATGACACCGCCCTCGACGGACCCTACGGGCCACGCCGGGTGACCTACGCCGACTACACCGCGTCGGGGCGATCGCTCGAGTTCATCGAGGACTTCATCCGCACGCAGGTGATGCCGCTCTACGCCAACACCCACACCGAGACCTCGGGGACCGGGCGCCAGACCACCCGGTTCCGCGAGGAGGCGCGCGCCATCATCAAGGCTGCGGTCGGCGGTGGCCCCGACGACGTCGTCGTGTTCTGCGGCTCGGGCGCGACCGGCGCGATCAACAAGCTGGTCGACGTCCTGAATCTGCGGATCCCGTCGGACCTCGACGCCCGCTATCACCTGAGCGAGCAGATCCCGGCCGAGGCGCGCCCGGTGGTCTTCATCGGCCCTTACGAGCACCACTCCAACGAGCTGCCGTGGCGCGAGTCGATCGCCGACGTGATCACGATCGGCGAGGACGGCGACGGCCACATCGATCTGGTCGAGCTCGAGGACGAGCTGCGCCGCTACGCCGCGCGGCCGCTCAAGATCGGTAGCTTCTCGGCGGCCTCCAACGTCACCGGCATCGGCACCGACACCCGCGCGGTCGCCGCGCTCCTGCATCGCTACGGCGCCTTCGCGTTCTGGGACTTCGCCGCCGCCGGCCCCTACGTGAAGATCGAGATGAACATGGCCGACGGCGGCCCCGACGGTCACCTGATCTACAAGGACGCGGTGTTCCTGTCGCCCCACAAGTTCATCGGCGGGCCGGGCACGCCGGGGATCCTGGTCGCCAAGCGCCACCTGTTCGCCAACAGCGTGCCGGCGACCCCGGGCGGCGGCACCGTGCAGTACGTCAACCCCGAGGAGCACCGCTACCTGACCGACCCCGAGCATCGCGAGGAGGGCGGCACCCCGGCGATCATCGAGTCGATCCGCGCCGGCCTGGTGTTCCAGCTCAAGGAGGCGGTCGGGTGGCAGACCATCCGGGCCCGCGAGGAGGACTTCATCCACCGGGCGATCGCGTCGTGGGCGCGCAACCCCAACCTGGTCATCCTCGGCAACCGCGACGCCTGGCGCCTGTCGATCGTGTCGTTCGTGGTCCGCCACCGTGACGCCTACCTCCATCACAACTTCGTCGTCGCGCTGCTGAACGACCTGCTCGGGATCCAGGCCCGCGGCGGGTGTTCGTGCGCTGGGCCCTACGGCCACCGGCTGCTCGGGATCGATCTGGCGACCTCGAAGGAGTTCGAGCGCGAGATCGTCCGCGGCTGCGAGGGCATCAAGCCGGGCTGGGTCCGGGTCAACTTCAACTACTTCCTGTCCGAGGCCCAGTTCGAGTTCCTCCTCGACGCGATCCACTTCATCGCCGATCACGGCTGGAAGTTCTTGCCCGACTACACGTTCTGTCCGGAGACCGGGATGTGGCGTCACCGTCGAGCCGGGGCCGAGGCGACGATGCGCCTGGCCGATGTGACCTACCGGACCGGCCACATGGAGTTCCGCAGCCGCCACGCCACCGAGCCCGAGAGCGCGCTGGCCGGGTACCTCGATGAGGCGCGCCGCCTGGCCGCTGGCGTGGATCTCAGCCCGGCGACCGCGCCGTGCACCGAGGCCGATCGCACCGCCGACTTCGAGGCCCTGCGCTGGTTCCCGCTGCCGACCGAGGTCGCCGCCGAGCTGGCGGGCCAGGTGCCCGCGACCTGGCCACGGCCGTCGTTCCGGCGGCCGTAGCGCCGAGGCTGGGCGGAGAGGGAGGCGGAGGCGGAGACCGAGGCCGAGGCGGAGGCCGAGACCGAGACGGAGGCCGAGGCGGAGACCGAGACGGAGGCCGAGGCGGAGACCGAGGCGGAGACCGAGACGGAGACCGAGACCGAGGCCGAGGTCGACTAGTAGCGGACGCCGAGCGCCAGGTGCGCGCTGACCGTGCGGTCGGTGGCGCCGTAGACGTCGGCGATCTCGGCGCCGGACGGGATCGATAGCTCGCCGTCGCCCGCGAACTCGATCGCCACCTGGTGGAGCGTCAGACCCCCGGAGGCGAACAGCGGCCCGGCCAGGGCGACGTCGACGCCGGCCTCGGCGCTGTAGGCGCTGATCGTGCCGGCGCCGTAGCCGTCGACCGCCATCAGCTCGCCGGCGTCGAGGACGTGGTGGTAGCTGCCGCCGAGCGCGATCACCGCGCCGGGGCGGAGCGACAGCTCGAGGCGCAGCGACCCGGCCACCGAGCGGTACTCGGCATCGGGCAGCTCCAGCCAGTCGGGGCGCTCGTCGACCCGACGGCTGGCGCTGTCGTGGGACAGGCCGACCTCGACCAGGGCCGGGCCCAGCGGCTGGCGGTAGCGCAGGCCGAGCGACCAGCCGGCGTCGATCACCGGCAGGTCCCAGGACTCCTCGGCGTCGAGGTCGTCATAGCCGGCGGAGCCACCGACCGAGTGGCGGTACGACGCGGTGACGCCGGGGCCGACCAGGCGGCCGCGGCGGTCGGCGCCGCCGGCCGGGAAGATCGCGACCTCGATCCGCGCGCCGACCAGGGTCGACTCGGGCGGGGTCTCGGGCAGCTCGTCGACCGGGGTGGTCTCGGCGACCGCGAAGGCCAGCGCGCGCGTCGTGGTGTAGGGACCGGCCGCGAGCGCGAACCGCGGCGTGCGCCGCACCGGCGTGGAGGTCGACGGCGCCGGGGTCTCGGCCACCGGCGCGAGCAGGAGCGCGAGCTCGGTGGGGGGCGGCGCCTGGGGATCGGCCGCCGCGACCGCGACCCGAGGGCGCACCGGCTCAGTCGGCGTGTCGGCCGAGGCCGTCGGAGCGACGGCGGCGAGCACGAGCGCGGTCACGGTGGGGATGCGGGTGGTCATCGCGGCCTCCTCGGAGCGGACGGGTGGTCAGGCCTAGCAGCGCTTCTTCTTGCAGATCACGACCTGCTGGGGCGCGGCCGGCTGGTTCATCATCGACAGCGCCAGCAGCGGCATGATCTGGTCCATCGCGTTCGACTTGGGCTGGTTGCGGCCCAGGTCGCGGATCGAGTTCTCGATGCTCGACAGCGTGTCCATGAGCTGATCGTCGGCAGCGCTCGTCGAGCGGCCGCCGGCGGCACGGCGGCCACCGGCGACGGCGGCGAGGGCGGCGGGGTCGATGGCGGCGAACCGGGCGGGGGCGGGCTTCGACATGGCGGGGATCCTTTGGCGTGAGCGGTGGGGGCGGCGGGGTGGAGGGAGGAGACGCGGCGGGCGACTACCGACGGCGCTTGAGCATCGACATCGCGATGATCGGCATCATCTGGCTCATGGCGTCGTTGCCCTTGTTCTGGGTCTGCTGGCTGGCGACGTCCTTGATCGCGGTCTGGATGCTCTCGAGCTTGTCCATCAGGCGCTCGTTGGTGTCCGTCGAGCGGCCCGAGCGGGTGCTGCGGCCACCGGTGACGGCGGCGAGGTCGGTGGTGGCGATGGCGGCGAAGGTGGCGGGCTTGGACATGGCGGTTGGCTCCGAGGGTTGGGGGACAGGGCAGGGGAGGGGCGGGCGTCGTGGGTAGTCCGCGCAGTGCGATGAGTCCTCGCGAGGAGCGCCGGGCCCGGGGGATGGGCGGCGCCGAGGCGGGGGGTGGGGTCGAGCACTCATCGCGCCCCACGGACGGCGGCGACTAGCACTTCTTCCGGTAGATCACGTTGGGCTGGGCCGGCTGGTTCAGCATCGACATCGCCAGGAGCGGCATGAGCTGGCTGAGCGCGTCGTTGCCTTTGGGCTGGTTGCGGCCGAGATCGCGGATCGCGTTCTCGATGTTGTTCAGGGTGTCCATCATCTTGTCCTCGAAGTCGGCGCTGCTCGACCGACCCGAGGCCGCGCGGCGACCGCCGGTGATGCCGTCGAGGGCAGCGGGGTCGATGGCGGCGAATGCGTCCTTCGTGGGCTTCGACATGACACGTCCTTGGTGAGGGGGCGCGGCGTCGTCCGCCGCACGTCCCGACATAGAGCAGGCTCTGTGCCACCGCTCTTCCTCCCGTCGATCAACCAGTTGGCCTCACCTCCATGGGGGGCGCGGCGCCTGGTCGTCGACCGTGGGTAGCGCGCACCTCCCTCCGCCCCACCAGCCCTAAACTCACCACGATCATCGTCGCCGAAAACACCGACGGGCGACCTCCCGGCCGCCCGACGACAATCGCCTCAGATCTGTTCTCCCTCCTCTTCCTCCTCCTCCTCCTCCTCCTCCTCCTCCTCCTCCTCCGTTTCCTCCTCGGTCTCGGCCTCGGTCTCGGCCTCGGCCTCGGGTTCGGGTTCGGGTTCGGGTTCGGGTTCGGGTTCGGGTTCGGGTTCGGGTTCGGGTTCGGGTTCGGGTCCGGTCTCCGCCTCCGTCTCCGCCTCCGCCCCGTCCGAGGTCACCACCGTGCGCTGAACCTCCAACGCGCCAGAGGCGCGCGTCTCGGAGAGGGGACCCGCCGGGGGCGTGACCCCGGCGGGGAGAGGTTTGGTGACAAACCTCTCCAAAGGACCGAGGTCACCAGCTCCCTGCGCTGAACCTCCAACGCGCCAGAGGCGCGCGTCTCGGAGAGGAGGCTCGCCGGGGACCTGGCCCCGGCGAGGAGAGGTTTGGCGACAAACCTCTCCAAAAAACACAGGGGTGACAAACCTCTCCAGAAAGAAAGGTCAGTACTTCATCCCGATCCCGAGCTGGCCGCCGATAAACGTGTCGGACACGCTGTCGACCGCCCAGTCCTCGTCGAGGTCGCCGGTGCCGTCGAAGGACACGGCCATGTGCTCGAGGGTCGCGGCCGCGTGGACGAAGAGGTTGCCCGAGATCTGGTAGCCGAGGTCGCCCGAGAGGCGCGCGCCCCAGGCCTGGCCGCCGCCGAGCATGTCGCTGCCCGAGATCGGGCCCAGGCTGGTCGGGTACAGGTAGTCCGCGGCGACCCCGACGGTGGCCTTGGGGCTGGCGGCGAACTCGAGGCGGGCGCCCGCGGTCAGCGCGCCATACTCGCCGTCGAGGGCGTCGAGGTCGTCGGCGTAGGGGCCGTCCTCGACGTCGATCACGTCGAGGACGTGGGTGACGTTGCGGTAGCCGACCGCGCCGTCGATCGACAGCTCGCCGAGGTTGTGGCGGTAGTGGGCGGCCGCCGACCAGGCCTGGTAGATCACCGAGAACTCGTCGTCCTCGTCGTCCGAGACCGCGACCACCGCGGTCGAGCCGAAGCCGCGGGCGTAGTCGAGGGACACGCCGAAGCCGCCGAGCCGGCCCGCGGGGTCGCTGCTCATCGGGTAGACCGCGGCCGACAGGGCCAGGGCCTTGGTCGTGCCGCCCGGGTAGTCGGGCGGCGCGTCGGCGCCGCCCTGGAAGGTGAAGCTGCGCGACATCGCGGCCAGGCCGACGTGGGCGGTGAACATCCGCACCCCCTCGGACCGCTCGGCGAGCACCTGATCGGCCCGGGCGGCCTCGGCCGGGGTGGTCGCGCCGTCGCCGAAGAGCGCCATCACGTCGGCGCCCCGGGGGCTGCCCCGGTCGTCGCGATCGCGCGCGGCCCGGTCCCGGGCCGACCGCGGCTCCTCTCGGCCGCGCCGGCCGTAGGCGTCGTCATCGCGGTCGTCATCGCGGTCGTCATCGCGGTCGTCGTCGCGGTCGTCGTCGCGGTCGTCGTCGCGGTCGCCATCGCGGTCGTCGTCGCGGTCGCCGTCGAGATCCGACAGCCCGTCGAGGTCGGTGACGTCGGGCTCGCTGACCGCCTGGGCGGTGCCGTCGATGAAGCCGAGGAGCTCGCGCAGCTCTTCGCGGATGCGCGCGGTCTCGGCCTTGTCGACGCCGTTGGCGCCGATGGCGATCTCGACCCGGTCGATCTGGTTGCCGTCGTGGGCATCGATCACGGTCAGCGCCAGGGTCGTGCGCCGGCCCGAGCCGACCAGCTTGCCGCGGACCACGGCGTCGACCTTGGCCTTCTTGGCCGCGCGGCTCCAGGCCTTCTCCCCGACCTCCTCGGCCTCCGACGCGCGGTGGGCCTTGACCCAGGTGTTGGTCGGGACGATCAGGTGCTCGCGGCCGAGCTCGGCCACGACCGCCGTGCGGCTCTCGGTGGCCAGCTCGTCGGGACCCTCGAACGGCATCACGACCACCCGGCCCGTGCCGGCGGCGGCCAGCGACGGCGCCGCGACGGTGGCGGCGAAGGCGGCGGTGGCGAGCCAGGTGCGGAGCGAAGCGGTCGGGGTGCGCATGGTGGGTCTCCAGTCGGTTCGGGGCAGGTTCGTGGGGCAGAGCAGGGGCGCGGACTCGAGGTCAGTTGCCGTGGGTCTCGGGGTCGGCGCCGTAGGGGCCGTTGGCCTGGACCGTCACCGTCGGGAACTGCGCGGTGTGGTTGCGCAGGTGCTCGGCGCGATCGCGGGACAGCGACGGGTTGCTCATGACGACGAGCTGTGCAGCGGTCGTGCCAACGTAGAGCGGGTACACCGACCGCAAGCCGGCGTTGTTCGAGAGGGTGATGGCGCCGGTGACCCGGAGCGCAGGCGCCAGGCCGTCGACCGCGGTCAGCGCTCCATGGCCGTCGATGACCAGGTCGCCGCCGACGCGGGTCAGGGACAGGCGCGACGCCAGGGTGGTCAGGCCGTTGGCCGACAGATCGACGTCGCCGGTCACGTCGGTGATCGCCAGGCCGTTCAGGCTCAGGAGCGCGGGGTTGTCGTGGATGGTCAGGGCGGTGACCGACAACAGCTCGGACATGCCCGACACGCTCGACAGGCGGGCGTTGCCGCGCACGGTCAGGGCGTCGGCGGTGCCGAGGTTCGACAGGGCCGACAGGCCGACCAGGGCGTCGTTGTCGACGATCGAGACCGCGCCGGCGCGGCGCAGGGCGCCCAGGCCGGCGAGGGAGTCGAGGCGGGGGTTGCCCTCGATCACCACCGCACCCGTCACCGTCGCCAGGTCGGCCAGGCCGCCCAGGGTCTCGAGGGCCGCGTTGTCGCGGATGGTCAGCGCGCCCAGCGAGGTCGTCGCCTCGAGGCCGGTCAGGTCGGTCAGCCGGGCGTTCCCCTCGACGGTGAGGTCGCCGCCGACGTCGATGTCGACCAGGCCGTCGAGGGAGGTCAGGCGGCTGTTGTCGCGCAGGATGAGGTCGCCGCCGACGTAGCCGAGCTGCTCGAAGGCCTTGAGGTCGACCAGCGGCGAGCCCTCGACGATCAGGTCGCCGTCGACCGAGAAGCAGTCGGGCAGATCGTCGACGTCGGCCTGGGTGCGAACCACGACGGTGTCCAGGCGCTCCTCGTTGTCGGTCGTGCAGTCGCCGCCGCGGTCGCGCTCTCGCTCGGTGGCTCCGATGGTGGAGACGCAGGCGCCGGTCGCGGTGGCGAGGAGGAGGGTGGCGAGGGTCTTCATGGCTGACCATCGCTAGAGCAGGCGGCGTGCCAGGCCTTGCGGCTTTTGATCTCGAGGGATTGGCTCGGCCGACCGGAGGAGACCCCACCGCGTTTGTCGACCTGGGTTCGCACGCGGGGCGCGGGCCCCACCGGGGGCGGAGAAGGAGGCCGAGACCGAGACCGAGACCGAGGCCGAGACCGAGGCCGAGACCGAGGCCGAGACCGAGACCGAGGCCGAGGCCGAGGCCGAGACGGAGACCGAGACCGAGACCGAGGCCGAACCCGAACCCGAACCCGAACCCGAACCCGAACCCGAACCCGAGACCGAGACCGAGACCGAGACCGAGACCGAGACCGAGACCGAGGTAGAGGATCAGCGATCGCGGCGGGTCGGGCGGCGCGCCCGGACCTCGACGCCGTAGCGATCGAGCAGCGTCCCGGTCAGGAACTCGAGCTTGGCGACGGCGATATGGTAGTCGGCGATCGCCCGGGCCTTGCGGATCTGGCCCTCGACCAGCTCTTCTTGGCGCTTGAGTACGTCGAAGTTGCTGGTGCGCGCGGCGCGGAAGTTCGCGACCTCGCTGCGCAGGTTGTTGCGGGCGACGTCCATGGCCTTCTCGGCCAACGCGGTGCGGCGCTGGGCGGCGGTGACCGCGTGGACCGCTTGCACCACCTCGACCTCGATCATGCGCCGCAGATCCTTGGCGTCGGTCACGACCTTCTCGCGCCGCTCGGTGGCGGCCCGGGTCGCGCCGCGGTGCGAGGCCCCGAGCTCGAAGGCGAACGACAGGTTGGCGGTCAGCTCGTAGCCGCCGGTGGAACCCAGGGCGCCGACCGCCTCGCCGCTGGTGGCGCCGTCGCCGAACAGCGTCCCGGCGACCGCCAGGTTGACCTGGGGCTTGGCGCCGTCCCGGGCCAGCTCGACCTCGAGGTCGGCCAGGCGCTTGTCGGCCAGGAGCGCCTGCAGCCGCGGGTTGTCGGCCAGGGCCAGGTCGAGGGCGTCGTCGATGGACACCTCGCGCCCGTCGGCCTCGAAGGGCTCGCCGGGGATGAGCACGATGTCGCGGCGGCTCACCTCGAGGCCCGAGATGCGGCGCAGCTCGAGGGAGCGGGCCTCGACCTCGAGCTGGGCCCGCAGGAGCGACTCCTCGCGCACCGCGAGCTCGTACTCGACCGCGCGGAGGGCGTTCTCGGGGACCGCGCCGACCCGGCGGGCGGCCTTGGTGTCCTCGTATTGTTCGTTGGCCAGGGCCAGGCTGGCCTTGCGGGCCTGGAGCTCCTGGGCCGCGAACCCCAGCTCCCAGTAGCTCGTCACCAGCTCGCGCAGGAGCTCCTCGGCGGCGAGTTGGGCCTTGATGTTGGCGCCCTCGGCGGCGACGCGGGCCCGGCGCTGGGGGCCGGCGGCCGCGGGACCCAGCCCGCGCAGGAGCGGCTGCTCGAACTTGAGCGTCGCCGAGGCCTGGGCGTTGTCGGCGAACTCGGCGTCGTCGGCGGCGCCGGGGTCGAGGGCGAAGACCGAGACGTCGTACTCCTGGGTGGTCTGGGCCAGGCCGAACTGCGCGGTGAGCTGGCCCCCGGTCGGCACCTTCTTGGCGACCCCGACCGAGCCGGTGACCGCGCGCTCGTCGATGAGCTGGAGCGGCGGCGGTCGGTCCTGCTCGCCGACCACGAACCGGCGCCAGCCGACCTCGGCGGTGGTGATCCAATCGCGGTCTAGGCCCGCGGCGTCGGCCTCGGCCTGCGCGATCGTGCGGTCGGCCCGGGCCTTGATCAGGCCGGCGCTCTGCTGCACCGCGACCGCGACCAGATCGTCGAGGCGGACCGCCTCGGCGTCGGGGCCGGCCAGCGCGGTCGAGGGCAGGGCGAGCGCGGCGGCGACGGCGACGGCGAGCGTACGGACGGACATCATGGATCGAGTAGAGCACCGGCCGTGCCACCCCCGGGAGCGATCCAACCGATTGATCTACGTGCGCGATGGGCCCTGGGGACCGCGCGCCCGCGCGTCGACCTCGGGCAGCAACCGCCCCGCGCGCCCCCCAGGGCTCGGCCGCGGGCGCCAAGGTTCGCGGCACTTAGCCGCGGTGGCGGGCTGGCAAGCTGGTTGCACAAACCGCAGGCATGAGCCTCCCGCAGCGCCATGTCATCCGTCGCGGTCCCTCGGCCCCCGCCCCGACCGCCGCGCGGGTGAGCCGACCGCTGCCGCCGCCGACGTTGGCGCCCGAGGACTTCGCTGACCTCGAGGGCGACTTCGACGACGATCGCACCGATCCCAACCTGTCGATCGGCGCCTGGGCGGCCCACGCCGGCGACGAGGCCCCGACCGCTCGTCCGGTCCAGGTCGAGCGCCCGGCCGCGCTGCGGGCGCCGCGCCGCCACGCCACCGGCACCCCGGTCCCGGCCTCGACCGAGGCCCCGACGCGCGCCGCGCGCCGCACGCCGTACCCGCCCGAGCTGGCGCCTCGCACCGGCTCGGTGGTCGTCCCGGCGCCGCGTCGCACGGTCGGCGACTCCGGCCCGCGGCCGCTGCCGCCTCCGCCCCGGGTCGAGCGGCCGGTCGCGGTCGCGCGCCCGGAGCCGTCGCGGGTGACCCCGGCGCCGCGCTCGGCGTCGGTCGCCACGCCCCGTCCGGCGCCGGTCGCCGCGGTCGCGCCGGTCGCCGCGCCCCGTCCGGCGCCGGTCGCTGCGCCCGCCCCCGCGCCGGTCGCCGCGCCGATCGCCCCCGCCGCGGCTCCGCAGTTCGATCTCCCGCCCGAGCTCGCGGCGCCGGTCTACGGGCTGATCCGCCGGCTGGCGCTCCAGACCGAGCTGGCCGCCGCCGACCGCGTCCTGCGGGTCGGCCTGGCCGAGCTCACCGACGCCACCGTCGCGATGTCTCGCTTCGTCGGCGACGACGGCCAGCCGTTCTCCCTCGAGGACCAGGGCGACGGCGGCCCGAGCGACGCGATCCTCGCCACGATCGCCGCCGCCGGCTGTCAGGTCTGCGACGGCCACGTCCTGGTCCAGCCGATCGTCGCCGCCGGGCGCACGGTCGCGTTGATCGTCCTCATGCGCAACGAGCGGCTGCCCGGCTTCGCGGTGGTCGAGCGGGCGATCGCGCTCCTGGTCGCTCGCGAGTGCGGCGGCCTGATGCACCAGCTCCTGGCGGCCTACGACGATCGCCAGCGCGAGGCCGCGGCCGACGCCCGATCGCTGTTCCGTCCCGAGGCCCTCGAGAGCCATCGCTCGCGCGGCTCCGAGGGGGCGCTCATGAACCTGTCGCCGATGTGGGTCCGCCGGGCCTACCCGGTCGCGGTGGCGCTGGTCGTGATCGCGCTGGCCTTCGCGGTCTTCGCCAAGGTCCCGACCTACTCGACCGGCCCGGTGGTCATCACCGTCGACGGCACCGACGTCACCGCGCCGGCCCAGGGCACGGTCGAGAAGATCATGATCAGCGCCGGCGACCGGGTCGCGGCTGGCGACGAGCTGGCCCGGCTGTACTCGGTGCAAGAGCACGCCGAGCTCGAGCAGACCGAGCAGGAGTACGACAACGCGCTCATGACCTTCCTGGTCGACAACGACGACTCGGCCAAGCAGGCCTTGGCGGCGGCCAGCGCCAAGCGCGAGCGGTCGCGGGCGGTCGTCGAGGCCCGCACCGTGCGCGCGCCCGCTGACGGCGTGGTCTCCGACGTCCGGGTCAAGACCGGGCAGAACCTGATGCCGGGCGATCGCATCCTGACCGTGGTGCCCGAGGGCGCCGACCCGGTCGTGGTCGCGCTCCTGCCGGGCCAGGATCGGCCGCGCCTGCGCGCCGGCATGACGCTCCAGGTCGAGCTCAAGGGCTTCATCAAGCCGCGCGAGCGGGTCACGATCACCGAGGTCGGCTCCGAGGTCCTCGGGCCCGAGGACGCTCGCCGGACCCTGGGCGCGCAGTTCGCCGACCTGGTCGGGCAGAGCGGGGCCTGGGTGCTGGTCAAGGCCCGGCTGCCGCGCCGGACCTTCGCCGCCCAGCGCCACACCTATCACTTCCACAACGGCCTGCGCGGCACCGGCGAGGTCAAGGTCGAGTCCAAGCCGTTCCTCGTCACCCTCCTGCCGGCGGTCGAGAAGATCCTCTTCTAGTCGCGGTCGCCGCGGCTGGGCACCACCCGGTCCGCGCGCGCGCTGCGATACACTCGCTCCCCATGGCCGATCCGCTGTCCGGTCCCTCGCTCGTCGAGCGCTTCCCGGCCCTCGCCCGGCTGGGCCTCGGCAAGGGCCGCGAGCTGCCCTTCGTCCAGCAGATGCAATGGACCGACTGCGGGGCGGCGTCGTTGACGATGGTCATGGCCTACCACGGCAAGGAGGTCCGCCTGGCCGAGGTCCGCGATGCGATGGGCATCGGCCGCGACGGCGTGTCGGCCAAGGCCATCCTCGAGACCGCCGATCGGTTCGGGCTCCAGGGCCGGGCCATCAAGGTCGATCTCGATCAGCTCCCGATCCTGCCGCGCGGCTCGATCCTGCACTGGGAGTTCAATCACTTCGTCGTCTTCGATCGGGTGGTGAAGGGCGGGGTCCGGATCATCGATCCCGCGGTCGGCCCGCGCGACGTCAAGCTGGCCGACTTCGGCAAGCTGTTCACCGGCGTCGCCCTCGATCTCACGCCGACGGCGCGCTTCACCAAGCAGAAGGCCGAGAAGGGCCGGCTCGGCCGCTACGTCAAGGAGCTCCTGAGCGAGCGCAAGATCTTCTCGCGCGTGATCGTCATGTCGATGATCCTGCGGCTGGTCGCGCTGGTCCTGCCGCTCCTCACCGGGATGATCATCGACCGGGTCGTGCCGCGCGCCGACTACTCGCTCCTGTACGTCGTGCTGGCGGCGATCGGCGGGATGGTCCTGTTCAACGCGATCGTCGGGATCATCCGCGCCCACCTGCTCTTGCACCTGCGGATGGCGCTCGACACCCGCATGACCCTGTCGTTCCTCGACCACATGGTCAGCCTGCCGTTCTCGTTCTTTCAGAAGCGCTCGACCGGCGATCTGATGCAGCGGGTCGAGTCCAACGGCACGGTGCGCGAGATCGTGACGTCGAAGAGCATGTCGGCGGTGATCGACGGCGTCTTCGTCCTGACCTACGCGATCATCATCTTCTGGGTCAACGCCATGCTCGGCGTGATCGCGATCGGCCTGTCGCTCCTCGAGGCCGGCGTGTTCCTGGCCGCCCGCCCGGCCAACCACCGGCTCCTGGCGGCCAGCCTCGACAAGGGCGCCAAGGAGCACGGCTACATGATCCAGCTCCTGGGCGGCATGGAGACGCTCAAGTGCGCCGGCGCCGAGCAGCAGGCGGTCGAGAAGTGGAGCAACCTCTACGCCGACGAGCTGAACGTCACGATCCGCCGGGTCCGCATGCAGGCCTACGTCGACGCGGTCCGCGGCGCGATCGCGTCGTTGGCGCCGCTGCTCATCCTCACGGTCGGCGCCACCGCGGTCATGCAGGGCAAGATGAGCCTGGGCACGATGCTGGCGATGAACTCGCTGGCGTCGAGCCTGTTCGATCCGCTGAGCGCCCTGGTGTCGAGCGCCCTCGAGCTTCAGCTCGTGCGCGGCCACATGGAGCGCATCGACGACGTCTTGCAGACCCAGCTCGAGCAGGACCGCGACACCGTGGCCCAGCCGCCGATCCTGCGCGGCAACCTGAGCGTGCGCGGCGTCAAGTTCCGCTACGGCGAGCAGGCGCCGCTGGTGGTCGACGGCGTCGACCTCGAGATCCCGGCCGGCTCGGCGGTGGCCCTGGTCGGGCCGTCGGGGTCGGGCAAGACCACGCTCCTGTCGCTCCTGGCCGGGCTCCACCAGCCGACCGGCGGCGACATCCTCTACGACGGCAAGACCCTGGCGTCCCTCGACCTGCGGGCGATCCGCCAGCAGATCGGCATCGTCCCCCAGCACCCGTTCATCTTCGGCTCGAGCGTGCGCGAGAACATCGCCCTGACCGTGCCCAACGCGCCGCTCGAGCGGATCGCCAACGCCGCCCGGGTCGCGTGCCTGCACGACGACATCGTCGCGATGCCGATGGGCTACGACACCGTGGTCGCCGACGGCGGCGGCTCGCTGTCGGGCGGCCAGCGCCAGCGGGTGGCGATCGCCCGCGCGGTCCTGCGCAACCCCAGCGTCATGCTCCTCGACGAGGCCACCTCGGCGCTCGACAACAAGATCGAGGCCACGGTCATCGCCAACCTCGAGAAGCTGCGCTGCACCCGCATCACCGTCGCCCACCGCTTGTCGACCGTGCGCAACGCCGACCTGATCGTCGTGATGGACAAGGGCAAGGTCGTCGAGCGCGGCACCCACGCCGAGCTGGTGGCGATGCGCGGCCTCTACTACGCTCTGCTCAAGGCCACCGAACAACCTGCCTCGGAGTCGTCCCATGCTCACGCGCGCTAGCCTCATCCCGCTGGTGCTCGGCCTGGTCGCCGCGGCCTGCGGTCGCGATGATGGCGGCAAGCCGGTCGGCGAGGATCCGTTCGCCGCCCAGCGCGAGGTCAAGCCGGCGGCGGCCCCGGCCCCGCTGGTCCTCACCGGGGTCGTGACCTCGGCCAAGAGCGAGGTCGTGGTCGCCGAGTTCGACGCCAAGGTCGACCAGGTGCTGGTGACCGGTGGCCAGCGGGTCACCGCCGGTCAACCCCTGGCGCGCCTCGACGACAGCCAGCTCCAGCAGCGGCTCGAGGGCGCCCGCCAGCGGGTCAACTCGGCGCGCGCCGAGGCCGCGCGGGCGTCGATCCAGGCCGCCGACGCGCGGCGCCAGCTCGCGACCGAGCAGAAGCTGTACCGCAGCGGCGCGCAATCGCGGCAGGCCGTGACCTCGGCCCAGGCCGCCCTGGGCGCCGCCGGGGCCGCGGCGGCCAGCGCGTCCTCGAGCGCCAAGAGCGCCTACGCCGAGGTCGCCGAGTTCGAGGCCCAGCTCGGCAAGGCCGAGATCCGCGCGCCGATGGACGGCGTGGTCACCATGATCAAGGTCAAGCCGGGCGAGATGGCCCAGCGCGGCACCCGGATCGCGCGGGTCTTCGACCCGTCGGATCTCCAGGTCCGCTTCGAGGTGCCGCGCGGCCACCGCGCCGACTTCGCGGTCGGCACCGCGGTCCTGGTCGAGCTCGACGGCGTGGCCCAGCCGGTGCCGGCCAAGGTCATCGACCTGTCGGCCGATCTCGAAGCGCCGCTGCAGTTCGCGGTCGCGACCGCTGATCTCGACGATCGCGGTCTGCCCGCCGACGACGGCCGGGTCGGCGCGGTGGCCAAGGTCCGCCTGGCCACCCCTCCCGCGCCCCCGAGCGCGCCCGCGCCCGCGCCTCCGGCGGCGCCGGCGACCCCGTGACCGTCACCGCCGTGCGTCCGCACTGTCCAAGGAGTCGTCCGTGACCGACAACCTCGAGTCCCCGACCTGGGTGACCTCGCACCAGGGCAGCCTGCCGGGCCTGAGCGTGCGGCGGTGCCGCCTCGACGTCACCAGCGGCCCCGACGCCGGCCTGGCGATGGAGTTCGCGCAGCCGACGATCCTGATCGGGCGGACCGGGGCCGACCTGACCTTGACCGATCCCAAGGTGTCCGGGCTGCACTGCGAGCTGCGCCTGACCCCGGAGGGCTATCGCTTGCGCGACCTCGAGTCGACCAACGGCACCCACGTCCGCGGGGTCCGCGTCGTCGAGGGCTACATCCAGCCCGGCTCGACGATCGGGGTCGGCAAGAGCGCGATCACCTTCACGCCCTTGGCCGACGCCGTGGCCCTGCCGCTGTGGACCGAGCCCCGGCTGTGCGGCTTGATCGGCGGCAGCCCGGCGATGCGCCACCTGTTTGAGCTGATCGAGCGCTTCGCGCGCAGCGACGCCACGGTCCTCATCCAGGCCGAGACCGGCACCGGCAAGGAGCTGGTGGCCGATGCGATCCACCAGCGCTCGCCGCGGGCCCGCGGGCCGTTCCAGGTCCTCGACTGCTCGGCCATCCCCGAGCAGCTCTTCGAAGACCAGATCTTCGGCCACGAGCAGGGCTCGTTCACCGGCGCCGGCAAAGCGACGATGGGCGTGTTCGAGGCGGCCCACGGCGGCACCCTGTTCCTCGACGAGATCGGCGAGCTGCCCCTCGACGTCCAGTCCAAGCTCCTGCGCGCGGTCGAGACCCGGCGCATCCGCCGGATCGGCTCGACCAAGGCCATCCAGTGCGACGTCCGCATCGTCGCCGCGACCAACCGCGACCTCGCCGTCGAGGTCAACCGCGGCACCTTCCGCTCGGACCTGTTCTACCGGCTGGCGGTGGCGAAGCTGACGATCCCGCCGCTGCGCGAGCGCAAGGAGGACCTGCCGCTCCTGGTGTCGTACTTCCTGCGTCAGCTCGAGGGCGTCGAGCTGGCCGCGCTGCCCCAGGACTTCATGGATCGCGCGGCCCGCCACGCCTGGCCCGGCAACGTCCGCGAGCTGCGTAACGCCGTCGAGCGGGCCGCGCTCCTGCCGCATCACCCGGCGCTCCAGGTCGAGCCGCAGTCGGTCGCGCAGCACGGCGGCGACTGGGCGACGATCGACGTCACCACGCCGTTCAAGGTCGCCAAGCAGAAGCTGGTCGACGAGTTCGACCGCCGCTACCTCGAGACCTTGCTCGAGCTGCACGACGGCAACATCTCGGCCGCGGCCCGCGCCGCCGGGATCGATCGGATGTCGATCTACAAGATGATGCGGCGCCTGGGGCTGTCGGACGAGGCGCCGGCCGAGGAGTGAAGCGAGACCCGCGCCCCGCCTACATCGGGATCGACAGCACGCCCGGCATGTTGATGCCGTCGGGCAGCACCACGCGGCGCGGCGACTTTCCCGGCGCGGCGATATCGACCACCGTGGGCGCGCTCAGCTCGATCGCGAACAAGCCGCCCGCGGGGGTCGCGTTGCCGGCCGTGCGCACGACCGCGCCACCGACGAAGTCGAAGTAGCCAAGGCCGTCGGTGGTGCTGCCCTCCGTGGGGGTGACGGTGGCGCCCGCGAGCGGTCGGCGCGTCGCCGAATCCCAGACCAGGCCGATCGCGATCGGACCGTTCTGGTTCCTGATCTGCAGGAAGGTCGCGAAGTCGGCCTGGTTCGGCAACAGCAGCTCGACGTCCGCTGCCGGGGCGCACAGGAACTCTTCCTGGGTCGAATCGAGGCAGGTCTTGGCCTGGACCGCCGACGGTGGGACCACCGCGGTCTCGACGGCCAGGCAGCTCGGCGGCGCGGCGCCGGCGAAGTGGGGACCGGTGAGCTGGCCGGTGCCATCGGCTGCGGTCGAGACGGGGCCGCGCGGCGCGTCGGTCACCGTGCCGTTGATGGGGCCTTCGTCGTAGGGGAAATGGTGGGCGAACTCGATCTGATACAGCACGGCGTCGGCGGGCGGCGCGCAGACGTCGGCACCGCCGGCGAGCACCTTGGTCAGCTCGAGCAGGCGGAAACGGGAGGGCACGGTCGTGAAGTCGTCGCAGTCCAACCCGTGCAGCATCGGCACGTCGAGGGACCAGCCGCCGTCGTAGAACGCCTCGCCGTGGAACACCGTGTCGGCGCCCGCGCAGCCGGGCCCATCGGCGCGCAGGCCGGCGATGTCGAGGGCAAAGAACCCGCTGGGCAAGGCCAGGTCGAGCAGCCCCTCGAGGTTGTGATCGCGCAGCGTGTCGATCGTGCCGGGGGCGATCTCGACGCAGCTCGACTCGGGATCGTCGGCGACGCTGCCGTACGCGACCGACAGCACGCGGTTGACGCAGCCGTAGTCGACCGGGCGCGCCACCTCGCCGATCGGCGGGACCAGGCGCACGTCGATGGCGTCGTCGCAGCCGACGACAGCGAGCGCGCACACGAGCACAGCACGGCGCGGCATAGGGTCGTGAGTTTACCACCGGGCCGGCGGACGCCGGGCGGACATCCGGTGACATGCCGGCGCGCCGACTAGACGACTAGACGACTAGACGACTAGAACCCGACCAGGCGGTCGGGCTCGCGCTGGCTATAGGCGTAGATCCCGATCGCGCTGCCGGTCACCACCGCGCCGGCCGCGGCCCACACGTACCAGCGCTTGTACCAGGGCGGTGGCGTCCCCGGGCGAGGGCCACCGTCGAGGAGCCCGGTCAGGACGTTGGGCCGGACCGCCTCGGTCAGCGGCGTCGGCGCCGACACCCGATCGCGACCGACCTCGTACATCCGGACCCGGGGCGGTCGACCGTCGTCGATGACCAGGAACCGGCGGGCCTCGGTGAGCTTGCCGAGGCGGCGGAGGCGGCGCATGCGCTCGTCGCCGTCGCCGGCCGCGAGGACGTCGTCTCGGACCTCGCGGGCCCGCGCGACCTCGCCTGGCGGGTCGAGCTCGACGTTCAACAGGTTGTCGCGGCCGGGCCGGATGTCGACCAGCGTGGCGAAGGGGCGGCGCTCGGGCGCGGTGACCGTCACCAGGTGCAGCCCGAGCGCGAGCTCGAGGCGATCGGTGAAGGCCGCCGGCGGGCCGCCGTCGATCGCGACCTCGGCGTCGGCCGGCAGGTCGCGCCCCTCGATCACCAGGGCGCGGGTCGCGGTGACGGGCCGCTTGGCGGTGGCGATCAGCTTGCGCACCGTGGGCGACGCGGTGGCGTTGTCGACCGCGAACCCCGGGTCGATCCGGAACACCGCTACGAACCAGCCGAGGGCGTCGTCGGTGCGGTTGTCGTTGGCCGACACTAGGCCCCGCCAGTACAGGAGCTCGGCGGCGCCGGTCGGGATCTGCGCCACGGTGCCATCGGTGAACAGCTCGCCCAGCCCGGCCTCGATCAGCTCGTCCGCGCGCTCGAAGTCGAAGCCGGCGTAGGCGTCGCGGATCGGGCCGAGGTCGTAGGGCGGCTCGCCGCTCAAGGCGCGGGACACACCGACCGGCAGCGGATGGGCTGCGCCCAGGGCCTCGAGGCGCTTGCGCAAGGTGGCGAGCTGATCGCTGTCGGCGCCGCCGTTGACGATCACGACGCCGTCGCCCGACGGATCGGCGTGGGCGGTCGTCGCCGCCGCCGCGATCGCGAAGACCAGCGCGCGCGCGACGGGGTTCACGGCGTGAGGCTCACGCGCACCGGGCGATTCTTGCCGCTCTTCACGGCGACGACCCGCGTGGCCTTGGCGCCGAGGTCGGGGTTCTCGAAGACGAAGTTGTACGAGCCAGGCGCGAGCTTGATCGTCGCCGGGGTGACGTGGCGCTTGCCGGCGACGGTGACGTAGGCCCAGGGGGCGGCGTTGACCTCGACCACGCCGAGGTCGGTCGCGACCTCGGGCGGCCGCGGATCGGGGCGGCGCTTGCCGCCGCGGGGAGCGACCGGCGGGGCGACGCTGGGCGGGGCGACGCTCGGCGGGGCGACACTCGGCGGGGCGACGCTCGGCGGGGCGACGCTCGGCGGGGCGACGCTCGGCGGGGCGACGCTGGGCGGGGCGACGCTCGGCGGGGCGACGCTGGGCGGGGCGACGCTGGGCGGGGCGACCAGCTCCGTCGGCGGGCCCGCCGGCGCGGCCGGCGCGGGCGTCGCGGCCACCGGCGGCGCGTCGACCGCGTGATCGCCGGCCTGCGCGATCAGCACCGCGGCGACCATGCCGGCGACCATGGCCCCGGCGAGGATCGCGGCCGCCACCGGCCACGACCGACGTGGCCCCCGCCCGGCGGTCGGCCAGGCGTGGGGGGTGGTCGAGCCGATCGGCCCTTCGGCGCCACCGTGAGCAGCCGCCAGGGCGGCGAGGCGCGGATCGGTCGCCGCGCCGTCGATGAGCGATCGGGTGATGATCGTGATCGGGTGCGCGGTGATCATCGTGCGGCCGCCGGGCGCTGCGGGCAGCGCGGCCTCGGGAGGCGCCGGCCGCGCCATCCCCGCCAGCTCGCTGATCAGCGCGGCCAGCTCGCCGGCGCCGTCGCGCCAGCCCATCGCGAAGCGGACCTCGGCCAGCGCGTCGGCCAGGTGCTGGAGGCGAGGGAAGCGCGCCGCCGGGTTGGCCGCCATCGCGCGCAGGCACGCCGCCTCGAGGGCGGGTGGGATCTCGGGGCGCAGCTCCCGCGGCGGGCGGACCTCGGCGAGGGCGGCGGCGTCGCGCCCGCTCTCGGTGACCCGACGCGCGAACGGATGGACCCCGGTCATCAGCTCGTAGAGGCACACGCCGAGGGCGAACTCATCGCTCTTGTTGGTGAGCGGTGCGCCCGCGGCCTGCTCGGGCGGCATGTAGGCCCACTTGCCCTCGACCGCGGTCGCGATGCCCTCGGGGCGGGCGATGCCGAAGTCCGCCACCTTGACCTCGCCGCTGGTCGTGAGCAGCAGGTTCGAGGGGCTGACGTCGGCGTGGATGATCGCGCCGGTCGGTCGGGCGTGGGCGTACTCGAGGCCGGCGCAGGCCGACTGCGCGATATAGGTGACCAGGGGCAGCGGCAACGGGCCGCGACCGGCGCCGGCGTGGGCGCCCATGAGCTGTCGCAAGCTGGGCCCGTCGACGAACTCCATGACCAGAAAGACGTCGTCGCCTTCGCGGACCAGATCGAGGACGCTGATCACGTTGGCGTGCGCGAGCCCGACGAGGAGCTTGGCCTCGTCGACCAGGCGTCCGACGAACTCCTCGTCCTTGGCCAGCGACGGCAACAGGCGCTTGATCGCCACCGGCTTCTGGAAGCCGAGGCTGCCGAGCGCGCGGCCCGCGAACACCTCGGCCATCCCGCCGCGGCCGAGCAGCTCCCCCAGCACGTACCGTCCCCCGGCGGCGCGCCTGCGGGCGACCGTCTCGTCTCCGGGCGGCGGCCCGTCGGCGGGACCTCGCCCGGGCGGTGAACGGTGTGGGCTCCCCGTCACGGTGGCCTCGAGTCTAGCGCAGAATCCTCGTCGTCAGCGGCGCAGGGTGTGAGGGGCGCCTACGGGGTCTTCGGAACCCAGTCGGGGGTCGGCCCGCCCGAGCCCGAGCCGCTCGATCCCGTGCCCGCGCCGGTCCCCGCCGTCCCCGAGCCAGCCCCGGTCCCCGTCGACGAACCCGCGCCGGTGCCACCCGACCCGGCGCCACCCGAGCCGGTGCCACCCGACCCGGTGCCACCCGACCCGGTGCCACCCGAGCCGGTGCCCGCGCCTGACCCCGTGCCCGCGCCCGACCCGGTGCCCGCGCCTGACCCGGTGCCCGCACCCGTCCCCGCGCCCGTCCCCGTCCCCGTCCCCGTCCCGGTGCC
>JAGPCY010000079.1 GCA_018057825.1 Kofleriaceae bacterium | reverse complement strand
GCGACGTCGTTGATGAGCGTCATCCCCGCACGCTGATCCTCCCGCCCCGCGGCCGCAACGACGACGTTCACCTCCCTAGAAACCCGGCGGATTCCGATCGCCTAGCCACCTAACTGATCGGCATTGGGTTCCGGTTCCGGTTCCGGTTCCGGTTCCGGGTTCCGGCCTCGGCCTCGGCCTCGGTCTCGGCCTCGGTCTCGGCCTCGGTCTCGGCCTCGGTCTCGGTCTCGGTCTCGGTCTCGGTCTCCGCCCCCCTCCCCCGATCGCCCCCCTGCCGTCTCAGCGCGCGAGCTGCGCGCGCACCGCGGCCAGCACCCGCTCGGCCGCCATCCGATCGCGCGCCGGCACGGTCGCCAGCGCGGCCTGCACCGCGGCCTCGACGGTGCCGCGTCGGTGGCGATCGATCGCTCGTCCGGCGGCGGTCAACGATAGGCGCACCCGCCGACGATCCTCAGGATCGCGGACCGCGACGATCAGTCGCCGCGCCCGCAGCCGGGCCAGGATCCCGGTCAGCGTACTGGGGTGGAGGTCGAGCAGCCGCGCCAGCTCGCCGGCGGACACCGATGGGCGCTGGCCGATCATGCGCACGACCAGACGCTGCGGCCCAGTGACGCCCAGGTGGCGCGCCATCCACTTCGAGCGGACGTCGAGAGCGTGAGCCAGGGTCCAGAGCTGGCGCATGAAGGCCAGCGACGTCGACGCCGGGTGCCACGCCGGGTCGTTCGAAGGAGCCCGCCGCGCCATCAGCGATCTCGCCGGCGGCGGCGGAGCACCAGCGCCACCCCGACCAGCCCGGCCATGGCCAGCGAGCCGCCGGGCGACGCCTCGGCGCCACAGCAGCCGCTGCGCGCGGTCCGCGGGTTCGCGCTCGGTGGCGCGGCCGGCCCATCGATCGGCGGCGTGACCTCACCGACCGGCGGCAGGGCGTCGACCGTGGGCGGGGCGACCTCGACACCGCCGTCGGGCACCGCGGGCGCCGAGGCCACCCGCGCCGCGTCCGCCGCGACCGCGCAGTCGGCGCCGACGGTGAACACCCGCGGTCGACCGCGGATCGGCGTGCCCGCGCCGCTGGCCCGCACCGTGACCTGGCAACCGTCGCCGGCAGGACTGGCGCTTATCGTCGCGGTGTCGCCGGTCGGGCCGTCGAGGACGACGTGGCGCGCGTCGCGTGGCCCGGGGTACGCCAGATCGTCACCGCCACCGACCACGACGGCGAAGTTCGCGCCCGGCGCTGCGATCACGGTCGCCGCGCCGGCCTTGGTGGTGACGTAGGCCGGAACGCCGCCGCCCTTGTCGACGGCGTCGAAGGCGTGCATCGCCGTCATCGTCGGCCCCGGCACGGTCAGGCGCCACTGCTCGACCGCGAAGCGGGCGGCGGCGCAGTTGCCGCGAGTCCATTTGTCGGTGAAGCAGCTGCCGGCCGGCTCGCGCTCGTGGGCCGGGGTGCCGCCGCTGGTGGCCAGGGTCGTGATGCGCAGCTTGGAGTTGCCGATGCCGGCGATCGCTTGCACGCCCTTGCTCTCGAGCTTGCCGGTGGTGCGGAACCGCAGGTGCAGGCCGCGCGCGGCCGCGCCCGAGGCGGCGCGATCGACGACGATCGCGCTGGCGTTGCCGTCGCCCCACGGCACGACGACCAGATCGCGCACCGCGGCCGGGACGTCGCTGGGCCGATGCTGGAACTTGTATTGATCGGCGTAGTCGCAGCGGGTCGCGATCACCCCCGACGCGGTCTGGGTCGCCCAGATGAACCCGGTGCGCTCGCTCCACCACGCCTGGCCCGGCTTGTAGTCGGGCGGCAGGTGCTCCGACTCCACGGTCGGCGCGTTGCCGGTCAGAGTCGACAGCGAGCCGTAGGGGGTCGGGTCGATGATCAGATCGTCGGCGCCCCGCGACAGCGCGAAGTTGCCGGCGTTGTTGTGCGCGTGATCGACGTCGAGGGTCTTCGAGCACTGACTGACCACCCAGGTCGCGTCCTTGTCCCAGCCGGTGCGGGCGAAGAAGGTGCCGGTGCCGGCGACTCGATACGCGGTCGGCCACGACGCCCGCGGCGGCGGCACCGGCTTGACGCCGCCGGCCCAGGCCAGCGCGGCGTAGAGCGGGAACTCGTACTGGCCGGGCAAGGTCGCCAGCTCACCGGCCGCCCAGGCCTGGCTCTGGGCCGAGGCGTCGCCGAGCATCACCGCGAACAGCGTGTTGGGATTGACCGGCAGGTTGGGTTCTTCCCACTGCGTGTCGCCGCCGGCCCAGGTGCCGCCGCCGGGGGCGCGGGCGTGGATGGTGTGGAGCAAGAGGCCGTCGAGCCAGGCCCGCACGCCGGGCACGACGACGCCCTGCGCGGCCATCGCCCGCGCCGAGGCCGCGTACTCGGCGACCGACAGCGGGCCGTACTGCCAGCCCTCGCCCCAGCCGCCGCCGTCGAGGACGCCGCCGGGCGCCAGGGCCTTGGTCATGTCCTTGCCCCACAGCTCGTCGGCGACCAGCCGCCACAGCGCGTCGCCGTCGGCGCCGGCCTCTCCGCGCTGGGCGATCGCGATGAAGGTCACCGCCGCCAGGTAGCCGGCGTGGTAGTTGGTCGACGGGCTGCGCGCGCGGTAGCCGTTGGCCAGGTACCAGGTGGTCCAGGCCGCCCACCGCGAGCGCGCCCGCGCCTTGAGCGTCGGCGTCAGGTCGGGGTGGTCGTGCAGCCAGTCGTAGGCCAGCGCGGTGTACGGCCCGAGCGCGCGGATCGCGAAGCCGCTGTCGCGGGTCGCCGCCTTGTCGCCGCCCTTGCCGTCGCCGACGTTCTCGAGGTCGTCGATCAGCGCCGTGAAGTAGCGCAGCGCGGTCTTGGCGGCGCGGTCGTCACCGGTCGCCGCCCACGCGACCAGGCAGTGCTGGAGGTGGCGCGCCCAGTCGAGGCCCATGTACAGGTCGCGGACGTGGCGGGCCGGATCGCCGGCGATGGTCTTGCACGCGTCGACCGAGCGGGCGACCGCGCTGCCCTTCTGCTTGGCCTGGGCCGCCCAGGTCTTGCGAACGGCGTCGTCGAGGAACAGCCGCGGGTGCGGCTGGGCCTGGGCGGCTCCGATCCCGAGCCCGAACCAGATCACCACGGCGGTCAGGGCGCGCTTCATCATCGCGGCGAGCCTAGCGCGGAAACCGCCGCCGCTCACGGGGCCGGCGGCCGCTTGCCCATCCCCCCGCCGGGGCACCGCCCGGCGAACCCGATCACTGCCGTAGGACCATGACGTTCAGCGTGCCCTGGAGCGGCGACGTGTTGTTGCCGCTGACCGTGGCGTCGACCGCGCCGGACACGGCGACCCCGACGGTGCGCACCGCGATGGTGTGGGTACCGGCCGTCAGGGTCAGCACCTGCGACATGCTCCACGGCGTGATCATGTTGACGATGCCGCCGGTGTTGGCCGCGACCACGCGCTGGTAGGCGCCGTTGGCCGGGATGTTGCCGTCGATGACGAAGAACACGTCGACGACGCTGACCCCGTTGGTCGCCGCCGAGGTGGTCTGGATGCTGCCGTCGCTGGACACGTACACCACCGACGCGGCCGGCACGGTGATCGTCGCGGTCAGGCCGGGGATGAGGGTCTGGGTCGTCAGGCTCGGCGCGACGGTCAGCGCCGCGCTTCCGAACACCGCCTGGCCGAGCTGCCCGGTGGTGCCGGCCGGGCCCGCAGGGCCGACGGGTCCCGCCGGGCCCGCAGGGCCGATCGCGCCGAGAGGACCCGCCGGACCCGCCGGGCCAATCGGACCCACCGGGCCCGCAGGACCCTCGGGACCCGCCGGACCGGCCGGGCCCGCAGGACCCTCGGCGCCCGCCGGGCCGGTCGCGCCGGCCGGACCGGCCGGGCCCGCAGGACCCGCAGGGCCGGCAGGCCCGGTTTCCCCGGGCGCCCCCATGGTGCCCATCAAGCCGTCTTCACCGTCGGCCCCGGAGCACGCGGTGAACGCAAAAGAACAAGACAGAGCGATCGCGGCGCGAAGCAATGATGCACGCATAGGTCCTCCCGAAGTTGCGGTGACCGTACACCGGGAGACCGACGCGTGCGGCCGCGGGCGGCGCCGTTGTCGAGCTGTGGCGCCCGTCACCGCGACGCTATTGCAACTTGACCGGCGCGGTCAGCGCCCGCACGACCGCGCGCGCGTCGGGCGTGCGGCGACGGTAGCGATCGATCCGCACCCAGTACAGGACGCCGCGCTTGAGCTGCCAGCGCTCGTCGGCGTGGCGCAGATCGTGGCCGCCGTAGCTCGGGCGCTCGCCCGGCAAGATCAGGTTGGCGATCGGCTGACCGAAGGAGTCGTCGCCGACGATCCAGCCGTCGCCGTCGCCGTCCGACGAGCGGATCACGCCGAACACCACGACGCCGCCGTCCTTGCCGCGCGAGATCGGCCGCCACCCGCTGGGCGCCGGTCCTGCGGTGACCTGATGGCCGGGTGGGACCGGCGGATCGACCGCCGCGGCCGGCGCGGCCGTCGTCACCGGCGAGACCGCGTCGACCTGCCAGTACCAGCGGCGCTGGCTGTCGAGGGCCCAGGCGCCGCGCACCGCCAGGCGCGCCCCCTCGGCCGGGACCGCGCCGGTCAGCCCGATCCGCACCGCGAGCGCGCCGTTGCCCTCGGTCTCGTCGATGAGCCAGCGCACCGCGCCGCGCGCGCCTGGCGCGATCGCCTCGCCGCCGAGCCGGCCGACCAAGACCGCGCCCTGGTTGCGACGCGCAAGATAGCGATCGCGATCGATGACCGCCTGCCACGGCGCCAGGCTGCCCGGCGGCATGACGACCTGGCCGTCGTCGTCGACGGTGGCCGCCGCCCCGGCGTCATCGCCCACGACCGCGCTCGGGCCGGCGTCGCCGCCCCCGGGGGGCTCGGTGCGGGCCGGGCGCTCCTCGCGCTTCTCGCCGCAGCCGACGACCGCCGCCAGGATCAGCGCCAGCGGCAGGCCCCCGCTCCGAAGCAGGGCGCCCCGCGCGGGCACCGTCGCGCTTTGCTCGCTCGCCACCGCGCCGGCTCCGGCTCAGCCGGCGGCGAGGGCCCGGGCGGCGTTGAAGGCGCGCGGGATGCCGAGCGGCGTGGCCTTGAGCTGCAACACCAGGAAGTCGCCATCGGTGGTGATCCCGGTGACGTTGACCACCGGGGTCAGGGTCTCGAGGACGCGGCGGACCTTGTCGTTGGACCGGATCTTCGGGTTGCGCATGAGATCGAGCACCATGATGTCGTCCGACGCCTCGACCAGCACATCGGGCTTCTTGGGCGCGAACTTGAGCAGGTTGCCCGGCTTCGACAGGTCGAGGGCGCCGCTCTTGATCAGCGCGGCGACCGGGGTCAGCGACTCGCCGAGCACCTTCAGGTCGATGTTGGCGAGCCGGAGCTTGACCCGAAGCTGTTCGGGCTGGACCTCGATCGTCTCGACCTTGATCGAGGCCGAGGCCCGGACCGTCGTGCCCATGAGATCGACGGTGGCGCCGACCGCGATCGCCGGCGGGCGGGCCAGCACGGTGACGTCCTGCGGCGCCTTCTTGCTCGGCGGCATCGACCCGATGAACCAGCGGACCGCGTCGAGCGGGATCGCGATGCGCATGCCCAGCGCGTGGCGGGCCATGCTCAGCATGGTGGTGGGGTTGCGGGCCACGAAGCGACCGGCGGAGCGGAGCGCGGCACGAAGCGGAAGCGCCATGCCGACAGCGTATCGCAGCGCGCCCCGGCCCGGGCGGCGGGCGGCGGATATTCGCGGCGGGCGCGCCGCGCGGTCACCGCACGGCGTAGGCCAGCCGCAGGGGCCCAGCCAGGACCGCGCCGGCCACCGGGCGGCCATCGATCACGGTGGCGAAGGTCGGCGCGTCGGGCGACGGCAGCGCGGCCCGGCCCAGCACTCGCCCGTCGGCGCCGAACGCCACCGCCTCGCGGTCGGCGGTGACCACCACCAGCGGCGCGTCGGGCGCCGGGCCGCGCTGACCGACCGTCGCGATCCGCTGCCCGGCCAGCGCCGCCTCGGCTCGGACCACGCCGTCTCGATCGACCAGGGCGATCGCGGCGTCGCCCTCGGCGGTCGTGGTGACCGCGACCAGGTGCGCGCCGCGCGGCAGCCGGCTCGCGGCCAGGACCCCGGCGGCGACCGCGACGCCCGCGCGATCGAACAGGTACGCGCTGCCGTCGGCCAAGGTCGCCAACCCGCGATCGCCGACGGTCGCCAGCCCGACCAGGCCACCGTCGACGGCGATCGCGGCCACCGGACGCCAGCCCAGGCGGCGCGCGCGCACCACGATCGCGCCATGCTCGTAGCTGGCCAGGGCCACGTCGTCGTCGTCGTCGCCGCGCAGGATCGCGACCCGAGGCAGGTAGCCGTCGGTGGTGCGCCAGCGGGTCGCGACGGCGCCGGTGACGGCGTCGACCACGATCAGCTCGGGGCCGGCGATGATCGCGAACACCGGGCCGGCGCCGATCACCGCGTCGACGGTCGCGCCGGTCCATCGCCAGACTAACCGACCGTCCTCGGCGTCGACCGCGGCCACCGCGCCAACGCCCAGGCCGACGCCGCGCGCCGCGCACGCCACCCGCCCAGCGGCGGCGGCGAGCGCGATCGGTTGGCCCGGCGGACAGCCGGTCGGGCTGGTCCAGCGCACGCGGTCGCTGTGCAGATCGATCGCGACCAGGCCCGCGCCGCGATCGAGGTCGGGGCGCGCCTCGAGGGTCACGGCGTACAGGCGCTCGGCGCCGTCGGGATCGAGCAGCGCTGCCGGCACCGCCCACGCGCCGACCTCGGCGGTCAACGCGACCTCGAGCGCGGCCGCGGCCGGCACATCGACCCGCGGCGGCGGCGGCACCAGCGCCGCGACCGGCGGCGGCGTCAGGCGGGGCGCGCTAGCCGGCTCGTCGGGCCAGGCATAGCGGGTCACGGTCTGGCCCAGCGAGACCCGCGGCCAGCGCCAGCGCGCCGCGACCACGGCGCGGGCGCCGGCGACCATCACCGGCTCGCCGGCCGGGGCCGCCAGGACCCAGACCCGGTCGCCGTCGAGCAGCACCGGATCGCCGTCGACGCCGATCACGATCCGCCGCGCGCCGTGGGCGGCGGCCAGGCGCACCGCCGACACCGGGACCACGCCGTCGACGTGGACCAGCTCGCGATCGCGGCGCTCGATCCCGGACGCGGTCGCCAGCTCGACCCGATCGCGATCGCGGGGATCGACCCAGGCGTCGGCGGCGGCCACGGTCGGGCCGCGGGGCGCGCCCGTCGCGGGATCGCGCGCCACCGCGGCGCCGCCGCCGACCACGACGAGGGCTCGCTCGTCATCGCACGCGACCCGACGCGGCTGGTCGCTGGCGACCGACCACACCGCGACCGCGCGATCGCCGGTCAGGTCCCAGCGCGCGAGGTGACCGTCTTGCCAGGCCACGACCCAGCTCGGCCCGGCACCGCAGGCCGCGACCACCGCCGCGGCCGCCGCGCCGACCGGCGGCGTGAACCGGGCCCGCGCGGCGTCGCCGTCGACGATCGCCAGGGTGTCGCCGATCGCCACCAGCGGCCGGACCCCGGCGCCGCCCAGCCAGCGCGCCGCCAGGGTCGCGCGGATCGCGCCGGTCGCGCGATCGAGCGCCAGCACCCGGTCCCCGCCCGCGGCGTAGACCCGCGAGCCCACGATCGCGACCACCGGCAAGCCGGCCGCGCGGACCCGCCACCGCACCACGCCGGCGTCGATGTCGATGAGGTCGATGGCCGGGCCGTGGACGTCGTGACCGAGCACGGCGACCTCGGGTGGACCGTCGCTGCTGCCGACCAGGCTGGCGCCGAAAAGCGGCCCCTCGGCCACGCCGGCGCGGGCGACGATCGGCACGCTCGGCGGCGCCGCCCGCGCCAGCCCGTCGCCGATCCGCGCGGTCGCCGGCGGTCGCGGCCAGCCCGGCGCCCCGGCCGGGTAGATCACCACCACCGGCGCCGGCGGCGACGTTGGGGCCGCGCAGCCGCCGAGCGCAGCCGCGACCACCCCCGCCACGAGCGCCGGGGACCGCAACGTCAGACGCGTTCGATGATGGTGGCGATGCCCATGCCGCCGCCGATGCACAGCGTGATGAGCGCGGTGCCGCGGCTGGTGCGCTCGAGCTCGTCGAGAGCGGTGCCCAGGAGGATCGCCCCGGTCGCGCCCAGCGGGTGACCGAGCGCGATCGCGCCGCCGTTGACGTTGACCCGATCGCGATCGATGCCGAGCGCGCGGATGGTCTGCAGCGGCACCACCGCGAAGGCCTCGTTGATCTCCCACAGGTCGATGTCGCGTGCGGTCATGCCGGCGCGGGCCAGGGCCTTGGCCGAGGCCGGGGCCGGCGCGGTCAACATGATCACCGGCTCGGCGCCGGCGGTCGCCATCGCGCGGATCTTGGCCCGCGGGGTGAGGCCAGCCTTGGCGCCCCACTCGCGCGAGCCCATGAGCACGAGGGCGGCGCCGTCGACGATGCCGCTCGAGTTCCCGGCGGTGTGGACGTGCTCGATCGCCGCGGTGTCGGGGTAGATCTTGAGCGCGAGCTGATCGACGGTCTCGCCGCCCGGCCCCATCGCGGTCGCGCCGAGCTGCGCGAAGGCCGGCTGGAGCTGGGCCAGCGACTCGGCGGTGGTGTCCGGCCGCGGGTGCTCGTCGCGCGCGAGCGCCACCGCGCCGTCGTGGTGCTTGACCGCGAACAGCGAGCGATCGAAGCGGCGCTCCTCGATCGCCCGGGCCGCCTTGGCCTGGCTGTCGAGCGCGAACTGATCGACGTCGGCCCGGGTGAAGCCCTCGCGGGTCGCGATCAGATCGGCCGAGATGCCCTGCGGCACCATGAACAGGCGCTTGCGGAGCTGCTCGTTCAGGCCATCGATCATCGCGCCGTCGGCGCCCATCGGCACCCGCGACATCGACTCGACGCCACCGCCGATCCCGCCGTCGATGAAGCCGGCGCCGATCTTGGCGGCGATCGAGTTGACCGCCTCAAGGCCGGAGCCGCAGAAGCGGTTGACGGTGAAGCCGGTGACGTCCTCAGGCCACTGCGCGGCGATGAGCGCGTTGCGGGCGATGCACGCGCCCTGCTCCTTGACCTGCGTCACGCAGCCCAAGGACACGTCGTCGACCAGTCCCTTGTCGAGGCGCAGGCGATCGGCCAGGTGGTTCAGGGACTGGGCCACCAGCTCCTGGGGATGGAGCTGGGACAGCCCACCCTTGCCGGCCTTGCCCCGCCCGCGCGGGGTGCGAACGACGTCGTAGATGAAGACTTCGGCCATGGGATCCTCCGGGGCGCGGTCCCCGCAGCGTCGGGGCCGTCGCCGAGCCGCGACCTTGGCGCGGATCGCGGGTCACCGCAAGCCGGCCGGGCCACGCGCCGTCGGACCGGCACGGCACGCGCTGCGCAGTGAGCAGGATCTGCGCAGCGCGGCGTCCAGCCGGGCCGCGAGCGGACCCGGGCGCGCTGGCCCGCAGCGTGCTGAGGCGACGGCCATGCTGACCGTGATCTCGTCCACCCCGTCCCCCGACGCCCAGCAGGTCCCGCTGTTCCCGGCGGCGATCACGCTGACCTTCGACCGCAAGGTCGAGCGCGGCTCGATCGAGCGCGCGCTGACGATCACCCCGAGCGCCGCCATCCACGTCCGCTGGACCGAGGTGCCGCACCGCCGCCTGGGCGCCGCCCCACCGTCGGACCCGCGGCGGCCGATCGCCAACCTGGTGATGGTCGACCAGCTCCACGTCCTTGTGCCCGGCACCTTCGACGACTGGAAGGCGTACCTGGTGCGCCTCGATCCGGCGGTGGCCCGCGGCGCCGACGGCAGCACCTTGGCGGCGCCCTACGAGCTGCGCTTCCACACCCGGGCCCAGTCGGTCGACCTGCCGCCGCCGGGGCTCCACCGCGGACCGTCGCGCGCCGACATCCCGCGCGGCGGCTACAAGCGCGCCCTGGTCCTGTCTGGCGGGGGCTCGCGCGGCTCCTTCCAGATCGGCGCGCTGCGCCAGCTCTACGAGGCGGAGCAGTTCTACCCCGATCTGATCGTCGGCACCTCGGTCGGCGCGATCAACGCGGTCAAGCTGGCCGAGGCCGACGGCACGCCGGCCGACCACCTGCGGGCGCTGACCGAGCTCATCGCGTTCTGGCACGAGCTGCGCCACGACGACGACATCGTCGAGGACACCCCGGCCTATCGCGCGATCCACGCCGTCCTAGATGCGCCCGATCCGGTCGAGCATCTGCGCACGATGTCGGCCGACGAGTGGCTCGGGGTCGCGCTGCCGCTGCCGTTTCTGGGCGCCGGGATCGCCCAGGACGTCGCCGAGGATGCGGTCGAGCGCGCGTTCACGCTGATCGACGCGCTGCGGGCCAGCGAGTCGCTGACCACCTTCGGACCGCTGGCCCGCCGCATGGGGCCCGGCCGCCTCGACCAGGACCGGGTGCGGCGCTCGCCGATCGAGCTTCAGCTCGCCGCGGTCGATCTGATCACCGGCCGCACTACCTGGTTCGGCAAGGCCGGCGATCAGGTGTTCGCGGCCCTGGCGTCGGCGGCGATCCCGCTGTTCTACCAGGCCCAGCGCACCGCCGACGCGGTCTACGTCGACGGCGGCGTCCGCGAGGTGGCCGGCCTCGACCAGGCGCTGCGCCTGGGCGCGACCGACATCGTCGTCATCCCGACCTACGCCCAGCACGGCTACCACCACGCGCCGCGCCGGCGCGAGCGGTACCGCGACCTGCTCGGGCTGGCCAGCCGCGCCATCCTCGACGTCACCTTCGACGAGATCTTGCGCACCGACCTGGGCGCGGCGATCGCGCGCCAGACCGTGCTCAACCGCTACGGCGACGACGTGCGCATCCGGGTGATCGCCCCCGAGGTCGACATCTACCCGAGCGCGTCGTTCCACCCCGAGGGCATCCGGCGCGCGATGACCTACGGCTACCAGCGCGCGGCCCAGGTGGTGGCGGGCGCGCCCCGAACCCCGCCGCCGCAGCCGATCGCGCCGTCGCGCTCGGCGGGCCTCTTGATCGTCAAGCCGGTGTCCCCCAGCGGCGAGCCGGTGCCGGATCCGGTGGTCTGGTACGAGCACGCTGGCGGCCTGGGTCAGGACACCGACCGCGCGGCCCAGCCCGACCTGCGGATCATCGTGCGGCACCAGGGGCAGGTCGTCTACACCTACCCGAGCGACCACCTGTGGAGCTACGGCGACGTCGTCGTCCCGGGCAGCGATGACGACCTGGCCAGCCCGCTACAGCCGTACTCGAGCCTGCATCGCTACCGCGAGCTGCGCGCCGCGGCCGGGCCGACCGCGGCCCGGCTGACGCGCGCCGAGTTCATCCGCACCCTGCCGCCGACCGAGCGGCGCCGGCTGTGGCGGCGACGCGGCCAGGTCTACGCCCTGCCCGTCCATCACCCCGACGCGCCGCTGCCGCCCGGGCCGCGCAGCCAGCCGTTGCCGCTCGAGGTCGAGGTGATCCAGACCTTCCGCAAAGACGGCCTGCGCGAGGTCCGGACCACCCAGGAGGTCCGCTACGTGCCCGACGCCGAGGGCGTGATGGAGGTCGAGGTCCGGATGCCGGCCGAGCTCCCGACCGGCGCCGGGCCAGGTCGCCTGGTCCGCTTCACCCACGACCGACGCGATACGCCGCCGGCCTTGACCCTGTTCGGTCCGGGCTTCGGCGACCTCACCAAGCTGCGCGGCCACGATGGAGTGTGGAGCGGCGACGGCGCGTTCCAGTGTTCGCGCGACGCCGCCCTGCTGCCGGCCATGCGCGGCGTCGAGATCTTCCGCGGCGGGGTCACCGTCGAGGTCTTCGCCGGGCCGACCGCCGATCCCGGGCCGGGGGCGCAGCGCTTCACCAGCCCGGGCTTCCACCGCGCCCGCTTCCCGATCCAGTTCTTCCAGATCGGCCTCCGGCTGTAAGGGCCGGGAAGGAGCACGTCGCGGGCGGAGACCGAGACCGAGACCGAGACCGAGACCGAGTCCGAGACCGAGACCGAGACCGAGACGGAGACCGAGACCGAGACCGAGACCGAAGCCGAGACCGAGACCGAGACCGAGACCGAGACGGAGACCGAGACCGAGACCGAGACCGAAGCCGAGACCGAGACCGAGACCGAGACCGAGACGGAGACCGAGACCGAGGCCGAAGCCGCGGGCGGCCGGACCGGGGGTTCTTTGGCGGGGCGGCCGGACCGGGGGTTCTTTGGAGGCACGTGCGGAAAGCGAGGGCGCGGGCGGCGCGGCGGGCCGGGAGAGGGGCCGGGGCGACGGGGCGCGGCGGCGGCGGGGGCGGCCGGACCGGGGGTTCTTTGGAGGCACGTGCGGAAAGCGAGGGCGCGGGCGGCGCGGCGGGCCGGGCGAGGGGCGGGGGCGACGGGGCGCGGCGGCGGCGAAACTGCCGGATCGGCCACGCCGCGACGGCGCGTGCGGGAAGCACGCGCTGGGCGGCGGACCGGGGCGGTCGTCACGCGACGGCGGCGACCGTGATGTTCGCGAAGCGCGCGAGCCAGTACGTGCCGGGCGGGA
>JAGPCY010000003.1:302514-343368 GCA_018057825.1 Kofleriaceae bacterium | reverse complement strand
GTTGGGGAGGGGGGTCGGGATCGGGGTCGGGGGCGGGTGGGGGTTCGGGGCCGGGTCGGGTTCGGGATCGGGGTCGGGGTCGGGGTCGGGAACTCGGACTCGGACTCGGTCTCGGTCCCGGACTCGGACTCGGTCTCCGCCTCGGTCTCGGCCTCGGTCTCCGCCTCGGTCTCGGTCTCCGCCTCCGCCTCGGTCTCGGTCTCGGCCTCGGACTCGGTCTCGGTCTCGGTCTCGGTCTCGTCTCGGTCTCCGCCTCCGCCTCCGCCTCCGCCTCGTTCCCCGCCCCGTCCCTCCGCCTTCAGTCGTCCTTGACCCTGCCCCTCGCCGACTTCACCACCGCGCGCCCCTTCTTCGCCGCGATCCGGCGCTCCTTGCTGCCCTTGGTCGGCCGGGTCGCGCGCCGGACCTTGGGCCGCACCAGCGCCGCCGCCACCGTCGCCACCAGCTTGGCCAGGGCGTCGCCGCGATTGACGATCTGATCGCGCGTCCGGTCGCTCACCACGATCAGCTCGCCGCTGGTGGTCAGGCGTCCGCCCAGCTTGGCCAGGAGCCAGTCGCGATCGGCCGGCGTCAGCGCCCGCGAGGTCGCCGGCGTCCAGCGCACCTCAGCCTTCGACGACACCTTGTTCACGTTCTGCCCGCCTGGCCCGCCTGAGCGCGCGAAGTGCCAGGCCAGCTCGTCGTCGGGGATGGTCACGCGCGGGGACACCACGAGATCGGCCACGGCGGCAGGATAGCGCATGTGCGCTCGGTCACCGCAACGACGTCCGCACCGCCGGGGCTTCATGCGATGCTCGCGCCATGAGGCTCCTCGCGCTCGCCGCGGTCGTCGCCGCGGCTCCGTCGCTGGCCTGGGCCGACGACGACATGTTCGTGTCGGCCGGCGGCACGATCGGCATCGGCACGACCGTCGACGGCATGAACCACGTCGGCGGCGACTACGAGCCCGAGGGCACCCTGGGCGCCCGCCTGGTCTTGAGCTGGGAAGATCCGCGGTTGGCGTACAAGGAGCCGCGCGGCTACCGCTGGCGCGGCAGCTTCGTCCCCGAGGTGATCGCCGGGGTGCTCTACGTCAACGATCGCCGGACCGGCGATCGCGAGGACAACTCCGATGGCTTCCTCATGGTCGGCGCGCGTGCAGACCTCGCGTTCTCGCAGCGTCGCGGCGGCCTCCTCCAGCTCTCGGCGCGCGGCGGCTTCTACCTGGCGGCCCGCGCCGGCCTCCTCACCGACGCCGCCAACACGCCGCTCGTCGAGTTCGCCGGTGGCGAGTACCTGTGGCTGTCCGATCGCACCAAGCTCGGCTTCGAGCTCGGCGCGCAGCGCATCTTCGGCGAACAGTACACCGAGGTCGCGCTGCCGGGCGCCCGTGTGCCGTGGCGCGACGGCGACGGCCAGTACCTGTCGCTGCACCTGACCGCGTACATGAGCTGGCGCCTCTAGCGCACCCGCGCCTGGTCGGCGACGCGCTACTCGACGAGAAACGCGCCGTCGCGGCCGGCGCTGCAGCCGCCGCGGTTGGCGACCACGACCGCGTAGCTGCCGGCGTTGACCCCGGCGAGGTCGAAGGTCACGGTCGCGGTCGAGCCGGTCGTCGCGGGCACCTGCAGCACCTGCGCTTGCGGGCCCACGCCCAGGTGAACCTCGAGTTCGTCGTAGAAGCCCCGGCCGTTGATCGTGACGTCGACCGACGTGCCGCGCGCGCCCACCGGCGGCGTCACGCTGGCGATCTCCAGCTCCGAGTACTTGGTGAGCCCGGCCGCGAGCCGAGCCTCCTTGCCGTCGGGGTTCCGCACCAGCACGTCGTAGACCGCCGGCGGCTCGAACGCGGCCGGTGCCCCCTCGAGTTCGTTGGTGAACACGATGATGTGCTCGTCGCTCAGCGTCGACACCGCGCCGGGCGATGGCGTGTAGCCCCCACCGCCGGGACGGTCGAACACGACCTCGGCCTCGTCCGCGAAGCCCGTGCCCCGGATCTCCACCAGCGCCACGTCGCGGCCACACGTTGCCGCCGGCGTGACCGACGTGATCGTCGGCGCCGGTAGGTCCTCGGAGTCGCCGCAGGCCGTGACGACGAACACGAGCAGACATCCGCGCTTCATGAGGGGATCGTAGCCAGTTCGCGGATCTCGGCCAAGCGGGCACGCCGGCGAGTCGCGGCTCGTGGGACGCCGCTCACACCGGCGGGGGGAACGCGGCGCCACCGGGATTCGGGCATCCTCGCGCCATGCGCACTCGCTCGCTGATCCTGACGCTGGTCTCCTCGTTCGCCGTGGCCTGCGGCGGCTCCTCGGCCAGACCGAGCGCGCCGATCACGGCCGCAGCGCCGACCCTCCTCTGGGTCGACGGAGGAGCCGGACGGCTGCGGGTGTCCGACGGTGGGACCGGGGCACCGACCATCGTCTTCGTCCATGGCCTGGGCGGCGACTACACCGTGTGGGATGCGCAGGTCGCCCATCTGCGCGCCCGTCACCGGGTGGTGGCCTTCGATCAGCGCGGTCACGGCGAGTCGACGCCGGCGGCGGCGGGCGGCTACACCGTCGACGCGTTGGCCGATGATCTCGAGGCGGTCTCGCGCGCCCTCGACCTCGGGCCGATCGTCCTGGTCGGTCACAGCATGGGCGGCGGCGTCATCTCCACCTACGCTGGGCGCCACCCGCAGCAGGTCGTCGGCCTGGTCTACCTCGACGCGATCGGCGACCTCGCGGCGATCCCGCGCGAGGAGGTCGACCCGTTCGTCGCCGCGGCCCGCGCCGCGGCGGATCCGGCGGCGCGCGTGGCGTTCTTCGCCGATCAGTTCGGTCGCGCCCGGCCCGGCACCCGCGAGCGGGTCGAGGCCGGCCTGGCCAAGCTCGACGCGACCGCCTTCGGCGAGCTGTTCACGGCGATCGGCGAGCTGCGCGACGGCAAGGCGCGCGTGGCCCCGTACCGCGGCCCGATGGTGGCGATCGAGGACGCTACCAACCAGAGCCCTGACCTGGCGTCGCTCGCCCTCGGCGCGCGGCGGGTCGGCATCGCCGACGTCTCGCACTGGCTCCAGCTCGACGACCCCGACGCCGTCAACCGCGCCCTCGACGCGTTCCTGGCCACGCTGGCGACGGATCCGCGGCCGTAGACGCGAGGATTCCGAGACCGAGACCGAGGCCGAGGCCGAGACCGAGGCCGAGACCGAGACCGAGACCGAGACGAGACCGAGACCGAGACCGAGGCCGAGACCGAGACCGAGGCCGATTCGAGATCGTCACCCGGCCGCGAGCCGAGTCATCTCCGGATAGTGGTAGACCGCCGAGGCCTGCGGCGGCTGCCGCGAGGTCGCCACCATCGCTTGCGCGATCGTCTCGACGGTGATCGACCGGTACTTCTTTGGCGTCGCGAACGAGAACACCGGCAGCGCCTTCTCGAGCAGCCATGGCGTGTGCTGCGAACCGATGATCATCGCCGGTCGGAACACGCTCACCACCGGCGGCCCATCCCGCTTCACCGCCTCCTCGGCCTCGCCCTTGACCCGGGCGTAGCGCGCCATCCCGGCGGCGCCCGAGCCCGTCGTCTTCGCCGTCGGATCGGCGCCCACCGCGGACAAAAGCGCCAGGTGCCGCACGCCGGCCGCGGCCAGCCCACGCGCGAACGCCGCGTTCAGCTCGACATCGATCGCCCGATGCTCGTCGATCGTCAGCTTGCCGGTGCCCGCGCCCACCCCGAGGGCGCTCAGCCCCACCGCCGCGTCGGTGCTGACGTCCCGCGTCGCCCGCTCGAGCTCCGCCGGCGTCATCGTCGGCACGAGCACCTCGCGCAGCTCCACCCCCGCCGACCGCGCCAGCTCCACCTGCTCAGGTTGCGACCGCCGCACCAAGCTCACGATCGGCGTCAGCGTCCCGTCGCGCACGAGCGCGGCGATCACCGCCCCGCCGACCGAGCCCGAGGCCCCGAGGACTACTGCTGCGCGCTGGTTCGTCATCGCGATCTCGTACCGCATTTACCCAGCCTCGCCGAGCGGGCGGCGTCACCGGCGTGCCCCCGCACGCCTCTCGGTGGCGATCGCGCCTAGCCGACGCAACACCGCGCCGATGTGACCCGAGCGGACCATCGCGCTGAAGTGACCCTCGCTGAAACGGTCCGCGCGCACATGAAGCGTGAGCAGTCGCCGGAGCTCTAGCAACGGCGCTACAGCCACCGCCGCGGGATCCTGGTAGCGCTCGGCCTCCGCACGCCACTCCCCCCAGTCGAACTGGGGCAGGATGATGTGGTTATCGTAGAGCGCCTCGATCAGCGTCCACACCTCGCGCGGCTCCTCGACGTACGGCATCACGAGGATACCGCTCGGCAACCGGTTCCCACCGCGCACCTCGACGGGCCTGTGCTCGGTCCGCAGCAGCCCAGGGAGCATCGCCGCCACCGCCTCCAGCTCGTGGAGCGTGGGCTCGCCGTCGCCCGCGGCCGTCTCCGGCACGTCGCTCATCAGCGGTTCCACCCATCCAGAAGAGGCACGAGAGAGAGAATTTTCGATGGTCCCGCGCCGCGTCGCAACCCCCTGAGGCGAGAGCACCCCCGTGATGGACGAGGACGACCGGCGATCGCCGAATTCTCACCCGGGGACGAACTTCACCCCTACACGGTGATCGAAACCGGTCGATACTACGAGAGCTGGGCGAATGCCCGGTGTCCACGATGCCGCGCGTCCTCCTCGTCGACGATGAACCTGGCGTGCTCCACGCCCTGACCCGGCTGTTCACGCGCACGGGCGCCGAGGTGAGGAGCGCGCCGAGCGCGGAGGCGGCGCTGGCGATCCTCGACGAGTTCACGCCCGACGTGGTCGTGACCGACCACCGGATGGCCGGCATGACCGGGGTCGAGCTGCTGCAGGTGATCGGCGCGCGATTTCCAGCGGCGCGGAGGGTGCTGCTGTCGGGCTACGTCGACATCGACGTCGGCGAGGACATCGTGTTCGTGTCCAAACCGTACGTGGGAGCCGAGCTCCTGGCGCTATGCAAGTGACACCGGGCGCGATGCACGTGCCGCCGGGCGCGACGCCGGGCGCGACGCCAGGCGCTCTGCCTGGCGCGACGCACGTGACGATCCCCGCGATGTTCCCGCTGCCCGCGCGCCCGGTGCGGCAGGCGCGACAGCTCTTCGTGGTCGCCAACCTGTTCGCGATCTCGGTGTTCGCGGCGCTCTGCTACGACCTCGGCGCCGCCGGCGGCGCATGGACGGTCACCGCGCTCGGCATCCTCGATGCGGTCGGCAACCTGCTGATCACGACGTGGCTCATGCCGCACATCGGCTACCGCCGCGCCGAAGACGTGCGCGCTGGCTTCAACCTGGTCGTGCTCAGCAGCGCCGCGTGGGTCAGCGGCTGGCATTTCCTGGCGTGGTTGTTCGTGCCGTTCGCCACTAGCCTGGCCGGTGTGCCCAAGGCCCCGGGCAGCGAGCTTCGCGTCGCCGCGATCCTCGGCGGCTTCGCGGCGCTGGCGTTGACCACCGGCGGCGGCGTCACCGAGCTAGCCGCGTTCGCTGGACTGTCCCTGTTTGTCTACTTGCTCATCCGCGCGCACCTCGCCTTCGCCGAGCGCATGCTCGCCGAGCGCGACGAGACCTTGGCGGCGCTGGCCCACGCGCAGGAGCTGGCGCTCCGCCGCGACCGTCTCGCCAGCATCGGTCGGCTGGCGGCCGGCATCGCCCACGAGATCAACAACCCGATGTGCTTCGTCACCGCCAACGTCGACGACCTCCTGGCCGATCTGCGCGCCGAGCCCGAGCTGTCACCGCGCCTCGCCCAGTACCGCGACGAGATCCTGCCCGAGACCGTCGGCGGCATCGCCCGGGTCAACTCGATCGCCGGCGATCTGCGGCGGCTCGCGCGCGGCGAACCCGCGACCCTGACCGAGACCGATCTGTCCGATGAGATCGCCGCGTCGGTGCGCGTGGCGCGGACCCAGCTACGGCCACGGCAGTCCCTCGAGGCGACGATCGCGCCCGGGCTCCGCATGAACGGCGCCGCCCGGCAGCTCGGGCAGGTGACGCTCAACCTGATCGGCAACGCGCTCGACGCGATGGTCGACGGTGGCACCGTGACCGTGACGCTGGCCCGCCGCGGCTCCGACCTCGAGCTGGTGGTCGCGGACGACGGTCCCGGCATGCCGCCCGAGGTGCAGGCCCATATCTTCGAGCCGTTCTTCACGACCAAGGCGCCGGGCGAGGGCATGGGACTCGGGTTGGCGGTGGCCCACAGCGTCGTCACCGCCCATCGCGGCCAGATCACCGTCGACACTCAACCGGGCAGCGGCACGCGGGTCACGATCCGCCTGCCGGGGTAGGCGAGCGCGCGGCCGAACGCCGCTCGGCCAGTCCAAGGAGCCCCGCGAGTTCAACCGCGCGCGACCTCACCGCTACCCGTCCCTCGGGGCGGTTCGGGTACCTTTGGAGCGATGACCACCCCGCGCGTCGCCTTCACCTTGCTCTCGGCCCTCGCCTTCACCGCCGGTAGCCGTGCCGCCTACGCCGGCGGCGACGACGAGCAAGGCGATCTCCGGAGCGCCTACGCCAACCTCCGCGACAGCGGCTGCGACGTGTCGAAGGTGGGCTCGCCGCTGGTCGCCCGCGTCCTGCGCAACGTCCCCTACGCCCTGGGTGGCAAGATCTTCAAGTCCGCCGAGCTGACCCGCGTGTTCGTGCTCGACGGCGACTGGTACGAGGCGACGACCAACAAGGATCCCGCGCTGTCGGCGGCGGACCGGTCGTGTATCCGCGCGCTCACGACCCGCGAGCAGAAGCTGCGCAAGAAGCAGAAGATCCCACCGCGCATCGAGCTGGTCGTCACCGCCGATCGCAACGCGATGGTGCAGATGATCAACCTCGTGTCCCCGGACTACCCCAAGGTCCGCACCAGCGTGGTCCCGAGCGGCGCCCAGACCGAGTACACGCTCGCGTTCGAGACGCCGCCCGGACCCACCGGGTCCGCGATCGTCTTCACCTGTACCCTGCCGACCTCGGAGACCAAGAAGAAGGTGCCCGACTGGGCCACGATCACCTGCTCGATGATGACCGCGGGCTAGCCAGCAGGTCGATCGGGTTCGGTCTCGGGTTCGGGTTCGGTCTCGGGTTCGGGTTCGGGTTCGGTCTCGGTCTCGGTCTCGGCCTCGGCCTCGGCCTCGGCCTCGGTCTCGGTCTCGGTCTCGGTCTCGGTCTCGGTCTCGGTCTCCGCCTCCGCCTCGGCCTCGGTCTCGGTCTCGGTCTCGGTCTCCGCCTCGGTCTCGGTCTCGGCCTCGGTCTCCGCCTCGGTCTCCGTCTCCGGACTCGACGCGCCGCGCTACACTACCGCCATGCGCGCGTGGCCCTTCGCGATCGTCGTGGTAGCGGGCGCACCGTCTCTGGCGCGGGCCCAGGTCGCGCCGCCGGCCCTGACCCCGCGCGCGCTCACCGCCATGCCGCCGCCGGCCGCGCGGCCCAACGGGACGCTGTCGTTCTCACCGGTCCACCTCGCCGCCGACATGCTCGAAGTGACCGGGGAGGTCTCGATGCCCGGGCTGCCGCGCCTGGCCGTCGCGGTCATGCTCGGCGTGCGCGCCGCCGACGGCCCCGACGAGCGCGCCAACGTCGGCCTGTCGTTCGGCGGCTCGATCGCGTACTACCTGCTCGGCTCGTTCGCGACCGGCGCCGCGATCGGGCTCGAGGGCCAGCTATCGTCCCTCGACGAGCAAGACGTCCCGGGCTCGGTCGCGCCGCTCGTCGTGGGCGATGGCGCCGAGGCGTCGCTGTGGCTCGGCGGCAAGTGGACCTCGCCGATCGGCGCGGCCGTGACCGCGCAGGTCGGCGCGGCCTGGCGGCGCGACCTCGACACCCACGACGGCGACATGGTCGGCCCCTCGCGGGTGCGCCCGATCGTCAACCTGCTGGTCGGCTGGACGCTGTGACCTGAGGGGCCGATCGATCAGCCTGACGCTCGCGCTGACCAGGACCCGGACGGTCAGGACCTGACGCGAAGCGCGACGTCGTCACTCCGCCCGGTTCGTACGCCCCTGGGCCGGGGTCGGCGAAAGATCCCACCGGCTCGGGTTCCTGTGACACCGTTAGCGCATGCACTACGGCGCGGCTTTGATCGCGATCGGCCTCGGGCTCGGGGCGAGCACCGCGGCACACGCCGACGAGGTCACGCCGACCGGCGGCCTCGGCGTCGGGTGGGTGGCCGAGCGCGGCATGGGCTTCTCGACCTTCGATGGCGTGTTGATCTCGGGCTTCGCCGGCGCGCGGCTGACCCACCGCCTCGCGGTGCTCGGACGCGTCGGGTACGCCAGCGGTGAGGTCGGTGGCGAGCCGGTGCTGGCCCCGATGTCACCGACGCATCAGCAGAAGATCATGCTGGTGCCATCGCTACGGTACGGCCGCGTGGTGTGGCTCGAGGTCGGCGGTGGCTACCAGGCACGCTGGGGGGCAGGCACGATCAACGGTAGCGATGGCGAGATCCAGGTGCAGGCCAGCGTGGGCGCCGCCCTCGTCCCGAGCTGGGCGGTATCGCCCGAGCTGTCCGTGGGCGGGATGATCTCACCGATGTTCACCGGCTGGGTCGCGGTCGGCGCGCGCTACTGATCCGCGCGCGGCCCGCGCGCCGCGACCACCGTCGCCCCCCAAAGCGGGCCGCGTCCCGAGTCTGCGGTCGTGCGCTCAGTGCAGGTGCCAGTCGAAGTGCAGCCAGTACTTGCCGCCGTGGGCCTTGGTCCAGTACTTCTTCACGGATCGCCGCGTTGTCACCGGCGGCCATGGCGCGGCGGCGTCCGCTGAGCGCGCGCTACCGAGCGCTGGCGGTGACCGGTGGGTTGAGCCCCGAGGCCACGACGGTCCTGTTGCGCGACCTGACGCGCGCCGGGGCGCTCACGGACGACCTCGCCCTGGGCAGTCTCGTGCTGACCGGGCGCGTGGCCGCCGACCTGGAGCGGTATCTGCGGCTGGTCGCAGCCAGCGGTGATCCCTGGTTCGCCGCGCTCGGTGAGCAGCATCGCGCGGCCGCCGCGAGCGCGCGTGGCGACGATCGCGCGGCCGAGCAGATCTTGCGACGCGCGGCGGCGGCGGCGACCGACGCGCGCGTCTTCTACCGCGCTGAGCAGCTCGAGCTCGAGCTGGCGCGCCTCTACCTGCGGCTCGACCGCCTGCACGAGGCCGCGACCTACGCCCACCAGGCCTGGGCCCGGGCCGTGGCGGCTGGCGAATCGGCCCGGGTGAACAACGCGCTGCCCATCCGCGGGCAGATCGCCCTCCGGCGCTTTCAGCTGTCGGCCGCGCGCGGGTTCTTTCAGGAGCAAGCGGCGCGCAGCACGTCTGCCGACTGCAGCACCGCCTATCACGCCAACGTGATGCTGGCGCAGACCGAGATCTTGCGCGGCGACCCGAGGGCCGCGCGCGCGGCCCTCGACGCAGCGCCGCCGTGCCCGTACTACGCGGGCGACCTGGCCTCGCTCGCGGTGCGGCTCTCGCTGTGGCGCCGCGCCCCGGACCCGGCGACGGCTGAAGCCCTCGCGGCCGACCTGGCTGCGGCGACCCCGAACGGCGATGGCGTCGCGACCGTGCAGGCCGAGACCCTGGCGGGGGCCCTGGAGATCGAGCGCGATCGCGGGGGCGGTCAGGCGATCCTGCTCCAGGCCGTCGCGCGGGCCGATCGGCTGGCGGCCGGGCCTGACGCTCAAAGCGCCGCGGAGCGGTTGCGCGGGTGGGCCCAGACGCTGCTCGCCATCGACGCCGCGAGGCATGGAGATCATGCCGGTGCGTTGGACGCGGTGGCCAAGGGCAAACGCCTGGCGACGCCAGCGACGTGTGTCCTCGCGGTGGCGGTCGATGACGAGCGGATGGTGGCGATCGCGCGCGATCGCAAAGGTGGCCTCCATGGGCACTACGATGCGGCGTGGCCGTTCCCGAACGCCGCGCCACCGCCGGGTCGAGCGCTGGTGCCGCCCGGTCTCGTCTCGGCGCTCGCGGACTGCGCACAGGTCGGCGTAATCGCGGTCGCGCCGCTCGAGGGCACCGCCGAGCTCCTGCCGTCGACGATCGCCTGGGCGTACCTGGCACCGCCACGCGCTCTGCCAGCTACCGCCGCGCCGCCGCGCCGCGTGCGGGTGTCGGCCCCAGCCGCGCCGCCCGACCTCGGGCTCGCCCCGCTGCCGCCCGTCGGCCGGGCCAGCGACGGCGTCGACGTCGACTTGCGCGGCCGCGATGCCACGCCGAGCCGGGTGCTGGCAGAGGCCACCATCGCCACCGAGCTCGAGCTACACGCCCATGGCTTGCGCGATCGCCGGCATTCGGACGCCTCGTATCTGGCGCTCGCGCCCGACGCCGATGGCGACTTCGCGCTCACGCCGGCGCGCGTCGACGGGTTGCGCCTGCGCGGTGCGCCGATCGTGACCCTCGCCGGCTGCGGCAGCGGCGGCGGCGAACCGTACCTCCACCTGCGCGACAGCTTGCCGGCGGCGTTCCTGCGCGCCGGTGCGCGCGCCGTCCTGGCCACCGCCGACACCATCCCCGATGACGAGGCCACCCAGTTCTTCGCCGCGGTGCGCGCGCGCGCCGCCGCCGGCGGGTCCTTGGCCATCGCGCTGCGCGACGAACGTCTGGCTTGGATGCAGCGAGATGCGGCGAGCTGGACGCGAACGGTTCACCTATACCAGTGAGGTCACCATGGAGATCGTGTCTGTCTACGTCACCCCCGCCAAGCTGAAGGGCGGCGGCAAGCTCGCCGTGGTCGTGCTGGTGCGCGGACGAGGCCAACGCCTCGTCGCCTACGTCGTCGACCCGATCCGGCGCGAGGGTGTCCTGCGCCGAGACATCGCGGACAGCGGCGGCATTCCAGGTCTCATCTTCGAGTTGTTCAGCGGCGGCGTGCCGCCGGTCATCGAGCTGCCGCCGCCGCGGCCCGGTGGCCCGGTTGGGACAAAGGTGCTGCGGGCGGTCGACAAGGTGTGGGGGGCCTTTCAGGGCCTCGGCCACTGACGGCGGCGACCGGTCGTCAGGTCACGGCGCGACGGGGACGACCGGGGTGGCCGCGGCGGCGGCGGCCTCGGCCTCGGCGGCCAGGCGCTGGCGCTTGAGCCGCTCTTCGCGCTTGCGGATCTTCGCGCGCTCGACGCTCTCCTTGACGTAGTCGAAGACCGGCGGATCGGGGTGCCGGGCGTCGTGGACGCGGACGACCATGGCGCCGTCGGCCGGGACCTCGAGCTCGCTCCAGCCGGCCGGCATCACCGGCTCGGTCCAGTCGTAGACCCACCGAGCGTCCGCCGCCGACAGGTTCACGCAACCGTGGCTGTTCGCCTGGCCGAAGCGATCGTGCCAGTACGCGGCGTGGAAGTAGAGGCCCGAGCGGAAGCGCGTCGCCCACGGCACCTCGGACACCTCGTAGAAGGAGCTCTCGCGCTCCTCGGCCGACATCTTGGTGAGCGCCGACTTGGAGCGGATCCGGTAGATCGCCGGCGGCGTGTCGTTCTTGCGCCGGCCCGATGAGAACAGCGTGGCGAAGACCGGCGTGTCGCCGTCGTACGCGATCATCACTTGCTCGTCGCGGTCGAGGTCGATCCACTTGGCGTGGGCGTCGGCGATGGCCGGGCGCGGACGGGTGCGGGCCACGCGCAGGTCCTTCCGAGCGATCCACTGGCCGTCGGCGACCCGGACGAAGCCGTCGCGCTCCTCGAGCACGGGCACGAGGGCGCGATGCGCGAAGGTCGCGCCTTTGGGGGCCTTCTTCGCGGCGTCGGTGCGCGCCACCACCTTCTTGCGGTCGGCGGCGTACACCCACGCGAACGGCCACGCCGGCGGCGGCGTGGCGACCAGGTCGACGCCCGCGAAGGTCGACGGGCGAAACGACGTCAGGTCGGTCTCGGCCACCCAACCGACGCTGGTCTTCACGTAGTCGAGGCCGTCGATCTCGACGCTGCCCTCGTCCCGCGTGACCATGTACGTCGACTTGTGCTTGGGCTCGGGCAGCGGCGTGCCGGCGCGCACGGCGTCGGCGTTGGCGTAGCGCGCGGCGCCCTTGGCGACGTTGTAGTAGTCCTTCGGCACCAGGTGGCCCGGGGGCACGACCGGCAACGTGGTGGCCAGCGGCTCCTCGGCGCTCGCCTTGGCGTGGCGCGCGCAGACCCAGCCGCGCGGCATCGCGGCGAGCCACACCTCGCAGCGCTTGTCGCCATCGACCGCGTCGCCGACCGGCAGGCGGGTGCCGGCGACGATCTTGCCCAGCACCTCCGCGGTCAGGTCCGGCCCGGCGTAGGCGTGGGCATCGCGGCGCAGCACGAACGAGCGCGTGGTCGCCGGCCACTCGAGCTTCGCGAGCGTGGCCGGGTTCGGCGACGGCGGCGGCGGCGGGGCCGGCGGGCTCGGTGGCGTGATCGGCGTGGGCGGTGGCTCGGCGACCGGCACCGCCGGCGCAGGGTCGCGGAGCGGCGCCGCCTCGACCGGCGGTGGGACTTCGCGGTCGGCCACGATGGCCGCGGGGCGGCGCGAGCCGCCGCAAGCCACGGCTCCCAGCACGAGGGCCAGCGCAAGGCGCGTCATCGGCGCAGTTTCCCACATGGGCGTCGGTTGCCAACGCCCGAGCGAGCCCGCGTGTTCCTCTCCTCGGACGTCGTCGGACGCAGCCCCTGAGCCGGACCCGCCGCCGCCCGCCGTCAACCGCCGGGAGCGCGGGGGTCGGTGCCCGGGACGGGAATCGCGAGCCGGCACGTCACGCCCTGCAACGAGCCGAAGCAAGCCATGTCGACGAAACCGCTCGTGCCGTCGCAGTCCAGGTCTCGCTCGCCCACGAGACGAACCATCTGCGCGTTTGCGTCGGTGGTGTACTGGAAGCGATAGGCGCTCGGCTGGTCGACGGAGAAGCCGAACACCGACCACGGGGACACGCCCCAGTCGGCCGCGCTCGTCACGCAGCAGCCGTCGCTGTTGACGCTGCAGCATTCCGCGGCCGGGACCCATCCCGTGTTTCCGACCGGAAACCTCCGGTTCTCGTTGTAGTAGGAGACGAGCGAGGCCTGCGCTTCGAACAGCAGCGAGTAGATCGCGTCCGCCGCGACCTCGGTGGCACATGCCGCGATTGGCGCGGCGTCTGGCGGGCTCGCATCCACGGCGCGCGCGTCGGCCTGGCTCGCGTCTGGCGACCTCGCGTCGACAGGAACGACCTCGTCCGGGGTACCCGCACAGGCCGCCACGACCACGAGCAGCGCCAGGGATCCTGTCGGTGGTGGCGCCATGGGTTTGATCCGAGCGAGATTGTACCCGGCCGACACATCGCCGCGCCACCGCCGTCTCGGGGACGCTAGGCAGCGCCGGCTGTTTCTCGGTTGAACGTCTACCTCGATCCCGATCACCTACGGCGTGGTCGGAGTGGCCCTGACCGGGCGCTCGCGGTGGCTGTTCCGTACCTCTGGCTTCGTCGATCAGAGCGGCGCGGGCACTCAGTGCCCGTGGCCGCCAACCAGCCCCTGATCGTCCGGGCGCGGCTCAGGCGAGGCCGAGACCGAGACCGAGGCCGAGACCGAGACCGAGACCGAGACCAAGACCGAGACCGAGACCGAGACCGAGACTGAGACCGAAACGAGCCGAGACCGAGGCCGAGACCGAGACCGAGTCAGGTGGCGCGGGCGGGCTCGGCGGCGTGACCGGCGTGGGGCGCGAGGCATCACGGGTCGCGGCGCGCGACGAGCGCGGGATGGCCGACGAGCTGGCGGGTGAGCGCGTCGACGAAGAGGCGCGTCGCCTTCGACGGATGGCCGTCCGGCATGACGACGTGGACCGGCGCCGGAGCGGGTGTGTACGACCGGAGCACCTGTACCAGCACGCCCTGGTTGGCCAGCTCCTCGCCGCGCGACGAGGGCAGTCGCACGATCCCGCCGCCCGCGCAGGCGGCGCGGATCACGAGTTCGTTCGAGGCCAGGAGCCGAGGCCGAAGCTGGCGCACGATCGTCCGGTTGGCCTCGACGAAGGCCCAGCTCGGGGTGGCCTGCCCTACCAGCGCGAGCAGATCGTGGCCGTCGAGGTCGGCCGGCCGCATCGGCTCGCCGCGGCGCGCGAGATACGCCGGAGCGGCGAAGTAGCCGGCCCCCGCCGCGCCGAGGCGGCGCATGTGGTGACTCGCCTGGCGCAGCGGCCCCACCCGCAGCGCTAGATCGAACCCCTCGCCGACCAGATCGACCACCCGCGCGCCGACCTCGACCTCGATGCGGACCTCGGGGTACCGGATGAGGAACGGCACGAGCACCGTGTCGATCATCAGCTCGGCGAGAAACGGGATCGCCGCCACGCGGACCAGCCCCGACACCGCGCTGGTCCGACGCGCCAGCGCGGCCTCGGCGTCACGCGCCGCGGCCAAGGCCCGCACCGCGTGTTCGTAGTACGCCAGACCGTCGTCGGTGAGCTGGACGACCCGCGTGGTTCGCCGCAGCAGCGGCGCGCGGAGCTGGGCCTCGAGGGCGGCGACCCGCCGGCTCAAGGTGGCCTTGCGGAGGCCGAGCCGGCGCGCCGCGGCGGTGAAGCCACCGGCGTCGACCACGGCGACGAAGCAGCCCAGGGCCTCCAGCTCCGGAAGCGGCGCGAGGAGGCCCGAACGCTCGGTTGATTGGTACGCCACGGGAGACAGTGTGTCTGGACCCGGCGCCTTCTCGCAAGACCGTGCCGTGGCCACAGTGCCGACATGCGTCCGAGTCCCACGCTGACCATCGCGATGTCCCTCGGGTTGGTCGTCGCGCTGTCGACGCCAGGGGTCGGCGCCCGCGTCGTCGCCGCCGAGCCGCGCGGCCCCCGGGTCCTGCTCGAGACCAACCCGCTGGCCCCGGTGTTCCGCGGCGCAAGCCTCGGCGGCCGCGTGATCCTCGCCGCGGCGCCGCGCTGGAGTTTCGGCGGCGGCGCGTATGCCTTCACGCTCCCCGGGCTGTTCGTCGATCAGCTCCCCGGCAACGCCGACGAGGGCTGGGAGGTGGCGATCCGGCCGGCCGCGTACCTGTCAGTCGATCGCCACCTCAAGACCGGCGGCGCCGGCTTCGGGTTCGGGGCCAGCCTGGTCGTCGCCCGCTTCGCGATCGGCAACGCCGCGACCGACGACACGACCGCCATCACGCAGCTCTACCTCGTGCCGCGGGTGACCTACACCTGGTTCGCCTGGCGCGACCTGTTCGTCCAGCCGTCCCTCGGTGTCGAGCTCCATGTTCGCGCCGGCGGTGACCCGATGCTCGCTGACCGCACCTTCGAACCGCCGACCGTGCAGCCGTCCCCCGGCGTCATGGTCGGCTACCGCTTCTAGAACCACCGACAGGCTCGGTGCTCTGCCCGTCCCCCCTTGCCAGGAGCCGCTCCATGCCCGCGACCATGAGCCTCGACGACGACCGTGCGATTCGCAACCTCGTCGCACGCTATTGCCTGACCACCGACAACGCCGACGCCGACGGCTTCATGGCCTGCTGGGTGTCGCCCGAGGAGTTCGGCGGCTACGACAGCGCGTCCTTCGGCGTCATGAAGACCTGGCAGGAGCTGTCCGAGTTCGAGCGCCACCACGTCGGGCCCGGCGGCATGGCGAACGGCAAGCGCCACCAGGTGACCAACCTCGTCATCGAGCCGGTGTCCGATGACGAGGTTCACGTCACCCATGACCTGATCGTGCTCGAGGTCGCCCAGGAGCCGCGGGTCATCGCGACCGGCCGCTACGATCGCAGCGTCGTGGTCCGCACGCGCGACGGCTGGCGGTTCAAGTCGCGCACTCTCCACGTCGATCCCGGCTTCTTCGTGCTGCTGGAACAGTGGAAGTCCGTGCAGAAGTAAGGGCCTCGACTCGGCCATTGTCCCAGGGACGACCCAGGGGACGCGGCAGGCGCCGAGGGCGATCGCGGCGTGCCGGCCGGCGCAGCGACATCGCACGCGGCTTGCACAGGGCGCCGCGCATGACCCTCTTCCGTGTCGCCGTCACCGTATCCTCTCGGGCTCGTCGCTGGCGCCTTCGACGAGGGCCCCGTGCCAGCGGTCGCGTCTTCGTGCCCGTCGCTGCCCCGCGCATCGCCGTCGGGCGTCGCGCTGCGATCATCGTCGTGATGGTCGCGCTGGTCAGCGCCGGCTGTTTCTCGGTTGAACGTCTACCACCGCCCGCCGCGCCCACGCAGGTCGTTCCACCGATCGATCGCGGGGGGCCGCCCGCGCCTGGCCTCGGGCGCGTGGTCCTCGATGTCGAGGGTGACCAGGCGACCGTGTTTCGGGTCACGGGCGGCTCGGTTGGGGCCAGTGGCGCTGGAGCGGTGTTCTCCGGATCGCTCGAGGTGACACGGCCGTTGTGCGTGACTCCCTGTCAGGTCGATCTCACCCCCGGGCCTCATGGACTTCGCTTCGTCTCGCGCACCGATGACGACCGACGCGGCGACGCGTTCATCAACATCGATCAGGCGACCTCCGTCTACCGCTACAAGCTCGGACGACGCAGCCGTCCGTACGGCAGACGTACCCTGGCCTGGCTGACCGGTGCGGTCGGCGCGTTCAGTGACGTCGCCGCGCTGGCCACGATCGACAACGATCGGCGCTCGATCCCGATCACCTACGGCGTGGTCGGGGTGGCGCTGACCGGGCTCTCGTGGTGGCTGTTCCGTACCTCAGGCTTCGTCGAGCAGAGCGGCGCGGGCACCCAGTGGTCGTTGCCGCCAACCGGCCCCTGATCGTCCGGGCGCGGCTCAGGCGAGGCCGAGGCCGAGACCGCGGCGGAGGCCGAGACCGAGACCAAGGCGGAGGCCAAGACCGAGGCCGAGGCCGAGACCGAGACCGAGGCCGAGACCGAGACCGAGACCGAGACCGAGACCGAGACCGAGACCGAGACCGAGACCGAGGCGGAGACCGAGGCGATCGGTGCCGCTGCCACGTCCGGCGGCGGCGAGCATCGGCAGCTCGCGAGCTTCGGCAGGGAACCACGAGCCGGCACGTCCCGGGGACGACCCAGGGGACGAGGCCGGCGACTCGACAGTTCCTTCGCACCAGCGAGAGCAGCGGCATCGCACGCGGCTTGCAGAGAGCGACGGACATGACGGTCTTTCCTGCCGCGGTCGCCATCCCGGGTTCGATGAGAGCTTGCGCCGCGAACCGGGGGTGCACACGATGACTGCTATCGCCCATCGCTCACCTGTTGGACCTGGCGGTCGTGACGAACGGAACCACCCGTACGTGACCAGCGACCGGCTTCGCGCCGACGAGGTGGCCGCCCTGGCAGTCCCAGGTCCGGTGTCCCGCACTGCGCACCTTTCGGAGCCCCGCCGCGGCCCGCTCTGGAGCTATGCGACGGTCTGGCTCGTGATCCTGGGAGCGTGGGCTGGCCCAGCGCTCTACGCGTGGTGGCGCGCACCGGCCGAGGTCTGGAGTCGGTGGCCCGTGTTCGCGCTGCCGATCTTGCCCGCGGTGCTCGTCACGCTCACGCTCATCGCCTATCGGGCGCGGCGCGGCGCGATCGAGGAGCCGCACCCGACCACCGCCTTGGCCTGGCTGCGCGGGGTGATCGCGCACCTCGGCGTGCCGGGGATCCACGTCGTCGCGCTCGACAGCGGGGACGCCCGCGCGAGCGATCGCAACTTCTACGCCCCGGACGCGAACGCGGTGGTGTTGTCGCCGGCCGTCCTCGAGGGGTCCGACACCCGCGCGCACGCCATCGCCGCCCACGAGCTCGGGCATGCGCTGGCGACCTGGGACCACCCGCGCTGGCATCGCGCCGACCGCCTGGCCCGCCGGTGGAGCTGGGAGTTGTTCGCGCTCGGCGCCGGCCTGGTGATCGCGACCGCGCTGGTCGGCGGCACGACGGTGCGGTGGCTCGGGCTCGGCTTGATCCTGCTCGGCTTCGTGGCCGGACTGTGGGTCCTGGCGAGCGAGGTGCTAGCGAGCGTCATCGGCTACCGCCTGCTGCGATCGCACCTGGGGCGGCCGCCGAAGGGGGCGGCCGCCACGTTGGTCAGCGCCGCCGTCACCTACCTCAGCCAGCCCCTCGCCATGATCGTGGTCGCGGTGACCTTCGCCTGGTGGAGCCCGTGGCTCGGCGATGGGGTCCTGACCGCGAGCGCCGCGCCGATCGGTCGGTGGTGGCACGGACCGCTCGCCGTGGCCATGCTCGCGGCGGCGTGCTTGAGCGTCCTGGGGCTCGCCTGGTACGGCGTCTCGCGGCGCGGCCTTGGTTCTTTCGTGATCATCGTCGCCGCCGTGCTCGGTGCGGTCGTCATCCTGATCGCGCCGTTCTTCGTCGTGTCAGTGGCGGGTCATCCGGCGCTCCCTGCCTGGGTCTTCGCCCTCGCCTTCGCGGCCGCGTGGGAGAGATTCGTCGCGATCGCGATCAGCGCTCTGCGCTGGCTGACCGCGCATCTGCGCACGCTGCAGCCGCTGCTCGCGCAGCCCCCGGCGGCCGTCGCCCGCTGGCCGCGCGCCGCTCTCATCGGGGACCTCGGCCTCGGTCCGTTCGTCCCCACGATCGTGCGCATCGCGATGCTCGCGCCGATCGGCGCGTGGTGGCTCTTCGCGCGCTAGCGCGTGAGGCGCACGGGGTCGAGGACGCGATCGGCGGCGCGCGCGCTGGCGATCCGGTCCGAGCCGCGGGCGGCAATGGCGTCGACGTCGACGTGTTCATCGAACCCCACCGAGCTCGATCCGATCTAGGCTCCCGCGATGTCGCTCGTGCGCGTGTTCTTGGCTTGTTCGCTCGATGGGTTCTTGGCGGGGCCGGCGGATGAGCTGGACTGGCTGCCGATGGAGGGAGTCGAGGACACGTTCACGCCGTTTCTGGCGTCGATCGGGGCGCTGGCGATGGGGCGCCGGACGTACGACGTGGTGAGCGCGATGCCTGGGCCGTGGCCCTACGGCGAGCGGCCGATGGTCATCGCGACGTCGCGACCGCTGGACGTGACGCGGCCGGGGGTCGAGGCCTGTGGTGGCTCGGTCGCGGAGGTGATCGCACGGGCGCGGGCGCGCGCGGGCGCGGGCGACGTGTATCTCGACGGTGGAGCGCTGGTGCGCGCGGCGCTGGACGCGGCGCTGGTCGACGAGCTGACGCTGACGATGGTGCCGATCGTGCTCGGCGCGGGGCGGCCGCTGTTCGCGGGCGCGGCGCGGCGCACGCATCTAGAGTTCGTGAGCGCGCGACCGATCGGGGCAGGCCTGGTTCAGCTTCGCTACCGCCGCGCCGGCTGAACTGGCCGGCGGAATCGGCCACGCGACGGGCAAGGGCGGCCAGCGCCCGGCGGTGCGCCGACGCGATCTCGCGCGTTTGCGACCGGGCGCGGGGCGGACCCGGAGTTGCTCGGGTCGAGGCCATGTCGAAGCGACGACTCCTCCACCTCGGGGCCCTGGCGCTCCTGCTCGCGGGCCCGGCGGCGCCGGTGTCGGCACAGCTCATCCGGCGCGAGGTCGCGCCGACCCCGCTCAACCTCGCCGACTGGGCCGGCCCGAAGCGCTTCTCACCGGCGCTGGCGGCGGCGGGGCTCACCATCTACTACTGCGCCGAGCACTTCCCGGCCGGCTCCCAGGCCTTCGCCAACCTCGAGGCGGCGGTCGCGGCCTACGAGGCGATGCCCGGGGTCGCGCTGGACCTCACGCTGGCGCCGCGCCCCGGCGCCCACGTGCCCGAGCTGTGGTTGAACGACGCGATCATGGTCGACTATGCGGCGTTGCCCGATGAGGGCTGGGCGGCGGGCCCGCTGGATGGCTGCCGGCCGATCGGGACCGCGGACACCACGGAGGAGTGTACCCGCGGCCGGATCAAGCTCAGCGAAGCGCACTATGTGACCGACACGGATCCGTGGGACGCCGGACGCTCGCCATCGGTCGGCGTGTTCTTTCACGAGCTAGGTCACCTGTTCGGCATGACCCACCCGGAGAACAGCGCCGGCGCCAACCTGCACCTCGCCCGCGCCACGATCCACGGGCCCAAGCACCACAGCGACGATCCGCGGGGCACGGCCCGCCACGCCGCGACCCTGGCGCATCTGCGCGCCGCCTACCCGGTGCGCTGGCCGACGTTGCCGACGACGGAGCTGACCGCCCACCCGGTGCTGATGCTCGGCGATCCGGTCACGGGCGCGAGCGACGAGATCACGCTCGACCGCCGCTTCCAGCGCCACCCGGAGTCGGGCCTCGCCGACGACCTCAACCACGTGAGGTTGCGGTGGAACTCCACGGCCCAGCGCTTCGACGTCTGCACCGCTGGCGGCGGGCTACCGTCGTGGCGGGCGCAGCTCTCGGACACCGGCGGCGGGACGGCCGCGCAGAGCGTCACGCTGCGCTGGTCGATCGCGAACGCGGCGCCGCGACCGACGGCGTGGACGCCCCTCGCGACGACCACGATCGATCCGGCCAGCGGCGCCGAGCCCCTGGGCCAGTACGACTGGACGACGACCTTGCGGATCACCGCGACCGCCGCCGGGCTCCCCTGGGGCGGGCCGACCGCGATGACGCGGCGACAGCTCGCCTTCGAGATCGACCCCGAGAACGCGGTGGTCGAGTCCGATGAGACCGACAATCGCGTCACGGCCACGCTGTGCCTGTATCCGGCCGGCGACGCATGCGCTGCGCCGTGCGACTGACCAGGTGCCGTGCGATTGTGATTGACGACGGGCGCGCGATACCGTAGTAGTGCGGTCCTCGTCAGGGTGGTGCGTGCTCGCGCGGATGGGTCGGAGGTACCGACCAACCGCGCGGCGGCGCCGAGGCACACGGTGGGTCTTCGGGTGCCCGGGAGTCCGGATCTCGAGGTCACGCGGCCGTGTTCGCGTCATCGGCGTCCCGTATGGCACGGGCCCCCAGCGAGACCCGGAATAGAAGGTTCGACTCCTTCCCGCTGCACAGCTATGCGGCGGACGCGGAACGGGATCCGCATTGGGCTTGCTCATCCCAACATTCCAACCGTCCGGAGAACGGTAAAAAACCTGAGCTGGTCGTCGTCGGGGAGTCGCCCGGAGGGGCCGCGCACGTCGCGGCACCTCCACGGCTCGCCGGGCCCTGAACGGATCCTCGTCGTGTCACCCCGCGGTCGCCAACCGGCGACGGCCCGCGCCCGCGCGCCCACGACGAGCCCGTCCACGCCCCGAGGAACCGGAGTCCTCGCGCCCCCGCGGGTCGCTCGCGAGCGACGCGCCAGGACGCGCCGGCGCTGCCCGACGTCGACCGCCCTTTCGCTTCCACCGGCCTCGAGCCGGATCGCACGGAGTTCGCCCATGTTGCACATTCACTTGAACCTCAACGAGCGCGCCGTCCTGGTGAAGGACGGCCGTCCGGTCGCCGCCCTGGCGCCCGGACGTCACACCCGCTGGACCCACCACGACGTGATCCGGTGGAACACCGACGAGCTGGTCTTCACCGGCGCGGCCGCGGTGCTGGCCGCCGTGCCGGGTGACTGGTACGAGCGCGTCCACGTCGGCGCCGCGCAGTACGCGCTGGTCTTCCGCGACGAGCAGCCGGTCAAGCTCCTGCGCCCGGGCGTGCACCGGGTGTGGAAGGTCGAGACCGGGATCACGGTGCGGGCCTTCGCCGCCGACGCGCCGCTGCCGGTGCTGAACGACGAGCTGCGCCGCAACCTGGCCAAGGCCGAGCTGGTCGAGGTCACCCTCGAGCTCCACCAGCGCGCGGTCCTGGTGCGCGACGGCGCGCCCGAGCGCGTGCTCGGCCCGGGCCGCCACGCCTTCTGGGGCGAGCGCCTGCACCTGGTGACCTGGAACCTCGACGAGCTGGTGTTCACTGGCGCCGCCGAGGTGCTGGCCCTGGTGCCGCCGACCTGGTTCACCACCGTCGCCCTCGAGGCCGACCAGCGCGCCGTGATCTTCCGCGACCAGCGGCCGGTCAAGTTCCTGCGCCCGGGCCTGCATCGGGTGTGGACGCTGGCGCCCGGGGTGGCGGTCCAGGTCTTCGCGGTCACCGGTGCGGTGCCCGAGCTGACCGACGAGCTGCGCGCGGTCATCCCGGCCGGTGAGGTGGTCGAGGCCACGGTCCGGCAGTTCGAGCGCGGGCTGCTCTACGTCCAGGGCCGGTTCGCCGGCGCGCTGGAGCCGGGGCGGCACGTGTTCTGGAACCACGCCGGCGCCAAGGTCGCGATCAACGTCCTCGACACCCGGGTGCAGCAGCTCAAGGTCGAGGGCCAGGAGCTCATGACCAAGGACAAGGTCACGCTGCGCCTGACGCTGACCGCCGAGTACGCGCCGACCGACGCGCCGACCACCGTCCACGCTGTGGCCGACGTCAAGGACGCGCTGTACCTGGCGGTGCAGCTCGCGGCGCGCGAGTTCGTCGCCGGGGTCACCCTCGACGACCTGCTCGAGCAGCGCGAGGCGTTGACCCGCTACCTCGAGGCCCAGGTCGCACCGCGCGCCGAGACCTTCGGCCTGCGGGTCCACCGGGTCGGCGTCAAGGACGTGATCCTGCCCGGCGAGATGAAGACGCTGCTCAACAAGGTGATCGAGGCCGAGAAGGCCGCGGCCGCCAACGTGATCTTGCGGCGCGAGGACGCGGCGGTGACCCGCAACCTCGCCAACACCGCCAAGACCATCGCCGAGCATCCGGTCCTCATGCGCCTGAAGGAGCTCGAGACCATGAAGGAGGTCGCGGAGAAGATCCACGAGCTCAAGCTCGTGGTCGGCGCCGACGGGCTGCACCGGCTGTTCGCCGGTGAGGCGACCGCGGGTGGCGAGGCTGCGAAGGTGCGGGCGTGAGTCGTCGGCGATGAACCGGCGTTGCGACGGGCTGCCGCGCGGCGCCCCGTCGCGCGACGTCATGCCCGGTGGTCGACCGGCGCGGCGGGCCCAAGGTGCCGGCATGACGAAGTTGGTCAGGTCCGTCGCCTTGTGGTCCGCCGCGATCGCCGCGCTTGGCGCGTGCGGCAAGAAGTCGGAACCGTCGAGCCAGGCCGCGGGGACGAGCGCGGGCGCGCCGACCACCGCCGCGCCACCGACGACCCCCGCGCCGCCGGTCGCGGGGACGCCTCCGGCGGCGCCTGATCGCGCCCAGGTCGCGGCGGCCTTCAAGCCGCTGCCGGCGAACTTCGATGACCCGACGGCGCCGCCGAGCGAGGCGCTGCTCGCGCTGGGCGCTCAGCTCTTCTTCGATCCGCGGCTGTCCAAGAACCACGACGTGTCGTGCAACACCTGCCACGGCCTCGACACCTTTGGCGTCGATGGGCTGCCGGTGTCCAAGGGCCACAAGGGCCAGGTCGGCACGCGCAACTCGCCGACGGTCTACAACGCCGCCGGCCAGTTCGCGCAGTTCTGGGACGGCCGCGCCGCGACGATCGAGGAGCAGGCCAAGGGACCGGTGTTGAACCCGGTCGAGATGGCGATGGCCGACGAAGGTCACGTCATCACCGTGCTGCGCTCGATCCCCGGCTACGTCGACGCCTTCGCGACGGCGTTCCCGGGCGCGGCGGACCCAGTGACCTACGACCACCTGGCCAAGGCGATCGGCGCCTTCGAGCGTCGCCTGGTGACGCCGGCGCCCTTCGATCGCTATCTGGCGGGCGACGAGGCCGCGCTGTCGGCGGAGGCCAAGCACGGCCTCGGCGTGTTCATGGCCAACGGCTGCACCGGGTGCCACAGCGGACCGCTGGTCGGCGGCACGATGTACATGAAGACCGGGCTAGTCGCGGCCTACGCCGACACGACCGACATCGGTCGCGCCGCCGTCACCAAGGCCGACACCGACAAGTTCCTGTTCAAGGTACCGACCTTGCGCAACGTCGCTCGGACCGCGCCGTACTTCCATGACGGCAAGGTCGCCGACCTCCCGACCGCGGTGGCCGAGATGGCGCGGCTACAGCTCGGCAAGACCCTGCCGCCCGAGGACGTCGCGGCGATCGTCGCCTTCCTCGAGGCCCTGACCGGCGAGCCGCCGCCGGCGCTGCTCGCGCGGCCGACCCTGCCGCCGTCGGGGCCCAAGACCCCCAAGCCCGATCCTTCCTGACCGACACGGCCTGCGCCTGCTCTCGGTCTCGGCCTCGGCCTCGGTCTCGGTCTCGGCCTCGGTCTCGGCCTCGGCCTCGGACTCGGTCTCGGTCTCGGTCTCGGTCTCGACCATCAGATCCTCGACCACCTCTACAGCGTATAGAACGGCCCAGTCGTCCACGGCACGCCGAACGGCACGAAGCCGTCGCCGGTCGACACCAGGACGCGGTCGGCGTCGTCGTCGATGAGCACCGCGTCGACGCGGCCGTCGCCGGTGACGTCGGCGAAGCGGGTGGCGCGCTGGCCGAGGGCCGGGGCGTCGATCCAGCGCTCCTCCGGCAGGAACGAGTCGCCGTTCGACCGCCGCACGAAGATGCCATCGAAGCGCACCGCCAGGGCGTCGGCGCGGCCGTCGCCGTCGACGTCGCCGAAGGCCAGCTCGCGATCGGCGGTGAAGCCGGCGCGCGCGAAGGGCCAGAGGTAGAGGGTCCACGGCTCGAGGGAGATCTCGAAGCCCGGGCCGTAGGGACCAAACGGATCGCGGGCGCGCCGCACCCATAGACCGTCCGTGCCGTAGTTGGCGATCAGATCCGCGCGCCCGTCGCCATCGACGTCGGCCAGGTCGGTCTGGACCGTGCCGTAGGAGCGCCAGCCGAAGCAGGCGTGGCCGACGAAGGCCTGCCCGTCGGAGCGGCGCAGGCAGGTGTCGGTCAGGTTGACCGCGACGACATCGGCGCGGGCATCGCCATCGACGTCGCCGATCAGGGTCACGCGATCGCCATAGAACGCGTCGCTGGTCCACATGCCCCAGTCGCCCAGGGTCGAGCCGTTCGAGCGCAGCGTGAAGATGGCGTTGTCGTTGACCGCGATCGCGTCGGCGTCGCCGTCGGCGTCGAGATCGGCGTACGCGGTGGCGCGCTGGCCGTAGAAGGCCGAGGTCAACACGCGCCAATCGGTGAAGCCGAAGCCGGTCGAGCGCAGGCCGTAGCTGGCGTTGGTGTTGGTGGCGATCGGCTCAGCGCGGCCGTCGCCGTCGAGATCGGCGAGCGTGTCGGTCCGGGCGGCGCCGCTCCCGTAGACCGCCCGGACCCCGGCGACGTCGCCCTCCGACAGGCGGGTGCGGTGGCCGGCGCAGTAGTTCATGACCGAGGCCGGATCGTAGGGACCGAGCAAGGTGGCCGGCGTGTGGACAGTCTCCATGCACGGCGGCGCGTCGACTCGATCCTGCTCGTGGCTGAAGCCGAGGACGTGGCCGAACTCGTGGATCGCGATGTGCTCGGCGACGCGGCGGGCGCCCGGCTCGGACAGGTCGCGCGGTAGGACCAGCCCGACCGCATGGCAGCGCTGCCAGCCGCCGCCCGGCGTCGGGCACCAGATCGGATCGGTGGGCCACGAGAGGCCCGAGGTGCCGAGCGCGGCGTTGCCGCCAGCGGCGCCGGTGTCGTCGACGCGGACCAGGTTGACTCGGACCGCCGGCTGATCGCCCGAGGTCGGGCAGCTCTCGCTCCACACGACGGTGATCGGCGCCACCGTCGCCCAGGTCCGCGCGATGGCGTCGCGGACCAGGGCCTTGGCGTCGTCGTCGCCGGGCTCGAGCCAGCACAGCGGGATGACGTTGCCGCGGCTGGTCCACAGCTCGACCCCGTCCGGGATCATCAGGTCGTGGGCCGAGGTCGCGACCTCGGCGGGGTCGGCGCAGCCGGCGACCGCGAGGACCAGCGCGCCGAGGGAGAAGGACAGACGAGACATGTGAGGCTCCATGAGGTTCGCCTCGTAGTGCCCGCGGTCGCGCCGCCTGTGACGCGGCCACCGCCGCGCGCGGTCGGCAAAGCGTGGCAGCGAGTCGGCGCGCAGCTCAGTCGCGATCGCCCGCGAGGTAGCGATAGAGCGAGCGCGCCGAGATCCCGAGGGCCGCGGCGGCCGCCTCGCGGTTGCCGCCGTGGCGGGCCAGGACCGCCGCGCAGTACGCCGTGGTGTAGGCGTCGCGCGCGAGGGCTAGCGGGCGCTCGAGATCGCCGAGGTCGCCGGGGTTCGCGGTCGGACTCGACGACGGCGCCGCGGCTGGACCCGACGACGCGGTCGGCGGGCGGGGCGCCGACCCCGCCGCGGCGACCGGCAGGCCGAGGTCGGCCGCACCGATCACCGCGCCACCGGCCAGGACGACCGCCCGGCGCATCGCGGCGCGCAGCTCGCGCACGTTGCCCGGCCACGGATAGCTGAGGATCGCGGCGCGGGCGTCGGGACCGAGCTGGTGGCTGGCCGTGGCGAAGGTCGCCTCGGCCTCGAGCAGGAGCTCGCCAGCCAGCCTGAGCACGTCGTCGCCCCGGGCGCGCAGCGGCGGCAGCTCGATCGTCACCTCGCGCACGCGATACAGCAGATCGGCGCGGAAGCGCCCGGCCGCGACCTCGGCGTCGAGATCGCGGTTGGTCGCGCACACCAAGCGGAAGTCGACCGGCCGCGCGGTGTCGTCGCCGACGCGGATCACCTCGCGCTCTTGCAGGACCCGCAGGAGCGCGGCCTGCATCGCCAGCGGCAGCTCGCCCAGCTCGTCGAGGAACAGGGTCGAGCCGGCCGCGGCCTCGATGCGACCGACGCGATCGCCGGCGGCGCCGGTGAAGCTGCCGCGCTTGTGACCGAACAGCTCCGACTCGAACAGGTTGGCCGGGATCGCCGCGCAGTTGACCGCGACCAGCGGCCGCGCCGCGCGCGGACCCGCGGCGTGGAGCGCGCGCGCGACCAGCTCCTTGCCGGTGCCCGTCTCGCCGGTCACCAGCACCGCCAGCGGCGTCGGTCCGACGCGTTCGATCAAGCGCTCGACCGCCGCCATCGCCGGCGACGCGCCGAGGACGAAGGCCGGCGGACGCGCGCGCCGGAGCTGCGCCACCACCGGCACCGCCAGGCTGGCCGCGACCGCCAGATCCGCGGCCAGGCGCGGCGGCAAGGCGCGAGTCGGCCGGCGCGCCCCCAGGTAGAGCGCGCCGGCGACGTGCTCGCCCAGCATCATCGGGATCGCGATCACCGAACGGAGCGCCAGGTTGACGACGCTCGGCACCGTGGCCAGGCGCGGATCGTCGGCGACGTCGGCGACCGCCACCGCGCGGCCGTGGGCCAGGACCTCGGCCAGGACCGTGTCGGACAGGATCGCGGCGCCGTCGGTGAGACCCTCGCCGCGCCCGTCGCGGGCGACCGCGACGACGTGACCATCGCCGTCGCGCAAGACGACCGCGCCGAGATCCGCGCCGGCCGCCGACACCGCCTGATCGACCAACCCGGCCAGGGCGCTGGCGGGATCGTCGGCCTGGGCCAGGGCCATCGCCAGCGGGCCGATCGCCAGCGCCGGCTCGTCGGCGACCAGCGCGAAGCTGACGCCGTCGATGACGAGGGGCAGCTCGCCGAGCTCGTGGCGGGCGCCGGTCGCGAGCTCGCGGATCGCGATCCGGTCGCGATCGCGCTGCACCACCAGCCATTCGCGGGGAACCCCGACGAGCCGCAGGTCGGCCTGCGGCGCCGAACCGACGGTGGTCAGGACCCGCGTCAGCTCGTGGCGGCGGGGCGCGGCGCCGGGCGCGATCAGCTCGAGGATCGGCGCAGTCACGGGCCGGTCCTCGACGCCGGGCGCGACGGGCGGACGTGGGCCGGACGGCTCTCGCCGGTGGTCGGAGCCGAGGCCCCCAGCGCCCCCGACGGAGAAGCGGGCGACGACGAGGACGACGGGGGCCGCGCGGAGGGCGAGGGTGGCGACGACGGCGACGACCCGGACGGGGTCGAGCGCGACCATGGCCGCGCGACCAGGATTCCGATCGCCAGCGCGATCGCCAGCGCCGCGGCGATCCACCACGGCCGACGACGTCGCGGGGTCACGACCGGCGGCGGCGGCCGGCTCACCGACGGCGCCGGGCGCTCCACCGACGGCGCGGCCCGCCGGGTCACCGACGACGACGACGGTGCCGGCGCCGCGCCCCGGATGGTCCGGGCCTGGCCGCGCGCGCCCAGCACGCGCTCGACCAGCGCCAGGAGCGTCGGATCGTCGGGGCGATACGCCAGGCCACGCTCGAGGTGCCGGGTCGCAGCGAAGCGATCGCCGGCGGCGTGGGCCGCGGTCGCCGCCGCCGCCAGCTCGCCCGCCCGCCGCGACGCGACCTCGGCCGCGACCTCGGCCGGCGCGGCGCACCAGCGCGCCAGATCCACCGGCGCGCGCGGGTCGACCAGGCGCGTCAGCTCCCCCACCAGCGCCGCAGCGTCGGGCACGCGGCGGGTCGCGACTGGATCGAGGCACCGCGCCACCACCGCCGCGAGCTCGTCGCTCGCCGCCGGCGCCTGCTCGGCCAGATCGGGGGCGCGACCGGCCAGGATCGCCGCGACCTCCTCGCTGCCGCGCGCGCGCTGGAACGGCCGGCGCCCGACGATGGCCTCGAACAGCACGACGGCGAGCGCCCACACATCGGACGCCGCCGACGGCAGGCGATCCTCGATCTGCTCGGGCGCCATGTACGGCACCGAGCCGGTCAGCGCGTCGGTCGCGGTGTGGCGGCTGTGCTCGGGTCCCAGCGCCAGCCCGAGATCGATCACGATCACCGTGCCGGCGCGGTCGAGGACCAGGTTGTCGGGCTTGAGGTCGCGATGGACCAGCCCCGCGGCGTGGATCGCCGCGACCGCGCGCGCCGCCTCGAGCACGATCGCCTGCGCGACCTCGGGCACGAGCGGTCCGTCGGCCAGGGCCGTGCGCAGGGTCGGCCCCTCGAAGAGCGGCGTCACCAGGTACGGCGCACCGTCGGCGATCCCAGCGTCGTGCAAGTGAACCACGCCGGGGTGATCGACCCGGCGCAGGCTGTCGACCTCGCGATGGAACCGCGCCATCGCCTCGGGCCCCAGGTCGGCGCGCAGCCGCTTGAGCGCCCAGGGCGCGCCGTCGGCGTCACGCACCGCGAACACGGTCGACCAGCCGCCGGCGCCGAGCACGCGCTCGACGTGGTATGGACCGATCGACGCGGGGGTCACGCCCGGACGGTACCCGATGTCCCGGGTCGTGATCGGCTGGGTCGTCGGCAACTCGCGGCCGGGCCGACCCGTCGCGCGCCAAACCCGTCACGCGCCGCCGCGCCAGCCAACCTTGGCTGCCAAGGTTGGCAGCGGGCTCCGCCCCGGCGGCGAAGTGCGCGACAATGGACGCTCGCGGGCCCGGCATGAGACTTGGATACGGGCTCCGCATGCTCCGCATGCTCCGCATGCTCCGCGTGCTCCACGTGCTCGCCATGTCGCGCCTTCGCCTGACCTTGACCCTGGCCGCCCTCGCCGCCTGCGACCGCGACGGCCGGACCGCCGCCCCGCCGCCGCCGACCGCGACCACCGCCGAGGTCCCCGCGCCGACCGACCCCGCGCCGACCGACCCTGGCTCGACCGACCCTGGTCCAAGCCCGCGGCCGACGCCCGCGCCCGTCGACTACCGCGGCGGTGCCGGTCCCGCGTACCTCGGCGTCGACGGCGCCGGGCTATTTCGCCTCGACGGCGGGATCGTGACCAAGCTCATCGAGCACCCGTACTCGTTCCACGAGGTGGCGATCGGCCCCGACGGCGTGGTGTTCGCCTCGGCGATCGGCGGGCTGTGGAAGCTCGGCCGCGGCGCTCCCGAGAACCTCGAGCACAACGCGCCGCAGCTGATCCAGCAGATCGCGGTCGGGCCGGACGGCGTCCTGTGGGCCACCGATCGCACCGCGGTCCATCGCTGGGACGGCACCTGGACCGAGGAGCCGGCCGCGACCTTCGCCGGACCCGATCCCCTGATCGAGGATCTCGCGGTCGATCGCGACGGTCGGGTCTGGGTGGTCAAGGCCTCGGCGCTGTGGCGCCTCGACGGCGATCGCTGGAACCAGCTCGACATCGGCTTCACCGGCACGACCGAGCCGTACTTCTCGGCGATCGCGATGCACCCCGACGGCTCGGTCTACGTGGCGTGCATCCGCGGCACCTTCGTGTTCGCCGACGGCACCTGGCGGCGCACCGGGTTGACCGGCCGCTACGGTTCCCTCGACGAGCTGGTGATCGGGCCGGCCGGTCACGTCGCCGGCTCCGGCGGCGTCGGCACGATCGCGGTCCAGTCCCCGACCGGCGCGGTGCGCACCGCCGACGTCGACGACGGCCCGGCCCGCGCCAAGCGCGGCGATGTCCTCGCCGTCGACGGCACCGGGCGCACCTGGGTCACGACCGACCACGGCCTGGTGATCTTCGACCGCGACGGCGGGTTGGCGCAGCAGTGGCTGCCCGGCACCGTCGCCGGCATCACCGGCAAGGTCACCGCCGTCGCGGTGATCGGCGATGGGCCGACCCTGCCGACCCTGACCGCCGCCGCCACCGGCACGATCGTCGGCAAGGTCTTGCGGGCCGGCAAGCCGGTCGCCAGCGCCGACCTCGAGCTGTGCGACCTGCCGCTCACGATGTTCCGGCGCACGCCGTGTGAGGCCTCGACCGCGCGCTACCGCGCGACCACCGCCGCCGACGGCACCTTCGCGTTGCCAGACGTGCCGGTGGGCAGCTACGGCTTCGCCGTCAAGCCCGGCGCGCAGTGGGTGATCTTGCTCGGCGGGAGCTGCTGCGAAGCGCTCACCGCGGGCGGCCGCTACGACGCCGGCGCCATCACCCTCGACTGAGCCATCGGCGGCGGGGCGCCCGCTCCGCCCACCGCTCCCCGCCCTCACGGGTGGTGCCTCGCGCCACTCGTAGACGTCTCGCGACGTCACGCCCCCGAGATCACCGCGCGTGGTCTCGCCACCCCTCGCCTCAGGAAGATCGCCATGACCTCGACTGCGCTCACCACCGCTCCGACGCCTCCCCTCGCCACCACCAACGGCGGCCTCATCGCCGGCAAGCTCAACGTCCGGCTCGGTCGCGTCGAGCTGACCGCCCACGAGCTGCGGGTGATGACGCCCAGCCGGTTCTTCATGATGTTCGGCCTGATCGGCATGCTGTTGGCGCGGCGCGCCAAGGGCAAGCTGGCCCTGTCGATCGACCTCGCGCAGATCCGCTCGGTGGCCCGCGGCAAGTACGGGGTCAACAAGAAGATCCTCGACGTCACCGTCGCCGACGGTCAGACCCATCGTCTCATGGTCGACGACTTCGATCGGTTTGCCGCCGCGCTGCGCGAGCAGCTCGCCGGCCGCGGCGCGACCTGGCAGGTCGCGTGATCGACCGTCGCCGGGCCGGGGTTGGCAGATCGGCCAGGGTCGTGACATGCTAAGAAAATGTCTCAGCCTAAGACCTCGGGGGCCGCTCTCACCTCCCTCGTACTTCTCTCTGTGTGGAGCGCGGGCTGTAAGGGCAAGACCTCGAGCAAGGAGCCGGGGGTCGCCGAGGCGCGCGCCCCGTCGACGGCGCCATCGCCAGCGCCGCCACCACCGCCGGCTCCCTCACCGCCAGCCCCTCCGACGCCAGCTCCTCCAACCGCGACCGTGGGGGCCGATGGGCGAATCGAGCTGTCGAGCTTAGGTCCGACCTGGCAGGGCCTGAGCGTCTCGGCGCCGGCCGGGGCGACCGCGACCACCGCCGGTAGCGCGGCGTTGATCTCCCACGGGCCGCGCTTCGCCTACCTCCTATCGCTCGATCCCCCCGCGCTGTTCGCGACGCTGCCCCCCTCGCTGGAGCTGAAGCGACTTCAGGGCAAGCTCGGCGGGACCATGTTCTTCCAGCGCACGATCAACGGCGTGCACGCCCACGGCTTCTTCGCCCGCCCGAAGGTCGGCGATGGCGGCGCCATGTGCGTCTCTGCGCCGGTGCCCTTCGCGAAGGACGAGCTGCCTCCGATGATCGAAAGCTGCACCTCGTTGACCCGACGGTAGCGGCCGGCGCGCGGCCGTGCGGGAGCCGCTCGCTCGTTCGCGTGCAACTCGTTCGACTGGCAGCGCTCACCACCGCGCGCCGCGGGCCAGGTCATCGTCGCCGGGCTGGGCGCGAGCCAGGTAGTAGTACGCGGCGACCACCGAGCGCTGGTGGCCCGGGGGACAGGCGAGCGGCGACGGGTGGCCGTGCCAGTGGTCGTCGCCGTAGGCCATGACCACCAGCCGATCGCGCACCGGCGCGATCGCGACCTCGCAGCGAGTCCGCGCGCGATCCCACAGCTCGAGATCGCCGCCCCAGGTCGGGTCCCAGGTCCGCGGCAGGTAGTACAGCACCGTGACCGCGCGATCGAGGTGGCGCGTGCTGTCGCGGTTGAAGTCGGCGTGAAGCGCGAGGTGGCCGCCGGGCAAGGTCGCCAGGAGGCCGGCGCCGGTGAAGTGCGGGTCGGCGATCAGCCCGCGGCACCCGGTCAGCGCAGCGAGGAAGTCGAGGAAGACCATCCCGCCCAGCTCGGCGAGGAGCCAGCGCAGCGCCGGCGCGACGTCGGCGAAGCCAGTGCGCTGGAGCTGCCCCAAGCGGCCGGCCTGCTCGACGTGATCGCGGCGCTTCCAGTGCGGATGGTCCGCGGTCGGGAAGACCTCCGCCAGCGCCCCTGAGCGCTCGTCGCCGAGGAGCCCATCGAGGACGACGTGGGGGTACGGCGCTGCGGCGCGGTAGGCGGCGTGGTGCGCGCGCCCGAGGGCGGTCAGCGCGGCGCGGTCGAAGGCCCACGGCGCGAAGCTCGGCAGCGGCGTGGTGAGCGACGGCACGGCGCGGTCGTAGCACGGCACGTCTGCGCCGCCCCCCAGGCGCGCTGATCGTCGACGGGGCAGACACTTTTTTCGCGGGCGCACGCAACCCGAAGCGGGCGGTGCCGATACCGCAGGCGTTCTGACAAACCGGCCCGCCCCGTGCGGCTGGCCGCCAGGCCCGGACCACGCGTCCAGGAGGATCTCATGCGCTCGCGCCTCGCCCAGTCTCTGTCCCTCGCCCTCGCCGCCTGCCTCCCCCTCGCCACCGGCTGCTCCGAGCTGCCTGGCGACGACGACCCCGACGGCGGCCCCGGGCCCGGCCCGTCCGGCGTCTGCACCACCGCGCGGCTGATCGCGGGCAACCCGATCTCGACCGTCGCCGAGAACCCGACCGCCTGGACCCCGAGCGGGTTCCCGGCGCTGGGCGAGCCGCCGCTGCGGGTCTTCAACCTGGCGGCCCGCGGCCGCACCGTCCTCGTCAACACCCAGCAGGCGATGTGGAAGCTCGACCTGGCGGCCGCCAACCCGACCTTCGTCCGGGTGTTCGGCGACGACGTCGGCGGCATCGGCAGCTTCCAGCCGTCGGGGACCTGCGCCGAGGGCCGCACGATGCTGGCCCACGGCCTGGCCTGGTTGCCCGACGGCCGCTTGATCACCGCCGACGACTACGCCAACGGCGTCCTCGAGCTGTCGGATCCGCTGTCGCCGTCGTGCACGGTGCGGGCGATCGCCGGCACCGCGGTCCCGGTCGCACGCGCCGACCTGAACAGCAGCAACTCGTACATGCCGGGCGACGTGCTCGGCCCGGGCGCCAGCGCGCGGTTCGCCGGCCCGGGGGATCCGGTGGTCGACGCCGCCGGCAACATCTATCTCTGGGACAACGGCAACCGCAAGATCAAGCGCATCGCCGCCGACGCCAACCGCACGGTGACCACGCTGTGGACGCTGACCGCCGAGGCCCGGATCGAGAACGTCAACTCGATGGCGCTGCGCGACGGCGCGCTGTACGTCGGCGGGATCCGGTCGGGCACCACGCGCATCTGGCGGATCGACCTGGCGACCGGCGCGTCGACCGAGTTCTGGAACGACGACGAGTTCACCGACCGCCCGACCCAGGGCATCGCCCCGGCCAGCAGCCTGCCGATCGCGATGATCACCGACGGCGACGACCTGATCGTCTTGGCCTACGGCGGCTTCGTCTATCGGGTCCACGCCGACGCCACCGCCACCCACATCGCCGGGACCGGCTGGAGCAACAGCGAGCTCACGCCGGCCGACTACGCCGGCACCCTCGACGCCAGCCGGGTCCCGCTCAAGTTCCTGACCATGGTGTCGGGGGCCAGCCTGCACTACGCCGACGGCCACCTGCTGGTGCCGACCTTCGATCGCGCCGGCGGCATCTGGGACTTCACCTGCCCGTGACGTTGGTCGGGGCGGCGCGACTCTGGCACGATCGCAGGATGTCGCGCCGGGGTCACCGCTGAGCGAGCCGATCGCCTGGGTCTTCGACCCCGAGCCGCCCTCGGGGGCGCGCCGCGGCGGCGATCCCGCGAGCCACGTCTTCCGCCCCAGCCTGGCGTCGTTCGTCCGCGAGGTCCTGCAGAACGCCAACGACCAGCGGCTCGAGGCTCCCGAGGTTCACCTGCGCTTCGTCGAGCTGACCGGCGCCGCCCTGACGCGGTTCCAAGAGGCGGCGCGGTGGCCGACCCTCGCCGGCCACCTGCGGGACGCCGCCGCGACCCACGGCGGCCGCGCGATCGGGCGGTTCCTCGAGGAGCTCGAGCAGCGCCAGCGCCTGCTGCTCCTGGTGGTCGAGGATCGCCACACCGTCGGCCTGACCGGCGACGAGCTGCGCGGCGACTCGCACTTCCGCGCGCTGTGCAAGGACACGCTGTTCAGCCACAAGCGGAGCGAGGCGGCCGGCGGCTCCTACGGGCTCGGCAAGTCGGTGCTGTGGGCGTTCTCGGGGCTGTCGCTGGTGCTGTTCAACTCGACGCTGTCGGACGAGGCCCCAGGGCAGGTGTCGCCGCGGCTGTTCGGGCGCGTCGAGCTGCCGAGCCACGGTCACGCGGGCGAGCACTACGCCGGCGCCGGCTGGTTCGGGCACGTGCGCGGCACCGGCGCGCGGCGACGCGCCGAGTCGGTGTGGGGCGCGGCCGCCGCGACCCTGGCCGGCGACCTGATGATCGGCCGCCGCGAGAGCACCGGCACCAGCATCGCCATCGTCGGCTTTCGCGACCCGACCACCGCTGACGAGCGCACCGCCGACGAGCTGGTCGCCGAGGTCCAGGCGGCGATCGCGCGCAACTTCTGGCCGGCCCTGGTCATGACCGGCGCGCCGCTCACGGTGTGGATGGGGGTCGGCGCGCCGCGGCCGCTGGTGCCCGACCGCGATCTCACGGCGGTGCGCCCGTTCATCGAGGCCTACCGCGGCCGGACCTCGACCCGGGTCAGCCTCGACGAGCCGGGTGACGTGGTGGTGCGCGAGCTGACGCTCGCGGTGCCCGAGCGCGTCGACGGAACGCCGGCGATCACCGGCGTGGTCCGGGTGTGCATCCGGCTCGCCGCCGACGCCGACGCGCCCTCGGCCGCGGGCGAGATCGCGTGGTTCCGCGGCCCGGGCATGGTCGTGCGCTACGGCGATCGGCGACGGTTGGCGGTCGGGGCCCGACCGTTCCACGCCGTCGTCGCGTGTGGTGAGGCCCGCGCGCCTGAGGCGATCACCGACGGCGATCGCGCGATCGAGCGCTTCTTGCGCGCCGCCGAGCCGCCCGGCCACGATCTGTGGGAGTCGACCGCGACCCTCAAGGCCGAGTACCGGCGCGGCTACGCCAAGGCCCTGAGCCAGCTCGAGGCCCAGGTCGACGAGGCCATTCGCCAGGTCGTGATCGAGGCGCCGCGCCGCGGCCGGGCCGGTCCCGAACGCCTGCGCAAGCTGTTCCCGATGGGCCGTCAGGGCGCCGCCGCGGCTGGACCGGCGGCCTTCCACGTCCGCCATACCCTGGTCTGGTTCGCCGGCGGACGGTGGCACGTGCGCGGACAGGTCCGGCCGTCGGTGCCACTGACGCGCTGGGCGTGCACGCTGGCGCTCCACGTCGCCGACGAACACGGCCAACCCCTGGCGCCGGTGGCCCTCGAGCGCCTCGACGTCGCGGCCGCGGCGGCGGTCGACCTCGACGGCGGCGTGGCGCGCGTGATCCTCGATGGCCCGCTCCTGGTGTTCGACGGGGCCAGCGCCGCGCTGCCGCCGACCGTCGGTGGCCCGCGCAGCGTCACGTTGATCGTGACCGGCCGTGAGGTCGAGACGTGACCGCCGCGACCACTCGTCGGATCCGCGGCTGGCCGTTTGGCCACGTCGACGACGGCCTGACCCTGCGGTTGACCGAGCTCGCCGTCGATGGCCGGCCGGTACCCTGCGACGGCGCCGACCCCGACGGTCGCGGCGTCGAGGTCGCGCTGGCGCGCGCCGCCGCGCTGACCGTCACGGTGACCGTGACGCCCAGGCCGGAGCTGGCCGGGCTCACCCTCCCGCTCGTCGAGCACCCGCGCCCGCCGGTGTCGCTCGCCGTGATCGTGTCCTGCGCCGAGACCCGCCTGCGCCGGGCCGTCGTCGTCGCGACCGGCGCGCTGGGCGAGGCCCACCACACGCTCACGCTGGCGGCAGGCGACCTGCGCGGGGTCGTCGAGCTGACGCCGGTGCTGGTGCGATCGACCACGCGTCCCGCCGCCGACGATGGCCTCGCCACCGAGGCCGGCAGTCGCCTGGCCAGCGGCGCCGCGTGGGAGCTCCGCGTCGATCCCGCGCGACCGACCCAGGGCCACTACCTCGACATCCGCGAAGAGTCCTTCGCGAGCAAGGGACCGCCGCGCTTCCCCGAGCCGCGCGCGCTGTATCGCCTCGACCTCGGCGGCGACGAGCCGGTCTTGTGGATCAACACCGACCATCCGCTGACGACCTCGGTGATCAACGCCCGGGGCAACCTCGGCCGGGCGGCGCGGCTGCGCAACCTGGTCCACTCCCAGCTCGCGCTCGTGGTGTGGCCGCGGCTGTTCTGGGACGCCGCGCGCGCGATCGAGGCGACCGGCGAGGCGACGTGGCCGTGGCACGACGCGACCCTGGCCCACTGGCTCAAGCGGCTCTACCCCGAGGCCCGCGGCCACGAGTCGCGGGTCGCCGCGATCGCCGCTGAGCTGGCTGAGGGTCAACACGCCGCGATCGCGGCGCGACTCGACGATCTGCTCCAGGTCGAGCTCGAGATCGCCGACGCCACCGAGCGCCTGGCGGGAGAGCTGACGTGAAGCTCCACCACCTGGTGCCCGACGGCCATGTCCTCGTCACCGAGGCGCTGGCCCGCGGCGACCTCGACCGCCACCCGCCTGAGGTCTACGCCGAGCTCCTCGACGAATGCCATCCGGCCCTCGACCTCGACGACCTCGATCGCGCGCTCGATCAGGTCATCGCCGAGACCCCGCGCCACGACCCGGTGATCGAGCAGCGCGCCGCCGCGGTGGTCCATCGCGCGCTGCCGCTGTCGCGCCGCGCCGCCGCCCAGCCGGGGCTGTGGCGCTTCCTCGCCGTGATCCACCGGCCCGACTTCGTCCGCCATCGCTGGGCCTTCGAGGCGTGGTCGACCACCCGCAGTCGCTACTGGACGCCCGGGGTGCGCCACGACAGCAACGTGTTCGCGCGGCTGTGGTGGATCGCCGAGCTCACTCGCGACGGCGACGACTACCGGCTGACCGCCGAGGTGTTCGCGCGCCAGACCCTGGCGATCCAGCTCTTCGTGCGGCGCTTCGCGTGGCATCGCCCGGCGCTGGCTGCCGCCGTCGCGGTCCTAGCCGACGCCGCGCCGCGCGAGATCGAGCTGGTCGCGCGGGACCTTGCCGGCGCCCTGGCGACCCGCGTGGTCGAGCTGCTCGACGAGGCGGCGCTGCGGGACCTGCTCGCCGCCTTGCTGGCCGAGGCCCGCGCCCGCGGGTGAGGCATGGCGCCTGGCCGAGCGGGGCCCAGCGGTCCGTCCGACCACCTCGGCCAGGGCCTCGACGCGGGTGGTCCGTCACGACCGAGCGCGAGTAGGCTCTATCGAGCCATGAGCCGCTGCACGCGCCATCCCTGGCTCGCCCTGGTCGCCCTCGTGGCCTGCGCGACCGCCACACCTAGGCCCACGAGCTGGGGCGACCCGACCGCCGCTCAGGGACCGACCCTGACGGTGGCCCACCTCGAGGCCCGACTGCTCGGTCGCGCTGGTCCGCCGTTTCCCAGCGATGACACCCGCACGGACCTACATCGTGAGGGTCGAGGCCCCCTCGAGGTCGGTGTCCGTGTGTGCGTCGCTGATACCGGCGCGCTCACACGCCTCGAGGTCGTGGCGCCCAGCGATTGGCCCGACCTCGACGCCGATGCGATCGACACGCTGCGTGGGACCCGCTACGGCCCCGGCCCGGCAGGGTGTGCGGTGCTGGTGCTCCGCTACCGCCAGCTGTAGAGCACCAACCTCCGTGACGCCCCTCGTGGAGATGATGGGCAGCCCGGTCGAAAACTCGACGGCTGGTGCGCGCGGTCGATACTAGGGGTGATGTGTCGGATGTTCGGCATGCTCGCGGCCCGGCCGGTGAGTCCACGCGCGCTCCTGCGCGACGGTCCGCGCAGCCTGTGGACGCTGTCGGCCGAGCACCCCGATGGCTGGGGCGTGGCGATCGATGACGGCGAGGGCTGGTCGGTGCACCGCGACACCGCGTGCGCGCAGCGCTCGCCGGAGTTCGCCGATCTCGCGGCGGCGACCCGGGCCCGGGTCGTGGTGGCTCACGTCCGGCAGAAGACGGTCGGCCCGACCGCGCTGGCCAACACCCACCCGTTCCGCGACGGCCGGCTGGTGTTCGCGCACAACGGCACCGTGGCGCGGCCCGACGCGCTCGCGGCCCAGACCTCGGCCTCGCGCCTCGCCGCGGTTGTCGGCGACACCGACAGCGAGCGGCTGTTCGCGTTCATCGCCAGTCACGTCGATCGCGCCGGCGCCGTCGAGGGCGGGGTGCGGGCCGCGGTCGCTGCCCTGCACGCCGCCGGCGACCTCGGCTCGCTGAGCTTCCTCCTGGCCTGCGACCGGCGGATCTACGCCCACCGCCTGGGCCGGGCGCTGTTCGTGCTGGTGCGCCACACCGACGGCGACGATCGCCGGACGCCGACCCTGGTCGTCGCCAGCGAGGCCTTGACCGACGAGGCCTGGCGCGAGCTGCCCGAGCGCTCGCTCCACGTCCTCGAGGCGTCGGACGGCGCGCCGCAGCTCCGCGCGCTCGGGTGAGCCGAACCTGTCAGAACCGTCGGGGCGCGAGAGTCGGCGCGACGTCGAGATCGCCGCCGGCAGCACACGGCAGCTCGGCGCGGTGCGGCGCGAACCCGGGCGCGGTGATCTCGAGGTGGACCACCGGCCGACCGCGACACGAGACGTGGGTCGCGACCGGGCTCTGGCCGACGACTTGGCCGTCGACGAGGACGGTGGCGCCGTGGGGCGTGGCGGCGACCAGGAGGGTCATCGGCGGGTCGGCCGCGGGCGGGGTGTCGCGACGGTCGGTGGTGGACGAGCGGCGATCGAGGGCGGCTCGCGCGGCCGGGTAGAAGAACGCGATCACCAGGGCCAGCTCGGCGATCGCGGTCGCCAGGCGCGCCCAGGCGAGGGGCCGCGACTCGACGGCGTCCTCGACGCTCATCCGCACACCCGCAGGACCTCGCGCAGCGAGGTGTCGCCGGCCCGCATGCGCGCGAGCCCGGCGTGGAGGAGCGGGGTCATCCCCTGCGCGACCGCGGCGTCGTGGATGCGCGGCGTCGGGACCTTGGCGTTCACCAGCTCGCGGATCTCTGCGGTCACCTCGAGCAGCTCGTAGAAGGCGATCCGCCCGAGGTAGCCGGTGTGATCGCACTTCGCGCAGCCGCGCGGCGCGTAGACCTGCGCTTCGTCGAGCCCGGCGGCCGCGAGGCGTAGCTGCTCGTCGGCCGACGGCGCCTCGCGGGCGCGGCAGTGGGGACACAGCGCGCGCACCAGCCGCTGCGACAAGCAACCGAGCGACGCCGACGCCACCAGGAACGGCTCGACGCCCATCTCGATCAGGCGATTGAACACCCCGGCCGCCGAGTCGGCGTGGACGGTGGTGACGATCTGGTGACCGGTGAGGCCGGCCTGGACCGCGATGTGCGCGGTCTCGGCGTCGCGGATCTCACCGACCATGATCACGTTCGGGTCCTGGCGCAGGATCGAGCGCAGCCCGGCGGCGAAGGTCATGCCGACATCGGGCCGGACCTGTGACTGGGTCAGAAACGGCAGGTCGAACTCGATCGGATCTTCGATCGTGGTGATCTGCGTGGTCTCGCCGCGCGCTTGCTTGATGTGGGCCAGAGCCGAGTAGATCGTCGTGGTCTTGCCGCTGCCGGTCGGGCCGGTGACGAACACGATGCCCTGCGGCCGCGCCAACAGGGCGCGCAGGCGATCGAGCAGCGCGGGCGGGACCCCGAGGCGCGTCAGGTCGGGGACGGTGAGGCCGACGTTGGCGACCCGGATCACCACCCGCTCGCCGTGGTTGGTCGGCATCACCGAGATGCGCAGGTCGGCGGGGTGGCCCGAGCCCGACCACACGAAGTGACCATCCTGCGGACGATCGGTGCGGAAGGTCGTGAGCTCGGCCATGACCTTCAGGCGCGCGACGACCTGGCGGTGGTGCTCGCGGGGCAAGGTCACGACGTGGTGGAGCACGCCTTGGACCCGCAGCGACACCTCGGTGCCGGCCTCGAGGGGATGCAGGTGGAGATCGCTCGCCGCCACTCGCACCGCGCCGCCGAGCATGGCGTCGACGAAGCCGACCAGGTCGGGCGCCGGCGGCGCGGCGAGCTGGCGGAGCCGGGCCTGGAGGCCGTCGAGGCGGGCGTGGACCTCGTCGGCCGGCAGGGGGTCGAGCGGGCTCGGCGTCACGTCGGACGTCGGCGCCGCGCTGCGCCTCCCGGCCAGCACGCGGGTCGCGACCATGGCCGCCACGAGCGCAGCGACCGCGGCCCAGACCGCGGCGCTGGTCGCGCGGTCGGCGGCGTAGCGCGCGAACTGGCGCGCGGCGTCCTCGAGATCCCGCGGGCGAGCGGCGAGAACGAAGGCGGTCAGGCCGGCCAGCGCCGCCAGCGCCGCCAGCGCCCACACGCTCCGTCGCAGGGCTCGCACGGGCGTGAGCATAGCGCGGGGGAAGGCGGGGGAGGTGCGGAGGCCGAGGCGGAGGCCGAGACCGAGGCCGAGACCGAGTCCGAGGCCGAGACCGAGGCCGAGACCGAGACCGAGTCCGAGTCCGAGGCCGAGACCGAGACCGAGACCGAG